>NZ_VZQQ01000013.1 GCF_014397785.1 Paraburkholderia podalyriae
TTTTGCGGGGTCGCGGGGCGGGTTTCCCGGCGGATTTTCCGAGGGGTTTTGCCGCGCGCTTCGCAGCCGGTCGCGCGTCGCCGTCCATCTGCCGCGCCAACTCCGCCAGCACGCTTACCGCAGGCTCCAACCGCTCCGCCTCCGTATTGCCATACCCGATCACGAGCCCGTTGGTCTCCTCCGACACCTCGATCGCGAACCCCGACAGCGCGCGCGGGCTGAGCTCCCGCGCCTGCGCCCGCGCCGCGAGCGCGCGATCGTCGAGCGACGCGGGCAGCCGCAGCGTCAGATGCATGCCGCAATCGCCGCCGAGAATCGTCGCCGCCGGAAAATGCTCGGCCAGCGCGTCGCGCAGCGCCTGCTGGCGCTCGCGGTACAGCCGCCGCATCCGCCCGAGATGCCGCCCGAACTCGCCACTTTCGATGAAATGCGCTAGCGCCAGTTGCTCCAGCCGATGTCCACCGCGCAGCATCTCTCGCAGGGCAACAGCGGCGCGCGCGGCGATCGCGCGAGGCAGCACGACGAAGCCGATGCGCAACGCCGGAAACATCGTCTTGCTGAACGAGCCGACGTACAGCACGGGCGCCTCGTCGACGAGGCCCTGCATGCTCGCGATCGGCTCGCCGGTATGGCGCACTTCGCCGTCGTAATCGTCCTCGATCAGCCACGCGCCGCAGCGGCGCGCCTGCGCGATCAGCGCAAGCCGCCGCGCCACAGAAAGCACCGCGCCCGTCGGATACTGATGCGCGGGAGACGTGTAGATCAGCTTCGGCGGATGCGTGCGCCACGCGTCGGCCGGCACGGCCATGCCTTCGGCGTCGACGGGAATCGGCAGTATGCGCAAGTCACCCGCGGTGAAGGCGGCCTTCGCGCCGCGATAGCCGGGGTCCTCGATCCATCCGGTATGCCCGGGATCGGTCAGCAGTCGCACGCACAGATTCAGCGCCTCCTGCGCGCCCTCGGTGATCACGACCTGCGAGCCATCGCAGCGCACGCCGCGCGCCATCCGCAGATGCGCGGCGATCGCGTCGCGCAACGAGGGCTCGCCGGCCGGCGTGCCGTAGCCGAGCGCGCGCGGCAATGCGCGCTCCATCGCCCGTTCGAGCGCGCGCCGCCATGCGGCAAGCGGGAAACGGTCGAGCGCGGGCGTGCCGGGTGTCAGCGCGTAGGCGTTGTCGGCGTGATGGTGCGACGCCGCGAACTGCTCGACGCGCGCCGCGTACACGACCTCCGGCGCGCTCGACGCCGCCGCCCGCTCGCCACGCGCGGCGGGGCTCGACAGCGGGCTCACACGCGTACCCTGGCGATCGGCGATCACATAGCCGACGGCGGCGAGATGCTCGTAGGCGATCACGACCGTGTTGCGCGACACGCCCATCTCGGCGGCCAGCAGTCGCGACGACGGCAGCAGCGACCCGGCCGGCAGACGACCCGCGAGGATCGCCTGCTGCAGACGGTCGATCAGTTGCTTTTGCAGCGGCGCGGGCCGCGCGGCGACGGCGTCGTCCGCGTGGACGAGCGGTCCGATGATTTCGATCATGGTGGTGGCTGGACCTATCGAATGATGGTGTCGTGGATCTTTTGAACATACCACGTTTGCCGTATCGTTCCTGCATCGACAGGAGAACAGACATGGAACCCACACGTAACGTCTACGGCCAGCCGATCGGCGTGCCCGTGCCCGGCTGGCACGGCGCGCAGCCGCCGGGCCGCGAACCGCTGACCGGCCGTTATTGCCGGCTCGAACCCGTCGACGTCGAGCGCCACGCGGCCGACCTGTTCGATGCGTACCGCTCGGCCACCGACGGGCGCGACTGGACCTATCTCGCGGTCGGCCCGTTCGACAGCCTCGCGGCCTATCGCGAGCATCTGACGCGGATGGCGGCATCGAAAGATCCGCTGCACTACGCGGTGATCGACCTCGCGACCGGCAAGCCAGTCGGCACGCTCGCTCTGATGCGAATCGATCCCGCCAACGGCGTGATCGAAGTCGGCCACGTTGTGTATTCGCCGCGGCTCAAGCGCACGCGCATCGCGACCGAAGCGATGTTCGTGCTGCTCGGCGAAGTGTTCGACAAGCTCGGCTACCGGCGTTTCGAGTGGAAATGCGATTCGCTGAACGAGCCGTCGCGCAAGGCCGCGCTGCGCTATGGATTCACGTTCGAGGGAATCTTCCGGCAGGCGATCGTCTACCGCGAGCGCAATCGCGACACAGCGTGGTTTTCGATCATCGACAGCGAGTGGCCGGCGTTGCGCTCGTGCTATCAACGCTGGCTCGACGCGGACAACTTCGATGCGCAAGGGCAGCAGGTCGAGCGGCTCGCCGATCTGATCGCGCAGCGGCGAGGGGCGGACGAGGCCCGGTAAAACCAGACGATCGAATCAGCGCGCCGCCGATGAAATCCCGCCGGCGCGCACCTGCAGATTCTGCCCGGCATGGGTCACCTGTCTCCGCTCGAGGCGCCGTCGGCGCTCGTCACCGCGATCCGCGGATTCATCGGCGAACTGGACAGCGTGCCCTCCTACGTGATCTCGTATCCGCCTTCGCGAGCCAGCGAAGCCGACGCCCAAGCGCGGTTCGCGCCGTGCATGGTAAATTCCAGCGACGGCAAGGCAACTCCAGGAACGTTCGGGTGACCTGAACATCTTCGTCCGGTCCACCCGCCACTGGCGAGACAAGGTAGATCGATGATCGACGTGAGTCAGCGTATTGTCCGGCGGCGCATCTACGTTGCGCTGTGCGCCTGCGCCGCACTGGCCGGCTGCATGGTCGGCCCCGACTACCACTCGCCACTCGCGCCGGCCACCAACACCTTCACCGCCACGCCGCTGCCCGACCAGACCGCGTCCGCGCCGGGCCCCGCCGGCCTGCCCCAGCGCTTCGCGCCGGCCGAGGATATTCCCGCCGCATGGTGGACGCTGTTTCATTGCGAGCCACTCGACGCGCTGATCCGCGAGGCCATCGCCAACAGTCCGAACATGGCCGCGGCAGAGGCCGCGTTGCGACAAGCCCGCGAGAATTTCCTGGCGCAAGCCGGCGGCACCTTGCTGCCGAGCGTCGACGCGCAACTTGGCGCCACCCGCGAAAAAATCAACGGCATCGCGTTCGGCCAGCCCGGCCTCGTCGAGGAATTCAATCTCTACAACGCGTCGGTCAACGTCTCGTACAAGCTCGACGTGTTCGGCGGCGCGCGGCGCGAACTCGAAGCGCTGCATGCGCAGATCGACTATCAGCGTTTCCAGTTGCAAGCCGCCTATCTCGCGATATCGGCCAACCTCGTAACGGCGGCCGTCAAGCAAGCGTCGGTGCGCGCGCAGATCGACGCGACCGAGCGGATCGCCACCGAGGAAGAACAGCAACTGAACGTGCTGAACCAGCAGCTCGCACTTGGCGGCGTGAGCCGCGCGGCCGTGCTCGCGCAGGAAACGCTGCTCGCGCAGACCCGCGCGACGCTGCCGCCGCTCTATCAGCAACTCGATCAGGCGCGCCATCAGATCGCGGTACTCGCCGGCAAACTGCCAGGCGATAGCTCGGTGCCCGACTTCACGCTCGACATGTTCTCGCTGCCCGACACGCTGCCCGTGAGCCTGCCGTCGTCGCTGGTGCGCCAGCGCCCCGACATCCTCGCCGCCGACGCCACGCTGCATCAGGCGAGCGCGCAGGTCGGCGTCGCGACCGCGGCGATGTATCCGCAGATCACGCTCTCCGCGAGCTACGGCGCCGAGGCGTTGACGCCGGCACAGGTTCTCAGGGCCGGCAGCACGATCTGGAGCATCGGCGCGGGCCTGCTGCAACCCGTCTTTCACGGTGGCCAGCTGAGCGCGCAGAAGCGCGCGGCCGAAGCCGCCTACGAGCAGGCCGGCGCGCAATATCGCGAGACGGTGCTGCTTGCGTTCCAGAACGTCGCGGACACGCTGCGCGCGCTCGAACACGACGCGACCGGTCTCAAGGCGCAGACTGACGCGTCGCGCGCCGCGAGCGATTCGCTCGAACTGACGCGCGGGCAGTATCGCGTCGGCGGCGTGAGCTACCTCGCGCTGCTGGACGCGCAACGCCAGTATCAGCAAACGGTCGTGAGTCTCACGCAGGCGCAGGCAGCGCGTTACGCCGATACAGCGGCGCTGTTCCAGGCGCTCGGCGGCGGCTGGTGGAATGCCGCCGCGTCGGACTCGTCGTCACCCGCAGCAACAGCAACCGCCGCAACGCCACACTGACCGTGCCCTGACCCAACCCAGCTCGCCCCAAGCCGAGCAAGGACATCACGATGGCCGAAAGAAAACGGATGACGAAGCGGATGGTGATCATGTTGATCTGCGTCGGCCTGCTGCTCGCCGCGCTGATCGGCTTCAACCTGTTCCGCGCGCACATGTTCGCGAAGTTCATGGCGGCCAACACCACGCCGCCCGCCACGGTCTCCGCGGTGGTGGTCCACTATCAGTCGTGGCAGCCGCAGCTCGCGGCGGTCGGCAGCCTGCGCGCGGTGCGCGGCGTCGACGTGACGACCGAAGTCGCCGGTCTCGTGCGCGGGGTGGCGTTCGTGTCGGGGCAGGAAGCGAAAGCCGGACAGATCCTCGTGCGACTCAACGACGACAGCGACGTCGCGCTGCTGCAGTCTTTGCAGGCCGCGGCCCAACTCGCGCAGACGGTCTACGAGCGCGACCGTGCGCAGTACGACATCAAGGCGATCGCGAAGGCGCAGCTCGACGCCGACGCGGCCGACCTCAAGGGCAAGAAGGCGCAGGTCGCGCAACAGCAGGCGCTCGTCGACAAGAAGACGATTCGCGCGCCGTTCGCGGGGCGCCTCGGCATCACGACGATCAATCCGGGGCAATACCTGAATCCCGGCGATGCGATCGTCACGCTGCAAGCGATCGATCCGATCTACGCCGACTTCTCGGTGCCGCAACAGCAGCTCGGCCAACTCGCGATCGGCGCGACCGTTATCGTCGATACCAACGCGTACAGCGGGAAAACCTTCACCGGCAAGATCCAGTCGATGAGTCCGAAAGTCGATAGCGCGACGCGCAACGTACAGATCGAAGCGAGCGTCGACAATCGCGAGCGCAAGCTGCTGCCCGGCATGTATGCGAACGTCAGGATCGACTCGGGCGCCGAACAGCGCTACCTGACCCTGCCGCAAACGGCGATCACCTACAACCCGTATGGGGCGACCGTGTTCGTCGTGAAGCCCGGCACGCAGCCCAACGCGCAAGGCAAGACGCTGCCCGTCGCGCAGCAGGTGTTCGTGACACCGGGGCCGACGCGCGGCGACCAGGTGGCGATTCTGAAGGGCATCGACGACGGCACGCGGGTCGTGACGAGCGGCCAGATCAAGCTGAAGAACGGCACGCCGCTGATCATCGACAACCGGGTTCAGCCGTCGGACAGTCCGAATCCGACGCCGCAGGAACAATAAGCGAGGCCGCCCGATCATGTTCACGGACACCTTCATCCGCCGGCCGGTACTGGCTTCGGTCGTGAGCCTGCTGATCCTCGTGCTCGGGCTGCGCGCGCTCGCGGTGCTGAAGGTCAGCCAGTATCCGCAGACCCAGAACGCGGTCGTCACGATCATGACGGCCTACTATGGCGCGAACTCGGACACCATCGCCGGCTTCATCACGCAGCCGCTCGAAGCGGCGATCGCGCAGGCGCAGGGCATCGACTACCTGTCGTCGACGAGCATCACGGGCGTGTCGACGATCACCGCGACGCTGCGTCTGAACTACGATGCGAACCGCGCGCTCACCGAGATCAACACGCAGATCGGCTCGGTGCGCAACCAGTTGCCGCCGCAGGCGCAGCAGCCGGTGCTGACGGTGCAGACCGGGCAGACCACCGACGCGATGTACATGGGCTTCTACAGCAACGTGCTGCCGAGCAACAACGTCACGGACTACCTGCTGCGCGTGGTCAAGCCGAAGCTCGATTCGATCCAGGGCGTGCAGACCGCCGAAGTGCTCGGCGGCCGGCAGTTCGCGATGCGCGCGTGGCTCGATTCCGCGCGGCTCGCCGCGCACGGCGTAAGCGCGAGCGATGTGTACACCGCGCTCGGCAACAACAACTATCTCGCCACGCTCGGCACGACGAAGGGGCAGATGGTCAGCGTCGACCTGGAAGCGGGCACGGACCTGCATACCGTCGACGACTTCAAGCAGCTCGTCGTCAAGCAGAAGAACGGCTCGATCGTGCGTCTCGAGGACGTCGCGAACGTCGTGCTCGGCGCCGACAGCTACGACTTCAACGTCGCGTTCAGCGGCAAGCGGTCGGTGTTCATTGGCATCAAGGTCGCGCCGGACGCGAACATTCTCGATGTGGCCAAGCGCGTGAAAGCCGTGTTCCCCGATCTGCAGAAGCAGTTTCCGACCGGCATGACGGGCGACATCGTTTATGACGCGACCGACTTCGTCAACACCGCGATCGCGGAAGTGATCAAGACGCTCGTCGAAGCGCTCGTGATCGTGACCGTCGTGATCTTCCTGTTTCTAGGCAGCTTCCGCGCGGTGATCGTGCCGCTGATCGCGATGCCGCTGTCGCTGATCGGCACGTTCTTCGTGATGCAGGTGCTCGGCTATTCGATCAATCTGCTCACGCTGCTCGCGCTGGTGCTCGCGATCGGGCTCGTCGTCGACGACGCGATCATCGTCGTCGAGAACGTCGATCGGCACATGAAGCACGAAGGCAAGACGCCGTTCGACGCCGCGCTGATCGCCGCGCGCGAACTGGGCGGCCCGATCGTCGCGATGACCGTCGTGTTGATCGCCGTGTATGCGCCGATCGGCTTCCAGGGCGGGCTGACGGGCGCGCTCTTCACCGAGTTCGCGTTCACGCTCGCGGGGGCGGTGACGGTATCGGGCGTGATCGCACTCACGTTGTCGCCGATGATGTGCTCGCGCTTTTTCCGCGCCGAGCAGGACGCGGGGCGCTTCGCGCGTTTCGTCGACCGCCAGTTCGAGCGTGTGCATCGCGGCTACGGCCGCCTGTTGCATGCGACGCTCGACACCTGGCCCGTGTTCGTGATCATGGGCGCGCTGCTGCTGTGCGGCACGGTGTATCTGTTCATGACCTCGAAGTCGGAACTCGCGCCGCAGGAAGACCAGGGCATCGTGCTCTCGCAGATCATCGGGCCGCCGAACGCGACGATCCAACAGATGCAGACCTACGCGGACCAGGTGTTCGATGCGTCGAAGGGGCTGCCCGAATACTCGCAGATGTTCCAGCTCACGGGCTCACCGACCATCAACCATGGTATCGGCGGCGTGCTGTTCAAGACCTGGGATAAGCGCGGCAAGAACGCGACCGTTCTACAGCAGGAGTTGCAGCAGAAGTGGAACCAGATCGCGGGGGCGCGCGTCGCCGCGTTCCAGTTTCCGCCGCTGCCGGGCTCCCAGGGCTTGCCGGTGCAGTTCGTGATCAGCACGACCGAGCCGTTCGAAAACCTTAACGAGGTGTCGCAAGCGGTGCTCGAAAAAGCGCGCGAGAGCGGCATGTTCTTCTTCGTCGATACCGACCTGAAAATCGATAAGCCGGAAGCGAAGCTCGTCGTCGATCGCGACAAGGTGGCCTCACTCGGGCTGTCGCAGAGCGACGTCGGACAGGCGCTCGGGTCGGCGCTGGGCGGCGGCTACGTCAACTATTTCTCGATTGCGGGACGCTCGTACAAGGTGATCCCGCAGGTGTTGCAGACCGACCGGCTCAATCCGCAGCAGGTGCTCGACTACTATCTGCGCACGCCGGACGGCAGTGTGATTCCGGCGTCGACGGTCGCGCATCTGCAGCATAGCGTGGTGCCCGAATCGATCAACCACTTCCAGCAGTTGAACTCGGCGACGATCTCCGGCGTGATCGTGCCGGGCGTGTCGCAAGGCCAGGTGCTCGACTTTCTGCGCAAGGCGACCGCGCAGGTCGCGCAGGCCGGCTATTCGGCCGATTACTCGGGAGAGTCGCGCCAGTTCGTGCAGGAGTCGGGCGGCTTCGTCATCACGCTGCTGCTCGCGACGATCATCGTGTTCCTCGCGCTTGCGGCGCAATTCGAGAGCTTCCGCGATCCGATTGTGATCCTGATCTCGGTGCCGATGGCGCTGTTCGGCGCGCTGATCTTCATCAACGTCGGTCTGACGACGCTCAACATCTACACCCAGGTCGGCCTCGTCACGCTGATGGGGCTCGTCAGCAAGCACGGCATCCTGATCGTGCAGTTCGCCAACGAACTGCAGCGCGCCGGCCGCGCGAAGCGTGAAGCGGTCGAGGAAGCGGCGGGCGTGCGGCTGCGCCCGATCCTGATGACGACCGCGGCGATGGTGCTCGGCGTGGTGCCGCTCGTGATCGCGTCGGGCGCGGGCGCGGCGGGCCGCAACGCGATGGGGCTCGTGATCTTCACGGGGATGTCGATCGGCACGCTGTTCACGTTGTTCGTCGTGCCGGCGATGTACATGTTTCTGGCCACCGATCATCAGCGGCATGCTCAGTCGCCGAAAGCCGGCGACGCGGGTCGGGCGGGCTAGCGGCTGTGGGTTCGCGCATTCGGCGCGCACGTTGTCCGCAATTCGAAAGCCGTTGTCCTGATGCCGTTACGCGCATCCTTTAGACTACGGTGCATTCGCCGCGCAACGCGGCGCACGATCAACAGGAGCCAGGCACGATGAAAGCGATCCAGTTCAAATCCTTTGGCAGCCCCGACGTGCTTGAATACGTCGATCTGCCGACGCCTCGAGCCGATGCGGACCATGCGGTCGTGCGGGTCATGGCGGCCTCGGTCAATCCGAGCGACGTGAAAAACGTGTCTGGCCATTTCGAGCACACGGTGCTGCCACGCACGCCGGGGCGCGACTTCAGCGGCGTAGTGGTGGACGGGCCGGCCGCATGGCTCGACGCCGAGGTGTGGGGCACCGGCGGCGACATCGGCTTCACGCGCGACGGCACGCACGCCGAGTACCTCAGCATTCCGGTCGCCGCGCTGGCACGCAAGCCGGTCGCGCTGAACCACGCCGAGGCGGCGGCGATCGGCGTGAACTTCGTGGTCGCGTGGCTCGGCGCCGTCGAATATGCCAGCTTGCAGGCCGGTGAGACCATTGCCGTGCTTGGCGCGGGCGGCGGTGTCGGCGGCGCGGTCGTGCAGATCGCGAAAGCACGGGGCGCGCGGGTGATCGCCGTCGACCGCCGGCCGCTCGATCCGGCCTCGCCCGCTGGGCGCCTGATCGACGCCTACGTGCCGTTCGACGAACACGCGGCCGAACGGGTGCGCGAGCTGACCGGCGGCGCGGGTGCCGAAGTCGTCTACGACACGGTCGGCGGCGTCGCGTTCGAGACCGCGCTGAGTCTCGCGAGGCGGCGCGGACGCGTGCTCGAAATCAGCGGGACCGGCAAGCGCCGCGTCGAGTTCGATCTGATCGATTTCTATCACAATGAGACGCAATTGCTCGGCGTCGACAGTGCCAAGCTCGGCGTCGCGCAATCGGCGCCGTTGATGACGGCGCTCGTCGAGGGCTTCGACAACGGCAAGCTGAGCGGCCCGGCGATCGCGCAGGAATTTCCGCTCGCCCGCGCGCGCGAAGCCTACGAAGCGGTCGCCGCCGGCACACGCGGACGCATTGTGATTCGCATGCAATAACCGTCCCTCTGTCACACCGCATTGAAGGCGCGGTCTCCGGCCCCACGCAACACGCTAAGATTGAGGCCGCCGGGGGCCGCGCCGCCCGGCTATGACGACGAAAGCATTGCCCCGGAGAATCCGATGTCTGAAGAATATGAAGTACACGGTCCGCACGACCATGCCGTCGAACACGCCGGCCACGCCGCGCATCACGACGCCGATCCGTTCGCGAGCCGCATGGCCGTAATGACCGCGATCCTCGCGACGATCGGCGCGCTGTGCGCGTACCAAAGCGGCAACGCCGAAAACCTCGCGCTGTTCTACAAGAACGAAGCCGCGATCAAGAAGACCGAAGCGTCGAACCAGTGGAACTACTATCAGGCGAAGGGCGAGAAGGAAAACCTCGCCGAACTCGGCGCGGCGCTGTCGGCGCCCAATAGCGACGCGCACGCCAAATTCCTCGCCGACGCCGACAAATACAAGCAGCAGAAGGAGCCGATCCGCGCGAACGCCGAAGCGATCGAAAAACAGGTGGTCGCCGCCGACACGCGCAGCGAAGGGCTGCTGCACGGCCATCATCGCTGGGCCCAGGCGACGCTGTTGATTCAGGTCGCGATTGCGCTGTGCGCGATCACGCTGCTCACGCGCAAGAACTGGCTGCGCAATGTGTCGTACCTCGTCGCGGGCGCGGGCGTGTTGACTGCGGGCGCGGCGTTTTTCGGGCTATGAGCGCGGAGGCGGCGCTGATGTGCGCGCGAGCACCAACGTGCCAGCATCAACGTGCCGGCCTCAATGCGCAAGCCCGCGCGCACGCTCCAGCAACAACTCGCGCTCGCGCGTATTGCGCGTCATCGCCGCGGCGCGCTCGAACTCCGCGCGCGCTTCATCGCCGCGTCCAAGCTTGACCAGCAGATCGCCGCGCACGCTCGGCAGCCAGTGATAATTCGCGAGCGCCGACTCGGCGGCGAGCGCATCGACGATCTCGAGTCCGGCCGCCGGTCCGAACGCCATCCCAATCGCGACCGCGCGATTCAACTCGACCACCGGCGACGGCGCGACCTGCGCCAACGCGTCGTAAAGCGCGACGATCCGCGCCCAGTCGGTTTCCTCGGCGCGGCGTGCCCGCGCATGACACGCGGCCAGCGCCGCCTGCAACGCATACGGCCCGCTTGCGCCGCCGAGCGCATGCGCGTTATTCAACGCAGCGAGACCGCGGCGAATCAGCAGCGGGTCCCAGCGACTGCGATCCTGATCGAGCAACAGCACCGGGCGCCCCTGCGCATCGGTGCGCGCGTGCGTGCGCGACGCCTGAATTTCCATCAGCGCGACCAGGCCGTGAACCTCACTGTCGTCGGACACGAGACCGCTCAACACGCGTCCGAGTCGCAGCGCCTCCTCGCATAGCGTAGGGCGCATCCAGTCGTCGCCGGCGGTCGCCGAATAACCTTCGTTGAAAATCAGATAGATCACTTGCAGCACCGACGCGAGCCTCGCCGCACGCGCGTCCGCCTGCGGCACCTCGAACGGCACGCGCGCCGCCGACAGCGTGCGCTTCGCGCGCACGATCCGCTGCGCGATGGTCGGCTCCGGCACCAGAAACGCGCGCGCGATTTCGTCGGTGGTGAGGCCGCCGAGCAGGCGCAGCGTCAGCGCGACGCGCGCATCGGTCGACAGCACCAGATGACAGGCGGTGAAGATCAGACGCAGCAGATCGTCACCGATGTCATCGGCGCGCGCGGCATCGAGCGCATCGACGAAATCGGGCACCACGTGCGCTTCGATCGCGTCGAGATCGTGGCCGAGCTCCTCGCGCTTGCGCGCATGCAGCGCTTCCTGGCGCAGGCGATCGAGCGCGCGGTTTTTCGCGGTCGTCATCAGCCAGGCTCCGGGGTTGTCGGGCACGCCCGCCTCCGGCCAATGCTCGAGCGCGGCCACCAGCGCGTCCTGCGCGAGTTCCTCGGCGAGCCCGACGTCGCGCACGATCCGCGCGACGTGAGCGATGACCTTCGCGGATTCGATCCGCCAGACAGCGTCGATCGCACGATGGGTGGCCTGTATCGTCACGACGTTAGCCTTCACCTGCTGCAGACGGTTGCGGGTTCAGGGACATGTACGCGAGTTCCGAGACGTGGGCCATGAAATCAACGGCGATCTGCTTCGAGCTTGCCAAAGCGCTCGACTTCCGGCCCCGGCTCGAAGTCGTCGATTTCGAACAGCTGCCGCACCTCGATTTCGCCATCGGCGTGCTCACCGAACGGCGCCGGGAAGCGCCGCGCCCACTCCATCGCTTCGTCGCGCGAGCGCACCTGGATCAGCGTGTAGCCAGCGATCAGCTCCTTGCTCTCCGCGAACGGCCCGTCGATGACGGCCCGTTCGCCGCCGCTATAGCGCACGCGCCAGCCTTTCGAGCTCGGCTGCAGACCCGTCGCGTCGAGCAGCACGCCGGCCTTCGCGAGCTCTTCGTGGTATGCGCCCATCGCGGCGATCAGCGACGGTTCGGGCATCTCGCCGGCTTCGCTCGCGGCCGTGGCTTTGACGATGATCATGAATCGCATGTCGTTGCTCCTTGTTGTTAGTGGTTCGTTGTGAGTGGATTCGTCGGAATCGCGTAGCGGCGCCACGACCGCTCGCCCCTCACTCACACGACGCGCGATGCACGGTCGGATCGACACGCGCGGCGGCTCCGGCATCCCAGGGAAAACACCGAAGCGGATGCGCGCTGGTTTGGCGCGTGGCTAGATGAAGCACGGCCCGAGCTTGCGCACCTCGACCGTGCACCAGGCCGCCGCCGGGCAGGACTGCGCGATCGCCACAGCCTCTTCGCGGCTGTCGCAGTTCAACAGAAAGAACCCGCCGATCATCTCCTTCGCTTCGGCGAACGGCCCGTCGACGAGCTTCGACTGGCCATTGCGGACCTGCACGCGGATGGCGTCCTTCTGCGACGTCAGCGACTCGACCGCGACCAGCTTGCCGCGCGTCTTCAGGACCTCGGCGAAACGCACCATCTGGTCGTAGAGATCGCGGCCCGCGGCTTCGCCGCGCTCCTCGCGTTGGTCCGTGGGTTCGACGATCAGCAGCATGTAGGACATGATGTCTCCGATTGGGCTCGGTGGTGTACGCGAGTCGGTATGGCAACGACGACCGCCACGCGTGGCCTCGGCGGCAGGTAGGCGGCAAGCAGGCGCAGCCAGTCTAGCAAGCGGCAATCGCAGCGGCAAACGCGCCCGGGCGCCCCGCTACGGACACTCGTAACAAGCCGCGTCACTCGAATCAACCGGCCGCCCGCGACACGTCGATGCCGCTTTCCAGTATTCTCCGGAATCCCTTCACATCCGCGCTCAAACAGCCGTCGCAGCCGGTCCGCGAAGGTGCCATTCAAATAATTCGAGCAACGGGGAAATTCATGCATCGATCGATCGTGCGCACCGGCATCGCAGCCGCCGTCGCCTGCGTCTTTTTACCACTCGGCGGATGCGGCAACGGCGGCGATTCCGGCACGGGCTCGTCGGGCACGGCGCCGGCGACCACGACGTCGGTGAGCGGCACCGTCGCGGCCGGCAGCGCGCTGGTCGGCGCGAACGTCACGCTGATCGACGCGACCGGCGCGCAAGCCACCGCGACAACCAATGCGCAGGGCGCGTACAGCATCCCGGTGAAGGGCATGACCTTGCCGTTCTTCATCATCGCGACCGACGCCGGCGGCCTTTCCGCACCGCTGTCGTCCGTGGTCGCGAGGCTGCCCACCGGCACCGCGCCGGCCGTCGCCAACGTGACCACGCTCACCACCGCGCTCGCCGCGATGCTGACCGCTTCTGGCAATCCGATCGAGCTGGCTTCGAACAGCACGCTCGCGAAGCTCACGCTGCAATCGGTCCAGCTCGCGACAATCACGCTCGACACGATCCTCACGAACCTGCTCAAGCAGAATGGGCTCCAGACGGCCGGCTTCGATTCGATCGGCACCGCGTTCACGCCGAATCACACGGGCGCCGATGCGGTGATCGACTCGGTGTCGCTCGTCACGGGAGCCAACGGCGGTCGCGCGCTGGCGTCGAACGCGGCGCCGACCACGACCATCGTGCTGAACAACAAGACCGCGCAGGGCGTCGTGCTCGCCGCGCCGCCGGTCGCCGCGAACTATCTGGAGCCGCTCGCGCCGCTGCTGAGCGCCTGCGCGGCGAACGGCGCACTGAACAACACGTCGTGCTCGCCCGCGATCGACACCGCATTCAAGGAAAGCGGCTCGAACGATCTCGCGACCGCGCACGGCCTGACCGACTCAGCGATGACCGGCGCGGTGTTCGGTTCGCCGAAAACCCTCGCGTTTTTCATGCGCAACGGCAAGCAGCTCGCGCTCGTGCAACTGCCGCTCACGCTCGCGAACGGCACGCCCGCTGTGCTGTATAGCATCGCGCAGCCGCTCGCGACGCCGGTCACGCTCACCAGCGGCATGCAGCTCGGCTGGAATCTGATCGGCGATCAGTCGTCGTTCGCGGTGGCGATCATGTCGCACATTCAGCGCCGCACCTACCTCGATACGCGACTGAGCGACGTGAACCGCTATGAGTCCGGGCTCGACATCAAGATCCCGACCGCGTCGAACCCGAACGTGTATTCGGCGTCGGTGACGGGGCCGGGTCTTGCCGCACCCGTGTGGCTGATGCCGCGCAGCGCATCGGGCAGCAGCTCGCTCGGTCTGGCCGATAGCGCATTGAGCGCGCCGCCGGTGACGCCCGCGACGACGGGCAGCAATACTTCGCAGTACCGCTGGTCCTGGCAGTCGCGGTCGTCGACGGCGAGCTTCACGCCGCCGGCCTCGACGGGCTTTTATGCGGCGCAATCGCTCGATGCGGGCAGCGTGCCGCTCTATTCGACCTATACGGTCACGTTTTACGACATCAACGGCGCGCAGCGCGGCCAGTCGTCGGTCATCAATCCCGGCAGGCCGCTCAATGCGGCGGCGGGCAGTTCGATCCCGTGGCCGACGCTGCTGATGAACGACGCGACCACGCAGTTCCTGACGCCGGGCACCGCGCTCGCCGATGTGCAGTACGCGCTAAGCGTCACCTGGTCGGGTCTCGTGAACGACGGCCTGAATCTGGCATATCCGGTTACGTCGACGGGGATCGCGGCCGCCGCGCAGACGTCGGCGGGGGGCGAGCAAGTGAACGGGTTCACGCTCGGTCCCGCCAACAACACGACCGGTGGGCAATATCAGGCGACGGTGCGGGCGGGCGTCGATCCGGCCGGCGTGCAAACCTGCACGAACTGCCCGTTCCCCGCGTTGACGGCGGGAGGCTCGCGGCTCATTCAGTTGAGCGGCGCAAGGGACGGGACCGAGTCCCTGGATATCACGCAGTACAACGACTAGCGTTTGCCGCGCGCGGTTTCGAGTCGACGTCGCTAGATGCGAAAAGCGCCCCGTGGTTCTTCCCCCCAACCGGGAATACATAGTTCGAGTTCTTTCAACTGCGTGTGCCCGAGACACCCCTCACGAAGGGGTGTTTTCTTGCCCGGCGAAATGACAAGCTATACCGTGCTTTGACATCGCATGTACAATGCGCGGCTTTTTGATGTGCGGTAGAGAAAGCTTGCGGAGAAGAATTACCTGCGCTGAACCCCTAGCGACCCCAGTCGACGTAGCTATGGCCGATGGGACCATCGCATGTTGGTGACCGTCAAGGCCCGCGTCTACACCGACGCCTCGGGCATCTATACACAGCTTCCTGCACTACTGACGCCGGCCGGCGCGCTGGAGCCGTTAGTCGATTACTGCCTATATCGCAGTCACGACCGAAGCTTGGCGTGGATGACGAAGGTGACCCGCTCGGTGCGGATGTTCCTCGAATATCTTCAAAGCAACCCGGCCGAACGGGATACGTATCGCCTATTCCAGAACTTTGCCCAGCGGCTCTACACTGGGACCTTCGACCGGGAGACCGGGCTCGACCCAAGCGGCTTGTGCTGGGCGCCACGCTCGCCGCAAGATTCCTCACACATCATTACCCATCTCTCCGACTTCTTTGACTGGCTTGGCGAAATGCGCCCTGAGGCGGCCAAGGTGAATCCTAGTTATGCGGGCGGCGCTTTTGACCGCATGACCGACGAAGCTGCTTACCAATACCGACGCAACAAGGCCTTCCTTGGACACACCTGGGCGGCAAACGCATCTCCCGCGGAAACTGGACACCGTGTGCGAGGTCGACGCCTGCCCAAGGTCGAAGCGGGCGAACCACCAGCCTTTCCGGAAGAGCGCTTCGAGGAACTGCTTGTCAAGGGATTCTGTCCGGCCGGCCGCTACGACTATCGTGGCATTCTCATCACTTTACTGTTGCACGGCGCGGGCTTCCGCGAGTCAGAGCCTTTCCACCTCTACATCTCCGATGTGTTCCCGGACCCCGCCAATCAGCGCCAAGCAAAGGTCCTCATTCACCACCCAGGCTACGGTGCCGCACCCGCCGATTGGCGCGATGAGCGGGGACGGCCACGTCGAGGCGACCGAGCGGAATATCTCGCCAGCCAGTTCGGCCTGGTGCCTCGCACCAACCTGATGAGCCGCAGGCACGCCGGCTGGAAGGGCGGCACGCACGACGGCCCCTACTACAAGCAGGCGTACTGGTTCCTGCCGGAGTATGGCGAGTGGTTCCTGCACATCTGGCACCGCTATCTCGAACAGGTTGCGCGCTCCGAGCGCGACCATCCCTTCGCCTTCATCAACCTGAACCGCGCGCCAGTCGGCGCCATGTACACGCTCTCCCAGTACAACAAGGCGCACACCGCTGCGTGCGAGCGCATTGGGCTCAAGGTGAGCAAGGCGCTGGGGACAACGCCGCACGGACACCGGCACGCCTACGGTCGGCGACTTCGCAAGGCCGGCGTCGACAAGGCGCTTGTCCGCCGCTTTATGCATCACGCCTCGATGGAGAGCCAGGAGGTCTACACCCAGGCAAGTACCCGCGAGGCCGTGACCGCGCTCAAAGCGGCCGCGCAGCGGCTGCGAGACCTGTACCCAACACCACGGTCCGCGTCTGACCTGTTGCTACCGGGCGCCGACTACAACGACTGAGTAATCCTTATGGATGGAAAGAAAACAACGAATGCATCAAGGAAGTCCGCCATCCAGGCCCAAAAGGAAAAGGGAGTAAAGCGGGATACGGACATGACCCTCGGCTGGGTCGAGCGGGAATATCCGCAGCTCGCCGCCTGGCGAATGCTGGCGGTGGAGTGGCTGAAAGGCGAAACACGCGGTGTCGACGCAAGGCTCCAAGCATTGGTGGCCTTCTTGGAGCGCTATCTCATCCAGCAGGCTCTACCGCTCGACCCGTCCGTGTTCTTGGCTCGCACCACCGTCCTGTCTGACTTTTACCAAACAGCCTGCCCGGATTCGGAGAAGGGCATCAAGTACAACAACCACATCCATACCTTCCTGCAATTCGTGCTGCTGTGCCAGTTCAGCGAAGCCCAGGACCACGGCCGACCGGTTGTCTCGCCGGCCTTCCACAACCCCGTTCGCAGGATGTCAAAGAGTGGTCTGCCTAAGCGCGACGAGAGCGTATATTCGCCGCTACCCTATGGCTACATCGCCGAACTGCGGCAGATGCTTGCGGCGGGACCGCACTTCCGAGACTGGCAGTGGGCGCAGAGGGCGCTGGGAACCGACATTGGCCAAGGCCAGCGCGGACGCTCCGGGCCCGACTGGTTCGAAGCGACCGAGGACCAGATCGACCGTAACGACCCGGACTGCGTGTGGCGGGTCCGCAAGGTAAGCCGGAACCATCGCTCTGGGCAGGTGCTGGAGATGTGGAGTCCGGTCCGCTGGGTGGCCCTGCTCACGAAGCTCATTCTGCCGCTACGCACGTTCCAGGTGCGCATGCTCGACTCGGGCGAAGCCGATACTTGGCGCTACGCGGCGGGAAACTGGACGTTGAATTTGGGCCGGCTCGCGCAAGGCAGCGAACGGAGGCCCCTGCAACAGGGAGTGTTCCGCCGCAGCGACCTCCTCGCCGACGGCGAGGCCGTCTCGACGGTCCTATACATCAACACCAACAAGACTGCTGACATCGCCACGTCCGGTCCGGAGAAGGGCTACGTGTTGCCGTGGCCCTTCGGCGGGCCGGTGCATCAGGGCGTCTTCTACTGGCTGGAGAAGCTGCGCAACTGGCAGGAGAAGTACAATCCCGTCTCGCGGCGCACGGCGTGGACAGAACTCGATGGTCGCCACATCAAGGCGAAGAGCGACGTGCAACTCGCGGGCTACCCCGACACCTGCTTCCTCTTCCGGATGCCTGAGGTTGATGAGGGCGAGCGTCATCTTCCGCTCAAGGAAATGACGTTGCTACGAAACTGGTTCACCCTACTAGAAGCGTTCGAGCTTCGGTTGGCCGACCGGGGCGAAACCCATCGCAACGCCGAGCCGATTCGCTTCCTTCCTCCGGCGGAAGAGCAGAACAATGGAGTGACGACCCTCTTCCCGCTGCACAGCCTCCGTGTGTCACTCATCACCGCGCTGGCGCTTGAGGGCCAGGTACCGTTCCCGCTGCTGCAGAAGCTCGTTGGCCACAGCCGCCTGCTGATGACCTTGTACTACACGAAGCCGGGCGCGACCCACATCCGCGACGCGCTCCTTGGCGCAGCGGAACGACTGGAGGCGAGCAAGGAACTAAGCATCCAAAACTTCCTGCTCGACACCGAGCACGACGAACTTCTGCAACAGGCCATCTGCAACAGCGTGCCCAGCCTCGCCGCCGCCATTCCGCAGCATCCGGCCGCGCGCAACCCGGCAGGCTGGATGTCCATGCACCACGGACTGTGCCTCGTTGGCGGCAACGCCAGCGAGATCGAGGGCAACGGCTCGGTGGGCGGCTGCTACAACGGCGGCCCCATGACTGCCAAGGGCTCTTCGTCAGACAGTCCCAGGTACGGGCCTGTTCCAGGCGGCAGTCGGAACTGCGTGCGCTGTCGCTGGTTCGTGACTGAACCGCACCACTTGCCGGCGCTGGCCGCCCACTTCAACACGCTCGCCTACCACTTCGACGAGGCGCGAAACGCCTGTCTCACCCGTGAAAACGAGCTTCAGGACCTGAAGAAGCAGAAAGCCGATGCGGAAGACGCGGGCCAACCGTTCGCGCGGATGAAAGCCTACCGATTGGCCGAGCGGGTGTGGGAGAGCGCTATGAAGCGCTTCAGCGACCTCGCCGAAGACCTCGTAGCCTGCTGGCGTCTCATCGAACGCTGCAAGGCGGCGCTCGAAGCCCCGCAGGGCGACACTATGCTGTTGGTGGCCGCCGGCACGGTGAGCGACGTGCATGTCGCCTTCGAGGAAACGGAGTCGGAATTGCTCCAGATCTCCGGCGTGTGTGAAAACGCCGAGGTCTACCTCGACCTGGAACCGGGCAAGGCGGTGTTCCGCCGCAGCCAACTGCTCGATGCTGTGCTCTACCGCGACGACCTGCCGCCGGTCTTCATGCTGTTAAGCGAATCGGAGCAGTTGCTCGCTGGCAATGCCTTCATGCGCCGCCTCGCCCAGCAGATGAACCCAACGAATCTTGAACTCGGCCAACGGCAAGTTATTCGACTCATGGACGCGGGCATGAGCCTCAGCCAGCACTTCGGTATCGACCTCGCCGCCCTGCTGCCCACGACAAATCCCCTCCCGGCGTTCCCCGCCAGGTGCCAAGCACTCGCGGGAGACGGAGCATGAATGGCGCGACGGACATCTACCCGGACGCAGTACTGGAGTCGCTGCTCGCCAAGGGTGGGCGCTCCAACCGGCGCGCGAATCTGATGAAGATGCACCAACTCTGCCGAAGGCAGCATGACGCGGGCTCGCGCGACTTCTCGCTGCCGGCCATCGGCCGGCTGGCGGAAGCCGAAGGCATTATGAAGGGGCGTGCCCTCTACAACGCCCAGTCGGCCGACTACAAGGCACTGATTGAAGCATGGGCTGCCTACGCCGGCCCACCTGCGCCAAAGCTGCCAAAGACGCTGGCGAGCCACGAATATCTGACGCGCATCGAAGACCCGGCCATTCGCTCCATCATGCAGGCCATCATCGCGGAACGCGACAGGCTCAAGGCGCAGCTCAACGTGCTGAAAGCCAACGCGCAGGTGACCGTGGACCGGCGTCCACTCGGTGCGGTCGCAGCTGTATCTGACTCGCAATCGGTGGCCGTGCTCGCCACGGCCACCCAGTTCACGCCTTCAGAGCGCGAGGCATTGCAGAAGTCGGTTTCGGCCGACTATCTCGAAGAGCGCGGCCTGCGAGAAGGCAGCCACGGCGAAATCGTGAATGAACGCGGCCGAACGGTGTTTGAGGTGGGGTTCGCGCGCGCGATTCGCAAAGTGCTTGGCGACTGACCGGCGCAACGGAAAAGCGCCGACGTTGCCGTCGGCGCCTGAAGGTAACGATGTATTGCGATGTGTCCGTACATCGCAAGGTTGGTATGCGCAAAAGCCTTGTAAAACGAGGCGTCTGAGTCACTCACTCACGAACTATGTACGGTTAAGGAATAAGAACGGAAGGGCGTTTTTTTGTTCTGTCCGCATATCGGCTCGGAGCCGCCAGAAAGAGAAAGCCCGCTTCGTTCCGACGAAAAAAAGCCCTGTTCCGCAAGGAACAGGGCTGACAGGATGGAACAATCGAGCAAGCGCGTGGATGCCTGCCGACCTATAACCACCTAACCTGCAAAGCTATTGCTTACGTGTACTGCACCGGCAATTTCTACCACTCGACAGCAACCTTCAGGCTGCCGATTCAAACCACCACTTCAATTGCGACTGCTTGTGGGCCGGTCCTCGTTATTTCGTGCATCTGGCCGCTACCCCTTTACTTCGCGCTCGTTGCTCGATGCATTGCGCGCTTTACTGCGTCTATTGCGAACTGCGAACTGCATATCAACGGTACGGTTCAAACACGACACGAGGGGAATCGCATCGATGGAGTTCGGTGATTTGTCGCTCCATGGAAAACAGTGTAGGCCCGCACGCGCCAATGCAATTGCGCGAAGCGAGGGGCTTTGGCGGGTTAATTTGGCGAATCGATGTAACAGCGGGATTTCGCCAGATATATCCTGGCGCGACGACCAGCGCCGCACCACGCAAGTCAACCGCGCGTGGAGAAATCGGCGATTGTCAGCAACACCTTCTCACCGGGACGCGCGAGCATTTTTCGTTCGGCGATCGCGGTAATACGTTTGCGCCCATCCGCGAACGTCTTCAGAATGCGCGCCTCACCCGCGCCGCGTTGCAGCCAGAAGTGCTCTTCGAGCGCCTCGCGCGTGACCGCGCATTCAAGGTCGCGTCCCTGCGACGAAAGCTGGAAAATCACCGCGCGTCCATCTGCCGAGACGCTGGGTACCGCCTCGATCATCGTCATAGCCCACCTCGCAACGTTGATTACCCTGTTCCGGCAGGCGATGGCTTGACGACCGCGCCCTCGAAACGCGAAGCAAGCTTTAGCAAAACACATGCCATACAACGTGGAATGTGACGCCTCGCCAATCAACCGACCCGACCGGTCCTACTGCCTCGCAAAATGGGAAGACTGCAACATAGCCGCGTGGTAAAAAAGCGCAGCCGGCGCGACAATCGACGACAATTCTTACTCGCGCTTCGCATCATCGAGGTGCGCCCGATCGCGCGCCACAACCTTGCCGACATGTCCGCCCAACTGCCTGCCCAACGATCCGGGTTGACCTTGCGTCCCGCGCAACCCGACGACGAAGCCTTCCTGCTCGAACTGCGCAAGACGACGATGACCGAACACCTGGCGCGCGCCGGCGAGCCGACCGACGACGCCGCCCATCGCGCGCGCCTGCTGCATCGCTACGACGCAGCGCAGGTGATCTGCATCGATGACGCGCCCGCGGGTCTGCTGAAGGCGCACCGCAACGAAGACGAATGGTTCGTCGTGCAAGTGCAGATCGCGCCGGCGCTCCAGGGACGCGGCATCGGCGAGCAGGCGCTGCGCACGATCCTGCGCGCGGCCGCTGCCGACGCACTGCCGGTCAGCTTGCAGGTGCTCAAGGGCAATCCCGCCAAGCGGCTGTACGATCGTCTCGGCTTCCAGATCGTCGGCGAGGATCGGACACAGTTTTACATGCGCCTCGTAGCGCGCGCGTTGGCGGAAAGCGAAGCAGAACGAATGTCGGATAAAGACTGATACGGGAACGAGCCTGGCGATGAACTCTGATATGACCTTTCGCGACGCTTCAGCGATAGAAAGCTGGCACGCGCACATCTATTTCGACGCGGCGAGCCGCGACGCCGCCTGGGCGTTTCGCGAGCAGATCGACGCGCATTGGGGCGACAAGCTTCGGATCGGGCGCTTCCACGAACGGCCGGTCGGCCCGCACCCGATGTGGTCGTATCAGCTCGCGTTCGCGCACGCGCAGTTCGCCGAGGTGGTCGGGTGGCTCACGCTCAATCACGGCGCGCTCGATGTCTTTCTGCATCCGAATACCGGCGACGCGCTGCGCGATCATCGCGACGCCGCCGTATGGATCGGACACTCGCACGAGCTCGTGCTGAAGGCACTGCTCTAGCAGCGATGCGAACGATGCGGCGACGTGCTCACATGTTCGAGTACGCGCTGCACCAGCCGCGCGACGCGACCTGTTTGGCACCGAACAGCGTGCAACCGCCGTACGCATCCGACGCCTTGCCCTGAAATAGCGAGCAGTTCGCACACGTTTGCCCGGCCGCGAAGTTCGGGAACCTGGCCTTGTCGACCTTCGACGCATCTTCGGTATAGCCGACCGCCTGTGCCTGCGGATCGCTCTCGCTCAGCGCGTTGGGAACGCTCGCGGCAAACGCGACGCGAGACAGCGCGAGCGACGAGCCGACGCCCGCGCTCAACAACAGGAAATGGCGGCGCGATGTTTGCATTGTGATTTGTCTCTGGGTGGGGACTGAAGGCTGCGTTCAATCGAGAAAGCGCGTGAAGCGCTCGACCGGTTCGCGCTCGGGGCGCAGCGTATTGACCGGCGCGCTCGGGTCGGCGAAGCCGAGCGACATGCCGCACACGAACTGCTCGTTCTCGGGCAAGCCGAGATGTTGGGCAATCAGTCGATGAAACTGCATGAACGCGGCCTGTGGACAGGTGTCGAGGCCGCGTCCGCGCGCGGCCGTCATGATCGCCTGCAGGAACATGCCGTAATCGAGCCAGCTGCCGCGCTCGAGGCTGCGATCGATCGTGAACAGCAGGCCGACGGGCGCGTCGAAGAAACGGAAGTTGCGCGAGTGCTGTTCGTGCATGCGCGCCTTGTCGCCCTTGTCGATGCCGAGCAGGCCATACATGTCCCAGCCGATCTTGCGGCGCCGGTCGATAAACGGCGACTGCCATTGGCGCGGATAGTACGCGTACTCTTCCTGGTACAGCTCGTCGCGCTGCGGATCGTCGTAGGCTGTGAGCAGATCGCGCGACAGACGCGCGAGCGATTCGCCCGTCAGTACGTACACCTGCCACGGCTGCGTGTTGGTGCCCGACGGCGCGTGACTGGCGGCTTCGAGAATGGCTTCGATGTCGGCGCGCTGCACCGGTGTCGGCAGAAAGGCGCGCACCGAGCGCCGCGTGGTTAGCGCGGTGTCGACGGGATTCGCGGGAGAGGTCATCGGCGGATGGCGGCAGAGCCAGCGAAGTGGGTCTGCGATGATTCTAGCGCGTACCGGTTACAGGTTCCCCGCGAGCGCACCGGATTCGCCCGAAGCGTTGCGCTGCGCCCCTTACATCGTCCCCAACACGACCGCCGCCGCGATTGACCCCACCACGAGCAGGAGCCCCACCGTCTTGCGCCTGTTCAACTCGGTCCACAACAGCACGCCCGTCAGCGACAGCAGAATCAGACTGCCCGCGAGGGTGTCGATCAGCAGCACCCAACCGACGCTCAGGCCCACACCCTTGTGCATGTTCGTCAGCATTGCAAGCAAGGTATTCGCGCTGCGCTTGACCGTCACAGTGTTATTGCCGACCCAGTATTCGACCGACGTGTTTTGCTTCGGCGACGCGAAGTTCAGCTGCCAGTGCTCGGGCTGCACGACGCTGCGATCGCCCCACGCCACCGGATGCTCGGGTTCCTTCTGCATGCGCCCCGGACTGCCCCCGATCTTCAGCTCCTGCTCGAGCCACTTCGCGAGTTCGCGTGGCGTTTGCGGCGCCGGTTGCGGCAGCGGCACCTGCATCACCGACACCTGTGGCTCGCCGGTCAAAACGCGCAGCGGGCCGCCGCGATGGTTCAGAAAGAACCCCGTCGCGCCGAACAGCAGACCGAGCGCCGCGCCCCACAGTCCGACCCAGCCATGCACGTTGCGCAGCCACTTGATGACGCTCGCGCGACGCGAGCGCTGCCGGCGCGATTTCCGCTCATCGCCATCGAGCCGCCGTGCCTCCTGCGCGTCATGTTCGCCGGCTGCGGGCGGTTGAATGTCGAGGGTGTCCAAGACGCTCACGTTTCACTCCAGGTACGCAACAGATTGTGATAACAACCGACGAGACTGCGCCGCGCAGTCTCATCGGCATCAGTGGCATTGAGCCGTTGAATCGCGGTGTCCATGTCGAACAGCAGCGCGCGATGCGTGTCGCTGCGCACGAGGCTCTGCACCCAGAAGAAGCTCGCCACCCTCGCGCCGCGCGTGACCGGCGTCACCTGGTGCAGACTCGTCGCCGGATAAACGATCATGTCGCCGGCCGGCAGCTTGACCTGCTGCACGCCGTAGGTGTCCTCGATCACGAGTTCGCCGCCGTCGTATTCGTCGGGCGCGCTGACAAACAGCGTCACCGACACGTCGGTGCGCAGCTTCACGCCGTTCGGCAGCACGCGCACCGCGCCGTCGACGTGGCTGCCGAACTGCATGCCGCCCTCGTAACGATTGAACAGCGGCGGATAGACCTGATTGGGCAGCACCGCGCTGATGAACAGTGGATTGCGCTCGATCGCCGCGAGAATCACATCGCCGAGTTCGCGCGCGAGCGTCGAGTGCTCGGCGATCTGCTGATTGCGCTTGACGGGTGCGCCCTGATAGCCGGCGGTCGCGCGGCCATCGACCCACGCATCGCCGGCCCGATCGAGCCGCTCGCGCATGAAGCGCAATTGCCCGGCGTCCAGTACCTTCGGAATGTGCAGCAGCATGATGTGTCCTTTGCGTCGGCTTGCCGTTCGCAACAGCGGCAAGCCGGACGCATGCGCTCAGTGCGCATCAAAAACGCGTATCAAAAGCGGTAGTTGAACGTCGCGAGCAGCGTGCGGCCGATACCCGGCACCGAACGTCCGCCGTCCGACGGAATCAACGCGTCGTAGTAGTACTTGTTGGTCAGGTTCAGCAGGTTCAGGCGCACGTCGTACTTCTTCGCGTGATAGGCCGCGGTCGCATCCCAACGCGTGTAGCCCGGCACCTTCACATAGTTCGTGTTCGACGCATAACGCGGCGACATATAGATCGGACCGCCGCCGATTTCCCAGTGCGGCGTGATCGCATACGTGGTCCAGAAGGTCAGCGTGTTGCGCGGCGTGTTGGCCGGCGTGTGACCTTGCGTGCCGTCGGCCGCTTTCAGGATCGTCGCGTTCATGTACGTATAGCCGCCGAAAATCTGCCACTTGTCGGTGATGTGCCCGGTCACGCTCGCCTGGAAGCCGTCGACGCGAATGTTGCCGGCCAACTGGTACTCAGTCGGTGACACCTGCGTGCGCGCGTTGTCCTTTTCCTCGCGGAAGATCGCCGAGTTCACCGACATGTTGCCGCCGAACAGATCCCACTTGCCGCCGACTTCATACGACTTCGTGGATTCCGGCGCGAGGTTCTGCGTGAGGTTCGTGACCGTCAGGTTTTCGAGTGACGGGTTGAACGACGTGCCGTACGACACGTAGTACGACTGCCAGTCGGTCGGCTGATAGATGACGCCGGCGCGCACGCTCGTGAAATAGTTGGTCTGGCTCGCGTAAGCCGGCGCGCTAATCGTATTGCGGATTCCCGCCGAGAAGCGATCCCAGCGCACACCGCCGATCAACTTCCAGTGCGGCGTCAGCGTAATCGTGTCGTTCAGGTAAGCGGCGATTTCGTTCGCGCTCGAATCGGCGTAGTTGCCGAGCGTCGTCGTCACGTTCGACGGCGTGCCCATGATCGGCGGATCGAGCATCGGCACGATCGGCAGGTTGTTGCGCGTGTACGCCTGGTTCGTATAGCTGTCGTGACCCACTTCGACACCGGCGATCAGGTCGTGCCTGATCGGTCCGGTGTTGAATTTGTATTCGAGCATCGTGTCGTTGTAGATCGCGTGATTCTGGATCACGCGGTCGTGACTTTGCAGCTTGATGAACAGCTGCGACGGCGACAGCGTCGTGAAGTTGCCGTTGGTCAACGCCGTGCTGGACGACAACGGCCCGGTCAGCACCGCTTGCGGCGCGGTTTCGCGCGCGTCGGTGGTCGAGTGCGAGATCTGCGTCTGGTTCGTCAGCGTCAGGGCGTCGGAGAACTTGTGCTTGATCGCCGCGGTGAAGATCTGCACGTCCTGGATCGTGCGGTCGCTGGTCAAACCATAGAACGTGTTCTTCGGCACGGGCGCCGGACGGCCGTTCAGCGCCTGGATGCCGTAGTCGGGCATGTCGTGGTTGTGCTGGATCAGCGCGGACAGCGTAATCTCGGTCGGCGTGCCGATGCCCAGGCGCAGTTCCGGCGCGACGCCGAAGTCCTTGTTCTTCATCACGTCGCGCGTCGAGCCGAGGCTCTGGCCGAATGCGTTCAGGCGGATCGCCGAGGTGTCGGTCAGCTTGTGGTTCACGTCGACGGTAGAGCGGTAGCGGTCGTCGGTGCCGATCATGCCGGAGACTTCCGCCGAGTCCGTCAGGTTCGCCTTTTTGCTGACCTGATTGATCACGCCGCCGGTCGAGCCGCGGCCGAACAGCATCGACGATGGACCGTACAGCACTTCGAGCGATTCGAGGTCGAACGTGTCGCGGTAGTACTGGTTGCGGTCGCGAAAGCCGTCCAGATAGATGTCGTTCTGCGCGGTGAAACCGCGCAGGTTGATGTTGTTGCCGATCTGGCCGCCTTCGGCCGCGCCGATCGTCACGCCAGGCGCATTGCGCAGTGCGTCCGTAAACGACGTCGCGCCCTGCGAGGCGAGTAGATCGCGATTGATTACGGTGACGGTCTGCGGAATGTCGCGCAGCGCGGTCGGCGTCTTCGCGCCGACGCTCGCGCGATCGGCCTGGAAGTCCTGCCGAACGGATTGAGCTTGCACGCCGATGGTCGGCAGCGTCGGCGCGTCGGCCGCGTTGCTTTGTGCGTTGTTCTGTGCGTTCGCCGGCGCGCTGGAGGCGGCCGGTTGCGACGCGCTTTGCGGCGCGCTTTGCGCGAGCGCTGGGGTCACAAAAGGAATGGCAAAAGCGAGCGCTAGCGCTGTCGCGAGCGGCGTGTGATTGAGCATGGAAATCCCGTCAGAAATGCGACTGTCAAATTCGCATCACCGACGTCGAATTCATGACAAAGCCGCAAATGGCTGGCTGCCGCTCTCCGTTGTGCGAGATGGAGATGACGGGATGGCTGGCTATGTTTAAATGAGAATCGCTATCATTTCACAACTGTGGGAAGTCAGCAATCATGGCGTGCGTCATGCACACCGAATCGCGACTCGGTTTATCCTTTTTACAACACTGCGGTTTCATCAATTCGGCAGCGCTTTCCTGCCCCTCTGGAGTCGACCTTATGCAATATCGCCAATTCGGCCGCACCGGCCTGACCGTTTCGCGCCTGTGCCTGGGCACCATGACCTTCGGGCTGCAAACCGACGAAGCCGTATCGCATCGCATTCTCGACACCGCCGCGGACGCCGGCGTCAATTTCATCGATACCGCGAACGTCTACCCGCTCGGCGGCGGCGAAAATCTGGCCGGACACACCGAGGAAATCGTTGGACGCTGGCTGAAGGGCAAGCGCGAGCGCTTCATTGTCGCGACCAAGGCAGTCGGCAAAATGGGACCCGCCGCGTGGGACCAGGGCGCGTCGCGCAAACACCTGCTCGATGCGATCGAAGCGTCCTTGCAGCGCCTCAGCACCGATTACGTCGACCTGTACCAGCTCCATTCCGACGACCCGAAAACTCCGCTCGACGAGACGCTCGAAGCACTCGATGCGATCGTGCGCTCGGGCAAGGCGCGCTATATCGGCGTGTCGAACTTTCTCGCGTATCGGCTCGCGCGCGCACTGGGACGCGCGGACGTGCTGCGCGTCGCGCGCTTCGTGTCGGTTCAGCCGCGCTACAACCTGCTGTTTCGTCAGATCGAGCGTGAGCTGCTGCCGTTGGCCGCCGAGGAGCAACTAGCCGTGATGCCGTATAACCCGCTCGCGGGCGGACTGCTGACCGGCAAGCACCGGCTCGACGCGACGCCCGCCGAAGGGCGCTTCACCGAAAGCGTCGGCAATGCTGGCGCGATGTACCAGCAGCGCTACTGGCACGAGCGCGAGTTCGATACGATCGAGAAGCTGAAGGCGATCGCTGCGCCGACCGGCGAGTCGCTGGCGAAGGTGTCGATTGCGTGGGTGCTCGCGAATCCGCTGATCACGTCGGCGATCATTGGCGCGAGCCGCGCCGAACAGTTGAGCGATACGCTAGCGGCGGCCGACTTCACGCTCGATGACGCGATCAAAACGCAACTCGATGAAGCGAGCGTGCAGTACCGCTGGGGGGATGCGGCGCGCTAGGCGCGCGCCGGCAGATCGAGCGCGGCCCGGGGTTCGGCCGCGCGTCTTCACCGTCCGTAGCGCAGCACGGTGCTCGTCGCGGCGAGCACGTGGTCCTTGATCGCGGCGAGGAACGCGTCGCGCGTCAAGCCGGCCGGCAGCGCGTCGGGCGGCAGGTCGAGCGCATAGACCTGCGCGACGTAGTGATGCGGCACCTCGCCAACTGGCGGACACGGGCCGTAATAGCCGGGGCCACCGGTGCGATTCGTGCCGGCGACGCTGCCCGGCGGCGCGGCTTCGCCGTCGGCAAGTCCGGTCGCGCCCGGCGCGATGCCGTACACGATCCAGTGCACGATGCCGAGGCCTTTCGCGCCGTCGGGATCGAAGATCGTCACCGCGAAACTCTTCGTGCCGGCCGGCGCGTTATGCCATTGCAGGGCCGGCGACACGTTGGCGCCGCCGCAGTTGTTCGCACTCGCCGCGTGACGCGCGTCGAGCGTGCCGCCGTCGGTTAGTCCCGGCGACGATACCGCGAAGGCCTGGGCCGCATATGCAGGCTCGCTCGCGTAAGCGAACAGCGCGCAAGCGCCGACGGAGAGCAAACGTCGGACGAGGGTCAGGTGGTTGCTGGTCATTGGGAGTCTCCGGGTTTGGAAGATAGCCGAGGGCATCGAAAGGAGCGTGACAGCGGTCGCAAGCGCATCGAGCGCCGACCATGCATCCGCCCCGCCCCATCACTTCGGCTCGAACCGCCCCGTCTTCTGCGTCGCCTCCGGATACTGCCGCGTTTCGCGCACCGACAGCGGATGCCACAACCTCGCGCCGCCCTCGATCCCCGCATCGTTCGATACGGTCGCCACGTTCGCCGGCAGCGCGAACTTGATGCGCGCCGCGTTGCCGCCGCCGATCCACAACTTGTCGTAATTGACCAGCGAATCGAGAATGCCGATCACCTTCTCGACACGCCGGTTCCAACGCTTGTTGCCGATCTGCTCGCGCGCGGCCTCGCCGATGTATTCGTCATAAGCGACGCCCTTCTTGCTGACCGGATGATGCGCGAGCTCCAGATGCGGCATCAGCTCGCCATCGCGAAACATCGCGGTGCCCGCGCCGGTGCCGAGCGTCAGCACGAATTCGAGGCCGTGACCTTCGATCGCCGCGAAGCCTTGCATCTCGGCGTCGTTGATCATCCGCACCGGCAGACCGCCCAGGCGTTGCGCGAGCGAATCCGCGAGCGCAATGTCGTGCCAGCCTTCGATGCCGAAGTGCGGCGCGGTCAAAATGCGGTTGTTGCGCACGACACCCGGAAAACCGATCGAGATGCGGACAGGCTTCACCTGTTCGATCAGCGGCGCCGCCAGTTGCGCGAGCGCGTCCACCAGCTGGTCCGGCGTGCACGGATGCGGCGTCGCAACGCGCGCGCGCCCGGTTTTCATCTGCCCATCGGCGTCGATGATCGCGGCCTTCAGGCCGGTGCCGCCGACATCGATCGCGAGGATGTGCTCGCTGCCGCTTTTCGGCGCGTTCTGCTTCACTGCGTTCTTCTTGCGTGTCGCCACGATGTCCCCCGATTGTGTTGAGGCGGTTTTGATGCGTGTCTGCATGTTGGTTCAAAAGTGTTGGTTCAACGCGCGCTACGGCTTGCCGCCGGGCGTATTCTGCCGCAATGGCCGCCACGCGTGGCCGTCCCGCGCGAGCAGCGCGTCGGCTTCGGCCGGGCCGTCGCTGCCGGCCGCATAGCCTCGCACGGCAATCGCGCCGCCAGTCCTGGCATGCAGCACATCGTCGACCGCGCACCAGCTCGTCTCGATGCTGTCGGCGCGCTGGAATAACGTCGCGTCGCCGAGCATGCAGTCGTACAGCAGCGTCTCGTAGCCGACGTTGGCGCTCCCGGCGAAAAAGTCGTCGTAGTTGAACGACGACTGCACCGCACCGATCTGCATCACCGGCCCTGGCGCCTTCACGTTGAAATCGAAGCTCGAGCCGTGCGTGGGATCGATGCGCAACGTCAGCACGTTCGGCGTCAATGCATCGACCGGCGTATCGCGGAACAGGCGGAACGGCACCGGCTTCAGCTGCACCGAAATCTCGGTGCGGCGTACCGCGAGCCGCTTGCCGGTACGCAGATAGAACGGCACGCCGGCCCAGCGCCAGTTCTCGACGAACACGCGCGCCGCCGCGTAGGTTTCCTTCGTGCTGTCGGGCGCGACGTCGGGCTCCTCGCGGTAACCCACACCGGCTGGCCCTTTTTCGTACTGGCCGAATACGACGTCGTCGGGCGTCAGCGGCTGGATCGCGTCGAACAGCTCGGCTTTCTTGTCGCGTACGGCTTCGGCGTCGAACGAATTCGGCGGCTCCATCGCCACGATGCCGAGCAGTTGGAACAGATGGTTCGGCACCATGTCGCGAAACGCGCCGGTCTGCTCGTAGAACCTGCCGCGCCCTTCGACGCCGATCGTTTCCGCCGCCGTGATCTGCACGCAGTCGATGTACTCGCGCCGCCAGACCGGCTCGAACATCGCATTCGCGAAGCGCACCGCGAGAATGCTCTGCACGGTGTCCTTGCCGAGAAAATGATCGATGCGGTACACCTGCGATTCTCGCGCATACGACAGGATGTGCGCGTTCAGATCGCGCGCCGATGCGAGATCGGTGCCGAACGGTTTCTCGATCACGAGACGCCGGAAGCCGCCGTTCGCGCCGTCGCCTTCCTTCAGCAGGCCGGCTTTGCCGAGCCGGTCGGTGATCGGTTCGAAAAAACGTGCGCCTACTGCGAGGTAGAAGATCGCGTTGCCGCCTTTCGACTGATCGAGCTTTCGCTTCAGCTTCGCGAACGTGTCGTCGGATTCGAATTCGCCCGCCATGTATTCGAGGCGCTGCGCGACCCAGTTCCACGCGTTGTCGTCGAGCTTGCCGGCGTGGAAGGTGCTGGCCTTGTCGGCGGCGAACTGCTGCAGCGACGTATGCAGGTCGTCGCACCATTCGCGCGTTTCCCGCTCGCCGTGATTGACGCCGATGATCTTCATGCTGTCGTCGAGCAGGCCATCGACCGCGAGGTTGTAGAGTGCCGGCATCAACAGACGTTTGGTCAGATCGCCGCCCGCGCCGAAGATCACGAGCGTGCACGGCGGCGCGGGCTTCTTGCCGGCCGGCGACGATAGCGCGTCGTCGTGTCGGTTCGCGCTGAGCTTGCAGCTGATCGCGGGCGTTGCGTTGCGTTGATCGGAAGAGGCGGAAGGGTTCGGTGTAGTTGACATGGGATTCACTTGGACCTTGGGAAGCCGATAGAACGAACTTGGCGAACGTGGCGATACGTGAAAGACCACCGGTGCAGCCGCACAGTTCAATCGCGTTCGCGCGCGAGCGCGCTCGGCGCGCTTACTTCGTCGTCGTGGCTGCGAGCGACGGCTCCAGTTCTTCCGTTGACGCCGGCGCTATCGCGGCTGACGATGCAGCAGCGGAAGCCGCCTCCGCCGGAATCGGCACGTTGCCCGACGCGGCCATCGCGCGCGGCTGCAACAGCAACGCGACGAGCCCAGTCCAACCGGTCTGATGCGAAGCTCCGACGCCGCGCCCGTTGTCGCCATGAAAATACTCGTGGAACAGGATCAGATCCTGCGAACGCGGGTCCGCCTGCAGTAGCGGATACGCGCCCATCACCGGCCGCTCGCCGTTCCTGTCCTTCAGAAACAGCGTGGTCGCGCGGCGCGCGAGTTCGTCGGCGATTTCGCTTAACGAGAACTTCTGGCCCGAACCGGTCGGATACTCGACACGAAAATCGTCGCCGTAATAGCGATGAAACTCATACAGCGATTCGATCAGCAGATAGTTGACCGGCATCCACACCGGCCCGCGCCAGTTCGAATTGCCGCCGAACACGCGGGTATCGGATTCGGCCGGCAGATACTTCACGCAGAAGCTGTTGCCGTTGTGCTGGAACACGAAAGGATGATCGCGATGGAACCGCGACAACGCCCGCACGCCATGATCCGAAAGAAATTCGCTCTCGTCGAGCGTGCGCCGTAACAACGCCTTCATCCGATGCCCGCGCAGCAGCGACAGTAGCAGCGCGTTGCCCTTGCCGGGCTCGTTCCAGCGCGACACGAGCTTCGCGAGATCGGGCCGATGTTCGAGAAACCAGACGAGGCGCTCGCGCAAGCACGGCAAGCCGCCGTGCAGACGCTCTTCGAGCACGTGCACGGCGAACAGCGGTATCAGTCCGACGATCGAGCGAACGCGCATCGGCATGCTGCTGCCGTCTGGCAGGCGCAGCTTGTCGTAGAAGAATTCGTCCGCGCTGTCCCACAGGCCCGTATCGCAACCGTCGTCGCAACTGACTGCTTCCGCGATGTACAGGAAGTGCTCGAAGAACTTCACACCGATATCGACGAACACATGGTTCGCGTAGGCGAGTTCGAGCGCGATACGCATCAGGTCGAGTGCATACGCGGCCATCCATGCAGTGCCGTCGGCCTGGTCGATGTGGCCGCCGGTCGGCAGCGGCGACGAGCGGTCGAAGATGCCGATGTTGTCGAGCCCGAGAAAACCGCCCTGAAAAATATTGCGGCCGTCTGCGTCCTTGCGGTTCACCCACCACGAGAAATTCAGCAGCAGCTTGTGAAATACGAGTTCGAGAAAATCGCGGTCCGCCTTGCCGGTCAGCGCGCGATCGATCTCGTACACGCGCCACGCGGCCCATGCATGCACGGGCGGGTTCGCGTCGCTCAACGCCCATTCGTAAGCGGGTAACTGGCCGTTCGGGTGCTGATAGCGGTCCTTCACGAGCAGCAGCAACTGCTTCTTGGCGAACGCCGGATCGATCAGCGCGAACGCGGCCGCATGAAAAGCGAGGTCCCACGACGCGTACCACGGGTACTCCCACTTGTCCGGCATCGATACGATGTCCGCGTTGCACAATTGCCGCCAGTCCCTGTTGCGGCCCTGCTTGCGCGCGGCGGGCGGGCTCGGCTGCAGCGGGTCGCCGTCGAGCCAGCGCTGCACGTCGTACTGGTAGTACTGCTTCGACCACAGCATGCCGGCGAGCGCCTGACGTTGCACGAGGCGCGCATCCGGGTCGGTGATCTCGTGCTGCAACGCGCCGTAGAATTCGTCGGCCTCGGCGAGGCGGCGCGCGATCAACGCGTCGGCATCGAATGGCGCTTCATCGGTCGCCGATTGCGGGTGCCAGCGCAGATACACGACCGCGCGTCCATGCGGCCCGAGTTCGAGCGCAGCATGCGCGGCGGCCCTGGTGCCCGCGTCGTGACGGATCGCGTTCGCGTCGGCGTGCACGAGGTAATCGTTGAAGCCGTCCTTGAAAGGACCCGCGCCGTCCATGCCAAACAGCCGCTTCACGTTCGTGTCGTTCTCGCAGAACAGCCACGCGAGTTGCGGCGCGTCCTTCGACCACGCGGTCACGACGATCGGCTCGTGCACATGGTGATGGCCAAGCAGACGCACCGCGCCGTTATGATCGGTGCCAGCGACGAGCTTCGGCTTGTCCTTGTTCTGCTTCCACGACCACGAGTTGCGCGCCCAGATCTGCGGCAGCACATCGAGCGACGCCGCCTCGTCCGCGCGATTTTCGATCGTCACGCGCATCACGATGTCGTCCGGCGTGTTCTTTGCGTATTCGACCTGCACGTCGAAATAGCGCAGATCGTCGAATACGCCGGTATCGAGTATTTCGTACTCCGGCATGTCGCCGCCGCGGCGCGCGTTTTCGTCGATCAGGTCCTGGTATGGATAGGCCGTATGCGGGTACTTATACAGCATGCGCATGTAGGAATGCGTGGGCGTGCCGTCCAGATAGAAGTACAGCTCCTTCACGTCCTCGCCGTGATTGCCTTGCGAGTTCGTCAGGCCGAACAGGCGCTCCTTGATGATCGGATCCTTGCGATTCCACAGCGCGAGCGATACGCACCAGCTAAGCCGGTCATCGCCGAAACCGGCGATGCCGTCTTCGCCCCATCGGTAGGCGCGGCTGCGCGCATGGTCGTGCGGAAAGGAGTCCCAGGCGGTGCCGTTCGCGCTGTAGTCCTCGCGCACCGTGCCCCACTGGCGTTCGCTCAGATACGGCCCCCAGCGCTGCCAGTGGCCGCATTCGGCCGAATGCAGCCGGGAACCTTCGATCGTGGCAAACAGATTGGCAGCGCGCAGCGGTGGCATGGCAACGTCCTTACAGCAGGCCTGGCGGTGGGACCCACATCGTAGCGCGGTTTACGCGCCGTTGCGCTCGAAGCGGGCAAGCAGACTTTCGACGCGCAGCAATTCGCCGAGCGACCAGGCCTGGAACGGCGTGCCGGCGGCCGCGTGCGGCGCGTCGCCATCGGCGATCTCCGAGAGGTGGTCGAGGCCAGCGCGATCGAGCTGCGCGTACAGCGGGGCGAGAAAGCGCGCCCTCGCCTGCGCGAGATTCTCAGCGCTAGCGCCATTGACCCGCAGCCACGCTTCGACGAACGGGCCGATCAGCCACACCCACACGGTGCCCTGATGATAGGCGCCGTCGCGTTCGAGCGGCACGCCGCCGTAGTGGCCGCGATAGGCCGGGTCGGATGGCGCGAGCGAGCGCAGGCCGAGCGGCGTCAGCAATTGCGCCTCGACCTGGCCCACCACCGCGCGCGCCGCCGCGCCTTCGAGCAGTGCAAACGGCAGGCCGCCGATCGCGAAGATCTGGTTCGGCCGGATCGAGCGGTCTACCGTGCCCGGCTGATCATCGACGTCGACGTTATCGAACAGCGCCTGCGTGACAGGATCGACGAAGCGTCGACGAAACGCGACAGTCGCGCGCTCCGCAGCCTGCCGCCACTGCGGGTTCCATGCCGACGCGATCCGCAGCGCGTTGATCCACAGCGCCTGAACTTCGACCGGTTTGCCGATGCGCGGTGTGACGACCCAGTCGCCGACTTTCGCGTCCATCCACGTCAGTTGCACGCCGGGGATGCCGGCGCGCAGCAGGCCGTCGTCGGCGCAGGCGCCGATACTGAAGCGCGTGCCGTTGGTATAGCCGGTCAGGATCGTTTCGGCGGCTTGCTGCAGATGCGCGCGGGTTGGCGCGCTCGCATGCGGCGTCGCCAGATAGTCGTGAACGGCGACGATGAACCACAGCGATGCATCGACCGAGTTGTATTCGGGCGCGTCGCCGTAGTCGGGGAAGCGGTTCGGCAGCATGCCATCGGACAGCGTGCCCGACCATTCGAGCAGGATCGCTTCGGCGTCGTCGAGACGGTTCGATGCGATCAGCAGGCCGCGCATCCCGATGAAGGTGTCGCGGCCCCAGTCGGTGAACCACGGGAAGCCCGCGAGGATCGTGCGGCCTTCGTTGCGCGTGACGACGTAGGCGTCGGCCGAGCGTTGCAGGCGCGAGCCGAGCGCGGCGCGGCGTTGTTGCTCGGCGTGGACGAGGTAGGTGGCGCGAGCGGCGGTTCGAGTTTTGTCGCTCGTGCTCGCGGTTGCTGCCGTGCTCGACGCGTTCGACGCGCTCAGAATCATCACCGCTTCGCCATCGGCGAGATCGAAGCTGAACACGCCGGGCGTCGCCAGGTCTTCGCTGCAATTAAGGCCACGCTCCTGTTCGCGCACGTAGCAGAAGTTGCGATACCAGTCGGGCGCATGCGCGTAGGCGCCGTTCGTCGCCGCCCGCACGAGCGGCAGTCCGCCATACGGTTGCCAGCTCGCGCACGATTGATCGGCGCTGACCTGCGCGCCGAAGTTGAAAACCGGATTCTCGTGATGCAGCGCATGATAATCGCGGCCCGACAGCAACGGTCTGACCTTCAGCACTGGCGCATCGAGCTCGCCGCCTTCGAGCCGCCAGCGCAACACGGTTTCGCACGTCGGCTTGCTGACGAATACGTCGGCGATCACCGCCGCATGGGCATCGAGTTGAACGCGCCATGTCGGCCACGGCGCGGTATCGAAACTGGCAACGCGTCCGCGCAGATCGGGATAGATCAAGTCAGGCCCATAGCGTTGCATGCTCAACGGGAAGCGCTGACCGCCGACCTCGACCCACGCCTCGATGCCGTTGACGAACACCATGCGCCCGCCCGGCGCGCGCGTCGCGGCGAGCAACAGCGCGTGGTAGCGACGCGTGCGCAGCATGCCGACCGTGCCCGAAGCAAAGCCGCCGAAGCCGTCGGCTTCGAGCCATTCGTCTTCGAGTTCGGAGATGTCGATAGGTGATTCGATGCGAGTCATTGAATCGTGCTCATGCGCGAACATAAAGCAGCAAACATAGCGCAGATGGCATCGCCATGAACATTGACCTTCCCGATACTTCCAGCTTTCTTTCGATCAACTGACGATTTATCGAAAATTATGCCGCGCGCAAACGTTTCACAATTATTTCTTGAAAGGAATGGAGACTGCACCCGCTTTCATCGAACCGGATGCAGACATGAGAAAAACCACGTGCATCGCGAGCGCCGCATTGCTGGTGTTCGCCACGATAGCGTTGAACGGTTGCGGCGCGGACGACTCCCCTTCCGCGAGCAACGCGACGACCACGGCCGCAGCTCCGAACGACGCGGCGCAAGCACCCGCGACGGCGGCAGCGGCCACACCGAATGCCTCCGCGTCATTCGCTGACAACGCAGCGAGTGGCGCTGCCGGCACCGCGGACCCGGTCATGCAAAACATCCAGGCCAATCTCGCGGCCGACAGCCAACAGGTTGCGCCGGTCATGCGCTATGCGCCCGGCGACAGCGCGAACCACTAGCCCGCAACTGATCAGCCAGAGCAACGCGTAACCGACCACGAACCACCCCAACGGCGCGTTCACCCGCGCTATTCTTCCCCTACGCAGAAGGTGATATTCGATGACATCAACTAGCCGTCGCCGTTTCCTGCAGACCGTGGCTTCATCCGCGGGCGCCGCCGCCGCGATGACCGCATTGCCCGAGTCGATCCGCAACGCGCTCGCCGTGCCCGCGTTTTCGCGCACGGGCACGATTCGCGATGTCGAGCACATCGTCGTGTTCATGCAGGAGAACCGCTCGTTCGACCACTACTTCGGCCATCTGCGCGGTGTGCGCGGCTACAACGACCGCTTCCCGATTCCGCTGCCGAGCGGCCTGCCGGTGTGGAACCAGCCGTCGAAGGAAGACCCGACCAAGCCGGTGCTGCCGTTCCATCTGAACACCGCGACGACGAGCGCGCAATGCGTCGGCGATCTCGATCACACGTGGTACAAGACCCATTATGCGATCGACGGCGGCCGCTACGACCAGTGGCCCGCCAACAAGACCGACATGACGATGGGCTACCACCTGCGTAGCGACATCCCTTTCCACTACGCGCTCGCCGACGCATTCACGATCTGCGATGCGTACTTCTGCTCGCTGCCGGGACCGACGCACCCGAACCGCGCCTATCTGATGACCGGCATGGTCGACCCGACCGGCACGATGGGCGGCCCGCTGCTCGACAACAACGACTGGGTCGACGGCGACGGTCCGCCGAACTATCAGCTGCTGTCGTGGACCACGTATCCGGAGCGCCTGCAGGCCGCGGGAATCTCGTGGCAGATCTATCAGCAGGGCACGTCGGGCGTCGATCCGCTGAACGGCAACTACGGCACCAACGTCCTGCAGAACTTCACGAACTTCATCAACGCGCAGCCGGGTTCGCCGCTCTACGAGCGCGCGCAAACCGTGCGCACGATCGACGACCTGAAAGCCGACGTCCTCGCGAACCGGCTGCCGCAGGTGTCGTGGCTGTGCCCGCCGGCTGCGTACTCGGAGCATCCGAGCTACACGCCCGCGTACGGCGCGGAATACACGTCGCAGATTCTCGATGCGCTGACGTCGAACCCCGAGGTGTGGAGCAAGACCGTGCTCTTCATCATGTATGACGAGAACGACGGCTTCTTCGATCACCTCGTGCCGCCGCAACCGCCGACGACGTCCGCGCAGGGCAAGTCGACGGTGACGACCGACGGCGAGATCCACAATGTCGTCAATCCGCAGCGCGGCGGCAGCTACACCGCCGACGGCTATCCGTATGGCCTCGGCCCGCGCGTGCCGATGACGATCGTGTCGCCGTGGACCAAGGGCGGCTTCGTGTGCTCGCAGGTGTTCGATCACACCTCGGTGATCCGATTCATCGAGTCCCGCTTCGGCGTGCATGAGCCGAACATCACGGCGTGGCGTCGCGCGGTGTGCGGCGACCTGACCACCGCGTTCGACTTCCGCACGCCGGATTCGAAGATGCCGCCGCTGCCGGATACCAGCAACTACATGAGCATCGCCGACAACCAGTGCAAGACACAACCGAAGCCGACCGTGCCGGCTACGCCGACGCCGGTCGATGCACAGGAAGCGGGCATCCGTTTCGCGCGCGCATTGCCGTACGAACTGCATGTGAACGGCGCGGCGAACGCGGGCAATAACACGTTCGAAATCACGATCGGCAACACCGGCGACCAGGGTGCGCACTTCTACGTGTACGCGACGAACCGCACCGACGGTCCGTGGCGCTACACGGTCGAAGCGGGCAAGTCGCTCAGCGATACGTTCGACCTGAGTACGACCAACGGCGTCTACGCGTTCGACGTGTTCGGCCCGAACGGCTTCGTGCGCAAGTTCGCGGGCAACACCCAGGCGAGCACGCAAAACACGCAGAATGGGCATGGCAACGGTCGAGACAACGGTCGTGACAACGACCAGCCGGCGCAGCCTGAAGTGACCGCTCAATACGACGTCGCCAATGGCAACGTGTTCCTGAAGTTCACCAACAGCGGCGGCGGCATTGCGCATCTGACGGTGATCGACAACGCGTACGGCGCGCGCCCGCGCACGGTGCTCGTGCCGACCCATGCGCGTATCGACGAAGGCTGGGTACTTGCGTCGAGCCATCACTGGTACGACCTGACGGTGACGAGCAGCGACGACGCAAGCTTCTCGCGCCGCTTTGCCGGTCACGTCGAGAACGGCCGGCCGAGTATCAGCGATCCGGCGGCGGTTGCGCCGGTGCTGACGGCGAGCTGAGCCTGGCGCTTGCGGTTGGTGTCGTGACTGCGGTGTGATTCGGCATCCTGTTCCGGCTACGTGTCGGACAGGATGCCGATGTTTTTTGGGCTCGTATCGAAGCGCGCTGCTTAAAGACCGACGTCCGGCAGTGTCGGACGCGTGGCGAGCGCCTTTGCGACGATGCCTTTGACTTCGGCGAGCGTGTCGTCTTGCAGCGCGAGGCGCGGCGGACGCGTGACGGCGCTGCCGCGGCCGAGCAGTTCCTCGCACAGCTTGATGCATTGAACCAGGTCGGGGCGCGCGTCGAGGTGCAACAGCGGCATGAACCAGCGGTACAGCGACAGCGCCTCATCGAAGCGCTTCTGCGTCGCGAGACGGAACAGCGTCTCGCCTTCCTTCGGGAACGCGTTCGACATGCCCGACACCCAGCCTTGCGCACCGACCGCGATGCTTTCGACCACCACATCGTCGAGGCCGGCGAACAGCACGAAGCGGTCGCCCACTGCGTTGCGCAGATCGATGAAGCGCCGCGTGTCGCCCGAGGAATCCTTGAAGCAGACGATGTTCTCGCAGTCCTGCAGTGCGATCAGCACGTCCGGCGTCACGTCGTTCTTGTAGATCGGCGGGTTGTTGTAGATCATCACCGGCAGGTCGGTGCTGGTTGCGACCGAGCGGAAATGCGCGGCGGTTTCGTGCGGCTTGGCGGAATAGACGAGCGCCGGCATCACCATCACACCGTCGACGCCGACACGCGCCGCTTCACGCACCGTCTGCCGCGCGAACTCGGTCGTGAACTCGGCGACGCCCGCGACGACCGGCACCTTGCCGCCGGCCGCGTCGCGCGCGGCCTCGATCACCTGCAGCTTTTCCGACGTGCTCAGCGAGGTGTTTTCGCCGACCGTGCCGCAGACCACCAGACCCGACACACCGTCCCTGACGAGATTGCTGACCACGCGGTGCGTCGCGTCGATGTCGAGCGAAAAATCCGGCTTGAACTGGGTGCTAACGGCGGGAAACACCCCGCTCCATTGGATAGCCTTCATTTTGTCCGTCTCCTTCTAAAAGCCGGCCGCGCCGACACACGTTGAATATGACAACGAGTATCGGCCTTTACCCCGACGCGGGCTTGGACTTTTTCGTAGCTGAAAGAGATTAAATCCGCACAATCGGCGGGGCGCCGAATCGCCGGTTGTTCGGTGCCAGCTACTTCGCGGCAAGGCGGCTGCGGCGCACGTGAGCGCCGTCGCGCGACGCTTCGAAGTGGCCCCCGAATGCCGAGTCCGGCATAGCGCTCACGCGATCAGGCGCCCAGCAATACGCCCATTCGGATCGGCCGGGTGCCGGTCACGCGGCCGAGCGGCGCGCCGGCGGTCACGAAACGGATCGCGCGCCGCATATACAGCACCCCTTCGGTCTGGCTTGCGATCGTGGTCGTCTCGTCGGTCAGCGGATCGACGATATCGAACAGCGGCTGGCCGACCCGGATCGTGTCGCCGATCTGCGCGCGGTGCACCAGAATCCCGCTCACTGGCGCATGGAACTGCTCGCTGCCCGCGAGCGGCGTCGCCGGCGCCAGCAGCGGCGGCAATGGCCTGGCCTCGCCCCGGATCGCGCCGCGCCACACCAGAAAGTCGACGAGCGCGTCGGCATCCTGCTGCGCGACTTCGTACGACACGTCGCGCTGGCCGCGACATTCGACCGTCACCGCGATCGAGCCGGTCGGCACCGGCTTGCTCGCCGGCATCTGCTGCTGCAAGGTCCACCACAGCAGGCTGTGGGTTTCGTCGAACGCGCCGCCGCCCGAATCCGTCGCGAGCAACGAGGCCTCGGCGCCGAGGTAGCGCGACAACGGCTCGAACTCGGCCCACGCGGCCTCGCTCGTGTACACATGCATCGCCGCTTCGAGCGAGCAATGCAGATCGATCACGACGTCCGCGTCGCACGACAGCTTCAGGAGCGCCAGTTGCAGCGACTCGAATTCGGTCAGCGGCTGTTGTTGCGCGAGTTCCGCCGTGAGCAGCTCGCGCACGATGCGGAGGTTCTCGTTCGCATCGGCGCCGAGCGCCTCTTTCGCATTCGCAACGAGTTTCGCGAACTGCACGAAATGCCGGTTGAAGTTCTTGCCGCTGCCGAGATCGAAGCGGCCGATGAACTGACCGAGCACGTATTGACCGAGTCCGACCGGATTCGACACCGGCACGAGCACGATTTGCGCGTTCAGCGCGCCGGCTTCCTCGAACTCCCCCAGACGCCGCTTCAGCAGCACCCCGGTCAGCATAGCGGGCGTTTCGTCGGCGTGCAGCGACGCCTGGATCTAGATCTTCTGCCCGCTATCGGCCGGGCCGAAATGAAACGACACCAGTTCGCGGTGGGTGCCGATTGCTGGTGACAGAAGTGGAATCGATTGCCTGTTCATGAATGGGAAGTCGAGCGGATGAGGACAGCGTCATCGTAAGTCGCCGCTGCGCTTTAAAGAAGTCCCGTTCGGCCTATCATGATCACATTTACGTGGCATTAGTGATTGCCTGGTTACGCGCGTTCACGGCGGTCGCCGAGCGTGGCAGCATCCGCATATCCGCGCCGCATCAGGGCGCCGCTTTTAGCGCTGTTTTCCAGTCTTCACGTGAAAGACCCTCAACAGGAGTGTTCCAAATGATGAATCGAGACAATCCCGTCTGGCTGATCACAGGCTGTTCCACCGGCTTCGGCCGCGAGCTCGCGAAGCTTGTGCTCGAACGCGGCTGGCGCGCGGTCGTCACCGCGCGCGATGCATCGAAAGTGAAGGACATCGCAGAGGGGCACGGCGAGCGCGCGCTGGTGCTGCCGCTCGACGTGACCAATCGCGCGCAAATAGAAACCGTGGTCGCGCAGGCGAGGCGTCATTTCGGCCGCATCGACGCGCTCGTCAACAACGCGGGCTACGGTTATCTGGCCGCGATCGAGGAAGGCGAGGACAGCGAAGTCCGCGCGATGTTCGAGACCAACGTGTTCGGCCTCGTCGACATCACGAAGGCCGTGCTGCCGATCATGCGTGAGCAGCGCAGCGGTTTGATCGTCAACGTGTCGTCGATCGGCGGGATTGCGAGTTTCGCCGCGACCGGCTACTACCATGCGACGAAGTACGCTGTCGAAGGGCTGTCGGAATCGCTCGCGCTCGAGGTGAAACCGCTCGGCATCGGCGTGCTGATCGTCGAGCCGGGGCCGTTCCGCACCAACTGGGCGGGTCCGTCGATCAAGCAGTCGGCGACGCGGATCGACGACTACGCGTCGACCGCCGGCGAGCGCCGCAAGCAGACCGAGGCGCGCAGCGGCAAGCAGGCCGGCGACCCGGTGCGCGCGGCGCAAGCAATCATCGATGCGGCGTTGTCGGACGCGCCGCCGCTGCGTCTGCTGCTCGGCAAGACTGCGCTCAATCTCGCGTACAGGAAGCTCGATTTGCTGCGCGGCGATTTCGACACCTGGCGAGCGAAGACCGAGGGCGCGGATTATCCGGAAGGAACGGCGTAGAGCGGGTTATCGGCCAGTCTCGGCGCGCCGCTTAAAACTCCACCAGCGCAAAATCTTCCTTGCCCACATCGCACAGCGGGCAGCGCCAGTCGGCCGGCACATCGGCCCAGCGCGTGCCCGGCGCGATGCCTTCTTCCGGCACGCCGGCGGCTTCGTCGTAGACCCAGCCGCAGATCACGCAGACCCATTGCTTGAAGTCGTCGGCCGCGGCGATGTTCGCAGCCGTCGGCGCAACGAGCGTATCGGTCGCGGCGGCATCCGCCGCGTGCGGGCGCCCCGTCGCATCGAGGCTCACGACGAGCGGTGCGACCGTGCCGCAACCGGTTCCCGCGAGCCGCGCCTGCAGGCGGTCGAGCAGGCGCTGCGCTTCGTCGTGGGTCAGATCGATCCAGTACGGATCGCCGGCGCCATCGTTGAGCCGCTCGGGGGAAAACTGGATTTCTACGGCTACGCCCTTCTTGTACATGGCAATCAAAAATCTCGAGAAAGCCGGCGACGCGCCGGCATATGGCCCCTGCGCAACGCGGGCGCTGCTTCAGCGCGCCTGGACCAGCAGATTCAGCGCGATCGAGGCGATCAGGCCAGCGGCGCCGATGAGGCCAAGCAGTTGCAGCAGAGTGAGGGATTTACGGGAGTTGGTGGGGATTTGTTGCGTGGTCACAAGCGTGTCTTGAAGTCGGAAAAAGCGCAATGGTACACGGGTGCGGACGCGACGAACGTCGATTGGCGCAAACTCATGCGCAATTAAAGTACCGGGCGCTATTATCGCCGCTCGCGCGCCGCGCATTGTCTACCGAGGGGAGATGGATTGATTCCCGACGAGCGGGAAAGGCGTGGCGGGATGGGGTGCACGGCGCCGGCAAACACACCCGCGCACACCAGCGCCGCGCGCGCTCAGGTCTTGGCGAGCGGGTCGCCGTGACGCGAATCCCAGAAGCGGATCACCGCCGTATTGCCGGTGCCCGCGCCGACCACCGGGTCGGGCGCGCCGCACTCGCGCAGCAGCGCGCGCAGATCGTTGATGACCGGAAACACCTCGTGATTCCAGTCGGCTCCCTGCGAATCGTGGGCGCGCTGCTCCGCTTCCACGATCTCGCGATCCTCCTTGAAAATGCGTTCGGTGAACCACACCAGCAGTGGCCATGCGAGGTTCATCACGCCCGGAATGCCGGGCTTGCGGATCGACAGCAGGCCGAACGTTCGGTTGGTGCGCTGCTCACGATCGAGCGGCACATAAATGATCCACAGGTCCATCACCAGCGTCTGCTCGTCGTTGCGGATCTGCAGGGTCTGATATGGGTATTCGGTGCGGATCGTCATCACGTCTTTGTGGTTGAAGCCACCGGTCTTGCGCCTCTCGCCGAACACCATCGCCTCGCCGAACGGCTGCTGGCCCTCCACGCGCGCAAACGTGTAGTCGACCTCGACCCAGCCTTCGCCGCGCCGCCGGCCGACCGAGCGCGCACGCATACTCCCCATCTGGCGCCGATGCAGGAACTGGTGATTCATGTCCATCAGGTTCTCGTGCATGAACGAATAATGACACTTGACCGGACGGCCAAAGCGACGCGTCTTGTACTTCGGGTCCGACACCGAGCGAAAGCCCGGCAGCGGCCGCTCGGCCGCGAGCGCGGCGTCGCCCGGAAACACGAAGATCAGTCCCTCGACTTCTTGACACGGATACGAGCGCACGCCGTTCGGTAGACGCTCGCGACCGAGGTACGGCACATCGATGCACTTGCCCGAGCAGTCGTAGGTCCAGCCGTGATAGCCGCAGCGAATCGATTCGCCGTCGACCATGCCCTGGTGCAGCGGCACCTGCCGATGCGCGCAGCGATCTTCCAGCGCGAACACTTTGCCGCTCTCGGTGCGCGCGAGCACGATCGGATCGCCGGCGAAGGTCACGCCGAGCGTCTTGCCGCGCTTCACTTCATGCGACCACGCGAGCGGGTACCAGTAATCCGGATGAATGGCGACGCGGCGCAGATCGCGCACCGGCGCGTCGTGAGTGGCTTGGGCAGGCGCGGCAGCGAGCGTTGCGCCGGCGATTTCCTGGTCCTGTTCTAGCGGGGGAACTGCATGCATAGGTCAAGCCTCCGTGCACCAGCGGATGGAAGGTTGCCGCGCTGCATCGCAGTGCGGCATCTTCACCAGTCTACTTGATGCAGCCGCCGCATGGCACTTTCGCCGACATGCGCGATGCGTCGCAGCGCACGTTGCGCAGCAGCGCGCATCAGGATGAACGAGCTGCCTTTACCACACCCACCCTACAGAAACATTGACCTGCTCTTCGAGTTGCTCAATCCTCGTCGACCGCGACGAGCCCGGAGCGCCGTTGCACGCCCCACGCGCGGCCGCCGCGCAGGAAGTGCAGCCAGCCGAGCGCGGCGCCCAGATGACGTGCGAGCTGGAACGAGAACGGCTCGACAACGGCCGCGAGCATCGCCATGCCGAGGCTGTTGCCACTGCGCTCGCCGGTCCAGCGCCGGTACAGATGGATGCTCCACAGGTAGAACGCGACATCGATCGCCGTTTTCAGGCCGATCACGCTGAAGATCGACACGACGATCGCACCGTGTCCGCCAAACAGAAAGCCGAGCAGCAATGCGAATGCGGTGAGGCCGTAGATCGGCTGCATCGTGTCGACCGCCTTGACCGGCAGCATCAGCATGCCGAGCGTGCCGTAGCGCCGATTGCCGGTCATGTCGCGGTTCCAGTACTGCGTCTGCAGGAAGCCCGCGAACCAGCGGCGGCGCTGGCGCAGAAAGCTCGCGAGGGTGTCGGGCGCATCGGTGCGCGCATGCGCTTGGCCGACCACGCGCACGTCCCAGCCGAGTTCGTGATCGACCGAATAGCGACGCAGCCGGTGAATCAGCTCGTAGTCCTCGACCAGACACTGCGGATCGAAGCCGCCGACAGCGACGAGCGCATCGCGCCGGAACGACGCGAACGCGCCCGAAATCAGCAGCAGGCTGTCCGCGCGCATCCACGCGAAACGCGCGATGAAGTTGCGCATGTACTCGTAGGTCTGGAACCACTGAAACACGCGGCCCGACACCGACTTGCCGCAGACCGGCACGAGAATGCCCGCCGCCGCGACGAGCTTCGGCTGGCTCGCGAACGCGGCGCGCATCGCGTAGGTGGCATCGTCGTCGAGCAGCGTGTCGGCGTCGACGGTCATGACGGTGTCGGTCGTCATCACGGTGATCGCGGCGTTCAGCGCGCGCGCCTTGCCTCCGTGCGGCACGCGCAGCCAGAACAGGTTTGGATGCAGCGAACTCGGCGCGCTCAGCACGCCTTCGGCGGCGGGCGTGAGGCCGAAGCGTTGCGTGAGCAGGTCGGCGGTGGCGTCGGCGGAGCCGTCGTCGGCGATCACGATCTGCGCCGGGCCGTGCGTTTGCCTCAGCAGCGCGGCGAGCGTGACCGGCAACACGGCCGCCTCGTTATGCGACGCGACGATGACACCCATGCGCGGCAGCTCGCGCTGTTCGTAGTCGGCTTCGAGAGGCGGCGCGCGGCGCGTGAGCGGCAACGATTTCCACGTGACGAATGCGAGCAGCAACGTGTCATAGACGACATACGCGATACCGGTCGACCACGCGAGCGCGCCACGCAGAAAAAACGCGCGCGCGAACAGCAGCGCCCATAGCATGACGACGCTGGCATGGATCAGCGTGCTCGATAGCGTCGCGCGACGCGGCAGGATGCGCGGCGAAGCGACAGCGAGCGCCTGTTCGAGGGTTTTCTTCAAGGCAAGTGTTTTCAGGTTGGCGGGGCTGCGTCTGGTTGATGAAGCCGACTTCACGGCGTCATGCGCTTCAACACCGATTTGCGATCGAGCCACTCATGCTTGAGCGCGCCGCCGATATGCATCGCCAGCAACGCATAGAGCGCATAGCCGAGCCACGTATGCAGCGCACCGAAGCGATCGTGCAACGACTCTTTCAGTGTCGGATTGAGGTGCATCACATAGCCGATGCGCGGCCATTGGAATAGACCGAACCACTGCATCGGATGCGTGGCCGCGTCTTTCCACGCGGAATCGTGCAGCCAGCCGGATAGCGGCAACGCAATCATCAGCAGATACAGCGCGAAGTGCGCGAGACGCGCGGCGGTCTTTTCCCACGACGGAAATTCGCGCGGCAACGGCGGCGGCTCGTGCGACAGGCGCCACAGGATGCGCAGCAGCACGAGCCCGAGCACCGTGATGCCGATCGATTTGTGCGTGTCGATCACCGGACGAACCCAGTCGTCGGGCAACGAATCAGCGGACAGGCCCAGCACGACGTTGACGATCATTAGCAACGCGATCAGCCAGTGCAGCGTCATCGCGGTGCGCGTATAGCGCGGCGGGCGCATTGCATCGGTCGAATCGGTCAGGGAATTCGCTTGGGTGTTCATGGGTGTTCCGTTCGCGAAGGCGATGAATGCTGCGAAAGCTGTTTGAAAATCGGCGCTGCCGGTATCGGATTAACGCCCAAGTGTGCCGTTTTATTCCGCAAGGCGCTTGACGTGCGTGTTTCTGTTTGTTTCGGGCTTCAGCAGACGCAAGGCCGCAGCGACGTAGGCTTGCCCGCTAGCCCAGTCGCAGACTTCGCAATACATCGAGCACATACTGGGTCGGACGCTCCACCGTACCCGCGCGACAGGCCAGGCCCAGCTGCCGCCATAGCGCGGGGCGCAGCGGACGTGTGACGATGCGTGCGTCGGCCGATGCGCGGCTCGCTTCCTGCGGCAGCAGCGCGGCGCCGTATCCCGCGGCCACGAGGCTCCTGATCGCATCCGAGTAGTTGAGCTGGATGCGCGGCGTGGGGTGCTGCCCCGCCGCGCTGAACCATTCCGTCGTCAAACGCGAAAGCCGCGTGCTGGCGTCGTTCAGGATCAGCGGCTGCGCGGCGATCCATTGCGGCGTGATGCGAGCCGGACACGTCCATTCAGCCGGCATCAACGCGACGACGGGATCGCGGCGCCATTTTTCGATCGATAGCCCGCGTATCGGCGCTTGCGGCAGCGCCACGATACCCACGTCGAGCGACTCCTCCGCGAGTCGCGTCAGCGTTTCCTGCGAAGTCAGCACCGCGATTTGCACATCGATGCCGGGATGCTCCCCGGCCAGTCTTTCCAACGCCTGCGGCAACAGATTCGCGATGGCGGCGGTGGAAGCGCCGAGCCGAACGCGTCCACCGCGCCCTTCGACCTGTCGCCGCACGTCTTCCAACGCCTGCTCGGCATCGGCCAGCAACTGACGCGCATACGCCACCAGCGTCTCGCCGATCGCCGAGGCCCGCACCTGAGCGCGTTTGCGCGACAGAAGAGGCGCACCGACGCGGCTCTCGAGATCCGCGATGTGCAGACTGACCGTGGGGGGTGCGAGATGCAGAACGCGAGCCGCCTCGGCGAAAGAGCCGAGGTCGGCGACTACAACGAGCGTGCGCAGGCGGTCGAGACTGATTTCTCTCATCGGAATGGCATGGTCAGAAAATCTGAATCAGGCAGTCAGTAAACTCAACTTTTCCAATCCTACGCGCAGATGGAAGATGGTGGCGCTGGTTTTTTCAACGCGGACTATCGGGGGCCATCGGTATGAACTCATCTTCAACAACGAGTGGCGAGTCGGAGGAAGCTTCGCATCGGCTAGACGCAATGTCGGACGACGCAAAGTCGTTACTGCTCGGGCTCGTGTTGACAGGCGTCGTGCTGGCCTTCGCCGTGATGGCGATGATCTGGGCAACATCTCGCTCCCCGCTCAAAGGCAAGGACTGCTCCGGCCGCATCGCAAACGACGAACATGCGAGCTTCGTCGCGTTTTCCAGGATCCGGCAGACCAGGGTGCGTTGCTGCGGTCGATCCAGGACTGCGCGAAATGAGTGTGTGGTTGCGGCGGCTTAGCGCGCTCGCCGGCCGCGCCTCGTCGGCCGCGCCATCCCACACCCCCGCCAGGGACTATCCCACTTCCTGCCATACCACGGGCACAATACGCGGCGATAATGCCGGGGGCATTCGCGCCTTTTCCGTTCGATATCCGAACGCACCGATGCCCGCGCCGCCAGTGTTCCCTTTCGATGCATCCATGAGCCACGCCACCGCCGACCACCCCGCTTCTGCCGACTCCGCCCCGAACTCGCCGCGCTTCCTGCTATTCCTGATCTGCCTGTTCGCGTCCGCCGGACAGCTCGCCATCGACATCTACGTGCCCGCGCTGCCCGCGATGGCGCGCTATTTCGGCACCTCGCCGCAGGCGATCCAGACCAGCGTTACCGGCTACATGGCCGCCTACGCGTTCGGCCAGCTGATCTTCGGCCCGATCGCCGATGCCCATGGCCGCAAGCGCGTGCTCGCGTTCGGCCTCAGCGTCTACACGGTCGGCTGCCTGCTGTCGCTCGCGGCGCCGAATCTGGAGACGTTCATCCTCGCCCGCGCACTGCAGGGCTTCGGCATCGCGAGCACGAACCTGCTCGCGAAGGCGATCATCACCGATTCATTCGCGGGTCAGGCGTTGCTGCATGCGTTCACGTACATGGCAATCGCATGGGGGCTCGCGCCGATCGTCGCGCCGGTGATCGGCGCGCATCTGCAGACCGCGTTCGGCTGGCGCGCGTGCCTCGTGTTCCTGCTGATCTATTCGCTGGTGATGTGGGCGCTGCTGTGGCGCTATCGCGAGACCTTGCCGAAGCCCGTGCATCTCGAACCGCGCACGTTGATCGCTAACGCGCGCAAGGTGCTCGCAAGCCCCGTGTTCCAGAGCTGCTTTCTCGCGCAGGGCCTGTGCTACAGCATCCTGCTCGTGTTCAACATCATCGGGCCGTTCATGGTGCAGACCACGCTGCACAAGCCGCCGACCTTCTTCGGCTACCTCGCGCTCGGCATCGGCATGATGTACTTCCTTGGCGGTCTATCGAACCGCCTGCATGGCCCTGGGCTGCCGAGCGCCGAGCAGCGGCTGCGCTTCGGTGCGCGGCTGATGGCGGCCGCGTCGATTGCGATGCTGCTGCTCGCGCTGACGGTCGGCCTGCGCGTCTGGACGCTCGCGACGCCCGTGCTCGTGATGGGCTTCTGCGCCGGCGCGATGTATCCGACGCTGATGGCGAAGGGCAACTCGCTGTTCCCGCACATCGCGGGTCTGACGAGCGCGATTCTCGGTTGCGCGCTGCTGCTGGTGTCGTCGGCGATGATGGGCCTGGCCGGCTTCGTGTCGGTGCAGGTGCTCACGCCGCTCGCGCTGTTCTTCATGGCCATCGCGTTCGTCGTCGTCGTGATGGTGACGAAGCTGCTGCGCCATCTGGCGCAGGTATCGGGCGACGACCGCCTGACGACGCCTTCCCGCGCCTGACGCTTCAGAGTAGCCGCAAGCCCCCGTCACACTCGATCACCGCCCCCGTCATAAACGTGTTCTCCAGCAGAAACTGCAGCGCGTGCGCGACATCGTCGGCCTGGCCGACGCGCCGCGCCGGTAACGTCTCGCTTTGCTGACGAAACAGCTCGCTCTTCACGCTCGCGTGAAATCTGTCCCACCACGGCGTATCGATCACACCCGGCGACACCGCGTTCACGCGCAGCGGCGCGAGTTCGCGCGCGAGCGTGCCGACCATGCTTTCAAGCGCGCCGTTGATCGCGCCCAAACCCGCCGTGCCCGGGTTCGCGATGCGCGCCGAAATCGCGGTCAGAAACGTCAGGCTGCCGTCGCGACGCAGCCTGGCTAGCGCCGTCTGCGCCGCTTCGAGCTGCGGCCAGAACTTGGCCTCGAAGCCGCGCCGCAGCGCTGCCAGATCGAGTTCGGCGAACGGCCCCGCGCCTTCGCCGCCCGACAGCGTCATCACCAGATGATCGATCGGGCCGAGCCCGCCGAAGAAGCGCTGCAGCGCCGCGCGATCGGTGCAATCGAGCGCTTCGCCCCTCACCCGTCCACCGATGCCGCTCAACGCATCGTCCAGTTTGGCGCGGTCGCGCCCCACCGCGACGACGCTCGCGCCGGCCGCAGCCAGCCGTGTCACCGTCGCGAGCCCGATACCCGACGAGCCACCCAGCACCGCGACCTTCTGATTTTGCCAGTCCATGTCATTGCTCCTGAGAGTGAACGGGAGACCCCGTGGCAGTAGAATGCGCGGTGCGTGCCCATCATTCAAATCGTTTAATGTCATGGCCAATATCATTGAAAATGATTTTCGGCGCTTCGACCTGAACCTGCTGCTGAGCTTCCGCGCGCTGCTGGAAGAGCGCAGCGTCACGCGTGCCGCGCAGCGGCTGTTTGTTGCGCAGCCGGCCGTCAGCGGCGCGCTCAAACGCCTGCGCGAGACGTTCGGCGACGCGCTGTTCGTGCGCACGCCGCAAGGCATGACGCCGACGCCGCGCGCGCTCGAACTGGCGCGGCAGATCGAGCCGTTCCTGCAATCACTGCATCAGGCGCTCACGCAGCCGGCCGTCTTCGATCCGGCACGCGCGCAGCGGGTGTTTCGCGTCGGCCTCAGCGATTCGCTCGAACTGCTGTTGATGCCGGACATCATGGCGCGCCTCGCCGACATAGCGCCCGGCGTGAAGCTGATCGCGCGATCCACCGATTCGACGCGCGCCGTCGCCCCGTTCAAGCCAGGAGGAAATCCCGATGACTCATCACATCGCAAAAGGCACCTTCATCGTCTCCCTTCAACCGATGCCGTTCGAAAACGCGGAGGCCGAATCGAAGCTCGGCCGCATGTCGATCGACAAGCAGATCTCCGGCGATCTCGCCGCGACCACCCAGGGGCAAATGCTGAGCGCGATGACGAACGTCAAAGGCTCGGCCGGCTATGTCGCGCTCGAACAGGTCACGGGTACGCTGGCGGGCAAGCGGGGCACGTTCGTGCTGCAGCATATCGGCGTGATGAATCGCGGCGCTGCGACGCTGAAGGTGAGCGTCGTGCCGGATTCGGGCACCGGCGAGCTGAGCGGCATTGAAGGTGAGTTCAGGATCGACATCGTCGACGGCGCGCATTCGTACGAATTCGCTTATCGTCTGCCCGGCGATTGACAGCAAGCGGGATACGGAGCTGGACCCCGTATCCCGCTGCGATGCTTTCTAGTCCAGCACGGGCGCGCTCAATGCCCCGCGATCGCCACCGATGCCGTCAACGCATTCGGATCGCGCGAAGAAGCCCCCGCGATCATCTGATAGACGCCACCGTTGAGCTTCCATGCATGGTTGGTCGCGTCCCACGTCGACAGCAGCTTCGGCGCAATCGATACGCTGACCTGCTGCGACCGCCCCGCCTGCAGCGCGACCTTTTGCCAGCCGACCAGACGCTTCGGCGGTTCGCCCAGACCACTCGGCAATGCCGCATAAATCTCGGCGATTTCCGCGCCCGCGCGCGAGCCCGTATTCTTGACGGTAAAGGTCACGGTCACGTTGCCGCTCGCATCGACTTGCGCATTGAGGCCCGAGTAGCTGTAGCTCGTGTAGGACAGCCCATAGCCGAACGGGAACAGCGGCGCGATCTGCTTGCCGTCATACCAGCGATAACCCATGAACAGTCCTTCGCTGTAAGCGACGGTGGTATCGGTGGCAGAAATCGTCGGCTGCGGAAGATCCGCGTCCCGCACCGGGAACGTGATCGGCAATTTGCCGGACGGGTTCACGTCGCCGAACAGCAGATCCGCAATCGCCTGGCCGCCCTGCACGCCTGGATACCATGCTTCGAGCACACCGTGCACGTTGGCGAGCCACGGCATCAGGACCGGGCTGCCGTTCTCGAGCACGACGATCACGCGCCGGGCTTGCGCCGCGACCGCCGTGATCAACGCGTTCTGATCGTAGCTCTGGTTATTGCTGTCGGTCGTGTTGCCCGGCAAGCTCAGGCTCGGCAGATCGGTGCCCTCGCTTTCCCATTGCGTCGCGAACACGATCGCCACGTCCGCTTTCGCGGCGGCGGTCGCCGCGGCCGTCGCGTCGGTGCCGTCGACGAACGTCACGCTCGCGTTCGGCGCCTTCGCCCGGATCGCGGCCAGCGGCGCGGACTTGTACCACGTCGCGCAGGTGCTCAACAGCGGCGACGAGGACACGCAACCGGACACCGCGTTGCCCGCGGCTGCCGGCACCGCGCCCGAGCCGCCGCCCGACAGCACGCCCGCATCCGCGTGAGCGCCGATCACCACGATCGACGACAGCCCGGCCGCGTTCAACGGCAGCACGGCTTGCGAATCGCCGCTCGCCACCGCGTTCTTCAGCAACACCGACGATTGCTGCGCGACCTGCAACGCGAGCGCATTGCCCGCGGTTTGATCGACGCTGCCGCCGGTGGTCGGCGGGGAATCGAAAACGCCATAGCGGATCATCGTGCGCAGCTTGCGCTGGACCATGTCGTTGAGTCGCGACATCGGCACGCTGCCGGCGTTGACCGCGCTCGTCAGCGCGGCGTTGAAATACGACGTCAGCGTAAAGCCCGGAATCGACGGACCGCCGCCGAGATCGCCGGGTTCTTCTTCATCGAGGCCGGCCAGGGCCGAGGCGACCGTACTATGCGTGGCGGTCCAGTCCGACTGCACCACGCCCTTGAAGCCCCACTCGTTCCTCAGCACGGTGGTCAGCAGATACGGGTTTTCGCACGCATACACGCCGTTCACGAGATTGTACGAACACATCACGTTGCCGGGCATGCCCTGCGTGACGCCGAGTTCGAACGCGAGCAGTTCGGTTTCGCGCATCGTGCGTTCGTCGACGACCGAGTTGCTGGTCATGCGGTTCGTTTCCTGATCGTTCATCGCGTAGTGCTTGATGGTCGCGATGACGTTCTGCGCCTGCGTGCCGATCGTGCGTGCGGCGCTCAGCGTGCCGGTCAGTACCGGGTCTTCGCCCATGTACTCGAAGGTGCGACCGTTGCGTGGTTCGCGTGCGAGATTGACGCCGCCGCCGAGGCCTTCGCCGTAACCGAGCACGCGCAGCTCGGTCGCGATGCGCGCGCCGTATTGGTTCGCCAGCGTGGGGTCCCAGCTTGCCGCGAGCGCCACCGGCGCGGGCAGCGCCGTCGCGTTCGAGTTGACGACGTTGACGCCGCCGGCCGAATCGGCCATCGCGACGCCCGGAATGCCGAGCCGCGCGATGCCGGGAATGTAGCCGGCTCCGTTGACGCCGGCCGGATACGGACCGCCGAGTCCCGCATTGGGGATGCCCACGCCGTGCACGAGCTGGATCTTTTCGGCGGTCGTCAATTGCGCGACCAGCGCGGCGGCACGCGCATCGGCGCGCGCATCGGGATCGGTCGGCAACGGCGGGGCACTGACGCCGCTGCCATTGCCGCACGCGGCGAGTACCAGCGCGACACCGCAAGCGATGGCGCTTGCGGCAAAGGGTATCGTCAGCTTCCTTGTCATCATCTCGCTCCGTCTTGCCGTTGTCGGCAATGTGATTTGCTTACATAAGGTTTTCTCGACGCGCTACCGGCACGTCACGCGTGCTGTTACGCTTGGTGCTTGCGGTAATGCGACGAAAGAAATTCTAGGGATGCACGGGAAACGCGCTTGACCGATGGGTGCAGCACTTGACCGATACGGAGTCAGGAAAACCCGCACACAGGGTTCGACCGGAGGAGGCACAGTGGATTTGCGTCAGAAGTCCGTATCAGCGCGCATCTATCGAGGATTGCTCGACGCGGCGGAGCGGGAGGGTCTCGATCGCGCGAAAGTGGCCCACGATATCGGCATCGACGAGGCCGACATCGCAGCGGCGGATGCGCGAGTGCCCGGTGACAAGCACGTCGCCATGCTCCAACTCGCGGAAGGCCGCCTCACGCGCGGCGCGCCCGAGGGCGACGTGCTGGACAGTCTGCTGTATTTTCCCGAGTTGGCGGGCGTGCTGTGCAATAGTCCGACGCTGCGCGACGCATTGCGCCATTACGTCGGGTACCGCGACCTGATCGGTAATGTCGACTGGCTCGTCATGCACGAGCATGGCGACGAAGTCGCATTCGAATACGTGACGGAAGGCGAAGGGCGCAACGCCACGAGCGCGCTCGGCAATTTTGCGCTGATTGCGAGTGTCGCGAAGCTCTATGACGTGCGACTGCGCGTGCGCGACGCGGGCATCACCGATGCGCGGCTTGGTGCGATCCCGGCGCTCGGTGGGGCGTTGGGTGTGCGCGTCCAACTGGATCAGGCTCGCAATCGGATGGTGTTGCAGTCGTCGGCGCTGGATCGCGCGTTCGAGGTTTACAACGCGCCGCTCGCGAAGATTCACATGCATGCCGCCCATGGAATCTTGCAGCGGATTCGCGAGCAGGGCCGCTTCTCTCCGACGGTCGAGCGATGTCTGCGTGACGTGCTGCGCGAGCACGCCGAAGCGATCGAACCGAAGAGCCTGCAGACGATCGTCTGCGAGCGGCTGTCGCTGACGCGCTGGACGTTGCAACGCAAGCTCGCGGCGGAGCGCAAAACCTTCAGCGAAGTGCTGACGCAAATGCGTATCGAGGAAGCACGCATGCTGCTCGCGCATACACCGATGTCGATCAGCGAGATTAGCGAACGGGTCGGCTTTGCCTCGACGACGGCGTTTACGCGGTTTTTTACGCGTGCATGTGGGGCGCCGCCGGCGCGGTATCGGGGGCGGTGCAGGGTGTGATCGTCCTATGATGAGCATCAATCAGGACATGACTCGACTGTTCGGCGTCATGGGATCGATCGTATCCGTGGTCGCGTTTCTGCCTTATGGACTTGCGATCTGGCGCGGCACGGTACGCCCTCATCTTTTTACCTGGTTGATCTGGTCGCTCGTCACGGCGATCGCGGCCGTGGGACAGTTCGTCGCCGGTGCGGGTCCCTCGGCGTGGTGTACGGCGGCGATCGCGGCCACCTGCTTCTTTGTTCTGGTGGCAAGCGTTTTTCGGGGCGAACGTCAGCGGACCGCTTTTGATTGGCTTTGCCTCGCTGCGGCGTTGTCCGCTATTCCGCTCTGGATAGTCACTCATGATCCGACGTTGTCCATCTGTCTTGTGACGCTGATCGAACTCGTCGGCCTGGGGCCGACGGTTCGCAAGACTATTCGTGATCCGTGGAGTGAGAGTCTTTTGTACTTTGCGCTCTGTGTTTTTAAATACGCGCTCGCGATTCTTGCGCTGCCGAAATGGAGTGTGGCGGTGGCGTTTTATCCGGCGGTGAATATCGTGGCGGCCAGTAGCGTTTGTTTGTTGATGGTGGTGCGGCGCCGGCGGGTGGGAGCGTATTCCGGGCACAAGGTTCGGTGAGAGGCTCCCGAAAGACAGCGCGACGATTGGCAGCGCGCGATCTGAATGCGCCTTCCTTTTGTCCGATATTCATCAGGTCGCCGCAAGTCGCATCGATTACACTGATTTTCGCTATGCGACTTTCAGGCGTGGCTGACCCACGAAGTCACCATTGCGCGGACTTTCGTGCATCCCTTCCGCACGTATCCGCCGACACTGGGCTAAATACGACTGCCTGGTGAAAGCGTTTCGCCCTTCACCACTTTGGCCTGCCCCCTGGTCCCTCGAACGACGGCGACCAGATATCGCTGCGGCCATTTCAAATCGACTGTTTTCGCTTGATTGAATCAGGCGCCTGATCCGGCTGCCGATAGGCCCTTTGCACGCCGCGATTTCATGCGCCTGATTCGCTGACAAGGAGATGAAGATGAAGACCCGGCAATTGAGCATCTGGTCGGCTATAGCCGTTGCACTTCTGTCGCTGAGTGGCGCCGCGCAGGCCGGTGGCGATGACGGCGACCGTGGCCGTGGCGGTGGCGGCGGTCTTTGCTCGAACGCAACGCTAAAAGGACCTTTTGGGTTCATCGGTCACGGCGTGATCCTTGGGTTGCTGGATTCGAGCAACGTGCTGCATCCGTTCGCCACCCAGTCGATCCTCGATGACGTCGCTCTCGTGACATTCGACGGCAACGGCAAATTTACCCGCACCGATTTCGGGAGCATCAACGGCGTGCCGAAAGGTGGACAGATAACCTTCAATCCGGCGCAGAAAGGCACTTATTCGGTGAAATCCGATTGCACCGGCACCATGTCGATTGTGTACACCGCCGGAGGACCCGTGCCAGCCGGCGTCGTGACCGACCTGAACATCGTGGTCACTTCGGACGGGACGCAGGTCGAATCCGTCGTCTATCGGGCGAGCATCCCGTCGGCCGCGTCGGCCCCCGACGGCTACAGCTGCCCGATGGATTGCGTGCAAGGTGTGCAGGAGGCGTTCGAAGGGAAGAAGGTTCTGGTCTACGGCTTCCGGTAGTTGGGTACTGACGTATCTGATGAAGTCGCGCTTGCCGCCGGCTTTTCAACCGGCGGCGCGCTCGCTTCATCGGTGCTGCGCTCAGTGCCCTGGCCGATCGCCCACCGCGACCGGCGCATGCTTCGTCTGCCGGCTCAACATCAGCGTCACAACCGCGGAGAGCGCCAACGTCGCGCCGACCACGTAAAGCCCCGCCGTATAGCTGCCTGTCACGCTCTTGAGCCAGCCAATCGCAAACGGCCCGACGAAGCCGCCGAGGTTGCCGATCGAGTTGATCATCGCAATTCCCGCCGCCGCCCCGGCGCCCGACAGGAACATGCTCGGCATCGCCCACAGCGGCGCCTTCGCGGCACTGATGCCCACGTTCACGACGACGAGCGCAAGCACGATCATCAATGCAGTGGCCGCATTGCCGGCGAACACGAAGCCGACGCACGCGAGCGTGCACGGAATCACGACGTGCCACGTCCGTTCGTCGGTGCGATCCGAGTGCTTCGCCCATAGCACCATCGCGATCACCGCCAGCACGCTCGGCACACCGGCGAGCAGCCCGGTTTCGAAAGAGCCGAAACCGTATTGGCGGATGATCAGCGGCGCCCACAAGCCGAGCGTATAAAGTCCCGCCGAGGTGCCGAAGTAGATCAGCGCGAGCGCGAGCACGCGTGGATCGCGCAACGCGCTGAGCGCGCCGGCCGTGTGGCCCGCGTGCGCGTGGCGCGCGTCGGCTTCGAGCTTCAGCTTCGCGATCAGCCAGTCGCGCTCTTCGGGCTGCAACCAGTCGGCTTGCGCGGGCTTGTCGGTCAGATACTTGAGCACGAAAAAGCCGAGGACGATCGCAGGCAAGGCTTCGAGCACGTAGAGCATCTGCCAGTCGGCAAGTCCGGCAATGGGCGGCAGCTTCATGATCGCGCCGGAAATCGGCGAGCCGATCGCGGTCGAGATCGGCGCGGCGGCCATGAACCACGCCGCCGCGACCGCGCGCTGACGCGCCGGAAACCACAGGCTCAGATACAGGATGATGCCTGGAAAGAAGCCCGCTTCCGCGACGCCGAGAATGAAGCGCAGCGCGTAGAAACTGTTCGGCCCGACGACGAACGCGGATGCGAGCGACACGAGCCCCCACGACACCATCACGCGAGCAATCCAGCGCCGTGCGCCGACCTTGTGCAGGATCAGGTTCGACGGCAGCTCGAACAAAAAATAGCCGATAAAAAAGAGCCCGCCGCCGAGGCCGAACGAGGTCGGCGAAAGACCGATCGCCTTGTTCATCGACAACGCGGCGAAGCCCACGTTCACGCGATCGAGAAAGCTCACGAAGTACAGCAGCATGACGAACGGAATGATCCGCAGCATCAGCTTGCGGGACACCCGGCTTTCGAGTTCTGAAGTCATTGTCTCCTCCTGCGGCGCGCGGCAGTGGGCCGCGCGCGATTTGCGCCCGGTTGCCGCCCGGATGCCACCCGGTTCCTGTTCAGTTCACGCCAAGCCGACGCTCAAGCCGCGTTCGCCGCGGGCGTCGCCGCCTGCTCGATGAACGCGCACACGGCCGCTGTCACCTGCGCGGTCGTGGCGGTGCCGCCGAGGTCGCGCGTGTGAAGCGACTTGTTCGCGGTGACCGATTCGACGGCCTGCATCACGCGCCTGGCTGCGTCGAATTCGCCGAGGTGTTCGAGCAGCATCACGACCGACCAGAACGTGCCGACCGGATTCGCGAGCCCCTTGCCCATGATGTCGAACGCGGACCCGTGGATCGGCTCGAACATCGACGGATAGCAGCGCTCCGGGTCGATGTTGCCGGTCGGCGCGATGCCGAGGCTACCCGCGAGCGCGGCCGCGAGGTCGCTGAGAATATCGGCGTGCAAATTGGTGGCGACGATCGTGTCGAGCGTCGCGGGACGATTGACCATGCGCGCGGTCGCCGCGTCGACGAGCTCCTTGTCCCACGTGACGTCCGGAAACTCCTTCGAGATTTCGAGCGCGATCTCGTCCCACATCACCATCGCGTGACGCTGCGCGTTGCTCTTCGTGATCACGGTCAACAGCTTGCGCGGACGCGATTGCGCGAGCAGGAACGCGAAGCGCATGATGCGCTCGACGCCGGCGCGCGTCATCATCGACACATCGGTCGCGGCTTCGATCGGATGGCCCTGATGCACGCGGCCGCCGACGCCCGAATATTCACCCTCCGAATTTTCGCGCACGATAACCCAGTTCAGATCGTCGGGCTTGCAGTACTTCAGCGGCGCGTCGATGCCGGGCAGGATGCGGGTCGGGCGCACGTTCGCGTATTGATCGAAGCCCTGGCAGATCTTCAGACGCAAACCCCACAGCGTGATGTGATCGGGAATGTCCTTGTCGCCCGCCGAGCCGAACAGGATCGCGTCCTTGTCACGGATCGCGTCGAGCCCGTTCGCCGGCATCATCACGCCGTGCTGGCGGTAGTAGTCGCCGCCCCAGTCGAAGTTCTCGAACTCGAACGTGAAGGCGCGCGTGCTCTTCGCGAGCGCGTCGAGCACCTGCGCGCCGGCCGGCACGACCTCCTTGCCGATGCCGTCGCCGGGGATGGTTGCGATGCGATAGGTTTTCATGTCTCCGTCCTGTGCTTGGTGAATGGCGTGCGTGCACTCTAGCGCGATCCCAGGGATAAAAACCGGTGCTAAACTCAAAGCATCTTTAACTTGCATTCACAAATGCGAAGGCGCGGAACAGACGATGCACGACACCGTCCAGCCAGCGGATCTGAGCTTTTTCTCGACGCTCGCCGCGAGCGGCAGCCTCAGCGCGGCCGCGCGCGAACTGGGGCTGACCGCGGCAGCCGTCAGCAAGCGCCTCACGCAGATGGAGCAGCGCGCGGGCGTCGCGCTCGTCAACCGCACGACGCGCCGCATGACGCTTACGCCCGAAGGCGAGCTATATGTAGAACACGCGCGGCGAATTCTCGACGAGATCGACGAACTGGCCGAACTGCTTGGCTCGGCGAAGAAGACCCCGAAGGGCTTGCTGCGCGTGAACGCGACGCTCGGCTTCGGGCGCAGCCATATCGGGCCGGCGATCTCGCGCTTCGTCGCGCGGTATCCACAGGTGTCGGTTCAACTGCAGCTTTCGGTCACGCCCCCGCCGCTCACCGACGACAGCTTCGACGTCTGCATCCGCTTCGGCGAGCCGCCCGATACGCGCGTGGTCGCGCGCCGGCTTGCGGCGAATCGGCGTCTGCTGTGTGCGGCGCCGTCGTATCTGGCGGCGCACGGCCTGCCGCTCACGGCGCACGATCTGACGCGCCACGATTGCATCGGCATTCGTCAAGGCGACGAAGCGTACGGCGTGTGGCGGCTGACGTCGGGACGCGGCGCCGCGCGCAAGACCGAGGCGGTGCGCATCAAAGGTACGCTGACCACCAACGACGGCGAGATCGCCGTCAAGTGGGCGCTCGAAGGACACGGCATCCTGATGCGCGCGGAATGGGACATCCGGCAGTATCTCGCGGATGGTTCGCTCGTCCAGTTGCTGCCCGATCACGACACACCGAACGCGGATATCTTCGCGGTGTATTCGCCGCGGCAGCAGATGTCGAATCGGATTCGCGCGTTCGTCGAGTTTATTGCGCGGGAATTGGGGGGTGAGGTGGGAGCGGGGGCGTAGTGCAGCACAGCGGTTGACTCGAGGTGGAGCTACCCCGACACATTGCGACACATTGAGTAGAAGGCTGTTTCTCGCTGGAGGGAAGCTGAATCGCAATCTGGACGGTCATATCAGCGGATGGTCACTATCTGAAAATCGAGTACTGCTTGTTTTGATGGGCTGGGCTCGCTAGTGTGTGCGTTGAGTCTGGTCGCTTTTTACTGGCAAAGGAGAAGCAGAAAAGATGCGCTATGTCGCTGATACGGAAAAGGCAGATGATCCGATCAACGAAAGCCACGCGGCTATTTATCTCGGGCAAACACTGGCTGGAATCACTGTGATTGACCAGTGGAACGGACATACCAAACAACCTCCGCATCGGCGCACTATCCATTTCCGTCGCGGCAAGGGCTCGCCTGTTAATGATGGGAGCCAATATTATGTTGTCGAATAAGGTGCTTTTCCTGGCAGTTTGCCTCCTGGCAACAAGCGCCGCGTGCGCGTCGCCAACACAGGTCCGATTCAAATGCCCAAACGTGCTTTCCACAGAAGGGCAACATCATGTTCTGGATAACGCATCCCTGTTCGATGGCCCTCCAGAGCACGAGGCAGACCTTATTCCTGCGTCAGGAAAAACATCTGACCAGTGGGATTTAACGGGCGTTGACCCCTATCTGGTATGCCGCTACCACGGCACTAACAGCACCGTTGTGATTCATGCTGTTGGGGCTCGGACCTGCGAAGCCACGAGCAGACCCTTTGCTGTTCACTGTACCTCTCGTTAAATGGATTTGGATAACCAAAAATGGCAACCCGGCTTATAGCTGCCGCGGTTCGTGCAGACCATTGCAGCGCGCGCGGAGTGAGTGAAGGGCATGAAGCCGAATGCATTGCGAAATACGAGCACGATATGATGGCGTGCGACATGATCGGCGCTACATTCAGAGATTCCCGAACGTACCTACTGTGCAAACGAAAAGCGTTCTCCGCCTACCAGACTTGCAGAGCTTTCTGGTGAGTCACGAATCCGCCTTCATTTCCTATGACGACGAGCAAACGCAGCAAATCAAATATTGCGTTGTTCAGCATGCGCACGTGCAATCTGCGATCGATCGCGCGCTTACAATTCCGGTCCCCCGGATGCGCCCGAAAACTCCGATGCCCCAATTACAGACGAAGATGCACCGAAGCTCGGAAGTATGGCGATGCTGTGCCACACTAAGGTGCACCATGCGCACATCACTCACTATCGAATAAAAACCCTGATATCGTAAAATCGAGGAAATAGGGACCGCCTCCATCCCATTAGTCACCAAGGCCGGACCTGACCAAACCGGGTAACGATGCCGAGACCAGACCCCGCGCTGTACCGCAGCCACAGAACGCCGATGACGCGCCGGCGGCGGCGTCTTCTGATCGTCGGCGTGATCGTGCTCGTCGCCGCGGTCGGCTGGATGCTCGCGCTCGTGCTCGAGCCCGCGTTCCAGCGCACGATCGTCATCACCTCCGGCGCGGACGGCGGCATTTATCGCGGTTTCGCCGATCGCTACGCGCGGCTTTTGAAGCGCGACGGCATCAAGCTCGACATCCGCAGTTCATCGGGCTCGGTCGAAAATTATCAGCGGCTGGCGGACCCGGACAGCGCGTATCAAGTCGGCTTCATCCAGTCGGGCACGACCAATCCGAAAGACACGGACCATTTGCAAACCATCGCCGCCGTGTCGTACGAACCGATCTGGGTGTTCTATCGCGGCGACGCGACGATCGACCGGCTGTCGCAACTGCGCGGCAAGCGCATCTCGATCGGCGTGCCGGGCAGCGGGCTGCTCCACGTCTCGCAGGTGCTGCTCGGCTATAGCGGCGTCACGAGTCAGAACTCGACGCTGCTGCAGATGGACGCAAACGCCGCATACCACGGGCTCGAAAGCGGTCAGGTCGACGCGGCGTTCTTCATTGGCCGGCCCGACGCCGACATGCAGCATACGCTGCTCACCAGCAACCTGAAGCTGATGAGCTTCGCGCAGGCCGACGCACTGGCGCAAAAATTCCCGTCGCTGTCGAAGATCGTAATGCCGCGCGCATCGACGAGCGTCGCCGACGATATGCCGCGCAGCGACGTCACGCTGCTCGCGGCGACGGCGCTGCTCGTGTCGAAGGACACGTTGCATCCGGCGCTCGTCTATCTGCTGCTCGACGCGGCGCGCACGGTGCACGGCGGCGAGGACTACTTCACACCGCTCGGCACGTTCCCGAACCTGAACACCGAAGAATTCCCGATCTCCGACGAAAGCGTGCGCTACTTCAGATCGGGCCGGCCGTTCCTATATCGCTACCTGCCGTTCTGGCTCGCGAGTCTGATCGAACGACGGCTGCTGATCCTGGTGCCGTTCCTCGCGCTGCTGATCGGCGTCGCACAGGCGCTGCCGAGCATGCTCGAAGCGCGGATGAAGAAACGGCTCTTCGTGTGGTACCGCGCGATCAAGGCGCTCGAGGACGAAGTGTGGAAGAACGCCCAGCCGTCTCGCGCGCAAGTCGCGCAATGGAGCGACGAGATCGAGAGCATCGACGCGCACGCGAGCCAGATTCGAATTCCGTATCGTTACTTTCAGGATGTTTACGCACTGAAGCAGGCGATCGGCGTGGTGCGCGACCGGATCGCGCATGTGGCGCAGAAGGTGGACAGGTAGAGACGGCGCTCGCTTACCCATGCGCGTTGCCGGGGTATTCACCACCGTCGAATCGGTTGATTTTCCGCGCGGCTACGCCGTATGGGCGCTCGCCGCAGCGCAAGAAGAAAATCTCTGTGAAATGGATCGCGCGATAGGGCGATTCAATTGGCGCGCTCGCGGTTCGCATTCTGTAATGAACTTCTGCCCTGTCGTACGCGTACCGCCATCCCGCCCGCCGCACCACCCGGAGCAAGCCATGTCGCAGCCTGAGCCGAATGTAGACGAAGTGGTCAAAAGCATCGCCGAGGAAACCGACACGCCGGCCGAAACGGTGTCCCGCATGTACGCCGATAGGCTCGCCGAAATCCGCAACGAAGCGCGCGTGTTCGACTACGTGCCGCTGTTCGCCGCGAAGAAGGTTCGCAACGAACTGCGCGACAAGCATCATCGAAAGCACTGACTCGCGGTATGCGGTATGCATCGGCTCAGCGCAATCTTGCACGCGCCCGTGGCTCCAGACTTCGCGCATGTGGTGGAGCTAACAATCGCGCCGTAGATTTTCTATGCTGGCGGTTCCACAGCTTTCCAAAGGAGCCGCCCTCATGTCCGCCCCGCTGCAGATCCGCGCCGTCAACCGTGACGATTTCGATGCATGGCTGCCGCTATGGGACGCCTACAACGCGTTTTATGGCCGCTCGGGCGAGACCGCGTTGCCGCGCGAGATCACGCAAATCACGTGGAATCGCTTTTTCGATGGCTACGAGCCGATGCATGCGTTCGTCGCGGAACGCGCCGGGCAGTTGCATGGCATCGTGCATTTCCTCTATCACCGTCACACGACGATGGCCGGACCGATCTGCTATCTGCAGGACCTGTACACGCTCGATAGCGAGCGCGGCAAGGGCGTCGGCCGTGCGCTGATCGAGGCGGTCTATGCGCGGGCAAAAGCCGACGGTGCGCAACGCGTGTACTGGCAGACGCACGAGACGAATCGCACCGCGATGCAGCTCTACGACAAGGTCGCGGACAAATCGGGGTTCGTGGTTTATCGCAAGGCGCTTTAACGCACGGCGCTGCGTCAAAGCCCTCGCAGCCGCGCGCTCCGGGCCGACCAGGCGTAGCCATCGGCGCAAACATGACGAACTCGAATTGACCGTCGACCGTTATGCGACGCAAAAATGTCATCCGACCGACGCGCGGCAATGGCTACTATTAGCCGTCGATGTCACGCATCACAGCTGGCGTGTGAAGCGCCGGCTGCCGTAAAACCGCGAGGCCAGCCGGCCTCGGCGAATCCATAACCGGTGTCGCGCGCGCCGCTTCGAGCAGCGCCGATGCGACCGTTACGTCTCCCTCGGAACTCACCGATGACCGACCGCGATCCTCACCTGCCGCCGAAACTGCACAACCCCGATTCAATCGATAACGCCAACGACGCTCCCGACGACCCCGAACGCCGGCGCGTGCTGACCGGTCTCGCGGCGGTCGGCCTCGGCCTCGCGCTGACCGGCTGCAAAACGGGCGAGGGACTTGCGGGCAACGGTCCGCCGCGCAGCGCCGCCGACTTGCGGCTCGACGCTGCGCTGCACGATCAGGTGAAGAACATCGTGGTGATTTACGCGGAAAACCGCAGCTTCGCGAACCTCTACGGCAACTACCCGGGCGTCCAGCATCCGCTCGACGCGGTCAGCGCCGAGCAATACGTCCAGTTCGACCGCGATGGCAAGACGCCGCTGCCACGGCTGCCGGCGATCTGGGGCGGGCTCGTGCCGCAAGCGCAGGAAGTGGACGGCAAGCGCTACATGATCGGCGAAAAGGATCTCGATCATCTGCACAACCGGCCATTCCGCATCGCAGATGCGCACGGCGCGCCGCTGCCGACCAGCGTGATCACGCGCGACCTCGTGCATCGCTTCTATCAGAACCAGATGCAGATCAACGCGGGGCGCAACAATCAGTTCGCCGCGTGGGGTGATTCCGGCGGCCTTGTGATGGGGCACTACCGCAGTTCCGCCGACACGCTGCGCCTATGGAATCTCGCGCAGCAGTACACGCTGTGCGACAACTTCTTCATGGCCGCTTTCGGCGGCTCGTGGTTGAACCACATCTTCCTGATCTCGGCGCAGGCGCCCTTCTATCCGGACATCCACAACAGTCCGGCGAGGAAGATGGTGTCGGTCGTCGAAGGCGACGATCCGACCGGCACCCGTTTGAAGCTCGCCCCCAATTCGCCCGCGTCGGCGCTCGACGGCCCGCCGAAGTTCGTCAACGACGGCGCTTTCACGGCCGACGGCTACGCGGTCAACACGATGGCGCCGCCGTATCAGCCGAGCAGCGTCCGTCCGGCCGAAGGCGGCGACCCGGCTTTCGCGGATCTGTCGAACCCGCGCGTGATGCCGCCGCAGCATTACGCGACGATCGGCGACCGGCTGACCGGCAAGGGCATCGACTGGGCGTGGTACAGCGGCGCGTGGCAATACGCGCTCGATCATCGTGATACCGGGTCGATGCCCGACTTTCAGTACCACCATCAGCCGTTCAACTACTTCGCCAATTACGCGCCGGGCACCGCCGCGCGCCGCCGCTACCTGCGCGACGGCGGCATGGGCAATGACGCGTCGACCAATCGCCTGATCGCCGACATCGATGCGGGACGTTTGCCGACCGTCACGTTCTACAAACCGCAAGGCGACCTGAACATGCACGCGGGCTACGCGGACGTCGCCTCGGGCGACCGTCACATCGCGACGCTGATCGAGCACATTCAGCGCGGCCCGCAATGGCAGAACACGGTCGTGATCGTCACCGTCGACGAGAACGGCGGCTGGTGGGATCACGTCGCGCCACCGATCGGCGATCGCTGGGGTCCGGGTTCGCGCGTACCCGCGCTCGTGATCTCGCCGCTCGCGAAGAAGGGCTATGTCGATCACACGGTGTACGACACGAACTCGATTCTGCGTTTCATTAACCGTGTGCATGGACTCGCACCGCTCGATGGCGTAGTCGTGCGCGACAAGGCATTCGCCAGCAACGGACTGGCGCCGCTCGGCGATCTGACCGCTTCGCTCGATCTTGCTTGAGCGCCTGGCGGCTGCGTTGATTTGCCGCGGCTCGCGGTGTGCATGTGGTCGTTACAGCATGCATCTCGCGAATGCCGCGGCGCATTGAGCATGCACTGTATCTCGCCACACGATTTCACGAATATTTTTCCATTCGCACGTGATGCCTTTGGCTTGCATAAAGCGCCGCACGGCCTAGACTGGTAAAGCCCTTCGCAATTTATGAACGGAACTGCCATGCGACTGACCATCCTGATCAACGGTTCCGATCCCACCGTAAGCCATGACTACGCTGTGCTCTGGCTCGATACCGATGAACATCGGTGGTCGAGAGAAGCGCATCAAGGGATCGACCTGCCCCCGTGGGGCGAGTTGCGCGACGAGAACGGCGTGACCACACTGTGCGCACCAAGCGCCGACGCGCCGCTCTGTACATTGCGAGGTCTGCACGTCGATCGCAAGGAGCGAGTGAGCGCCGCGCAAGGCGCCGCCGCATGGACGGCGCTGCAAACACGCAAGGCGACGAGCGGCTTCTGGCGCTTGCAGGCAGTGGATCGTCAAAAAGTTTGCGCTGAAAACAGCGTGTTCGGTAATTAGGTTCTGTCGCGATTCGTCGCGCTTTTCTTTCCGGTCGAAACTTCCGACTCATTGCGCGAGCACCGCTCGCACGTGTCAATCTGTACGTGCGCAAACGAACGTAAGGTCATGCGATATAGCCCCGCTTAAGACCTTCTTAAGCTTGCGTGCGTAGAGTCGGAAGTCCACGCATTCGGGTCGCTGCAAAGCGGCCCATTTTTTTGTCCGGCGCACGCCGCCTCCCTTCTTTCCAGGTTCCCTTTCTTCGATTTGCATTGTGCTGTCGCTCGATGCGGGCCGCGACGCTATACTTGCGCCCCCCGTCCATCAAACCACCGACACATGAAGAAGTGGCTTGCCTGTCTGTTCTTCGCCGTCGCCGCTCATGCGAGCGCGGCGCCTTCCTGCACCGGGTTCACGCCGAATGCGCAATGGCCCGTCCTCACCAATCAGAAGATGGCGCCGAAAACGCGCCTGCTTTGTTATAGCGATTTCGCCGTGCTGCATTCGGGTATCACTCACGGTCCGCTGTGGTCGGCCGAGCATCTGACGCGCGAGCACATCGAAGAAGCGAAAGATAGGGTGCGCACCAACAAGTTCTTTGAAGAATCGCGTCTGCCTGACGGCGAAGGCGCGACACTCGCCGACTACAAACGCAGCGGCTTCGATCGCGGTCATATGAGTCCGGCGGGTAATCGCTGGAACGATGAGGCGATGGCGCAATCGTTCTCGCTCGCCAACATCGTGCCGCAAAACCGTCAGAACAACCAACGATTGTGGGCACGCATCGAAACCGCGGTGCGCAAGATCACGCTCGCCTACGACGACACTTACGTCGTGACCGGACCGCTGTTCGCCGGCCAGCAATTGCAGACGATCGGACCGACGCGCGTATTGGTGCCCACTCAGTTGTATAAGGTCGTGTATGTGCCGTCGCGTCAACTGGCATTCGCAGTCGTGGTTGATAATGTAGCGACCAACCGCTACGACATGCGCACGATTCACGAACTCGAAGCGATGTCGGGCATCCGTTTTCCGGGCATTCCGGATAACCTCAAGGACCAGCGGCCAGGAGGACTAAAAGGTGTTTAAACCCTATTCGAACGATGATGACGTGCTCAATATTCAGGGCGATGCACTCACGCTCAGCAACGGCACGACGCGTGTCGTGCTGAACGGCACGCTCGAATTGACGCGCGACCAGCGCGGATTGAAGGCGGCGCTCGCACTGAAGGAAGCGCTCGATGCAATCGTCGCGAGTCTGCAGGCGCAGCAGGATCTACCGGCGAAGGTGAAGGACGAGCCGGATGCGAAACCGGGTGTCGTGCAGAATCCGTTTCAATAATCGGATTCGCCGGCGTTGCATTTACGCAACCTGGCAGATGCGCAGTTTTTACTGATCCCGGGCACGCAAACCTTTGCGTGCCCGCCTGTTTTCCAATCTCGCGCCAGTAGAGCGGATAGACTTCCCGCTGTCACAGAATGTTCATGGAGAAACCTTAGCGTGCGAGGTTCTTCATACACCGACTGGCGTCGCCATGCATGCAGCGTTCTCGAGATTTCGCCGTTCTTCCGCACAGGGGAATCCGCACACTGCCGGAGATCTGTGCCAGGAAGTCCCGTCCGTCGACGTTGAAGATCCCAACTCCGTGGTGATGGAGATCTTCTCGGCGCGCCGCGACATGCAGAGCCTCGCTGTCATCGATGACCACCGTCCGATCGGCCTGATCAACCGCGATATTTTCATGTCGCAAATGAGCAGGCCGTTCCATCGGGAACTTTACGACAAGAAAAGCTGCATCGCGTTCATGGACAAGGAGCCGCTGATCGTCGATGCCGACGTGAGCATCGAAGCGCTGACGTTCAGGACTGTCGAAGCTGGAGAAAAGGCGCTGGTCGATGGTTTCATCGTGACTCGCGACGGACGCTTCTCGGGCCTGGGCAGCGGTCTGCAGCTTATCAGCGCGGTTGCGGAAATGCAGGCGGAGAAGAACCGTCAGATCATGCAGAGCATCGAATACGCCAGCGTGATACAGCGCGCGATGTTGCGTGCTTCGAGCGAGACGCTGTCGACGAAACTGCGCGACGCGGCGATGGTCTGGGAACCTCGCGACGTCGTCGGCGGCGATTTCTATCATTTCGCGGCCTTTCCGAACGGCTGGTTTGGCGCTGTCGCCGATTGCACCGGACATGGCGTTCCCGGCGCCTTCATGACCTTGCTTGCTTCAGCGTCACTGTCGAAGGCGCTCGAACACATCGGGCCACGCGATCCGGCCGCACTGCTGGCGGCCATCAATCGAAACGTCAAGGGCTTGTTGGGGCAAGTGAACAGCGCCGCTGAAGGAAGCCAATCCAACGACGGCCTCGATACGGCACTCTTCTGGTTCGATGCCGCGGAGAGCGTGCTGCATTTTGCCGGCGCGAGGATCGCGCTGCACATCCTGTCGCCCGGCGCCGCGGAGTTCGAAACGATCGGAGCCGACCGGATGGGCGTCGGTTATGTGGACAGCCGCGCCGATTATGCATGGAGCTTGCGCTCGATTCCGGTCACGGCGGGTAGTCTGCTGTTTATCTATACCGACGGCCTGGCCGATCAGATCGGCGGCCCCCGCAATATTTCTTTCGGCCGGCGCCGTGCGGTCGACCTGATCCTCGAAAGCCGCGCCGAAACCCCGGCGACGATTTGCGAGCGCGTCCGGCTCGCGCTCGCGCAATGGCAAGGCAACCAACCACGCCGTGACGACGTCACGCTTTTCTGCGCCCGCATTTAGTGAATTTCCCGAATGTCCCAACTACCAGAACAAGACAGCGCCTTTTTCGAACTTGCGCAGCGACGCAACGTGCTCTTCTATCACAAGGGCTACTTCTCCCATAACATTGTCGCGGCGATGGGCGAGGTCGTGAAACTGCAGCTGGAAGTCGCTGGCGTCAGCGGTCCTACCCGCCGCAGAATTTTCTCGTCCTTTATCGAGCTGGCGCAGAACATCGTTCATTACTCGTCGAATGCTCTGGAGCCTGGCGGCCAGCAGGCGGGCGAGATACGCGAGGGCGCCGTGTGCATTTCCAGGCACGGCGAGCATCACGTGATGTTGTGTGTCAATCCCATCGCGACTGCCGAGGTCGAGGGCCTGCGCTGCAGGCTGGAGCCTCTGCGCAACATGTCCGTTGAAGAAATCAAGCAGGCGTACAAGGTGTCATTGCGCACCGACGCTCCGAAAGACAGCAAGGGCGCCGGCCTCGGCTTCCTGACGATGGCGCGCGATGCGAGCGCGCCCCTTGAATTCGCTTTTCATCCGCGTGCCGACGAACCCGGCACCACGCTGTTTTGCCTCACGGCCATCATCTGAGCAGAAAGGCACACGACAATGGAAAACCTACACATCCCCGCGACGACGACGTCGCCTGAAGTCGATTTTCGCTTCGACCAACACGCGTTGTCGATCAGGGGCGAGTCCTACCCTGAAAACGCAGCCGCTTTTTTCGCGCCGATCATCGAGCAGATGCGCAAGTACCTCGCCGCGAACGCCGGGGCCGAGATCACCGTCGACGTCGCGCTGACGTACTTCAATAGCTCGAGCACGAAAATGCTGTTCAACATCTTCGACGCGCTGGATCAGGCGGCGGAATCGGGAAGCCGCGTGTTGATGAACTGGTATCGCGACGAGGAAGACGAGACCATTGCCGAATTCGGCGAAGAACTGAAGTCCGATTTCCGCGCGATCGAGTTCACCGATCGTCCCATCACGCAGCAGGGACGATAAAGTGCGTTCGACCTCTTCCAGCGAAGTGTCCTCGGGCGGCGCGCCCGATCTGTTCCAGAACGAGAGCTCGGCGCTGGCGAAGGCTCTCGCCATGCATTCGGTTATCGACGCAGATGCCGCGGCGTATCGCCAGTCGTTGGGCGAACTGATCGAGCACTTCCAGCGCCTGATGCGCGAAACACGGCGCCTGATCGGCCGCAGCGACCGGGCTGAGCGCGAGATGCAGGCGCTGGGCCAGCAGTTGGCGTATCGCGCATCGCACGACGCGTTGACGGGCGTACTGAACCGCAGTGCGGTCATCGAGCGGACCAGCAAGGTCTTGCGCACCAGCAGCGCGGTCATGATCATCCTGGACATCGACGAGTTCAAACGGATCAACGACGAATACGGCCACCCCACTGGAGACGCGGTCATTTCGGGGGTCGTCGATTGTCTGCGCAGAATCGTGGGCGAACAAGGCTTCATCGGGCGAGTGGGCGGTGAGGAGTTCACCGTGCTGCTGCCCGGTCATGAACCGGCCAGTGGCGCCATTCTTGCCGAGCGCATGCGAGAAGCCATCAGTGACTCGCTGGTCGTTGCACCGGTCGAGCGCCGCATCACGGCCAGCTTTGGCGTCAGCATCAACGAAGTCGGAACCGGCTTCGACACCGCGTATGGCCTCGCCGATGCTGCCTTGTACCGCGCCAAGCGAAGCGGGCGCAACCGCGTGGAATTTGCCGATCGATAGGCGGATGAGCAGACATATAGCGCGCCGTTACGAGTAGATCAGGAGCGCCTTAACGCAAGTCATGCAGCCACCTGAACATTCACTATCCGGGCGGGCCGGTTTTCGCTCGCGCCGCGTTGACGGAAAGGGAAGTGCCTTGGGACAGGAAGCAACGCGCAAAGCCGGTACTGTCATAGCCGTGCTTGCCATTCTCGCTGTCATTGCGACGAGCACCTTCCTCGCAATTCGCCAGAGCAGCGACCAGGACAGTTCGCTTCGGACGATCCAGGCTTCCGGGCGGCTGCGCCACGACCTCGACCAGGTCCAGCACGTCATGCTCGATGAGCATGCCACGCTCTACACCTCGATAGCGACGGTGCCGCTCTACCACCGCGCCGCCTACAGCTTTCCGATGCTGGAATTGCTCGCCTTGACGCGCGACGCGCGCGAGAGTTGCAGCGAGAATCAGGAATGCGTAGCGCGGCTGTCGGATCTGGACGACATGATCGGCAGGCTGAGCGAACTGAGCTTTGGTCTTGCGCGCAAGATTGCGGAACATCCCGGAAGCGTGGCAGTGGGCGACCCCAGACTCGAGGAAATCGACGCCTACTTCTATAGCGTCCTGGAGCGGGTCGTCGACGTACGACTTGCGGCCGACGCCAAGGTCGCTTCAGTCGTCAGCAAATCCTCACTGGACGCGAAGTGGTTTACGCGCATGCTGTTGAGCTGCGGCGTCGTTGCGGCCTTGTTGCTGGTTTCGCTGATTCACTGGAATGGGCGCATTGGAGCGCGCCTTCGTCGTTCGCTCAAAAGACTCGAGCATCAAGCCAGATACGATGCGCTGACCGATCTGCCGAACCGGATGCTGCTTGCCGAACATCTTTCAGCGTCGCTAGTGCGCGCGGCAGCGACAGGACAAAACGTTTCCGTCCTTTTCCTCGATCTCGATCGATTCAAGGACGTCAACGATTCGCTCGGACACCGCATTGGCGATTTGCTGCTCAAGGCCGTGGCGCGAAGGCTTCAGCGTCTGCTGCGGGCGACGGATTTCGTCGCGCGCTACGGGGGTGATGAATTCGTCATCGTGGCCGAACGAGCTGACGCGACGCAACTCACCGAAATGCTGGACACGCTCATTCACGAGATGAGCGAGCCGTATAGCATCGGCGAGCATGAGCTCTATCTTGAAGCAAGCATCGGCGTCAGTACTTTTCCACAAGATGGAGCCAAGCCGGATCTGCTGACACGAAATGCGGACGCCGCGTTGTACGGGGCGAAATCGCGTGGGCGAAACGGCTACCAGTTCTACGAACCGGAACTGAGCCGGGCCGCGGCAGAGAAGTTGCGGCTTACGACACGGCTGCGGCGCGCTGCGAAAGCCAATGAGTTGTATCTGGCGTATCAGCCGCAGATCGACATGCAATCCGGTTGCATCGTCGGCGCCGAGGCGCTTTTACGGTGGCACGACGAGGAACTCGGTGAGGTCTCGCCGGCCGTATTCATCCCGCTTGCGGAAGAAACCGGTCTGATCCAGAGCATCGGCACGTGGGTACTGCGGCACGCGTGCCTGCAGGCGAACGCATGGGTACGCTCAGGTCTTCCGCCTGTGCGCATATCGGTCAATGTTTCACCCCTTCAGGTCGAGCGAGCAGACCTTCCAGGCGTAGTGCGCTCGGCACTCGAGGATGCCCACTGGCCCGCCGAACTACTGGAACTCGAAGTTACCGAGGGCACGTTGATGCACAACGCGGAAGAAGCGCAACGGGCTTTTCGCGAACTGCGCGAGCTCGGCGTGTCCATCGCTATCGACGACTTCGGCACCGGTTATTCGAGCCTGAGCTATCTGAAACGCTTTAGTGTCGACCGCATCAAGATCGATCGCGCGTTCGTTTGCGAGATCGGTAGAGACAAGGAACTCGAAGCTCTGTCGCTTGCCATCATCGCTATTGCCGAAACGCTGAGCTTCGATGTCGTGGCCGAAGGGGTCGAGCTCGACGTTCAGCGCGAATTTCTGGTCCGCCACGGATGCACAGTGGCCCAAGGGTTCCTGTTTAGTCCAGCGGTCTCGCCGGAGGCTTTAGCACGAATGCTCGGCAAGACCGCGGTCGGGGACTTCCTTGAGCGTCGCGCCTTTCCGGGGTCTCGCATTCCGAGGCGCGATATGTATCCGCGCTGACGCACTACTTACGTTTTGTCACCAGCGCAGCGTCAACTCCTGTATTCCGCCCAACGTTAAACCGGCAGCGCTGAAATGATTCAGCCGCGACAAACGAATCCACCGATTCAACCAGGAGTCACATCATGAAGATGCTTTTCGCCGCTGTTGCTTCCGCTCTGCTCGTATCGACCGCATTCGCTCAAACGGCCGCACCGTCGGCCGCACAACCCGCACAAGCCACGCAGATGCCGACCGCCGGCCAGGCGAATCTGAAGGCGAGCACCGCGGCACAAGCCGGCGTGACGAACGCCAGCGCGACCGCGACGAAAGCGCCTGCCGCAGCCGCTACGCAAAAGCACCTGAAAAAGACTTCCGCCCATACGAAGAAGGCCCACAAGTCCACGGGCAAAAACGCCGTCGAAACGAGCGCCGCGAAGACTAAAACGGAGAGCGCGAAAGAGGCCAGCACTGCCCCGGCGAAAGCCGACGGCGCACAAGCCGACACGACCAAAACGCAATAACACGTGATCGGTTCCGGCGCTCACCGGCCATGCAGGTGTTGTTCAAATAGAAGTTGATCGAAGCCGGGCTGTGCCGTTCAGGGAGGGCGAGTCTTATGACTCGCCTTTTTTCCATACGGCAAGTCATTCCCCGTCGTATCTTTCTGCCGACGTTATCAATCGCGCTCGACCAGAGCGTAATCACGCAGCTTGTCCGCATCGACGATTTCGATCTCCGCATCACGCAGTTTCAGCGCGGCAAGTTCATTCGATGAAAAACGCTCCGTCATGGACGGTACTCGTGCGCGATCGTCGCTGATTGTCGGCTATCCGATGGTTTCAAAATCGGCTGTCCGCGATTATGCTGACTTTGACACAGGAGCGGCACTGATGAGAACGCTGACGCAACAACTGACGCAATACGCGGCCTACCATCGCGACCGGCGCAATATCGCCACCCACTTCGCCGGCATTCCGATGATCGTGCTCGCGCTCGCGGTATTGCTGAGCCGCCCGTCGTTTGGCGCGGGGGTGTTCCCGATCACGTTATCGCCAGCGTGGCTGTTGTTCGTCGCGGCGACCGTCTACTACCTGGCGCTCGACGTGCCGCTCGGCGTGACGATGGCCTGCGTGTCGGCGCTATGTGTCGGGTTCGGCGAGTGGATTGCCGCACAGGCGACGCTCGGGTGGCTCGCGACCGGCATTGGGCTGTTCGTGGTCGGCTGGGTGTTCCAGTTCGTCGGTCACGTCGCGTACGAACATCGCAAGCCGGCATTCGTCGACGACGTGATCGGCCTGTTGATCGGTCCGCTATTCGTGCTCGCCGAAGCGCTGTTCAAGGTCGGCTGGCGCCCCGAGTTGCGCGATGCAATAGACGCGCAAGTGGGTCCGACGCGCATCAATCCGCAGCGGACCGAAGCGCATCGCTGAGCGGTCGCCGCAGGTTAGTTCGACGCGAGCCGAACGAAGCGCACGCTATGCAGCGCGGTCAGCGCGACGGCGATCCAGATCGGCACATAGGTCGCGAGTTGCGCGGCGCTCAGCGTTTCGCGCAACAGCGTGATCGACACGAATACGAGCAGCACCGGCTCGACGTAGCCGAGAATGCCGAACAACGCGACCGGCAACAGACGGCTCGCCTTCAGATACGACGCGAGCGCGAGCGTGCTCAACGCGCCGAGGCCCGGCAACAGCAGACACCACATTTCCGCACGTCCCGCGATCGCTTGCAGCGAAGCGCCGCTGACGATGGACACGATCGCCACCGGCAACATCAACGCCATTTCGACCGTGAACACCGCGAGCGAATCCTGATTGATCCGACGGCGCAGCATCAGATAAGGCGGATAGCCGAGCGCAACGACGAGCGTCGGCCACGAGAACGCGCCCGTCACCCACAGCTCGTGAGCCACGCCAAGCGCCGCGCACGCGACCGCGAGCCACTGCAAGGCGTCGAGCCGCTCGTGATAGTGGAAGCGCCCGACCAGCACCATCACGAGCGGCAGCAGGAAATAGCCGAGCGACACTTCCAGCATGCGCCCATGCAGCGGTGCCCACAGAAACAGCCACAGCTGCGTGCCGAGCAAGCCCGCGGCCACGACCATCGCGGCGCAGAGCTTCGGCTGCGTCATCATGCGGACAACGAGCGCGCGCAGAATCGGTAGACGCTTGCGCACCGCGACGAGCAGCAGCGCGCCGGGCACGGTCCACACGATGCGCCACGCAAAGATGTCGAGCCCCGACAGCGGTTTGAGCAGCGTCGCGTAAGCGGACAGTAATGCGAACATCGCCGACGCACTGACCGACAGCGCAAGCCCGCGCCTGAAGTCGTGGTGGTTCATTGCGCGGTCCGGGATCGGTGCGACGCGTGGGCTTTCGGCGCGCGACGCAGGCGCGCGGCGTTCGTTGTCGTCATGAAGGTGTGTCTCGTGAGCAGGCGGACACGCGGGCAAGGCGGCGCACGCTGCGGTGTTGTTCTGAAGCGGTGGCGCGAATCGCAGGAAAACGGGCATTCTAGACGGGTTATTTGCCAATGGGCCTGCGGTTCTTCGTCAATCGACTGCAATTAGTCGTGCGCATCGCGCGTCGATGCACTAGAACATAACTTCATGCGCCGCGGCCGGCGAATCGCCATTTACGGTTCGTCATCGCCTCGCGCGAATCTTGCTGCGTAGTTTCGCTCGCTGTGGCGGCATCACTCGCGACAATGACAGCCACGGCGGCACGAAACGAGCAATAGCCACGAGCCGGGTCGGCGAATGCAGCTCCGAGCGTAGTCTTGTGGGCCGCCACGAATCGACGCCCGCGCATCTCGCCCACGGCATGCCTGAACCGCGTTTTATCGCGCATGCCACCGCCCGGCAGCAATCCCGCTCATCGAATGTGACTACTGGAGCCCGCATGACCCAGCCAGCCCTATCGCTTAGCAACTCGCCTTCCGAACTGCGTCGCGCCTTCGCCGCCGACGTGTACGCCGGCCTCACCCACACGCCGCAGCGAGAGCTGCCGTCGAAGTATCTGTACGACGAAGTCGGCTCCGCACTTTTTGAAGTGATTACCGTATTGCCCGAATACGGCGTTACGCGCGCCGAGGAACGGCTGCTCACGAAGCACGCGGCCGATATCGTCGAGCATTTGCCGCACGACGTGACGGTCGCCGAACTCGGCAGCGGCAGCGGCCGCAAAACGCGGCGCATTCTCGAGGCACTGTGTAAAAAACGCCCTACTTCCTACTGCCCGATTGAAATTTCGCGCAGTGCGTTGCAGTTGTGCCGGCGCGAGCTCGGCGACATCGAACGGATTTCGATCGTCGGTTATGAGCGCGACTATCTGGCCGGCCTCGCCGAAGTCAGCCGGCAGCGCGCGCCCGGCGACCGGTTGCTCGTGCTGTTTCTCGGCAGCACGATCGGCAATTTCGGCAGGCTCGCGGCGACGCGTTTTCTGCGCGAGATCCGCAACATGCTCGCGCCCGGCGACGCGCTGCTGCTCGGCACCGATCTGATCAAACCGACGCCGGTGCTGGTCGCCGCGTACGACGACGCGATCGGCGTGACCGCGTCGTTCAATCTGAACCTGCTCGCGCGCATCAACCGCGAACTCGACGGCGACTTTCCGCTCGATGAGTTCGAGCACGTGGCGCGCTTCAATCCGGACGCGCGCAGCATCGAGATGCATCTGCGCGCGAAGCGCGATCTCACGGTGCATGTGCGCGCCGCGCAGCTGACGGTGTCGCTGAAGGAAGGCGAGACGATCTGGACCGAAAGCAGCCACAAGTATCGCGCGGACGAATTGCCCGCGATCGCCGATGGCGCCGGCTTCGTATGCAGCCATCAATGGATCGAGGATCAGTGGGGATTTGCGGAGAGTTTGCTGGTGGCGCGCTAAGCGCTGACAACACGGCAGACAGCGGCAGACAGCAGCAGATACGCAGCAAACGAAAAAGCGGCGCGCCCTCCTCTGGACGGCGCGCCGCTTTTTTCTCGTGCAGCTTTCGCTCAATGCTGCTCGAAGCGCTCGTAACGCTTGTCCGTCGCGCGCTCTTCGCCGCTCACCTCGGTCACGCGCGCCGCCGGCGGTCCGTGACGCAACCAAGACAGCATCCGGTCGATCTGGTTGGCCGGTCCCTGCAACATCGCCTCGACCGAACCGTCGTCGAGATTCGCGACCCATCCCTTGATGCCGAGCGCGTGCGCCTGGCGCACCGTCGCCTGGCGAAAGCCGACGCCCTGCACGGTGCCGCGCACCAGCGCGTAATACGTTTCGATCCGCTGATCCAGATCCGGGGCCATGCCGCTACCTCCTTTTAATGCCTGACAGTCTTTCAAGCGGGCATTCTAGTCGTGTCGCGGCGAGCATGTCGACAACGCCATCTCTTGCGCGCGCCACGTACAATCCGTCGACCGTCACGCAGGAAATGGAAACAGAATGACCGAACACAATCGCGATCTCGTGCTCGTGACCGGCGCGTCCGGCTTCGTCGGCTCGTCGGTGGCGCGCATCGCGCAGAGCAAAGGCTTTCGAGTGCGCGTGCTGGTGCGCGCTACCAGTCCGCGCAAGAACCTCGAATCGCTCGATGCGGAAATCGTCGTCGGCGACATGCGCGACGAAGCGTCGATGCGCAACGCGCTGCGCGGCGTGCGCTATTTGCTGCACGTGGCCGCCGATTATCGGCTGTGGGCGCCCGACCCTGGCGAGATCGAGCGCGCGAATCTCGAAGGCACCGAGGCGACGATGCGCGCGGCGTTGAAGGAAGGCGTCGAGCGCATCGTGTACACGAGCAGCGTCGCAACGCTGAAGGTAACGAGCTCCGGCCAGTCCGCCGACGAAACCTCGCCGCTTCGCGCCGACCAGGCGATCGGCGTCTACAAGCGCAGCAAGGTGCTCGCCGAGCGCGCGGTCGAGCGCATGATCGCCGAGGACGGTCTGCCCGCGGTGATCGTCAATCCATCGACCCCGATCGGCCCGCGCGACGTTAAGCCGACGCCGACCGGGCGCATCATCGTCGAGGCCGCGCTCGGCAAGATTCCCGCATTCGTCGATACGGGGCTGAACCTCGTGCATGTCGACGACGTGGCCACCGGCCATTTCCTCGCGCTCGAACGCGGCAAGATCGGCGAACGCTATATTCTCGGCGGCGAGAATCTGCCGCTGCAGCAGATGCTCGCCGATATCGCCGCGCTGACCGGCCGCAAGGCGCCGACGCTGAGTCTGCCGCGCTGGCCTCTGTATCCGCTCGCGATGGGCGCGGAAGCGGTCGCCAAATTCACGAGACGCGAACCGTTCGTCACCGTCGACGGGCTGAAGATGTCGAAGAACAAAATGTATTTCACGTCGGCGAAGGCGGAACGCGAGCTGGGGTATCGCGCGCGGCCTTATCGCGAGGGTCTCGCCGATGCGCTCGAATGGTTCCGGCAGGCGGGGTTTCTGAAGGGCTGAGCGGCGGGCATGAGCATTTTGTTACAAGTCCCGCGCCGGCGACGGGTCCAACCTCGTGCGCAGCAGGTAAAATCGCGGGTCCTACCTGAGAAACCTCGCATGAATCTTCACGAACAGCTCGGCGCGCTGGAAATGGGCGTCGATCAGCTCATTCAGGCTGTCGTGGCCACGCAGGCCGAGAACACTCCCGAGACAAGCGCTGACGCGGCGGCATCGCCCGCGGCGGCGGAGCATGCCGAGCACGACGCGGCAGCGGAACAGCCCGCGATCACCGGGGCGAACCCCGAAACGAACGCCGAGCCCGCCGCCCAGCAACTCCAGCCGACGCTCGAAATCAACCGGCCCGCGCGCGACGAAATCACGATGACAATCGGCAACCAGACCGTCGCGCTGCGCCCGGATCAGATCAGCCGGCTGATCGAGGAGCTGTCGAACGCGCGTGCGTCGATGACGCCGGAGCAGCCACAGGGGATCCCGCCGGGTTGGCAATTCGTCTCGACGAAGAATCCGATGATGGCAGTGCAGAAGCAGTCGAACGGTGACCGCCTGCTCGTGATGCGCCACACCGGCCACGGCTGGGTGCCGTTCACGTTCTCGCCGGACATCGTGATCCAGATGTACATGATGCTGACCAACGCGTGAAGAAAGAAGCATGATGTAAGAAAGCGGCCAGGAGCCGCTTTTTTTACGCCTGCCTCCGACAATGGCATCGGCCATCGCCAGACTTCAGCGCTCCTGCACCGGCGCCTGCACGCGCGCCTTCCACTGCCCACCCTTGCCACGCCAGTAACGCACCGCCGATGCGAAGGTCGCGCCAACATAGAACAACGCCACGAGCGGCAGAAACGGCGCCCACAGCGGCGAGCGCCGGTAGTAGACGAGCATCGGCGCATACGCGCAGCACATCGCCGCCCACGCAATCCAGGCCGGCCAGCCGAGCGGCCCGAGGATCAACGCCGCGATCGGGGGCAACAGATAGATGATCGCCATGCCGAGAAGCGTGCCGGCGAGCAGCAGCGGCGAGTAGCGCAGCTGCGTGAACGCGGTGCGCGCGATCATGTTCCAGATGTCGCGCCAACTATCGTAAGGACGCAGCGACACGCTCTTCGCCGCCACGTCGAGCCGGATCGGATGGCGCCCGGTGCCGCGATGCTTGATGCGCGCGGCGAGACTGCAATCGTCGATCAGCTCGGCGCGGATCGAATCGATGCCGCCCGCTTCCTCGAGCGCTGCGCGGCGCACCAGCATGCATCCGCCCGCCGCGGCCGCGGTGCGGTTGCGCGAATTGTTGACCCACGCGAACGGATACAGCTTCGCGAAGAAGAACACGAAGGCTGGAATCAGCGCCTTTTCCCAGAACGAATCGCAGCGCAGCCTGACCATCAGCGAGACGAGGTCGCGCTTTTCGACGTCCGCGCGAGCGACGAGCTGTGTCAGCGCCTCCGCAGGATGGCCGATGTCGGCATCGGTCAGCAGCAGGAATTCGGCGCGCAGATCGAGCGCGCGCACCGCCTCGATGCCCTGCGATTGCGCCCACACCTTGCCGGACCAGCCAGGCGGCAACGGCTTCGCACTCAGCACGGTGAGGCGCTCCGGGCATTGCAGCTTTAACGCGGCGGCCCGCGCGGCGTCGGCGGTGCCGTCGGTGCTGTGATCATCGACGACGATCACGTGGAACGCGCCCGCATAGTCCTGCTTCAGCAGCGACGTGACCGCCTCGGCGATCACGTCGACTTCATTGCGTGCCGGCACGACGGCTGCGACGGCCGGCCATGCGTCGCGCGCAGCGATGTTGAGCGGCGCTGCGGGACTCGCGCGCCAGAAGCCGCCGCGCGCGAACAGCAGCACGCACCAGATCAGCAGGGAAATACACGAAAGAACGAACAGGACCACCGCCATTAAGCATTACCCTCGATTGTGCGCGCCGCCATGCCGACGCGTCTCGATAGTTCCATGGACAGGTGCGCGCCGCCACCACGCATCAGTCGAACAGGGCGAGCACCGCACGCTCGCGCAATACATCGGAACCCGCGCGCTCGCACGACCTGGTAGATAATATCGACGGGCGCGCGCAGCACCTTCGGCAGCACCCCCCTCGCGATCGGAAGGTTTTCGTGTTGATCGGCGTCCATCGCGCGAGCCTCGAAACCATTCTGTAATACAGCGCGCCGTGCGCGCAGCAAGGAACGGTAGTTTAAGGGTTCCGCCGTGGCGGTGCAGTGTGGGGCGTGGCCGGGCGCGTTGCGAGGCATTTTCGCGCTGGCTCCTTACATCGTTGTAACGCTCGCAGCCGCGGTCCTCTGCAAGGCCCAGCGGCTGCAGCAAGCGCCCAACACACGGGCCGCGCCAAAAAAGCAAAGCGGCCCCGATAGCGTTAGAATGCGCGTTTGGTTTTGCTGTACCGGCCCGTCGCCGGGCTCAAGACGTCAACTAATCAAGATGAGCGCGGCGATAAAGTCAGTGTCACGACTTCTTCGAAACCCGCGTTAGTTGGAGTTCGCCAATTTATGCGAGTCATCCTTGCTCAGCCCCGCGGCTTTTGTGCGGGCGTTGTCCGCGCAATCGAAATCGTCGATCGTGCGTTACGGCAACACGGCGCGCCCGTGTATGTCCGCCACGAGATTGTCCACAACCGTCACGTGGTCGACAATCTACGCCAGAAGGGCGCACGTTTCGTCGAGGAACTCGATGAAGTGCCGCAAGGTGCCGTCGCGATATTCAGCGCGCATGGCGTGGCGAAAACCGTCGAACGTGATGCCGAAGCGCGCGGCCTCGACGTGCTCGACGCGACCTGCCCGCTCGTGACCAAGGTGCACGTGCAGGGTCGTCAGTACGTGGCCGCCGGCCGCACGCTGATCCTGATCGGCCACGCCGGCCATCCCGAAGTTGAAGGCACGATCGGCCAGATTCCCGGCAAGGTGCTGCTCGTGCAGAGCGAGGCACAAGTCGCGAAGCTCGAGTTGCGGGAAGATACGCCGCTCGCCTACGTGACGCAAACCACGCTGTCGGTGGACGACACGCGCGGCATCATCGACGCGCTGATGCGCCGCTTCACCGACATCGTCGGTCCCGACACGCGCGACATCTGCTATGCGACGCAGAACCGCCAGGCGGCAGTGCGCGCGTTGAGCAAAGAGGTCGACGTGCTGCTGGTGGTCGGCGCGACCAACAGCTCGAACTCGAACCGGCTGCGTGAAATCGGCAGCGAAAGTGGCGTGGCGAGCTACCTCGTCGCCGACGGCTCCGAAGTGAAGGCGGAATGGTTCGCCAGCGTGCGGACGGTCGGCATCACGGCCGGCGCGTCGGCACCCGAAGAAATGGTCGAAAACGTGATCGATGCGCTGCGCGCATTGGGGCCCGTCGATGTCACGACGATGGCGGGCCATGAAGAAAAAGTCGAATTCAAGTTGCCATCGAAACTGATGCAACCACTCGCTGCACGCGAAGTTTAAGGAGGACGCCTTGTCTATTCCGCTGCTACAGAAGGTCCGCGTCGGCGCATACATCATGCGCCAGCATCTCTCCGGCAACAAACGCTATCCGCTCGCCCTGATGCTGGAGCCGCTGTTTCGCTGCAATCTCGCCTGCAATGGCTGCGGCAAGATCGACTATCCGGATCCAATCCTGAACCAGCGTCTGTCGCTGGAAGAATGCCTGCAGGCCGTCGACGAATGCGGCGCGCCGGTCGTGTCGATCGCGGGTGGCGAGCCGCTGCTGCACAAGGAAATGCCGCAAATCGTCAAGGGCATCATGGCGCGCAAGAAGTTCGTGTACCTGTGCACGAACGCGCTGTTGATGGAAAAGAAGATGGACGACTACGAGCCGAATCCGTACTTCGTGTGGTCGGTTCACCTCGACGGCGACAAGGAAGCGCACGATCACTCGGTGTCGCAGGAAGGCGTGTATGAGAAGGCCGTCGCCGCGATCCGCGAAGCGAAGCGCCGCGGCTTCCGCGTGAACATCAACTGCACGCTGTTCAACGACGCGCAGCCGGAACGCGTGGCGAAGTTCTTCGACACGCTGGGCCCGATGGGCGTCGACGGCATCACGGTGTCGCCCGGTTATGCGTATGAGCGCGCGCCGGATCAGCAGCACTTCCTGAACCGCGACAAGACCAAGCAACTGTTCCGCGAGATCTTCAAGCGCGGCAACAACGGCAAGAACTGGTCGTTCAGCCAGTCGGCCATGTTCCTCGACTTCCTCGCGGGCAACCAGACCTACGAATGCACGCCGTGGGGCAACCCGGCGCGTACCGTATTCGGCTGGCAAAAGCCGTGCTATCTGGTCGGCGAAGGCTACGTGAAGACCTTCAAGGAACTGATGGAAACCACGGACTGGGACAAGTACGGCACCGGCAACTACGAAAAGTGCGCGGACTGCATGGTCCACTGCGGATTCGAAGCGACGGCCGTGATGGACACGGTCGCGCACCCGCTGAAGGCATTGAAGGTCAGCATGCGCGGTCCGAAGACGACGGGCGCGTTCGCGCAGGACATCCCGCTCGACAAGCAGCGTCCCGCCGAATACATGTTCTCGCGTCACGTCGAGATCAAGCTCGAAGAAATCACGCGCGCCGGCAAGGGCAAGAAGGTGGAGACCGCGACGGCGGCGCACTGAAGCGCTCGACAGGATGGCGGCCGCGCGCCGCCCCTGTATCGCGCCTGATTGTTAGCGCAAGCAGCATGAAAAAAAGCGCGGTGGCCAGTCGAGGCCACCGCGCTTTTCTTTATCGATCAAAACTTCTGTCGCCCCGCTTACGCACCGCGCGCATTGTGCGCGGTCAGGAATTTGATCAGCCCGTCGATACCGCCTTTGGCGATCTGGTCGGCGAACTGCGTCTGGTACACCTGGATCAGCCAGGCGCCCATCATGTTGATGTCGTAGATCTTCCAGCCCGACGCCCCCTTGGTGAGCCGGTAGTCGATCGCATCGTCGCCGCCGTTGCTGATCACGTGCGATTGCACGACGACGTCGGAGGCGCCGCCGGGCACGCTTACCGGCGCAAACTGGAACTTCACGTCCTGGTCGCGCAGTTGCGATAGCGATGCGGCATAGGTGCGCGTGAGCAGCAGCGTAAACTGCTCGTACAGCTCCTTCTGCTGCTCCGGCGTCGCGGTCGACCACGGCTTGCCGACCGCGATACGCGTGGTGCGCTGGAAGTCGGTGGCGGGCAGGAAGTGCGTCTGGACGACCTGGGTGATCTTCGCCATGTCGCCGCCGCGCGCCTGCGGGTCAGCCTTCATTGCAGTCACCGTGCCCTGGACCGCACTTTTTACCACGGCGTCGGGTGCGCTCTGCGCGAACGCCGCCGTAGATACCACGGCCGCAGCCACAAAAGCAGTCAGATATCGTTTCATACGCTTGTCATGACTCGAAAGAAGTAGCGCCGGCGGGCAACAGCCCCGCGGCTAAAGAGGGGTAGACCAGTATAGCGGGGATTGCGTTCCCATCCCGGCCAAGCCGCCGGGAGCCGTACTTGCTACCGAAGTCGGGCTTGCTTGCCCGGGCTCTGTATACTTATGCACCTTCGTCAAAAACAACATCCGTGATAAGGCCACGTCCGCCTACATGCTGAAGTCATCTATCGTCCGTCTCGTCGCGTACTCGGTGCGCCATCCGCTGAGGATCATCGCGCTGTCGATCGTGCTCGCAGTCCTGAGCGGCATATACGTCGCGCATAACTTCAAGATCAACACGGACATCAGCCGTCTCGTCGAGACCAACAAGCAATGGTCGGCTGTCCAGAACGCACTCGACGCAGCCTTCCCTGATCGCGGCGACAGCGTGCTGGTGGTCATCGAGGCGCGCGCGCCCGAGTTCGCCGACGCCGCCGCCAACGCGCTGACCGCCGCGCTCAGAGCCGATCCGACGGAGTTCACGTCGGTCTCGCAGCCCGCCGGCGGCTCGTTCTTCGAACACAACGGCCTGCTGTTTCTGTCCACCGACGAGGTGATGTCCACCACTTCGCAACTCGTGCAGTCGCGCCCGCTCGTCAACACGCTTGCGCATGATCCGAGCCTGACCGGTCTCGCCGGCACGCTGACCACGACTCTGCTGCTGCCGCTGCAACTCGGCCAGGTCAAACTCGCCGACATGAGCCGGCTGCTTTCACAAAGCGCGAACACGCTCGATCGCGTGCTGGCCGGCCAGCCCGCTGCGTTCTCGTGGCGCGCGCTCGTCGATAAAGGCGCCACCACCGATCCGGCGCGCTCGTTCATCGTCGTGCGGCCGGTCGTCAACTACGATGCGCTGGAGCCGGGCGCGAGCGCATCGAGGGCGATTCGCGCAACCGCGGTTTCGCTGCATCTCGAATCGCGCTACGGCGCGACGGTTCGCCTGACCGGCGAGCAGCCGCTCGCCGACGAGGAGTTCGCGTCCGTCCAGGACGGCGCAGTGCTGAATGTCATCGGCAGCTTCATCGTCGTGCTGATCATTCTGTGGCTCGCGCTGCGCTCGGGCCGCATGATTGCGGCGGTGTTCATCACGCTGTTCGTCGGCCTCGCGATCACGGCCGCACTCGGCCTGTTGATGGTCGGCGCGCTCAACATGATTTCGGTCGCGTTCATGGTGCTGTTCGTCGGGCTCGGCGTCGATTTCGGCGTGCAGTTCGGTGTCAAGTATCGCGAGGAGCGCAACCGCGACGACCGGCTGTCGGCCGCGCTGATGCACACCGCGCATAGCATCGGCGTGCCGCTCACACTGGCGGCCGTCGCGGTCGCGCTGAGCTTCTTCTCGTTCCTGCCGACCGCGTATCGCGGCGTGTCGGAGCTGGGTCAGATCGCGGGCGTCGGCATGTTCGTCGCATACTTCACCAACATGACGCTGCTGCCGGCGCTGCTGAAGCTTTTCAATCCGCCGGGCGAAGTCGCCTCGCCCGGTTTCAAGCAGCTCGAGCCCGTCGACGATTTCCTCGACCGTCATCGCAAGCCGGTGCTGATCGGCACGCTGCTGGTCGTGCTCGGCGCGACGCCGCTGCTCACGCACCTGCGTTTCGACTTCAACCCGCTGCATCTGAAGGACCCGCATACGGAATCGCTGGCGACGTTGCTGTCGCTGAAGGATTCGCCCGAAGCCGCGGTCAACAACGTGCAGGCGCTGGCGCCATCGCTTGCCGACGCCGACGCTATCGCGGAGCGACTGCGCAAGCTGCCGGAAGTGGGCCGCGTCAACACGCTGAGCACCTTCGTGCCGGCCGACCAGCAGCAGAAGATGATGCTGATCGCGAGCGCCGCGCAGCAACTGCTGCCGGCGCTGCAACAACAGCCCGCGCCGCAGGCCACCGACAACGTGCGCGTCGCCGCATTGAAGCGCGCGGCGAATCAGTTGTCGCTCGCCGCCGAGGACCATCCGGGACCGGGCGCGGCGGAGGCGCAGCACCTGTCCGCGACCTTGCAGAAGCTCGCCGCCGCCGACGCCGCCACGCGCGAGCGCGCAGAAGTTGCAATGTCCGACACGCTGCTCATCGCGTTGAAGCAACTCGAGAACCTTCTGCAGCCGACCGAAATCACCCGGCAGAACGTGCCCCCGGGCATCACCGCGATGTGGATCGGCAAGGGCGGTCGCGCGCTCGTCGATATCGCGCCGAAGGTGCCGCCCGGCGTCGATCCGAACGACGACCGGATGCTCGCCCGTTTCGCGCACGCAGTTAAGAAGGCGGAACCGGGCGCGATCGGCGGACCGATCTCGATCCTGCATTCGGCCGACACGATCATCAAGGCGTTCCTGCAAGCGGCCGTCTACGCGCTGCTGTCGATCGCCGTGCTGCTATGGATCGCGCTGCGCCGTGTCGGTGACGTGTTGCGCACGCTGGTGCCGCTGCTGGTCTCCGCGCTCGTCACGCTTGAGTTGTGCGTGGTGTTCGGCATGCCGCTGAACTTCGCGAACATCATCGCGTTGCCGTTGATGCTCGGGGTCGGCGTCGCGTTCAAGATCTACTTCGTGATGGCGTGGCGCCACGGCCAGACCGGTCTGTTGCAGTCGAGCCTCACGCATGCGGTGCTGTTCAGCGCTGCCACAACGGCCACCGCGTTTGGTAGCCTGTGGCTGTCGCATCATCCGGGCACGTCCAGCATGGGCAAGCTGCTCGCGCTTTCGTTGTTCTGCACGCTGATCGGCGCGGTAGTTTTCCAGCCGGTGCTGATGGGCAAGCCGCGTCAACGTCGCGCGAAGCAAAAGGGAATATAAGCATGAAGCTGCGTAACACCGCGCTGGCGATCACCGCCGCGGGTCTCATTTCCGGCTGCGCGACCGCCCCCGACCGCAAGCCGGGCGATCCATTCGAGCCGGTGAACCGGGCGATCTTCACTTTCAACGACGGCGTCGATCGCTATATCGCCGTGCCGGTCGCGAAGGGCTACCAGAAGGTGACGCCGCAGCCGCTGCGCACGGCCGTCAGCAATTTCTTCTCGAACCTCGGCGACCTCACCAACGCCGCCAACGCGCTGCTGCAACTGAAGATCACCGATGCGACCGAAGACATCATGCGCTTCGCGTTCAACTCGGTGTTTGGTCTTGGCGGCCTGCTCGACTGGGCGACGCCTGCGGGTCTGCCCAAGCATCATCAGGACTTCGGTCTGACGCTCGGGCATTGGGGCATTCCGTCGGGTCCGTATCTGGTGCTGCCGCTGTTCGGGCCGAGCACGGTGCGCGACAGCATGGGGCTCGTCGTCGATGTGAAGTTCAATCCGCTGAACTATATCGAGCCCGCGACCCGCAATCCGCTGTACGTGCTGCAGTTCGTGAGCACGCGTTCGGATCTGCTCGGCGCGACCAGCCTTCTGGAGCAGGCCGCGCTCGACAAATACTCGTTCGTCCGTGATGCCTACACGCAGCAGCGTCTCGCGCGTCTGCGCGGCACGAGCAATATCCCTGCGCCGCTGCCGAATTACGACGATCACGGCGATACGGGCCCGGCTGCCGCGCCCGCGGCCGGCGCGCCCGCGGGCGGCCTGCCGAACTACTCTGATCCGGGCCACGTCGGCCCGAATGGGGCCTCGGGAGCGGGCGGCGCGACCAAGGGCGCGCCGGCCGCGCTGCCGAATTACAACGATCCGGGTGAGTCCGGCGGGAGGGCCGTGCCAGCCGAGCCGGCCGCCCCGGCATCGGCCCCGCAATAGCGGTTGCGGTGGCCGGGGAACCGGCCGCCGCGCCGGCCATGCCATAGCGCTTCAATCAGGCGCTCGGAAGTACAGCCGAACTGTCGCCCGACAAAACCGCCGAGCTAAACGCATTCACTAATCCATCGGGTCGTACTGGTGGAATCCCTGATAACCGGTTGTGTCTTCTACCTTGGTTATCCGCCAGTTTCCGTTCTCCTTTGCAACGAACACGACGAGATTCTGTTTTTCCGTCGACCCGAACGTCACTGGTATTACCGCCGTTCCGCCAAGCGCGATCGCCGGATGCAAAGTCATCGTTTTGAGCCATGCTTGCGGATCGAGGTCTTGCACCCGCGTGAAGTAGTCGGCACCGCCCGGCAAGCGTTTATGGCGATAGTCGAAACGCCTTCACAGCGGCATCTGGTGTATCCGGAGTCGCTGCGGTGGTGACACCCGGCACGAGTGCCAACGCAAGAGCCAGTGACGCAAAAGCGCGTAAAAGAAATTTACTCATTGTCATTCGGAACGGTAGATTTTGTAGTCCGCAGCGCACCGCCCTTGCCTAGCGCCCGTCGCGTCTCTACCAGCGTCATCCGCGCGGCGCGCGCATCGGCGGCCAGGCGCAGCAGCGCGCCGAGTTGCGACGGTTGCCGCAGCAGTTGGCGCAGAATCAGCCCCAGCGCCGTGGTGCCGTCGTCGCGCAAGCCCGCCGTCGCGGCGGGCGGCAGCGTACGCCAGGCAGGATCGGCGACCGCGCGACACACGGCGAACGGCACACCGTGCGCGGCAGCGGTTGCGCCGGCGATATGCGATTCCATGTCCACCGCGAGCGCGCCGGTCGATTCGTGCAGCGCGCGTTTGTCTTCAGCGGTGATCAACGGCGCGGCGACCGCCGCCATCGCGCCGCGGCGCAGACGTCCCGCGAGCCCTTCAGCCGTCACGGCGGCGGCGATCCGCTCGGTCCACTGCCGATCCGTATCGATACGCCCAAACGGCCCATACACCACATCCGCGACGATCAGCGCGCCCGGCTCCAAATCCGGCGCGAGTCCACCCGCGGTGCCGAAACTGACGATCCCCGCCGCGCCGCGAGCGACCGCCGCGTTCAGCGCGCGCTCGAGCAGATCGGCGCGCGCGGCATACACGACCTCGACGCGCTCGCTGCCGTCGCCACGCGCAATGCGCGCCTCGAACGCCATGCCCGCCACGACGATCACCGGCAAGCTGCTATCGCCCGCCCCGACGGACGGGATCATCGACACAGACATCCGTCACATCCCAACCGCGACGCGCGTGAGCCCATTGCGCTTCAGATGACGGAAGCGCGCGAGCGCCCACAGCGGGAAGAACTTGCGATAGCCGTGGTAGCGCAGATAAAACACGCGCGGAAAGCCGGTCGCGGTAAAGCGCGTTTCGTCCCACAACCCATGCTCGCGCTGCTCACGCCGCAGATAGTCGATACCGCGCGCTACCGCCTGGTGATCGACCTCGCCCGCCGCCATCAGCCCGAGCAACGCCCACGCGGTTTGCGACGCGGTGCTCGGCGCGCGCTCGTAGCCGCGATAGTCGAGCTTGTAGCTCTCGCCGCCCTCGCCCCAGCCGCCGTCCTCGTTCTGGATCGACACGAGCCATTGCACCGCGCGCCGCATGCGCGGGTCGTCGTGCGGCATACCGGCCGCGTTCAGAGAGCACAGCGCGGTCCACGTGCCGTAGATGTAGTTCAGGCCCCAGCGGCCGTACCAGCTGCCGTCCGACTCCTGCTCCTGCAGCATGTAGTCAAACGCGCGCCGCGCCGGCTCGCTGCTTGGTGGCAGCTCGCCGATCTGCGCGAGCATCGACAGACAGCGGCCCGACACGTCCGCGGTCGGCGGATCGAGCAGCGCGCCGTGGTCCGAGAACGGAATGTTGTTCAGGTAGTACTGCGTGTTTTCCGGTTCGAACGCGCCCCAGCCGCCGTCGCTGCTCTGCATGCCGACCACCCATTCGCGCGCGCGCGCGATCGCTTCGTGATCCACATCGGATTGCGTGAGCGCCGCAGAGCGGTGCATCGCCATCGCGACCACCGCCGTATCATCGACATCGGGGTAATGCGCGTTGTTGTACTGGAACGCCCAGCCGCCCGGCCGCACGTTCGCGCGGCGCGAAATCCAGTCGCCGCGCACATCGAGAATCTGCAGCGGCCGCAGCCACGCGAGCCCGCGTTCGGCCGCCTGTTCGGCGCGGACCTCGCCGGTTTCGAGCAGCGCGTGCGCGGCGAGCGACGTATCCCACACCGGCGACAGACACGGCTGACAATAGGCTTCGTCGTCCTTGATGACGAGCAGCTTGTCGAGCGACTTGCGCGCGATCGCGCGATGCGGATGATCGGCCGGATAGCCGAGCACGTCGTACATGATCACCGAGTTGGCCATCGCCGGGAAAATCGCGCCGAGGCCGTCCTCGCCGTTCAGCCGTTCGTCGACGAACGCGACAGCCGCGCGGATTGCGCGCTCGCGGTTCGCCTTCGGCAACAGGCCGTCGACCGCGCGCAGCACCGTATCGACACAACGGAAAAAGCCGAACCAGCCCGCGTGCTGATGCGGTGCGCGCTCCTTCATGCCGGTGTTCACCGGCGCGCCGCGGAACAGTTCGTCGATGCGCACTTTACGCGGATTGCGCGCGAGCGGCCGCTTCGCGTTGAGCACGAGCAGCGGCACGATCACGGTACGCGCCCAATACGACACCTTCGACAGATGGAACGGGAACCACATCGGCAGCAGCATGATCTCGACCGGCATCATCGGCACCGCACGCCACGACACCACGCCAAACAGGGCAAGCAGGATTCGCGTGAACACGTTCACGTGTTCCGCGCCGCCGTGCGCGAGGATCGCGTCGCGCGCGCGCACCATGTGCTCGGCGTCGATCGGGTCGCCGATCATCTTCAGCGCGAAGTACGCCTTCACGCTCGCGCTGACGTCGAGCGCGCCGTCGGCAAATAGCGGCCAGCCGCCGTTCGGCAACTGGATGCGGCGCAGATAACGCGCAATCTTCTGTTCGAGTTCGAGGTTCGGCGTTTCGCCGAGATAGTGAACCAGCAGCACGTATTCGGCAGGAATCGTCGCGTCGGCTTCGAGTTCGTAGAGCCAATGGCCGTCGGGACGCTGCGCGGCCAGGATCGCATCGGTCGCGCGCGTGATCGATGTGTCGAGCGCGCTCGCGCCGTCGCCTTGCTCAGGCGCCGGCGTTGCGGTTGCCAATGCGTCCGCCACGGCGGGCGCGTTGGCAACCACGGCAGCTTCGGCCGGATTCAGCGCCGCATCGGCGGCTTCGGGCAGCACCGCGTCGAGCGGCGGGGTTTGAGATAAGTCGTTCATCGGCGTTCCATCGGTTGATTCAGAAACGTGTCCGCGGCCTTCTGGCCGGAGCGGATCGCGCCTTCGAGCATCGCGGGCAGGCCAGTTGCCGTCCAGTCGCCCGCGAGCAGCAAGTTGTTCCAGCGAGTGCGCGTGCCGGGCCGCAGCGTCTCCTGCGCGGGCAGCGCGGCAAACGTCGCGCGCGGTTCCATCACGACCTGCCACCGCGGCAGCGGCGCGAGCGGCAGATTCACCGCCTGCGCGACCTCGGCCCAGACGGTCGCCGCGAGCGCGTCGTGCGGCGTGTCGAAGAGCCGCTCGGCGCCATTGAGCGTCACCGACAGGCGCTCGTCGAACGCAAACAGCCATTCGGCCGTTCCGTTCAGCAGCGCGGTGATCTGCGGCAGGCCGAACGGCGGCTCGACCGCGAAATGCACGTTGAGCGCGGCCGCGAAGCGGGTCGGCGCGCGCAGACCCGGCACCAGCGACGCCGCAGCGTCGGGCGGCAGCGCGAGAATCACCGCCTCGTTCGCGCCGAGCGCGATGCTCTCATCGTCGAAATGCAGCGCCTGCACACGGGCCGGGTCGGCCGCGAACGTGATGTCGCGCAGACGCGAACCGAGCCGGATCGTCGCGCCGCCATGTTGCAACAGCCGCAGCGCCGGATCGACGAACGCGCTGCCAAGACCGTTACGCGCGACCAGCGGCCGGCACGCGAGCCCGCCCGCAAGCAGCGTTTCGCGCACGAGCGCGCCGGTCAACCCGGCCGACGCATCGCCCGGCTCCAGATTCAGTAGCGCACGCAGTAGCGGCCGCAGCAGCCGGTCCCACAGCGGTCCGTGGCAGCGCATCGTCTGCGCGACGCTGCGGCCCGGCTTCGCGAACAGCAGCGGCACGAGCGACAGGTAATCGGTCGGGCCCGTGTTGGGCACGCGCGCGCGTGCATCGAAAATCCACCACGGCAAGCGCCCCGGCGACAGACGCACGGTCCAGCGCGCACGCGTGGCCAGATCGACGAACGGATACTCGGGCCGCGCGGGGCCGACCAGTTCGCCGGCGGCGCCGATCGCGCGCGTGTAGTTCAGCGTCGCCGCATTGGCCGACAGCACGACGTGATTGCCGCTGTCGAGCGTCGCACCGAGCTTCGCGTCATAGTATGAACGGCAGCGGCCGCCCGCGTAATGCTGCGCTTCATGCAGCACGACCCGCGCGCCGCGCCGTTGCAACTGCACAGCGGCGGCGAGCCCGGCCACGCCCGCGCCGACTACGTGGACGAGCCTCGGCATCAGCTCAGAAAAGCGCGTAGCGCGCGACGATCCACAGCAGGCGCAGCTTCGGCTTGCTGACCTTGCTGCGCGGAACGTCGAAGCCGCGCTCCAGCGTGCGCTCGAGCAGCACGCGATAGACGCCCGACATGATGCGCGGTGCGCGCACGTGGCCGCGCGGCTCGCGATCCATGATCGCGTCGGACTCGGCGAAGTGCTGCTTCGCGCGCTCGGCGAGCGTCGCGCAGACGAGCGGCAGAGTCGGATCGTCGGCGATCTGCGTCGGGCTCGTCACCGCGATGCCTTCGCGCGCGAGCAACTCGCGCGGCAGATAGCAGCGGTTGATGTCGGCGTCTTCGTCGATGTCGCGCAGGATGTTGGTGAGCTGCAGCGCGCGGCCGAGATGATGCGCGAGCAGCCGGCCCGGCTCGTCGCGCATCCCGAATATCCTCACCGACAGACGGCCGGCCGCGCTCGCGACGCGGTCGCAATAGAGGTCGAGCGTGGCGTCGTCGGGCGCGCAGATGTCGGCGGCGGCGTCCATCGCCATGCCGTCGATCATCGCGTGAAAATCCTCGCGTTGCAGATGAAACGTGTGAATGTGCCGCGTCAGCGCGCGTAGCGACGCGCGCGGCTTGCCCGCATAGCACGCGTCGATGTCGGCGCGCCATTGCTCGAGACCGGCCGCGCGTTCGGCGCGCGGCCGGTCGCTGTCGGCGATGTCGTCGACGGCGCGGCAGAAGGCGTAGACCTGGTACATCGCATCGCGCTGCGCCGGCGGCAGGATGCGCATGGCGAGATAAAACGAGCTGCCGGATGTGGCGGCAGCGGCGTCGATTTCAGTATCGTCCACGACAAGATTGGAAACAGCCAAGACGATCTCCGCTGGAGGCGCCCGCTGAAAGGCGTTCAAAGAGGTTTTTTATGCCGACCCGCAGGGCGGTGCGCCCACGCGCGAAACATTCGGCTGGGCGGCCGGAAACGGCGAAAAGTATAGCAATCTTTGCCGGTGACCGCAGTTTCGCCGGCCAATGGGGCGGGAATGAAGGCCGCCGGGCGCGGCGGGTTCGACCGCGCCGCCCTCACTAGCGAATCAGGCGCCCGCGAGCCGGAACGCGACCGCGCAGTTGCGGCCCTGGCGCTTCGCGCTGTACAGCGCCGCGTCGGCCTCGTTGATCAGCACGTCGTAGGTGAGCACGCCGTCGCGCGCCGACGCGCCGCCGAGGCTCGCGGTGACCGGCACGCTGGTGCCGATCAGCTCGACCGGTGTTTCCTCGATCACGCGACGGATCTTCTCCGCCACCAGCATGGCGTCGTCGAGCGGCGTGCACGGCAACAGCAGCGCGAATTCCTCGCCGCCGAAGCGCCCGAACGTGTCCTGCGCGCGCACCATGCCGGCGACGCGCTGCGCCATCACGCGCAGCACCGTATCGCCGACGCCGTGACCGAACTGGTCATTGATTTTCTTGAAGTGATCGAGATCGAACAGCAGCATCGACATGTCGCCGCCATAGCGCTGCCAGCGCGTGAACTCGTCGCGCAGCCGCGCTTCGAAAAACCGCCGGTTCGCGATGTCGGTCAGCCCGTCGCGATTCGCGTACTCCTGCAGCTTCGCGACCGCGTCCTCGCGTTCACGCTGCACGATGCTCACATGCGTCACGTCGGAGATCGTCACGCACACGGCCACCACTTCGCGACCGCGCATCAGCGGCATGAACGTGCAGTCCTGCTGCATGAAGTCGACCCCGCCGGTGATCGGCCGGTCGTGATCGAACTTGAACAGATACGGGCGCTGCTCCCACGAGCTGAACGCGAAGCTGCCGAGTTGAAACACGCTCTCGATCTTGCGCGACAGCCACACGTGCGGCAGCTCCGGAAAGTTCAGGTAGATCGAGCGGCCGACCACCTGCTCCGCCGACAGGCCGCTATGGTCCTGCATGAAGCGATTCCACATCAGCACGTTCAGTTCGCGGTCGAGCACGAAGATGCCAAACCCGACCCGCTCGACCACGAGCTCGCTCAACGATTCCATGGAGACATTCATAGGCTTGACAGCAGCGCATCGAGCGCTTCATTCATGTGGCGGATCGAGTCTTCGGGCATCAGCATCACCAGATGCGCGCGAAAACTCTGATGTTCCAGCGCGAAATTTACTTCGACGAGCAGCGCCACCTGCCATTGCAGCATGCCGGGCTGGAACACTTCGTCGAGCGTCAGCGTGTCGCCGAGCATGCCCGGCGCGGAAAATACCGGCGTGCGGCCCAGCTGGTCGAGTATCGACGACACGCACGCGCCGGACAGCAGGTTCGCGACGTCGAGCATCAGTTCGCGCTCGCTGATCGCCTCGTAGCTGGAGCGCGCGTACGGGTCGCTCACGAGCGAACACAACTGCGCGATGCTGTCGCTGCGACAGATCACCAGCACCTCGCCCTTGATGTCGGAGCGAAAGCCCTGGCGCACCGCGCTGACTGTGTCGTCGATGTGGGTCATCTCGCGCAGCGTGCGCGCCGCGTCGCTCACCGCGACCATTCGCACGCGCGGCACCGACAGCTCGATAAACGAATCGAGCAGCCGCGCGAGCCGCGTCGCGGCCCGGCCCATCGCGAGATTGGCGATTTCCTGTAGCGCGTCGCGCTGGTCTTCGGTGAAGGCGGGCTCAGACATACAAGCCGTACTCCTTGAGGATGGGCAGGACCGCCTCCGGCGTCACCGGCTTGGCGATGAACGCGATCGCGCCGAGCTCGCGCACACGGGCCTGGGCGAGCGGCTGCACGTCGGCTGAAACGACGATCACGAAGGTATTGAGGTCCTCGTGCTGCAACGCTTCGAGGACCTGGTAGCCGGTCATGTCCGGCATCGTCAGATCGAGAAACATCACCGATGCCTTGCCCTCGCGATACAGCGAGAGCGCCTCGCGCCCGTTCGTCGCATAGGACACGTCGACGGCCCAGTCCGGCGGCAGTGCCTTCGTGAGCAACTTGCGGGCGAGCAGCGAATCGTCGGCGATCACAATGGGGAGCATGGCAACGGCAGGTCGGGCGGTTTGGGCAGGTCGGATAAAGGAATGGGCTCGTTCGTCTGCGCGTTTTCCGCGCCTGGTTGTTCGCGTTCTTCGTTCATTCCGACAGGGAGGGCGGCACGCCTTGGCGTGACACCGACCGACGCGCGACCAGGTACAGTGGCGCCTGTCGAATTTGCAGTTGCCTTTGGCGAGAGGGGTGCGAAATGCAGCGGGACGCGTTTGGCGGACTTTGACGATCCCGCGCTCAGATGCGGCAATGGCCTTTTTATCGTGTGAGGATTGTCGAAGCAAAGCCGCGCAAAAGCAACTCGCCCGAATCGCTGACGGTAACGATCTGTTTCCAGACTAGGCTAATTTCAGAAATTATTATATCGTCGGGACGGGAATTTCCTATGTTTATACTTTTGTGTACGTTTGCGCTTGCCGATTCGTCGCTGTTTTAAAGCCGCTCTTAAAGCACTGCCGGCACGGCGCACGCCTGTCCCCCACGCTTTACGGCAAATTTTTCCGCGCTGCGTCTATGCTTGTTCTGGAGGCGGCATGGTGCCGGCAACGGCCCGAGACGCGGCTGCCAGATTCGAACGACTTTTCGCCTCAACGACAATGACATCAAACCGGGTCGACTCTGCGCGTGCGGGCCGCCTTTCGGATTGTCCTGCCCGCGAGCGGGACGACGCGTCGTTTCCCGCCGTGCCGGAACAGAACTTCCAGGTGCGCCGCATCACGCTGATCGCGCTGCTGATCGCGGCGATCGTGCTGCCGTTGGTCTACGTCACGGCGATGGCAATCGCCGATCTGCGCTCGCGCGAGGCCGACGCGACCGACCTGGCGCTGCGTACGGTGCGCGTCGCCGAAGAACACGCGTTGAAGGTGTTCGACATGAACGAGACGCTGAACTCGCGCATCGTCGATCTGACCGACGGCCTCGACGACGACGGCATCCGCGCGCGCGAACACACGATTCACGGCAAGCTGCGCACGATGGGCGGCGGCTATCCGCAGGTGGCCTCGGTGTCGATCTTCGGTCGCGAGGGCGCGCTGCTCGCAAGCAGCCGCCTGTATCCATCGCCGGAAATTTCGATCGGCCGGCGCGACGATTTCATCGGCATCCGCGACGGCAACCCGCTCGAACACGTGTCGAAAATGATGACCGGGCACGTGAGCGGCGAGCAGGTGTTCCACATGGGCGTCGCCCGTCAGGCACCCAATGGCTCGTTCGCGGGCGTCGTGTCGATTGCGCTGCGGCCCAGCTATTTCGACGCGTTCTATCGCGAGCTGCTCGGCAGCGGCGACGCCACGCCGATCATCATGAGCCTCGTGCGCACCGACGGCGCGGTGCTCGCGCATTACCCGCGCGGCCCGCGCGAGCCGACCGCGATCGCGTCCGATTCGCCGTTCGCCGAAGCGGTCACACAGGGGCAGCGCTTCGGCGTCGTGCGGATGCGCTCGAGCTTCGCCGACGGCAATCTGATCGTGGCGTTCCGGCACGTCGGCTCGTATCCGGTCTACGTGCTGTGCGGCTATCGCACGTCGGCGATCTGGGCCGCCTGGTACTCGCACCTGAGCGTGCTGATCCTGTCGATGTTCACGCCGTCGATCGTACTGTGGTGCGTGATCTGGCTGTCGCTGCGCCGCCTCGGCGCCGAAGAGGACGCGTGGCAGCGCTGGCAGGCCGAGGCATCGATGCGCCGCTCGGTCGAATCCGCGTATCGCCAGTCGCGCAAGATGGAAGCGCTCGGCACGCTGGTCGGCAGCGTCGCGCACGACTTCAATAACCTGCTGATGATCCTGTCGGCCAACGTGCAGATCGTGCGACGGCGCGGCGTCGGCGGACTCGAGCGCGAACTGTCGGCAATGGAGCGCGCGTTGAAGAGCGGTCAGTCGCTGACGCGGCAGCTGCTCGGCGTTGCGCGCAAGCAGCCGCTGCGCACCGAGACGCTATCGCTCGAACGCTGGCTGCCGTCGTGCCGCGAACTGCTGCGCGCGTCGCTCGGCGCGAAGGTGTCGCTCGTCATCGATCGCGGCGTCGACACCTGGCCGGTGCGCGTCGACGTCGCCGAGCTCGAGCTCGCGCTGATCAACGTCGCCGTCAATGCGCGCGATGCGATGCCCAACGGCGGGCGCTTCACCGTGCGCGCGAGCAACGTCGTGTTCCGCCGCGAGGACGGCTTTCCGCTGACCGGCGAGTTCGTGCAACTGTCGCTCGAAGACACCGGCGCCGGCATGGCGCCCGACGTGCTCGCGCGCGCGTTCGAGCCGCTTTTCACGACCAAGCCCAAAGGCATGGGCACGGGACTCGGGCTGCCGCAGGTATTCGCGTTCTGCGAGGGCTCGGGCGGGCTCGCGGCGATCGACAGCGCGATCGGAGCAGGCACCTCGGTGCGGCTCTATCTGCCGCGCGCGTCGGCCGAGCCGCAGACGGCTGGGCCGGCCGAAGCGCTCGCGCCCGAAAGCGGCGCGCCGCAGGGTCTGCGCGTGCTGCTGGTCGAGGACAACGAAGAAGTGGCCGCCGGCACCGAAGCGCTGCTGCAGATGATGGGTCACCAGGTCACCTGCGTGTTCAACGCCGACACGGCGTTGCGCGTGCTGGACGACGCTCGCGCGACTCGCGCGGGCACCGGCGAACCGCTGCCGTTCGATCTGGTGCTGTCGGACATTCACATGCCCGGCACCATGAGCGGCATCGATCTGGCCGAAGCGGTGCTCACGTTCGACCCGCAGCTGCCGGTCATTCTCGTCACCGGCTACGCGGAAGAGCTCGACCGCGCGCGGCACGTGAACGTGCACGTGCTGTCCAAGCCGTTCGATATCGGACTGCTCGAGAAGCTGCTCGACACGATCCAGCACGACGCCGTGCAAACCGGCACCGCGACGGCCACGCATCCGGCCGATACCTGACGTCTGCGTCATCCCGGCGTCATTTACCAAAGCTTGTAAAAAGCACGGCGATCGCACTCCGCGCCGGTTTGCATCGCGAGCCCGCGTCATGCGTAGCGCGGCGGGCATCGCGGCCGGGCATCGGGCGCGGCTCCGCCGCGCGACGGTGTGGCGGCATGAAGGTTGCGTGTCCCAAGAGGGCAAAGTGACGGCGCCTCGGGTGCCGCCCGTTCCAGCAGAACATGTCGGGAGACGACCATGCAACATACCGTGATTGGTTTATTCGACACCTACTTGCAGGCTGAAACCGCCCGCGACACGCTTGTGCAAACCGGTTTTGCACGCGAGAGGGTCGAGTTGCAGGCGAACGCCGAACCTTCCGTTGGCTCGGCCACCAGCGAAGTCGCCAACGCGGGCGTGCTCGCGAACATCGAGCGCTTTCTCGCCAGTCTGTTCTCGACCGGGCCGCGTCAGTCGGACACCGCGCGCTATGCCGAGGCAATGCGGCGCGGCGCGGTGCTCGTGTGCGTCCACGCGGCGAGCCAGTCTCATGCGGAGCTGGCGCGCAATACGCTGGTACGGCTCGGCGCGACCGATATCGGCGACCGCCTGCCCGAAGCGGACACGCCGGTCGGAACCTCGCGCGACCATTCGGTGCTCGATGAGCTGGGCATCGGCGCGGTGATGCCGGGTACGCCCCGCACGTCGAGCGTGACGACCGAGGCGGGCGCGACGCGGGGCATGCGGGATACCACGGCGACACCCGGGGCCACGGGCGCGAGTTCGACTAGCGGCGCAGCGGGTGCCGCGAGTGCGGCGGGTATGACCGAATCGACTGGAATCGCGGGCGCGACGGGCGCCACTTCGGCGACCGGCACGACCGCCGACACCATGCAACCCGGCGCCACCCCACGAGCCGATCCGCTGGCCCCCATGCCGCCGGCCGACATCGGCACCAGCGCCGAGCCGTTCGCGCCGCCACCGGTCAGCGAACGGCCGATCAGCGATCCGCTCAACGAACCCGTCGCCCACCCGCTCGCCGGCGATGCGGGACGCAGCGCGATCGCCGCCGGCTCCGTGCCGGGATCGGGCGCAGTGATGCAGCCGTCCGACATCGTCCCTGAAGGCGGACAGCCGGGTGCGGGTCCCGGCGCTCAGATGCCGAACGAATATCTGGAGTACGAAGAAGATTTCCGCTCGCACTACGACGAGCAGTACGCGGCCGCGAACGCGCGCTACGAAGACTATGTGCCCGCCTACCGCTACGGCGCGGAGATCGGTCGCGATGCGCAATTCCGCGGTCGTCCGTGGGAAGAGATCGAGCCTGAAGCACGCCGCCATTGGGAAGCCACGTCGTCGGACAGCACGTGGGAGCGCTTCAAGCTCGCGGTGCGTCACGGGTGGGAGCGGGTGACCGGGCATCACCACGTGTAGCCGATGCGGCGATCCGGCGGTCCGGCGGTCCGGCGGTCCGGCCGGCCTCGGCGGTGCTCGCAAGCGTTGCAAGCACCGCGGGCGTCGAGCCGGGCGAAACGAGCGCGGCCGCGTCGCGCGGCGCGCGCCGTGTCCTCGGTGCTTCGACGGAGGATCAGGGGGCGGTCAGTCGCGCGAGGCTCAGCTACACCGCCCCATGCCGCTTGACCCACGCGACGTAGCGATCCATGAAAGTTTGCAGGAACTTGCGCGTGCCGTCGTTGACGATCTCGCCTTTCTCATTGATCACCGACGGATCGTGCTTGATGAAGATCTCGGGCTGCCCCATCATTGGGACGTCGAGATAGGCAAGCACGTTGCGCAGATGCTGCTGCGCGAGCGCCGTACCGGTCGCGCCGACCGAAGTGCCGATCACCGCGCCGGGCTTGTCGGCCCACGAATTCGTGCCCCACGGCCGCGAGCCCCAGTCGAGCGCGTTCTTCAGCACGCCGGGGATCGAGCGGTTGTATTCAGGCGTCACGAACAGCAGGCCGTCAGCAGCTTCCACGCGCTCCTTGAGCTTTTTACCGGCTTCGGGATAGTCGGCGTCGTATTCCTGAGAGTACAGCGGCAAGGAGCCGATATCGATATATTCGAAGGTGAAATCGGATGGAGCGAGGGAAATCACCGCCTTAGCCAGTTGGCGGTTGAACGAGTCCCGCCGCAGGCTGCCGACGACAACTGCAATGTGATAGGCCATGGTTCGCTTCCTCGGGGTAAGGCGCTCGACGCGCAGAGAGTACGAACTGTTCATCATAGGCAAAAGCGGCGCGAAACGCCCAGGCGTTGGCGGATTTGGCGAGGCGATAGCGGATCGAAAAGGGTTCTTGCACCGCCACCGGTGGATAACCTCGCAAGCCGAAAAGTTATCCACAGATTCGCTGAATAACCTTGTGGATAAGTGAGACTTTTGCCTTGTCAATCAAGCATGCCTTCGGGCCAAGCCGATCTGAGGCAATTGGACACGACCGACACTCTGGAGGATCGGATCATGAGTCTCGACTACGCAGGAAAATCACACGACGAAGCCGTCGCCGCGCGCAAGAAGGTAAAGCAACGCGCGCAGGAGCCCGCGGGCGGCGAGATGGCCGTCGACGGCGTCGAAGCCGATGGCACGCATGGCTGCGGCGAGTTGTCGGAGAAAGGCAAGCAGGTTTGGCGCACGGGCGCCGGACTTGATGGCGGGGGCAAGGCGCCAAGCCGTTAGGGGTTTGCGGCTTGCCTAGCAGCCGTGGATAGAAGGGGCTGCTTTACGCCGCCCTTTCCCATCCGCGCTGAACGCGAAAAGGGCGCCGTTGCCGGCGCCCTCTTTCCTTGTGCTGCGTTGCGGCCTGTTTCGACGTGCCGATCAGTTGCCGAAAAATACGTTGCAGTACGACGCCGGGCCGTTGCAGGCCGAAGCCGGAGCGGCCGCGCTCCCACAAACCGCGAAGACGAGAAGACATCATTTTGTAGATTGAAATAATCCTCATTGCGTAACCGCGTCAAATCGGCGCTCGACCGCAAGCTCCGAGCGGTCCGTACAGCGATTCAAAAGCTTTGTTGCACGCAAGCTGGACATTTCATTTCTCGCAACAATTAATTTCCGGTGTCATAAGCGGCGGCGCCGCGCGACCAAGCTCCTCGGGCTATCGATTGCCAGGGAGCATATGTTCAATACCGATTCGCTTGGGCATGAACGTGAGGCAGAATGGCGCACGCATCCGCAGCCTCTGCAAGGACGATCATCCGCTCATGAATCACGACGTTTCCGGGCAACACGCACAGCACATGGCGCGGCCGACAGCGCATCGATGGGGCTCGCCGTGACGCAACCGGGCCCCTCGCTCGACGATCCGATCTATCTGGCGCAATTGCGGCGCGATCTCGTGCGCTTCGCCCGCCTGCAATTACGCGATGCCGCGGCTGCCGAGGACGCCGTGCAGGAAGCGCTGACCGCCGCGTGGACTCAGGCCGCGCGTTTCGCCGCGCAGTCCGAGCATAAGACCTGGGTGTTCGGCATCCTGCGCCACAAGCTCGTCGACACGCTGCGCGCGCGCCAGCGCACGGTCAATCTGTCGGCGCTCGAAGCCGAACTCGACGGTGAGGCGTTGCTCGATCGCGAACTCTTCAAGGACAACGGCCACTGGTCGCGCGAGACCAAACCGCGTCCGTGGCCGACCCCCGAAACCGCATTGCGCCAGCAGCAGTTCTGGACGCTGTTCGAGATGTGCCTCGAGCATCTGCCCGAGCACATCGGACGCGTGTTCATGATGCGTGAGTTTCTCGAACTCGACATCGCGGCAATCTGCGCCGAACTGCAGATCAACGCGAATCATTGCAGCGTGCTGATCTATCGCGCGCGGCTGCGACTGCGCACGTGCCTGAGCGAAAAAGGCCTATCCAGCGAGGACGCGAATGGGGAAGTGTAAGGACATCACACGGCTGCTATCCGATGCGCTCGACCGCTCGCTGTCGACTGGCGAATGGGTCGCGATCCGGCTGCATCTGCCGACCTGCAGCGGGTGCCGGAACTATCGCAAACAGATCCGCCTGCTGCGGGTCGCGGCGCATGTGGCGGGCGGAGCGGCGGCAGTGGACGGAGCGGTGAGCGGCGACGAGTGAGGCGGCGGGGCCGGGGAGCGCACGGCTGTTGAAGCTTGGTCGCTTCGCGGCTTTACCGCGCCGCAGTTCAGCGCTCGCCGGGCGGCTTGCCTGCGTGCGTCGTCAACACGAGGCGAAGAAGGGCGACGCCGTTGTTCGCGCCGTCGTCACGTCAACGCGCTCCAAAGTACGAGCGTCTGCAACACCGATCACACCAGCAAAGCCTGCGTATGCGATCCATCCTTGGCGTCTCTCAGAGGGCATTCATTTGAGAGGCGCCGTGCTCGACGGACAGGGAATTCTAATCGTGCTCGTGTTTGCTGAACGAGTAAGGATGAACCAGCACAAGGTTCCCTGCTGACGGTAAGATCGCGACCGGAGTTGTTCGGCGTTTCACTGCATTGAAATCGGCGTCTGTCTGAACGTCAGGCACGCGACGCCCACCCCATACTTGCGCGCAAACTGGGCGGGGGTCGTCAGGATGCGGTGCGTCCCAAGCGACCTCCAAGGATTCGCCGGACGGGAATTCGAGAATGAGTGAATCCGCAGTAAGAGGCAGCAACTGACCTGACGCATCCTGGATATACGCCTTGATCTGTTTCGGTTCGGTCATATTTTCCTCCGGTGGGTGTGGTGACGATCGAGATCAGCGATGCTCATCAGGCCCCGTCGACATTGTCCGAGAACAACCACGCGCGGCGCCCGACGCGGAACGGGCCAATCGCGCTTTTGCGGGGATTGTTCGATGGGCCAGTCGTCGTTCTCAACGCAGCGGATCAGCTTCGGCCACTGGGCGCGCAGGTAGGTCAGTCCCATGCCGAGCAATTCGGCTTCGTCGAACAGGCCAGGCTGTTCCGGAGGCCCGCCTCGCTTTTTTGCGCCGAACAGTTCGCGTCGGTAGACAGGAGCCGTTCTTCGGCGAAATCGCGTTCCACGGTCACGAGGCACAGCGCGCTGCGGACCTCTTCGTGCTCGCGTTGAAGCGAACCGTACTCCTCGCGTATCGCGAGAAACGCATTGAGTTTGTCGACCGTGATGGCGACCTTGATCGGCATGCTGGTTGGACAGGCATGCCGATCACGTGTTCAACTGAGCGAGGATCAATCGGGTTCAATCGCATCGACAGTTCGACAGATCGAACTCGACGTCGTTCGATAGGCACACATGCAACGCGAGCGTCGTCGACTGTGGGGACGATGTGGGCAATGTCGACGGCGGCGTCGAAACGACCGGCACAAAAGCCGACTGCGACGACTCGATCGCTCGCATTCCGCTGGGTACCATGTCGATCGCTGCACCGTCGACAAGCATCAGGGCTCGAGCCTGTTGTCGCTGCTGGTACTGTGCAATCCATTTGCGCAACTGGTTCGGATTAACATCATCCTCATTTGCCAGCGATCGACACGCCCGACTTCAGGCACTTCTCGACGAGTTCTTCCAGTGCGCCTTTATCGTACTCGCGCCGGCCATCGCGCTTCATGCCGATTACCAGGCGACTCTTGAGGTCCTTCTTTTCGTTCACCGAGCATCGCGCCCAGCACAATGATGATGCCGACATCGCCGAGCAACGCGCGGCCGCCTTTGCTGAACGCGCTCGCGACCGCTTCGAGCGGCAGGCCGGCCGCGAAGCCAGCGGCGAACGTGCCGACCAGGATCGAGAGGAACGGCGCGAGCTTCAGCACGCTGATGAAGATGATGATCAGTGCGAGTCCAAGCGCGCACGACAGGATCAGTTGGGTGTCATGGGCGGCCTACGGTGTCAGTGTTGTCGTTAAAGGCACGGTAGCGTTTTTCTCTCTTCGTTTTCAGTCGATCGATGCAGTCACGAGCAGGTTGTCGCGCGGGCGCTTTTTTGCCGGTCGATTGTGGCGGGAGGGGATAGATCGGGCGTTGGGCAATGCTTTGCTACGCCAGCATGATTTGCTTATGCGAATTTATCGGTTCGTCCAGGCCGGCAGACGAATTATTGTCTGAGCCAATCGGACCATCTTTTGGCGTTCGTCAAATTCTTTTTCAATGAGTATTCTCATGCCCCGCGATCCGCTGCTGACGCGCCGTACATTTCTTGCCGGCGTAGGTGCAACGCTGGCCGCTGCCGCGGTGCCTGTCTTTTCCGCCGACGCATTTGCCGCCGATGAACATGCAAAAGAGCTTTGCATCGGGTACCAGAAAGCCGCGAGCACCCTCGTATTGTTGAAGGCGCACGGCACGCTCGAAAAACGGCTGGCTCCACTCGGCATCGCAGTCAAATGGACCGAGTTTCCGGCTGGTCCGCAATTGCTGGAAGGGCTAAACGTCGGTGCAATCGACTTCGGCTATGTGGGCGAAGCGCCGCCCGTGTTCGCGCAGGCCGCTGGCGCCAATTTCGTCTATACCGCGTATGAAATTCCGACACCGCACGCCGAAGGCATCCTCGCGCATCTCGATGCGCCAATCAGGACATTGGCCGATCTGAAGGGAAAGAAGATTGCGCTGAACAAGGGCTCGGATGTGCACTGGTTTCTCGTCGCCGCGCTGCAGAAGAACGGCGTGAAGTTCAACGAGATTCAACCCGTTTACTTGCCGCCCGCTGATGCGCGCGCGGCCTTCGAGCGCGGTGCTGTCGATGCCTGGGCGATCTGGGATCCATTCCTCGAAGCCGCGAAACGGCAGACGAACGCGCGGCTGCTCGCCGATGCTGAGGGTATCGTGAGTCACCACCAGTTCTTTCTGAGCGCGCGGCCATTCGCGCAACAGAACGGCGAGATCCTGGCGATCGTGATCGATGAAGTGGGCAAGGAAGGGCAGTGGGTGCGCAGCCATTACAGTGAGGCCGCCGCACAACTCGCGCCGATTCAAGGGCTCGACGCGAGCGTGATCGAATCGGGCTTGCGCCATTACGCACACATCTACAAGCCCGTCGACGCGAACGTGCTCGCCGAGCAGCAGCGCATCGCGAATACGTTCACCGAACTGCACCTGATTCCGACGAAGATCGTCACCAAGGATGCCGCGCTGTCGGATAAAGCGTAGCGAAGCAGGTCGAGACTGCTTGCGCGTATCGTTCCGTTCGGTGGTCTCGCGGTCAGGCGAAAAGCGCTGCGACATTTTCCGGCGGGCGGCCGATGACGGCCCGCCCGTTCCTGACGACGATCGGGCGTTGCAACAGAATCGGATGCTTCGCCAATGCTTCGTAGAGCTGGAGGTCCGTCAACGCTGGATCGGCAAGACTCAGCTCCTTATATTCAGCTTCGGTGTCGCGGATCATTTCGCGGACGGGGCAGCCAAGTTGAGCGTTGAGACTTTTGAGCTCCGCGACGGTGAGCGGCGCCTTCAGATACTCAACGATTTCCGTCGCTTCGTTTGCGGAGTTGTAGCTGTTCGCGACAAGTTCGTAAGCCGCGCGCGATTTGGAGCAGCGGGGGTTGTGGTAGATGGTGATCATGGCTGGGCTCTGGGCTTGTTGCGTTGAAGGTAGCTGTGACGGTTAGGAGGTTGCGCAATTTTAGCGGGTGACCTGACGACATCGCACGGGATGACTTTCGGCATGCGCGCTGTTTGAACGATCGGTGCAGGGTGGCGGTTTATGCGCATAAACCGGGGCTGCTTTCGAGGTGAGTGGGAACCGCCTAACATTCGCAACCGGAGCTCTAGCGGCGCTTGCGATTCGCTCGGGCAGGCGCAATACAAACGACAACATGAACACATGCGCCGGTGAAGCGTCGGCGACACGGCTCCCAGTTACCGCCAACTCCGGTGAGGAGCGGCGTTGAGCGAGTCCGTGGCGAATGCTCCCCTGCGCGCCGTTTGCCATCCGAGCTTTATGCGCATAAAGTCTGGCACCGCCGCGGTCGCTCAGATGCGCGCGCTCCTTTTTCACAACGGGTCAGCCGAGAATCGCGGACAGTCGGCGGCAACTGAGCACGCAGTACGCGAGCATTCATTCCTCTCCCTTCTCCGCCGCCAGACAGCGATCAGCCACGCCTGAACCTCAGTCCACACTTCGTCGCCTATCACGCAAGAACCCCTGCCTGACTCCGATGCCTCTTTATGCGCATAAACCCTTTGCCGAATGGCCTATTTCGGAATTTCGCGTACTTAAATCATTTGAAATAGCAATTCAACCAGGTAAAATCCATTTGCGTCTAAAAAGAGGAGGTGAAATTTGGCGGCAGAAATCATCGCGGTAACACAGCAGAAAGGCGGAGTCGGGAAGAGCACCATCGCGATGCATCTCGGCGCCGCATTTCACGAGAAAGGCAAACGCGTTCTCGTCGTCGACGCGGATGGCCAAAACACCCTGATTCACTGGGCCAGCGCTGCGTCCGACGGCGACACCGGCATTCCATTCGCGGTGGTCAACCTGTCCGAAGCAGGCAGCCAGATCCATCGCGAGATCAAGAAGTTCGTGGCTGATTACGACATCATCGTCGTCGACTGCCCGCCCTCCATCACCGAAAAAGTCTCCGGCGTCGTTCTGCTGGCGGCGAGCGTCGCGGTGATTCCAACGTCGTCGTCTCCCGCCGATTACTGGTCGAGCATCGGCCTCGTCAAGTTGGTCCAGCAAGCGCAGGTCATGAATGAAGACCTACGCGCCGTGTTCCTGCTCAACAAGACCGAAGAGAAACGGATGCTGACGCGCGAACTGAAGCGCGCTTTGGAAGAACTCGGCTTTCCTCTCCTCAAGACCCAGATTCCCACGCGCGAGGCCTACAAGCAGGCAATGGCGTTAGGGCAAACGGTGCTTCAGATGAACGACCGCGGCGCGAAACTCGCCGCGCTCGAAGTACGGGCGTGCGCGAACGAGATCGCCGCCTTGCTCCCGTGAATTTATGCGCATAAAGGACCCTGAATGAAACCGTCCCAGTTCGCCAAAGGCTTTCAAGCACGTCCTGACACGACCAGCAGCGAGAAGCGCACCGCGCTCGACCGTCTGAATGCGATCGACGGCCTGGTCGGAAACGAGTCGAAAGCTCCCGCCATCGCCGGGCGTCCGATTCCGGCCATCGTGCCCTCGCGTCTGCAGGACGCCGAGATCCCTGATCCGGACAACGAATCGGCGGCCTACCGCGCATGGCGGCTCGAGCACGGCTATCGTCCCGGGCAGGTCATCGAACTGGCGCTCAAAACCATCAAGCCGAGCCCGTTCAATCCACGGCACTTCTATGTGAAGTCGTCGATTGCGGAACTCGCCGTCAATCTGGCGAAGCAGGGGCAGCAGCAGGCGATTCACGTCATTCCCGACTACGACAACCCTGGCACCTACTTCGTCAGTGACGGCGGTCGACGCGTGCGCGCGCTGAAAGAAGCAAACAAGGAGTCGGTGAAAGCGATCGTCATCGATGTGCCGATCGGCATCCAGAGCTACAAGCTAGGTTACGACCTCAACGTGCAGCGCGACTCGCAGACGGTGTTCGACAACGCGGTCGTCTGGCGACGCTTTCTCGACGAGCGGCATTTCCAGAGTCAGAAGGAACTGGCCGAACACCTCGGACTCGACGAATCGACGGTCGCAGTCGCGCTGTCCATCGCCAAGCTTCCGGAAACCGTGATGCAGGAGATGGTCGCGCGCCCGGACCGCTTCGGATCGAACATGGCGTATCAGGTGGGCCGCTATCACACGGCTCGCGGCGCGGACGCGACGCTGCGACTGATCAACCGGATCGTTTCCGACGATCTGAGCACACGCCAGGTCGCCGACATCGTCAAAGGTCGAGCGAGCGCGCAGGAAAGCGTCAAACCGGCGGGCCGGCAGCGCTATGCGCAACGTCTGGAAATCAAGCTTGGCGGTGTGTCGGTGGGCGATCTGAAGTCGTACGGGGACGACCGGCTCGAGTTGCGCCTGAAAGGCCTCACGCGTGAAAAGCGCGACGACATCCTGCGGCAGATCGAGAAGATGCTGAAGTAAGACGTGAGGGGCGGTGCGCGTCCACCGCACCGCCTCGAGTTTAAAGGCCGTTATTGACCCATCAGGCCGCGCGCGACTGATTCAGCGTAAAGGCGAGCAGATCGCCATCGGTCGGTTCGCCCCAGGTCCTGCGCGCGAGCCAGTCGAAGAACGCCGTTTCGACGATCTTCGAGTCGAGCCCGCGTCGCCGCCAATCGTCACGCATGTGCGTGCCGAGCCCCGGCAATTCCTCTTCCTCGAACGACTGCCGCGCGATATCGCGCTCCGACTCGCCCTGCTCGTTGTATAACTCGTAGGCCTGCTTGCGACGGTAAGCGGAGTATTCGCCGAGCAGACGCGCCTTCAGATCGTCGGGCGGTGACGCCGCGGCCTTGCCCGCGCCACCGCCCGATGGCAGCGCCTCGACCGGCGGCGCGTAGCCTTTCTTCAACGCATCCTTGAACAGCGCCGGCGCGCTGCGCACCGGCGGCAGCGACGTGCTGCGCATGCGCTGCTCGGTCATCTGCAGCGCGGCGCGGATCCGGTTCTCCTCGCTGTCCGCGTAAAGCGTCTGCGCTTCTTTGAGCGGAATGCCGATCTTCACCATCCGGTCGACGAGCGTGCTGTCGAACACGTTCGGATGTTCGTCGAGCGCAAGCATCGGCTGCTTCCGTTCGGTCACGCGGAACTGGATCTCGGCAACGCGCCGACCCTCGCGATGCTCGATCAGCTCGACAAAAATGTTCGTGACCGCGTTGACCTCGGCAATCGCCGGGCGCAGATAATCGCGCTTGAAATACTTGTACTCGCGCTTCGCTTCGTCGCCGGCTTCGGTATCCGGCGTGCCCGATAGAATCGGCCGCCACCATTCCCAGGTCTCGCGCATCGTCAGATGGCTCGGGTTGGTCAGGTAGCGCACGCAGATCTCGTAGAGCGCAAGGCCCGCGCTACTGCGCAGCTGGCTTTGGAACTGCAGACTCAGCCGCGCATACTGAACCGGATCGAGCAGCTTCTTCTTGATCTTCGGCGCAAACGAAAATTCGACCCACACGCGGCGCGTGGTCGGATCTTCGAGAATTTCCGCATCCGCGATCAGCGTTGAAATACCCCATTTGCGGCCGGGCTTCTGACTCGAGGTGCCGGTGCTCCACTCGACCTGCACCGACACCATGCGCCGCAGGTGCTCCTTGACGAGCGCGGTGTCATTGGAATCGAACGCGGAATTGGCGACGATGTCGGACAGCAGCGCTCGATATGTGTCGCCCGACTCATCCGCTTGCTGGGCCACCGCGAGCAGCACGTTAAAAAGCTTGCGCGTGAGCAGCGTGATCTTGCCGCTCTTGGGCTGGATCGCGATCGCCTCGACGGCTTTGCGCAGCTCAGCCGAGCTCGGGCTGACAACATCGGTCTTTTTCGCGCGCTTCGTGGCCATGCGTCGGGGTGAGGAGGGGGGATTTCGCGAGAGCATACCGGCTGTGGTGATACGCGTCTATAGCGCCCACCTCACCATTGCCGGTGAAGCGAGTTTACGGAGCGCAACTCACCTCGAGCAGTTCCCGAAAACCCTCACCTCGGCTGCGTGCGGCCAGGATCGGCCTCTCCTTGCCGGTCGCGGCGTTTGCGAATCCGGCGAGTTTCGCTGCATGCGGGAACGGAGAGCATTCGATCCCGAATCTCCTCACCTCCAAAATTTTCGCGGATTTTTTCGATATGTGGTGTCGACGGGTGGTGTGCGTGGCGGGTGATGACTTCGTCGAGCGGCTTGGCGTCGATGGAATGCCTGCGCAGTATTGACAAACCCGGTTACTGAGCGCGCTGTCTCATCAGCGGGAACCGGCCATTCACGCGACTCCCGGTACGGTCCGACGCACGGCCCAGCGCCTCGTCAGCGGTCTTCAGTACGTCAGGTTTCCCCATCGTCGGTGGCTCCGCGCGATTACGTCAGGTGCCTATCCTGACGATTGAGTCCTCAGCGCCAAGAGCCTGCCCGCACAAACCATCGGTCTTCCTTTTACCAACCGAGGCTCATTCGCACGGCGGGAAAATGAGACTTCGCACTTGGTCCGCAACTGCTGCAATGGCGAGATCGAGCCACACGCAAGCGCTCACCACTCGACCGCCCCCGAAAAAGCTCACCGTAGCACCACGGAGCAGCGCGACATGACATGCGCTGATGTCGCGCCGGTACCGCACTTCCTCATGCGACCTTCTGAAAAGTCCTCACCTTCGGCGTTTCAGGAGGCACAAGCGCATCAGTCCAGAGACCTCCTGAAAACCCTCACCTTTGCCGCCATACAGGAAAAACTCCAATGATTTCACGGAGTTACGACGTTCGAGGCCGACGCTCGAACGACGGGTACTCCCGCAAAATCTCACCTAGAGCCTGTTTTTCGCACCGCAGCACTTTTTATTTCCTCGGCCCGAATCTCCCGGAAAATCTCACCTTGGCGATCAGACGCCAGGTTTACTTGCATTCGCAATTCGCCATCACGCGGGGATCTCCAGCCCGCAGCTCCCATTTGGGTCCCGAATTTCCTCACCTCAACGCAAAAAACACCGTCCTAAGCCTCCCGAAAAGCCTCACCTTTGACGGAATCGCCGGCCAAATCAGCTTTCTGAACCGGTCCATTACCCGCCTCCCGAATCCCCTCACCTTTCCCGCCGCCAGCGGTTCGAGCCGGCCCCTCTTTCATGCAATCGATGCGTCGCGACCCACGTGCGCTCCCGTAAAATCTCACCTCAGCGCTGTGAATGCTCAAAAAAAAGGCAAAATTGGCCCACACACCCGTAACATCTCACCCTCGTTTCACGTTTTCTCCCGTGGCGGCTCACCAAAGCAGTTAACCGCACCAAAACGCCCCCAAAAAACCACGCTCGCGAGCCTCCTGAAAGCGCTCACCTTGGTGCCGGCCATACCGGGCAAGGACTTTCGAGCGCTGTCGGGCGCTTCGCGGCTTTGAAGTCCCGCAAAACCTCACCTTTGCCCAAACGCTGTGTATACAGCGTTTCCTGAACCCACTCACGTTCCGTCCCGGACCCGCTCACCGAGCCCCCCGAACCCCATCACTCGAGTTTCCCGCAGACTCTCACCCAGTCTCCCGTAAGGCTTCACCTTGTCGGGCCGAAAGCCGTGCCAGGCATAGGTTTGCCGAAGCGTTAACGTTTTTAACTAGGGTTCAAAGGTGTTTACTTTTATTACTCTCAAGCCTTTTCACCCCGCGAGCCCCGTGAACACGGGTCCTAAACACCCGCAGCCATTGTTGATCACGCGTGAAACAGTGCGCGATCGTCCACATGTCGAGCAAAGCGCTTCTAATACAATGGCTTATTAGCTATTCTTCGTTTTGTTTCACGGAAAGAACCAGGCCACGGACGTTTATTGCCGCCATTTGCCGGTTAAAGCTCGTGTGTATACGCCAATCCGTGCGCCACCGATAAATCGGTAGCAAATACTACGTAAATTGTTATGATCCCTCCAATTCGAGCCACATCGAGGTAGATATGAATCTGGATCAGGAGCGGCAAGCCATTCGCGAAGAGCTTGAATCCATGCGCGCGCAAGGCGTGCGCCGGCAGGAACTATCGCTGCATGCATGCAAGCGGCTTTTTTTCGATCTCGGCATCCGGCCGTCGATGGCGGCCGTGCGCGATCTCACGCAGACCGGCAGCGCGAGCGACATCCCGAAAGACATCGATCATTTCTGGGAACGTATCCGTAGCGTGTCGCGGATTAAAGTCGGAGCAGGCGCGATTCCGAAGGCACTCGAGGATCGCGCCGGGGAACTGTTGGGCGCGCTATTCGAAGAAGCGCTCGTGCAAGCCAAAGCGGCGCTCGATGTCGAGCGTGCAGAGATCCGTGCGCAGATCAGCGCCGCCGATCTGCGCGTACGCGACGCGGAAACCCGCCGCGATGCGGCCGACGACACCATCAGGCGCAGCGAAGCGCGCGCCGAAGCCGCTTGGGAGCGGGTTCGCACACTTGAAACCCAGCTATCGAGCGCAACGACGCACGGCAACGTGCATCTCGAAGGCATGCAGGCAACCGTGCGCCGGCTCGACCAGGAAAATGATGCGCTGCGGCAACGGCTCGAAAACGAACAGACCACCAATGCTGCGTTACGCGATCGGATCGACGCGTTGCACGTCGAATTGCGGCAAAGCACCGAACACTATGCGCAGCAGATCAAGGATGCGGTCGCTGAAGCGGAGCGGCGCGTCAAGCCCATGCTGGTTGAACTCGATTCGCTACGCAGCATGGCAGCGACCTATCAGTCCGGCGTGCGCGATACGAGCCGCAAGGAATTCGAGTTCATCCAGCAGATTGCCGCCGCCAAGGCGCGCGGGGACCGGCTCGACGCGCAGTTGCGCGAGCAGTCGGACGAAGTCGATGCGCTGACGAAGGAAGTCGCCACGCTGCGTGCCCAGCAGGGTATCGATCCGGCCATTGCCGTGCTGCTGTGCTCGCTGGTTAGTGACGGACGGCTCACGAGCGACGAATTGGGGATGATCGGCACTGCGGCCGATGGCCACGTAACGCTGCCCGCGCGCTGCCCGAGATGTCAGGAAGGTGAGCCGGAGCTGTCGCAGGTCGATCACCGTTTCGAACTGGTGTGCCCGGAATGCGAGCACTCTTCCGGCTTCGGCGAATCGAGGCTCGCGGCTGTGAACCAGTTCCTGTCAAACGATGCATCCACCGCGGCGTCGTCCCGCACCGCCGACACGATGCGCTAACGACAGGCGGCCAACCGAACAGAAAAAACCTCAAAGGTGAGGAAATTCGGGACCTCAAAGGTGAGGCTCATCAGCGCTCACCGGCTTCCGTTTTCCTCGTCAAACGCCCGTCGCGTCGGGGCTCGGCCAATGGCGCAGCCGCCGGATCCGGGTCGTTTATAGCTGGCGAATCGTGTTGATCAATCCACGTTTGCCACGCGCGATATAGCCGGTTCGAGGACACTGCCTGCACGAAGCCGAGCCATTGGCCGACCTGTTCGGCTTCCACTCCGCTCTCGAAAAGATCCGCGGCAAACGTGTTGCGCAAGGTCTGCGGACTCGCGCGCGATTGGCGCGATGCCGCAATCCCCGCTGCATCGACGAGCGCGTCCACCGCACGTAGCATCGTCGCCTTGTGCATCGGACGGCCGGACGGCGACGCGGGAAATACCAGATTGCCGGCCAGCTCCGTCTGCCGACGTTCGGCGAGCCAGGCGTCGAGAATCGCCGTGGCGAACGGCGCGAGCCGCGTGCGCCGTGTCAGCATCGGATTCGCGGACTCGATCGTGACCCACGGCGAGCCCTCTCTAGCGCAACTAACCGGAAGCGCTCCCGCTTCACCCGTCTTCAGTCCGCCACCCAGAAACACGGCGATCAACGCGCGATCGCGTCGCTCTCTCCAGCGCTGCGCGGTCGATAACGCCGGCAATGGCGCGAACAACCGCGCGATCAACGCGGTGCGTTCCGCATGGGTGAGAAAACCGGTGGGCTCATTGTCGCGCGCATTGCGCCACGCGGCTTCCCCGTCCTGAGCAATGAAACGAGCCGGGTTGGTCGACGCCGATTCGATCTCGCGTACATGATCGAGCACGCGCTCGATGAGCCGTAAATAACGGATCCGTTGCGTTCTGCGAATCTCGAGGCTGGCGACGAATTCGGCGATCGCGGGCGTGTCGACCGTCGTGAGGCTTTGTTGCCGCGCGCCAAGCCAGTCCAGAAACTGTCCCCACTGCGCCTGATAGACCAACGCGGAAGAGCGGCGGAAATGCTGCTTCGCGAGCCACGCATCGAATGCGACCTGCGGGTCGCGACGCCAGTCTTCGCGTTGCTGGTCGAACAGATCGGTAGCAGGGGCGGGACGTGGAACGAGGTCGGAGAGATGAGGTGGTGACATGAGCATTCCTTCTGTTAGTTGCACCGCTCGCTCCGCGTAGTGCAGGCGCTGACCGCTGGCAAGCCGACCTCAACGAACGGATCAGGTCCGATCCATCCGCACGTAATGCCGTCATCAGCCGCCCCACGCCCGGGCGCGCTTTAAAGGCGCATCGACCATCAGTGGCAACGCCGCCCGGCGCGCCGCTTCCTCGTACGAATTGACGGCAAACGCGAAAACGGCCGGCAGCGCATTGGACGCCCCGAAATCCACGCCGTCATCGGTTTCGGGATACGGCAGATCGGACGGGCGCTGGAACAGCCCGAGCATCAGCGCGTCGTGCCGGCTTGCAAAGCCGAGATCGGCCAGCGCCTCGGCTTCGATGGCATGTAGCAGACGCCACGTGAGCGGCACCTGTTGGACGATATACCGCGCGGCGATGCTGCGCACGATATGTTCGAGATCGCGCGCGGCGGTCTGGTAGCGCAGCGCGGCGAGCGTTTGATCGGTAGGGTCGGCTTTCAGGTTGTTCATTCTCGGCTCCAATCGACACCCGATACTGTACAAACATACAGTATCGGGCGCAACCTGGCCGAACGGCCTATGCGCGGCGAAGCTCGCACCCACAGCGCGCCGATATCCCGTCAGCCGGCGCGCTAGCCGTGAATCACGATCAGCAGCGCTTTCGCTTCGCTCTTGCCGACGTTGCGGATCGCGTGCGGTTCGTCCGCAACGTAGCGCGCGGTGTCCGCGACCTTGAGCCGCCTGGTCGCGCCGGCCGCCTCGATTTCGATCGAGCCGTGCAACACGGTCAGATGCTCGCGCGTGCCGGGCTCGTGTGCGTTCGACACCAGCGCCCCGCCCGGCTGAAGTGTCAACTCGTACCACTCGAACTTACCGGCCAACTCGATCGGGCCCCATACACGTAACTGGTATTTCGCGTCATGACCGCTTAGCGTAGGGATATCGTGCGGACCGGAAACGGCGATTGCTTCAGGTGCCTTCGGCGGCGCAAACAGCGAATCGAGGCTCACGCCGAGCGCGTTGGTCAGCCGCCACGCGACCGCGATCGTCGGATTGGCCTTGTCGCGCTCGATTTCCGACAACGTCGATTTGGACACGCCGGCCGCGCGCGACAGATCGTCGAGCGTCATGCGCCGCTCCGCGCGCAGCCGCTGAATCTGCTCGCCGACGCGCGGCGGCGCCGCACTCGCCGTGGTCAACGGTGCTGCCGCGGTAGCTGAGGTGAGCGCCGCTTTGGCCGCCGTGCGGCGTGTACCCGAACTTGCCATTTCCTGACCCATCGTTTAGAGTTGTTCGATATACCGGATTTTAGTTCGAAAAAACGAAAATATCCGATAAAGCTGACAGCCGACTATAACAGGCCGCCTTTCCCGCGCCCATCCGAACGCGGGCGCCATCACCCTCAGGAGTGCCGTTCATGCGTGACCAATACCTTGCCCATCTGCGCGGTACCCTCGAACAGATCCGCGCCGACGGTTTCTACAAGAGCGAGCGCGTGATCGCGAGTCCGCAGTCGGCCGACGTGCGGCTTGCCGATGGCAGCGATGTGTTGAACTTCTGCGCGAACAACTATCTCGGTCTCGCCAACGACGCGCGGCTGATCGAAGCCGCCAGGCAAGGCCTCGACAGCGACGGCTTCGGCATGGCGTCGGTGCGTTTCATCTGCGGCACGCAAACCGTGCACAAGCAACTCGAAGCGGCGCTCGCCGCGTTCCTGCAAACCGACGACTGCATTCTCTACTCGAGCTGCTTCGACGCGAACGGCGGACTGTTCGAAACGCTGCTCGACGAAAACGACGCGATCATCAGCGACGAGCTCAATCATGCGAGCATCATCGACGGTGTGCGGCTGTCGAAGGCGAAGCGCTTTCGCTACAGGAACAACGACCTCGCCGATCTCGAAGCGCGTCTGCAGGAAGCCGATGCGGCTGGCGCGCGCTTCAAACTGATCGCGACCGACGGCGTGTTCTCGATGGACGGCATCATCGCGAACCTCGCCGGCATCTGCGATCTGGCCGACAGGTACGGCGCGTTGGTGATGGTCGACGACTCGCATGCGGTCGGCTTCATCGGCGAACACGGCCGCGGCACGCCCGAGCATTGCGGAGTGATGGCGCGCGTCGACATCATTACCGGCACGCTCGGCAAGGCGCTCGGCGGCGCATCGGGCGGCTACGTCGCGGCGCGCAACGAGGTCGTCGAGCTGTTGCGGCAGCGCTCGCGTCCGTATCTGTTCTCGAACACGCTGACGCCGAGCATCGCCGCGGCGTCGTTGAAGGTACTGGAATTGCTCGCTAGCGATGAAGGCGCGCAGTTGCGCGCGCGCGTGCGTGAAAACGGCGCGCACTTTCGCCGCGCGATGAGCGCGCTCGGTTTCACGCTCGTGCCGGGCGAACATCCGATCATTCCGGTGATGCTCGGCGACGCGCAACTCGCGGGACAGATGGCCGATGCGCTGCTGAAACAGGGCGTCTACGTGATCGGTTTTTCGTTTCCGGTCGTGCCGCGCGGCCGCGCGCGCATCCGCACGCAAATGAGCGCCGCGCACACGCCCGAACAGATCGATCGCGCGGTCGAGGCATTCGCGCGGGTCGGCCGCGAGCTCGGCGTGATCCCGGCATAGTCCCGCGTGATTGGAACGGAGAAGCAGATGAAAGCATTGGCAAAACTCGAACGCGGACCGGGCCTTACACTGACCGACGTAAAGAAGCCCGAAGTCGGTCACAACGACGTGATGATCCGTATTAAGCGCACCGCGATTTGCGGCACAGACATTCATATCTGGAAGTGGGACGACTGGGCGCAAAAGACGATTCCAGTGCCGATGCACGTCGGTCACGAATACGTCGGCGAAATCGTCGAGATGGGGCAGGAAGTGCGCGGCTTTGCGATTGGCGATCGGGTGTCGGGCGAAGGCCACATCACCTGCGGCTTCTGCCGCAACTGCCGCGCGGGCCGCCGGCATCTGTGCCGCAACACGGTAGGCGTCGGCGTGAATCGCGAGGGCGCGTTCGCCGAATACCTGGTGATTCCGGCCTTCAACGCGTTCAAGATTCCGCCCGAAATCTCCGACGACCTCGCCGCGATCTTCGATCCGTTTGGCAACGCGACGCATACGGCGCTGTCGTTCAACCTCGTCGGCGAGGACGTGCTGATTACCGGCGCGGGGCCGATCGGCATCATGGCGGTCGCGATCGCGAAGCACGTCGGCGCGCGCAACGTCGTGATCACCGACGTCAACGACTATCGCCTCGAACTTGCGCGCAGGATGGGCGCGACGCGCGCCGTGAACGTGTCGCGCGAATCGTTGCGCGACGTGATGCACGACCTGCACATGGCCGAGGGCTTCGACGTCGGCCTTGAAATGTCGGGCGTGCCGAGCGCGTTTACGGGCATGCTCGAAGCGATGAACCACGGCGGCAAGATCGCATTGCTCGGCATTCCGCCCGCGCAAACCGCGATCGACTGGACCCAGGTGATTTTTAAAGGCCTTGAAATCAAGGGCATTTATGGGCGCGAGATGTTCGAGACCTGGTACAAGATGGTCGCGATGCTGCAAAGCGGGCTCGATCTGTCGCCGATCCTCACGCACCATTTCAAGGTCGACGATTATCAGCAGGCTTTCGCGACGATGCTCTCCGGCGAGAGCGGCAAGGTGATTCTCGACTGGACCGCTGCCTGAGCGAGGACGGCGTAGTTCGATGTGCCGACGCCCGCATCGCGCTTACGCGCCTGCGGGCGTTTTCACGAACTCGGCCTGGATGCGCACGTGAACATCGTCGCCGACGGCGGGATACCAGGTAGCGAGACCGAACTTCGCGCGGCTGAAATGACCGTCCGCGGAAAAGCCGAGCGTGTCTTTCTTCGTCAGCGGATCGGGCGCAAAGCCGTTGAAGGTTACGTCGAGCGTGACCGGCTGCGTGACGTCGCGGATCGTCAGGTCGCCGCTCAGCGTGCCGCGCGCTTCGCCGGTGCGCTCGAAACGCGTGCTCGCGAAGCGGATCTGCGGATAGCGCGCGACGTCGAGCATGCTGTCGCCTTTCACCATCTTGTCGAGCAGCGGCACGTTCGTGTCGATGCTCGCGGCGTCGATCACGACCGACGCCGTACTGCGCTCAAGGCCGCCGTCGTTCCAGTCGAGCTGCCCCTGCTTGCGATCGAAACGCATCGTGAAGCGCGTGTATTTGAAGTGATCGATATCGAACGTGATGCTCGTATGGTCCGGATCGATCTCGTAGCGCCCAGGCGGCACGCGCGCTTCGTTCTGACTGACCGAATGCGTGAGCACCTGGATCGGCGTGCAGGCCATCGCGCTTAACAGCGTTGCGCCGAGCAGCGCGCGTATCCACGTGGTGCGAACGGAGGATAGGTTCATCGAAGCGATTCCGGTTGAGCGGTGGACCAGCGATTCCCACCAAGATAGCAGCAAGCGTATTCAGCGCGCGGAAGCTCGAAGAAAAACTTGACGAAGGAGAATGATCGTTCTACCTTTCGTCGATGACACGCGAGACCACCCCGACCGATCCGAACGACCCGGCCCAGCCCGGCACTGCGCGCGAGCGGCTGCTCGATGCCGCCGAGGCGCTCATTTACGCCGGCGGCATCCATGCAACCGGCGTCGATGCAATCGTGCGGCAGTCCGGCACCGCGCGCAAAAGCTTCTACACGCATTTCGAATCGAAAGACGCGCTGGTCGCAGCCGCGCTCGAACGGCGCGACGAGCGCTGGATGAACTGGTTTATCGCTGGCACGCAACGACGCGGCAACAGCGCGCGCAAACGCCTGCTCGGCATGTTCGACGTGCTGCGCGACTGGTTCGCATCGGCGGATTTTCATGGCTGCGCGTTTCTGAGCGCGGCCGGTGAAATCGAATCCGCCGACGATCCGATCCGCGTCGTCGCGCGCAAACACAAGGCCCGGCTGCTCGATTTCGTGCGTGCCGAATGCGATGCGTTTGTGGCGGAAGCGCAAATCGATGCGCGTCGCGCGGTGCCGCTCGCGCGGCAATGGCTTGTGCTGCTCGACGGCGCGATCGCGGTGGCGCTCGTGAGCGGCGAAGCCGATGCGGCGCTCAACGCGCGGACGGTAGGCAAAACCGTGCTCGATGCGGCAGCGAGACCCGCCGCCACCAAACGGCCGCCATCCCGGCGCACCACAACCTGACTGAGGAGCCATCATGGCCGATACGATCGAAACCCGTCCGCCGCTGCCGCCGTTTACGCGCGATACAGCGATCCAGAAAGTGCGCGCCGCGGAAGACGCATGGAACACGCGCGAACCCGAGCGCGTTTCGCTCGCCTATACGACGGATAGCGTGTGGCGCAATCGCGCCGAATTCGTGCATGGCCGCGCGCAGATCGTCGGCTTTTTGCGCCGCAAGTGGGCGAAGGAGCTCGACTATCGGCTGATCAAGGAGCTGTGGGCGTTTACCGACAACCGCATCGCGGTGCGCTTCGCATACGAATGGCACGACGATTCGAACAACTGGTTCCGCTCGTACGGCAACGAGAACTGGGAGTTCAACGAGCATGGTCTGATGGCGCGTCGCCACGCGAGCATCAACGATCTGCCGATCCGTGAAGCCGACCGCTTGTATCGCTGGCCGCTCGGCCGGCGGCCCGACGATCATCCCAGCCTGTCCGATCTCGGTCTGTAGACGTTGCTGCCACGTTCATCGCCGACGGCGCGCTCGATGCGCGCCGCGAACTTCTTCACCGCTTGTTCATCACGTCGCCATAGGTTCTCCGTTATCGTGGCGGTTCCGGCTGCGGGGGCCCGTCGCCTGCCCGGCCGGCCGAGCCAGTCCTCAACAGCGACCGCGCGGCGTCGGGTACAGTGCGCGACGGTCGGCACGCGAATCACCAGAACACCATGACACCGGCGCTCGACCGGTGACGGAGAAGAAATGCACTTCAGGCAGATGAACAGGAACATCCGACGCGCCTCGGTGGCGCTTTTCGCAAGCTTCGCGGCGGTCTCCGCGGCGCACGCGGGCAACTGGTGTGACGGCGGTGTATGGGTTGATGCGATGCTCGGCTCGTATCACATCAATCCCGATCCGGATACGCACTTCGAGCAGTTCAATCCTGGGCTTGGCGTCGAGTGCTGGCTGAACAACCAGTGGGCGCTGACGGCCGGCGGCTTTCGCAACTCGCTGCGTCGGCCGTCCTACTACGGTGGCGGCATATGGGCGCCGGAGTTCGCGCATTGGGGCATCGTGCGGATCGCGGCGATCGGCGGGATCATCTCCGGCTACAACTACGGCAACTGGGGCCTTGGGAGCAATCACACGATCGGGCCCGTGGTCGCGCCGATCGTGATGGTCGACTACAAGCGCGTCGGCGCGAACTTCATCATCATTCCGCCGATCCCATCGGATCACCTGCCCTTTACGATCGGTTTTCAGCTGAAGGTAAAGTTCTGACAGAGTTGTCAGCAATGAGGGCGATCGCCCTCAGGTGAGGTTTTTCGGGAGCCGACGGCTCCCGCTTCGCCAGCATCGACCGATTGTCGTGGGCGCGAGGCCTCGTATGCGAGGCTGATCTCCTGGAACTCCTCACTGTTGCGTGCCAGCGTCATTCGCTCGACTCCTGGAAATCCTCACCATCTGGAAGTCCTCACCTCAACGGTCGCGCTTCGGTTTCCAGCCCCCCATTTCGTCCCGCGCGCCGCTCCCGTAAATCCTCACCCTAGCACCACCTCCTGGAACTCCTCACCATTGGCGCGTCGCGCGAGCCGGGCGTCGCCCATGCACGCCATTCATATCGACCATTTTTGGCTCGAATTTGACCGCGTTTATCGCCGCTCATATCGTGCAGTCATGTCGTCCGGATGTGATTCGCCCCGCTGCGCAAGCCATCGTCATGCGGGAACTTAATCTTCGTTCTCCCTGAGCCATGAACTCTGACGCCATGAATTCCGATCTGAGCGCTCCGCCCGGATCACGCCGATCCGCCGCCGTGGCGGGCGGCGTACGACGCGCGGTCACGACCGCCGTGCTCGGTCAAATCCTCGAATGGTATGACTTCTTTCTGTACGGAACGGCCGCGGCGCTCGTATTCGGCAAGCTGTTCTTCCCCGTCGGCAGCGATCCGCTCACCGGCACCATCGCTGCGTTCGGCGGCTTCACGGTCGGCTTCATCGCGCGGCCGATCGGCGGTGTGCTGTGCGGACATCTCGGTGACCGCTACGGACGCAAGCTGGTGACGATGCTGACGCTGTTCGCGATGGGCACGGCCACGATGTTGATGGGCGTGCTGCCTACCTATCAGCAGATCGGCCTCGCCGCGCCGGCGCTGCTCGTGTGTCTGCGCATCGTGCAGGGGCTTGCCGCGGGCGGCGAATGGAGCGGCAGCATCCTGCTCATTCACGAGAACGCGCCGCAATCGAAGCGCGGCGCGCTTGCCGCATGGAGCCCGTGCGGGGCGGCGCTCGGCTTCGTGCTGTCGACCGGCGCGTTTCTGGTGGTGCAGAACCTGTCGTCTTCTGATTTCCTGAGTTGGGGCTGGCGCATTCCGTTCCTCTGCAGCGCCGCTCTCGTCGCACTCGGCTTGTGGATGCGCCGCTCGGTGGGCGAAAGTGCCGCGTTCGCTCGAGCGAAGGCAGCGCGTCACGAGAGCCGCATGCCGGTGATCGAAGCATTGCGGCAATGTCCTCGCGAAGTGCTGACGATCTTCGGTCTGCGCTTCGGCGAAGGCGGTGCGTCGTACATCTTCTTCGCGTTCTCGATCGCATATGGCCAGTTCCTCGGCGTGAAGTCGAGCTGGATCCTCGGCGGCCTGACTCTTTCGATGCTGCTGATGATTCCGTTCTCGCTGTTCTTCGGCTACCTGACCGACAGGGTTGGACGCAAGCCCGTGTATCTCGCGGGCGCGATCGCGACGATGCTGGTCGCGGGGCCGTACTTTGCGCTGCTCGGCTCCGGCGAATACTGGAAAGTGATCACGGCCCTCGTGCTGGCGAACAGCGTCACGCTGGGCATCCTCGAAGGCGCGCAGCCCGCGTTCATCAGCGAACTGTTGCCGGTGCATCTGCGCTTCTCGGGGCTCGGCATCGGGCGCGAAATCGCCTCGGTGCTCGGCGGCGGCCTGTCGCCGATGATCGCCACGGCGCTGCTCATGCACTATCGCAGCGCGACGCCGGTCGCTCTGTATCTCGGCGCGCTCGGCCTGATCACCGTGATCGCCACACTGCTCGCCCGGGAGACCTATCCGAAAGCGATGCGCATCAAAGCGTGTCAGGAAGCCGAATGACATCGTTCACATCATTGGATCAGGAGGTAACGCGCATGCACGCCGTTCATACCGCCCGCGCCCGCGCTTGCACCGCCGACGCACGCATCATCGATACGCAGGACGACTACCCCGAATACACGGGCCCGTTGTCGCTCGATGAACTCATCATCGAAGTCGAGCGTCGCCGCGACGAGTTCGATGCGGTTTCACACGTCCCGCGCGACATGATCGCGAAGATGAAGCGCGCGGGCATTTTCCGCGCGAGCACGCCGAAACGCTTCGGCGGCGACGCGCTGCCGCCACCGCAGTTTCTGGCGATGCTCGAGCGCATCGCGATCGTCGATGGTTCGACCGCATGGGTCGCGGCCTTTGGCTCCGCGAACACGTACCTTGCGTCGCTGCCGGTCGAGACCCAGGCTCGTCTCTACGCGTCCGGTCCGGACCAGGTTTTCGCGGGCGGCTTGTATCCGCTACAACCGGCCGAGCGCGCGCCCGGCGGCTACCTCGTGTCGGGTCAATGGCGCTTCGCGAGCGGCTGCAAGGGCGCGGACTGGATCGGCGTCGGTATCGGCGGCGCACCCGGCAAGCTCGGCGACGCGAACGCGGGCAAGCCGTTCACGGCCGTATTTCCCGCAAGCGAAGTCGAGATCGTCGATAACTGGAACGTGGTCGGCATGCAGGGCACCGGTAGCCACGATCTGCGCTTGAAAAACAAGTTCGTCGACGAACAGTGGACCTTCGTGCGCGGCGGTGTGCCGCTGATCGACGAGCCGCTCTACCGGTACCCCGCTGTCGCGTATCAGGCGCAAGTGCATGCGGCGGTCAACCTCGGGCTCGCGCGCGCGGCGCTCGACCTGCTGGCCGGCATGTCGGGCGTGACTAAAACGACGACCGGCGCGCCGCGTCTTGCCGACCGCGCGTACTATCGCTCGGACCTCGCGCAGGCCGAAGCGAATCTGCGCAGCGCGCGCGCGTTCTTCTTCGAGTCGGCGCAAACGTCGTGGCGCACGATCATGGCGGGCGACCCCGTGTCGCCCAGCGAAGCCAATCTGCTACGGCTCTCCGCCACGCATGCCGCGCACACGTGCGCCGAGGTGGTCATGCAGGCGTACAAGCTGGCGGGCATCGGTGCGATCTATCGCGAGAGCCGTATGCAGCGGATGGTGCGCGATTCGATCGTCGTCACGCAGCACGCGTTTCTCGGCGAGGGGACGTACGACGCGTCGGGCGCGCTGTTCGTCGGTATTGCGCCGGTCACACCCTATCCCTGAGCGACGAAGGAGCGACTGCCATGACGCACGACGAAACGCGCACGCACTTCCGCAACGCGATGGCTCGCCTCGGCGCGGCCGTCAACATCATCACGACCGATGGTCCGCGCGGGCGCTGCGGCATCACCGCGAGCGCGGTCTGTTCGGTGACCGATACGCCGCCGACCATGCTGGTGTGCATCAATCGATCGAGCTATGTGCATGACGTGCTGCACGAAAACGCGAACGTGTGCATCAACATCGTCGGCGCGAACTGCCAGGACCTGGCGCGCGTGTTCGCGGGCATCACGGGTTGCTCGATGGACGCGCGTTTCGATCAGTGCGCATGGCAGCCGGGCGCGCTCGGCATTCCTGTTCTTGGCGACGCGCTCGCGAGTCTCGAAGGACGGATCGTCGACAGCAAAACGGTGGGCTCGCACTCGGTGATGTTCGTGCGGATCGAGCGCATCGCCACACACGATGACGGCGACGGCCTCGTCTACTTCGGCAGGCAGTTCCACCGGCTTGCGCGTTCCGGGGATGCTGCTTGCGAGGCAGCGTGACGATGCAGGTCTGCCTCTTTCTCACCGCCACGTGCGGCACGTGCGACATGCGGCAGCCGCTGACGGACACGCCCGCATTGCTGCGGGCCGCCACGCAGGTCGCGGGGCTGCGCAAGCTGATCGTGCATGAGCCGATCGCGGGGGAGGTCGATGCGTGTCTCGCGCCGGCGGCGGATGCGCCGTCCTGCGTGCTGCAATGGTACTTCGACGAACTCGCGCCGCTCGAAACCGCACTCGAGCCCGACGGCACGATCGTGCAAGCGTTGCAGTCGACGATGCGAGCCGAACTTAAAGCGCAAACATTTTCGCAGCAGCTGATGGCCGTGCGTACCTTTGCTCCGCCGCATGCTGCGTCGGTTGAACCGAGCGCGCAACGCTGCACCTATCTGGTCGCGTACGAAGGCGTCGCGCAAGACTTCAACGCATGGCTCACGCACTATCTCGCGCATCATCCGCCGTTGATGCTGCAATTGCCCGCGCTGCGCGAGCTGGAGATCTACACGCGCATCGACAGTCGCAGCGGCTTGCCGTTCGCGCACGCGAGCGCGATGCAACGCAACAAGGTCGTGTTCGACGATGCGACCGCGCTCACCGATGCGCTCGGCTCGCCGGTGCGTGATGCGATGCGCCGCGACTTCCACGCGCTGCCGGCGTACAGCGGGGCGACGCCCCATTTTGCAATGCGCAGCATCTACGGTAACCTCGCGGCATGCTGACCAGCGCGTCGCGCGGCCAGCGACAAGCCTTCGTTTGCGAGAGCTGCGCATGAACAAGCTGAATCTCGGCGTCGCCGATCTGAATCTTCTGCGCGTTTTCCTCGCGATCTGGGACCTGCGCAGTCTGACGGCGGCCGGCGATCGGCTTGGCCTCACGCAACCCGCGGTCAGTCATGCGCTGCGCCGTCTGCGCACTCTGTTCGAAGACCCGCTGTTCGCGCGCACACCCAGCGGCATGGTCCCCACCGATGCGGCGTACCGCCTCTATCCGCCGCTCGCGCAAGCGTTCGCGATCATCAACGAAGCCGTGCAGCAGTTGGCGAAGTTCGAACCGTCGAGCGCTCGGCGCGTGTTTCGCGTGTCGATGTCGGACATGTCGGAGTTCTATTTCTTGCCGCCGCTCGCCGCGCTGCTCGATCGCGAAGCGCGCGGCATCCGCATCGAGGTCACCAACGTGCCGGTCGAGTCTGTCAGCGCGGCGATGCGCGCTGGCGAAATCGATCTCGCGCTCGGCTACGTGCCGGGTCTCGACGCGGGCTGCGTGAGCCAGACGCTGTTCGTCGACGAGCACGTGTGCGTGGTGCGCGCGGGTCATCCGTTGCGCAAGACCAAGCCGAGCCGCGAAGATCTGACCGCGCTGCGCTACGTCTACGCGAGCACGAATGCGACCGGGCATCGGATGGTAGAGCAATGGCTCGACGAGTTGAACCTGAAGCGCGATGTCGTGCTGCGGCTGCCGCATTTCGTCGTCGCTCCCGAGATCGTGACGAATACCGATCTTGCCGTGATCTTTCCGAAGAGCATCGCGAAGCGCTTCAACCGCGGCAAGGCTTTCCGGATTCTGCCGCTGCCGTTTTCGCTGCCGCCGATCGAAATCCAGGTGCATTCGCACACGCAGTTCGCGGCGGACCCCGGCATCGCGTGGCTGCGCGAGACCATCCATGCGATGTTTCATCAGCCGGCAGGCTGAGCTTGCCCCCAGGTGCCCGACCACGCCGGGCATATTAGCTGCACTGATACCCGCCCTGCTTTTCGGCTAATTTGACGCGGCTATCTGTCGCCTCGACACTGCATATCGTGCGAAGCCTGTTTGACAGGCCGCAATCCCCTCAATTCAGAAGCGAGCTGACATGTCCTCCGTTCAATCCCCGATCGCGGCCGCGCGCGCCACGGCAGAGTCGGATCGCGCACTCAGGAAAATCATCATTGCGTCGGTGGCCGGCAACGCGATGGAGTGGTACGACTTTTTCGTGTACGGCACCGCGGCTGCGCTCGTGCTCGGGCAACTGTTCTTTCCCGCGCACGCGGACCCGTTGATCGGCACGATCGGGGCGTTTGCCGCGTTTGCGATCGGCTTCGTCGCGCGTCCGCTGGGCGGCATCGTGTTCGGGCATATCGGCGACCGCTATGGACGCCGCGCGTCGCTCGTCTGGACGCTGCTGATCATGGGCTTTGCGACCTTCGGCATCGGGCTGTTGCCGACCTATGAGCACGTCGGTCTGGCCGCCCCCGCGGCGCTCGCCGGATTGCGCTTGCTGCAAGGCATCGCGTCGGGCGGCGAATGGGGCGGCGGCGTGCTGATGATCAGCGAAAATGCGCCGCCCGAAAAGCGCGGTTATTTCGCGGCGTGGAGTCAACTCGGCGTGGGCGGTGGCTTCGTGCTGTCGGCGGGCGCGTTCCTCGCGGCGCAAGCGTTGCCGCACGATCAGTTCATTGCGTGGGGATGGCGTCTGCCGTTTCTCGCGAGCATTCTGATTTTTGCGCTCGGCGTGTACATTCGCCACAACCTGCCGGAGAGCCGCGACTTCGAGAATGCGGAAAAAGCCGGCAAGACCACGCACATGCCGGTGCTCGAAGCGATCAAGCGTCATCCGAAAGAGATCCTGATGGCGATGGGTCTGCGGGTCGCCGAAAATGGCGGCGCTTATATCTTTCTCGCGTTTTCGCTCGTGTACGGCAAGTTCGTCGGCATTTCGAATTCGGTGATGCTGACAGGCGTGATGCTCGCGATGGTCGTCGAAATGGGCGCGATGCTCGCGTGGGGCAAACTGTCGGATCGCATCGGGCGCAAGCCGGTGTATATGATCGGCGCGGTGTCGCTCGCGGTGATGGCGTTCCCGTTCTTCTGGCTGCTCAACGCGCAGTCCACGCCGCTGATCTGGCTCGCGCTCGTGCTGGGCACGGCCGTCTGCCACGGGGCGATGATCGGCACGCTGCCCGCACTCGTCGGCGAACTGTTCAGCACCGAGGTCCGTTATTCCGGCGTGGCGCTGGGTCACGAAGTCGCGTCGATCTTCGCGGGCGGCCTGTCGCCGCTGATCGCCACCGCGCTGCTCGCGCACTATCAGGCCTACTGGCCCGTGGCCGTGTTCCTGATCGTGCTCAGCCTGATCACTGTCGTGACGCTGAAGTTCACGCACGAAACGCGTCAGCAGTGATGCTTCGCCTGCCTGTCGTGGAAGCCTTCGAACGATTAGGGCGCGCGCGGATGGTTCGCCACGGACCGCGCAGTCTGAGCTAACGGAGTGCGGTAACATGGCGCTCCCACCCAGACGCGGTTCGCATGTCAGCGCATGAAAGTCGACACCACCACCGTTCGTCTCATCGTCGCGATGGTCGAGGAGGGCAGCATCTCGCGGGCGGCCAACCGGCTGGGGCTCGCCGTGGCGGCGGCATCGCGGCGCGTGACGGATCTCGAGGAGCAGCTCGGCACGAAGCTCTTCAGGCGCGTGCCACACGGTGTGGAAGTGACCGAATCCGGCAGCAAGTTGCTCGGCTATCTGCAGCAGGTCGACACACTGGTGGACCGGCTCGCAAGCGAGGCGCAGGCGCTCGTGAGCGGGTTCGATGGACGCATCGTCATCGGCGCGCCGAAAGCCGTGATCATTGAGTTTCTCGCCGCGGACATCGCCGCAATCCAGAATACCTATCCGGGCATCTCGCTGAAGGTCATCGAGGAGAACAGCCGCATCGTTCAGCAGATGCTGCGCGACAAGATGATCGACATCGGCATCTACGAAAGAAAGAGCGGCTTTCTCGACCTGCCGCAAATGCGCTACCGCGAGGACCAACTGGTGCTCGTGTATAGTCGCGCACATTTCGCCGTTGATCCACAGCCCGTTGCGCTCGACGCATTGCTCGAGCTCCCGCTCGTCAGCCTCGGCAAGGGCTCGGCGATCCTTGCCGCCGTGCAACGCGCGTTTCGCAGCCGCGGCCGCCGCTTCGATTGCGACTATCTGGTCAACGGATTCGACACGATGCTCGCCATCGTGCGCCATGGGCTCGGCGTCGGTCTGATGCCGCCCGACGTGCTGCTCAGCTTCCATCCCGAGGACGGCCTCGGCGTCGCCGAACTCGCGGGCGACTGGCATCAGCGTAGCTACGTGTTGTCTTGCGTGGAAGGACATGCGCAGGCGCAGACGCTGCGCCACATCGAGGCCGCGCTCATCGCCGGACGGCGCGTGGCCGGGCGCTGACGCGCGACGGCCACAGTGCCGCCGGTCGACACGCTCGACCGCCAGGCAAACCCCCTTCGTCTTTTGCGAAACCAGGTATGACCGTCGCGTTCTTGCGGTGGCACCCTCGCGTGCGCCACAGTTGACGCACGCTAACAGGTGCCGCAACGGCCGGCCGCGATTTGCGCTTCGCGCTTCGCGCGACAGCGGCCCGGCCGAAAAAACAGGAGACGACATGACGCAAAGCCACGCACAAACACCATCCAGCGACGACGCGGACACGGACAACCGGCCATCGCCGCTGCAGGGCATCCGTGTGCTCGACGTCAGCCAGGTGATGGCCGGCCCGTTCGCCTGCATGATGCTCGCCGATCTCGGCGCGGACGTCATCAAGATCGAACCCCTCGAAGGCGACCAGACGCGCGGCGCCATGGGCTTCAAGATGAAAGGCCCGGACAGCATGGGCTTTCTCAACATGAACCGCAACAAGCGCTCGGTCGCGCTGGACCTGAAGACCGATGAAGGGCGCGAGTTTTTCTACCAGTTGGCCAAGACCGCCGACGTAATCGTCGAGAACTATCGGCCCGGCGTGGTTCAGCGGCTGCGGATCGACTACGAGACGATGCGCGAAATCAACCCGAAGATCGTCTACGCGAGCATCTCGGGCTTCGGACAGAGCGGCCCGTGGTCGCAGCGCCCCGGCTTCGACCTGATGGCGCAGGCCATGTCCGGCGTCATGAGCGTGACGGGCTACAAAGGCGGCAAGCCCGTGAAGGCCGGCGTGCCGGTGGCGGACATCGGCTGCGCGCTGTTCGCCGTGTACGGCGTGCTTTCCGCTTATATCGGCGCGCAGAAGACCGGGCAGGGGCAACACATCGACGCCTCGCTGTTCGATTCGGCGATGGCCTTCTCGATCTGGGACATGTCGGATTACTGGGGAACGGGGGTCGAGCCGACGCCGCTCGGCACCAGCAACAAGATGAGCGCGCCGTATCAGGCCGTGAAGGCGCGCGACGGTTACTTCGTGATGGGCGCAACCAACCATAAGCTGTGGTCGCGTCTTTGCGACCTGCTGGAGCGGCCCGATCTGCTCGCGAATCCCGAGTTCGAGACCGTTTCGCTGCGCCTGAAAAACCGTGAGGCGCTGATCGAATCGCTCGAGACGTCGTTCGGCCAGCGCGACTGCGAGGAATGGATCGAAACGATGCTGGCCGCGGGCATTCCCGCCGGACCGATCCTGTCTTATCCGCAAGCCTTCGGCAGCGAACATGCGCAGTATCGCCGCATGTGCATGGAGATCGACCATCCGGTTGAGGGCAAGGTCAAGAACATCGGGTTTCCGGTGAAGATGCTCGGAACGCCGCAGCGCGTGCGACGCCATCCACCGCGCCTAGGCGAGCACAACGACGAGCTTTATGCAGAGATCAACGGGGCCGCGAAATGAGCGAAGCGGCCAGTGAGAAAGTCAGGCTCGAACGTCTGACGGAGTCGGTCGCGCAGATCGTGATCGACCGCCCCGAGCGGCACAACGCAATGTCGATTCCGATGTACGAGACCTTGCTGGCACTGTTCGACCAGTGCCGCGCGGACGAAACGGTGCGTTGCATCATTCTGCGCGGCGCGGGCGGCAAGTCCTTCATTTCGGGCACCGACATCGATTACTTCCGCGACTTCACGGCAGGCAGCCAAGGTGTCGAGTACGAAGCGCTCGTCGAATGGGTGATCGGCGCAGTCGAGCGCATTCCGGTGCCCACCGTCGCCGCGATCGACGGTTGGGCCGTGGGCGGCGGACTCGCTATCGCGACCGCGTGCGACTTCCGAGTCTGTGCGGACGGTTCGCGCTTCGGCGCGCCGATCGCGAAGACGTTATCGAACACGCTGTCGTCGCGCAATCTCGCGCGGCTCGTCGCGGCATTCGGCGTGCCGCGCGTGAAGAAGATGCTGCTGCTCTCCGATTTCGTCGGCGCCGCCGAAGCGCACGCGTGCGGCTATGTGTACGAGGTGACAGCGAAAGAACAGGTCGGCAGCGCGGCATGCGCGCTTGCCGAACGGCTCGTTGCGCTATCGCCCGTCACGCAGCATGCGGTCAAGGAGAGCTTGCGGCGCATCGTGATCGACCAAAGCCTCGAAGACGAGGATCTGATCGAGGCGGTGTACGGCAGCCAGCGGTTCCGCGACGCCGTCGCGGCATTCGGCTCGGGGGCGCCGAAGGGCTGAGCGTCCTGCGCTGCACGCGTAATGGCAGCGCTTCACCCAAAAAATAAATGACATCTGGAGGACGACACATGAAACGCCTGTCGCTGAAGGCCACCACCACCGTGCTGGTGATGCTGTGCCTGATGTATTTCATCACCTATGTGGATCGCGTCAACATCAGTACGGCAGCCGGGCAGTTCAAGAGCGAGCTCGGCCTGAGCAATACGCAGCTCGGCATCATCTTTTCGGCATTCGCGTATCCGTACGTCATCTTCCAGTTTATCGGCGGATGGGTGAGCGACCGCTTCGGAGCGCGCCGCACGCTGCTCGCGTGTGCGGCAATCTGGGCCGTGGCGACCGCGCTGACCGGCATGGCAGGCGGTTTCGCTTCGCTGATCGCGGCGCGGCTGCTGCTCGGTCTGGGCGAAGGCGCGACGTTTCCAGCCTCGACGAGCGCTATGGCCTCGTGGATCGCTCGTGACAAGCGCGGCATGGCACAGGGCATCACGCACTCGTCCGCGCGGTTGGGCAACGCTATCGCACCGATGCTGGTCGTCGCGCTGATGACCGCCTTCAACTGGCGCTTATCGTTCTATCTGCTCGGTGCAATGAGCGCCGTCTGGCTGGTCCTCTGGTATCTGACCTATACGGAGCGCCCCGTCGATCACCCGCGCATCACGCGCGCGGAACTGGATAAACTGCCGCCTCCTACGACGCGTCCGGTCGATCCGCGTGGCACGTGGATGCGCCTTTATAAACGGATGGCACCGATCTCGGCGGTGTACTTCTGCTACAACTGGATCCTGTGGCTGATGCTCGACTGGATGCCGCTGTACTTCATGCATACGTTCCACCTGAACATCAAGAAGGCCGTGGTGTTCACATCGGGCGTGTTCGTGGCGGGCGTGATCGGCGATCTCGTGGGCGGCATGGTAAGCGACCGCCTGTTGCGCAGGACCGGCAACGTCAAGCGCGCGCGCAGTCATCTCGTGGCCGTGTGCATGGCGCTGACCGCGCTGTCGCTGGTTCCCGTCGTGCTGCTACACGATCCGATGATTTCCCTGATCTTCCTTGGCGCGGCGATGTTCTTCAACGAAATGAACATCGGCCCGATGTGGGCGATCCCGATGGACGTCGCCTACGACCGCTCGGGCACGGCCAGCGGCATCATGAGCGGCACCGGCTTCACTGCCGCGATCGTGAGCCCGGTCATCGCCGGGTTAGTCGCTGATCGCTTGCACAGCTGGGATCTGACGTTCGTGCTGTCGATCGGCGTCATGATCTTCGGCATCATGCTGAGCTTCTTCATGAGGCCGAACGTGCCGTTTTCGAACGACGCGGCGCAGCCGTCCGGCGGCTCGCAACGCAAGGAGGGGGATGCGCTGTCGGGCGCTTGACATATCGGAACAAAATAAACGGCATTGATGTCATCGCAGCTTTTTAACCTATTTTGCTTATTCGATGCGGGGCGCTAATCTCGGCATATCGTCCCCCCAGGAACACATCGGAAGGCAATCATGCAGGCGCAATCCCTGAAGGTTCGGGTCGACGCGTTGCGCGACGAAGCGCACGGCGTCCGCTCGTTCAGCATTTCGCGGCTCGATGGGCTGCCGTTCGAGCGTTACGAACCCGGCGCCCATATCGACGTCACGAGTCCTTCCGGCGTCACGCGGCAATATTCGCTGTGCGGCGACCCGGAACGTCTCGACTCGCAGATATTCGCGGTGAAGAAGGAAGAGCAATCGCGCGGCGGCTCGCGTTCGCTTCATGAAGAGGTGAGCGTCGGCACCGAGTTGTCGGTCGGCGCGCCGCGCAATCTTTTTCGCCTCGAAGAAGGCGCGGGCGAGCACATTCTGATGGGCGCGGGCATCGGCATTACGCCGTTGCTGTCGATGGCTTATCGGCTCGCCGCGCGGCAGGCGCGCTTCACGCTGCACCATTTTGCGCGCAGCGAAGCGCATGCGGCGTTCATGACGCTGCTCACGCGCGAGCCGTTCGCGCGGCACGTGAAGCTGCATTTCGGTGTGCAGCCCGACGAGCTAAAACCCGCGCTCGATGCGTGTCTGCGCGATGCAGGCGCGAACGCGCATGTCTACACGTGCGGTCCGTCGCCGTTCATGGATCTCGTTGTCGCGAGTGCCCGGCAACGCCTGCCCGCGGACGCGATTCATCTCGAACGCTTCAAGGCGGAGACCGCGCCGGCGCCCGCGGCTGACGCGTCGCTCAAAAGCTTCGACGTGCAATTGGCGAGTAGCGGTCAGACGGTGCGGGTCGATGCGAGCACGTCGATCGTCGCTGCGCTCGCGTCGATCGGCATCGAAGTGGACACGTCGTGCGGCGAAGGCGTGTGCGGCACCTGCATGGTCGATGTGATCAGCGGCGAGCCCGAACATCGCGATCACTGCCTGAGCAAGGCCGAGCGCGCGAGCAATAGCGTGATCTGCTGTTGCGTGTCGCGCTCGCGAACCCCCGTGCTCGTGCTCGATCTCTGATTCACTTACGCGCAATCACATCTTCTCGAAGCCGGCGAGGATCTCGGCGATGAGGCCGCGCATCCACGCAATGCCTTCGTCTTCATGGAAGTGCTCGTGCCAGTGCATCGTCACGGCGGCCTTCGGCAGCGGCACCGGCAGTGCGTAGATCCGGAACGCGTCGCCGCGATTGAGGATATGCGCGAGCCGTTCAGGCAGCGTCGCGAACAGATCCGTCGCGGCCAGCACACCGGGCACCGCGACGAAGTGCGGCAACGCGAACGCGATATTGCGGCCGACGCCTTGCGCGCGCAGCGCATCGTCGAGCGCATGGTGGCTATGTTCGAGCGAGCGCACCTGGATGTGCGAAGCGGCGAGAAACCGTTCGAGCTTCAGCGTGTCACCGCTCGGCAGGTCGCGGCGCTTGCGCGTCATGCACACATACGACTCTTCGAACAGCAGGCTATGCCGCGTGCGCGGCAGCAGCGACGGCAGATTGCCGATCGCGAAGTCGAGCCGGCTCGAACGTAGCGCCTCCTCGATCTCCTCTACGGGCAACGGCTCGACAACCAGCTTCACGCGCGGCGCAGACTTTTGCAGCGCCGCGCACAGCGCGGGCAGATACGCCATCTCGCCCGCATCCGATAGCGACAGACGAAACGTGCGCGTGCTCGTCGTCGGATCGAAACGTTCCGCGTAACGCAGCGCCTGACGCACGGTGTCGAGTGCGTGGCCGACGATCTCCGCGAGTTCGAGCGCGACGGGCGTCGGCTGCATGCCCGCACGCGTGCGGATGAACAGTGGGTCGTCGAACATCGAGCGCAGACGGCCGAGCGAGTAGCTGACCGCGGGCTGCGACAGCGCGAGGCGTTCGCCCGCCCTCGTCAGGCTGCGCTCCTCGACGATCGCCTGAAACACCCTCAGCAGATTGAGATCGACGTGGTCGATAGAAGTCATGGCCGGCTCTTGTGATATCAGCCGGATTTATCCGGCGACCTGTTTTTAATCGATTTGACGCATGATCGTCGCAAAGCGAGACTGATGTCAACGAGAGGATGCGCCAATGTGTGGCACGTGGCTTCACGCGTCGACGTGCATCTTCATTTCAACCACGCAACCGTCCCCCGCACACGATGAGTACGCCGACCTATCAAACCATCGACACCCGCGCTTTAGCCAGGCGCGCCGAGGCCGATCGCATCGCCCCTTCGCTCTACTACGATCCCGAGCTGTTCGAAGTCGAACTCGAGCGCATTTTCTACAAGACGTGGATCTGGGTCGCGCATGACAGCGAGTTGCCGAAGCCCGGCGATTTCATCACGACGACGATCGGCCGGCAGCCGGTCATCGTCGTGCGCGACAAGAGCGGCGCGGTCAACGTGCTGCAAAACCGCTGCCGTCATCGCGGCGCGACCGTGTGCGAGGAGCACAAGGGCAATGTGAAGGGCTTCACGTGTCCGTATCACAGCTGGTCGTATGCGCTTGACGGCACGTTGCGCGCGCTGCCGTACGGCGACGGTTACGAAGGCGTATGCGAGAAGGGCGATCTGCCGCTGAAGAAGCTGCGCGTGGGCGTTTATCAAGGCCTGATCTTCGCGAGCTTCAACGAAACGATCGAACCGCTCGAAGACTTCCTCGGCGGCGCGAAGCCGTGGATCGATCTGTTCATGAAGCAGGGCGCGGGCTATCCGATCAAAGCGAACGGCGAGCACAAGTTCAAGTTCAAGGGCAACTGGAAGATCCAGCTCGAGAACACGACGGACCTATACCACTTCCCGGTCGTGCACAAGTCGTGGATGAAGTCGATCGACGACGAGACCGCCGCCGCGATCACGAGCTTCATGACGAGCGATCAGGCGTTCTGCCGCTCGCTAGGCAACGGTCACAGTCTCGCGGTGCTGATGCCCGAGATCGTCGATCTGGACCGCGACGACGGCGCGCCGCTGCCCGAGCGCTTCAGCGAACTCGCCGCGCAACTTGCGCAAAAACACACGCCGGAAGCAGTGCGCCGCATCGTGCGCTCGCTGATGGGCGTCGGCTTCAACCTGAACCTGTTCCCGAACCTTGCTCTTTCTATGGCGTTCTTCCGCGTGCTGCGGCCGATTTCCGCCGAGGAAACGGAGATTCGCCACGTCGCGCTCGCGATGGACGGCGGTCCCGATGAAGCGAATCGGGTGCGCCTGCGCATCCACGAGCACTTCCAGGGCCCGTTCGGCTTCGGCAGTCCCGACGACGCCGAAGCATGGGAGCGCGTGCAGCGCGGCTCGCATGCCGGACCAGACGTGCCGATCCTCGTCAATCGCGGCCTGAATCGAGAAACGACCGCCGCGAACGGCGAGAAAACCGCCCACGCAACCGATGAAACCGGCATGCGCGAAGCGTACAGGCAATGGCGCTCAATGATGGAGCAGGCATGATGGACGACAGGAACGCACTTCTTTCCCACCAGACCTTTGCACGCGCGATCGAATTCATCTGGCGCGAAGCCGAATTGCTCGATCGACGCGATTACCGCGAGTGGCTCGACCTGTGGGACCCGTCCGGCCACTACGTCGTGCCGATCGATCCGAATACGACGGACTACGCGGCGACGCTGAACTACGCTTACGACGATCAGGATCTGCGCCAGAAGCGCGTTCAGCGCATGACGTCCGGCTATTCGGCGTCCGCGTCGGATGCCGCGCGCACGGTGCGCACGGTGTCGCGCTTCACGCTCGCGAGCGACAGCGCGGATGGGGTCGAGGTGAAGTCGTCGCAGATCATCATCGCGTACAAGCGCGGCGCGTCGACGATCTTCGCGGCCAATCTCACGCACAAGATCAGCATGGCGAGCGGCGAGCCGCGTCTCGTCGAGAAAGTGATTCGCCTCATCGATTCGACCGATGCACTGAGCGCGATCGGCTTCCTGCTGTGACGGAACCAGGGAACGTTCCCATGAACGACGACCGAAACCTGCCTTTGCGTGTGCTGTTCTGCTGCGGCGTCTCGCAGAACTTCTTCGACTTGCCGCGGGAACAGATCGGCGAAGTGTGGCAAGCGTACGGCAAGATGCTGAACGCGATCGAAGCGATGGAAAACGTGCGGGTGCTGGGCGTAATGGACGACGATCGGCTCGTCGTCGGCAATGCCGATGGCGCGCCGTGGACGTTTTACATCATGGCCGATGTCGCCGACTTCGATACCGCGGTGGCCGTGTGCAATCTGTATCGAACGACGCCGGTCGGCGACTACAACCTGTGGCGCTACGGCAAGATCGAAGCGCGTGTGGGCCGTACGCTGACGGTGCCGCCGGTGCTCGCCAATCATGCGTGACGCGATGACCGATCCGGCTATCGACGCGCTGCTCGCGCGCGTCAAAGCGCTCGAAGCACAGAACGCGGTGCGCAATGCGATCGCGCGCTACATGGCGTTATGCGATGTGCCGGCGCGCGCGCTCGAAGGCGAAGCGCTCGCCGCGCTATTCGCCGACGACGCGATCTGGGAAGGCATCGGCCCGCAGTACGCGAACAAGTTCGGGCGTCTCGAAGGGCCCGCGCGGATCGTCGCGATGCTGCAGCGTTATCTGCCGCCTACGCCGCACTTCGCGACCAACGTGCACTTTCTGACTGCGGAGCACATCGAGGTGAACGGCGACATGGCGAAGGGTCGCTGGATCATGTTGCAGGCTTCGGGTTATGTCGATGCGAAAGCCGAACTGATCGCGGCGCGCCTCGAAGTCGACTTCGTGCCCGCCGCTCACGACGCGGGCGCGACTTGGCTGATCCGCCGTTTCCGTACCGAGCGTCTTTTCGATGCACCGTGGCAAGTCAACCCGGTTGAGGGAGTTTCGGCATGAGCGCATTTCTGCGGACATTCAATCTGAGCGCGACGGACGGCGCCGATGCGCCGACGATCGCGATCAAGGACAGCATCGACATAGCCGGCTATGCGACGACGGCGGCAAGTCGCGCGCTCGCCGACGCACCGCTTGCATCGGAGCATGCCGAAGTCGTGCAGCGTTTGCTCGACGCCGGCTGGCGCATCACTGGCAAAGCCAACATGCACGAACTCGCGTTCGGCATGACCGGCATCAATGACTTCTCCGGCACGCCGCTCAATCCGCAGGACACGGCACGCATTCCGGGCGGATCGTCCAGCGGGTCCGCCTCGGCGGTCGGACAGAAGCTCGTGGACGCCGCGCTCGGCACCGACACAGGCGGCTCGGTTCGTGGCCCCGCCGCTTGTTGCGGCGTGATCGGCCTGAAGCCGACATTCGGCCGCGTGTCGCGGCACGGCGTGGCGCCGCGTGTGACGACGCTCGACTGCGTCGGTCCATTCACGCGCGAGATGGGCATGCTGATTCGCGTGATGACGGCGATCGATCCTTCGTTTCGCGCGGACGCTGCGCGTCGCGACGTTTCACGGCTCCGCATTGGCGTGGTGTCAGTCGATGCCGACGAAGACATCGCCAAAGCGATCGACAACGCCGTTGGAAAGGCCGGACTCGCCACACTAACGATCGAACTCGCGTCGCTGAAGGACGCATTCACGGCCGGCCTCGCAGTGATCAACGCGGAGACATCGCGCGCATTCGGCCATCTGGTGGCAAGCGGCAAGCTCGGCGCCGATATCGAGGCGCGCCTGCGCGCAGCCGCGGCCACGAGCGCCGCCGATCTCGACGCGGCCGAACGTGTGCGGCGCGCGTTCACCGACGAAGTGGACCGCGCGCTCGATCGCGTCGACGTGCTCGTGCTACCGACGATGCCTTCATTGCCGATCACGCTCGAAGCGGCGCGCGCCGGCACGTCGGTGATCGGCATGTCGTCGCTGATCCGGCCGTTCAACCTGAGCGGGCATCCGGCATTGAGCCTGCCCGTTCCGATCGAACATTCGACGCTGAAGGCGGGTCTGCAGATCATCGGTCGCAAGCACGACGACGAAATGGTATGCGCGCTCGCCGCTCACATCGAGGCGCGCCTCGCGCAATCCGCCTGAACGCAATCAAGGAGTCAGCAACGTGTCGAACAGAATCGCGCTCGTGACGGGCGCCGCGCGCGGACTTGGCGCAGTTCTCGCGCGTCGTTTTCACGAGGCAGGCTACAAGGTCGCCCTGGCCGATATCGCGATCGAGCCCGCGCAAGCGCTCGCGCATGAACTGAGCGGCGACGGTTCCAGCGCCTGCGCGATCCACCTCGACGTTACGCGCAAGGCGGACTTCGAAGCGGCGCGCGATGCGCTGCTCGAACGTTGGGGCACGGTGGATGCGCTCGTCAACAACGCGGGCGCTTCGAAGGTCGTGCCCGTGATGGACATCACCGCCGAGCAATTCGATCAGGTCGTCAACGTGAATCTGCGCAGCGTGCTGTTCGGCAGTCAGGTATTCGGCGGGCACTTCGCGCAGCGCGGCACGGGCCGCATCGTCAACATCGCGTCGCTGGCGGGGCAGAACGGCGGCTCGGCAACGGGCGCGCACTATGCCGCCGCGAAGGGCGGTGTGCTGGCGCTGACCAAGGTCTTCGCGCGCGATCTCGCCGCGAGCGGTGTGACGGTCAACGCGATCTCGCCGGGCCCGCTCGATTTGCCGATCGTTCACGAGAGCGTGAGGGCGGACGAACTGGCGAAGGTGATCGAAACGATACCGGTGGGCAAGCTCGGAGCGGCGTCGTATGTCGCCGATGTCGCGGTGGTGCTTGCTTCCGGCGACGCCTATTTCGCCAATGGCGCGTGCTGGGACGTCAACGGCGGCCTGTACATGCGCTGATGCGTCTACATGGGTCGCGGCGGCCGTGTCATTCCGGCCGCTCGTGCGGCGCTCGGCTTAGCCTCGACCGACCCGTGCAGCACTTCCTTCTCGCGCGAGGTGAGCGAGTTGATCCGCTCGCGCAGCTGCAGCGAACATGGCTCCCGTAAATCCTCACCATTGCCCGTACCTCCTGGAACTCCTCACCATTCGCACTACTTCAGCAACGCCACCTGCACGACCTTGACGATCACGAGCGCGATCGCGAGCAGCAGATAGCCGCGCAGCACGCTCATCCACAGGCGTTTGGCGAGCGTCAGACGCGGCGGCGGCAGTTCGTCGAGCGGCGGCATGCGCCATGTGTTGCGGGCCTCTTTCGCATAGACGGGCGCCGGTTCGGCCGCGGACTCGCGTTGCAGCTTGCGAATCCCGATGGTCGCGACATACCCGACGACCGCGAGAAACGTGCCGCCCGCAAGTACTTCGATTATCGTTTCCGCCGCGATGTCCGGATAGATCACCGACGCGGTCAGGATGATCGACAGCATCACGAGTACCCAGATCACCGCGCCGGTAAACAGGTTGAGCTTCTTCGAATTGGCCCACGGACCCAGCACCGCGCGGTCGTTGCACAGCAGCAGCAGGAACACGGTCGCGCTCGGTAACAGCACGCCCGCGAGCGTCTGCACCGCTTCGGTCAGCAGCCCGAGCGGGCTGCCCGGAATCAGTACCAACGCGGCGGCCGCTGCGACGATCGCGAAGTACACGACGTAGAAGCCCTTCGCATCCGACACGCTACGATGCAGCGAATGGCGGATCTTGAACACGTCGCCGATCGCATAGGCGGTCGATAGCGATACGGCCGCCGCGCCGATCACGCACGCGTCGAACAGCGCGATCGCAAACAGCACCGCCGAGGTGCGTCCCGCGTATTTCTCGAGACCGGCGATCACGCCGCCCGCGTCCGTGAAGTTGCCGAATCCGGGACGGCCGTCGAACAGCGCCGCGCTGAACGAGATCATCGCGACCGCGCCGATCAGCACGAACACGATGCCGATCCATAGGTCGGCTTTTTCGTAGTTCATAAAGCGCGGCGTGATGCGCTTGTCGACCACATAGCTCTGCTGAAAGAACAACTGCCACGGTGCAACCGTCGTGCCGACGATGCCGATCACGAGCAGCATCACGTCGGACAGCTTCGAATGCGCGGGCCAGTTTGGAATGAAGAAGTCACGCGCGATCTGGCCGACCGGCGGATGAATCGACACGAGCACCGGCACGAGCAGCAGGCTCAACACACACAGCGCGACCGCGAAGCGCTCGAAGCGGCGGAAGTCGCCGGTGCTGACGGCGGCCATCGTCAGCGCCGCGGCGATGCACACGCCCGCGATCTTCGAGACGCCGAAAAAGTCGAGCACAAACGTGATGCCGATGAATTCCGTCACGATGGTCAGCGCGTTCAGCAGGAACAGATCGATGACGCTGAACGCGCCCCAGAACTTGCCGAAGCGCTCGAAAATAAGCCGCGCGTGGCCCACGCCCGTCACTGCGCCGAGCCGCAGCACCATCTCCTGGTTGACGAACAGCACCGGCACCAGCAAAAGCATGGTCCACAGCAACGTCGTGCCGTAGTTCTGGCCTGCCTGCGTGTAGGTGCCGAACGCGCCCGCGTCGTTGTCCCCGACCATCACGATCAGACCGGGGCCGAGAATCGCGAGCAGCGTGCGCAGGCGCGCCCACCAGCTCGTGCGCGGCGCGGTGTCATGGTGAGCGATGGTGCCGAGTGCGCCTTTGATATCACCGACGTGTGCCGAATCGAGCACGGCGCTGCGCGCGGAGGAAATGTTCGTCGGAGTAGACATGTCGTTCTCTCCTGGTTGTATTTGTCGAAGGACGGATCGCGAAACGCTACGCCACGCGCGACATCAGGCGACGCCAGAAGGCGACGAACGAATGCGGTTCGCGAGTGTGCAGCACGAGCAGGCCGTCGTAATGGGCGCGCGATTCCTGCACGCGCGGGAACTGCGAAAGAAGGAGGCCGAATTGCATGAGGTAGCTCCGTGCGTCGGTTTCGACACGCTGATGGAAAGCCAGCAGACACGGAGGCCGCGTATGTCCGTGCGCGGCGGTAGAGGTCTACTCGCTTTCCTCGGTTGATAGAAGAGGGAAGCGGCATATGGGATAACTGTCACTGTCAGGCATGGCGGCTCCTTGTCGGTGTATGTAGCGGGTACCGCATTCGCGCGCATCGCGTTGAACTGACTGCGTTGACTGCTGACAACGCGCGCGCAAACGCGACCGCGGGCGCGAGGCTCGCGATGCGACGTCGTACCGGCGGACGGACGCGCGTGAACGCGACGTTCCTGTCATACGGATACGACGTTACTTAGGTGCACGGGAAGAGACTGCGGCGCGCACCGTCTGCCTGCTGGCAAGACGGCGGCTGATGAAGAGAGCGCGGACGTCCTGCCGGTCAGGCAGCGAATCTGTTCGAAAGTCGGCTACTGCAGGTGTCCAAGGCGTGAGCCCCACTGGTGATGATTTTTGAATTCTAGGGGTCGCCTTCCGCCGAGGTCAACCTGTTTCTTAAGCAGAGCAGAAATGATGTGCTACGCGCAACACTGCGCACGTCTGAATGACGTGCGGGTCAAGGCCGATATAGAGGAAGCTCGAACAGGCGGCATCGATCCATCCGACCGTTGCCGCCACGGCGCGCTCACTGGCTGGCGCGCCGACGCACGGTCAGCCGGTTATGCACGCTTGTGACGCCGCGAACCGAACGCGCGGCGTTGCCGGCTCGCGCGATTTGCGATTGCTGCGGCACCGTGCCGGACAGCGTCACGATGCCGTGGCGCGCCTCGACACGAATGTTCGCTGAATTGAGGTTCGTTGTGCGCGTGAATGCGCGGCGGACGTCGCGAACAATCGCGCTGTCGGTCCGGTTGTTGTTCCGGTTCGAAGCCGCGGGGGCCGCCGCGCTTTGCATCGACGCGTCGTTCGGCATGCCGCCCGTCTGTGCGTTCGCATAGGTCGCGCAACTCGCGATGGCCGCCGCGACAATTGCGCCGAGGATTCTGCTCGCGCCGTTTGTTTTCATTCTTCCTCCTTTGCCGGTTTGTCAGGAACTGCCGTTCGAGCCGCGTAAAGCCAGCGGGGAAGAGGCGGCGCAACGCACTGCCGCCTCGCGACGAGTAATCGACCGTCGGCTCCGATTATATTCTGCGGCGTACGCGTCGATGCCGATAGGTGAGAGGATTCGGGAGCCGCCGAGGTGAGAATATGTGCACCTGTACGCGCACTTCAAAATTGAGGGTGAGGAAATTCGGGAGTCGTCAGACGGTGCGGCAAGTCGCGGATGGTTTCCTTGGAAACTGATGTCGCATCCTCAAGGTTTTGTTCCTTTTTCGTCAGGTTCGCCACGTCGCGACGGGTGCGTCGCGCGAAAGGTGAGGTTTTTCGGGGGCCGCGCGCGGGCGGTTCTTTTGCAACTAACCGGCCACGCCCAAGCATGGAACAAGCCGCGGGCAAGAGCCTCGCGGGAACGCGCGCATCTTTGCCTGTTAGCCATAGGTGAGGATATTCGGGAGCCGTCGATGCCGAACCGGTCGGCTGCACGCTTTGTTGGCGTGCAAGACGCACTTCATGTAGCCGCGAATCATTGCATCCGTCGCGTTGACTGTTCGCCAACTGTGTAACGTAAGTCATTGAATGTCCAGGCGATCTGCCGCATAAGCGGCCGGCATCAGCGAAGCGAACCTGCCGCGTTCGATCAAAGGTGAGTGTTTTCGGGAGCGGTGCGCGAGAGCAGCAACGCGCGCACCGAAACATGCCCTTGACCCTCGTTTTCTCCGCAAAGGTGAGGCTTTTCGGGAGCAATGGCGACCGCACTTGACGCCGATTCGCCACGGCTCCGTGCCTGAGGTGAGGCTTTTCGGGAGCGCAAAAACCCGGCGGCAATAGCCCGTTCAGGCCGATTTCGCGATCTCGCGAATGTCCGCGACCGGTGTCTGCCCGAACGCATCGCTGAACGCGTAGTCGATCAACTGCGCCGCGCATTGCTCGGGCGTCGACAGTTGGCCATTGCGCTTCAGGTCGTCAAAGCGCGCGCGCATCGGGAATTGCTCTTCGCCGCTGCCGCGAATCTGCGCCTGCATGTCTGTATCGACCACGCCCGGTGCGAGGCTGCAGATGCGCAGCGCGCGATTCGCGTCGAGCGCGACGGCGCGCGCGTGATGATCGAGCGCGGCCTTCGTCGCGCAGTAGATGCTCCAGCCCGCATACGCATTGCGCGCCGCGCCGCTCGATATGTGCACGATGCGCCGGTCGGTGGCGTCGACGGCCGCGGCGGCAAGGGCGCTCGCGAGCATCAGCGGCGTCGCGACGTTCAGGCTCACCGCGTCCGCGACGTTCGTCGCGTCCTGTCCTTCGATGGGCCCAACCGGCTGCACCATGCCCGCGTTGTTGATCAGCAGCACCGTCTGCGCGCCGCGTACGAAGTGGCTCAGTGCGTCGGTAGCGATCCATTGCGCGACGCGCGCGGGGTCGGCCAACGGTAGCTCGATCTCTTCGAGCTGCGCGGCAAAGCGCGCCTTCAGCGCGGCATGTCGCGAGCGCGACAGACCCAGCACCGTGACGTTGCGCGCGAGCAGTTGTTCGGCGAGCGCCGCGCCCAGGCCGCGCGTATGGCCGGTGACGATCGCGCGAATCGGAGAAGAGGGAGGCATGTCGTACCTTGTGATCGTGGGCTTGCAGAGTCGACGATTTTCTCACGCCGCATTCAGGCCGGACGAAAACGCTCGCGATACTGCGTTGCAATCTATCCGCGATGGCATCGCCACGCTGTTCGGAATCGACGACAGCAAAAACCGTGACGGTGCTGGCGGTGCGTCCTCAGCTAGAGGATGATTATCACTGACCGAATTTCCGTCGCCGCGCCATGGTCATCAAAAACCTTCTCCGCAAGCTCGACCTCACCACGTTGCAGCTGTTTCTCGCCGTCTTCGAAGAGGGCACGCTCACGCGTGCCGCCGAGCGCGAGGCGATCGCCGTGTCCGCCGCCAGCAAGCGGCTGCTCGAACTCGAACAGGCAGTCGGCGCGTCGCTATTCCAGCGCAACGCGCGTGGCATGACGCTGACGCCTGCCGGCGAGACGCTGCTGCATCACGCGCGCCGGGTGCTGCGCGACATCGAGAACATCGGCATCGAACTGGCCGGCCATGCGAGCGGCGTGCTTGGCTACGTGCGGATGGTGGCGAATCTGTCGGCGATCGTCGAATTTCTGCCCGAAGATCTGCGCGCGTTCCAGTCGTTGCACGAGCGCGTGAAGATCGACCTCGAGGAGCGGCCGAGCGGCGGCGTCGTCAAGGCCATCGACGAAAGCCTCGCCGATCTCGGCATCTGTTCCGCCGACGCGGATACGCGCGAGCTGCACGTCGAGCACTACCGGCGCGATTCGCTCGTGGTCGTGATGCGCGACGATCATCCGCTCGCGGCGCGCACGAGCATCGCGTTCGCCGAAACGCTCGATGGCGATCACGTCGGCCTGCATTCGGCGAGTTCGATCAACGCGCGCACGCACCTCGCCGCGCGCCAGGCCGGCAAGCCGCTGCGGCTGCGCATCCACGTGCCGGGCTTCGATGCGGTCTGCCGGATGGTGCAGGCGGGCATGGGTGTCGGCGTGCTGCCGCGGAAGGTGTATCAGCTGATGGGCGGCCCGCTCGGTCTCGTCGGCACGCCGCTCGATGATGACTGGGCCGAGCGCAGCCTCGTCCTCGTCGTGCGTGAGGTCGATGCATTGTCGCCGGTGAGCCGACTGCTGTTCGATCATCTGCGCACGGTCGAAGCGCAGGAAGCCGCAGCGCACGCTCGAACCGAACCCGCTCCCGCAACCACGCAACCTCGGCGTCGAGCCCGTAGCCGCTGATGAGCGTTCGCCGTTGGCGAACGGTCGTTGGCGAATTGCGGTTGGACGCCGCCACCACGCCGCTCCTAAGCTGTCTCCCAACACGAAACGAGTTCGGAGACAGCAACATGAGTGGACCCCTGCAGGGTATCCGCGTCGTCGAGATCGGCACCCTCATCGCCGCGCCGTTCGCTGCGCGCCTGATGGCCGAGTTCGGCGCCGACGTGATCAAGATCGAAGCGCCCGAAACTGGCGATCCCCTTCGCAAATGGCGCAAGCTGCACGAAGGCACGTCGCTGTGGTGGTATCTGCAGTCGCGCAACAAGAGGTCCGTTTGCGTGAATCTGAAATCGGCCGATGGCGTCGAGATCGTCAAGCGCCTCGCCGCCGATGCCGACGTCGTCATCGAAAACCTGCGCCCCGGTGCGCTCGAAAAGCTCGGCCTCGGCTGGGACGTGCTGCACGCGCTCAACCCGAAACTGACGATGGTGCGCATCTCCGGCTATGGCCAGTCCGGTCCGTATCGCGACCGGCCCGGCTTCGGCGCGATCGGCGAGGCGATGGGCGGCATCCGCTACACGACGGGCGACGTGGACGGCGCGCCGGCGCGCGTCGGTGTGAGTCTCGGCGATTCGCTCGCGTCGTTGCATGGCGTGATCGGCGCGCTGATGTCGCTATTGCGCGTGAAGACGGGACAGGGCGAAGGCCAGGTGGTCGACGTGTCGCTGGTCGAGAGCGTGTTCAATCTGATGGAAAGCCTCGTGCCCGAGTACGATCTGCTCGGCCATGTGCGCGAGCGCAGCGGCGGTGCGCTGCCGGGCATCGCGCCGTCGAACACCTATCGCACCGAGGACGACGGGTTTGTCGTCATCGCGGGCAACAGCGATCCGATCTTCAAACGCCTGATGCATCTGATCGACCGCCCCGATCTCGCCGACGATCCCGCGCTCGCGCACAACGACGGCCGCGTGAAGCAGGCCGAGATGCTCGACCAGGTGATCACCGCGTGGACCTCGCATCACGCGACCGAAGACGTGCTGACCGCGCTCGAACGCGCTGAAGTGCCGGCCGGTCGCATCTATTCGGTGGCCGACATCGTCGCCGATCCGCATTACCAGGCGCGCGACATGGTGCTGCAGACGCAGTTGCCAGGCGGCGCGTCGGTGAAGATGCCGGGCATCGTGCCGAAGCTGTCGAACACGCCGGGCGAAGTGCGCTGGCCAGGACCGACGCTCGGCGAGCACACCGTCAGCGTGCTCAGCGAGCTTGGATTCGCGAACGACGACATCGAGCGGCTGCGCCGCGGCGGAGCCGTGCAATGAGCGCCACCATCGACTCATCCGGTTTCGACGCGCTGATCGTGCAGGAAGTCGCCCCGCGCGACGGCTTGCAGATCGAGCCCACGTGGGTCGAAACCGCCGACAAGATCGCGCTGATCAATGCGCTGTCCACGTGCGGATTCACGCGCATCGAAGCGGGCTCGTTCGTCTCGCCGAAAGCGATTCCGGCGTTGCGCGACGGCGAGGCCGTGTTCCAGCAGATCGAGCGGCGAGCTGGCGTGATCTACGTCGCGCTGGTGCCGAACCTGAAAGGCGCGCAGCGCGCATTGTCCGCGCGCGCTGACGAACTGAACCTTGTAATGTCCGCGAGCCAGACGCACAACCGCGCGAACATGCGCATGAGCTGCGAGTCGTCGCTCGCGGCGTTCGACGACATCGTGCGTCACGCGATGGCCGCGGGCGCGCGGCTCAACGCGACGGTGGCGACCGCGTTCGGCTGTCCGTTCGAAGGCCGCATCGACGAAGATCGCGTGATCGGCATCGTCGATACCTATCGCGAGATGGGCGTCGAGGGCATCACACTCGCCGATACGACCGGCATGGCGAATCCGCGCCAGGTCGCGCGGCTCGTCGCCCGCGTGCTCGAACGGCTACCGGCCGCGGCGCTGACGCTGCACTTTCATAACACGCGTGGCCTCGGCTTCGCCAACGTGCTCGCCGCGTATGAGGCCGGCGCACGCCGCTTCGACGCGGCGCTCGGCGGCCTCGGCGGCTGCCCGTTCGCGCCGGGCGCGTCGGGCAACATCTGCACCGAAGACCTCGTGAACCTGTGCGACGAAATGGGTATCCCGACCGGGATCGATCTGCCAAAGCTGCTCGCGCTGTCGCGCGGTTTGCCTGCATTGCTCGGCCACGACGTACCGGGGCAACTCGCCAAGGCAGGCCGCAATTGCGACCTGCATCCGGTGCCCGACTACGTTCGGCAGATCTGAACAGCACCGACCAAGTAACTCCCTTAACCGATCAAACGACCGGACGGCACCGCCGAATCCGGCATTGGAGACAAGCATGAGTGACCTGGGCGTAGTGGCGGGCAGTACCCGCGAACATGGCGCGGACGATCTCGCAGCCATCATCCGCAAAGTCGCGTGGCGACTGATGCCGCTCATCATGATCTGCTATCTGTTCGCGTTCTTCGACCGCATCAATATCAGCTTCGCGAAGTTTCAGCTGCAAAGCGATCTGGGGTTGTCCGATACGGCCTACGGTCTCGGCGCGAGTCTGTTCGTGATTGGCTACGTGCTGTTCGAAGTGCCAAGCAACCTGTTCCTGTACAAGGTCGGCGCGCGACGCTGGATCGCGCGGATCATGATTTCTTGGGGTCTCGCGACCGCGGCGATGGTATTCGTCAACAACGAATGGCAGTTCTACGGGCTGCGCTTCGTGATCGGCGCAATGGAAGCGGGCTTCGCGCCCGGCGTGCTGTACTACCTGACGCTGTGGTTTCCGACCGCGTATCGCGGCCGCATCACGTCGATGCTGTTTCTCGCGTCGGCGTTTTCGGGACTGGTCGGCGCGCCGCTCGCGGGGCTCGTGATCGGCCATCTGGACGGCGCGCTCGGCATGCCGGGTTGGCACTGGCTGTTCCTGCTCGGCGGCTTGCCGTGCATCGTGCTCGGTCTGCTGGTGCTGAAGCTGCTGAAGGATCGCATCGACGATGCGGGCTGGCTGTCGCCGGCGGAAAAGACCTTGCTCGCTGGGCAGATCGCGCAGCAAAGCCGCCCGGCACAGACAGCCCATTCGCTGATGGGCGCGCTGAAAACGCCGGGCTTCCTGACGCTCGGGCTCGTGTACTTCCTGATTCAGATCGCGTCGTACGGTCTGAACTTCTGGGCACCGCATCTGATTCACGTGGCGGGCACGAAGAATCCCACCGTGGTCGGCCTGCTGACGGCGGTGCCTTATGTGTGCGGCGCGATCTGCATGGTGGTCGTCGGGCGGCTGTCGGACGCGAGCGGCGAGCGGCGCAAGTTCGTGTTCGGGCTGCTGTTGATGTCGGCGCTCGGCTTCTTCGCCGCGGGCTTCTTCGACAAGCAGACCACCTTGCTGGTGGTCGCGCTCGCGGTGATGGGCGCGGGCGTGGTCGCGTCGATTCCGGCGTTCTGGGCGCTGCCGCCAAAGCTGCTGACGGGCGCGGGCGCCGCGGGTGGCATCGCGTTGATCAACACGCTCGGGCAACTCGGCGGGATCGTGAGCCCGGTGATGGTGGGACGCGTGATGGATCTGACCGGCAGCACGACGCCAGCGCTGTATGTGATCGGCGCGCTGAGCGTGGTGTGCGCGGTGATCGTGCTGTATGGTCTGCCGGAGTCGCTGCGCAACCGTGAAACGGCGCAGTGAAATCGAGGTGAAGGGCGCGGCCGTTGGCTTGCATCACATGATGTGCCGCGCCGCTGCCCGCTAGTGCATCCGCGAATGATAGGCCTGCCGCATCAATCACTTGGCGGGCCTGTGCTCAGGTTGTCCACAAGCTTGTTCCCAAATTATGTGGACAACTGCACTTTGAGATCGTCGTGAGTGATACTGCGTCCTTGCGAAGCACGGTTGCCAGTATCACGGGCTCCGTAGCGCGCTCGCTGCCTACGCGTGAACCGCGCGCAGATAGTTCTCACGCTTCAAGCACTTAAGCTCGCTGTGCGAAGGTTGTCCACAGCCTTGCCAACATTTTAGGTGGACAAGTTTTGCTTGCCGGCGGGGCGCGTGGACCGGAACTCGGCATGGAGTTGTCCGCATCACGCCTTCAATACAGGCGCCGAAGCCACCACCTCTTCCCGCACCTGCACCTGCAAAACCGCATCCCGCTTATCAAGCAGATGTTGCCGCAGAATCGCGCTGAGCTTCTTCCCGTCGCGAGCCTCGAGCGCCTTCAGCATTTCATCGTGATCGTGAATCGCGCGGTCCCACTTCGGCGTCTGATAGTTCGAGCGAAAGCGCAGCGCCTGCAGCCGACGATTGACGGACACATACGTCTGCCGCAGCGCCGAATTTCTCGCCGCTTCGTTGATCTTGTCGTGGATCGCCTGGTTGCGGCTGTAGTAGCCCGGCAGATCGTTCTGCGCGCGGCACGCGAGCATCGCGTAATGCAGCGCCTTGATGTCGGCGAGTTCGGCCGCGGTGATGCGCTCCGCCGCGAGTTCGCCGGAAAATGCTTCGAGGCCGCTCATCAATTCGAACGTTTCGCGCACTTCCGCTTCCGACATTTTCGATACTGACGCGCCCCGGTTCGGCGAAATCTCGATCAGACCTTCGGCAGCCAGCACCTTCAACGCCTCGCGCAGCGGCGTGCGCGAAATGCCGAGCGTTTCGCACAACTCGCGCTCGTTCAGTTTCTTGCCGGGCTCCAGCGCCCCCTCGACGATAAAGCGGCGGATGTGCTCCACCACCGTATCGTGCAGGCGCTGACGCTCGACCTTCGGCATCAGCGGGGCGGCGGTCAAACCCGCGTCGACATCCGAATTTTGCATACAAAAACCTCAGCTTGACATGATGTAGGATTTTATCCGAACGCTAATGATTAGTTAATCACTGTGCAAACGAGGGTAAACACCGGCCTCATTGGCCAATTTTTGACTTGGGGCGTCACCGTTCGTCTGATATAGTTTTTTGCATGCAAAATTCAATTGGAGGAACCCGATGTTGAAGCTAGATTTCCATCCCGCTGGCCGTCACTTCCTGCAGATTCCGGGGCCGAGTCCGGTCCCCGATCGCATCCTCCGCGCGATGAGCTATCCGACCATCGACCACCGCGGCCCCGAGTTCGGCGAACTGGGTCTCAAGGTGCTCGACGGCATCAAGAAGATCTTCAAGACGCAACAGCCGGTCGTGATCTATCCGGCGTCCGGGACGGGCGCGTGGGAAGCGGCGCTGTCGAACACGCTGAGTCCGGGCGATCACGTGCTGATGTTCGAGACCGGCCACTTCGCGACGCTGTGGAAAAAGATGGCGGAAAAGCTCGGCCTGAAGCCCGAATTCCTGGGGCTGCCAGGCATCGAGGGCTGGCGGCGCGGCGTCCAGCCGCAGATGATCGAAGAGCGTCTGCGCGCCGACACGCAGCATGCGATCAAGGCGGTCTGCGTCGTGCACAACGAAACCTCCACGGGCGTCACGTCCGACATCGCCGCCGTGCGCCGCGCGATCGACGCCGCCGGCCATCCCGCGCTGCTGCTCGTCGATACGATCTCCGGTCTCGCGTGCGCTGATTATCGCCACGACGAATGGGGTGTCGACGTGACCGTGTCGGGTTCGCAAAAGGGCTTGATGCTGCCGCCAGGCATCAGTTTCAACGCGATCTCGTCGAAGGCGATGGCCGCGAATCAGCACGCGAAGCTGCCGCGCAGCTTCTGGGATTGGCCGGAAATCGTCGAGATGAACGAGGCCGGCTACTGGCCGTACACGCCGAACACGAACCTGCTGTACGGGCTGCACGAAGCGATCGAGATGATTCTCGGCGAAGGGCTCGACAACGTGTTCGCGCGCCACGAGCGGCTCGCCGAAGCGACGCGCCGCGCGGTGCGCGCGTGGGGGCTCGAAATCCAGTGCGCCGATCCCGCTGTCTATAGCCCGGTCCTCACCGGCGTGATGACGCCCGACGGCGTCGATGCCGACGTGGTGCGCAAGCTGATCTACGAACGCTTCGACATGTCCCTCGGCACGGGCCTCGGCAAGATGAAGGGCCGCATGTTCCGCATCGGCCATCTCGGCGATTGCAACGATCTGATGCTGCTCGCGACACTGGCCGGCTGCGAAATGGGTCTGCGGCTTGCTGGCGTGCCGGTGAAGGAAAGCGGCATGCCGGCCGCGATGGAGTGGCTGAGCCAGGCACCGAAGACGCCGGGGCTGAAGGCGGCGGCCTGAGCGTCGGGCGCTGTTCGTAGGCGTGACGCGCTGCGCGCAAGGGTTTGCTTGCCGCAGCGCGACGCACCTCGAACGCTAGCGAACCCCAGCGAGCCTCGGGCAGGCAAACAGTCAGCAACAAAGAACAATCCGCAACAGCAGGGAGCGCTTCCCTCAACGAGCTGCGCACAGAACGCGGCCAGAGCAACATGCAATGCGTCCATAGCGGCCCTCGCCGCCGACGGGCGACGATGCAGCGCGCCACTTCAGACGCGCCGTCGACAGATGCCATGGAGAGAGACGATGAAGCGGTTTCGTTTGACCAGTGCGACCAGTATCGTTCTAGTGATGCTCTGCATCATGTACTTCATCACGTACCTCGATCGCGTGAACGTCAGCACCGCGGCCGCGGGTTTCGGCAAGGAATTCAATCTCACGCATACGCAGGTCGGCCTCGTGTTCTCGGCCTTCGCGTATCCGTATCTGCTGTTTCAGGTGATCGGCGGCTGGGTCAGCGATCGCTTCGGCGCGAGACGCACGCTGCTGTTCTGCGGCGCGATCTGGGGTCTCGCGACGGTGCTCACCGGCCTCGCAGGCGGACTCGCCTCGTTGCTCGCCGCGCGTCTCGTGCTCGGTTTCGGTGAAGGCGCGACGTTCCCGGCTGCAACTTCGGCGATGTCGCGCTGGGTCGCAAAAGAAAAGCGCGGCTTCGCGCAGGGCATCACGCACGCCGCGTCGCGAGTCGGCAATGCGATCGCGCCGGCGCTCATCGTGCTCGTGATGACTACCTGGGGCTGGCGCGCATCGTTCTTTATCTGCGGCGCGCTGAGTCTGGTGTGGGTCGTCATGTGGGCACTCACCTTCACCGAGCACCCGAAAGATCATCCGCGCATCACGGCTGAAGAGCTCGCCGTGCTACCCACGCCGAAGCCGAAAATCGCCGGCCTGCCGTGGGGCAAGCTGTTTCGCCGCATGGCGCCGGTCACGATCGTCTACTTCTGCTATGGCTGGACGCTGTGGCTGTTCCTGAGCTGGATTCCGCTGTACTTCCTGCACAACAATCATCTGCAATTGCAGAAGTCGGCGATCTTCGCGTCGGTCGTATTCTTCGCCGGCGTGATCGGCGACACGCTGGGCGGTATCGTCACCGATGCGATCTTCAAGCGCACCGGCAGCCTCAAACGTGCGCGCAGCTGGATGGTGTCGGTGTGCATGCTGTTCTGCCTGCTGTCGCTGATTCCGCTGATGTTCACGCATGACCTGACGCTGTCGATCGCCTGTCTCGCGTCGGGCTTCTTCTTCGCCGAGATGACGATCGGCCCGATGTGGGCGATCCCGATGGACATTGCGCCGGAATTCTCCGGCACCGCGAGCGGCATGATGAACACGGGCTCGGCGCTCGCCGCGATCATTTCGCCGGTGATGGGCGGATTTCTGATCGACTACTTTGGCAACTGGGATCTGCCGTTCGTCGGCAGCATGTTGCTGATGGGCGTCGGCGTCGTACTCGCGTTTCGCATGCAGCCGGAGAGCCGCTTCGAACTCGGCGCGTCGGAGAAGGCGCACGTTTCCACCCGCATGGGCGTATAAAACATGATCACATCACTGAGCCAGCTTCTTGCCGATGCGCGTCGCCGTCGCACTACGCTCGATACGTTGTCGCCCGAGCAGCTTCCTTCCGATGCCGACGCAGCCTACGCAATCCAGCACGAGATCCTGAGCGCGTGCGGCGCGCGAATCGGTGGCTGGAAGATCGGCGCGAAATCGGCGAGCGGACCGATCCAGGGTGCGCCATTGCCCGACACCGATCTGCGCGCGGACGGCGCGCGTCTGTCGCGCGAAGGCTTCGCGCCGCTCGGGCTCGAACTCGAAGTCGCGTTCCGTTTCGGCCGACGCTTCGAGCCGTCCGCGACGCCTTACGACGAAGACGAAGTGCTCGCGGGCATCGGCTCGATCGGCGCGACCATCGAGATCGTCGCGAGCCGCTATGCCGCGTGGCCGGCCGTCGACAAGCTCGCGCAGCTCGCGGACCTGCAAAACCACGGCGCGCTGATCGTCGGCGAATTCACGCGGTATCGCGAGGATTTTCCGTTCGTCGCGCCATCGCTGCGGTTCGAGTTCAACGGACGCAACGTCGTCGAGACGACGCCCGCGAATCCGGCCGGCGATCCGCGGCGGCTGTTGGCGTGGCTCGTCAATCATGCGAGTGCGCGCGGCATCGAGGTGACGCCGGAGATGGTGATCACCGCGGGTTCGTACACCGGCATGTTTTTCCCGCGAGAGGCGGGTACCATGAGCGGGCATATCGAAGGCCTCGCGCCGGTTCATTGCGCGTTGTACTAAATGACGAATCCCACTGCGGGCTTGCTCATCAAGCCGATCCATCTGGTTCCCTCCGCCGCGCGCGCGATAAGCCCGCTCGCGCGGCATCTGCGCAAATCGCTGCGCGGCGACGTGCTGTTCGATCTCGCCAGCCGGGGCCGCTACGCGACTGATGCGTCGATCTATCAGATCACGCCGATCGGCGTCGTGGTGCCGCGCGATCAGGACGACCTGCGCATCGCGCTCGAGATCGCCCGCAGCGAGAAAGTGCCGCTGCTCGCGCGCGGCGCGGGTACGAGCCAGTGCGGGCAGACGGTCGGCGAAGCGCTCGTGGTCGATACCAGCAAGTGGCTCAATAACATCGTCGCGTTCGATGCCGACGCGCGCACCGTGACGGTCGAGCCCGGCGTCGTGCTAGATCATCTGAACGCGTGGCTGAAGCCGCATGGACTGTGGTTTCCGGTGGATGTATCGACGGCTGCCCAGTGCACGATCGGCGGCATGGCCGGCAATAATTCGTGCGGCTCGCGCTCGATCGAATACGGCAACATGGTGCACAACGTCGACGCGATCGAAGCGATTCTTGCCGACGGCATCGAAGCGCGCTTCGCGTCGCTGCGCGAGCCGCCGCAAGGCGAGCGCTTGCAGCAGATCGTCGCGGGCGTCACGCGGATCGCGCAGCGCGAGCGTGACGAAATCGTCGCGCGCGTGCCGAAGGTGCTGCGCCGTGTCGCGGGCTACAACATCGATCTGTTCGACTGCCAGAATCCGCGCGCCTATACCGACGACGGCAGCGCGAACCTCGCGCATCTGCTGGTCGGCTCGGAAGGCACGCTCGCGTTCAGCCGGCAGATCACGCTGAAGCTCGCGCCGCTGCCCGCGCCCAAGGCGCTTGGCGTGGTCAACTTTCCGACCTTCCGGCAGTCGATGGCGCTGACGCAGCACATCGTCAAGCTGAAGCCGGTCGCGGTCGAACTCGTCGATCGCACGATGATCGACCTGGCGTTGAGCAATCCCGCATTTCGTCCGGTGATCGAGAAAGCGCTGGTCGGCGAGCCGCAGGCGATTCTGCTCGTCGAATTCGCGGGCGAGGATCGCGACGCGCAGCTCGCGTCGCTGAAGCAACTGACCGAGTTGATGGGCGAACTGGGCTTGCCCGACGCGGTCGTCGAAATGCCGGACACGAATGCGCAGAAAGCGCTGTGGGAAGTACGCAAGGCCGGGCTCAACATCATGATGAGCATGAAGGGCGACGGCAAACCGGTGTCCTTTATCGAAGATTGCGCGGTGCCGCTCGAACATCTGGCCGACTACACGAGTCGTCTGACCGACGTGTTTCATCGCCACGGCACCGAAGGCACATGGTACGCGCACGCGAGCGTCGGCACGCTGCACGTGCGGCCGATTCTCGACATGCGCCGCGACGGCGCCACGAAGATGCGCGCGATCGCCGAGGAAGCGGCCGCGCTCGTGCGCGAGTACAAGGGCGCGTATTCCGGCGAGCATGGCGATGGCCTGTGTCGCGGCGAATGGGTCGCGTGGCAATACGGGCCGCGGCTCAACGAGGCGTTCGGCGAAATCAAGACGCTGTTCGACCCGGACAATCGCTTCAATCCCGACAAGATCGTGCGTCCGCCGAAGATGGACGACGCGCGCAATTTCCGCTTCGCGCCGGGCTATCGCGAACAGCGCATCGAAACGGTGCTCGACTGGTCGACGTGGAACGTGAAGCGCGATCCGCTGACGGGCGAAGAAAGCGCGCCCGGCAGTGGCGACGATCTGAGCGGCGGTCTCGCGAAAGCGGTCGAGATGTGCAACAACAACGGCCACTGTCGCAAGTTCGACGCGGGCACGATGTGCCCGAGCTATCGCGTGACGAAGGACGAACAGCATCTGACGCGCGGGCGGGCCAACACGTTGCGGCTCGCGATTTCCGGGCAGCTAGGCGAACGCGGGCTCGCGAGCGATGACGTGAAGGAAGCGCTCGACCTGTGCGTGTCGTGCAAGGGCTGCAAGCGCGATTGCCCGACCGGCGTCGATATGGCGAAGTTCAAGATCGAGGCGCGGGCGGCGCGTGCAAAGACGCACGGCGTGCGGTTGCGCGACAGGCTCGTCGCGTTCATGCCGCGCTATGCGGGCGCGGCGAGCCGCATGCCGGGACTGCTGGCGCTCGCGGACAATGTGCCGGTGCTGTCGGCGTGGTTCAAGCGTTCGGTCGGGTTCGCGACGGAGCGGAGTTTGCCGCGGTTCAAGAAGGCGTTTCTGGCCGATGCGGTGTCCGCGAAGTCTGCACGCAACGCCACACAAGCCGCCACTCTGAAAGAAGTCGTGCTGTTCGTCGACACTTTCAACAATCACCTGGAGCCCGACAACGCGCGCGCCGCGCAACGGGTGCTTGAAGCGGCGGGCTACACGGTCCACTTCAACGCACGCCCGGGCGAGCGCCCCGTGTGTTGCGGCCGCACGTTTCTCGCGGCGGGTCTCGTCGATGAAGCGAAGCACGAAGCGCGGCGCATGCTCGATCTGTTCAGGCCGTTTGTCGAACGCGGCGTGCCGGTGGTGGGTCTGGAGCCATCCTGCCTGCTGACGTTGCGCGACGAATTCCTGCAGTACGGTTTTGGCGACGAAGCGCGGCGCCTCGCGCAGCACGCGTTTCTATTCGAGGAATTCCTCGTGCGCGAAGAACAGGCCGGACGTTTGCGGCTCAAATTGAACCCGCTGCCGATGCAGCAGGCGCTCGTGCACGGCCACTGCCATCAGAAGGCGTTCGACGCATTCACGCCGGTGCAGACCGTGCTGAAGTGGATTCCCGAATTGAAGGTATCGACGGTCGAATCATCGTGCTGCGGCATGGCCGGCAGCTTCGGCTATGAAGCGGAGCACTACGCGAGCTCGCAGGCGATGGCCGAGCTGTCGTTGCTGCCCGCGGTGCGCAAGCTCGATGCCGCCACGGTGATGATCGCCGACGGTACCAGCTGCCGCCACCAGATTCACGATGGCGCGGGTGTCGACGCGATCCACGTCGCGCGCGTGCTGGGGATGGCGCTGCAATGACGCGGCGCTAACGCAAGCGCGAAACTCAAACGCCGATCGCTTGTCGATATGCACTCGGCGCCACCCCAACAGCCTCGCGAAACCGGTGACTAAAGTGACTCGCGTTCGCATAGCCGCATTGCCCGGCGATCTGCGCGAGCGGCAGCGTCGTCGTGCGTAGCAGCGTGCGCGCGTGATCGAGCCGTTGTCGTGCGATCCAGGCGGCGGGCGGCAGCCCAAACGACTCGCGAAACATGCGTGCAAGATGAAACTCCGACAGCGCCGCGACGCCCGACAACTCACCGAGCGTCAACGGCTGCGCGAGATGGCTGTCGATATAGTCGCGCAGGCGGCGCCGCGTCGCGGCCGAGAGCCCGCCCTTCAGCGCCACGTTCGCGCGCCGCACGCCCTGTCCGCGCAATAGCAGGCTCAGCACTTCGTGCGCCGTCTCGTTGGTGCGCAGCAGACCATCGGGACTTGCCCACTCTTCGTTGACGAGCGACTGGCACAGACTGGCAATGCGCGGGTCCTCGAAATAAGTGCGATCGGCGAGCGTCAGTTCGCGCGGCTCGCGGTCGAGCTCCTGCACCGCGCGTCGCGTGAAGTGCTCGGGCAGGAAGTACAGGTGCATGAAGTGCATGTGGCCGCGCACCCACCAGCGCGATTCGTGATCGCCGGGCAATGCGCACAGCCGCGACGGCGCGCCGTAGTGGCCCGGCATTTTCTGGCGCTCGGTGCGATAACCGCCGTCCAGATAGCACGACAGCGTGTGATGGCCGGGCCGCTCGTAGACGGTCTCGGCTTCCTTCGTGTCGCGCGTCCATAGCGCGATCGCGAGTCCGTCGCCGAGCCACGCGAAGCGGTCCAGATGCGCGTTTGCGCTGGCGAGCGTGTGACAGACCGACTGCAAGCCAAAAGGCATGCCGGCGGTGGATATCACGGGGACGGACGGACTGGGGTTCACGGCGGCGCGCGGAGGTTTTTCCGGGTATAGGGTGAGGGCTGAGCGGCCAGTATACGGCGCGTCCGGTCAGCTTGCGCATCGGTGCGAAAAAGTGCGCAATTTTAGACAATTGCCGGCGGCGGAGCGGTTGCATAGTCGGGCTTTCGTCCATGCTGCGTGCCATTGCAGACCGTCATCGCAGCCCGTTATTGCAGTTTGAGGCCCGACCATGAATCTCCTCCTTTATGCCGTCACCGTGCTGATCTGGGGCACCACCTGGATCGCAATCAAATGGCAACTCGGCGCGGTACCGCCGCCCGTATCGATTGCGTGGCGTTTCTGGATCGCCGCGCTGCTGATGTTCGCGCTGCTGCGCATCATGCGCCGGCCGCTCTGGCCGCCGCGCGACGCGTGGCGTTACCTCGCCGCGCAGGGTCTCGCGCTGTTCTGCCTGAATTTCCTGTGCTTCTACTACGCCGAACAGATCGTGCCGAGCGGGCTCGTCGCGGTGGTGTTCTCGACGGCGCCGCTGCTGAACTCGATCAACGGGCGACTATTCATGGGCCGGCCGCTGCAGCCGAGCGCGATTGCGGGCGCGCTGCTCGGGCTCGTCGGCATCGTCTGTCTGTTCGTGCAGCAGATGGCCGGGCATCTCGGCGATCACACCGCGTGGCTCGGACTTGGCGTCGCGTTTCTCGGCACGCTGTGCTTCTCGGCCGGCAACCTGCTGTCGAGCCGCATGCAGTCGATGGGCCTGCATCCGTTCGCGACGAATAGTTGGGCGATGCTGATCGGCGCGGCCATCCTGACGGTGGGTAGTCTGCTCGCCGGCTATTTGTTCGCGCTGGAAGCGTCGGCGCGCTATCTCGGCGCGCTCGCGTATCTCGCAGTGTTCGGCTCGGTGATCGCGTTTACGGCCTATCTGATGCTGGTCGGCCGCATGGGTCCTGAGCGCGCTGCCTACTGCACGGTGCTGTTTCCGATCGTCGCGCTTGCCGCGTCGACGCTGTTCGAAGGTTACCGCTGGTCCGCGCTCGCGGTGGTCGGTCTGCTGCTCGTCGTGGCTGGCAATCTGGTGGCGTTCGGTCTGATGCGACGGATTTTCGTGCGTCGCCGGCCGGCGCGAACATGATGCGCCGTGTCGCTCGAGGTGAGGATTTACAGGAGCAGGAAAGCTCTGCCCGGTGAGTCTTTGCGGGAACTGGTCTTGACCGGATTCGTGACCGGACCATATCGTTGTAAACGTAATTCGATGCAAATGGAATGATTTGAATTGGCCGGCATTCAATAGCCATTTTTTCGTCAATTAATTTGCTATTTTTATATGAGAGGATAAAAGACCCACTCCGATGTGCACAGGCGAAGCGCGCCGGTCAGCCTTACCGTGCGTGCCTCGTGCCTAGCAAGGAATACCGCCGTGAAGATTTTCTCCCGCCTTGGCGTGGCCGTGGTTTTAATCCACAGCCTCGTTTCGCCGAATGCCTCCGCGCAATCCCAATTGAATTACACCACCTCGTGGATCGGTAATAGTTTCGGATTTGGCGACGGTAAATGGATGCAGCAGGATATTCAGGCCATTAGCGTCGGCGCTGATGGGACCGTTTATACGAATTCGCCATGGGACGAAAGCGGCAGCGAAATCGCCGCCTATCGCGCCGGCGGCAAGCTCGCGGTCGCCGGTTCGACGCACGGCTGGGGCGCGGCCGGTGGCGACGCGGTGGCCGTCAATCACACGTACCTGTATGCGGCAATGTCGATCGGCAACGAGAGCAATGCGCTGGTCGGCGCCGACTATCCGCCGGCCAACCAGACCTGGTACGGCATCACCCGACGCACGCTCGCGAATCTCGCGACCGGCGCGCCGTTTTCCGGCGGCATCGGCAATAGCGCGAACGCGACGAAGAACAGTTTCGTCGCGGTGCAAACCGTGAAGACCGGCACCGACGCGAGCATTCGCGGCCTCGCCGCGACCGACAGCGAGCTTTACGTGGCGGACACCTACGGCAACCGCATCGTCGTGTACGACGCGCAATCGATGCAGCCGCTGCGCTCGTGGAGCGTCGCGTCGCCGGCCCGCATCGCGATCGACACCGACTCGACGTTGTGGATCATCAGCGGCTTCGGGTCAGGCAACCTGAGCATCCAGCACTACCGCGCCGACGGCACCGCGCTCGCCGGTCCATTGGCGCTGCCCGCCAGCACCGTGCCGACCGACATCACGGTCACGCCATCCGGCCAGCTGCTGGTCGCCGACAACGGCGTTTCGCAGCAGATTCTCGTGTTCAAAAAGGGCGCGGGCGGCCAGATGCAGGCCGGTGCGTCGATCGGCACGCGCAACGGCATCTTCCACCCGGTGCGCGGCGTGCCGGGCGATACGCGCTTCAGCGGCATCACCGGCATCGGCGTCGATGCGGCCGGCAATCTGTACGTCGCGCAAAACGGCGAGGGCCCACGCGCGCCGGGCTCGGCGTCGGTCGGGCAAGGCGCGGTGCTGGAGAGCTATGTGTACGGCACACGCGTGCTCAACTGGCGGCTCTACGGCCTGACCTTCGTTGATAGCGGCGCGTTCGATCCGGCCACGCCCGCTTCGATCTACACGGGCTCGAAGCGCTTCACGCTCGATTACAGGCAGCCGGTCGGTCACGAATGGTCGTATGCGGCATTCACGCTCGATCGCTTCGATTACCCCGACGACCCCGCGTTTCACGAGCCGCGCGGCGTGCGCGGCGAACCGATGGTGCGCAGATTCGACGGTAAGCGTTTTCTCTATACGCTCGATTCGGGCGCGCACTATCTGAACGTCTATCGCTTCGATGCCGCGCATGGTGAGATCGCGATTCCGTCGGGAATGCTCGCGCAGAATCCGCTGCCGGGCACATGGCCCGCCGCGCAACCGGCATACGGTGAATGGCTGTGGCGCGACAGCAATGGCAATGGCGCCGTCGACGCAAGCGAGATCAGCAGCAATCCGTCGACCGGCAGCACGGTCGGCGATGGCTTCTGGTGGGTCGACGAACCCGGCAACGTGTGGCTCGCCACGCCCTTGAGTGGCGTGCGCGAAATGCCGCTGCAAGGTCTCGACTCCGCCGGCAATCCGATCTACACGTACGCGAGCGCGAAGATGTTCGCGATGCCCGCGCCGTTTACGCGGCTCGCGCGGCTCGTCTACGTCGCGTCGACCGACACGATGTATCTGTCCGGTTTCACCAGCGCGATTCCGTGGGACTCAACGCACTGGAAGGAAGCGGGCCCGGTGCTGGCCCGCTACGACAACTGGAGCACCGGCACGCCGACGCAGGTCTACACGATCCCGCTGCCGTGGAACACGCAAAGCGATCCGCAGACCACTACGGTCGGCGTCGCGGTGGCGGGCAACTACATCTTCGTCGCCGAGCTGTACACCGATCGCATCGACGTCTACGACGCGCGCAACGGCACGCCGGTCGGTTACATGACGCCCGGAGCGAGCGTCGGCGGCACGAGCGGCTGGGTCGACGTGTATCTCGGCATCAGCGCGGTGCGGCGCGATAACGGCGAGTACGTGGTGCTGGTCGAAGACGACGCGCGCGCGAAGATCCTGATGTATCGCTGGACGCCTTGACGTGGATCGCTGTCGCGCCGAACACGAATAGACGGCGGCGCATGATCGGTATATAACAACTTTACCGGTCATTCAATGGAGCGATGTTCGACCATGACGCAAGACGTTTCTCCCAAGCCGCCCTCTGACGATCGTCCCGAGATCGAGCAGCTCGACGCGGCGCTCAGTCACGTCGATCAGCAGATGTCGTCGGGCGGCATTGCGTCGGGCGCGGCGAAAGGCATTGTGTACAGTCTGATCGAAACGCTCGGCGCGCTGGTCGGCGATCCCGATCTGCCGGAGCACGCGCGTTCGGGTTACGAAGGATTGCTGGAGGCCGCGCGCGAGTTGCGTGCGAAGTTGGACCGCTGAGCGGTGCGCTGGGTGGAGCGCTGAAGCCGCGGTCCGCGTTGCATTGAAGACGATGCACTCAAGACCGCAGTGAGGCTCACGCGCCGAGCGCCACCGCCTCTCCGCTCGTCTGCGCCAGCAACTGGTGAATCTGCGCGACCACGGCCGCGCCCTCGCCGACCGCCGCGGCCACGCGTTTGGTCGACCCGGCGCGCGCATCGCCGATCGCATAGACGCCTTCGACCGTCGTGCCGAGATCGCACGCCGTGGCCGAGCCGTCCGCGCTGATGCCGGTCAGCACGAAGCCTTTCGCGTCGAGCTGCACGCCGCAGGTGCGCAGCCATTCGGTGTTCGGGTCCGCGCCGGTGAAGAGAAACAGATGCCGCGTCGCGAAGCGATCGACGCCATCGGGCAGCGGCCTTTTCAAGGCGACCGACACGAGCCCGTCCTCATCGCCTTCGAGCCGGCCGATTTCCGAATTCGGATGCACGAACACGTTCGGCAGCGAGCGGATGCGGTCGATCAGATAGCGCGACATCGTCGCCTCGAAGCCGCTGCGGCGAATCAGCACGTGAACCTTGGCGGCGTGCGTCGCCAGATAGACGATCGCCTGGCCCGCCGAATTGCCGCCGCCCACCAGCACGACCTCCTGGCGCTTGCACAACTTCGCCTCGACCGGCGACGCCCAGTAGTAGACACCGCGTCCGTCGAAGCGCTCGAGCCCGTCGAGCGCTGGGCGCCGGTACACGGCGCCGCTCGCGATCACGATCGCCCGCGCGCTGATGTGGCCGCCGCATTTCAGCTCCAACCGATACGGCGACTGCCCGCAGTGCAGCGCCTTCACGTTGACCGGAATCGCGACGTGCGCGCCGAACTTCTGCGCCTGCACGAACGCGCGGCCGGCGAGCGCCTGGCCCGAGATGCCGGTCGGAAAGCCGAGGTAGTTTTCGATGCGCGAGCTCGCGCCCGCCTGGCCGCCTGGCGCGCGGCTGTCGAGCACGATCACCGACAGGCCTTCGGAGGCCGCGTACACCGAGGCGGCGAGCCCCGCCGGCCCCGCGCCGACGATCGCGACGTCGTACACGTACGCGTCGTCGAGATCGGGCAGCATACCTAAGCGAGTGGCAAGTTCCGGCATGCTCGGATGACGCAGCACCGAGCCGTCCGGGCAGATCACGAGCGGCAGGTCCTCGCGTTGCGCGGCGAACTGCTCGATCAGACGCAGCGCGTCTTCGTCGCGTTCGTCGATCACGGAATGCGGATGGCCGTTGCGCGACAGGAAGCCTTGCAGCGTCACGAGCCGTGCGTCGCTGCTATTGCCGATCAGGATCGGGCCGCCCGCGCCCTTTTCGATCAGCGATACGCGCCGCAGAATCAGCGCGCGCATGATGCGCTCGCCGAGTTCCGCTTCGGCGACGATCAGCGCGCGCAGGCGCTCGGGCGGAATCAGCAGCGCTTCGACGGGGCCGATCGCGAGGCCGTTAACCAGCGAGGGCTTGCCCGACAACTGCCCGACCTCGGCCAGGAAATGCCCGGCGCCGCGCTCGCTGATCACGTGCTCGCGGCCGATGCCGTCACGCTGATAGACCTTCACGCGCCCTTCGAGCAGCACGAACATGCCGGGGCCGGTGTGACCGGTCTCGAACAGCAGCTCGCCGGACTTCCAGTGACCGATCTCGCCGAAGCGGCGCAGCCGGTCGATCTCGGCGCAACTGAGCTCCGGAAACATCTGGTGCATGCGCGTCGACAGCGACGAAAACGGCGCGTCGGCGACGACTCCCTGCTGTCCTTCCACTTCTTGAGTCTGAGTCGAAACGTCCTGAGTCGAAAGCATTGAACCGCTCCTTCGGTGTTCATTGCACGATTGAACGGCAGGCAACGCGATGCGCGCTCGCACCCCTGGGCGAGCCGTGCCGCGCGCTTGAGGCGGACGGTGCCGCCGCCAATTCCAGCTAGACGGCTTTGGGCGCGATGTCGTCGACCGCGACCTCCGGCGGCGGCATCGCGGGCAGCGAGTCGACCGGCTTGCCCGAGTCGCGCCAGGCTTCCATGCCGCCGCGCAGCGGCAGCACGTCGGAGAAGCCGGCTTCGTTGAGCTGCTTGGCCATCCATGCCGCGGAAATCTCGTTCGGACACGAGCAGTAGATCACGAGCTTCTGATCGTGCGCGTAGGTGGCGACGATGTCGTCGAGTTGCCGCTCGTCGGCGAATAGAGCGCCTGGTATCACGAACGGATCGAGCTTGCGCTTCTCCTGCGAACGGATGTCGAACACGACCGGCGCCCGGTCGGCCGCGAACAGCTTCGCGAGTTCGTCGACCTCGATGCGCGCGGACGCGAGCTTCGCGATCAACTGACGGCGCCGGATCCACCGGTACACCGCGTACAGCACCAGCAACGCGACGACGACGAGTGCCGCCGTGCGCCCGAGCCGCCCGGCGATCGCGAACAGCATGTCGATCTGCCGCGCGAACAGCGCGCCGATGATCAGCCCGGTGCCGGACCACAGCGCGGCGCCGACGCCGTCGTAAGTGAGGAAGGTGCGATAGCGCGTGCCCATCGCGCCCGCCATCGGGATCGACACGATCGACAGCCCCGGTACGAACTTCGCGACCGCGAGCACGCGCACGCCCCAGCGGCCGAAGAAGCGCTCGGTCTTTTTCACGCAGGTGTCGCGCGACAGCGACAACCGGCAGATCGTCTTCAGCGTATTGCCGCCGTAGATGCGGCCCGCGACGTACCACGCGCTGTCGCCGATCAGTGTCGCGAAGATCGACAGCACGAGGACCGGCAGCAATTGCGTGCCGACCGAGCCAGGGTGCATCGCGGCCATCGCGCCGAACAGCACGAGCGACGGCATGGCCGGTACCGGCAGCCCGAGCGCGGCGGCCAGCACGTTGATGAAGACGAGCGCCGGTCCATATTGCGCGACGAGGTCATGTAGCATCGGTTTAACATCCGCGGCCCTTGCGGGCGCAGCGCGGTAAGGAATCCACAGGCGAATGCAAGGATTATGGACGTATTTTCGAGACGTGCAAACGGCCCGGAAATCGGCCCGGGAATCGGCCAGTTGTGCGGCTGCGATCGCGCCGGCATGTGTGACCGCATACCCCGACACGCAAGCGTGGCAGGCGCTTGTGACAACGTGCTGAAGGCGGGGGTAAGCGAACCCGGTGAGACGCGCGAAAGCGCTTGCTAAAACCCGTAGGAAGGCGTGGATTGGCGGCGCAAGCGGAACAAACGGAAGCGCGGCGACGCGCACAGGCGCGCCCCATGCGAATAATCCGCGCGTAAGCGTCGAAGTGCGACGCAAGCGGCGCGAGAGGCTGACGAGTCACGCGGCGGACCCACCTGCCGCGCGCCTGCTTCACTGACGATGATTGTGCTGTTCGCCCGGCAACTCGGCGCCATGCGCGCGGATCGCGGCGATCAGCTCCGCGGGCGTGATTTCGTAGCGCACTTCGCGATGGATGCCCGGCTTGCGCTCATCGACTTCGATCAGCAGGATGCCTTTGCCGTCTTCGGTCGATTCGAGGCGCAGCGAGCGAAGTTCGCGCGCCGTTGCGTCGTCGTATTCGGTGAGCAGGGCCATTGACCCGGAGGACCCGGTGATGCGCATCGAAGTTGTCCTTGTCGCGTTGGTGATGGAACCATTGTACGGGGCGGATGGCGTGCCGTCTGCCGCGTCGTCGTGCCGTGTTGCGTCTGCCTCTGTCTCTATCTCGCCGGGGTTTTAGTCGGGTATGACGCCGCCGTTAGCGCATGCGCGGTTGCGGAGCGTGCAATCAGTTTAACGCGACTCGTCGTCGCGACGAACGCATTTTTCATGCCCCGCGGCAGTGCGATGCGCGTTCCGGATTTGTCATGCGGATGACGCGAGCACGGGCTAGGAGACGTTGGGCGGCGCATGCGCCGCGCGGCCGCACGCGTCGCCGCGCTTGCAAAAAAATAGCCCGTCCGGATAGGGGCGGGCCGTTAAACGCCGTTGTTACTCGGGTCAGCCTGCCCTTGCAACGAGTGGGCGCTGACGACTCCATCCTCGTGCTTCGTTGCCGAACTGTCGAGGTGGGAGTAATGCGGATCTATCAGATCAAAGTACCGTTTTCCGGTTCGACGCTCACACCAGGCCGGTCGCGTAATACACCGCGATCACGAAGAACACCGCGAGCGTCTTGATCACGGTGACCGCGAAGATGTCGCGATACGACTGCCGATGCGTGAGGCCCGTCACCGCGAGCAGCGTGATCACCGCGCCGTTGTGCGGCAGCGTATCCATGCCGCCGCTCGCCATCGCGACCACGCGATGCAGCACCTCGAGCGGAATCTGCGCGGCTTGCGCACCCTTGATGAACATCTCCGACATCGCGGCGAGCGCGATGCTCATCCCGCCGGACGCCGACCCCGTGATTCCCGCCAGCGTACTGACCGACACGGCCGCGTTGACCAGCGGATTCGGAATGCTTTTCAGCGCATTGCCGACGACGACAAAGCCCGGAAGCGCCGCGATCACGCCGCCGAAGCCATATTCCGACGCAGTATTGAGCGACGCCAGCAGCGCGCCCGCCACCGCCGCCTTCGTGCCGACCGCGAAGCGCTGGCTGACGCGACCGAACGCCGTCACGACGACCATCACGATGCCGAGCAGCAGCGCGCCCTGCACGGCCCAGATCGCGACCACGGCCTTGACGCTCGTCTCGACCGGCGCATGCAGACCCGGTAGGGTGTCAGGCGTGACCGTGAAGGTCGGACCGTACCAGGTCGGAATCCAGCGCGTCAGCAGGAAGTTCGCGACGCCGACCACGACGAGCGGCGCCACAGCCAGCAGCGGATGCGGCAGGTGCTTCGATTCGACGTGCTCCGGCTCGTTGACGAGTTCGGTGCCGTAACCCTCGCCGGTCGCGATCGCGGCGCGGCGGCGCCATTCCAGATACGACAGACCGACCACGAGGATGAACAGCGAGCCGATCACGCCGAGCGTCGGCGCGGCCCACGAGGTGGTCTTGAAGAACGTCGTCGGGATGATGTTCTGGATCTGCGGCGTGCCGGGCAGCGAGTCCATCGTGAACGAGAACGCGCCGAGCGCGATCGCGCCGGGCATCAGTCGCTTCGGAATGTTGCTTTGGCGATATAGCTCGGCCGCGAACGGATAGACCGCGAACACGACGACGAACAGCGACACGCCGCCGTAGGTGAGCAGCGCGCACACCGCGACGATCACCGCATTCGCGCGCGAGCGGCCGATATAGCGGATCGCGGCCGCGACGATCGCCTCTGAGAAGCCCGACAGCTCGATTACCTTGCCGAACACGGCGCCGAGCAGAAACACCGGGAAGTACAGCTTCACGAAGCCGACCATCTTGTCCATGAAGATGCTCGTGAAGACGGGCGCGACGGCGGCGGGCTCGGTAGCGAGGACGGCGGCGAGCGCCGCGATCGGCGCGAACAGGATCACGCTGTAGCCGCGATACGCGGCGAACATCAGAAACGCCAGCGCGGCGATAACGATGAGAAAGGACATTGAGTCTCCATAGCCGGGTTGTTCTAAGGGGTTGCCGTGCTGATCGAGCGACGGCGCGGCGCGGTCGGAATGCAGCTTCCATGCCACGCCGGGCGTTTTGCCGGCCAGGCGGCGTGGCGCAAGGCGCGCCCGCGCAGCGCGGCCCGGGCAACGCCGGCGGATTGTACCCGGGCGTCTCCAGAACGGGACGCCAATCCGCTGGGGATAGCCTCAAACCAGGGTAAGTCATGATGGATAAGGCCTGTCGCCTGTCTCCATTTGGAGATAAATTCGTCCACCAATGGAGACGGGCACAGACACAACGATAAGTGGAGACAGCGACAGCATGATGACCGACTGGACGGGCTTGCCCGCCACTTATGACGACGTGCTTCGTCGGGCAATGGATTCGCTCTTTCGCACGTTCGAAAACTTCAGCGAAGGCACGTTTATCGTCGATGGGCAGGCGCGCGTCGTCTGGATCAACAAGCGTTATGCGGCGCGCTTCGGCTTTGCGGACCCGCAGCAGGCGATTGGCCGGGATTGCGAAGCGGTGATCCCGAACAGTCTGATGCGCGAGGTCGTCAACACCGGCCGGCCGATCCTGCTCGACATCATGGAGACCGATCGCGAACCGCTCGTCGTCACGCGTCTGCCGCTGAAGGACGATGCCGGCGCGACGATCGGCGCGGTCGGCTTCGCGCTGTTCGACGAGCTGAAAGCGCTGTCGCCGCTTTTTTCGCAGTACTCGCGGCTGCAGCAGGAACTGATCGCGACGCGCCAGTCGCTCGCGCAGGCGCGCCGCGCGCGCTACACGTTCGGCAGTTTCGTCGGCACGAGCGCCGCGTCGCTCGAAGTCAAGCGCCAGGCGCGGCGCGCGGCGCAACTGGAATCGCCGGTGCTGCTGCTCGGCGAAACCGGCACCGGCAAGGAGCTGCTCGCGCATGCGATTCACGGCGGCTCGGCACGCGCGCATCAGCCGCTCGTCAGTGTGAATGTCGCGGCGATTCCCGACACGCTGCTCGAAGTCGAATTCTTTGGCGCCGCGCCCGGCGCGTACACCGGAGCGGATCGCAAGGGGCGGGTCGGCAAGTTCGAGCTCGCGAACGGCGGCACGCTGTTTCTCGACGAGATCGGCGACATGCCGCCGTCATTGCAAGGCAAGCTGCTGCGCGTGCTGCAGGACAAGGAGTTCGAGCCGCTCGGCTCGAACCGCATCGTGCGCGCGGATGTGCGGATCATCGCGGCGACGTCGGCCGACCTGCCCGCGCTCGTCGCGGCCGGGCGTTTTCGCGCGGACCTGTTCTACCGGCTCAACGTGCTGACGATCCATGCGCCCGCGCTGCGCGAGCGTTCGTCCGACATCGAGGCGCTTGCCTACGCGATGCTTGAGGATCTGGCTGCGCAGGCACCCGGCGGCAGACACTTCGAATTGCACGACGACGCGTTGCGCCTGCTGTGCGCATACGGCTGGCCCGGCAACGTGCGCGAGCTGCGCAACACATTGGAGCGCGCCGTGATGCTGTCCGACAGCGAACGCATCGATGCGCGCGTGCTCGCGCCTTTCATCGGCTCGGGGCAGGGCGGCACGCTCGCACCGACGCAGACCCCGCCTCTGGCGCACGCCAGCGTGGACGCTACCGTCGCGGCCGAACCGTCCTCGTGGAGCGACGCGATGGCCGCGTTCGAAAAGCGTTTTCTGTGCGACGCGTTGCGCGCGAACGGCGGCCGCGTCATCGACACTGCCAAACAGATCGGCATGGGTCGCGCGACGCTATACAAGAAGATCGCCGCGCACGGCATCGACGTTTGACGCGTCGTGCCCAACCGGTCGTGCCGTGCGAACTGACGCAGCACGAGGGCCGCGTGGCACAATCGCGAGATCGAAAAACAAGACGTGACCGGGGTCTCCATGAAACGCCTTTCCTTCTTCGCGCGCCGCTCCAGCGTTGTGCTGGCCGTCGGCGCGATTGTCGCGCTTGGCGGTTGCAGCAGCAGCGCGCCGCTGTTCCTGCCGGACGGCCGCGCGACCACGCTGGTGCAATGCCCGGTGGGTTCCGACTCGTGCTCGCAGCAGGCGGCCGCGAGTTGCAATGGCGCGTTCGACGTCGTGCGCCAATCGAGTGAGGGCGGCACATTGAGCCTGATCTACGCGTGCCGCGCGACCGCGAAGTAAGCACTTGGTGTCGCGCCGGTGCAATGCCGGCGCGCTCGGCTGGCCGATAATCGGCCGGCGCCGTCTGGTTTCTTTTCTGCGAACCCCCGCCATTCCCAATCCGCTCGAATAGCACCTCGCGTCATTCCGGTTAGCACATGGCCGTCATAAATCCATGCGCCTAATGTGTGTCGATAAGCGATTAGCATGCGAATTGGGTTAAGTAGGTCCGCACGCGGCATTTTTACAACCTTGAGTCGCCGCGCACCGCTTATGCTGTGCGCCCGACGACAATTTGTCTTCACCCTTGGGGGCGTCGAACCGGGTCGGTGCGGAAGCTAACGGAAGGTGAACTTTGACAGCAGTATTCTTTTTAAACCGTTTGGTGATTTAACACGGCGCGGAGAAACCGCCGGTTTTTCCGACGCAGCAGAGGTTCGGGAAGGTTTTTCCGCCACCGGCAGGCCTTATTTTCGGGCCGCGCAGGCCAACGCGGCTTCATGCTTTCGATTTTCTTGCTCCAACACTAATCCAATAGAATTCGGGGAAAGCAATGAATCATCAGCAACTCGAAAAAGACATCGAGCATCTCGAGCAAATAATTTCCCATATTTCCGTACAAGACCGTATTCCGTTGTCTTACTGGCGAAACCGCCTCAAGCACGTTTCCGGTGCGGTTCTTGTGCCGGCGCAGGCAACACGCGTCAAACGCCTCGATGCCGCGCTTTGCGCACTGGAAAAACGGCAGAAAGCCTAATCACTGTGTCCACCAATCGGAATCGGCACTTAGGAAATCCGTTTTCTTGTACCGACACAGGACGAACATGCAGATAGCGGGACTTGCCGCGACCCGGCTCACGACGTTGACCAATGAGATGCAGGGCTACGTGGAACGGGGCGAAGTGGCGGGGGTGGTGTCGCTCGTATGGCGGCATGGCGAAATCGGCTACTTCGAACCGGTCGGCCTACGCGACGAAGCCGCGCAATTGCCGATGGAGCGCGACACGCTGTTTCGCATCGCGTCGATGACGAAGCCGGTGACGAGTGCCGCGATCCTGATGCTGATCGAGGAAGACCGCCTCGCTCTCGATACGCCCATTTCACCGTGGCTGCCCGAGCTTGCGGCGCCGCGCGTGCTGCGCGATCCGACCGGCCCGCTCGACCGGAGCGATCCGATCCGCGCGCCGCTCACGGTGCTCGATCTGCTCACGCATCGCGCGGGCTTCGCGTATCACTTCACGGCTACGGGTCCGCTCGCCGAAGCCTACGCGGCCGCGTTCAACGGCTTCGAAGCGAGCGGCGACAACAGCGCGTGGCTGGCGCGCATCGCCGCGTTGCCGCTGATGTTCCAGCCCGGCTCGCGCTGGCACTACGGCGTTGCGACCGACGTGCTCGGCGTGCTGATCGAACGCGTGAGTGGCATGCCGCTCGGCGAGTTTTTCCGCACGCGTATCTTCGAGCCGCTCGGCATGCGCGACACCGCGTTCTGGGTGCCCGACGCGCAGCTTGCGCGCCTCGCTACCGCATACAACATCGATCCCGGCACGCGGCGTCGCGTGGTCGAGGATCATGCGGCGGCCAGCCGTTGGGCGAATCCGCGGCGCTTTCAGAGCGGCGGCGGCGGGTTGGTCTCGACCGCCGAGGACTATCTGCAATTCGCGCAGCTGCTGCTCGGGCGTGGGCGCGTCGGCGACACGCGGCTGCTGTCGCATCGCTCGGTCGATCTGATGCGCAGCAATTTCCTGAGCCGCGACCAGCGCCGCCTGCCCGCCTTCGGTCACGTGATCTGGGCGGGGCAGGGCTTCGGCCTCGGTCTGTCGATCGTCGACGATCCGGCGCAGCAATTGCCGCTCGGCTATCGCTCGCCCGGTTCGTTCGGCTGGCCCGGCGCGTACGGCACGAGCTGGTTCGCCGATCCGGTCGAGAACATGATCGGCCTGATGCTGATTCAGCGCCGCTCGATCGACCCCTTTCCGATGGCCATCGACTTCGAACGCCGCGTCTACGATGCGATCGACGATTGAGCGCGTCCGCCGCGCATGCACTCGGGCACGCGATTCACTATCCTGTGATTTATTCGTCTGATAGTGTGCGCCAACCATTCATTGCAATTCATCGCAGTGCGTCCAACCGAGGGGGAAACACCGGCATGGCCTCTTACAAACAACTGACCGCGCAACTCGAAAAACTCCACAAGGAAGTCGCAGCGGCGCGCGACAAGGAAGTCGCGCAAGCTATCGCCGATATCAAGCAGAAGGTCGCCGAATACGACCTGACCGCCGAAGAACTCGGGTTCACGAGCGCCGCGCCGAAGCCGCGCCGCAAGTCGTCAACGACGTCGGTCGCCAAGTACCGCAATCCGAAGACCGGCGAAACATGGAGCGGCCGCGGGCGCTCGCCAGCCTGGCTCGTCGGGAAGAATCGCGAGCGGTTTCTGATCGAAGGTTGAGCTTCGTCGTGGATGCTGAGGCGTCCGTGTTCTCTGAAGTGATGCGTAGTTTGATTCGTTCCGCACCGTTGCGAAGGTCCCGAAAACGCTCACCTTTGCGTGATGCCTGACCGCATACAGCGGGATTTATCAAAGCATTCGAACCTCGCGGAATGTTCGGTGAGCCAGGCTTTGTCGCGCGACGCACCGCCGCATCTACGAATTGCCATCGTGTCGCGGCGCTGCGCGCGGCTCGGTGAAAACCCGCGCCAGCCTTTGCTGGCGGGCGTTTCCAGGCGTCGCGCAAGAGCCTGTCGGTAGCGGTGCGAAGCTTTGTCGCGGTTTTCCCGCGCATCGCGTTTGTGATGCTGGCGTCGTAGCAGGTGCGCGTATGCGCTTCGCGATCCTCACCTTTGGCCGCGAATCGATATTCGCCACCGCAAGTCCCGAAAACGCTCACCTTTGGCCGCCTGCGTTCGCGACGCGCGGGCGCTCCCGTCGTTCCCCGTGGTTCCCCATCCGGCGCCGCGCCGCCTTTCCCCGGCCGTCGCGCCGGACGTGTATCATTCGCACCTTGCGCCGTTTTTGCGCCAGCGATTCCCGTATCGTCGAACATTGGGGCGTGACCCGTTCGCCACCCGTTGTCGGACGCGGCGCGAGCGCCGGCCGCGCCCGACTCCGCTCGACGCCGCCGCGCCACGCGCGGCATACCGGCCGCCCAGGGCCGCCGGGAACCGCCCGAACCCCTTTCCGTGACCGCCAGACCCGATGTCAGTCTCCGAACTCAAACGCCGCCGCACGTTCGCGGTCATTTCCCACCCGGACGCGGGTAAAACCACACTCACCGAAAAGCTGCTGCTGTTCTCGGGCGCGATCCAGATCGCCGGTACCGTGAAGGGCCGCAAGAGCAACCGCTACGCGACGTCCGACTGGATGGAAATCGAAAAGCAACGCGGCATCTCCGTCGCGAGCTCGGTGATGCAGTTCGAGTACGGCGATTGCGTGATCAACCTGCTCGACACGCCGGGCCACGAGGACTTCTCCGAGGACACCTACCGTGTGCTGACCGCGGTCGATGCCGCCGTGATGGTGATCGACGGCGCGAACGGCGTCGAAGCGCAGACGCTGAAGCTGCTGGAAGTCTGCCGCAGCCGCAAGACGCCGATCGTCACGTTCATCAACAAGCTCGACCGCGAAGTGCGCGAGCCGCTCGAACTGCTCGACGAAATCGAGCAGCATCTCGGTGTGTCGGCGGTGCCGTTCACGTGGCCGATTGGCATGGGCAAGGATTTCCAGGGCGTCTACGACGTCCAGCGCGACCAGGTGCGCGTGTTCCGCGCCGGCCAGGATACCGCTGGCGGCGCGGTCGAAACGCTGCAGGCGTTGAGCGACGAGGAAGGCGAGCGCCGTTTCGGCCATGCCTGGGTGCGCGCGAAGGAAGAGATCGACCTGATCAGCGGCGCGACGCCCGAGTTCGACCGCGAGCAGTTCCTCGCCGGCCAGCAGTCGCCGGTGCTGTTCGGCTCGGCGATCAACAACTTCGGCGTGAAGGAAATTCTCGACGCGCTGGTCGACCTCGCGCCGCCGCCGTCGATGCGCATGACCGTGCAGCGTCCCGTGCAGCCGGAAGAGTCGAAATTCACCGGCGTCGTGTTCAAGGTGCAGGCGAACATGGACCTCGCGCACCGCGACCGCGTCGCGTTCATCCGCGTGTGCTCGGGACGTTTCGAGCGCGGCATGGCCGTGAAGGTCACGCGCTCGAACAAGACGTTCCGCGCGAACAACGTGGTCACGTTCCTGTCGCAGCGTCGCGAGACGGTGAGCGAGGCGTATCCGGGCGACATCATCGGGATTCCGAATCACGGTACGCTAAGTCTCGGCGATACGCTGACCGAAGGCGAGCAGCTACAGTTCGTCGGCCTGCCGTTCTTCGCGCCGGAAATTTTCCAGACCGTCGAAGTGGTCGATCCGATGCGCGCGAAGCAGCTCGGCGAAGCGCTGAAGCAGCTCGGCGAGGAAGGCGCGATTCAGGTGTTCCGTCCCGAAGCGGGCGGCCTGATTATTCTCGGCGCGGTCGGGCAACTCCAATTCGAAGTGGTGTCGCACCGTCTGTCGACCGAATACAAGGTCGACGTGCGCATGGCGCCGGCACGTTACCGCCTGTCGCGCTGGGTGACCTGCGACGATCCGTCAGAACTGCGCCGCTTTACCGATTCGTACTCGGCGCGGATCGCGCTCGATGCGTCCGATGCGCCGACCTATCTGGCCTCGCATGTATCCGAGATCGAAGTCGCGCAGAAAGCGTGGCCGAAGATCGTGTTCAACGAGTTGCGCGAGCACTCCGGCGCGCCGTTCAGGAAGGCGATGTAAAGCCGCGAGTTCGCTGGTTCCGAAGGCAAAAAGCCGCGTCGTTCGACGCGGCTTTTTGCTTTGCGGTCGCGACAACGTCCCGCGCCAGCACGCGACTTCGCCTATGCTGACGGAACTACCCGCCCCGCCGCGAAGCCGGCTCCGATTCCTGTCCAACCGCATGGAGCGCCCGTGACCGTTCGCAACCTCGACGCCTTGTTTCGCCCGAAATCCGTCGCCGTGATCGGCGCGTCCGAGCGGCCGGGCAGCACCGGCGCGATGGTCTGGGCGCGTGTGCTGGAAGGCGGCTTCGACGGCCCGCTGTGGCCGGTCAATCCGAAGCACGCGACGCTCGGCGTCCACCCGGTGATTTCCGACGTCGGCGATCTGCCGCAGCCGCCTAACGTCGCGGTGATCTGCACGCCGCCCGCGACGTGGCCCTCGTTGATCCATAAGCTCGGTGGCATGGGCACGCGCGCCGTGATCATCGTCGGCGAGGTGCGCAGCGATGAAGACCGGCTCGAGCTGCGGCACGCGCTGTCGGCGGCGCGACCGCATCTGCTACGCATCGTCGGACCGGGCAGTCTCGGCGTGGTGTCGCCGGCATTCGGCGCGCATCTGGGCGCGCCGTCGTGCACGGTCAAGGCGGGTGGCGTCGCCTGGGTGTCGCAGTCGAATGCGCTGACCAACGCGGTGCTCGGCTGGGCGCGGGCGCGCGGGCTCGGTTTTTCGCACGCGGTGGCTCTCGGCGCGGAGGCCGACGTCGATGCCGGCGACGTACTCGATTACCTCGCGAGCGACGCCGGCACCCGCGCGATCCTGCTGGAACTCGACAGTGTGCGGGCGGCGCGCAAGTTCATGTCGGCCGCGCGCGCGGCGGCGCGCAACAAGCCGGTGCTCGCGCTGCGCTCCGGGCGCGACGACCCCGCCGACGGTCTCTATACAGCGGCGTTCCGGCGCGCGGGCCTCGTGCGCGTCGACGCACTCGACGATCTGCTCGACGAAATCGAAACCCTCGGCGTCGGCCGGGTGGCGGCGGGCGCCACCGCGACGCTGATCACCAGCGACAGCGGTCTTGCGACGCTCGCGCGCGACGCGTTCGCCGCCGCCGGCGGCCCGCTCGCGCCGTGGCCGGCCGCGGCGTCGGACGCGCTGCGCGAGGCGCTGCCGCAGGCGGTCGGCGGCAATCCGCTGCTGCTCGGCGACGGCGCGCGTCCTGAGCACTTCGGCGCCGCGCTGAAGCTGCTCGGCGAGTATCACGAGACCGGCACCGCGTTCGTGGTGCACGCATCGACGCATGGCGCGCCGGTCGATGACGTCGCGCAGACACTGATCGAGCATCAGCGCTTTGCGTATCGCGGGCTCCTCGCATGCTTCTTCGGCGGCGTCGATGCGGCGAGGCGCGACGCGCTGCACGCGCAGGGCATCCCGGTGCACACGACGCCGCAGCGGCTCGCGCGCGCGTTCGCGCGTCTGGTCGATTACCGGCTGGGACGCGAGTTGCTGATGCAAACGCCAGAGGGCCTGCCCGCGCAGATTCCCGAGGCGATCGATGCCGCCCAGGCGCAGGCTCGCGAAGCGTTGGCGGCGGGCGAAAGTGAGCTTGTCGGGGACGCGGCGGCGCGGTTTCTGGCGCGCTTCGGGCTGCGGGTGGAGGGTGCCGAAGGGGTGGGCGCCGACGCACAGCGAGCCGATGCGGACGGCGCGGCAAAAGCCATCGTCGACGTCGCCATCGAACTGCACGATGACGATAACTTCGGCCCCGTGTTCCGTTTCACCGCGCCGCCGGTCGACGGCGTTTCCAACGGGTTGCGCGTCTATGGCCTGCCGCCGCTCAATCCGATGCTCGCGCGCGACATCGTCACGCGTTCGCACTATGCGAGGCTGGTCGCGCCGGAGCCGACGCTCGCGGCATTGACGGCGGTGTCGCAAGCGGTTTGCGACGTGCGCGAGGTCGTCGGCCTGTCGTTGAAGCTCAGGGTCTACCGGGATCGCGTGACGGTGGTCGATCCGCTGTTGCGTGTCGGCGCGCAGCGCAGTCGTCTGGCGATCATGCCGTATCCGCGGCGCTTCGAGGAAACGATCGACTGGCAGGGCATGCGCGTGACGGTGCGACCGATTCGCCCGGAAGACGAAAACGCGCATCGCGATTTCGCGCAGGCGATGACGCCGGAAGATTTGCGCCTGCGCTTTTTCGGCGCGGTCGGCGCGTTCGACCACTCGCAACTCGCGCGCATGACGCAGATCGACTACGACCGGGAAATGGCGCTGATCGCAACAGTCGACAACGAAGACGGCGTCGCGCAGACGCTCGGCGTGGTGCGCGCGGTGGCCGATCCCGACAACGAGACGGCCGAATTCGCGGTGACCGTGCGCTCGGACCAGAAGGGGCGGCGCCTCGGCCAGTTGCTGATGCAGCGGATCATCGCGTACGCGCGGGCGCGCGACACGCACTGGCTGGTCGGTGAAGCGTTGCGCGAGAACACCGCGATGATCGCGCTCGCGAGGGCCAGCGGTTTCACGATCACGCGGACCGATGACCCCGGTGTGGTCGGTTTCCGGATGGCGCTCGACGAAACGGCGGGGGCGGACCCGAAGTCCTCCGCGCAGAACCGGCCGCCGCGTTGAGCGGCTGACATCGCAGCCCGTTCAACGCACGGCATCACCCTCTCAAGCTGCCAACTTCAGCGCCGCCTCATCCACCTGCGCGCGCGTGACAGACAGCTCATCGAGCCATGCCTGCGCATACGTGGCGCCGGTTTCGCGCTCGAGCCGCGCGATCGTGGCCGCGCAGCGGTTCGCGTCCTTCAGCGTCGAAATGAACGATTTCACCGACTCCCCGCCCTTGAACGCGTCGTACAGCGGTACCCGGATTTCGTCGGGCAGCGGACGTGTGGTCCATTGATACGGCTTGCCGTTGAACGTCAGCGACGGCGGCAGCACGCGTTCCTTGCGCGCGGCCGGAATCAGGCCATAGGTACGCGCCGCTTCGCCGATCTGCTCGGCCGAAAACAGCTCGTCGGGCGTGATGTCGAATTGCCGGATGAACGTCTCGATGCTTTGCATCGCGGCGGCGCGGTCGTCGCGGCGCTTCTGCGCGTGAGCGACGATGTCGCGTAGTTCGTCGGCTTCTTCCGCCGTGATCGTGAAGCTCGACTGCTTCTGCTGGAGTTCGGAAAAACGCTGGAATTCGGAATCGGTCAGAAGTTTGGCCATTGCTCAATCGATGCGCGCGCATGAGCCCGTCATGCGGCGTAGTTTTGGAAGGGCCGCCATTCTAAACCATGTGCGCGAGCGCGCCGCTGGGTAGCTTGCCGATCATGCGGCCTGCTCGTGGAACATCGACAGCGCCTGCACCGTGTCGCGCAGCAGCGTGGTGGCCGCTTCGAGCGTCGGCGCGACGTATTCGTCGATCCGCCGCAGATACGGGCAGGTCAGCACCGCGATCGCCTGTCCTGACGGCGCGAGTATCGGGAACGTCACGTCGGTGACGCCGAACGTCTGCTGGCTGTCCTTCTGCCAGAAGCCCGCCGCGCGAATGCGCTCGCAGGCCTCCTCCAGCGCGTCGCGATCGAGCGTCACTTCGCCCTTCACCTTCGTGTGCTCGGCTAGCATCTGCTGACGCTGCTCGACGCTCTGGAACGCGAGCATCACGCGTCCCGAGCCGGTGTCGATCAGGCCGACCCGCGAGCCGAGCCGCACCGACATGCCCCACGTGCCCGGCCCGTCGACCTGCGCGATCACCAGCAGGTTGCCGCGGTCGTAGACGGCGAGGTGGCACGACTGCTCGGCCGCGTCGGCGAAGCGCTGCATCAGCGGCAGCGCTTCGGCGATCAGCCGGTTCATCGGCGGATGACGATGCGCGAGCGCGAACAGCTTCAGACCCAGCGAGTACCGGTCGCCGGCCGCCGAGCGCACCACGTATTGCCGCGCGACCAGACGTTCGAGCATCCGATACATCTCGCTCGCGTTGCGGCCCAGCTGTCGCGTGATTTCGGCGCGCGTCAGGCCCTCCTTCTGCTCGGACAGCAGCTCGAGAATGTCGAGGCCCTTGTCCAGAGCGGGGGCGCGGTAGCGGTCGTCGTCTTTGTCTTCGGCTTCCATCGTCGGGGTCGGGGAATTCCGTTTGGGGTTCCCATTATCTGGTGCGCGCGGGCGAGTGCGTGACATTTCGCGAACTGGATGCCACAGGTCCAGGGAAAATCCGGGCATCCGCGACGCGTAGTCTTCTTGACTTGGGAAAATTCGAATATGAATAATACGTTCATTAGTGAATGAATGCACGCTTGAGCGGTGCGCGAGTGTATCCGCCGCATCTTGCCGCCGCATGGTAAAAAGACCACACATCTGGAGACACGCTCATGTCGGCATCGATCGAATCGAAGATCGGGCAGCGGCGCCGTATCGGCCGCGGCTCGTTGCAGGTGGGCGGATTGGGGCTCGGCACGGCGCCACTCGGCGGCCTGTACCGCGACCTGTCCGACGAGGATGCCCACGCGACCGTCGCCGCCGCCTGGGACGCGGGCGTGCGCTACTTCGACACCGCGCCACATTACGGCCACACGAAGGCCGAGCATCGGCTCGGCACCGCGCTGCGCCACTACCCGCGCGGCGAGTACGTGCTGTCGACCAAGGTCGGCCGCCGCTTCGTGCCGCGCACGTCGCCGCTCGACGACCGCGAAGGCTGGCAGAATCCGCTGCCGTTCGAAGCGATCTACGACTACACGCACGATGGCATTCTGCGTTCGTTCGAGGACAGCCAGCAGCGCCTCGGCATCATCGACATCGACATTCTTCTCGTGCACGACATCGGCCGCGTCACGCACGGCGACCAGCATCCGCACTACTGGCGGCAACTGACCGAAGGTGGCGGCTTCCGCGCGTTGGAGCGCCTGCGCTCGACCGGCGCGATCAAGGCGGTCGGTCTCGGCGTCAACGAAGGCGGGGTGATCCTCGACGCGATGGCCGAGTTCGATATCGATTGCGCGTTGCTCGCGGGCCGTTATACGCTGCTCGAGCAGACCACCCTCGACGACTTGCTGCCCGCCTGCGAAGCCCGCGGCGTCAGCATCCTGCTCGGCGGCGCGTTCAATTCGGGCATTCTGGCGCGCGGCGTCGAAGGCGATCTGAAGTTCAATTACGGCGCTGCGCCGCCCGAGGTGATCGAGCGCGTCGCGCGTCTGGAGGCAGTGTGCCGCGCGCATAACGTGCCGCTCGCCGCCGCCGCGTTGCAGTTTCCGTATGCTCATCCGGCGGTGGCCACCGTGCTGACCGGCGCGCGCAGTGTCGACGAATTGCGCGAGAACGTCGCGTCGTTCGAGCGGCCGATCCCCGCGGCCCTGTGGTCCGCATTGCGCGACGCGGGCCTGCTCGACCCCCGCGCGCCCGCGCCCGAGGACTGACCGACCATGCCGATCGACGCTCACCAGCACTACTGGGACCCCGCGCGGGGTGACTATGAGTGGCTGACGCCGGAGCTGAAAATCCTCTACCGGCCGTTCGGCCCCGACGATCTGAAGCCGTTGCGCGAACAGGCCGGCATCGAGCGGACCGTGGTCGTGCAGGCCGCGCCGACGCTCGACGAAACCCGCTACCTGCTCGACATCGCGCGGCACGAGCCGTCGATCGCGGGCGTGATCGGCTGGGTGCCGCTGCTGCTACCGAACGCGCCCGAGATGATCGAGGCGCTCGCGCGCGAGCCGAAGTTCAAGGGCGTGCGGCCGATGCTGCAGGACCTGCCCGACGACGGCTGGATCGCGAACCCCGACCTTGCGCCGGCAATCGACGCGCTGATCGCGCACGATCTCGCGTTCGATGCGCTGATCTACGCGCGCCACGTGCAATACGTCGAGATCTTCGCGCAGCGTTTTCCGGCGCTGCGCATCGTGGTCGATCACGGCGCGAAGCCGCCGATCCGCTACGGTCACGCGGGCTTTCAGGTGTGGCGCGAGGCGATCACGCGGCTCGCCGAATTCCCGCAGGTGCACTGCAAGCTGTCGGGTCTCGCGACCGAGGCGTCGCCCGGCTGGACCGAGGACACGCTGCGGCCCTACATCGAGCATCTACTGACCTCGTTCGGCCCCGCGCGGCTGATGTGGGGTAGCGATTGGCCCGTGCTCGAACTGAACGGCGACTATCTGCTGTGGCATTCGGTGGCGACCACGCTCGTCGCGTCGTTGAGCGACGCCGAGCGCGACGCGGTGTTCGGCGACAACGCCGCCGCGTTTTACCGGCTTTGAATTTCGTTAGCAGCCCATTCAACTGGAGTCGTAGATGACACAAAGACTGGCCGGCAAAACGGCCCTGATCACCGCGGCGGGACAAGGTATCGGTCTCGCGACCGCCGAGCTGTTCGCGCGCGAAGGCGCGCGCGTGATCGCCACCGATATCCGCATCGACGGACTCGCCGGCAAGCCGGTCGAGGCGCGCAAGCTCGACGTGCTCGACGGCGCGGCGATCAAGGCGCTCGCCGCCGAAGTCGGCACGATCGACGTGCTGTTCAACTGCGCGGGCTTCGTGCACGCGGGCAATATCCTCGAATGCAGCGAGGAGGACTGGGACTTCGCGTTCGACCTCAACGCGAAGGCGATGTACCGTATGATTCGCGCGTTTTTGCCGGCCATGCTGGAGAAGGGCGGCGGCTCGATCATCAACATGTCGTCGGCGGCGTCGAGCGTGAAGGGCGTGCCCAACCGCTTCGCGTATGGCGCGTCGAAGGCCGCGGTGGTCGGGCTCACCAAGGCCGTCGCCGCGGACTTCGTCACGCGCGGTGTACGCTGTAACGCGATTTGCCCGGGCACGGTGTCTTCGCCGTCGCTCGAACAGCGAATCGCCGTGCAGGCTCAGGAGCAGGGCGCGGCGCTCGATGCGGTGCAGGCCGCATTCGTCGCGCGTCAGCCGATGGGCCGCATCGGCAAGCCGGAGGAGATCGCCGCGCTCGCGCTGTATCTCGCGTCCGACGAGTCGTCGTTCACGACGGGCCAACTCCATGTGATCGACGGCGGCTGGTCGAACTGATTCTGATTGATTGACGAACCGAACTCTACTGAAAGAAAAGGGAAGTGCAACGATGAAACTGCTTCGTTATGGGCCGAAAGGCCAGGAAAAGCCGGGCCTGGTCGACGCGCAAGGCAAGATTCGCGATCTGTCGAAGGTGGTGGGCGATATCGACGGCGCTGCGCTCAGCGATGAAAGCCTCGCGAAACTGCGCGCGCTCGATCCGGCAACGCTGCCGATCGTCGAAGGCAATCCACGCGTGGGACCGTGCGTCGGCAAGATCGGCAAATTCATCTGCATCGGCCTGAACTACGCGGATCACGCGGCGGAATCGAATCTGCCGGTGCCAGCCGAACCGGTCATCTTCAACAAGTGGACGAGCGCGATCAGCGGCCCGAACGACGACATCGAAATCCCGCGCGGTTCGAAGAAGACCGATTGGGAAGTGGAACTCGGCGTCGTGATCGGCAAGGCGGCGAAGTATGTCGACGAAGCGAACGCGCTCGAGCACGTGGCCGGCTACTGCGTCATCAACGACGTGTCGGAGCGCGAATGGCAGGTCGAGCGCGGCGGCACGTGGGACAAGGGCAAGGGCTTCGACACGTTCGGGCCGATCGGCCCGTGGGTCGTCACGCGCGATGAAGTCGCCGATCCGCAGAACCTGAGCCTGTGGCTCGAAGTGGACGGCCATCGCTACCAGAACGGCAGCACGAAGACGATGATCTTCAGTGTCGCGAAGCTGGTGTCGTATGTGTCGCAGTGCATGAGCCTGCAGCCGGGCGACGTAATCTCGACGGGCACGCCGCCGGGCGTGGGCATGGGCGTGAAGCCGAACCCGGTGTTTCTGAAACCGGGGCAGACGGTGCGCCTTGGTATCGAAGGGCTGGGCGAGCAGACGCAGACGACGTACGCGGCGGAGTGACGCGCGGGCGGTTCGCGAGTTAAGCCGCGGTTTGAGAAGCCGTTCCCGTTTTATGCGGGAACGGCTTTTTTATTTTGAGCCATCAGATTCATCCATCGCCCATATTGCCGACCGTCGCTCCTTGGTAGTTTGGTGGGGCAGGCAGTGAGCGTGTTTTCAAATCGGGTCGCGCCTTGCATCGATCTGGCCGATTGATTGGCCAGTTACTCAACTCGCGGTATCCAGCCGCGCGGATCGTCACCCTGCGCGTGTCCACGTCGACAGCTCGCATGCGGTGATAGCGGCGGGGTATTGATGCTGTTCAGTCGGGATTTCAGATCGCTAAAAGATGCGTGGGCGTTCCGTCTGGCTTTCTGGTGGCGTGGGGTGGGCGCGCAATTGACGAGCGGCGAAAGCGATGAGGTGCAGCACGCTCTCAATGCCGCCCGCGATGACTTCCTCCGCTGGGCGGAGCCGGAGTCGTGGGCCGCTTCGAACCCGGATATGCACGACCTGAGACGTATGCTGTCGTGGCTCCATCGCGGTTCCTACGTTGTCCACAAGATGAACGACCAGCAGGTCAAAAGGGCCGTCTATCAGGAGGTCGCGCGGGGCAAACTGTTGTTCCTGCCGCCGCGGGAAGAGGTTCAGAGGTATATCGAGGAGGCGCGGAAACAGCGGAGGGGGGCGGCGACGAATCGGCCGGCGCAGCGAGACGAACTGGCGGACGTTGCAAACGGCGCTCAGTCTGTCCAGGTCTCTTCGGCGGTGGATGCTGAGATGGAGCCTGTCATTGCGGCTCAGGGCGGTGCGGACATGTATTTCGAGCGCGAAACATCGGCAATGCCGCTTGGTGACGCCCAGCCGTTCGTGTATGCGCCAGACCCGGCGGACGGTGACGTGATGGAATTGACAGCACGCGGTGTCCGCATGACGAGCAATGAGCCTGGAGGATTCCGCACTAATCCTAACGGGCTTGATGTGGATTATTTTGATGCGGACGGTGATCTTTGCGCTCAATACCATGGAAGTCACGGTGAGCCCCACGGACACAATTTTGTCGACGGAAAGAGAGATAACGCTCATCTCCCGATGTCGCGCATCGACTGTCGATAACACCTGAAAATTTCGAGGAAGCGATGCAGAAATCCGAGGAAACTTGGGGATGGGACCTGGCAACAAACGGTGAATCGATGGCGATCGTTTTGGGCGGATATCCATCTTTTCACGATTCGGCCGTCAGTACTTTTTCCATGCGCAGAGGGCGGCAAACCCGCGAAAGTGTCGACGCTCATCTCCTGCCGGACGAGCGCACCCGCGAACTCGTGGACGTGCAGCTCGAAGTGCTTCACAACCGTTATGGACCAGCTTCCGCAGCGGGGCGATCGGATTATGTAGTCGTACTCGAGTTTCGGGACGTTCGAACATCGGAGATTGACGTTAATGCCATGCTCGAAGAGGCGACGATTATGGAAATGACGTTGTCGGAGTTGCCTGACGGCCTGTTAAAGCTGGATCTCATGCCGAACGTGGGTCTTGATGTTCAACTGACCTGCAAGGAGGCGGTAGTCACCGATATGCACCCCTACGTGCGCGATGTTACGTAAGCGAAGCAAAAGCGTGCGACTGCGACGACGATCAAAACTACACCGCTACCGGCACCCTACATCCCCGCCTCCTGCTCCCCATTCTCCCCAATCCGACTCACGGTCCCCTGCGCAACCGCCACCAGTTTCTCGCGGTTCCCGTCCATCACGAACACGCTGCACTGGCACGTCGCCTGATGCCTGCCCGCATAGACGACGCTCGCGCGCGCGATCAGCGTGCCCTTCATCGCCGGGCGCAGATAGTTGATCTTGTACTCACTGGTCACGACTCTCGGACCAAGCGACAGCGCGCCCGCGAACGTCAACGCATTGTCGGCGAGGTAGCTGATGACCCCGCCATGCACGAAGCCATGCTGCTGCCGCAGTTCATCGCGAATCGGCAGACTGAGGGTGAGCTCGTCGCTGCCGGCGTGCATCAACTCCGCGCCTAGCAGCATGCTGAACGGCTGGGCGTGCAGTGCGCCGCGCGCCCGGTCGAGTAGGTCGGTCATCGTGGTTCCTTCGTGCAGGGTCTGTGTAGTGCATCGGTGCAACTAAGCATCCGCGCGGCGCGTGCCATGCGGTCCCTACCCACTCTAGGAAGTGCCGCTGCGCTGCGCAAGGTGATTCCTCGCGATGAGCGGCGCATTATTGCGCAAACCAACCGAAATCGCGACGATCGCCGATGAAACCTGCACGTAGACCGCTTTTTGCGGGAATTGACCTCAAGCGGTTAATCGGCCTGCCGTTAACCCTGATATAGCCCCCGTCATTCTTTGTTCCAAGGTGTCCCCGATGTTCAGCAAGATCAAGGTCGCATCCGGCCTGCTATGTGTTCTGGCCGCGTTCTGCGGCTTCCAGCTCGTCACCGTAGGGCTGGGTTTCTGGTCGCTGACGCGCACGCATGACGACGTCGGCGATCTATCAAACATCGCGCTGAAGCAGGTCGACGCGGTCAACCAAACGACGCAGCGCCTGATGGACGCGCGCATCAACCTGTCGCGCGCCGGCACGCGGATGGTGCGCGGCGGCACCGAGCCCACGGACATCGTGCAGCACGCTCGCGAACAGCTCATCGCTGCCGATCAGTCGTTCGCGGCCTTCATCAGCGCGCAAAAGACCAGCGACGAAAACAGCGCGCTCGCCACCGCGCTCGCCGAACGCTACAAGGCGCTGCACGGCGCGCTCGCCGAGCTCGTGCAATACCTCGACTCGAACAACATCCAGGCTTTCCTCGATCAGCCGACGCAGTCGTTTCAGGACGCCTATCTGGCGGAAGTGCGCACCTTCGTGCAATTCGGCGACGCCGCGAGCCGCGCGTCGATCGATTCGATCGATGCGCGCGTGGCGGCGTTTCGCATCGTCAGTGCGGCGATTCTGCTCGTGCTCGTCGTCGGCATGCTCGCCGTTTACACGGCGCTGCGCCGTGGTGTCGTGGCGCCGCTCGAGGAGGCGGGCCGTCACTTCGAGCGTATCGCGCAAGGTCGTCTCGACCAGCCGGTCGTCGCGCGCGGCAGTAACGAAATCGGCCGCCTGTTCTCGGGCCTTGCCGCGATGCAGGCGAGCGTCGCTCGCACCGTCAACAGCGTGCGCGAATCGGCCGACTCGATCCATCTTGGCGCCAACGAAATCGCGATCGGCAACGCCGATCTGTCGGCGCGCACCGAAAACCAGGCGGCATCGCTAGAACAAACCGCATCGAGCATGGAAGAACTCACGGCGACCGTGCGCCAGAACGCCGATCACGCGCGCGAAGCCAATGCGCTCGCCGAGACCGCGCTCGACGCGACGTCACGCGGCAGCGAAGTCGTCAGCCAGGTGGTCGACAAGATGCGCGGCATCGCGCAGAGTTCGGACAAGATCGCCGAGATCATCTCGGTGATCGACGGCATCGCGTTCCAGACCAACATCCTTGCGCTGAATGCTGCCGTCGAGGCCGCGCGCGCGGGCGAGCAGGGCCGAGGCTTCGCGGTCGTGGCCGGCGAAGTGCGCGGCCTTGCGCAACGCAGCGCGCAGTCGGCGAAGGAAATCAAGACGCTGATTAGCGAATCCGTCGCGGAGATTCAAGGCGGTTCAACGCTCGTCGAGCGTGCTGGCGAAGCGATGAGCCACGTGTCGGCGTCGATCTCGCGCGTCACGCAGATGATGGCCGAAATCAGCGCGTCGTCGCTCGAACAGAGCACCGGCATCGAGCAGGTGAACCAGGCGGTCGTGCAGATGGACGAGATGACGCAGCAGAACGCGGCGCTCGTCGAGCAGGCTGCTGCTGCGGCGGCTTCGCTGCATCAGCAAACCGAGCAATTGAAACAGGCGGTTTCCGTGTTCGAAATTTCTGAAAGTGTGTTGCGCACGCAACAGCGCGGTGTAGTGTCGCCTGCACATGCTGAATTCGCATTCAGTGGAATGCCCGCGCTCTAAAGCGGCGATGCTTGAAAACGGCGCAGAAATAGAAAATGGCCCGCGTAAAGCGAGCCATTTTGCATTAGACGCAAGGGTCTGTAGAGGCGCCTATCGTAACGTCCAAGTCTGTCTCAAAGTACCCGAAGGAACTTAGACCGGCTGGATGTTTGCGGCCTGCTTGCCCTTCGGGCCTTGCTTGACTTCGAACGACACTTTCTGGTTTTCCTGCAAGGACTTGAAGCCCGAAGACTGGATTTCCGAGAAGTGTGCAAACAGGTCTTCGCCGCCGTCGTCCGGGGTGATGAAGCCAAAGCCCTTTGCATCGTTAAACCACTTAACAGTACCTGTTGCCATTTTTAATCCAAATAAATGTTGTGTATTGCATCGCGACCGCACTTGCTCAGTGCAAGAGCGAGCGCGAGGGAAGAGTTGTATCACGTCTTTATGACGGACGCCAATCAACCTGCATCCGGGTATTCCCCGGTTTTGATGTTTTTTCGCGCTTTAAGAACGTCTGACGAGAACTTTTTTGCGGCAGGGTTTACCAGCGATGTAGATTTTACTCGCGACCGCGCAGCGATGATGCGTCATGCGTATCGCTTCTTATTGAGACGATCGAGCGCTCAACTTCAACTATCGCTGGCTCAAATTTCGCTAAGTTCCTGCGCGCGATTCGGCGGCCAAGGCAGCGCCGCATAGGCGGAGACCAGGTGGTACGGCGTGGTTGACGGCATATCGGCGCGCGCGACGTGGCCGCTCGACGTCTTGCATTCGAACCAGCCGTGTTCATGCAAAAAGCATTGCTGAAAACGCGCGATCTGTTGCGGCAGCGCCGCACGCACCGCCGGATCGTCGTGACACGCGAGCGCGCGCAGGTATTCCGTCTGCGCCCAGATCCGCTGGGTCGCGTCGCTGACCTGGCCAGCTTCGTCGAGCGATGCGCACACGCCGCCGCTGTCCGGGTCCACGCCATGCTGCCGCGCGAAGTTGAAGGCGCGCGCCAGCGCTTCGGTGAGCCCGGTACCGTCGAACAGCGCGCCCGCCTGCCTGACCAGCCAATACCACTCGAACTGATGTCCCGGCTCCAGACGATTGCCGCTCGCGCCGATCGGCAATTCGGCGATGCAGCCGCTCGGCGCATGCACGAAATGTCGCGCGACCGCGCCAGCGAGCCGCCGCAACGCGGCACCGAATAGGTTGTCGCGCGTCGCTTCGCTGGCGGCGAGCCACGCTTCGGTCAGGTGCATCAGCGGATTCTGCAGCGGCGTGCCGGTGACCTTCGAAAAATCGACGTTGAGCGCCGCGTTGAACAGATCGCCGTCGGCCGCGAAGTTCGACTGGATCAGCGCGGTCGTGCTGTGCACGAGCTTCAACGCGTCGGGGTTGTCGAAGCGCCGTGCGTATTCCGCGCACGCGAACACGATGAACGCGTGCGTGTAGAGGTCCTTGGTCGTGTCGAGCGGCACGCCGAGCGCGTCGACGCTGTAGAACCAGCCGCCGTGGTCGGCGTCCCGAAAGGTACGCGTCAGCGAATCGAACAGCGCGCGCGCGTGTTCCATGTCGCCCGCTTGCGCATACGTGAACAACTGTCGCGCGCAAGCCATCGCCCGATAGCGCTGCGCGGGCAGCGGCTGTTCTCCTGTGGCGTCGAGCGCTTCGTAGGGCAGTTGCAACGCTGGGTTGAAACCGGGCCCGCGCCACATCGGCAGCACCACGTTCGCGAAGTGCTCGCGCAGCGCGGTCGCGGCGGTGGTTGTCGAAGCAGGGGGAGGGGTCGTACTTGGCATGGTCGGGTGGTTCGGGCGCGCAACGTGCGCAATGTATCGAGGCAGGGTTCAGGGGCTGCGGGTCGGGATTCCGCTCGCCGAGGCCGCTACGGTGTGCGGCCTAGCATAAAGCAAACGCCTCGCGCTGGCACCTTGGGCCAAGCATCCGAAATGGTCGACGCCATGAGGGCCGACAGTCGCATCACGCGATAGGTGCTTGAGCGATCTGCGCGCATGCCGAAGTTCCGGGACGACGACGCAAGGTCGTGAAAAGCGCGAGTGCGCGGGAAAGGCTCGAAAGGGCGCAAATCGTCGGGGAATGGCTTCGGCGCGGGCGAAGCGCCATGCGACAATGCTGGCTCCAAATATCCCAATGGCAATGACGAGCGGCATCCGGCGCCCGGTTCCCGGCGACGACCGCTCATTTCTCTATGGCAGATTCCGTAGCATCCCCGCAGTACAGACCCCGGCGCGTCGCTTCGAAGAAGCAGCGCGAGGGTGCCGTTTCCACCGAAACCGAAAACAAGCTGGCGCGCGCCGCGCGCTCGGCGCAACGCCTTGCGCAACTGAGCAGCGTCGCGCGCGACCACAGCACGCTCGACCTGTTTCCTGACGATCCGACCCGCGCGACGCTCGAGGCGATGAACATCGACGTCCGCCAAGGCACACTGCACGGCTTCGAATTACCGGACGTGGTGCTACAGGCGGTCGGCGCATTGGAACAACACGCGTCGCTCGACAAGGCGGCGCGCCGCGCACCGCGTGCGGCCAAGCTGGATGCGCCGGTGCCAGTGAACGAGCAGTTGAGCGGCTTTGGTGTGGAGCCGGTGATGGCGGCTGGCGCGCGCGCAAACGAAGGCGTGAACAGCACCCCCGACGCTGCCGCGCCGAACGCGGAGGCTAACGCCGACGCCAAACCCACGGCGACGCCGCGTGAGCCATCCGCGCCGCTCAGTTCGGCGATGGCCGCCGCGACCGTCGCGCGCAGCGTGACCGCGCTGCGCCAGGCGGCTGAAGCGGAGTCGGCAGCGACGGCGGGCGCAGGCAAGCCGCAGCAGCGTTTCGCCGCGACCTTCGCGAAAGCGGCGACGGCATCGCGCGACGCGGCCGCGGCTCCGGTTGCAACGTCCGCTGCAACCGACGGCAGTGGCGGGAGCCAGTCCACCGACGAGCCCGCGACGCGTACCCTGTCGGCCGCGACAGAGCCTATAACCGCGAAACAGGACGGCAAGCCCTCGACGGCCGCGCCGTTGACGACATCCTGGTCCGCGTCCGCAGACAACCACGCCGGCTTCGCCGCTTCGTGGCGTGACGCGGGCCGCATCGATGCGGCCGACACCGTGCTTCGCTCGGAGCCGGAACTCGACCTTGCGCGTGCCACCGCGTTCGCCGATACCGTCGATGCGCTCTACGGCGTGATCGCCGATCAACGCCGTGCCGCGACCGATCATTCGCGACGCATGAAATGGATGCTGTCGATCGTGGTCGGTGCGCTGCTGGCAACAGTGGCGATCGGCATTGCGCAGACGCTGCTGCTGATGCGCCTCACTCGCGAGACGACGGCTCAGCAACACCGCATCGAACAGATGATGCAGAACCAGCAGGCGGCGATGGTGAGTCTGCTCGACGCGCACACGGCGATGGTTGCGACGGCGACAGCGAATGCCGCCTCGACGCCCGCCGCGACGACTCCCACCGCGTCCCGACAGCCCGGCGCGATGCCGACGCACGCGAGACACGCCCGCGCTCCGCACGGCCGTCCGTCCAATCGCTGAATCGGGGCGTTGTTGCAATGCAACAAATCCGTGCTCAACGAGATGGCGACGGCCCGTCGCACGAAAATTTGCTGCATTGCACTAGCTTTTGCCTAGGGGAAACCCGTATAATCGCAACTAAGGGAAAACCTAGCAATGCAGTCACTAACCGGGAGTCGCCATGAGCTACATCTTTGCACTGTTCCAAAAGGTCAGCGACCTCTTTGCGTCGCCCCATCTGCCGCTGGATTCGGACTATTCGTACGCAGCGCGTGCGCGTGAAGCGGAGCGGGTGCGCCGCGCGCAGGCCACGCTGTTCGGCATCAAGCTGACGGATTAAGACCAGCAGCACCGTCCCGAGCGCGAGACAACGCGCCGGGCGCGCACCTCGGGTGCGCTTTCCACCGAGCCACTATTCGTGAAATACGAATCGTGGCTTTGTTTTTTTGGACGCCGTTATCGCGATGCACCATTTCGCAATCAGGGGGACATGTCAGCGCTCGGCACTCCTGGTCCGTCCGATTCCTTGCGAAATATTTCGGGCCAGAAATGAATGTAACCAGCGTTCACGTTGATTCAGCGAAGCAAATGAAGGCGTCGCCCCGTAAGCCTTGTTGAATGAGGCTCGAAAACGAATCCGGGCCTCCATCATCCGTCCCGATGTATGAAATACTCGCTTACAAGTGCTCACGTCTTCAGGCGACTCCGGCCACTAAGGTTGGTCTCAAGCGTGCGGCGTCTGGTTCGGCTCACAAGCGAAGCGAACGAAGCAAATCGCGTGACCCCAGCAAAACCCGGACGCCGGCCTGGAATAAAACTTTGACGGGAGGTCATCATGAAAACTTTTGGCAACGCATCGCGCTCGCTTATTGCAACGCTGCTCGCGGGCGGCGCACTCGTCGCGGCCGGTAGCGCATTCGCGCAAGAGCGCGTGATCATCGAAAACGGCCCGGCTCCGGTCGTACACGGTCAACCGCGCATGATGCCGGCGGGCGTGTCGATCAACACCGGCTGGCACGGCGATCGTTACTGGGACGGCCACCGCTACTGGGCGCACGACGAGTGGATGCGCCATCATCCGCGCGACTACGATCCGCACCACCGCGGCGACGATCGCGACGATCACCGGCCGCCGCCGCAGCGCTACTAATGCGCGCCTGACGGCGTGAGTCCACGAAGCCGGTCTGCCCTCACGGGAAGGCCGGCTTCGTCGCATTGGGTACAGTGCCTGCTTCTCCGCCGCTTTTCGCGCTAATTGACACACGAGTCGCAAGCGAAACCCAACCGAACCCCAAGCCACGTCATGTCTCACTACTTCTACGACCCCGCCGCCGGTCACGGCCTGCCGCATGATCCTTTCAAGGCGATCGTCGCGCCACGGCTGATCGGCTGGATTTCGTCGCGCAGTGCCGAAGGCACGCTCAATCTGGCGCCCTACAGCTTTTTCGGCGCGTTCGCGACTTTTCCGCCGATCATCGGTTTTTGCAGCGAGGGCCGCAAGGACAGCCTCGCCAACATCGAGGCGACCGGCGAATTCGTGTGGAATCTCGCCACCCGGCCGCTCGCCGAGCAGATGAACCGCTCGTCGGCGCCGGTCGCGCCGCACGTCGACGAGTTCGCACTGGCCGGGCTCACGCCCGCGCCGGGCCGCAACGTCGCGGTGCCGCACGTCGCCGAATCGCCGGCCGCGCTCGAATGCAAGCTGCTGCAGATCGTGCGTCTGCATGACGTCGACGGCAAGCCGATGGACAACTACCTTTCGCTCGGTCAGGTGGTCGGCGTGCATATCGACGACGCCTATCTGAAGGACGGCCTGTTCGACACGCACGCCGCGCAGCCGATCATGCGCGCGGGTTATCGCGCCGACTATGCGCAGATCGGCGAGATGTTCCAAATGATCCGGCCGACTGCCTGAACTCGCCCTCAATAGCTTCGCTGATTCGCTCCACTGGCCTGCTTGATGCTTGCAACCGGCGCTCCACCGCGCCGGTTGCGATGCCGGCTCACCTTCCTGGAGCGCGATCATGTCCACGCCATTCGCCACGCAGTTCAGCCATATCCGTCCGCACGACACGTCGTACGTGGGTCACGGTCTGCGCGATTTTTTCCTTTACCGTGATCTGGGGATAGCCGAGGCGACTGGCGGCAAGGTGCTCGCGCAACTCGTCAAGGCGAATCAGGCACCAGAGCAAGGCACCGGCTGGCACCGTCATGAGGCCGATTTCCACATTGTGATCATGCTGAAGGGCTGGGCTCGTTTCATGTACGGCCACAAGGAGACGCTCGTCGCGGCCGGCGATTGCGTGCATCAGGCGCCGGGCATCGTCCATTATCTGTTCGACTATTCGGAAGACATGGAGTACCTGGAGATCGTGTCGCCGGCCGATTTCAGATCGATCGACGCCGACCCGCCGTGCGCGGTGCCAGCTCCGGCGCCCTGGGCGTGACGCGACGATTTGATGGGACGGCGGGCGCTCAGCGCGTCGTGGGCGGCCGTCTGCGCGAGGACCGCGCGGGCGGTTTTGCCGCGGCGCCCCTGTTGCCGGTGCCGCTTCCGCCCCCGCTCCCGCTTGCGCGAGTTTCCACTTCCACCTCGACAACGGAGGCCGCAACTGGCGCGGCCGGCGTGACTTCCGCCGCGGTCGCCGCTGGCACCGGCTGGATCGGACGCGCGCGCGAACTGACGATCACCGCGCGCGGTTCGTTGTCGTAAATCACGGCCCGCACGCGCGGATAAATGTGCTGCTCCCAGCGACGTCCGCTGAACACGCCGTAGTGACCGACGCCCGTTTGCACATGATGCGTCTTCAGATACGGCCGCAGGCGCTCGCACATGTCCTGCGCGGCGAGCGTCTGACCGACCGCGCAGATATCGTCCCTTTCACCCTCAACGGTCAGCAGAGCGGTGCGACGTATGTTCGAGGGATCCACCAGATGCCCCTCCACTTCGAGCGTGCGCGACGGCAGCGCATGCTGCTGGAACACCGTGGCGACGGTTTCCAGATAGAAGTCGGCCGTCAGATCCATCGTCGCGAAGTATTCTTCGTAGAAGGTACGAATCGTATCGGCTTTCTGCGGATCGCCCTTGCCGCGCTCGTAGTACATCGTTTCGAACGAATCGGCGTGGCGTCCCGGATTCATCGACATGAACGCGGCCAGTTGCACGAAGCCCGGATAGACGCGACGCTGCGCACCGGCGAAGCCGAACGGCACCGCGCTGATCAGGTTGCGCTCGAACCACTCGATCGGCCGGCTCTTGGCCAGTTCGTTGACGCGCGTCGGATTGATCCGCGTGTCGATCGGGCCGGCCATCAGCGTCATGCTGGCCGGCTGCGCCGGATGATCGTCGGCGGCCATCAGCGCGACGGCGGCGAGCGCCGCGACGGTCGGCTGGCAAACCGCCAGCAGATGCGTGCCGGACCCGATCCGCGCGGTGAAGTCGATCACGTGGCGCACGAATTCGTCGAAGCCGAAGCGGCCTTCGCCGAGCGGTACGTCGCGCGGATTGTGCCAGTCGGTGATGTAGACGTCGTGCTCGGCCAGCATCGTGCGCACGGTCGCGCGCAGCAGCGTCGCGAAGTGGCCCGACATCGGCGCGATCATCAGCACGCGCGGCTGCGGCGTCGAAAGCACGGTGTCCTTGCGAAAATGCAGCAGCGAGCAGAACGGCGTGCGCGCGACGACTTCCTCGACCACCGCGACCGGCTCGCCTTCCGTGACGATGCTGTCGATGCCGAACGGCGGCCGCTTCGGCGTGAGTGCGCCGAGCATAAGCAGTTCGCAGGCCGCGCGCAGCGAGCGTCCGTGCGGCGTATCCGCGAATGCGGACCACGTATCGAGCGAACGGTTCGCCAGCGACGCGCCATGCCGCATCGGCAGCAGCATGTCGGCACAGGCCTGATAGCCGGAATAGGCGAACAGATTCATAACTTCACACGAATGCACCGGAAAGAAAGGAACCCGAATAAAAGCAAGTGATGCGCCAGGCCCTTGCGCGCGTTGCTTCGCGTGTGACTGCATTCGCAGCATATGCGCGGGCATCGGCATATCCCTTGCATGGGTAAGCGAAACGGGCCGGCCTTGCCGCGCTTTGGTGCCCTGACGCACGGCGGCGTGCATGGACCGGCCAGGCGCGGCGCGATGCCCGATCAGGAGGACACACGTATGGCGAATACCACGCTCACCATCAGCAGCAGGAATTATTCGTCGTGGTCGCTGCGCGGCTGGCTGCTGACGAAATTCAGCGGTTTGCCGTTCGAAGAGATCGTGGTACCGGTCGACGATCCCGCGACGCGCGCCGAACTGCTGCTGCTATCGCCGTCGATTCTCGTGCCGTGCCTCGCGCACGACGACGTCAAGGTCTGGGACACGCTGGCGATCGCCGAATATCTGAACGAAGTGAAGCCGAAAGCGGCGCTGTTGCCGCAGGAGGTCCGCGCTCGTGCGCATTGCCGCTCGATCTGCGGCGAGATGCATTCGGGGTTTGCGTCGTTGCGCTCGGCATTGCCGATGAATCTGAAGGCGCACTTCCCGGGCTTCAAGGTCTGGGCGCGCGCGCAATCCGATATCGAGCGAATCGTGACGATCTGGCGCGAATGCCTGAAGGAGTACGGCGGCCCGTTCCTGTTCGGCGAGCGTACCGCGGCGGACGCGATGTACGCGCCGGTGGTCACGCGTTTCGTGACCTATGACGTGCAACTCGATCCGCATATCGCCGAATACGGGGAGCGGATCATGGCGCTGCCCGAGATGCGTGAGTGGATAGCGCTCGCGCGTCAGGAGGTGGAGGAGATCGACGAACTCGACGTCGAGTTCTGAGCGCGGCGGCTGAAAGCGGGCGCAACAGGAAGGGTCTTCTTGCGTTGCTCAGCGCACCTGATCGACGGTTCGGCGGCGCGCGTTTCGCCATGTCCGCAGCAGCAGCGCATTCGTGACGACGCTGACGCTGGAAAACGCCATCGCCGCGCCCGCGAGCATCGGATTCAGCAAGCCGAACGCGGCCAGCGGAATGCCGATCAGGTTGTACACGAATGCCCAGAACAGGTTCTGCTGGATCTTGCGCCAGGTTCTGCGCGAGATGTCGATCGCGTCGGCGACGAGCGCCGGGTCGCCGCGCATCAGCGTGATGCCGGCGGCGTGCATGGCGACGTCGGTGCCGCTCGCCATCGCGATGCCGATGTCGGCGGCGGCGAGCGCGGGCGCGTCGTTGATGCCGTCGCCCGCCATCGCGACGATGCCGGCGTGGCGCATCTTCAGGTCGCGGATTACGCGGGCCTTGTCGTCGGGCAGCACCTCGGCGTGGAATTCATCGATGCCGAGCGCTCGCGCGACGCTCGCCGCACTGCCGCGGTTGTCGCCGGTGACGAGCACGCTGCGGATGCCCATCTGCGCGAGCCGCGCGACGGCCGCGCGCGCGCTCGGCTTCACCGTGTCGCCGAACGCGATCAGCGCGAGCGCTTCGGGGGCGTGAGGCGCGCGCGTCATCAGCCACGACACCGTGTTGCCGGCCGTTTCGAGTTCCTGCGCGCGGTCGGTGAGCGCGGTCGGCAGCGCGATGTCGAGCTCGCGCAGCCAGCGCGTGCTGCCGAGCGCGAGCGTGCGGCCGTCGACGTCGGCTTCGACGCCCCGGCCGGCGACAGCGCGAGCGGCGCTGGCGCTGAGCCCGCCACTGTCCGCGCCGGCCGTTTGCCCGAGTTGAGCTTCGTATGCGCGCACCACCGCCCGCGCCAGCGGATGATCGCTATGCCGCTGCACCGCCGCGGCGAGCGCGAGCGCTTCGTCGCGGCTCACGCCGCCGACCGGCTCGAACGCCGTTACGGATGGCTGGCCGAGTGTCAGCGTGCCGGTCTTGTCGAACGCGACGATCGACACGCGATGCGCGATCTCCAGCGCTTGCGCGTCCTTGATCAGCACGCCGTGGCGCGCGGCGACGCCGGTGCCGGCCATGATCGCGGCCGGCGTCGCGAGTCCGAGCGCGCACGGGCAGGCGATCACCAGCACCGCGACCGCGTTCAGGATCGCGGTTTCCCCGCTCGCGCCGGCAAGCAGCCAGCCGATCAGCGTCACTGCGGCGAGCGCGAGAATCGCCGGCACGAAGACTTCGCTGACGCGGTCGACGAGCCGCTGGATCGGCGCCTTCTCGGCCTGCGCGCTTTCGACGAGCCGGATGATGCGGGCGAGCGTCGTCTCCGCGCCGATCGCAGTGGTCGTCACGACGAGCGCGCCTTCGCCGTTGATCGAGCCGGCCGTGACGGCGTCGCCGGTCTGCTTCGGCACCGGCAGGCTTTCGCCGGTGATCAGCGCTTCGTCGATATGCGTGCGGCCTTCGAGCACCGCGCCGTCGACCGGCACGCGCTCGCCCGGCCGCACGATCACGACGGTGCCGACCCGCACTTGGGCGAGCGGCACCTCGCGTTCGCCGGCGCCGTCGCGGATGCGCGCGCGCTCGGGGCGCAGCGCGTTGAGCGCGCGGATCGCGTCGGTGGTCTGGCGCTTCGCGCGCGCCTCGAGCCATTTGCCGAAGCGCACCAGCGTAATCACGACCGCCGATGCCTCGAAGTACAGATGCATCGTATCGCCCGGATGCATCGCGAGTTCGTAGACGCTAATGCCGTACGCCGCCGATGTGCCGAGCGCGACCAGCAGGTCCATGTTGCCCGCGCCAGCGCGCACCGCGCGCCAGGCGGCGCGATAGAAGCGCGCGCCGAACACGAACTGCACGATCGACGCGAGTACGAACTGCGGCCACGGCGGCAGCATCGCGTGGAGGCCGAACCATTCGCCGAACATCGGTGCGACGAGCGGCAGCGTCAGCAGCGCGGACGCGACGACGCTCGCGAGCTCGCGGCGGGTTTGTGTCTGCTTGCGGTCGACGGCGCGGCTGTGCGTCGTGTCGAGGATGCCGCCGACGTAGCCGGTCGGGGCGGTGGCTGCCGCCGCATCGGCAGGGGCGACAGGAGCGGGCGGCGCGCTTAGCGTCGCTTCGTAGCCGGCTTTCCTGACGGCGGCGATCAGCGCGCTGGCATCGGCGGATGCGGTGCTTTGCGGATGAACGGTGGCGGTTTCGGTCGCCAGATTGACCGACGCGCGCGCGACGCCAGGCAACTTCGCGAGCGCTTTTTCGACGCGCAACGCGCAGGCGGCGCAGGTCATGCCGCCGATCGCCAGTTCAGTGGTTCGCGGCGTGGCGGCGAGTGTCGCGGCTTGCGTCACGGTTTGCGTCGCGGTTTGCGCGGCCATATCGGCGTTCGCGACCGGCGTCGCTTCGTATCCGGCCTTGCGCACGGCATCGGCCAGTTGCTGAGGCCCGAGCGTCGCGTCGCTTTCGACGCGGGCGCGTTCGGTCGCGAGATTCACTGACGCGCGCGCCACTCCCGGCAGCCTGGTCAGCGCTTTTTCGACGCGGCTCGCGCACGATGCACAAGTCATCCCGTCGATCTCGAGTTCGACGACGCACGTGGGCGAAGAGGAGGCGGCAGCGTCGGCGGGGTGCTGCGGGTTGGCAAGTTCGGTCATGGCAGGCGAGGCTCGTGGCGGCATTGGACCGCATCGTCAATCGAGTATCGACCTTCCCATGACGGGAAGGTCAAGGCCGGATGATGCGGCTGCCGTCAAAACGCCGGCGGTGCATCGAGCATTGCCTGTCCCACCGCCTTCTGTTGATCGCTGTCGCGCGCGAGCAGCGTTTGCGCCGCGCCGCGCCGGTCTTCCGCCACCTTGTTTTGCCCTAGCTTCCATTTACCGACGAGCCGCGTCACCTCGATTTCGATACCGACGATCGCGCCGAGCATCTGCGCGATATAGTCGGCCGGCGCGTCGCCGATCTTCCAGGGCACCGGCTCGCCGGCTTCCATCTTGCGCGTGAGTCGCGCGACGAGGCCGCGCACGAACGATTCATCGTCGTGCACCACAATCCTGCCATGCGCATGCACGACCATATAGTTGTAGGTCGGCACCTGCTGGTGCGTTTCGTGTTTGCTCGGGTACCAGGTCGGCGAAATATAGGCGGTCGGCCCCTGGAAGATCACGAGCGCTTCGGGATGGGTCGCGGCTTCCTGCCAGACCGGGTTTGCCCGCGCGACGTGCGCACGCAGCACCAGACGTGACGAATCCGCCGCGTCCGCCTGCGCCTCGAACGGCACATGATTCGCGTCGAGCCCATTGGGGCCGTTCGTGATCAGCGCGCCGAACGGCTGCTCGGCGATCAGGCGGTGAAGAACCTCTGGACGGTTCTCTTCGAAATGGGCGGGCGTGTACATTGAAGCGCTCCGAATGCAGGACGACGAAACAGTGGGGGCGATTCGGCAAGCTGGCGGATCGCGCTGCCAGCCACAATTCCTGCCTTGTGCTTGCCCGGTTAGCAAGGATACGATACAACGCGATGTTGTCGGAATCGCAATCCGCGGAATCGCTGCGCAGTGTTTCGGGAGAACCGCGCATGCACCTGGCGCTGCACACCGGCATTTCCCATAGGACTGCACGTTCCGCACTCTGAACGAATGATAAAAAATCGCCGAGAACTGTTTTTACTTCAACGAACCTGCGCATCGCTCGCGGGTCTCGCACTGCTGGCCAGCTGCACGTCGACCCCCACCGCGACGCGACAAAGCACCGGCTGGATCAAGGACGAAGTCGCCGACTCGTACGTCTTCGGCTATCCGCTCGTGCTGATGAGCGCCGCGCGCGATGCGGCGGTCGGCACCGAGCCGGGCCAGGCGCCTGTCAACACGCTGCGTCACACGCAGGCGCTGCCGCCGATCGGCGCGACCAATCCGCCGCAGCCTGGCCTCGACACGCTCGACTCGACCGGCTGGCTTGACCTTGCCGCCGAGCCGGTGATCCTGGCGCTACCCGACTCGCATGGCCGTTACGTCGATGCGCGCGTGCTCGACATGTGGACCAACGTCGCGTGGTCGACCGGGCCGCAGTTCGCCACGGGCACGAGCGCCGCGAAAGGTCCGCGCGCGCAGACGATCGCGTTCGTCGCACCAGGCTGGAAAGGCGAGTTGCCGAAGGGCGCGACGCGCGTGGAAGTGCCGACCCGCAACGCATGGATCAGTGTGCGCATCCAGTCGAACGGCGCGCGCGATCTGAACGCGGTGCGCAAGCTGCAACACGCGATCCGTCTGCAGCCGCTGAGCGTGTTCGTCGGCGATGTGCAGCCGGCGGTGCCGACGCGCGGTTACGCAAGCGGCGTCGCGGGCGCGAGCGGCACGCCGGCGCAGCAGGTCGCCGCGCTCGACGCGAGCGGCTTCTTCGGCCGTCTTGCCGACGAGTTGCCCGACAATCCGCCGGCACCGGCCGATCCGCACGCGCTCAAATTCCTCGCCGACCTCGGCGTCATTCCGGGCGATCCAGTGACGCTGCCGAAGTCTTCCGATGCGCTAGCGGCCGGTCTTGCCGACGGTCGCGATCGCGTCGCGACACCGCCATCGAATCTGCTGAGCGCGAACGGCTGGAGCTGGTTCGGCGACGCCGTCGGCAACTATGGTCCCGACTATGGGCTGCGCGCGTACGCGGCCAGCATGCAGTTGGGCATCGGTACGAAGGACGACGAAGTACGAGCGGTCGTCACGCAGGACAGCGACGGCAACACGCTGAACGGCGCGAATCGCTACGTGATCCACTTCGCGGCGAACCGGTTGCCGCCGGTGCACGGCTTCTGGACGATCACCGCATACACGAAGGATGGCGCGCTGAGCGCGAATGCGCCGGCGCGGCTCGCGGTCGGCGATCGCAATGGCGCGCGCCGCAATCGCGATGGTTCGCTCGACGTGGTCGTGTCGTCGACGCGCAGCCGGACCGGCAATTGGCTGCCGGCACCGCGCGCGGACATGCAGCTGGTGCTGCGCCTGTATGCGCCGAAGCCGCAAGCCACCGACGGCAGCTGGCAGCCGCCGCCGGTCGTGCGGCAATGATGTGAACGGCGCGCGGGCAAACCGCGCGCCGTCCGGTGTCGTTATCTAACGCTCGCGAAAATCTCCATCGCAGAAGTGCGAATCGGTCAGCAGCACGAATCGTCAGATAGGGCCTGACATTCCTGTCTAACCATTGATTCACGACTTATACTGCCGCTTGCGGGATTTCTGTTTTTTCGCGGCGGGCTTGCCGCCGCATTCCTCCAGATCGAGCATGGCAAGCCTCAATAAAGCATCGTTAGTCTCCTCCATGCAGACCGTGCGAGCCGTCGCGCAGTCGCACCGTACCCGACGGATTCTCGTGGGTCTGCTGATCTTCGTCGTCGTGTTCGGCCTGCTCGGCTTTTTCGCGGCGCCGCCACTGATTCGCCACATCGCGAGCCAGCAACTGAGCAAGCAGCTCGACCGGCCCGCGTCGATCGACCGGATCGCGCTCAATCCGTACACACTGCGTTTCGAGGCCGATAACGTGCATATCGGCGAGCGCGGCGGCGCGGGGGACTTCGTCGATATTTCGCGGCTCATCGTGAAGCCGTCGTGGAGTTCGCTGTTTCGCGGCGCGCCGATCGTCGACGAAGTGCAGGTCGATTCGCCGCGCCTTCTTATCGTTCGCCACGATGCGCAGCACTTCAATTTCAGCGACCTGATCGAAAAGTTCGCGAATCAGCCGGCAAAACCGAACAGCAAGCCGACACAGTTCGCCGTCTCCAACATTCGCATCGAAAACGGCCAGATCAGGTTCGACGACCGCCTGCTCGGCACGAGCCACGTGATCGATCAATGGAAGCTCGGCATCCCGTTCATCGCGACTCTGCCGTCGAAGACCGATATCTTCGTCGAGCCGCTGCTGCGCGCGCGCATCGACGGCGACAGTCAGCTCGCGATCGACGGCAGGACCAAGCCGTTCGCGGCGTCGCGCGAGTCGGAAGTGTCGCTGCGCTTCGACGAGCTCGACGTGCCGAAGCTGGTGTCCTACGCGCCGTCGAAGCTGCCGGTGATCGTGCAGTCGGGCAAGCTGTCCACCGACCTGAAGCTGAACTTCGAGATGTCGAACGACACGCCGTCGCTGCGCGTCGCCGGCACCGTCGATCTGAACGACGTCAACGTGCAGGATCAAGGCAAGGCGCCGTTTTTCGCGGCGCGCGCCGTGCATGTGGCGGCGGCATCGCTCGAACCGTTGAAGAGCGTCTATCACTTCGACGATATCCGCATCGACGCGCCGAGCGCGAGTCTCGCGCGCGACAAGGACGGCGTATTGAGCGTCGAGCATATGTTCGCGTCCGCGGCGAAAAAAACGGCGGCACAAGAAGCGGCGGTTGCGAATGCCAACGCCAAAACAGCCGCCGCCAAAGCGGTCCCGCCGTTCGACGTCGCGATCAAACGTTTCACACTCGACGACGGCACGGTGAACGTGCACGACGAAGCCGTGTCGCATCCAGTCGAAACCGGTCTGCAAAACCTCGCCGTCACGCTGACCGATTTCTCGACGCTCGCATCGACGCCCGCGCACTACACGCTGAACACGAACCTGAAGGACGGCGCGGGTTCGCTCGCGGCCGACGGCACGGTCGGCCTCGCGACGAAGACGGCGAGCGTGAAGCTCGACCTGAAGTCGCTGAAGCTGCCGCCGTTGCAGCCGTATCTCGACACCGCGATGTCCGCACAGGTGCGCGACGGCGCGCTGTCCGCGACGACGAATATCGACGCGAACTGGTCGAAGTCGCCGATGGCGCTGACGGTCGCGGACACGCAACTGGGCATGCAGGCGGTGAAGCTCGCGGCGCGCGGCGATAAGACGCCGGTGGTCGCGCTCGCGCAGGGCAACGTGGTGGTCAAGCAGGTCGACGTCGCGGCGCGCACGGCCGACGTGACGAGCGTCGACGTAACTGGCCTCGCGCTCGACGCGCAGCGCCTGAAGGACGGCAGCATCAATCTGAGCGCGCTCGCGGAGGCGCATCAACAGGCGACAGAGCGAACGGCGATTCACGCGGCGAAGAAAGCGCACGAAGAGGGCCCCGCATGGCGCTACAAGATCGGCGAATTGACGCTCAAAGACGCGACCGCCGATTTCACCGACAACACCACGCCGCAACCGGTCAAACTGAGCTTTACGCCGGTGCAGCTCAAGGTGCGGCAGATCAGCGACGACCTGAGCCGTCCGCTGCCGGTCGACCTGCAAGCGACGTTGAACAAAAAGGGCACGCTCGCCGTGAAGGGCGACGTGACCGCGACGCCGCTGAAGCTGGCGGTCAAGATCAACGCAAACCAGCTCGACGCGGCCGCGTTCGAGCCGTACTTCGGCAGCAACCTGAACGCGACGCTCGCGAGCGCGCTGCTGAATGCCAACGGCGATCTTGCGGTCACCCAGGCGAAGTCGCTGAAAGCGAACTATCGCGGCGACATGGCGCTCGTCGCCGTGCGCTTGATCGATAAGGTGACGTCGGCCCCGTTCGCGGGCTGGGGCTCGCTCGCGCTGTCGAACCTGAAGGCCGACTACGACGAGCACGGCACCGTGGTCGACACGGGCCGTGTGACGTTCTCGAAGTTCTATGGACGTGTGCTGCTCGACCCGCAAGGCAAGCTGAACCTGAAGGATGTGGTCGCGCACGAGGGCGGCACGCCCCCGATTCCGCTGACACCGCCGGCGGTCTCGGAAGCAGTCGCGGCATCGGCGCCGGTCGCGGCATCCGCTGCAACGCCGGGCAAGGCTGCCGCCACACCTATGGCCACGGCCAAGGCCGCGACGCCGCCGCACAGCCCGGTCAAGCTGCACTTCGGGCAACTGGTGTTGCAACAGGGCCGCGTCACCTACACCGACAACTTCGTCAAGCCGAACTACACGGCGAATCTGGTCGCCATCCAGGGCACGATCGGCGCGTTCGGTACGGAATCAACGACGCCCGCGCCGGTCGACGTCGCCGCGAAGCTCGCGGCCAACGGTCCCCTGACGATCCGCGGCACCGTCAATCCGCTGATCGCGAAACCGGCGCTCGATCTGACCGCGACCGCGCACGATATCGAGCTGACGAACCTGACGCCGTATTCGGCGAAGTACGCCGGCTATCCGATCACGAAGGGCAAGCTCAACGTCGATCTGCATTACAAGCTCGAGAACGACCAACTGAACGCGAACAACCACCTGTTCATCGATCAGCTGACGTTCGGCGATCACGTCGACAACGACACAGCGACCAAGCTGCCGGTGCGTTTCGCGATCTCGCTGCTGAAGAACTCGCGGGGCGAGATCGACGTGAACCTGCCGGTGTCGGGCTCGCTGTCGAACCCCGAGTTCAGCATCGGCGGGCTGATCTGGCATGCGGTGCTCAGTCTGCTCGAAAAGGCGGTGACCGCGCCGTTCTCGCTGATCGCGCACGCGTTCGGCGGCAATGGCGAGGAACTCGGCTACGTCGAATTCGAGGCAGGCTCGGCCACGCTCACCGACGCCGACAAGCAGAAGCTCGACACGATCGTGAAGGCGCTCGCCGACAAGCCGTCGATCCGCATGGACCTGATCGGACGCGTCGATCCGAAGGTCGATGAGCCGGCGCTGCGCACGCGGTACGTCGATCAGATGGTCAAGCGGCAGAAGATCAAGGACGCGGTCGGCAACGGCGAGAGCGTCGATCTGTCGACGGTCACGGTCGATCAGCAGGAGTACGACAAATATCTGACCAAGGCCTACAAGTCCTCCGACTTCAAGAAGCCGCGCAACTTCATCGGCATGACGAAGACGCTGCCCGACGACGACATGAAGGGCGCGCTCGCGGCCAACGCACCGATCGACGACGCGAGCCTGCGGCAACTCGCGCAGCAACGCGCGCAGAGCGTGCAACAGTACCTGCAAGGCAAGGTCGACAGCAGCCGTGTGTTTATCGTCGCGCCGAAGATGAATGCCGACGACATCAAGGACAAGGGTGCGACGACGCGGGTCGATTTCGGCTTGAAGTGAGGGGTGATTGCATTGCGCGAGCCGTGACGTGAGCCGAAAAAAAAGCCCGACCTGAGGTCGGGCTTCAAAGTCGGCTGCGCCCTCCACAGGACGCAGCCCCTGCAAAACGGCCAGGCTGTATGCGTTGCCTCCGGGCTTAAGCAGCCAGCAGCGAGCGCAGCACGAACGGCAGAATCCCGCCGTGCTTGTAGTAGTCGACTTCGATCGGCGTGTCGATACGCAGCAGCACCGGAACCCGCTTGTCGCCGTCCTTGCCGTGGATCACGAGTGTGACTTCCTGTTGCGGCTTGAAGTCGTCGCCGAGGCCTTCGATGTCGTAAGTTTCTTCGCCGGTGATGCCGAGCGACTGCACACTATCGGAGCCCTTGAACTGCAGCGGCAAAACGCCCATGCCGACGAGGTTCGAACGGTGGATCCGCTCGAAGCTGCGTGCGACCACGGCCCTCACGCCCAGCAGTTGCGTACCCTTGGCCGCCCAGTCGCGCGACGAACCCGTGCCGTACTCTTCGCCCGCGAACACGATGGTCGGCGTGTCGGCGTCGATGTACTTCATTGCCGCGTCGTAAATCGACAGCTGTTCGCCGCTCGGCTGGTGAATCGTCAGGCCGCCTTCGACGCGCGAGCCATCCGCTTTCGCCGGGATCATCAGGTTCTTGATGCGCACGTTCGCGAACGTGCCGCGCATCATCACGTCGTGGTTGCCGCGGCGCGAGCCGTAGCTGTTGAAGTCGGCCTTCTGCACGCCGTTTTCCTTCAGCCAGCGGCCTGCCGGCGAGTCTTCCTTGATCGAGCCTGCCGGGCTGATGTGGTCGGTCGTGACCGAGTCACCGAAGATGCCCAGTGCGCGTGCGCCCTTGACCGGCGCGATGCTGGAAGCCGGCGTCATCGAGAAGTCCTTGCCGAAGAACGGCGGCTCGGCGATGTAGGTCGACTTCGGCCAGTCGTAGACCTGACCTACTTCGCCCTCGATCTTGCTCCACAGGTCGCCCTTCTTCGTGAGCTGGGAGTAGTTCTTGCGGAACGCGTCGGCATCCAGCGCGTACTTCAGCAGCGCGTTGACTTCTTCGCTGGTCGGCCAGATGTCACCGAGGTAGATGTCCTTGCCGCTCTTGCCCTTGCCGACCGGCTCGGTCATCAGGTCGCGCGTGATGTTGCCGGCGATCGCGTACGCGACGACGAGCGGCGGCGACGCGAGGAAGTTCGCGCGAATGTTCGGGTGAATGCGCGCTTCGAAGTTACGGTTGCCCGACAGCACCGCTGCCGCGACGATGTCGTTCTTCGTGATCGCTTCGTTCAGTTCCGGCGTCAGGTCACCCGAGTTACCGATACAGGTCGTGCAGCCGTAAGCGGCCAGCGTGAAACCGAGCTTGTCGAGGTACTTCAGCAGGTCGGTTTTCGTCAGGTACTCGGTGACGATGCGCGAGCCCGGAGCGAGCGAAGTCTTGATGTGCGGAGCGACCGTCAGGCCAGCCTCGACAGCCTTCTTCGCGAGCAGACCGGCGGCCAGCAGCACGCTCGGGTTCGACGTGTTCGTGCACGACGTGATCGCGGCGATCAGCACGTCGCCGTTCTTGACGTCGACGCCGTTGCTGGTCGTGTATTGCGCGTCGAGATCGGCGGCCTTCTTCGCAAAGCCGTTTTCAGCGACCGGCTTCGAGAACAGGTCCGTGAAGGTCGACTTCACGTGGCCGATCTCGATGCGGTCCTGCGGACGCTTCGGGCCTGCCAGCGACGGCGCGACCGTGGCGAGATCCAGCGTGACGACCTTCGTGTAGTCGATGTCGCCTTCGCCCGGAATGCCGAACAGCTGCTGCGCCTTGAAGTAGTTTTCAAACGCGGAGATTTCCGCGTCCGTGCGGCCCGTGCCGCGGAAGAAGTCGATGGTTTTTTCGTCGACCGGGAAGAAGCCCATTGTTGCGCCGTATTCCGGCGCCATGTTGCCGATCGTCGCACGGTCCGGCACCGACAGCGAGCGCGTGCCTTTGCCGAAGAACTCGACGAACTTGCCGACGACCTTCTCCTTGCGCAGCAGTTCGGTGATCGTCAGCACGAGGTCGGTCGCCGTCACGCCTTCGATCAGCTTGCCCTTCAGGTGCACACCGACGACGTCCGGCGTCAGGAAGTACACCGGCTGGCCGAGCATGCCTGCTTCGGCTTCGATCCCGCCCACGCCCCAGCCGACCACGCCGATGCCGTTGATCATCGTCGTGTGGCTGTCCGTGCCGACCAGCGAATCCGGGTAGTACACGGTGTCCGCGCCATCGGCCTTCTTGTGCACGCCGCGCGCGAGGTATTCGAGGTTCACCTGGTGAACGATGCCGACGCCCGGCGGCACGACCTTAAACGTGTCGAACGCCTGCATGCCCCACTTCATGAACTGGTAGCGCTCATTGTTGCGCTGGAATTCCAGCTTCATGTTCAGGTCGAGCGCGTTCTTCTCGCGGAAGTGGTCGACCTGTACCGAGTGGTCGACGACGAGATCGACCGGGACGAGCGGCTCGATCGATTTCGGGTCTTTGCCGACGGCCTTCGCGACGCCGCGCATCGCGGCGATGTCGGCGAGCAGCGGCACGCCGGTGAAGTCCTGCAGCACGACGCGCGACACGACGAACGGAATTTCGTCGACCCGCGCGGCGGTCGGCTTCCAGTTCGCGAGTTGCTTGATGTGTTCTTCGCCGACCTTCTTGCCGTCGTAGTTGCGCAGCACCGATTCCAGCACGATTCGGATCGAGACCGGCAGGCGGTCGATCTTGAGGTTCAGTGCCTTGCCGAGTTGCGGCAGGGAGTAGAACTTGCCTTTGCCGGAACCGCTGTCGAATTCCTTGAGCGTTTTGTGGAGGTTGTGGGCCATGGTGTTTTCCTTGGTTTGGATCGCGGAACTACAGTACTCAACCTAGATGACGTACAGATCAACGTATTCATTGACCGGCGTCGCTTCGAGCTTGGCCTGGTCGAGCGATACGTCGAGAATCGCCAGTTGCTGCTTAACCGGAAAGCGCCGCGCGAGGTTGGTCTTGAACTTCTCGACCAGCAACGGAATACCGCTTTCACGACGGCGCTTGTGACCGATCGGGTATTCGACTACGACTTCACCAAACTTCGACCCGTCGTTGAATTCGATCGTCAGTGCGTTGGCGATCGAACGTTTGTCCGGGTCGTGATAATCCTTCGTGAACTGCGCGTCTTCGACGCATTCCATCTTCGCGCGCAACGCATCGATACGCGCATCTTGCGCAACCCGATCTTCGTAATCGGCAGCCGTCAGACGGCCGAAAATCAGCGGCACCGCGATCATGTACTGGATGCAATGATCACGGTCGGCCGGATTGTTCAGGGGTCCCTTTTTATCGATGATGCGAATCGCGGCTTCGTGCGTGCGAATCGTGATGCGGCGAATGTCGTCGACGCGCCGGCCCTGCGCGGCGAGCTGCGCATGCAGCGCGAGCGCGGCTTCCACGGCGGTTTGCGCATGGAACTCGGCTGGAAACGAGATCTTGAAGAGGACGTTTTCCATCACGTACGAGCCGTACGGACGCTGGAACCGGAACGCCTTGCCGTTGAACAGCACGTCGTAGAAGCCCCACGTTTTCGCGCTGAGCACCGACGGATAGCCCATCTCGCCGGTCTTCGATATCAGCGCGAGGCGCACGGCGCGCGAGGTCGCGTCGCCGGCGGCCCACGATTTGCGTGACCCGGTGTTCGGCGCATGGCGATAGGTGCGCAGCGCCTGCCCATCGACGAGCGCCTGCGATACCGCGTTGATCAGCTCGTCGCGCGTGAGGCCGATCAGCTGGCCGACCACCGCGGTCGACGCAAGCTTGACGAGCAGCACATGATCGAGCCCGACCTGGTTGAACGAGTTCTGGAGCGCGATGCAGCCTTGAATTTCGTGCGCCTTGACCATTGCGATCAGGACGTTTTTCATCGTCAGCGGCGCTTTGCCCGCTGCGACGGCGGTGCGCGAGAGCCAGTCGGCCGTCGCGAGAATGCCGCCGAGGTTATCCGACGGATGACCCCATTCTGCGGCCAGCCAGGTGTCGTTGAAATCGAGCCAGCGGATCATCGCGCCGATGTTGAAGGCGGCCTGAACCGGGTCCAGCTGGAACGAAGTGCCCGGCACCTTTGCGCCGTTGGGGACGATCGTGCCTGCCACGATCGGTCCCATCAGCTTGGTGCAGGCTGGGTAGGTAAGCGCCTCGAGTCCGCAACCGAGCGTGTCGATCAGGCAATGACGCGCGGTTTCCAGCGCGAGCGCGCTGTCGATCCGGTAGTCCAGCACGTAGTCGACGATATCGACCAGGACGGCGTCCGGGGCGGGTCGTACGTTGGAGATCGGGGCGGACATCGGGGGCTTCCCTGGCGGCGAGAATCAGTTGCCGGTCTTGTTGATCGCGTTCGATTGCGTTGGAGCCGGCGCGCCCTGTTCCATGGCGACCGTCTTGCACTCGTCGGCGAGACGCGAGCTGTCCTTGTCCTGGAACAGCATGGCCTTTGTCGGGATCACGACGAGGTCCATACCGGTTGCCGCGTCGTGGAAGCGATCGGCGCCCGTCGTGGTCGTTTCGCGCGGCAGGCTGTAGTTCTTGTTCGCCCAGTGAACCGTGACGATCTGGTCACGCTTCATGTCGCCTTTCATTTCGAAAGCAAGGCCGTCCTTGCACGACCACTTTTCGGCGCCTTCCGGGATCGGATCGAGCTTCGCTTCCTTCTCCGGATTCGGCTTGCGCTTGATCAGCCGGCGCGGCTCCGGTCGCTTGGCGACAGCCTTGGTGGCCGGCTTCTTCGTGGTGGTGGCCGTGTCCGCAGCAGCGGCGTCAGTCGCGACGGACAGCATCGTCGTGGACAGGGCGCCAATCATGGCGGCGATCATCAGCTTTTTCATGGAGAAAACCTTTCTATCTGAAATCAGTTAAACAGTGCGCGGACGACCGGTCCGGCGGCCGCGCGGGTTGAACTGCACGCGCTGTGGAGCGCACAGCGACCGCTATTTTCTCCTATTTAGCGGCACGTACTTCAAATTCTCGGGTCCGGTGTAATTCGCGCTCGGCCGGATGATCTTGTTGTCGACGCGCTGCTCGATGATGTGCGCGCTCCATCCTGCCGTGCGCGAGATCACGAACAGCGGCGTGAACATCGCGGTCGGCACGCCCA
>NZ_VZQQ01000140.1 GCF_014397785.1 Paraburkholderia podalyriae
CAGGGGTGGGCAGGCGGGTGCAAGCAGGGGCGCAAGAATGGGTGCATCACGCGGCGGCCTCCGGTTCGGTCGGCGTTGGTTTCGTGAGGGTCGCCGGAAACAGCGAAAGACGCAAGCCGACCAGCGCGTGCAGCGCATCGCGCAACTGACGGGCCGAGGTCTGCGAGGTCTCGGTCGGCGCCGCGGCATTGGCGAGCCCCTGCGCGGTGACGCGCGCGACGGCCACGTCGATCAACGACATCAGGCTGTCCGGCACCGGCTCGCGGTGGCGTCGATCGATGCAGCTCTCGTAGTATGCACGCACTCCATCGAGAACATGGTCGATCGCGCCGGCCGTTTCGCCGCCGAGCTTGCGTGTGAGGCGGCGCAGGTCCAGCGCGTTGAACCCGATGCGCAGATCGCGGAAGCTCTCGATCGACGGATGGCGGTAATCGTCGGTGGCCGCGAGGCGCGGGATCAATTGCATCAGCCGGTCGAGCATGCGTGCAGCGAGATTGCGCGGATCTTCGATCGGCCGCGTCGACGCGGTCAGCGCGACGTCGGCCCAACTCGAGCGCAACAGGCGCGCCGCGGCCAGCTCGGCGCCGAATGGGCGCGTTGCACGGGTCCACAAGTATGCATAGAGCAGGCCGGAGAGGCCCGCGAGGTTGGCGTTCAGGAACGTCAGGAAGTTCGCGTCGTACGCGTCCTGAATGCTGATGAAGGTGGCCGTGTTCACCGCGACCAGCACCGTCACCATGTTGAACTGCGGGCGCGGAATCAGCGTGCCGACCAGAATGAACGGCGCGGCGAACAGGATCACCAGCATCGGGAAGTCGTGCACCTGCGGCAGCACGACGAACAGATAGAGACCCGCGGCCACGACGGCGACGCCAGTCGCGAGGAAGAAGCGGAACACGAACGGCGCGGGTTCGTCGAGCGCGGCGAAGAAGCAGCAGGCGACCGCCGCGAGCGTGACCGCGCTCGCGCCGTCGTTCCAGCCCGAGCCGATCCACAGCGCGCACGCGAGCACCACAGCCGCGGCCGCCGACACGGTCGCGAACAGCATCATGCCGCGATCGTAGAAGCGCTCGGTGCCGCCGAGTCGCCAGTGACGGAAATGCGGCCGCCACGAACCTTCCTCGCGCGTGATGATGATGCGCAGCGAGCGGCAGTCTTGCCACACGTCGATCACTTGTCCCAGGCGCCACAGTGCATTCGACAGCAGCGCGCCGTCCCAATGCGTGAGCGCGGCGGCGGGCGGGTGCATCGCGGCGATGCGCGCGCGCAGCGCGTTGGCGGTCTCGTCCGCGTGATAACCCTCGCTCGGCGCGGGCAGCGGTTGGTTGAACCACTTGATGACGTCGTCGATCAGCGTCTGAAGTCCTTCGGGCCAGTGCTGCGGGCCGTTGTTGTAGAGCGCGAGCAGCGGATCGGCCAGCGACGACATGATCGGCAGCAGCAACTGCATGCGGCCGCGCAGCTCATGCGCGCGCGCGAGCACGTCGGGGCGCGTGTGATCGTAGGCGAGCTGGCTCAGCAGCAACTCGAGACCGTTTATCGTGCTCGCGAGCCGTTGCCGCGCGCCGGAAATCGCCGAGCTCGCGATCCGGCCCGACAGCGTTTCGGTCGCGTAGAACGCGGCATCGCGAAACCATTCGTCGGTGCGCTCGATGATGGTCGGCGCGAGCCGGCTCGGAAACACCGCGCTGCCGACGATACTCGCGCACACGATGCCGAGAATGATCTCCTCGGTCCGGCTCACGGCGAGATCGAAGACGCCGGTCGGATTCGTCACCGACGGCAGCGCGATGATCGGCATCGTATAGGCCGCCAGCATGAACACGTAGCTGCGCGCGGTGCGGTCCGACACCGCGAGGTAGAGCATCGTGCCGGTCCACGCCGCGACGACCATGCTGAACAGGTACGGCGATTCGACGAACGGCGGCACCAGCAGCACCGCGCCCGACGCGCCGAGCGCGGTACCCAGCGCACGATAGATCGCTTTCGAGCGGGTCGCGCCGACGAACGGGTTCGACACGATGTAGACGGTGGCCATCGCCCAATACGGCCGCGGCAGTTCGAACGCGAGGCCGATGTAGAGCGCGAGCATGGCCGCGGCGAAAGTCTTGACGGAGAACAGCCAGTCGCGGAGAGTGGGATAGACCATGAGCCGTTACGCGGAATCGGCGTTGTGCGGCGCGGTGGCTCGCGCGCCGCGTTTGGTGGACTTGCGCGCCTTGACGGTGCCGCGCGATTTACTGGCCGTTTTAGCAGCGCCTTTGCCGCTCGTCCGTTTGCCTTTGCTCGCAAGCGTCTCGCTTTTGGCGGGCTCGCGCTTCGCCGACGAGGTGCGCTTCGTCTCCTCGTGCCTGACCGATTCCGGGCGCACGGGCCGCGCGCGTTTGTGCCGCGCGTCGCGCTCGACGCTTCCCGGTTCGGCGCGTCCGGCGGCATCGGTCGTGAATGCGTGAAGCACGCGCAGGGCGGCTTCGAGATCGTCGCGCGATACGCCTTTGAGCGCCCGCGCACGCAGCGTGACCAGTTCCTCTTCCATCTTCGCTGTGACGGCGCGGCCTTCGTCAGTCAGTACGACAGTTTTGGCGCGACGATCTTCGGGATCTTCGTCGCGGCGCATCAGGCCGGCCACGCACAACTGGTCGAGCAGCCGCACGAGCGATGGCCCCTCGATGCCGACGTGATCGGCGAGCGTGACCTGACGCACCGCCGAGCCGAGCCGGCTGGCGGTCAGAAGCGGCGTCGCGCACGCTTCGGAGACGTTGAAGGCCGCGAGCACGCCATGACTCGTGCGCCGCCACTTTCGGGCGGCGACGACCAGCGTGCTGCTGACAGTGCGGCGCAGCGCATCGAGATTCGACATGGCCGGTATTGTATTTCCAAAATATTCGTTAGCAAGCTATTCAATTGGAAATACTTGATTCACGCGACCAGGCAGATCTGCACCGTGAGCGCCGATGCCTTCTTCGCTGAAGATGCGCGCGGCGCCGCCCGCCTGCATCGCGATGCCATACGCGTTGCACTCGCGCGACGAGAAGTGGCGCTACAGCGTGTGTAATGAAGAGCCCGGTCTGCCCGTCGTCGAGGCCTTTGAGTAAGAGTTGCAACGCGAGGGTGGTTTTACCTGTGCGTGGCTCGTGAGACCGCCGCCCAGGATGTCGTCGATTCCTTCGACGCCCGACGATAAGCGGGCGGGGTAGGGGCGGCGGGTGTGGTTCGCGGCTTTATGCGCATCGGCATGAAGCATGCGTGCTGGATGCGAGGCTCGCTGCCAGCCTTTTTCAGGCAGCACTTTGAAAGCTTCACGCACAACATGAAAACCTGTCGACTCTCCGCTACCGCGTTCATCGTGGCATCGCTCGTTGCGCTGCTGTCGGTCAGCGCATCCGCCGACGATAGCCCCAGACCTTGCGCGGCGCTCAAACGAATCGTGGCCGCGGCGCCGGATGGCTTCGCCTCGCTCACGCCCGACGACGGCAAAGGCGTCGCGCAACCCTATGGCGACGACGCTCAATGTTCAGGCGCGCATCGCAGTTTCCAGTGCACGTGGACGCCGCATCAGGCGGTGGGCTCGGACGCGGACGCACTGGAAGCGGTCGCGGCCGACATCGCGTCGTGTCTGCCCGACGCGACGCACGATCAGAATTCGCCGGGACGTCAGCACTTTTATCTGGGCGCGAAGAATCAGCGCACCGAGATCACGCTGACGCCAGCGGGGTCCAATAGGTTGCGGCTCGTGGTGTCGGGCAGGTAAGCGGCGGTTCCGCTCAGGTGGTGGCGGTCGGCCACCAGGTCCAGCCGCGTCGCGAGTGGCGTAACTCAACGATCGACAGCGGCGCGATCTCGATGCGATAGAACACGGCTGGCGATGCGCCGAGGGCGTGCACAATTGCCGCGCGCAGGAGCGGCATGTGTGTGATTGCGACAATCGTTCGATGGTGCGCCGAGGCAGCGAAGCCTGCTTCGTTGACGGCATTGTATGAACGCACGTCCGCTTGCTGCGCGTCGAGCCATTCTCCAATCCGTCGCACGAGTTGACCGAATGATTCGCCGCCGGGCGGCGCGGCGTCGGCTTCGCGTGTCCACGCGGCGAGCTCGCAGGGCGTTTCGTCGGCAATGTCCGCGAGACGCTGGCCGCGCCATTTGCCGTAGTCGATATCCGCCAATGCGTCGGCCGCCGTGGCGCTCAGACCGAGCGCCACGGCGGTATCGCGCGCGCAGGACGCAGGGCTGGTGAACATGGCAGCGTCGGCCGGAAGCGCGAGGCGTGCGCGCGCCGCTTCGGCTTCGGCGCGGCCGCGCGCGTCGAGCGGATCGTCGGCGGGGAAGCGGCCCGCGCGCTGCGCGGCCGTTGCCGCATGGCTCACCAGTAGTAGTCGCGTATCCATTCGTTGCCTTTGCGACGCATTCGCACTTGCCTGCGTGGCTTCATCGGCTCGCAGCGCGCGTTGCCCGGTAGCCCTCGCCGTCGCGAAAGCCGCAGTTTAGCGCGTAGAATAGTGGCGCTGCGAAGCACGGAAGCCGGTGAGAGCCCGGCGCGGTCGCGCCACTGTAATCGGCATTGCAATCCACAACAGCCGAAAGCCAGACCTGAGCTTCGCACCATTCCTCTGCAATCGACTTTCGGGGCGCGTCACCCCCAGGAGATGTTCATCATGACCGAAGCTGTCTTCAATGCCGCCGCGCAACCGGCGGCCGAGCCCACTCCCATTCCTTTGCGCGAACTATTACCGTGGGTAGTGTTCGGCGGTTTGCTGCTGTTGCTTGCGCTTTACTTCGTTGGTGCGGAAGAGGGTGCGACGTCGCTCGTGCCCGGCATGTACGTGCATGAGTTCGTGCACGACGGCCGCCATCTGCTCGGCTTTCCCTGCCACTAACGGAGCTCGACATGGTAGGTAAATTGTTGGTGCGCGGAATGCTCGCGGGCATCGTCGCGGGCTTGCTCACGTTCGCGTTCGCGCGAATCGTCGGCGAACCGCAGGTCGATCAGGCCATTTCATTCGAAGCAAAAGCGGCCGCCGCGCGCGGCGAGGCGGCCGAGCCCGAAATCGTGAGCCGTGAGACGCAGGCAGGTCTCGGCCTGCTGACTGGTGTCGTCACTTATGGCGCGGCATTCGGCGGTCTGTTCTCGCTGGTGTTTGCTTATTCGTATGGACGGGCGGGCACCTTGAGCGTGCGCGCTCTGTCCGCGTGGCTCGCGCTCGGTGCGTTCATTGCGCTCGTGATCGTGCCGAATCTTAAGTATCCGGCCAATCCGCCGTCGGTGGGTGATCCGGAGACGATTGGCACGCGCACGGGCCTGTTCTTTCTGATGATCGCGATTTCGCTCGCGACGATGGTGTTTTCGCTGAAGGTGAGGCGTCGCGCGGCGGCGAAACTGGGCGCGTGGAACGGTTCGATCGTTGCGGGGCTCCTGTTCGTCGTGATCATCGCGGCCGTACAACTGTCGATGCCGGTCCTCAATGAAGTGCCGGCCGCGTTCCCGGCTGTGCTGCTGTGGAAGTTCCGCGTCGCGGCGATCGGCATGCAGGTGATCACGTGGACGACGATCGGGTTGCTGTTCGGCGCGATGGTCGAGCGCAGCGCTTTTATGCGCACGAATGCGCGTGTGACGATGAAGTCGGTCTGAATGGGAGCGCGAAGCGCGGCCGCGCTTCGCGCGCAACGCGCGAGAACGGTTTTGCGTCAAGTACTTGGCGCGGTTGTGGAGTGGTTATCCACAGGCTTGCGAACATTTTCTGTGGAAAAGCTGCTGAGCGACTTTTCGCAACGCCACTCTTCTCATCCCTTTCGCGCGACGAGCGGGCAAATTAACTCGGATGTCTAAGCAATTGGAATCTCGCGCGAGGTTGCTCAATTTTTAAGCTCTTCAACTTTTTAAAATAAAAGGTGAGAAGGGTATTGACGGGACATGGACCGCTCTCCATAATCTCGCTTCTCTGCTGCAGATGCAGCGACGCAAACGAAGCGGTGCCGGTGGTTGTGGTGCAGGTGCTGCGGGTTGGGCGGAACGATCTTTAAAAACTAACAGCCGATAAGT
>NZ_VZQQ01000141.1 GCF_014397785.1 Paraburkholderia podalyriae
GCCGACCGCGTGCTACGCATGCATTTCATTCGCCATTCGAGGTGTTCGAACGTATGCTCGCAACCGCTTCCATAACTTCAGCTTCCGTTCATTAACCCGCTGTTGCGCTTCACCTTTGAAACCGCCCGGTTATGGCCGACGACGCGACGAACATGATCGTCGGGGAAGGCCTGTTACCCTGAGCGAAGCCGACCTTCGGTCCACCTGAGAGCGTGCTCGAACGTCCGCAACTGGCCGCGTGCCGTCTCACGCGATTGGCATATTTTCATTGATCTTGCACGGCCGCGATCGACGGCACGACGCCTTTGCCGATTCATCAATGCGTGTAACCTGGTGAGGGATGCAGTCGAACTCGCGGGTTTCGACCTCGCCGACCGGCGCTTCATAGCCGCGCGCCGCACGGGCCGCGTCGTCCGGGGCCGGCATGACTTGCTCCGCAGTGAAATTCGTTGGTGTCCGCCGGAAATGCATCGGGACGTGCGCAGTATCGAGCGCGTCGCACATCAGCTCCAAGCCGGCATTGTCGGCATCAACGAAGGTGCACCCGCAAGCGAGGCTGGTTCACCCGAATCCCTTGGGGATTACCAGACCCGAGCCGATTGCAGTCGAATCGCATAGTCGAGATGCAAGATGAAAATCACGCGCGCTCTGACGAGCAGCGCCTTCAGTTCCGCGTTTTTCGCGGAGGGAAGCAGCGTGTTGTCCACCGCATGAACCAATTGCTGGTGATATGTGATCTCTTGATAGAGGTAGTCTCCGTCGAACGCGTACTCATCGGCCGCATTCAACCTGGCGAGGTTGTCATCCCCTTCGTTCCGGAACGCCTCGCTCATCCTACTATTTTCGGGATAGAGCATCAGCCTCTGCGTCAATTCGACGGCTGATTGATACAAGTCCCTGTGTTCTGCAATCATTGTTCCAGCGAAATTCTGGATGCTTCTTCTCTGGCTTCGGCTTAGCGCGAGGTTGCCCGCCTCGATTTCGGCTCGATTCGCGACCATGAGGATGGCGGCGATTTGCTGGTCAGTGTGTTGCGCGTGTACGTCATACATGCGCAGCGACAATGCAGCGAGTAACACCAGCGCGGCGGCTTTGCGGCTCGGGATCATCTTTCGCCTCCGGTTCGAACCATTGAACGGACACGTCTGCTGCGGTACTGCATTGACCGGTTGCCGTACCGTTGTAGCCGTTGCTTTCCAAGGTCCCATTTTGCGCCCGAGACGCGCGGTCGAGTGGCCTGTCTCAAGAGCCGACGTTGGAACGTCGCGGTCGTAGGAAGGACGAACGACTCTTGATGGCCCGAACCCGGCCCCATCCTGAATCGGCAGCGTGTCCGCCGCCGACCTGCCCGTGTCCGGCAGAAGTCGACCCTGAAGCGACATTCGCTCCGGAGTGCCTGAGTATCCGTGATCAACGTCACTACAGCCGCTCATATCACCCTCCGGTCCATATCAACCTAGCGCAAAGACGTAGAAGAGCACTTCCCCTGCGATGAGTTCTATGCCTCGTCCCTTGTTCAGTCCGGCGGATATCCGGTAGACTTGACGAAACAATCAGATAGGGGAGCGGGTGGGCATTCAGAATCTGCGGGGAACGTTGGAAGACCGTCAAATCGGTATCTACTTCGGCTTTGTTGTGATGGCGGCCATCGCTGCCATGCTTGTCCGCGGCACGACAAATCTTGAAACTAGTGTTAATCCGGCACTTGCGCTGATGTTGTTTGCAACATTTCTGCAAGTTCCGCTTGGGCATCTAGGGCAGGCCTTCTCACGGGGCCGGTTCCTTGCCGCCCTGTTCGCAGCGAATTTCGTCGTCGTGCCGCTTCTCGTCGCGGGCCTCGTCCAGTTCCTGCCAGCTGATCCGATGGTGCGGCTCGGCGTGCTTCTAGTTCTGCTCGCGCCGTGCATCGACTATGTGGTGATGTTCTCCCATCTCGGCCGCGCCGACGCCCGTCTGTTGCTGGCTGCGACGCCCGCCCTATTGATCCTGCAAATGCTTCTGCTGCCGGCCTATCTCAAGTTGCTTCTCGGAGAGAGTGCAGCCGTGCTGGTCCAGCGCGGACCGTCCGTTCACGCTTTCTTGTGGCTGATCGCCGTTCCGCTGCTGCTTGCGGCCGCGGTGCAAGTCTGGGGGGCACGGCGCCGTGCCGGGGCACGAGTATCGACCGTTCTGGGTCTATTGCCCGTGCCGGCGACAACCTTGGTTCTGTTTGTCGTCATTGCGTCGGTGGTGCCGCGGCTTGCGCCCGCGATCGACTCGGTCTGGCGTGTCGTTCCGATCTATATCGCCTTTGCGATTCTCGCCCCGTTGATCGGTTGGTTTGTCGCCCGCATGTTCCGTCTCGACACTCCCGCCGGGCGGGCGGTCGCGTTCAGCGCTTCGACTCGAAACTCGCTGGTGGTGTTACCGCTCGCCTTTGCGGTACCCGGTGCTGTTCCGGTGTTGCCGGCGATCATCGTGGCACAGACGCTTGTCGAACTGGTAAGCGAGCTGGTCTACGTGCGCGTTGTTCCGAAGTTGGGTGAGCGGAAGTCCGTTACTTCATCGCAGATGCCGTGAACGCCGCCGACGCGGGCTCGGCGCTGGTCTAGAAGCGAGTGGTGATATCTGTCAGCCAGCGTGGCGACGCGCTCACCAACGCGGCTTCCAGCGCTTTGTCGAGCCCGCTGAAAATGGAGACGCCGGTCATGACCAGCATGACACCGAGCACCATCTTGCCGGTGCTACTGGCCGTCAACAGCCGCTGGCGCCAGCGTATCAAGGCTTCGCGGGATAGCGCACCCAGCAACATCAGCGGCAACGCAGCGCCCAACCCAAACATCAGCATCGTCAGCGCGACCTGTCCCAGATCCTGGCCTTGCGCGGCGAGGAGCGAAGCCGCTCCGAGCGTAGGTCCCACGCACGGACTCCACACAGCCCCGAGCACCAGCCCCACTCCGAATTGCCCGCTCAGGCCGCCTGTCCGGGCGCCACGGAAGCGGTGAGAGCTCCAGTTGCTGAGCGGGCCGGCCGCGACTGCCACCCGCGCCTGCAACCGCGGCATCAGCAGAACGAGGCCGATCAGCGTCAGGAGGACGGCGCCGACAGAGCGGAACACACCCACATCAAGGCCAAGCGAGAAACCGATCGTAGCGACAAATAGGCCAACGGCGACGAACGAGAATGCCAATCCGGCGGCCAACGCCGCGGGGCCCAGTCGGTGTTCCGCGACGGCGGTTCCCAACATCATCGGAAGCAGTGGCAATACACAGGGCGACAACGTCGACAACACGCCGGCCAGCAACGCGAAGCCTAGGCTCATCAAAGTGCCCGACGCAGTAAGGCTTCGATTGCAGCGGGGTCGGTTACTCCGACCGAACGACCAACTTCCTTCTTGCCTTTAAAGACGATGAGCGTGCTCTGATGCTGGACCTTGAAAGACTGCAGGATGTCGCGCTGCCTGTCGAAGTTGACTTCGAATGCCGTCAGTCCGGAGAAGTCGGGCCGGTCAAGCAGCTTCGAGACGATAGGTTTTTGTTGCTGTCAGGTCTCGCACCACGCCGCTGCGACGTGCACGAGTACCGGTTTGTCAGCCGCCTGATCCGCGGCGAACGCACTGGAGTCGAATGCGGCGGGCGTTCTTGCCCATGCGGGCACTGAGCCAAGTGTTGCAGCCAGGACGGCGCCTACCAGAAAAGATCGTCGGTTCAGCTTCATCTTGCAGCCTTTCATGATGTAGAGGGAACGTTGGGACCCGATGCCGGCTCCCGGGTGAAAGGCGCGAACAGAGCATCGGCGGCCCCGCGAACCCGCTCGGGGGCCGTGATGACAAGGTGAATCGCGTCGGCCTGTTCATTCAGCTCGAACCGCAGGAAGGCGCAGCATGACTGTTCCTTGCTGACCAGCTCGCGCACTTGGGGGGCGGCTTTGGGTGCATAACTCAGGTGTAGCGAAAGGGGCGTCCTTTCTGTCGCGCGCAGATGGCGACTCGTCAGCTCGCGTATCCAGCGCCTCCGCTTTTCAAACTCATTCGCGCCAAGAAGGCACGCTATGGGCTGGGTTTCAGGAGAATTCATGATGTACTCCAACATTTGCCTCGCGTTGGCACGATGACTTACGACGTGCCACACCCGCACCCGTCCACCGCGGCTGCGCAGCGCTTTGCCGCGGCTGTTCGATGATGATGCAGTAGGAGGCGCCCGGGCTATCGCAACCCCGCCAATCGCCGCGAGGCCGACCCACCATCTTGGAACGCCAGTTCCAATCCCCACCAAGCTCGCTAGGGTGATGAATGTGAACGCCGCTGGAAACGCACAACAGGTGAGACAAGCGGCGGCGACGCCCATCAACACAGCGCCAATCGTTAGTTTTCCGTTGCTCATGCGCTTTCTCGAAGCCTCAGAGTTGTACATTGCTCTACAATAAACCCTCAAGTAACTTGAGGTTCAAGGGGTGGGAACTGAAAAATGTCGAATCATGCTGAATTGACGATCGGCAACATCGCCGAGCGATCGGGCTGCACCGTCCCGACCATCCGTTATTACGAAGAAATCGGCTTATTGCCGAAGGCGGCCCGCAAAGCCGGCGGACACCGGGTGTACGGGCCGATGGACCTTCAGCGGCTCGTGTTCGTTCGGCGCTGCCGGGAGTTCGGTTTTCCGATCGAGGAGATTCGCATGCTGATATCGCTGGCGGAAAGCGCCGACCGAAATTGCAACGAGGCCCGCGATCTTGCGCAATCACACCTTGGGGCCGTCCGCGCGAAGCTGATCGAGTTGCAGGCGTTGGAACAGAGTCTCGCGGCTTTCGTTACGAACTGCAATGCGGCCTGCGCCGGCGGTCCGGCGACCGACTGCGTGATCCTTGCAGACCTTGCTTCGACGACGTCAAAATGCTGCGGCTCACTAGCCGAGACACTAAGCAACGCTGCCCAACCGGCTGAGCCGGTCCGCAACCTCCCTTGATGTGCATCAAGGGCAAGGGCCTCTTGCGCTACGATTACCAAGTTTGTACCGTGGCGGCGGAGGACTAAATGGGGTGTGCGTGCAGTCAGGCACAGGCGAAGACGGATGAAGAGCGGAAGACGTTGCGCATCGCGCTGGCATTGAATCTGGCGATGTTTGTCATCGGCACGACGGCGGGCGTTTTGGCCCAATCCAGCGGACTGCTGGCTGACGCCCTTGACATGCTGGCTGACGCCCTTGACATGCTGGCCGACGCGAGCGCCTACGCGATAGGTTGCTAGCGGTTACGCGAAGTCCGGTTTTCAAGTACCGCTCCGCGCGAATGAGTGGGAGCCTGTTGCTCCTGCTCGGCGCAGGCATCCTTCTCGACGTTGGAAGACGGGCGCTCCACGGTGCCGAGCCGGTCGGCAGCATCATGATGGTCTTTGCATTGCTGTCGCTGGGGGTCAACGTGACTGTCTTGCGGATGCTGTCGCGATTCCGTGCCGGGAAGGTCCATCTTCGCGCCACGTATCTTTTCACTCGAGCTGACGTCGTTGCCAACCTGGGCGTTTGCGTGTCTGGCGCTATCGTTGCAATCACTGGGTCTCGCTGGGCCGACCTCGTTGCGGGATTGCTCATTGGAGCCTATGTGATGCGTGAGGCCGTGGAAATTTTGCGGGACTCACGAAACGAAAGCAAAACCACGACCGCCTAGCAGGCTGCGGAAATACCTCGCGCTGAAGTCATCGCGACGGATAGCAAAAGCGTTGATGTAAGGACCTCACCCGCCCCCTGGAGATCATGCGCGGCACCGACACGTTCACCGAGAGTCTGTTT
>NZ_VZQQ01000142.1 GCF_014397785.1 Paraburkholderia podalyriae
GCCAGAGGCGCTTCCAGTCGCGCTACGCGCTCCTTCCAGCGCCTCTGGCGCAACCGCATTCGCATTGGTTTTCTTCAACATCAACCACTCCAGTTTGGATCACACGTTTTACCCCAAATCTGTGTCCCAAAAAACCGGAGGCGCCGCAAGAAGATCTCCTACCGTCTAATCCCGTTGTTGTTCATCCTCTATCTGATGGCCAACATCGACCGTGTCAACGTGGGCATCGCGCAGCTCCAGATGAAATCCGCGCTCGGTTTCACGGATGCCGTCTACGGCATTGGGGCGGGCATCTTCTTCCTGTCGTACGCGCTGTTCGTATTGCCCAACAGTTTCGTGATGACACGGCTTGGTGCACTCAAGACGATCATGATAGTGACGATTGGCTGGGGCTGCGTCTCCACGCTCACGATGTTTGTCCGCACTCCATCGGCGTTCTATACGCTGCGCTTTTTGCTAGGCGTGTTCGAGGCGGGATTTTATCCGACGGTCGTCTACTACTTGTCGCGCTGGTACCCGTTGGAGCGTCGATCCACGGCGTTTTCGCTATTCTCCTCGGGAATCGTGATATCCGGAATTCTGGCTTATCCGTTATCCGGGGCGATCCTTAAGTTTATGCATGACGTAGGAGGGTTGAGCGGTTGGCAGTGGATGTTCCCGCTCGAAGGTTTGCCGTGCGCCGTGCTCGGCCTGCTCGTTCCAATGCTGCTCGATGAGTCGCCCGAAGCTGCCGACTGGCTGTCCACCCGCGAAAAAACTATGATCGCGGCAATGCTCGAAGCAGAGGCGCCTGCTAGCGAAGGGCAAACGTTTGCACAGATCCTTCGTAATCCCCGCCTATATGCGCTGATGGCCGTTTATTTCTCGTTCGCAGCCGCCATCTCGGTGCTCCAATTCTGGACGCCGACCATCATTCGCTCGCTCGGCGTGACCGACGTCGCCTTGATCGGACTCTACTCCGCCATCCCCAGTGCGGTGTCACTCATCGCGATGATCACGATTGGCGTACATACCGACCGCACGAGGCGTTTGCGCGAAAGCATCGTTGCGTTGGCGATGGTCGGCGCCGCAGCACTGTGTCTGCTGCCTCTCGCCTCGGCCTCGCTGGTGCTTTCACTCGTGTTGCTGTCGGTAGCTATGGCAGCACAGCTCACGTTCATTCCGCTGTTTTGGGTCAGCGTGCCGGCTTGCCTGCCAGGCCCAGGCACGGCGAACGCGATCGCTGCGGTTGCAACTGTCGGCCTCCTCGGTGGGGTCCTCAGCCCAACCTCGATCGGATGGTTGAAAACGCACACGGGCAGCATGAGCATCGGAATTTATATATTCGGCGCCCTGTTTGCGGCGGGCGGCCTGTTGTATGCCAGGACGACGCGCCGTGTGGTGAACCTGCGCCCGCGAAAAGTCTAAATGACTGGCGTTCTAACAGGGGTTAGTTATTGTGATGTCGTCGCCATTCAAATACGCCTGCGTTTCCTGCAGCGGAAGTGAGCCGAATACAAATTTGTGTATCAATCGACAAGTATGTACTTGCTGGTCAATATGCAAATGGATATTATTTTCGATAAAGTGAGCCTGCGCCGAGTTTGACATGGTGCCCCCTTGGTTGGATTTGCATTTGACGAATTGGAGGGACTATGACCGGCCGCGTAGCAGTCGCAGGAATTGGAATGGCCTCGTTTACAAAGTATCTTGACCGCTCGGTCAGGACTTCAGCAGAAGAGGCGGGACGAAACGCGCTGCCCCGTTTGCCGAGGAAAACGCGGTCGACACTTGCTGCAGTTTCCGGAGGTTTGCCGAATCCTCGAAGAAAAAGGCCTCGCTTTTTCCCTGATCTATTCGATGGAGGACATCGTCGCGGACGCGCAATACCAGGTCCGCGGCAGCATTGTCGCCCTCGAGCACCCGCAGTTCGGGGAGCTAAAAATGCCGACTGTGCAGCCCCGGTTCAGCGGCACGCCGTCCGCAAATCAGGCCCGTGCCCGCTCTGGCGCGCATACCGATGAGGTCCCGGGCGAACTTGCTGGGCTCTCGGCCGGGCAGATTGCCGAGCTGCGCCAGGCGGGCACGGTGTAATGTGCTGAACTCGATGGAGGCACCTCAATGATTATGTCGCAAATCAAGGCAGTCGTGCGGGATCCGCCCAGCGTGGTGTCGGCCATCGGGAGCCGCTTCTCGTGTCGCGCGTTCTCGCCCGACAAGCCGGTCGCGCGCGAGCAAGTCGACGAAATTCTGCCTATCGCCCGCCGCGAGAGACGGTGGAGAGTTTGACGCGCTGGGTGAGCGGCGCGCTTTGGACCACATTGTGAACGCATGGCTACAGCACGCCTTATGACGTTTTTAAATTGTCTGTTCTGTTCGACCTTTGGAGAACACCAGTGATTACTCGTCGCGCCCTCCTCAATACGCCCGGGTTTAAGGATATCGCCATCAAGCAGGGTTATGTACTGAAATTGCAAGACTTCGCAAAGCTGCGCGACAATATGTCAGGGCGAATTTGCCAAGTGGAAGCGGCTGGTCGAGATTTCTGGCGCAGAGCCGGAATGACTGTTACCGTCGCCGTCTGACAAGCTATGTGCTGCGATCACTTCCACGCGGTCGGCACCTTTTGCCGCCATTCGATCTGGAGCACGCCAATGGCATCGGTCCAGGCCATGCTCAGTGGCAGCGTCGGACCATACGGCTCGACCGAAGCCGCCCAGGTTGCAGAGGTCGGCGCCAAAGCGCTGGAGGTTCTGCGCAAAACAATCTCGGTGGATGTCCACACGCACGGCGGACCGCAGGGCATCTACTCTCCGGCACCGCCCAACGGCAACCTTGCCGCCGGTATGCGAGCCGGGTCCCTTGCCGCAGTGTGCCTGTCGGAAATCCCGGATGAACCTCTTCTTGGCAGGAATTCAGCCGGGGTCGTCTGCATCACCCGTTCGCCGAGGCCGGGTGAGCTCTATGAGCACCATCTAGAACGACTCGCCTGGGCCGACGACATGGTGACGCACCATGGCTTGCGGCGCGCACTGAGGGCAGCCGATCTGGAATCCGCCCATGCCGCAGGTCAGCCATCGGTAATCGGGGGCGTCGAGGGCTTGGACTTCATAGAAGGAAAGTTGGAGCGGCTGGAAGAAGCCCACCAGCGCGGCATCCGCTCCGCGCAGCTTGTTCACTACACGCCGAACGATATTGGTGACTTCCAGACGGGCGTAGTGACTCACGACGGGTTGACCGAATTTGGCGCAGAGGTGATCCGTGACTGCCATCGGTTGGGGATACTCGTTGATGTTGCGCACGCCACCGAACAAACGGCCAAGGCTGCGGCGAAAGTCTCCACCAAACCGCTGCTGCTATCACATACAGCGCTTGCCGGCTCCCAGGCGATGGCATCGACCCGACTGGCCGCCCGTTGCGTAGCCCCGGATCATGCGAGGGCGATCGCAGAAACCGGCGGTGCCGTCGGGATTTGGGCCATCTTTGAGAATCTCGACAAATACGTTGAGGGACTCAAGGAAATGGTTGACGTCATAGGCGTGGACCATGTCTGCGTGGGGACCGATCAACAGGTCGTCCCTGGCGTGTTGCAAGACTATTCGCAGTGGGTCAACCTGATAGCGGCGATGTTGCGCGGGGGGTTTACCTCTCAAGAGGCGGGAAAGATTGCCGGTGGCAATTACATGCGTATCTTCCGCACCGCGGTGGAATGAACCACTACTAAGATCGTGGAAATCGCTGACGTCATCAGACGCTTGCGCAAGGGGATCGGCCACAAGGAGCTCGATGTCAGGGCTCTGATGATCGGCGGGCACGGCGGTGCCTTCTGCGGCGTCGGTGACGTGAAGGGCATGGCCAGGAAAAAGATCGGCCTGATGATGCACGGCCGCATGACGGACATGCAGGACTGGTTTCACGACCTCATCAAGCTCGAGATGCTCGTCATCGCGGCTGTCGACGGCCCAGCTTTCGGGCATCCCGCGGCAATCTGGACGTCGTTTAGATCGGCGGCTTTAATAGGGAGAAGCGCACAACGCTTAATACTCGCGGGTACGACAATCTTGATGACCGACCAGTAAGCGGTAGAATAGATCGTCGGTAATCAAGGAGCTAGACGGTGACTAAGGGACAAGCGGTGCAAGGCGCGGTGCGGGCACGATCGCGCGAAGCTTTCGGTAAAGAAAACGTTGAGTTGCCTGAGGAGTTAGGGTCAGCAAAAGGAGAGACGGCCCCGACCTCGAAAGCGCCCGGATCGGCGCCGCGGCGCCGGTCACAGGAAGAGCGGCGTTCAGAAGCGGAAGCGCGGCTTCTCGCCGCCGCACTTGATTTGCTCTCACGCAAAGGTTGGGTAGGAATGACGCTGGCAGAGGTCGGCGAGGCGGCCGGCTACAGCCGGGGGCTGGCGACGCATCACTTCGGCAACAAAGGTGAGCTACTACGCACCTTAACCTCGGATATGTATCGCTCTTTCGCGAAGGAAATGCAATCCGTACAGCCATCGCCCGCTGGCCTTCAGGCGGTGCTCGGCTATGCGCGTGTGTATTTGGGGCGCAGTGATGCGCAGTGGACGAATACCCGCGCTCTTTTGCTGCTCCTCGCTGAGTCCCTGTTGGAAAACTCCGATACGGCCCATGTTGTGGCCGAGTGTAACCGTGAGATGTTCGAGTGGATTGAGAAGAACCTGCGGATCGGTATTGCGCAGGGCGAGGTGCGCCGCGATGTAGATGTCGCTTTAGGCGCTGAGTTTGTTGTGGGTGCTCTGCGCGGGCTGGCGCAACAGCGTCTTTCGCAGGGCCGAGTGGCGAACATACGCCGAAACAAGGAACAGGTGGTGAAAATGATCGAGCAGATGTTCGCGGCGCACACCGACCGCGCGTCAACTGAAGAAGCGACCAATGAACGATCAAATGCGTGACATGCTCAATCAAGCGGTCCAGCGGATTTTCGCGGATCGCCCCTCGGACGTATGAGCAGTTTTGCAAAGCGCCAGATTCGACAAGGCGTCACTCCCTGAAAGCAAAGGCGGTGCTAGCGTGAGTTGGGCCGAAGCATGCGTGACTCCTGGCGATCGCCGGCGAGCACGCCGCGGCTGTGCCACTGGCCGAATCCATGATTGGCCAGTGGCTTGCAAATTGCGCCGGCATTGAAGACCTCGGCTTGCCGACGATCGCGTTGCCGCCGCATTCTGGAATCCGGTTCAGCAGCGATGGGACGGCTGGCGCGTTCATGGCTCGTTGACACGAGTGCCTCGTGAACGCATATGCACGCACATGACGTTCGTTTTTGGATGCAGACCCTTCCCGCAACTAGTGGTTCTGGCCCGCGATGCAGCCGGAATTTTCTCACGTTGGGCCACAATGTTGCTGGCGAGCCGCGAGATATCGCCGTGCTCGAAGACGTTGTGCGGTGGGCGGTAGTGGCTGCCCGGTTTGATCCTCCTTCGTTCGTGGTGCTGTCGGCGATCGCGTGCAGCGCTCAGATGACGAGCACCATCGAACGCACCCTGACGGTGGCTGGAGCTAGCGTCAAGACTGGTGTATAGGCAACTTGATGAGCAGGGACTTCAGGCGGCGAGTTTCTGCTGAACCGGTTGATCGTCTTTCACCGGTTCGCCATCCCTGAAGGCAATGCCTTCCAGCAACA
>NZ_VZQQ01000143.1 GCF_014397785.1 Paraburkholderia podalyriae
TTCGAAGGAGACGAAGATAGACGTCCTGCAACACCTCTCCCGGCAGCTTTAGTGGCTCAGCCGACGGTCGTCAGGTGGGGGAGTTTGAAGTGACCATACCCGGGGGAGTTTGACCGACCGCCGGGGCACGATATCGTCGTGTTCGATTTGGTGCGCAGCTATGAAACGTGGATGGTGGAGATGCGCGGGCTGTCTCCTAACACGCGCAGACATAGACGCTTCGAAATGTATTCTCTTCTGAGGTGGCTGCACGATCATGGAACGAGCATTGAAACGTTATGCCTTCCGGACCTCGACGCCTATATTGCATCGCGGGTTGTCGTGATGAAGCGCCGCTCAAAGGCACATGTAATAAGCACGTTACGTGGTGTACTGCGCTACCTGTTCGATAGCAGTCAAATCGCAACGGATCTGGCAGACGCCATTGATGGGCCTATCATCTATGAGCACGAGGCTATTCCGACGACAATCCATCGAAAGGACATCGATCGGGTGCTGGAAATTGCCCGACGTGATCGCTCACCCTTAGGTATCCGCAACTACGCGATGCTGATGCTTCTGTCGACCTATGGCCTGCGCAGTGGAGAGATCCGTGGTTTGCGCCTGTCAGACATCGACTGGCGGCATGAACGGATTCACATCAGACATACAAAGACAGGTGCGTGCTCGGAGCTGCCATTGTTACGTGGTCCCGCCGACGCGCTATTCGACTATCTCAAGTGCGGTCGTCCCGCGACGTCAACGCGAGAAGTGTTTGTGCAGGCGGTAGCGCCTTATGGGCCGCTGCGTGCCGGTCTTCATCGGGTGCTGAACCACGCCATTCAGGCCGCAGGAGTGTCGCTGACAGGAAAGCGCGGGGTTCATGTCCTGAGGCATAGCCGGGCCGAGTCTTTGCTGGGTAGTGGCGTATCGATCAAGGTGATCGGAGATATCCTGGGACATTACAGTGTGCGAGGTACAGCAATGTATCTCAAGCTGGCAAGTGACGATTTACGGTCAGTCGCACTTGATCTTCCGCAAGAGGTGACGACATGACTAGCAAGGACCTTGTTAGCCGGTTCCTCGACACGCTGTCGATAGGACCTGAGACGCGTAGCGATTACGCCCGTGCCTTGCGGAAGTTTGAGACCTTCATGTCCGACAAAGCGCTTTCAGACGAAGAAAGCGCGATTAAAGTCCTGCGGACGTGGTTGCGACAGGAAGTCCAAAAATCGCCAGTGAGTTGCGTGGAAAACCGGGCACGCGTAGTCGTCCGCTATCTGGAATGGCGCACGAACGCCGGAGGTGGTTCGCATCCCGTGCTAGAACTGTACGCACATTACGGACGACTGATCGGTCCGGTTGTTCGGGCCTTGCTCGAAGATGACAACGGAAGCGCCCTGCGACGGCTGATTCCACTTCCCGTTTGGGGCAGCGTACTTGGCCCTGCGATGCAGGAGCACGTTGCGCGGATGAAGTCACTGGGCTACCGGTACGATACGCGCGCGAGTGATCTGCTGCGCTTCGACAGATTCCTACAGCGTCACCCTGCACTGGCAACTGTCCCGCTTCGACAGCAGTTCGATGCCTGGCGTAACGAAAGCCCCGGCTTGCGGCATCAGTGCCTGGCTCAGCAATGTGGAGCCACGCTATCAAAGGCGTTACGCCGAAAGGCCTCTGAGGTCCCAACTCTGCCGATCGAACCAGGATTATATGGCCGACTGACCCAGCAGGAGCGGCGCCCATATCTCTTTACCGAAGCTGAGATTCGTATGCTGCTCGATGCGGCTCGCACATTCCCTTCACCGAAGGCACCTCTACGGCCAGTCGCTCTGCACGCAATGATGACGTTGGCATACTGTGCCGGTTTGCGGCTCGGCGAAATCGCATCGCTAACCGTCGGCGATCTGAATCTTGCCCGCGGGCTACTCGAGGTCCGCGAGACGAAGTTTTTTAAGTCGCGCCGCTTGGCCCTGTCGCCAAGCGCGCTCGACGTCCTACGCGCCTATCTGGAAGCACGCGCGGCATTCGGTGCACCGATCACATCGGGAGCCCCCTTGTGGTGGTCGCCGCTGCGTCGATCGGGATACTGCAAAGGGCTAATTGAATGGATGTTGACCGAGGTAATTCGTCGTGCAGGGCTTAAACCCGCGCATGGTCATCGAGGGCCACGGGTTCATGATATTAGGCACACATTCGTTGGGCATCGGATGGTGCAATGGTATCGAGCTGGCATCAATCCTCAAGATCGCTTACCGTATCTGGCAGCGTACCTCGGTCACAAGGATATCCGGTCGACACTCGCATACCTGCACGTCTCTCCAGAACTGCTCCGTCAGGCAAGTGAGCGCTATCGGCGTCACAATGCACGCGTGCTGCGTTTGCCGGGAGAAGCGTCATGAAAATGGCACCCCTCGCGTACTGGCTCCACGCGTTCTTCCACGAGTGGCTCGCTGAGCAGCGCAATTGTTCGCGACACACAATTCTGTCCTATCGCGACACCTGGCGACTTTACTTGCGGTTCGTCGCTGCACGGCGACACTGCCCGGTAAGCTCAATCAAACTTGACGAATTGACCGCCGACGAAGTGCTCGCGTTCCTCAAGCACATCGAATCAGAGCAGCATACATCGATAGGCACACGCAACTGCCGGTTGGCGGCACTCCATTCTTTTTACCGGTTCATTGCGGACCGGGAGCCGTTAGCGGCCATGCAATGCGCTGCCGTATTGCACATTCCTGCCAAGAGAGGGCCAATTACCGAACCCGCGTACCTCGACATCGAGGAGGTCGAGGCGATTCTGCGCCAGCCAGACCGCTCGACACCAGAGGGGCAACGCGATTACGCGCTTCTTGCCTTCCTGTATAACACTGGCGCGCGCATCCAGGAAGCATTGAGTCTCTGTCCGTGCAATATCCGTCTGGCAGCGCCGGAGCAGGTGAAGCTTTGTGGTAAGGGCAACAAGATGCGGATCTGTCCGATCTGGCCGGAAACCGCGGCATTGCTGGCAGCGTTGCTCGAGCGAAACCCGAGACCGGAGAACGAACCGTTGTTCGTTAATCGTTATGGTTTCCCTCTCAGTGCCGCCGGCGTCCGATACAAGCTCGCGCAGTACGTTCGGACGGCGACGAACGAGGCACCGTCTTTACGAGGGAAACGCGTGCATCCGCACACGTTTCGCCACACGGTCGGGGTCCAACTGGTGGCCTCCGGAGTTGATGTCACCGTGATAAGAAGCTGGTTCGGACACGTGAGTCTCAACACGACAAATCATTACGCACGCGCGAACATCGAGACCAAGCGGCGCGCTCTTGAACAAATGGACCAGTCAACCCGGCCTCGCAGTCCGCCGCGGTGGCGACGTAATCCGAATCTCCTGGATTGGCTTGACTCCCTATAACCGCCTGGTAATGCGAAGCAGGAACACATTCGAAATGCCGATCATCGCGCCTGCCAGCCGTTTCCTCTGCATTACGGCCTCCTTGCCGTTACGCCATGCCGACCAGATCACCGGCGAGGAAGCCGACGAAATCGTGCTGCTGAACTCGCACGACGGCACGAGCAGTTACCAGATGCTCGCAGGCACGTTCCGGTTTGTGTGCCAAAACGGCATGGTGGCTGGCGAGAACATCGCCGATATCCGTGTGCCGCACAAAGGCAACGTCGTTCAGAACGTGATCAATGGCGCGTTCGACGTGCTCGACGGCTTCGACCTGATCCGCGAGCAGAAGGAAGGCATGCGCGCCGTGACGCTCGACCGCGACGAACAGCACGCGTTTTCCCGCTCCGCGCTCGCACTGCGCTACGACCCAAGCGACGCCGAAGCACCCGCCCCCATCACCGAAAGCCAATTGCTCGCGCCGCGCCGTTACGAGGATCGCCGCAATGATCTCTGGACGGTCTTCAACCGCATTCAGGAAAACCTGACCAAGGGCGGTCTACATGGACGTTCGCGCACGGGCCGGTCCATGTCCACGCGCCCCATCACCGGCATCGATCAGAACGTGAAGCTGAACCGCGCCCTCTGGATGCTCGCGGACGCCATGCGCCAGATGAAGGTGTAACCGACCGTGGGGCGGCGCACTCGCGCCGCCCATTCTCCGCCGTTGCTGAAGAAGGTCGACGCCGCTGCCACCGCCGAACTGCGGCCCGCGAAAGTCGCACGGGTCCCGGAAGTCCTCACCGTTCGCGAGATTTCGACCATACCCTCGTGGGCCGTCCGCGACGACGTGGATGAGGACGACTCCGTTACCGGAAGCGACACAGGAAACTCGCGGGACAGCAACGACGACGACGCGGAATCAGCGCACAGCCGGCGTGGCCCTTCCCGACTGCCGCCATAGTGAATACGGCGCAAGGCTGCCCTTCGCGACGCGTAAGCTTCGCCTCGTACTGATGACGCGGCACAGCAGGCGGCAGCACCCTCTAGGGGCCGCCGTGTGCCTGCCGCAACTGCACCGCGCGACAATTCGCGCCCGCCGTATGACCACCCGCCCCCCCTTCCACTAAACCGTCCACGACCAGTAACATCAGGCAGAGCACGGCTCCGCCCATCAGCAATAGACGGCGCATCGAGCGTGCAAAACGCCTTTCCATCCCTGTCGCCATCGCATCCACCCGCACCACCGTTGCATCAGTTGCCTGTCCGAACGCGCCAATCGCATCATCCAGCCGCTCACGCTGCTCGCGCCCCGAAATTGCAGCTGCGCCAATCAGCCGATTACCTGCCGAGCGCGCGACCCGATTTGCTATACGCACGGTCAAAGCCGTCAGCGCCGCCTCATTGAGATTCGCCAGCGCAGCCCGATACCGCGCCTCATGTTCCTGTATCAGCTTTTCCGCGAGTTGGATCGTCGACTTGCACCGCTCAAGCGCATCCTGGTGTTGTTGCATCAGAGCATCGGTCGCGCCGCCGACTTCTCGGCGCGCGGCTTCGAGACTGCCCTCGCTCGCCCACCGAATACGTTCCGGCATCCCCTCATACAGGCGCGCATAGTATTCGAGCACCGCGATGATCGACCATAGCGCGTCGTTCTCTTGCAGATTCAGTACGCTCGATACTCGACGCATACGGGCCAGACTAGCCTCGTCCGGGACATCGCCGGATATTTCATGAAACAGGCGCATGAGCGGATCAACCGGCTGCGATCGTCTACTGCTCATGGGCGGTCCCGTCGGCGCCGATCGCCTTCGCGAACATGACATCGCACAACGCCCGCCAACGCAATAGTTCCGCTCGCTCCCCTATGTGCATCATTTCCGACGCCTTGCGGATGGACATCCGCCGACTCCGAAGTTCGTCGGCCACACGATCCGCAAGATCTGGAAAATCGAGTGAGTGCCCTCTCGCCTCAATGGTCTTGCGAAGCTGCGATAACTGATACAGCGCGAACTTGTCGGGCGTGCCGAAATAGCCATTTCGCACCACGTGCGTCACCGCATTGGGAAATGTCTTGCGTATTTCGGATGAAGGTGACCAGCCGTTTCGGGATCGTGACCGGCGATTTCGGCAACGTGACCGGTCGTTTCGGCAACGTGACCGAGCGGACCGGACAGCAGGATTGGCGTTGCGCATGACAT
>NZ_VZQQ01000144.1 GCF_014397785.1 Paraburkholderia podalyriae
TAAATGTCGCTTTCCCGATCGCCCACGTGAATGCAGCGCACAGGATCGCCGAGCAGCGCCGTTGACTGACGCATGTTCTCCAGCCAGCGATAGCTTTCCTTCTGCTCAATGGGTACCCGTGTAGGATTGATGTGCCGCTTGAGCGCCGCCGTGCCCTTGAACTTGTGCCTGGTCCAGAACTTCACCGCTGCCAGACCCAGCGGCGATCCTTCGGCGGTGACAACCAGACTCGAATGCATCAGGATTCCGCATTGTGTGAGCGGCTGCAACAAACCATGTCGGCCATGCTGAACAGATGTCTTCCTGTGTAGCCAACGAGTTCCGGGCGCTCGCGCTGATACGAGAACGTTGTCGTATCTTGCAGCACGAGAATAGGACCTGGCGTTGCCTTGAAACGATCTGCACTCGCCTGAAAGTGACCACTCAGGATGTCCTGTTCGCTGACGCGATCATTAGACAGGAACCGGTACGCCGCTTTGGTCGCGGCCCAATCCTGACAAGCGAAGGGAATCGTTTGGCCCATGCCCGCCCACAACTGTTCCAGCACAACGCCAAAACGCTTCCGTAGTCTGGTGTCCTGAAATTCGCTTGCCTGAACTTCTTCGCCGAGCCAACTTCGTTCGTCCGCCTGTCGTTTGCCGGCCATATCGCTCGCACATGAAACGTGATGTCGGCCAGGTTACCAGGTTTCTCGGCGAAAATGTGGGTAATTGCAAGCATCGCGAGCCGCTTACCCTCCTCCGTGCCGTACAGCATGATCACCGTGAACCATTCAGGGTGCTCCGCGAGCACCGGCGCCCACGCTGTCCGATCGACGGCAATACTTTTGTAATACCCCTCGCACCAGTCGTCGATGACCGAAATCACTCGCCCATCTGATTCGTGTTCAAGGATGAGCGGTTCGTACCCGGCGGAGGCATCGTTCAACATGTCGTTGACGCTATTCCAGTGCCGGATGATCAGCCCGACGATGCCTTTTGACTCGTCAGCACTGGCAAACGTCGGCAGGTCCTGGCCATGCTCCGCATCCCAGATCCAACCCAGCATGGTGCCAGGCATCATCAGGTTTGGCCCCGAGGCGAGCGCTGTCATAAACCCGTCCATCATCGAAACGTCCATTGCCGCATCGGGAGCGGAATCGCTGGTCAGGAAATCATCAAGCTGATCGATTTCTGTTTCGTTCAGCGGCAATGTGGGTGCGATTTCGTCTTTCATGGATTCTCCAGCAAGCGCCTGCGATCGCGGGTCCGGTTCGACGGCCCCGCGTGCGTGCCTGTCCGTCCTGCGCTTCTTCGCCGCCGCGGCGCCGTTCGAGTCAATATGTCACTTTAAACGTCGGCGAATCTCTTCGGGGCGGCTCGTGCGTCGGTCGTAGATCCGCGTGGTCGCGATGTTCGCGTGGTCGAGCCATTCCTGCACCGTCGCGATGTCGGCCTCATGCTCGAGCGCGTTGGTCGCGGCGGTCGCGCGCAGGCTGTGCACGCCGAAGCCGTCGATCGCGATCTTCGCCTGCGCCGCGTACGCGAGCACGCATTTATAGACGCTGATCCGCTCCAAGGCCGTCGCCGCGACTTCCTCGAGCATTGCCTCCTCGACGAGGAAATCGTCGAAGTTGCCGCCAATGTGCTTACTGGGACTGTTCGTCATGCGTGCACCTCTTGGGCTTTGCGCGGACGTCCTCCCTTCTTGCCGTTCTCGCGCGCGGCGGCCGCCTTCGCTGCGGAGCGTGTCGCGCCCGCCACGCGTGCGGCTTGCTTCATCCACGCCTTAGAACCGTAGATGCCTTCAAAAAGCGCGGGCACGTACACGTCGGCGTCGAGGCGCGGGAAGTGCAGGCCCCATCCGGCCGGCGTGATCTCGATCTTGCTCAGGTCCGTAGCGCTGGCGCGCGCAAGCCCCTGAATCAGGCGTGCGGGTACCGCGAGCGTCACGCCGTTGTCGAACTCGACCTCGAGCTTCCCGACAGACGGGCGATAGCGCGCGGCGACGGCGCGCGGGCCTAGTTCCTTGCCGGCCTTGCGAGCGGCGGCGATCAACTCTTTAGTAATGGCCATGATGCTTTCTCCATGCCGCACAAAAGGCGACGATCGCGGGCTCGATGAGGCTCGCTATGCGATATATCGTCCGGTCTGAAACCTTCCCGGCGATGTTCCTGACGTCCAGCGGTCCGTTCGGGCAGTTGAGGTTAAAGACGATCTCGAAGCCGGCGCCGATCACGTGGACGTGCGCTGGTCGGTGGTCCGCCGTGTAGATCACCACGCGGTAGCCGTTGATCGTTGCTATTGTGGGCATACGCCGATGATAAACCTAACGGATGGGTTTTCGCAACGTCGCGGTGTCGCTGCGCCGCCCTGCCCTGCCTGTCGACCAGACCAAGCAACACGTGCGCCGACGCCTTGTCCGGCGTGCCTTCCCGTGATGCGACGCAGCGAAAGCCCGTAAGATCATGGACTTGCGTGGGATTCGCCGGCGGTTATCCACAGGCTCATCAACTTTTTCGGTGCATAACCTTGACGAAACGTCATGCCATAGGACGATTATCAATGCCCGCGCGGATCTTCAGACGTGGCGTGTATGTGGATAACACAGCGCTGTTGAGGCTCAGAAGGCGATCGTCGACGACTTCGTCAAGTGGCAACTGACACCATAAGCAAGTAGTTCGCCGGAGCCAATCCATCGGCGCGATGACAAGCCCACCCGCGTGTTCTGACGATGCCCATGTCCGAGCTAGACTCGAAGCACATCACCTGCCCTTTTGACAAGCCAGACGGCCCGGCCTTGATGTGCGCGAGCCTTGGGGCAAGTTCTCGGCGTCGATCCGTGGGTGCAGGTGGTTAAATTTTGCCCAATAGAGCCGACCCGATGAGCGCTCTATTCGTGATCAAGCCGTGGCAGGTCCGCGAGCGTTCGGCCCGCATCGGAATCACCGACCACCATTTCGATGCCTACGCGTCCGGCCTCGTCGACGACGCGCCGGACCTCTGGACCAGCGACGCGCTGTCCATCAAGCGGAAAGACTGTTACGACAGTGTCGCCCTTGGCCAGTGCGTCTACCACTTCAATTACAGGCGATGCGTACGGCGCGACCTCAAATTGTTCTCCGCTCAAGGACACCTGCCCCCAAAGCACGTGTGTGATCCTGTGCGAATTCCCGTCCATCCGAACCGCCGTTATAGCATGGACTGTCATTTCTTTTCCTCCCTTGCTGGGGAAATCCTAGCATGAGCGCAACCATCAGCCATTTCGTCACTTACCGATACCGCGAGCCGGCGACGCACCCTTCGACGACCGTGGGCAGACGATGTTCCTCATGCTGAACCCGAGCGCGCCCAACGCCAGTTGCGACGACCCGACCATCAGGCGCTGCCGCTCGCGAACCTCGCAAGGCCGCAAGCGGCAGCATGCGACCCTAAGCGGCCAGATAATTCTGTGGAAAGCCGCCATTCAACGTTTAAGCGTGGCCCGAGATCCGTCACGGCCGATAGACATGCCTGCCACGAAGTGTGGGCGCCAATTCCCGTTGAACCTCTAGGCGCCAATTTTATAAGGGCGGGTCATGACCTCAAGCAAATGACCGTCAGGATCGTCAAAATACACTCCCCGGCCACCGTTGTGCAGATAGGTTTCGCCGGCACGTTGTTTGCCAGGGTCGGCCCAGTACCGAAGCCCTCGGTCACGAATACGGGAGAAGACCTGTTCGAATTCGTCTTCACTGGTCAGAAACGCGTAATGCTGCATGGAAATCGCGCTGTCGCTCTCGAAGAAGTCGAGCGAGACGTCATTTGCGAGCCGAACGACCAACATCTGCCCGAACTCGATAGGACTCGGCAGCCCTAGGATGTCCATGAGGAACTTTGTCGATTTCTGCTTATCGCGACACCAAACGATAGTGTGGTTTAGCTGTACGCTCACGTTTCGACCCTCACTGGTTGTGACCGAATATGCCCTTCTGCCCAAGAACGGCTTCTTTTCTCGCCATGGATACAACATAGTCGACACCTGATGGCATTCAAATGAATTGAAACTACGACCGGCAGCTGATGGCCGAACCCGGTCCCATGATGAACTTCCGTAGACGACCCAGAGCTACCCATTTCCGAAAGCGGCCGTTCAACGTTCGAGGATATGGGCCACGAAGAACCGTCTTCCTGCGAGCCTTGTGTGTCTGAGCATAAGCCAACCACCAGGCGGCGGCCCAAGCCGCGCGCAACCCGTTTCGATAACCATCACAAAAGTGCAGCCGTGCTATTTGAATTCAGGTCTTGGAATAGCTGCCCTCGTGTTTCGGCAGTGCGTCAGATACATGAACCCACGGCAACTTCCTTGATGTCCAAGTGTGATGCTCGGGAGGAACCAGGTCCGGCACGTCGAGACTGCATGTCGTGATGTCAATCTCGTCGGGGAAATCGTCGTGTTGATAAGTCAATTGCGTGCCACAGTCCGGGCAGAAAGTTCGCAAAACCGCTTTACTGCTTGCGAAGCTCCTTGGTTCGCCATGGACGAACCGAAACTCGGATCGCTTGACGCTAAACCAGGCGACGAACGGGGCCGCAGATGCGCGGCGACAGTCTGCGCAGTGGCAAACTGTGGAATCGAAGGGTATATCCAGCACTTCATAACGGACTTCTCTGCAAAAACAGCGGCCTTTGAGCATTGCTCCCTCCGTGGCGTGACAGTCGCCCGATCGTATGCGCCCGGCCATGATAGAGGTCCGCGCTGAAGATCTCGCAGGGTCGATCGCGCACGTGGCAGTCGAACCAGAGGATAGCGCCTCGGTCGGCTGTTTCCTTTCCAAGGATAGCGGCGATCGACCGCTTTCGGCTACCAGCGCCGAATGACCGTTCCTGACCGGCCTCTGCCCGCCGGTGATCGGCCGTACCCGGTAGAGTCATGCCCTGAGTGTGTCTGTCAAGTTTTCTGTTCGACATCTGCGTCTCGCTATGACGTTCATTCCGCGCCCGCCCGTGGACAACGAAGCTGCCCACAGCACGAGGCTGTGGACAGCCGCCTGACGGCGGTTCCCTCGTTGCCCACCGTCTCCCCGCGAGCTTCGCCTTCGGCCTGACGCGCCGCTGCGCGGCTTGCCCCAATCAGATAAAACAGCAGGACCCGGTCTCGACCTAAGTGCCCACCTTGCCGGCAAGGAGCGAACCGCGTTTCCTGAGCACGTTGAGGTAATCGGTCTCGTTGTACGGCGTGCGCGTCTGCCAGCAGCGATACAGGACGCGAATCCACTTGAATGCAAGGGCCCTCACGGCGATGTGGTGTGAGCTGCCCTTCGCGCGCTGCTGCCGGTAGTAGGCACCAGCCCACGATGACCGGGGGATGGTCTGGGCGGCCCATTCCACGAAGGTCTGGCGCAGGAATTTCGGGCACTGCAGGCGCCAATGGACCCAGCACGGCTCTGTCGCAGTAAGGTCAATGGGTCAAGCAGCGGTGATATGCGGAGGATTGCTTATGAAACGAGCGAGTAGAACTGCTGTGCGGGAGACAGCGGAGTCTCGCCCCGACATTTCATCTGCCCTTT
>NZ_VZQQ01000145.1 GCF_014397785.1 Paraburkholderia podalyriae
TTAAAGAGGCCGCTGAAACGCTTGCGAGAAAAACGAAAACCAGCTAAATAAAACCCTTAGTCCTGCTGCACAGGGTGGGGGAATTTGCGCGACCATAAGTGGGGGAGTTTCAACTGACCGTCCGGGATATCGTGATCCGTTGTCGGCGCGAACTCTGGCGGCCACTTGCCGTTGTGGACCAGTCGCAGCAGCATCTTGATAGAGGCACAATCTTTCCTTCTGCTGGCGACGGGTAGCGAATACCGGTCACGTAGCCGCTTCAGGTTCGCGAGATACATGTCGACGTCTGACCGAGATACAGACTCGATAGTTTTTCCTCGACGCTCCAGATCGAGAAGGAAGCATCGCGCAGCAAAGTCATATTGCTTCGCGATCCTGCGACAGTAGCCTGCGTCCTGGAGATGCTGCCTCAATAGATCAAGCCACGGACTTGAACAAGGTACCGATCGATACATGATGACCTCCTTTCCTGGCGGGAAGCGCGAGCGTCATAACTGGCGGTTCAGGAGGCTGTCAAATAATGGAAAGTTGAACAGCCATAACCTACGCCCAGCGCTGAGGTACACGATACTTCTTCGCATTACGGCCTCCTCGCCGTTACGCCATTAACCGCAAGCTTGCGGTTAATGGCGCAGCCGGAGCATATGCTTGGTGAATTCGCGCTTGCCCTCATCGCGCACGCGGGTCTGGCAGATCATGAACGGCTGAAAGCCTTCGTTGCGTAGGCCGCGCAGCACGTCGATGGTGGGAATGTACGTGTAGCGTTCCGAACGGCTTTCGTGCTTGCCGTCCGCGAAGATGGACGGGGCAACACGGCGAATCTGATCATCTGAAAGGGGCGAGTCAGCGCGCAGCATCGGGGAGCCGTAACGGAAAGAGGAAGCGAGTTGCATGGCAGTCTCCACAGTCAAGGTTGAGGACCTGAACCGGGCGAGGGGATGTGACTTGCCGTTGCGGCTGGACACCTCCCGGTGGAACTCGGGGTTGGCGTTGCTGCCGCCAGGGTCCCGGGTTCCCGCCCGTGCGACTGGAGGAGCCGATAGCGGGCAGGCGTCAAGGAAAAAGGCGAGGGAGGGGTGCGGGCGACACGGTCCCTCGCCCCTTGATGCCTGCCCGCTATCGGCTACGGTCGCGGGTCAAGGGCGGGAACCTGGGAGCCGGGTGCATGCCATGCCACGAGTTGACCGGGTGAGGGTGCCGCGCGGCAGGCGCGGCAGCGTGGCCGTGCCGGCCACGCCTGGCTAGGAGGGGACGGGGTTGTCTGCTGCGCCCCGGATGGACGCCTGGAACGGGTGAGGCGCGGCACTCTGCTCAACGCTCAGCGCGAAAACCCGGCCTCGCCGCATAAACGAATTTTGACTCCCGTTACGATCGGTACGGATCGCAGCGGTGTCAACGGCGGGTCACCCATGTCCAGCGGTCATTCGCTGACACCGGGCTGGCCGCAGCTCTTCGGCCAATGCCGACGTTGGAGAGGACTGGATTCTATGTCGGCAGTGGGACGGATTGCCGACGGTGGCGGCATCGAGCGGCCGGGCGGCAGCTTCCTGCATCAGCGAACTCACACTCTCGACCCATTGCCGCCGGTCGAGCCGTCAGGGCAGCAACGGCAGGTATCAGAGTCGAGCAGTCGCTTGGTATGGTCACTCACGGACGAGATTTTGTCTTCTTCATCACTTCGTTCTACCGGCGCCTTCCCATCAACCTGACAAAGCCGCTACCGCCCCTGCGACGTCTAAGCTTGTACTTGTTGCGAGCCGTGAACAAAGGCGTGATGTCTTGTCCGAGAGGCGATGCGGGAGATCTGGCGTCCGGTGCGGGTGAACCGCGGCGGCCGCCCACTCGGCTGAAGGTTCAGGTCGACGTGCTGCGCGAAGCGATCGGAGAATTCTCGCTGCGGGCCTGACCGCCGCTTCGGCCATGCGTGACAAGCGTCATGCGCATAAAATTTGGATAAAAGTTATTGCGCGAGAAACCTTTCGACGAGGCGCGCCCAGTACGCCGCGCCGACCGGAAGGTTGGCATCGTTGAAGTCGTAGTGCGGGTTGTGGACCATGCAGCCGTCCTCGCCTGCGCCGTTGCCGATGCACAGAAACGAGCCCGGGCGCTCGTGCAGCATGAACGCGAAGTCTTCACTACCCATCAGGATGTCCGCGTTCCCGACGACGTTTTCTTCCCCGACGAGTTCGCGCGCCACCTGCGCGGCGAATTCCGTCTCCGCGTCGGAGTTCACGACGACCGGATGGCCCTCCTCGTACGCCACCACCGCCATCGCGCCGTAGCTCGCGGCCTGCGCCTGCACCAACTCGGCGATGCGGCGCTTGAGCAGCGCGCGCACTTCCTCGCTGAACGAGCGCACGCTCAGTTCCAGCTTCGCCGAATTCGAGATGACGTTGTTCGCCGTGCCAGCATGCAGCGAGCCGACTGTGACCACCGCCGGCTGCGACGGATCGACGTTGCGCGCGACGATGGTCTGCAGCGCCATCACGACGCTCGAGGCCACCACGACCGGATCGACCGTCAGATGCGGCCGCGCCGCGTGCCCGCCGACGCCTTCGATCGTGATCGTCACTTTGTCGCCCGCCGCCGTGAACGCGCCCTTGCGGAACAGAAACGTACCCGGCGGCATGCCCGGATGGTTGTGCGCGCCGAACACGGCGTCGCACGGAAAGCGCGTGAAGAGGCCGTCAGCGATCATCTTCTGCGCGCCGCTCGGGACGCTGCGCTCCTCCGCCGGCTGGAAGTACAGATGCACCGTGCCGCTGAAACGCTGCATGCGCGCGAGATGGCGCGCGGCACCGAGGAGCATCGTCGTGTGACCGTCGTGGCCGCATGCGTGCATCTTGCCGTAGGTCGCACTGGCGTAGGGCTTGCCGGTCTGCTCGACGATCGGCAGCGCGTCCATGTCCGCGCGCAGGCCGATGCTGCGCGTGCCCTCGCCCACCTCCAGCGTGCCGACGACGCCCGTCTCGCCGACGTCGCGCGTCACCTGCCAGCCCCATTCGGCAAGCTTCTCCGCGACAAGCGCGGCCGTTCGCAGTTCCTCGAAGGCGAGTTCGGGATGCTGGTGGATGTGGTGGCGAATCTCGCGCAGGGAGGGGGCATCGTCGGCGAGATCGGGGATTTCGGTGTAGCGGGAAGTGAGAGTCATCGGGGAAGCCTTCGTGTGCCGGGTCGGCGCGGCAGCTTTCGGGTCGTGTCAACATTTACGGGCTGCAAAACGAGGCTGCGCACCGCTACACATGTCGCTGAGTTATAGCAGACGAATTCAGCCGCAAGCGCGGATAAGCTCGAGCTATTTGGCCAAGATGCCGGATGTTTCGGCAGCTTTTTCCAACGGCGGCCTGGTTCGCCGCCGATGGCTTTTACCTAACGGGCCCGTCGGGCCGGGCAGCAGTCGACCCGCTCCGGACATAGACTGCCCCGCCGTCGGACGGCGGCTTTTCGGGCTGCAACTGGCCTCGCTCGCTGCACGCATGCAAGCATGCATGCAAGCAAGCAAGCAAGTGGACCACGCTCGACCATACGGATCGTTAGCGGTATATGCTTTCAGCGTTGCATCCTGCAGCTGATCAATCTGGAACTGCGACTTGTTCGTGACCGACAGAGTCCCAGGTTCGCTCAAGCCGTGCTGTGCTCCACACAGGCAGTGTTTCAAGGAGGCTGTTCCATGAGCGACCAATATTCTTCGGCACTCGATACCGCCTACCGCAGCGCGATTCGGTTCCACGAGGCAAGGAAAGGCCTGCCGGCACGAGCGCCTGCGACGTTCGATCAACTGCTTGAAGCTTTCGGCGGTCCGATGACGGATGCGGGCATCGCGCCGGCAACGGTCATCGAGCGCCTCGCAGATGCCGCGGAGCCTGGCTTGACTGGCACTGCTGGACCGCACTTTTTCGCCTGGGTAATGGGTGCGTCCCATCCGATCGGAGTCGCCGCGGACTGGCTAACGAGCATGTGGGGCCAAAATGGCGCCGGCTATCACAGCTGCCCGGCGAACGCGGCCGCCGAAATTGTAGCCAGCAAGTGGCTGCTAGAACTTCTCCAGCTTCCGCCCGAGTGCTCAGTCGGATTTACTACTGGTGGGACAATGTCGCACTTCGTATGTCTCGCAGCCGCGCGCGGCGAACTGCTCAGTCGGCAGGGATGGGACGTTGATGCAGACGGTCTGTTCGGCGCACCGCAGATTACGGTATGCGTGAGTGCTGATGCTCACGTCAGTGTGTTTTCCGCCCTGCGATATCTTGGATTTGGTCAGCGTCGCGTCGTCGTGATACCGACGGACGGCGAAGGGCGAATGGACGCGAACGAGCTTGGACGTGCGATTGCAAAGGTCAACGCCCCGTTGTTGGTGGTCGCGCAGGCCGGACAGATCAACACCGGGGCCTTCGACCCTCTGCAAGCGATCGCCGAGTCGACGCATGAGAGACAGGGCTGGCTGCATGTCGATGGCGCTCTCGGGCTTTGGGCTCGAGCTTGTCCTTCGCGTGCGCATCTGGCGGAAGGAGCTGAACGGGCGGACTCATGGACGACCGACGGGCATAAATGGCTGCAAAGCCCCTACGACTGCGGCTATGCAATCGTTCGCGATGCGCGCGCGCACCGTCGCGCCATGACGGTTCAAGCCAGCTATCTTCCAGTGACCGCAAAAGAAATTCGTGACCCGAAGGAGTGGGTCCCCGAGCTGTCGCGCAGGGCTCGAGGCTTTGCGACTTGGGCATTGCTCCGCGCATTTGGCAAGGACGGAATTTCGGCGATGGTTGAACGGCATTGCCAACTTGCTGAACGAATGTCATCCGGGCTAGCCAGGGAACCGGGCATCCATGTGCTAAACAAGGTAGAGCTCAATCAGTTTCTTGTCCGATTCGGCTCGGCCCAGGTATCCGAGCAATCCGACCAGGCGACGAGGGATGTCATTGCTCAGTTGGAGACAGAGGGCACCTTCTTCTTCTCGGGCGCGGAATGGAGAGGAATGTGGGTCATGCGCGTGTCAGTTATCTCCTGGGCGACGACCCAGCCGGATGTGGATCAGGCGATCAACGTCATCGTGGACGCGTGGCGCCGGATGACGGGCAAACCGAAGAATCCGGCAAGTTGAGCTAATATCCAAGCGCCGACAGAATCCGCCACGAAGGTCCGTTGCTTGCGGCGGAGCCGACGTTCGAACGTCCGCGCGACGGCATCGGCGAACGTCGCTAGCTGGCCGACAGCCGCCCGACGTTGGCGACCGGGACCAACCATCTCGGCCGCATTAGCGATTACGCATCAACCCGCCTTCAGCCGCAGCGCGGGGTTTATATATGCCGAGCGCTGACACGCGAGCCTTGGAATGGTTGACGACCTATTCAAGGCGATCGATCTGTTGAAGCGCCGAAGTCAAGCGCGACTGATCCAGCGCAACGGCGGCAGGTTAATATCGCCGCGCGCCGACCCTGCGTCGTCCTAAAATTGTAAGTACGGT
>NZ_VZQQ01000146.1 GCF_014397785.1 Paraburkholderia podalyriae
GCAGGAAAACGCGTGTGAAGCAGACGGTCGGCAACGTGGCCGAGCGCCTCGTGTTTCTTCCACCCATAAAGCGCTTCCGCGCCGCTGTTCCAGTAGGTAATTACATCGTCCATATCGCGAGCTACCACGCTGTCGTGGGTAAGGTCGAGAAGCTGTGCCTGCTCACGATGGACTGCGGCCAGTCGGCGAGTCCTATGCACGAGAAAGGTGACGACGAACGTTGTCACAAAAAAGGCAGTCAACGCTACGATGTCCTGCTGGGTATCTGTCCGGAAGGTAAATCGTGGCGGTGTAAAGAAAAAGTCGAGGCAACCAACAGCGATCACCGAGATAGCTACCGATGAAACGAGGCTGCCCGTCAGTGACACCAGCAAGACCTCGATCACGTAGACGAACCCAACTACCGCGACGCCGGCTCCCAAGCGAAAGCACACCCAGGTCGAGATTGCTATGCTGATAGCGCCGGCGAACAGGATCGCGGCAACGGAGCGCGATTGAACGATCCCGTTGGTCGTTCTGGTTGCGTGCATCCCCCGCCAGCCACCGTTCGCAAAGAGATCCTTCATTCGGTTTTCCCCTTTGAACGGCAAGTCGAAGCGCTGACTCGCGCTCTCGGTCAAGGGACACGACAAACCATGTGCTCGTCGTACGCGGTACTCGCAAAGTCTGGGCGTGCTGGCGCTTGGCAACGCCTCGGCGTTCACCCTAGCCCCACTTTCAGGTGTCAAGCGGCCAGTCACCAATTTCCGGCGAACGGCGGGTCGTGGCCGATCGTTGTCCGATGCGATCGGCATAAGTCGACGCCAAAGAGACGGTCGGTTTTGCGGAAAGCCGCCGTTCAAAACCGTTGCAGACTGTCCGCCAGACGATGGGACGAGTCATCGCGGCGACCTACTGGCGGACTCGGCGTTGATGGCTTCTCTTCATACGACGCTGTCAGAACGTTTCCCAATCCGCGCCCTCGACCGTCACCGGCGAGTCAGCGCGCCGCGGTATCGGCGCGGGGACTTTCGTGGTTGATACGGAACGCTCGGCCACACAGACGGGCCGCTTCGCTGCTGGCGGCTTCGCAACAGACAGCGGGCGCGCGGCTGGCGCGGCGATATCGGTCTGCGCCGTGCGGAACACCGCTACCGCAGCGCGCAAACGCTTCGCCTGGTCCTCGACCGAGCCGGCTGCGGCCGCCGCCTCTTCGACCAGTGCCGCGTTCTGCTGCGTGACTTCGTCCATCTGGCTGATCGCCTGGTTCACCTGCTCGATGCCGCGGCTCTGCTCGCTCGAGGCTGACGCGATCTCGCCCATGATGTCGGTCACGCGCTGAATCGCTGTGCCAACCTTGCTCATCGTCTCTCCTGCTCGCGCCACCAACTCGGTTCCGGTTTGCACGCGGCTGCCCGAGGTCTCGATCAGCGCCTTGATTTCCTTGGCCGCTACCGACGAGCGCTGCGCCAGAGAGCGCACTTCGCTGGCTACTACCGCGAAGCCCCGGCCCTGCTCGCCCGCCCGCGCCGCCTCTACCGCCGCGTTGAGTGCGAGGATGTTGGTCTGGAATGCGATGCCCTCGATCACGCCGGTGATTTCGGCGATCTTGCCCGCGCTTTCCTCGATGCCCGCCATCGTCTCGACTACCTCCCCGACGATTGCCGAACCTTCTTTGGCAACAGCACTCGCACTGTCCGCGAGGCCGCTCGCCTGGCGAGCGTTCTCCGAGTTCTGCTTGACGGTGGCCGTGAGTTCCTCCATGCTCGCCGCCGTTTCCTGCAGCGACGCGGCCTGTTCCTCCGTGCGAGAAGACAGGTCGGTGTTGCCCTGCGCGATCTGTTGCGCGCCCGTCATGACCGACTCGGCGCCGATGCGGATCTCGCTGACGGTGTCAGACAGGCTTTCGGTCATAGTGCGAAGCGATCGAAGTAATTGCCCCGTCTCGTCCCTGCCATTCGCGTCGATCCGCGTGGCCACGTTGCCTTGGGCTACTTTCTCAGCCGCATCGACAGCTACATGCAACGGCCGGACGATCGAGCGCGTGACCAGCAGCGCGCAAACCGCTCCGACCGCCAGCGCGAGCGCCGCGAGCGCCAGTACGAGCATCCGCGCGTTGGCATACGATGCGCTCGATGCGTCGCGCTCGCTCGCTATCTGTTTGCCGACGTAGTCCATCAGGGCTTGCACTGCGCCGAGATATTGATTCTCCAGCGGCACCTGCTCGCCCAGCAACTTTTGTCGTGCCCCTTCGGTTTCGCCGGCCTTGATCTGCGCGATGACTGCCGCCCGGCCGGACAAATACGCCTGACGAGCGGACACGACATGCGCCCAGAGCTCTTTGCCCTGGTCCCCGTCGAGAAGCTGCTGGATTTCTTCAACTGCCTTGGAGACGATATCGTGACCATTGCCGATCGATTGCAAATTGGCACTTACGACCTCCGGCTCGTTGCCTGCCAACGCGGCTAATGCGTCGCGTTCCATCACCGCCTGCCCGCGAGTGATTCCGAGTAGCTGCTGCAGATCCGACAACACCGGCAAGCGCGTGCGCGTGACGTTATTGACGTCCTGATTGAAGCCGCTTAGTCCACTCAGTGATACGGCTGCCAGTGCGAACGTTAGAAGTAACGTGACTGCGAACGCCAGCGCAAGGCGCGCTCCTATTTTCATGTTGCTCAATCGCATACGAGAACTCCATCTTTCGATATCTGCCACCTGGCCCACCGGCTTGCCGGGCAATTCTGTATAACGACAAGAAGGACGGAAACTAAAGGGTTAATACTTATAGTTTGGCTGCAAAGTAGCCGATTGTCCGAATGCGACCGTCCACTTAGCGACCGATGATCAACTGCCCCTGGCTCAGATTGCATTAAATCCAATCGGGCTCATGTCGACCCATTTTCGTCCCTCACCACTTCGGCGTGAATGTCCGCTTGGTTGAGTGGTACTGCCGCATGGACTTCGGAGAATTTGTCCTCGAGGTTGCGCCAGCATGAATGGGTGGAAGCCTGCGGCGCCATGCATTGTCGTTTCATTCTGCTATTGCCTACCTATACTCTTCATGGGCGACGTTAGCCTGCTACAAGGAACGACAGCCCTTTTTCGTCAGATGTATTCTGCCTTCGTAGCGTGAGGTGGCACATGCAATACGACCAACAGAAAGTGGAAGACTTCATGGGGCGGATGGTTGGAGAGTTCGGCGCGGTGGCGTGCGCGCCGCTGATCGCGCTCGGCGACCGGCTCGGCCTCTATAAAGCGATGACCGAGCAGGGCTGGATGACCTCGGAGCAGGTCGCCGAACGCGCCGGTCTCGCCGAACGATACGTGCGCGAATGGCTCGCGGCGCAAGCTGCATCCGGTTTCATTGACTATGACCCTTCGACCGCCCGCTATCAGCTCGCCAATGAAATGGCGATGTGCTTTGCCGAAGAAACGAGCCCGACTTTTATCCCCGGCTTCTGCGACTGCGCTGAAGCGATGTTCCGCAGCTTGCCGAAACTCGAAGCCGCGTTTCGCACGGGTTTGGGCGTCGGTTGGCATCAGCATCATCCATCGCTGTTCCGGGGTACTGAACGATTCTTTCGTCCCGGCTATGCTGCGCATCTGGTCGATGAATGGATCCCCGCGCTCGACGGAGTACAAGAGATTCTCAAGGGGCGCGGCGCGAAAGTCGCGGATGTCGGCTGTGGCCACGGCGCATCCACGATACTGATGGCTCAGGCATACCCAAACGCGGCTTTCATCGGCTTCGATTATCACGAACCGTCCGTGCAGAGAGCACGTGAACTTGCCGACGGCGCGGGCCTCGGCGACCGCGTCACGTTTGAAGTCGCAACCGCGCAGCAATATCCTGGAAAGGACTACGACCTCGTCGCATTCTTCGATTGCCTGCACGATATGGGCGACCCGACGGGCGCAGCAGCACACGTCCTACAAACGCTGCGACCCGATGGATCGTGGATGATCGTGGAACCGTTCGCGAATGACCGCCTCGAAGACAATATCAATCCTGTCGGACGGGTGTTCTATTCTGCGTCGACGATGATTTGCACAGGCGCATCGTTATCACAGGAAGGCAGAAGAGCGCTCGGCGCGCAGGCGGGCGAAACGCGGCTCAGAGAAGTCGTGACTGCTGGCGGCTTCACGCGCTTCAGGCGCGCAACGCAAACGCCGTTCAATCTGGTTTTTCAGGCGCAGGCGTGAACCTGGTCGCTTGCCGGAAACCGCGCGAGCGACGCACAAAAGTCGCCAGGAGCGCGGAAGGCGACAATCGTCGATGTGGCGAAGAGATGCGCGCCAAACATCACGCGGAGATAGCGGCACGGGATGGCAAGATTGCACGTCATGGCGACCTCACTCGTGCAGCATTAGGTGTGACCGCAATGAACAATCTCTCAAATTGAGCGCCGGATTCGCGCGTGCGGCTACATTGCTCCTGAGGCAATGCCCGTCGACTTATAAGTGACGCTCGATTCCCGAGGACTTTTGCCCTCCGTGATTCAACGTCCGTTGAACGATCGAGAGCGGGCATTTGCCTATAAGCTTCGAACGGCTCTTTGTGGCCGCCCTCTGCCTAACGGCGATCGGCAGCACGCGACCCCTTCCGGCCATTGAACATACCCTGGCTGAACGGCTCGTCACCGGTTGTCCAGCGGTCATTCGTGTGTCCGGATTTCCGAGGCCACCTCGGCACCGCCTGGATGAGCAGGCACCATAAAATGAAAAATGGCGCCGCGGGGTAAATTGGCAGTCACTCACAATCGCCCGTTGTGCGCCTCGATAATCGACCGGCAAATCGACAGCCCCATCCCCATACCGTGCGCTTTGGTCGTAAACAGCGGGTTAAAGATCTGATCGGTGGCTTCCGCTTCTATGCCGTTCCCTGTGTCTTCCACCGACACCACCACACTCCCAGATTCATGGACCTCAGAGCGTACGCAAAGTACCCGCTCGCCATTCATACTGGCCATGGAATCGACCGCGTTCGTCATCAAATTCACCAGCACTTGCTGGAGCTGAACCGGATCGCCGTTTATCCTCGGGAGCTGTTCGCTGCGCTCGGCCCGCACGGCTACCCGATGCGCCTCCAGATCGCCGCGCACGAGGGCCAGAGCGTCACCGACAGGGCTGTTAATTTCTCATGGTGCCGCAGGCGCAACGTCGGAGGTGTTCAAAATTCAACGCGTTGCGCCGCAACTCGATAGTCACGCTTCGATCAGATGTCGCGCGCAGGCAGTTTAGTGCCATGG
>NZ_VZQQ01000147.1 GCF_014397785.1 Paraburkholderia podalyriae
TAATCGACGACCTTCCGGACAAGACCGAGCTCAAGGCCTGGTGCCACCTGAGCCCGACCCAGGCGGCGCTTTACCAGCGTGCGGTGAAGGATCTGGCCGCCGCGCTTGAGGACGCCGAAGGCATCGGTCGCAAAGGTGTGGTGCTGAGCTTCCTCATGCGCTTCAAACAGATATGCAACCATCCGTCGCAGTGGTTGGGTGACGCGGCCTGGAAGGCGGAAGACAGCGGCAAGTTCGCCCGCCTGCGCCAACTGGCCGAAGTCATTGCCGCCAAGCAGGAAAAAGTGCTGGTATTCACCCAGTTCCGCGAGACCACTGAGCCGCTGGCGGCATTTCTGGGTTCGATCTTTGGTCGCGAAGGTCTGGTGCTCCATGGCGGCACCCCCGTGGCCCGGCGCGGGGAGCTGGTCAAGCGATTCCAGGACGATGAGTTGACGCCCTTCTTCGTGCTCTCGCTCAAGGCCGGTGGGGCGGGGTTGAATCTCACCGCTGCTTCGCATGTGATCCACTACGACCGCTGGTGGAACCCGGCCGTGGAAAATCAGGCGACTGACCGTGCGTTTCGTATCGGCCAGCAGAGGAACGTCCTGGTGCATAAGTTTATCTGCCGTGGCACGATCGAGGACCGTATCGACCAGTTGATCGAAGCGAAGCAGCAATTGGTGAAGGATGTGCTGGAGGGCGGCGCGGAACTGCTGCTCACCGAGATGAGCGATCGTGAATTGCTCGATCTCGTGAAGCTCGACGTTTATGCCGCGCAAGAAAACTGATCGTCAGGAGAGAGGAAGCGCAATGGGTTACGGTTACGGGGGATGGAAGCCCTATGTCTCGGTCGCCGAGCGCAGAAAAAAGGCTGAACGGGCCGCCGCGAAGGCTAGGAAGGCTGGTGCGGTCCTGTCGCCAATCGCGTCGTATCGAGGCGCCATCGCCAGGACCTTCTGGGGCAAGGCCTGGTGTGACAATCTGGAAGGCTATAGCGACTATGCCAACCGCCTGCCGCGCGGCCGTACCTATGTGCGCAACGGTTCCGTGATTGACCTCCAGATTACGGCAGGCGAAGTGCGAGCGCAGGTAATGGGTTCGAGCCTCTACATGGTCGGCGTGAGCGTGACGGCGTGTCCGGCAAAGCAATGGCGAACAATTGGTGCCGACTGCTCGGGGTCGATCGATTCGATGGTAGAACTGCTGCAGGGCAAAATCTCGACTGCCGTGATGGAGCGCATCTGCAAACCCGGAACGGGTCTTTTCCCAGTGCCGAAGGAAATCAGGTTCAATTGCAGTTGCCCGGACTGGGCGTCGATGTGCAAGCACGTAGCTGCCGTACTCTACGGCGTCGGCGCGCGGCTCGACCAACAGCCGGAATTGCTCTTCGCCTTGCGCCGCGTCAATGCCAATGATCTCGTCAGGCAGGCCGGCGCTGGCCTGCCCAAATCCACAAAACGACCCGCTACCAGCAAGGTGCTCGACGACGCGCTGGTGGCCGATGTGTTTGGCATCGAGATGGCCGACGCCTACTCACCGCCGAAGCCTGTTGCCGGACGTAACAAGCCACCGGCAGGTAAGGTGACAGCAAGGAAGGCGACCAGGTCGGCTGTCTCGACAACCCGCAAGCCACCGGCGAACGCAAAGACCGCGGAGGACAATAAATCGGTAACAAAGAAGTTACCAGTCAAGCCATCCGCTGGGCCACGTAAATCAACATCGGGCAACATCGTTGCCGGTAAAGCAAACGTGGCGAACTCGCCTGCAACCCCGAAAGAGGCTGCAACAAGGAAACGCGCCATTACTAGGCCGGTGAAAGGTACGTCCCGCTAAACTCGGATTCCATCTCGCATGGCTACGCGCGAAGCGATTGACGTCGATGAATGAAATTCTTTTCATCGATGCATCTACGACTGCGCATCGTCATCGCGTCAGCTGACCTGATCTCATAACTCGTTAGACGCCCAATAGCCGAATCCGACCATCATAGTTCATCTGGATGAGCACCTCTCGCATGGCCTTGACCTCTCGCTCGTCGACCTTTCGAATATCCAGATCATAGTTCCGCAGGCTGGTTGTCAGGCGCACTACGGCTGATTTTCTGTCAAGGTGGAGTTCCTCCAGCAATTCCTCCTCGTCTTCCACATACCGTTCAAACGAAACTGTCACCGCTCGCTCCCAAGGCGGATTCAACCGGTCGTTGCAACATCTCCTAACGGAGGTGTCACATGGGACGACCACAGGGTTGGGGTTCGGAACAGACGGGAAGACCAATAATGCGATCGCCTGGCAGGCCAGGTGTCAATCAACTAGAGACAAAGCGAGCCTTCTGGAACTGTATCGCGCAGGGCATGGAGACTGAAGCTGCCGCACTGGCATGTGGCGTGTCACAACCTTTGGGACCAAGATGGTTTCGTGAGGCGGGTGGAATGCGGCCGATCGAACTGGCGCCGGGCGCGGGGCCCTATCTGTCTTTTTCTGAACGCGAAGAAATCGCGCTGCTGCGGGCACAGGATTGCGGGGTTCGTGAGATCGCGCGAAGGTAGCTATACTCCAACTCGACGAGATCCTGAACCTGCAGGGGGAGATTTTTCCTACCCGTAGATCAACTTCCGATAGTTCGAATCGACTTCGCATGACTATGCTGCCAATTGCCGACCGTTGGTTTGAACTGAAACGCATCAGTGACGAAATCACCCTGCTGTGGGAGCCTCATGTCGTGCCACTGATGCGGTGCAATATCTGGCACGTGCGGGGCCGCGACCGGGACCTGATGATCGACACCGGAATGGGCATTGCCAGTCTGCGTGACGCGGCCCGGCATCTGCTTCAAAAGAAAGTGACCGCAGTCGCGACACATACGCACTCGGATCATGTGGGCGGACATCATGAGTTCGAGCACACGCTTGTCCACGAACTGGAGGCCGACAACCTGCGCTCGCCGCGCGAGCGCGGCACGCTCCTGGCATCGGTATTGGGCGATGCTGCGATTCGTCGATACCACGAATTTGGCTATCCGTTCGATGGCGATCTGATCACCGCCCTTCCAAAGGCCGATTACCAGATGTCCGACTACCGCGTGCGAGCCGCGACCGTCACGGAAATCGTCAAGGAAGGGAATATTGTCGATCTCGGTAACCGGCATTTCGAAGTCCTGCATCTGCCAGGCCATTCACCGGGGAGCATCGGTCTTTGGGAGCCGGCCACCGGCACGTTGTTCTCCGGCGATGCGATCTACGATGGCCCGCTGCTGGACGAGATCGGCGGTGCCGATATCCCGACCTATGTGCGTACGATGAAGCGTTTGCGCGAATTGCCCGTGCAAGTCGTCCACGCGGGACACGACGCGAGCTTCGGGCGGGAACAGCTGGTCGCGCTGATTGACGCCTATCTGGCGAAACGCGCATGAACGTTATCGAAAAATAGTGTGGGACGACGATCAACCATCACCATCGGTCCCTTTCGGCCATCAACGGCCGTTCGACTTCGTCCACAGACAGACACTCGAACGTCAGCTCCGCAACCAGACACCGGGTATTCGCTGCGTCAGTAACAGCGTCGCATCACAGGCAACGCGATCTGCATCGACAGACCAACCCGGGCTGATCGTTTTCGGAACGGTTCGCCGGCACCAGCGCTTCTCTCCTTCCGCCGACAAGGCCTTTACCGCCCGGAATTAACCGTCCCCTGACCATGTCTGGAAGAATCAGACAATGCGACAGCCAGTCCGACGCCGGCAGCGGAGGCGCGGCGAGCCCGGGCGATCAGGGAGTCCAACGATAAACAATGATGCTGGAGCCGTTGTAGTTATCCTTCGTAATCACGTACTCCCCGGTCAACCGACGATACGATCGAAGCCCGTACATCGAATCCACGTCATTGCCGACGTACACGGTATCGGGGCTGCTGTTGATCAACGTGGTGTCCAGACTACCTGAGTTGAGATTGAAGGCGTCGATGTTGGGTACGGTGTGCACGTAACCAACGAAGAGGTAGTTGCCCACCGCCGTGATCGACTTGGGATTGGCGCTGTTGATGTTGATCACCGGATCAGGAGCGGAGGTGTTGCCTGCGAGCCAGCCGTGATACACCTCGACCCTCGTTCCGATCGCCGTCCAGTCCGTGCTTCCAACAATGCCTTGCGCGAGAATCATGGTGTCGCTTTCCGGCAGGTAGATGATTCGCGTCAGTGGTGCAATAGTACTCGGAATGGGAGTTGGAGTTCCTGCTCCCCATGTTGGCTGGGCGTCGGCATCAAAGCCGGTCAGCCGGTAGTGCCAGATGGCGTTCGTCTTGTCCAAACCGGCCCAGACGTCGCCCTTGCTGTCAAGGCAGAACCCATTCCTGATCCTTGCTGTCGTATTGAACGCAGGACCAGGAATCGTGGCGTCCGGTATGGCAATGTAGCCATTCGCAGCGTTGAAGTGGAAGAAGTAGAAGAAGTCCGGATTCTGACCGGCTGCGACAAGGATCCGGTTTGCACCGACCGCAGCGAGTTGACTGAAGTGCTCACCGCGGCCCGGATCGCTCATGTTGATACGTGGATCGGACGGGTAGGTAAGAGGGTCGACGGTATTCGCTACGAAGGTTCCCCCAGCGGTGCCAGTGTAGATGTTGGTTCCGCCGAAGAAGTACGTGCCGTCAGTCAGCGGGTCGGGCGCAGCGATCCCCTCGAAGTTCAGTGACTGCAGCGCGTAGCGGAAATTACCTGCGTAGTCGTAGACGTGCAGGTCCGTGCCACCATTCCGGCCGAGATCCCACGTCCCGCCCCACGGGTTATTCAGTACATAGAGGTTGCCAGCGGCGTCCCTGCCGAGGCCCGTTACGCGCGTGAACCGCTTCGGTCCCACCTGG
>NZ_VZQQ01000148.1 GCF_014397785.1 Paraburkholderia podalyriae
AATGATCGCGATTTGCTTCGTATTCCTATGTATGTGGCATCGGTGCGGTGCCGGCTAACGAGCTTCGGGCATATCAGCCCTGTAACGCCTCCGCACGGAAGCCACTGTGCAGTGCGACCTCATCGAACGCGTCGATCATGGATGGCGTCACCGTCCGGGTCCCGCGGCGCAAGACGCCCGGCGCCAGTTAGGAGCAGTTCGCAGTGTCTGTCAAAATAGCGGCATCCGACCGCCAGTTGCTGCGCACCCAAATGCGTCTTCGCGGGGCCGCATGTTGCCGTGAACGGGCGATCAACCGTGTCAAGAACGGCACCGGCAACCAACATCCTGGCGATCGCAGGAAGAACCAATACAGCAGGCACGACATGGCACATGAGCGATGCGAACAATGCGGCAACCCGACGCCGCCCTGGGACGCCATCCACTGCGGCTCCGGCGAAGGCAGCTATGAGTTGCTCTGCACTTCGTGCTTCAACGCCAGGATAGCCGAGTCCACCGGATTCACCGATTTCGAGAATGTCCGGCTTGACCCCATCCGGATGATTGACTGCGAGGGGGAGGCCCACCAGTTCCATTTCCAGCTCCGGCTCCTGGGCGACCGGATTGCACTGGATGCCTTTGAGCTTCGCGGAGAACTTCGCACCGGTTATCGGTTCCAGCTGATCGGCGAAGCTGACGACGATGTGTTCGTGCTGCTCGGACGCCTGGTCGAAAGGATGCGACGCGCGCTATCGGTCAGGCACATCGATTTCCGGGAGCGCCGGATCATTGATAGCACGGTGCGCGGACGGATCGAATGGGATGAGTCGCAGGCGGGGTACCTGCCACTCGCGGTGGTCGACGGCAAGGAGGTCTCGTGGGACGATCTTGGGCAAATGCTCATGAGCATGGAAGGATGGCAATTCCGGCTCGATATCGCTGACCCGAGCGAAGAGCTTTAGGTCGCGTCGCCGACGCGGCGATACGGACGGCATATCCGGCCCTGAGCCGGCATGTCACGTGGCACGTTCAACCTATGTGAGCAGAGCCATGATCGCAGTCAGACTCGACGATCTTTCTTTGGCTTTCGATTTCGTCAGCTACGCGGCGCCAATGGAGCATAACGCGTATGTCTCGCTCGATACGGGCAAGATCTGGTGGACTTCCGATTCCAGTGACGCGTTCGACGAGGAGGTCCCTGACGACCTTGAAACTTCAGATCGCTACCTTGCCATACCGCATAAGAACGAGCTTGATCTGGGAAGACGTCTCGCCTTGCGCTTTGTCACACAGGAGTTGCCCGCGCATTACGAGCAGGTCGAAGCATTTTTCCGACGGCAAGGGGCCTATGCGCGTTTCAAGGATTTGCTGGAGCATGAAGGCGTTCTGGAGCGCTGGTATTCGTTTGAAGCTGATGCTGTCGAAAGCGCGCTGACGCAATGGTGTGCCGAAAACGGGCTTGAGCTTGTTCAGACGTGACGGGTGCTGTCAGCTTTCACCGTGCCAGCCCGCCATCCCCTTTTTATCAAAGCGAAGGTTCTGGTGACGCGACCCCCGCTGGTTTGCCCGACCGGCTGCAGGCCATGCGAAAATCGCCGACCCCATATCGCCAGGAGCGGGCGCACATGACGTCTGGAATCGCGTGAAAAGGAGCTTTATTCCAACGAAAGAGCAGCAAGCCGTGGTCGAGGCGGCGCTTCGAGTCGGGGATCTGAAGATCAAGGCATTTGCCGGCGCGGGCAAAACCTCCACGCTCCAGCTCGTGGCGGGGCACTTCGGCCATCGGCGCGGCATGTACCTCGCGTTCAACCGGGAAATCGCGGCGAATGCAGCCCGGCGTTTCCCGTCTCACGTTGGCTCGAGGACGATGCATTCGCTGGCGTGGGCCTCCGTCAGCCTGTCGCTCCGAAATCGTATGAGCCTTCAGGGCGAGCCACCGCACGAACTGGCCGTTACGGGCTGGGCCCGCTGGAAGTGCGGACAGTAACGGGCACGGCCGTCGAAATCGCTCCATTCGAGATCGGGCGGATGATTGCCGATGGGCGGGACAGGTTCTGCCGGTCCGCTGACATCCAGCCGGCAGCGCAGCATATTGTTGTCGACGAAAAGATCGACGAAATGTTGGCCGCGCAACTGCGCACCTACCTGCTGCCCTATGTCCGGCGTCTGTGGGAAGAGAGCAGGGCTGCCCACGCGGGGAGCGCCATTTCGCCTGACGTGCTTCTGAAGCTATGGGCGCTTTCGGAGCCACGCATCGAGACCGATTTCATCCTCTTCGACGAAGCGCAGGACAGTGACGGTGTGATGCTGTCGGTCCTTGGCCGGCGGCGCCACGCGCAGATTATCTACGTGGGCGATCCTTACCAGCAGATTTACGAGTGGCGGGGCGCAATCAATGCGATGGCGCAGATCGACGCACCCGAATGCGCGCTCACGGAGTCGTTCCGCTTTGGCGCAAAGTTCGCGGCGCTCGCCAGTCGCCTGCTCGCACTTCTCGGTGAGCTCACGCCCCTCCGGGGACAGGAAACCATCGGCTCGATCCTGGTGGACGATCCCGCGCTTGCGCCGCCGGTCGACGCAATCCTGTGCCGGAAGAATGTCACGGCGATCTGGCAGTTCGCCGCAGGACTCGAGGCGGGACATCGACCTGCGATCCGCATGAGTCCGGCCGAGATTCTCGCTTACGCTGACGGCGCGGACCGCTTGCTTGCCGGCCAGCGGGCATTCCGCCCGGCGGCGTTTTCGCTGTTCGAGACATGGAGCGATGCGCAGGCGTTTGCGCGCAGTGCCTTTGGCCAGGACCTGCTGCCGGTTGTGCGCATCGTCGACGAGCTCGGTACGGGCTATCTGCGGGCGCTGGCACAGCGCTCGGCGGCGGAAGGCGACGCCGACTATGTGATTTCGACCGTGCACCGTGCCAAGGGCCTCGAATGGAAGCGGGTCAAGGTGGCCAACGATTTCCGCCTGCGCGGTGCCGATGGCAGCCCGATGCCGGACGACGATGAGCTCCGCCTCCTCTATGTGGCCGTGACCCGGGCGCAGCATGTCCTCGATATCTCGGAGTTGCGCGACGAGCTGCGGCGGCTTTTCACTCTCCGGCGCCAGGACCGGCCGGCGTAGCAGGTTACCAAATGGGGAAATCTTGATTCCCGTTTGAGAGTAATCTAGAATGAGAATAACGATGTTCTCATCTGGGAGGCTCACATCATGGCCGTGCATCATCCGTCAGGCCGTCACCCGGCCGCAGCGCATACCGGCAAGGCATTGGCCGGCTCTGGCCGGTCCGGCGCCCACCCTGACGATATCGAAACGTTCCTCGTCGAGTTCGACCCGCTCGAGCAGCGCCGGCAGATCCGCGAAGGCATGGAAGCGGCGATCATCGAACGCGTTGCGAAAGACCTGCTGCACGTGCCCGTGCAGACGCTGCTGGCGAACCTGAATCTGCCGAGTTCGACGATCCTGCGCAAGATGGCGCGCGAGGAGCGCCTGTCGCCAGCCGAGTCGGATCGCGTCGCGCGCGTGCTCTATGTGCGCCAGCTTGCTGTCGAGGTGTTCGAGGATCCGGCGCTGGCCACCGAATGGATGCAGCGATCGAACGCGGAGCTGGGTGGGCTCAGCCCGCTCGAAGTACTCGACTCACAGCCGGGGTACGATCGCGTGCGTGAAATTCTGCTACGCGTCATCCACGGCGTGTCCGCATGAGGCTTTACCGTCTGGCGAAGGAACGGCGCGGGTATTACCGCGCCGATGATCTGAGCGGCAACGGTGCGGCGATCGCCGGAGGCCGCTGGAACCCGCGTGGCATGCGGGTACTGTACACGTGCTGCCACGCGTCGACAGCGCTGCTGGAGGCGCTGGTGCACATGGCGGGCTTGCTGCCGGCCGGGGGATATTTCCTGGTGACGCTGGAGGTGCCAGACGCCGTCGACGCCGCCGCGTTCGTCCCGGATGTGCCAGAAGGTTGGGCAGACCTGACGCGCGATCCCGCGGCGACAAGGACGCTTGGGCGGCAATGGCTCGAAGCGGGCGAGCAGCTGGCGATGCGGGTACCGTCGGTCGTCTGTCCGAGTGATTTCAATCTGCTGCTGAACCCGATGCATCCGGAGATGGCAAGCGTCAGGGTCATCAGCAGCGAGCCCTTTACGCTGGATCCGCGGCTGTATGGTCAGGTGAGGCGATGAGCCCGATGTCGATCTCGCCAGCGCAAGGACGAGGCGTCCGGGAGCAAACGTCATAAACTGAAAGCTATAGTGGTCTGCGTTCGTGGGCAGGAGCGCCCCCGGGGGTGTGCCGCTGGCTTCGTGGTGGCGAGCCGCGCAAGTTTCCTGCGGGGAAATCCGCCGGCGCGGGAAGTGGCCCTGTTGCGCCGTTTGCGTCCGGCGTATCCCGGACGGACTTGTGCGGCCCCGCTGCTCACTGTCGGAATCGTTGATACCGGGTGCCTGTAGACAGCTTGACCCAAATGGCGAATCGACCAGGACGACCCACTGATCGGAGGAACGTACTCGGCACGCTTTCGCGCGGGGACCGGCGAACGTTGGCCGTTCACGGCTCTGGAAAACGAATCGTTCATCCGCGAAGGCGAACGCTTTTCAAAGGAGCGACGGTTGCCAGAATCTCTCCGTCCTGACCGAGAATTTGACCTGCGACAAATCCGGCATTCCCGGCCACACTCATGATGTAGTC
>NZ_VZQQ01000149.1 GCF_014397785.1 Paraburkholderia podalyriae
GCGAGCGCAGTATGCGTGCCGCTGCGGCCACCGGCGATGTCGCGGAACGATGCTCGCTGGTAGTTCATTGCGCTTTTCCGACTCATTCAAGGTTGAGCAGGCCAATTAACGAATCGACGCCAGAGAACCATGCGTCAACCGTTGTATGGTCCATCGAATCCACGATGAACAACTTGCCATCGCGTGCCCGCAGCAAAATATTGCTGACATCATCGGAAGCACCAATGATGCACACGCCCTTGCTGGCCAAATCGCGTTCATCGGTTTCGCCTTGAATTGCTTCAGTGTTCCAGAGCCTCGGACCATATCCGTTTTCGACGCCTTTCGGATGCGCAGCCAGATAGGCTTCAAACTCAGCCGGAACGCCTACGCCGAAGGTCTTGGTGAACCCTGCGCGAAGCTCTCGCCGGTCGTTTGCGCACACGCCGTCTCACCGGAGATTTCTGGCTTACACTGATCGAGTGAAGGGTCCGTCATCTACACGGCGGCGGATCTGACGTGTGGATACGAGGGGACGTATGATGCGGATCGCACGTTCGAGAAAAGGGCGTCGAGACTTTCTTCGCAAGTCGGGCGTGGTGGCGTCTTCAGTTCTGCTGGCGGTTTGGCGTGAGCCCGAGCACGCACTGGCCGACGAGCTTTCGCCGACGCCCGCATGCAAAGACCATCCGGAACAGACACCGCCGCAAACGGAAGGGCCGTTCTTTTTGCCGCGCTCGCCGCAGCGCGCCTCGCTGCTCGAGCCGGGGATGCATGGCACGAAGATTGTTCTGACTGGCCGCGTGCTGTCCACGCAATGCACGCCGGTAGTGAGCGCGCTGCTTGATTTCTGGCACGCGGACGACAGCGGCGAATACGATGTCGACGGCTTCCGGCTGCGCGGCCATCAGTTTACTGACAGCCAAGCCGCCTCGAGACCATTGTCCCCGGCCTGTATCCGGGGCGCACGCGACACTTCCATGTGAAGGTGCAGGCGCCGAACCGGCAGGTCCTGACGACACAACTCTATTTCCCCGGCGAGCAGCGCAATTCGCGCGATTTCCTGTTCGATCGAAGGCTGCTGATGACGATCGACGACCGCAGTGATCGCAAGGCAGCCCAGTTCGATTTCGTGCTGAAGCTCGGGTAGCTCCAGTTGACGGCTCTGATGTGATGGACGACTCCCCCAGCGAGGCCGGCAGGCCTATGCCAAAGTAGAGACGTCGTTACTCGCCTTTAGGGGAAAGGAGCGTCCCTCACATCAGAGCCTTCCGGTCCAGCCCCAGGGGTTCACTCCAAACTACGGCCTGAAGCGGGTCAATTCTCGGTGAACGTCAGAAGCTGGTGCAACTCGCCATGACGCCGACCCAGCCCCGTCGTCTAGTGTCGCATTTGGACCGTCATTCACACGCGCTCAACCCCGAGAGTCAGGATTTAGGTGCCAGCATGGAGCGGCAGCGGGATAGTACGTACCTGCTGCGTCGGGGCGCTTAGGGTCTTGGAAACAATTCCAATCGAACGGCACCTCGTCGATGCCTGTCAGGTGGTGATAGCGCAGGGTTGCATCACGGTGCACAACACTCAAGGAGCGCCTTGACGTCGGTCACCGGTGCGGCGCACGTGCGATTTCGGCACACGTAGGCGGCAGGCCGGCCCTTGACCGGGTGGCGCCCCCGGCCGATTGGTACGTCTTCGGCAAAGGCCAGCACGCGCGCGGGGAGGTATGCGCGGTGAACGCTTGTTACGAGCGCGGCGGCGCCCGACTTGTCGCCCGCAAAGACGATCTCGAGCGGGCCGCGTTGCGCGAAGTCCCGGGCGGCAAGGAGGTGCGCGAAGCCGGCTGGCGCCCTGGCGGCTGCGACCTCGTATCTCCGGAATTCGTGTTCGGCGCGGTCACGGTAGAGATCGTGGCCGGTGAGTTCATGCAGGCGCAAGAAGGCAAACACGCTCGTAGAGATGCCCGACGGCCAGGCGTTGTCGTAAGGCGCGCGCGGCCTGTGCACCAATGGCTCGCCGTCGCACGGGGTGAAATACAGCCCGTCCTCCCAGAACTTATCGAGAATGAGTGCCGCGAGTTCGATCGCACGATCGAGATAGCGCTTGTCGAAGCAGGACTCGTAGAGGTCGAGCAGCGCGTTGCAGAGGAAGGCGTAGTCCTCGAGAAACCCCGGCACCTTGGCTGTCCCGTCGTTCCAGGCCCGATATACGCCACCGTCGGGCAGGGTCAGCTTGCCCTGGATGAAATTCGCGGCGCGCTTTGCCGCGCTGAGATACTCGGGGATGCCCGTCGCCTGGAAAGCGGCACAGAGCCCCTCGATCATCAGGCCGTTCCAGCCGGTGAGAATGTTGTCGTCCCGAGCCGGGCGCACGCGCCGGCCGCGTGCCGCCAGCAACCGCTCGCGCCAGCCTGCCAGATGCGCTGCTTGCAGCCCATCCATCTCGACCGCGAAGTGGAGCACCGTAGCACCGTGTTCGAAGTTGCCGTGTTCTGTCACACCGTAGGCCCGGCATGCCAGTGCACCGTCGGACTCGCCGAGGACTGCCTTAACCTCGGCGGGTGTCCAGACATAGAATTTGCCTTCCATTCCTTCGCTGTCGGCATCTTCGCCGGCATGAAAGCCGCCGTCGGGGTGCGTCATATCGCGCAGAACGTAGGCGATGGTTTCCTCGAAGATGCGGCGCCACGCCTGCTTGCCGGTCAGGCGGTAGGCGTCCGCGTACAGCTTAACGAGCTGGCCGTTGTCATAGAGCATTTTCTCGAAGTGCGGCACGGCCCAACGTGCGTCGACACTATAGCGGGCAAACCCGCCGCCGAGTTGGTCATAGATACCGCCCGCTGCCATCTGGTCAAGCGTGCGTCCCAGTGCGTCAAGAAGCGTGGCCTCGCCAGTTCGATGATAGACGCGCAGCATGAGATCGTAGCAGCCTGGGTTGGGGAACTTGGGCGCGCCGCCCAGCCCGCCATGGACCGGGTCAGTGTCCCGTGCCAAGGCGCGGCCTGTCTCTGCCGGCAGATCCGCGACTCCGGTGGCTTCACCGCCCAGGTTCGCTTGATCGAGCTGTCGGAAACCCTGCCGAAACTGCGCAATGGTGTCGCGCAGCTCTTCTCGCTGATGCCGCCAGGCTTCGCTCAGACTCGTCAGCACGCGCACGAGCCCGGGGCGGCCATAACGGTCGTCTGGCGGGAAGTAGGTGCCGCCGAAGAACGGCTCTCCTTGCGGCGTGAGGAACACGGTGAGCGGCCAACCGCCTCCCTGTCCCATCATCTGGCTGACTTGTTGGTAGATGTCATCGATGTCGGGACGCTCCTGCCGATCGACCTTGATGCTGATGTAGCGCTCGTTCATCAGGCTGGCAATACGCGGATTCTCGAAGGATTCGTGCGCCATGACGTGGCACCAGTGGCACGCGGAATAGCCCACGGAGAGCAGCACCGGCTTGTTTTCCTCGCGGGCGCGGCGAAATGCATCTTCGCTCCACGGATACCAGTCCACCGGGTTCTCCGCGTGTTGGCGGAGGTAAGGGGAGGTTTCGGTGGCGAGTCGGTTCGTCATGGCAGTCTCCAGCCGGACTTACGCGCCGGTCGTGATGACAAATGTCGCGCAGACTCGTGCGCCCTGCAAGCGCGGCTGGCGGACTTGATACGAGCGTCATCAAACTGAATTGGACGGCTTTTGCGCTTCTTCTCAGATGTCCGAAGGGTCCTTGGGAGGAGGGTGTCTGCTATTTCTGACGCAGGTTATCGTAGAGGATGCCCTTGAGATGGCGGAGCAGACCGACGTTTGAAGCGGGCGACGCGTCATGTGGCGACCCGGTGCCGGCCGCCGCGTGCTAATGGCCGTTTCCGGAAGCTGGTCAATCGGCGCGTTTGAACACCATGAGACGGACGCGTCCGCCAGCAGGCGGCCATGAACGGCCGGTCGACATACATCCCTGGATTGTTGACAATCGCTATCTCGAGCGGGAGCAGCCACCGGGTAGACTAAGGCCTCCAAAACAGTGGTGTGACAGACGCTGAAGGACTTAAGCCGCACGAACGCGGCGACCCGGAAGATCCTCTGACCATGGAAGGAAAGGAGACCTCATGCCAAGCCTCGAGCGAGCGCGACCGGCCATGCGAATCGACTCTGTCTGGCGTATGGTGCTTCGCCTCGGCTTTCGGCTCGCCCGCACCTGGTGGTACCTTCGACGGCCTCACCATGAGGGCGCGCTTGTAGCAATCTACGTCGGGCGGGCGCTGTTGCTGGTGAAGTCATCGTACCGGGCCGAGTAGAATTTTCCGGGCGGTAGTGTCCGGCCCGGGGAGACGCCTGAGGCAGCAGCGCAGCGCGAAATGGAGGCGGAGATCGGTCTCCCGTCGTACCCGTTACTCCCTGCGGGCAGTGCCTGCGGCATCTGGGACGGGCGAAGAGATCGGGTGCATTTCTTTGAACTGCACCTCGATTCACTACCCGAGCTGCGGCTTGATAATCGTGAGATTATCGCCGCGCAGCTGGCATCGCGGGACGAATTGCGCGGCATGGCGCTGACGGAAGCGGTCGCTGCTTATCTTGGCGGAAATCTCCGCTGGTAGTAGCCAGCCTCGGCGGCCGGCTTGACCGCGGGTTTCTCATCGGCAGGGTGAACATGCCCTGCCAGCGGAGG
>NZ_VZQQ01000014.1 GCF_014397785.1 Paraburkholderia podalyriae
CCTGCGCCTGCGTCACACCGGCCGACACGGCGATCACCTCGGTCGCGACGCCCGCTTCCTTCAGACGCACGGCTTCTTCCACCGCGATTTCGTCGAACGGGTTCATCGACATTTTCACGTTCGCGATGTCGACGCCCGTCCCGTCCGATTTCACGCGGACTTTCACGTTGTAGTCGACCACTCTTTTCACTGGCACCAGAATTTTCATGCACACGCTCCAAAGTTACGAATACGTCAACCCGACGAACATTATAGCGACTGCCCTTATGACAACCGTGTCGCGGGCGCTTTGCGCGAGGATATCGCTCCTCAGCGGCGTGACGGCAATATCGAACGATCGTTCTATTTTAATCTCCAAAAAACCCGGGAGACAACCCCGGGTTCCGACTCGGACCTCTAATTTCGCATTGCCGTCGTGTCCTGCGAGGTTCGTTGACGGTTACATCACCAGGAGGTGATCACCGAGCCGCCGAATTTGCTGTCAACGAACTGCTTCACTTGCGGCGAGTGGTACGCCGCGACGAGCTTCGCGACCCACGGCTTGTTCTTGTCCGCGTCACGAATCGCGATCACGTTCACGTACGGACCCTTCGGGTCTTCGATTGCGATGGCGTCCTGCTTCGGCTTGAGGCCCGCTTCCATCGCGAAGTTGGTATTGATCGCGGCGGCGTCGACATCGCCCAGCGAACGCGGAATCTGTGCCGCGTCGAGTTCGACGATCTTCAGTTTCTTCGGATTGTCGACGACATCCAGCGGCGTCGCCCTCAGCCCCGCATCGGCGCGAAGCTTCAGCACACCCTGCTTCTGCAGCAACAGAAGCGCGCGGGCGCCGTTGGTCGGGTCGTTCGGCACCGCGATCTTCGCGCCCGGCTGCAGTTCGGTGAGCGACTTGAACTTCTTCGAGTAGATCCCCATCGGGTAGGTGACCGTATCGGCGATACGGATCAGCTTGTAGCCACGATCCTTCACCTGCGCCTGCAAGTATGGGTCGTGCTGGTAGCTGTTCGCGTCCAGATCGCCGCTCGCGAGCGCCGCGTTCGGCTGCACGTAATCGGAAAATTCGACGATCTTGATGTTCAGGCCATTCTTCGCGGCGACCGTCTTCACGACGTCCATGATCTGCGCGTGCGGGCCGCCGGTGACGCCGACCTTGATCGTGTCTTCGGCATGCGCCGCGGCGGTGGCGAACAGCGTTGCCGCGCCGATCACGGCGGCCAGCTTGAGAATGAAGCGACGTTGCATGATGGACCTTTTTGCGAATCTCTATTGGCGGGCTTCCGAACGCCCTTGTTTATTTGTGGCTCAAACGACGCACGAGCCAATCCCCAAACGACTGCACGAGTTGCACGAACACGATCAGAATCAGCACGACCGCGAGCATCACTTGTGGCAGGAAGCGCTGATAGCCGTAGCGGATGCCGAGGTCGCCAAGACCGCCGCCGCCGACCGCGCCGGCCATCGCCGAATAGCCGACCAGCGACACGAAGGTGATCGTCAAACCGGCGACCACGCCCGGCAGCGATTCCGGCAGCAGCACCTTGAAGACGATCTGGCGGGTGGTCGCGCCCATCGCCTGGGCCGCCTCGATGAGCCCGCGATCAACCTCGCGCAGCGCCGTTTCGACCAGGCGCGCGATGAACGGCGCCGCGGCGATCGTCAGCGGCACGATCGCGGCCGCGGTGCCGATCGACGAACCGACGACCAGCCGCGTAAACGGAATGACGGCGACCAGCAGAATGATGAACGGCGTCGAGCGCACCGCATTGACGACCACGCCCATCACGCGATTCAACGCGACGTTTTCGAGCACGCCCTGGCGGTCGGTCAGATACAGCAGCACGCCGAGCGGCACGCCGACCACAGCGCCGATCAGTCCGGAGATGCCCACCATGATGAGCGTCTCCCAGAACGACTGGACGAACATATCGAACATTTCACTCAACATGCGAGAGCTCCTCCACTACGACACCCTGCTCGCGCAGAAACGTGATCGCCTGCGCGACCTTGGCCGGATCGCCGCCCGCGAGCACCGCCAGCGAGCCGAACGCCTGCCCCTGGATCTCGTCGATCTGGCCGTGCAAGATGTTGAAGTCGAGCTCGTAGCGGCGAATCGTCTCCGACAGAATCGGCTGATCGACGCCCGAACCGGTGAACGCGAGGCGCAGCAGATGGCCGCTGCCGGTCTTCAGCCGCTGCGCGACGCGCGCCTTCATTGCGGGCGGCAGCTCCTGCGCGATCACGTCGCCGATCAGCGCGCGCGTGACTTCATGGCGCGGCTGCAGGAACACGTCGATCACCTTACCCTCTTCGACGACACGGCCCGCGTCGAGCACCGCGACGCGATCGCAGACCTGCTTGATGACGTCCATCTGGTGCGTGATCAGCACGATCGTCAGGTTCAGTTCGCGATTGATGCGCTTGAGCAGATCGAGGATCGCGCGGGTGGTCTCGGGGTCGAGCGCGGAGGTCGCCTCGTCCGACAGCAACACCTTCGGCTTGCTCGCGAGCGCACGCGCGATGCCCACGCGCTGCTTCTGGCCGCCGCTGATCTGCGCCGGATAGCGGTCCTTCTGAGCCGACAGACCGACGAGGTCGAGCAGCGGCAGCACGTTCGCCTCGATTTCGTCGCGCTTCATGCCGGCCAGCTCGAGCGGCAATGCGACGTTCTGATACACGGTGCGCGACGACAACAGATTGAAGTGCTGGAAGATCATGCCGATTTCGCGACGCGCGTCGCGCAATTGCGCGGCCGGCAACGTCGTCAAATCGCGGCCGTTGACGAGGATGTTGCCCTCGGATGGGCGCGTCAGCAGATTGAGGGTGCGCACGAGCGTGCTCTTGCCCGCGCCGCTGCGGCCGATGATGCCGAACACCTCGCCCGCTGGAATCGTCAGATTGACGTTGTGCAGCGCCTCGACCCAGCCCCGGGGCCCGGCAAACCGCTGAGAAACATTGCGTATTTCGATCATGGACAAACGAAAACGGCGGAGGCTGCCGGCGAGCACGGTGCTCCCGGCAAGCGGCCGCCGTTTCTATTATTGGGATTTGAGGTCGCCATTCTACCGCAGGGACGTCATACCCTTTAATAATCAATTCCGATCTTTTCATAACTTCAGGGCATTAGAGCCGCGCTTTACTACACGGCACGCGCGCCCCGAGCCACTCCGACTATGATCGGTCCATCTCCTTCAGCGCAGGCCGCCGCTATGCAGACTTCCCCGAGCCACACCGTGCGCGCGAGCGCCGGCAGTCTCAATAAAGACGCGCCGCAGCGCGCGTCGGTCATGACCGGCGACGGCATCGCGTTGCCGCTATACCGCTGGCAGCCGAGCAGACCGACACGCGCGACGGTCGCGCTGCTGCACGGTCTCGCCGAACATGCCGGCCGTTACGCCGCCGTCGCGGGCCGGCTGAACGCGTCGGGCATCGAGCTCGTCGCGATCGATCTGCGCGGTCACGGCCACGCGCCCGGTAAGCGCGCCTATGTGAAACGCTTCGACGACTACCTGCTCGATGCGCAGGCGCTGCTCGACGCCGCCGCGCAAAGCTGCGCGCCGTTATTCCTGATGGGTCACAGCATGGGTGGCGCGGTGGCGGCGCTGTATGCGATCGAGCGCCTCGACGCGAGCGGCCGGCGGCTGAGTGGCCTGATCCTGTCGAGCCCCGCCCTCGCGCCGGGACGCGACGTCCCCAAGTGGATGCTCGCGCTAAGCCAGCTGATCAGCCGGGCCTACCCGGGATTCCCGGCGATGAAGATCGACCCCGCGCTGCTGTCGCGCCTTCAGCCGGTGGTCAATGCCAACCGCAATGATCCGCTTGTGCATCACGACGCGATTCCGGCGCGCACGGGCGCCGAGCTGCTGCTCGCGATGGCGCGCATCGAACGCGGTCGCGCGGGGCTGCGCATGCCGCTGCTCGTGTTTCACGGCACCGACGACAAACTGACCGAGCCTGACGGCAGCCGCGCGTTCGGCGAACACGCTGGCTCGCCCGACAAGACGCTCGCGCTCTACGAGGGCAGCTATCACGAGACGATGAACGATCTCGATCGCGATCGGGTGATCGAGGCGTTGGTCGAGTGGATCGAAATGCGGGCGGCGGGACGGCGTTGAGCAGATGCAGCGCTGGCAGTCGTCGACTAGCGCTTCCACTGCGGCGCGCGTTTGTCGATGAACGCCTGCACGCCTTCGAACGCCGATTCGTCCATCATGTTGCACGCCATCGTCTGCCCGGCGAGCTGGTACGCGGCTTCGATGCCCATTTCAAGCTGCCGGTAGAACAGGTCCTTGCCCGCGCTGACCGCTTCGACCGGCTTCGCGCAGATGCTCGCGGCGAGCCGCGCGACTTCGTCGTCGAGCGCATCGGCTGGGGCGAGGCGGTTCACGAGCCCCTGTTTGCGCGCTTCGGCGGCGTCGATGAAATCGCCGGTCAGCAGCATTTCGAGCGCGGCCTTGCGCGACAGGTTGCGCGACAGCGGCACCGATGGCGTCGCACAGAACAATCCGAGGTTCACGCCCGACACGGCGAAGCGCGCGGTATCCGCAGCGACCGCGAGATCGCACATTGCGACGAGCTGGCAGCCGGCCGCGGTCGCGATGCCGTGCACGCGCGCGATCACCGGCTGCGGCATGCGCTGGATCGTCATCATCAGCTTCGTGCAGCGCGCGAACAGCTGCTGGTAGTACGCGAGCGACGGCGCCGCGCGCATCTCCTTGAGGTCGTGCCCCGCGCAGAACGCGCGGCCCGCGCCGGCGATCACGACCACGCGGGCATCGGTCTTCGCGATCCCCGTCAGCGTCTGCTGCAGTTCGTCGAGCAGCGCTTCGGACAGCGCGTTGAACGCTTCGGGCCGGTTCATCGTCACGCACACGACGCCCGCCACGCGATAAGCGTCGGGTTCGATCGTGACCAGCGACGCGTCGCCGGTGTTGGCAGGGCTGGCGTTCATGGCTCGCTCCTCGGTGCGTGAATGTCGATCTTCGCTCGCCGGCTTTCGGGCCGCTCAAATCTCCGCCAGCGACCGCACGTGCGCGACCACACTGCGTCCGAGCGCCGACAGGTTATAGCCGCCCTCCAGACAACTGACGATGCGCCCGCGTGCGTAGCGCCTCGCGATTTCGCGCACCTGGTCGGTGATCCACGCGTAATCGTCTTCGACGAGGCCCATGTTGCCGAGGTCGTCCTCGCGATGCGCGTCGAAGCCGGCCGAGATGAACAGCATCTCCGGCCTGAACTCGTGCAGGCGCGGCAACCACAGCATGTCGACCGCTTCGCGCACGGCCATGCCGTTCGAGCGCGCCGGCATCGGCACGTTGCACATGTTGGACGCCTGGTTGTCGGCGCCGGTGAACGGATAGAACGGGTGCTGGAAGATGCTGCACATCAGCACCCGCGGGTCGCCCGAGAACGCGGCCTCGGTACCGTTGCCGTGATGCACGTCGAAGTCGATGATGGCGACGCGCGCGAGGCCATGCACGTCGAGCGCGTGGCGCGCGGCGATCGCGACGTTGTTGAAGAAGCAGAAGCCCATCGCGCGCGCCGGCTCGGCGTGATGGCCCGGCGGCCGTACGCTGCAGAACGCGTTGTCGTAACGGCCTTCGATCACCGCGTCGGTGGCGGCAACGGCCGCGCCCGCCGCGCGCAGCGCGGCCTGCCAGGTGTGCGGGTTCATCGCCGTGTCGGGATCGATTTCGGCGATGCCTTCGACGGGCGCGCGGCCACGGATGTAGTCGACGTGCGCCCGCGTGTGCACGCGCAGCAGCGCGGCCTCGTCGACGAGCGGCGGCGACACGCGCTCGATCAGCGCGTCAATGCGGCTCGCGATCAGTTGATCCTCGATCGCCTGCAGGCGCGCGGGACACTCTGGATGCCACTGCCCCATGTCGTGCAGCAGACAGTCGGCGTGGGAATAGAAGCCTGTTGCCATAGTTTGTGTTGTGCGTCTCTTCTACGGCGCGGCGCATGGACTGTGCGCGCGGCGTGTCTCCGTCGAGCGGCGCGCGCTCCCGCGCGCCTGGATTCGTCAAGTTACCACACGACGCCGCTGTCGCTGAATCGGCACGGTTTTGCGAAAGCCGTCGGGTATACTTCCCCGACCCGTTATTCGCCGTTTCGTTCCTGCCGCTTTCCGACTGCTTCCAGCCTTTCACGCATCGCGCCCACTGCTCACCATGACCGTCAAGCTTGCTCTGTCCGCACGATCCCCACGCAACCGGCTTCGCCTCGGCACCCTCGCCGCCTCACTGAGCGTCGCATCGTGCATGTTCATCGCAGCAAGTCCCGCAAGCGCGCAACGCGCCACGAAGAAAGCGCCGGTGCAGGTCGCGCAGAGCCAGCCGCAGCAGCCGGTACCACAAGGGCAAACGTTCGAGGAAGAGATCATTCCGCAGCGCTATGCGCACAACGCGAACGTCGATGCGTTCATCAACGAGATGGTCGCGCGCTACGATTTCGACGAAGCATCGCTGCACGCGCTGTTCACCGGCGTCAGCTACTCGGCGACCGCGGTGAAGCTCGTCACCCCGTCACCGACGCCTTCGATCAAGAACTGGCGCGCGTATCAGGCGCGCTTCCTCGACCCGGTGCGCGTCAATGCCGGCGTGCAGTTCTGGAGCGAGAACCGGGCCACGCTGCAGCGCGCTTATCAGGAGTTCGGCGTGCCGCCCGAGATGATCGTCGGCATCATCGGCGTCGAGACGATCTACGGTCGCTACATGGGTAACTTTCGCGTGCTCGATGCGCTCACCACGCTGAGCTTCGATTATCCGAACACCGCGAATCGCGCGGACCGCCAGGCGACCTTCCGCAAGAATCTCGAAGACTACCTGGTGTGGACGCGCGACTCGCAGATCGACCCGAACACGGTGCTCGGCTCGTACACGGGCGCGATCGGCATTCCGCAGTTCCTGCCGAGCAGCATCGTCCAGTACGCGGTCGACTACGAGGGCAACAAGCGCATCGATCTGCGCACGAGCGATGCCGATGCGATCGGCAGCGTCGCGAATTATCTGCGTCAGAACGGCTGGGAAAACGGCCGGCCGGTGGTGTGGCGAATCGGCTCGGACGCGGGCAGCCTGGGTGTTGCGCAGGCGGCCGCCAATGGTCAGCCGGAGCCGCACTGGCCGCTCGATCAGTTGCTGCGCGCCGGGCTGGTGCTGAACGAGCCGAACATCGACACTGCTTCCGAAGCGGGCACGCCGGTCACGGTGGTCGATCTGCCGAGCCCGGGGCGTGGCACCGAGTTCGTGCTCGGCCTGAAGAACTTTTACGTGCTCACGCGCTACAACCGCAGCTTCTTCTATGCGCTCGCGGTGTATCAGCTGGGTCAGAAGGTCAAGGCGCAGATTGATGCGATCGACGCGGCGAATGCCGCGAAAGCGGCCAACAACGGCAACGCGTCGCAAGGTCAGGCGGATCAGTCGAACGCTGCTTCGCAGTGAGTCTCGCCGCGAGTCGCCGTGCGCGTCTCGCGTTGAAGGACGTAAAAAAAGCGCCGGCTCGACCGGCGCTTTTTATTGGCTCGCGCGCCCGCGAAGGCGCCCGGCGACCCGCCTACGCGGGAAACACCCCCGTGGACAGATAGCGGTCGCCGCGATCGCAGACGATGAACACGATCGTCGCGTTTTCGACCTGACGTGCGATGCGCAGCGCCACTTCGCACGCGCCGCCCGACGAAATGCCCGCGAAAATGCCTTCGACCGACGCCATCCGGCGCGCCATCGCCTCGGCTGCGGCTTGACTGACGTTCTCCACGCGGTCGACGCGGCTGCGGTCGAAAATCTTCGGCAGATAAGCTTCCTGCCATTTGCGAATGCCTGGAATACGGGAGCCTTCTTCCGGCTGCGCGCCGATGATTTCTATCTGCTGGTTCTGCGTTTTCAGATACGTGGAGACGCCCATGATCGTGCCCGTCGTGCCCATCGACGATACGAAGTGCGTGATGCGCCCTTCCGTGTCGCGCCAGATTTCCGGGCCCGTGCCTTCAATATGCGAGGCTGGATTGTCCGGGTTCGCGAACTGATCGAGGATGATGCCCTTGCCTTCGCGCTGCATCTGCTCGGCGAGATCGCGCGCGTACTCCATGCCGCCTTTGACCGGCGTCAGAATGATTTCCGCGCCGTAGGCGGCCATGCTCTGACGGCGCTCGACCGACAGATCTTCCGGCATGACCAGCACCATCCTGTAGCCGCGGACCGCGGCGGCCATCGCGAGCGCGATGCCGGTGTTGCCGCTCGTCGATTCGATCAGTGTGTCGCCCGGCTTGATGCGTCCGCGTGCCTCCGCCTTCCTGATCATCGACAGCGCCGGTCGGTCCTTCACCGACCCCGCCGGATTGTTGCCCTCCAGCTTCGCAAGGACCACGTTGTTGCGGCTGCGGATCTCGTCGTCGGGAAGCCGGACGAGTTGGACGAGCGGCGTATTGCCGATCGTGTCTTCGATTGTTTTGTATGCCATATGGGGTCTAGCGATCGATGCGCGCGAAAGAGTGTCTTCAATGCATCGATTCTAAACCACGATCTTCGACGCCGCCCTGCAGCCCTGGTGTCCGCATGGATGCATGCCGGTTGCTAAGCCGAACGCCCGCGGCTGCGAGCCGCGGGAGATCGTGTATACCAATCGACGGAACGGGACGTTCGCGAAGCCCTGCGTTGCAAGCCGCCCGTCAGCATGGCACGCGCAAGGCTCGCGACCGCTTACTTCTTCACCGCCACGGCGGCGGCGCCCTTCTGCGCGGCGCCGGGAGCGGCCGCAGCGGCCGGCTCCTTACCCGTTGCAGCTGCCGCAACCTGCGTGCTAGCAGCCGCGCCAGCCGGTCCGACAGCGAGACCCTCCGCCTGCAGGCGCTCGATGGTGTGCCCGCCCATGCCCTTGACGCGCTTGCCGAGATCGGCCGCGTCCTTGAATGGGCCGTGCGCATTGCGTTCGTCGAGAATCGCTTTGACTTTTGACGGACCGAGGCCCTTGATGCCGCGCAGCGCGTCTTCGTTAGCCGTGTTGACGTCGACCGCCGCATACGCGTGGCCGAAGGCGGCGAGCATCGCCGCGGTAACCAGTACTTTTCGAAACATATTGGAATCTCCCTGTTGCCACTGGCCGGAGACCATCACCGGTCAGGAGATTCCAGTTTAAAGAGGATGCCGTACGAATCACACCTGGCCGAACAGCCAACGCACGTAACGATCGACACCTTCCTGCACGCTCAGAAATGGCGCGTCGTAGCCGGCCGCGCGCAGCTTCGACTGATCGGCCTGTGTGAAGCACTGATACTTGCCGCGCAGCGCGTCGGGAAACGGAATGTATTCGATCAGCCCGCGTTGCACCTGATCCGCGAGCGACAGCGCCGGCTCGTTGTTCAGCGCGCGCAGCGTGTTCACCACGGTGCCCGCGATGTCGTTGAACGGCTGCGCGCGGCCGGTGCCGAGATTGAAAATGCCCGACTTCTCCGGATGATCGAAGAAGAACAGGTTGACCTTGACGACGTCTTCGACCGAGATGAAATCGCGCGTCTGCTCACCGGCCGCATAGCCGTTGTATTCGCCGAACAGCTTGACCTTGCCCTCGGCGCGGAACTGGTTGAAGTTGTGAAACGCGACCGACGCCATGCGCGCCTTGTGCGTTTCGCGCGGACCGTACACGTTGAAATAACGGAAGCCCGTAATCTGGCTTTTTGCCGTGGGCAGCACGCGGCGGATCACCTGGTCGAACAAAAACTTCGAATAGCCGTATACATTCAGCGGCTGTTCGACCTCGCGCTCTTCGACGAAGCGGCTCGAGCCGCCATACGTCGCCGCCGACGACGCGTATAGAAACTGGATGTTCTGCGCGAGGCAGACGTCGAGCACGTCGCGGCTATAGCGATAATTGTTGTCCATCATGTAGCGGCCGTCGGTTTCCATCGTGTCCGAGCAGGCGCCTTCATGGAAAATTGCGCGCACCTTGCCGAAGTCGCCGCGCCTGAAGCGCTCGACGAATTCGGTTTTGTCGAGATAGTCGTCGATTTCGCAGTCGACCAGATTCCTGAACTTGTCCGCGCGCGTAAGGTTATCGACGGCGATGATGCGTTGTTCGCCGCGCTCGTTGAGCGCCTTGACGAGATTGCTGCCGATAAAACCGGCCGCGCCGGTGACGATTACAGTCATGATGATCCTGCGGTAGTGAGCTTCGTTCAGTCAACGCCGCGCGGGGTGCGCTGGCCCGTCAGGACGACAGGGCCCCGCGAGCTGCATCAGGAAAAGAGTTCGTCGTAGTCGACGGTGGCGGTGCCGAGTTTGCCGACCACGATGCCGGCCGCGCGATTCGCGAGCCCGACCGCGTCGACCAGCGAAAGACCCGCGCCGAGCATCGCGGCGAGCGTCGCAATCACGGTGTCGCCGGCGCCCGACACATCATACACTTCGCGCGCAACGGCCGACGCGTGCAGGATGCCATCGTCGGAGAACAGCGTCATGCCCTCCTCCGAGCGCGTCAGCAGCAGCGCCTTGAACTGGAGCTCGGCGCGCAGCTTCGTGACGCGGGTGATCAGATCTTCCTCGGACTTCCATTGTCCGACGACCTCGCGCAACTCCGCGCGATTCGGCGTGATCAGCGTTGCGCCACGATAGCGCTCCCAGTCGTCGCCTTTCGGATCGACGAGCACCGGTTTGCCAGCCGCGTGCGCCTTCGCGATCATTTGCGTCACGTGCGTGAGGCCGCCCTTCGCGTAGTCGGACATCAGGATCACGTCGTATGACGGCAGCAGCTCGTCGAAACGCGCGAGGCCCGCGAGCAGCACTTCGTGTGCCGGCGAGTTTTCGAAATCGACGCGCAGCAACTGTTGCTGACGCGACAGCACGCGCAGCTTGATCGTCGTCAGCAAGGCCGGATCGCGTTCTAGATGCGGCGTCACGCCGCTTTCGCCGAGCAGTTGCACGATGCGCTCGCCGGGCTCGTCATGACCCACCACGCACAAAAGACCCGCCTGCGCGCTGAGCGCGATCGCGTTGCGCGCGACGTTCGCCGCGCCGCCCAGCCGATCTTCCTGGCGCTGCACGTGCACGACCGGCACGGGCGCCTCCGGAGAAATGCGGTTCACGTCACCGAACCAGTAACGGTCGAGCATCACGTCGCCGACCACCAGCACGCGCGCTGCGTTGAGCTGCGCGCGCGGCACGGTCGGGAGCTTCTGCGGCGTCGTGGACGCGGGCGCCGCGGGCATGGACTCAGGCATCGACCGGAAGTTCAGAGGGTTGGGCATAGGGGCGTCCAATAGCGTGGTAGTCGATACCGAGCTCGGTCATCGCGTCCGGTTCGTATAGATTGCGGCCGTCGAAAATCAGCGGTGTCTTCAGCACCGATTTCAGATGCACGAAATCAGGACTCTTGAACTCCTTCCATTCGGTCACGATGACGAGCGCGTCGGCGCCGATCAGCGTTTCGTCCTGAGTGCTCGTGAACGTGAGGCGCGCCAGCTGCTCCGGCGCAGCGTGCAGATCCATCGCGAATACGCGACGCGCCTCGGCCACCGCGACCGGATCGTACGCGCGTACGCTCGCGCCGCGCGCGAGCAATTCGCCGATCACGCGGCGGCTCGGCGCCTCGCGCATGTCGTCGGTATTCGGCTTGAACGCGAGACCCCACACCGCGAGCGCGCGGCCGCTCAAATCCTCGCCGAGCTTCGCGGTGATCTTGTTCACGAGCACGTCCTTCTGCTGGTAGTTCACTTCCTCGACCGCCTCGAGAATGCGCAGGTTGTGACCGCTCTCGCTCGCGGTGCGAATCAACGCCTGCACGTCCTTGGGGAAGCACGAGCCGCCATATCCGCAGCCCGCATACAGGAAGTGATAGCCGATACGCGGATCGGAACCGATGCCGCGACGCACCGCTTCGATGTCGGCGCCGACCTTGTCCGCGAGATTCGACATCTCGTTCATGAACGAGATGCGCGTCGCGAGCATTGCGTTGGCCGCGTACTTCGTGAATTCGGCCGAGCGCACGTCCATGTATAGCGTGCGCTCGTGATTGCGGTTGAACGGCGCGTAAAGACGCTTCATCATTTCGCGCGCGCGCACGCCCGGTTCGTCTTCGTCGATACCGATCACGATGCGATCGGGGCGCATGAAGTCGTCGACGGCGGCGCCTTCCTTCAGGAACTCGGGGTTCGACACGACCGAGAAGCGATGCTGCGCGCTGCCGGCAAGCCCGCGCTTCGCGAGTTCTTCGTCGATCACCGCGCGCACGCGCTGCGCGGTGCCGACCGGCACCGTCGATTTGTCGACGATCACCTTGAAACCGTTCATCGTGCGGCCGATGTTGCGCGCGGCCTCGAGCACGTATTGCAGGTCGGCGGAGCCGTCTTCGTCGGGCGGCGTGCCGACCGCGATGAACTGCACGTCGCCGTGCGCGACGCTCGCCGCGACGTCGGTCGAGAACGTGATGCGGCCGGCCGCGCGCGTGCGCGCAATCATCTCCTGCAAGCCCGGTTCGTGAATCGGCACGCCGCCCTTGTTGAGAATGTCGATCTTGCGCTGATCGACGTCCAGACAGAAGACGTCGTTGCCGATTTCGGCGAGACACGCGCCGGTGACAAGGCCCACATAGCCGGTGCCGATAATGGTGATTTTCATACGCTTTCCGGTAGAGGGTTCCGGTGGTGAATGCCGGTCATGAAGCCGGCGATAATCTCGTTGCGAAATTCGCGGGGCGGTCGCGCGGCAATCGACGCCGACGCGGCCAACGCCGCCCGTGCGCCGTCAGCTCGACGCGGTAATGGGCTCGACGCGGCGTGGCGCATAGGTTTCCCAACCGCTGCAACCGGGGCACTGCCAGTAGAAAAGCCGCGCCCTGAAACCACAATTCTGGCACGTATAGCGCGGCAGATTCTTGGTGCGCTGCCGGATCAGTGTGCGCATCAACTCGAGCTCGCTGCGCCGCGGCTCTTCGGCGACGGCCTGCTGCGCTTCGAGCAGGCGCGTCATGCCGGCCAGATTCGGCGACTTCTGCATTTGCGTGCGCGCGAGTGCATGCGCGGCATCGGCGCCGCGCAGCGACGCGACGTGCTGATACGCGACATCGAGCAGATCGTTGCTCGGATGACGGTCGACCCACGTGGTCAGCAGATCGGCGCCCTCCTGCGCCCGGCCGAGCGCTTCATACGCCTTCATGATCTTCTCGGCGACGAGCGGCAGATACGCGGGGTTCTGTTCCTCGACGCGGCGCCATTGCCCGATCGCCGCTTCCGGCGCGCCGCCGGTCACGTCGACATCGCCGAACAGGATCGTCGCGCGCACGTTGGTCGGGTTAGCCTTCAGCGCGAGACCGAGCTGGTGACGCGCTTCGTCCGGTTTCTTCTGCTGCAGCGCTTCCTGCGCAAGTTCGCAATGGAACTGCGCAATTTCCTTGTCGAGCGACGGTGCGCCCATCGTTTCGAGGTGTCGCGCGGTATCGATCGACTTGACCCAGTCCTTCTCGATCTCGTAGATCGTCAACAGCGCGCGTTGAGCGCCCAGTGCGTAATCGCCCGCCTGCAGCGAGCGGAAGGTTTCTTCGGCACGGTCGAGCAGACCTGCTTTCAGGAAGTCCTGGCCGAGCTCGTACAGCGCGTGATCGCGCTCACTGACAGGCAGGTCCGCGCGGCTCAGCAGATTTTGGTGCACTCGGATCGCTCGATCCGTTTCGCCGCGCCGGCGGAACAGATTGCCGAGCGCGAAATGCAATTCGACCGTTTCAGGGTCGAGCTTGACGACTTCGATGAATGCGTCGATCGCCTGGTCAGGCTGTTCGTTGAGCAGGAAGTTCAGACCGCGAAAATACGAACGCGGCAGGTTGGCGCTTTCGGACAGCAGCGTCTTGAGGTCGTAGCGCGCAGCCATCCAGCCGAACGCGAACGCGACGGGTATGACCAGCAGCCACCAGAAGTCTAGATCCATGCGATTAATGCAAATGTGCGGGAAGCGGAAACGAAAAGCCGCGCTCAGCGCGCGCGGCGCAAAATAGCTCAGATCAGCGGCGGCAGCGGCGGCTGCTCGACGACGGGTGGGGTTTCGCGCGCCACGCGCAGTTCGCGCCTGAGCCGGCCATTCTCCATGCGCAGACGCACGACGGCCGGCATCGCCGATATAAGCCCCGCGAGCAAGCCGATCACGAAAAATGCGAGGCCAATCAGAATCAGAGGCGCCGACCAGACGTAGCCGGCGAGGAAATTCAGCGTAGCGGGTTGCGTGTTGGAGAGCGCCAGCACCAGCAGCAGCACGAACACCAGCACACGGATCAGCCAGACGATAAATTTCATGAATGGATCTCTTGACGGCAGTTGCGGGGTGACGCCGGCTCGATGACGCGTCGCGCCACAGTGTTGCCCGCGCCGAAGTGACCCGTATTGTAATGGATGCCCTCGCGACTGGGCAGCACGTGGCGGGACGGGGCACTTACAGGCGATTCGCGAAATGCAACGGCCACCGGAAGGCGGCCCCTCAAATCATGGACGAAAAAAAAGCGCCCGAAGGCGCTTTTCCTGGTCTTTTGCCGACTGGCTTTGGCCGCTGACGCTAGCTATGCCACGCTGCAAGACGCACAGCGGAGTCATTAAAGGTCGTCATCCGGCTCCTCGGCCTTCAGCGGCTCGCCCGCGCGACGATCCACCCGCTCACGCAATTCCTTGCCCGGCTTGAAGTGCGGTACGTATTTCTCGGGTACCAGCACCTTCTCGCCCGACTTCGGATTGCGCCCGACGCGGGAGGGACGGCGGTTGAGGCCGAAGCTGCCGAAGCCACGAATTTCGATACGATGACCTTTGGCAAGCGCCTCCGACATCGCATCGAGCATCGTCTTCACCGCGAAATCCGCATCTTTGAGAACAAGTTGCGGAAATCGCGTAGCCAGCTGGGCGACCAATTCCGATTTGGTCATACTGCAGCAGACCTCTCAGGCTTACTGGTTCTGGCCGTCGAGCTTGGCCTTCAGCAACGCACCGAGGTTCGTCGTGCCGGTAGCGGCTGCGCTCGAATCCGAAGCAGCGAGGCCGCGAATGGCTTCCTGCTGCTCAGCCGAATCCTTCGCCTTGATCGACAGGTTGATGCCACGCGACTTGCGATCGATGTTAATGATCATTGCGTTGACCTTGTCGCCTTCCTTCAGCACGTTACGGGCGTCTTCCACGCGGTCCTGCGCGATTTCCGAAGCACGCAGATAGCCTTCGATTTCACCCGACAGCTGAACCACAGCGCCCTTCGCGTCCACCGACTTGACGGTACCGTCGACGATCGAACCCTTGTCGTTCATTGCAACGTAGTTGCTGAACGGGTCGCCTTCGAGCTGCTTGATACCAAGCGAAATTCGTTCCTTTTCGACGTCGATGCCGAGAACGATCGCTTCCACTTCGTCGCCCTTCTTGTACTTGCGAACGGCTTCCTCGCCGGTTTCGCTCCACGACAGATCCGACAGGTGAACCAGACCGTCGATTCCGCCCGGCAGACCAATGAACACGCCGAAGTCGGTGATCGACTTGATCGCGCCGCTGATCTTGTCGCCCTTCTTGAAGTTGCGGCTGAAGTCGTCCCACGGGTTCGGCTTGCACTGCTTCATGCCGAGGCTGATACGACGGCGGTCTTCGTCGATTTCGAGAACCATGACTTCGACTTCGTCGCCCAACTGGACAACCTTCGACGGAGCAACGTTCTTGTTGGTCCAGTCCATTTCCGATACGTGGACAAGTCCTTCAATGCCCGATTCCACTTCGACGAACGCGCCGTAGTCGGTGATGTTGGTGACCTTACCGAACAGACGCGTGCCCGACGGGTAACGGCGCGAGATGCCTTCCCACGGATCGTCGCCCAGTTGCTTGATACCGAGTGAAACGCGGTTCTTTTCCTGGTCGAACTTGAGGATCTTCGCGGTGACTTCCTGGCCAACCGACAGAACTTCGCTCGGGTGACGCACACGACGCCATGCGATGTCGGTGATGTGCAGCAGGCCGTCGATACCGCCGAGATCCACGAACGCGCCGTAGTCGGTGATGTTCTTGACCACGCCTTCGACGATCGCGCCTTCCTTCAGCGTTTCGAGCAGTTTCGCGCGCTCTTCGCCTTGCGTTGCCTCGATGACGGCGCGGCGCGACAGCACGACGTTGTTACGCTTGCGGTCCAGCTTGATGACGCGGAATTCGAGGGTCTTGCCTTCGTACGGGGTCGTGTCCTTGACCGGACGCGTATCAACCAGCGAACCCGGCAGGAACGCGCGGATGCCGTTGACCATCACGGTCATGCCGCCCTTGACCTTGCCCGTGATCGTGCCGGTCACGAGTTCGTTGTTGTCCAGCGCTTTTTCCAGCGACAGCCACGAAGCCAGACGCTTCGCCTTGTCGCGCGACAGGATCGTGTCTCCATAGCCGTTTTCCAGCGCGTCGATCGCGACGGAAACGAAGTCGCCCGCCTGCACTTCTACCTCGCCCGCGTCGTTCAGGAACTCTTCGAGCGGGATGTAGGCTTCGGACTTCAGACCAGCGTTAACGACCACGAAGTTGTGGTCGACACGCACGACTTCGGCGGAGATCACTTCGCCAGCGCGCATGTCCTGCTTGGTCAGCGACTCTTCGAACAGAGCCGCAAAAGATTCGGTATTCGGGGTAGAGGTTTGCAGGTCGGACATAAAAATCAGAGTTTGCATGGTTTTCGCAGCGCCTGGCTCACCGGACCGGTCAGCAACTACGGCAAATACGCGAACGCCACGCGGGGTTAAAGGGTTAAAAACAACGCTTCGCGACCATCGCGAAGCACCTACCAACAACGGGACTGCCGCTGTCTGGCCGCTGCTGCGCGACCGATTTCAGTTACGCATGCGGGACCAGCGCTTCATACCATTGCACCACCTGCTCGACCGCCTGGTCGATCGACAATGCCGAGGTATCAAGCAGCTTTGCATCCGCCGCGGGCTTGAGCGGCGCGGCCGCGCGCTGACTGTCACGCTCGTCGCGTTCACGCAAATCCCGGAGCAAGTCATCTATATTAGCAGAAAATCCTTTTTGGATCAATTGCTTATGCCGCCGCGTCGCGCGGGCCTCGACGCTCGCGGTCATGAATACCTTCAACACGGCGTCCTGGAAGATTACGGTGCCCATGTCGCGGCCGTCGGCGACGAGCCCCGGCTCTTTGCGAAACGCGCGCTGACGCGCCACCAGCGCGACTCGTACCGGCGCGTGCACGGCGATCGCCGAGGCGCGGCTGCCCACTTCCTCAGCCCGAATTTCGGTCGATACGTCGACGCCGTCGATCTGCGCGAGCCCCTCGCGAAACGTGATATGGAGATCGCCGATCAGTTTGACAAGTGCGACGACATGGTCCTCCGCGATGCCGTAGCGCAGGCTCGCAAGCGCCGCGAGCCGGTACAGCGCGCCACTGTCGAGCAGGTGAAAGCCGAGATTGGCGGCCACCATCGCGGCCACAGTGCCTTTGCCGGAGGCGCTGGGGCCGTCGATCGTAATGACGGGCGTCTGGTGAAAGGGACGGGTCGGTTTCATCGAAAAAGTCGCACGTCGGGCGATTCGCACGCGAATCTGGGTTGAATCAGGGATGCGCGAGCGCGGCGAAGCGCTCGAAATAATCGGGGAACGTCTTGCCGACGCACTTCGGATCGTTGATGCGGATCGGCACGCCGCCCAGGCTCACGAGCGAGAAGCACATCGCCATGCGGTGATCGTCGTAGGTGTCAATCGCGGCATTCGGGATCAGCTTCTCGGGTGGCGTGACGACGAGGAAATCCTCGCCCTCCTGCACCTTCGCGCCGACCTTGCGCAACTCGGTCGCCATCGCGGCGATGCGGTCGGTTTCCTTCACGCGCCAGCTCGCGATGTTGCGCAGCGTGGTCGTGCCGTCCGCGAACAGCGCGGCGACGGCGATCGTCATCGCGGCATCGGGGATCAGGTTGAAGTCCATGTCGATCGGATCGAGCTTGCCGTGGTCGGTGCCGACGCCGCGCACTTCGATCCAGTCGTCGCCCATCTGCAGGTTCGCGCCCATCTTGATGAGCGCATCGGCAAATCCGACGTCGCCCTGGATGCTCGCGCGGCCTACGCCCTCCACTTTCAGCGGCCCGCCGCCGAGCGCGCCCGCGGCGAGGAAATACGACGCCGACGACGCATCCCCTTCCACCATGATCGTGCCCGGCGACTGATACCGCTGCGCCGCTGGCACCACGAACTGGTGCCAGCCGTGACGCTCGACCTTGATGCCGAAGCGCTCCATCAGCTTGATCGTGATCTCGATGTACGGCTTCGAGATCAACTCGCCGTCGACCTGCACGGTGGTGACGCCGCTCGATGTGCGCAAGAGGGGCAGCGTCATCAACAGCGAAGTCAGGAACTGGCTCGACACATCGCCGCGCACGCGGATCGGCGCGTCGGCCGTAATCTGCGCGGGGCGGATGCGCAGCGGCGGATAGCCCTCGTTCTGCTCATAGTCGATCTTCGCGCCGATCTGGCGTAGGCCGTCGACGAGATCGCCGATCGGCCGCTCGTGCATGCGCGACACGCCGTGGATCCGGTAGTCGCCGCCGTTCACGGCGAGCGCCGCGGTCAGCGGACGCACCGCCGTGCCCGCATTCCCGAGGAACAGGTCGGCCGTACGCGCGGTGAACGCGCCGCGCGTACCGGTCACGGCGCAGGTGTCGCCTTCGCGCTTCAGGCGTACGCCAAGCTTTTCGAGCGCGTCGAGCATCACCCGGGTGTCGTCGGAATCGAGCAGGTTCGTGATCGTCGTCTCGCCTTCGGCGAGCGCGGCGAGCAGCAGCACTCGGTTCGAGATGCTCTTCGAGCCGGGCAGACGAACCGTGCCGGACGCACGGGAAAAGGGTCCGAGATCGAGGAATTCCATGATGTGTCCAGTTTCCGGTTATTTGGACGCGTCGCCGTCGGCCACGCCAGCCGCGCGCTGCTCCTGCCACTGACTGCGCGCGACGCGCGAGCGCGCGAACACCGTTTCGAGCGCGGCGCCGTCGCCGGCTTCGATCGCAGCGCGCAGGCGCGCGAGCACCGCGGTGTACCCGTCAAGTTCGTCGAGCAGCGCCGCGCGATTGGCGACACATACGTCGCGCCACATCTCCGGACTCGACGCGGCGATGCGCGTGAAGTCGCGAAATCCGCCCGCCGCGAACGAGAACTTCAACCCGGCGTCGGGCGAATTGAGGATCTGCTCGACGAGCGCGAACGACAGCACGTGCGGCAGATGACTGACGGACGCGAACACGCGGTCGTGCTGCTGCGCCGTCATGTTCCGCACCAATGCGCCGGTGGCGCGCCACATCGCCGCGACGCGCTCGACCGCTTCCGGCGCGTTCTCCGGCAGCGGGCACAGCACGACGTTGCGGTTCACGTATAGATCGGGCAACGCGGCATCGACGCCGCTCGACTCGCGGCCGGCGATCGGATGGCCCGGCACGAACCGGCCGATCCGCGCGCCGAGCGCCGCGCGCGCGGCGACGACCACGTCGGATTTGGTGCTGCCCGCATCGGTGACGATCGTGTCGGCGTCGAGATGCGGCGCGATGCGTTCGAGCAGCGGCAGCGTCTGCGCGACCGGCGCCGCGAGCAGCACGAAGTCCGCGCCCGCGAGCGCGTCGCGCAACGCGGCGTCGTCGTTGAGCGCCGCGGCGCCGTCGATCACACCGAGCGCCAACGCGCGTTCGCTCGACGCGGACGTCCGTCCCACGCCAATTACCGTGCGCGCTCCGCCGGCCTCGCCGCGTTCACGCAACGCGCGCGCGAGCGATCCGCCGATCAGGCCAACACCGAAAATCACCAGCTTGTTAAAAGAAAACGCGGCCACGTCGTTCACACAATACGGACAATAAGCGCGCCGCTCCTGCCGGCCGACGCGCGGGGTCAAGGATCAACGCTTACGCCGCGGCAGGCTCGGCAAGCGTCTTTTCGAGCGCCGCGAGGAACGCTTCGTTTTCCTGCGGCAGGCCGATCGTGATACGCAGCCACTGCGGCAAGCCGTAGTTGTCGACCGGTCGCACGATCACGGCCTGCTTCAGCAGCGCGAGGTTCACACGAGCGCCGGCCTGGTCGTCGCTGCCGACGCGCACGAGCACGAAGTTGCCTTCGGATGGCACGTATTCGAGGCCGAGTTTGTCGAACGCCTCGGTCAGAAGCCTGTAGCCCTGCGCGTTCAGCGCCGCGCTCTTCTGCAGAAACGCGTTGTCGTTCAACGCCGCGATCGCCGCGGCTTGCGCGAGCGTATTGGCGTTGAACGGCTGACGCAAGCGGTTCAGCAGATCGGTCAGCTCGGGCTGCGCGATCGCGAAACCGATGCGCAGGCCAGCGAGACCGAACGCCTTCGAGAAGGTGCGCGACACCAGCAGGTTCGGATAGCGACGCACCCAGTGAATCGAGTCGTAGCGCTTGTCCGCCGACAGATACTCGGTGTACGCCTCGTCGAGCACGACGACCACATGGCGCGGCACCCTGTCGAGGAACGCCTCGAGTGTCGGACCGTCGACGAACGTGCCGGTCGGATTGTTCGGATTCGCGACGAATACGAGACGCGTGTCGTCGTCGATCGCGGCGAGCATCGCGTCGAGGTCGTGACCATAGCGCACGGCCGGCACGACGATCGCGCGCGCGCCGACACCTTGCGTCGCGAGCGCATAGACCGTGAACGAATACTGCGAGAACACGACCGCCTGGCCCTTCTCGACGAACGCGTGCGCGGCGAGTTCGAGGATGTCGTTGCTGCCGTTGCCGAGCGTGATCCATTCGGCCGGCACCCCAAAGCGCGCGGCAAGCGCCGCCTTCAGCTCGAAACCGTTCGAGTCCGGATAGCGGCCGAGGTCGGCGATCGCCTGCGCCATCGCGCGCTGCGCGGATTCCGGCATGCCGAGCGGATTCTCGTTCGATGCCAGCTTCACGATGCTCGCCTCTTCGAGACCGAACTCGCGGGCCACTTCCGCGATCGGCTTGCCGGCGATGTACGGCGCGATCGCACGCACATAGGAAGGGCCGAAAGACGCTGTCATGAAAATCTCCGAACGACGATGGATGGTGAAATATGCTTTCGGGCAGCGCACACGGCGCCGCCCCAACTCCGCTGCCAGCTCTTAGCGGGCGCGCGGATACGAGCCGAGTATCTTCAGGAACGCCGCCTTCTCGCCGAGCCCGGTGAGCGCGGCGGCCACGGCCGGATCGTCGCGATGTCCTTCGACGTCGATATAGAAGTAGTATTCCCACGTGCCGACGCGGGCCGGGCGGGATTCGAAACGCGACATCGACACGCCGTGGCGTGCAAGCGGCTCGAGCAGCTTGACCATCGCGCCCGGTTCGTTCACGACCGACACGATCAGCGACGTCTGGTCGTAGCCGCTCGGACCGGTCGGCTGCTTGCCGATCATTACGAAGCGCGTGCGGTTGTGCGGATCGTCCTGGATCAGCGCGTTGGTGACCTGCAGCCCGTAGTGGATCGCGGCGCGGTCGCCGGCGATGGCCGCAACGGTCGAATCTTCGGCCGCCATCCGTGCGGCTTCCGCATTGCTCGACACCGCCTGGCGCTCGAGATGCGGCGCGTTGGTCGACAGCCAGCGCTGGCACTGCGCAAGCGCCTGCGCATGCGCGCATACGCGCGTGACGCCGACGAGGCCGTTTTGCGTAAGCAGGTTGTGATGGATCGGCAACGCGAGTTCGCCGCCGATGGTCAGCTGCGTTTGCAGCAGCAGATCCAGCGTGCGCGACACCGCGCCTTCGGTCGAATTCTCGACCGGTACGACGCCGTAGTCGGCGGCGCCCGCCTCGACGGAGCGGAACACTTCATCGATCGACGGGCACGGCAGCCCTTCGATCGACTGACCGAAGTACTCATGCATCGCCTGTTCGCTATAGGTGCCGACCGGCCCGAGGTACGCGGCCTTGATGCTCTTTTCGAGCGCGCGGCTTGCGGCCATGATCTCGCGCCAGATCGCGCTGATGTGCTCGTCCGAGAGCGGCCCCGCGCTCATTTCCTGCAGGCGCGCGATCACCTGCATCTCGCGCTCGGGCCGGAACACCGGCGCGTTGAAATGCTTCTTGACCTCCCCGACTTCGAGCGCGACCGACGCGCGCTGGTTCAGGAGCGCGATCAGTTGCGCGTCGAGCGCGTCGATGCGATCGCGCAGAGGTTTGAGTCGTGTATTGAGTTCGTCGTCCATGCGTAAAACGGCTCTGCCGGGTAACTGCTGGAAAAGATGCGCACGCCTGCCGGTCAGTGTGACTCAGGCGCCGCGCTGTTCGAATTCCTTCATGTATTCGACAAGCGTTTTGACGCCTTCGAGCGGGACGGCGTTATAAATCGACGCCCGCATGCCGCCGACGGACTTGTGGCCCTTTAGCTGCACCAATCCCCGCGCTTTCGCGCCGGACAGGAAATCTTCGTTGCGCGACTCGTCGGCGAGAAAGAACGGTACGTTCATCCGCGAGCGCGAGCCACGCTCGACCTTGTTCAGATAGAAGCTGCTCGAGTCGATCGTGTCGTACAGCAGCTTCGCTTTTTCGAGGTTGCGCGCCTCCATCGCCGTGAGGCCGCCCAGCTTCTTCAACCATTTGAACACGAGCCCGGCGATATAGATCGCATAGGTGGGCGGGGTGTTGTACATGGAGTTGTTTTCGGCGACGGTTTTCCAGTCGAACGCCGACGGGCAGATCGGCATCGCGCGATCGAGCATGTCCTCGCGTACGATGACGACCGTGACGCCGGCCATGCCGATGTTCTTCTGTGCGCCCCCGAACAGCACGCCATACTTGGCGACATCCATTGGGCGCGACAGGATATGCGACGACGCGTCCGCGACGAGCGGAATATCGCCAAGGTCGGGAATCTCGAAGGTTTCGACGCCGTGAATGGTCTCGTTCGTGCACAAGTGCACGTAGGCCGGATCGTCCGACAACTGCCATTCCGAGCACGCCGGCGCGCGGGTGAAGCCATCAGCCGTTTGGCCGCTCGCGGCCACGTGCACGCTGCCGTATTTCTGTGCTTCCTTGAACGACTTCTGCGACCATGAGCCGGTCACGACGAAATCCGCGCGCGGTTTCGAGCCGAACAGGTTCATCGGCACGATCGCGTTTTCGCCGAGCCCGCCACCCTGCAGAAACAGGATCCGATGGCTTGCCGGCACCTGCAGCAGCTCGCGCAGGTCCGTCAGCGCTTCCTCGTGGATCGACATGAATTCCTTGCCGCGATGGCTCATTTCCATCACGCTCATACCGCTGCCTTGCCAATTTAGCATCTCGTCGGCTGCCTGGCGCAGCACTTCTTCGGGCATGGCTGCCGGGCCGGCGGAGAAATTAAAGACGCGCATGTGAGGTCCTGGAAGCGGGCGCGAAAAACGGAGTCGCGCAGGAATCGGCGAAGATATCTACGAAATGGCTCGCCGAAAAAGAAAATGGCCGTCTGCGCCAGTGCGCAAACGACCATTATCGCATTGTCGCCGCCAACCCGCCACGCCGGTGTGCCGCAGGCGACAGGCCGGCTGATCAGCGCGGCCTGCGAGCAAATTTACTTGGCAGCCGACTTGACCGATGCGACTTCCTTGTCGGCCTGGTCTCGCGTTGCCTTGATCGATTCCGGCATGTACTTCTGCATCAGGCCGTTCACGACGTCGCGACCAACCTGATCTTGCACCTGGATGAACTTGCGACCGGTCGGGCTCTTGTAGAACGCGGTCAGATCCTTGATTTCCGACGTGCTGTAGTACTTCGCGTACGCATCGTACTGAGCTTGCATTGCGTCCTGACGGAAAGAGTCGGTCGCGAACACCTGGCCCGCGCTGTCCACCAGCTTCGGCACCGCGTTCTTCTGCAGCGCCGGCACAGCGGCCTGCTTCTGCTTGTCCGTCATCGACTTGTTCTCGGTCAGCGCGTCCGACAGGATTGCCGGCACGAGCTGCTTGGCCTGCATCTGCGCGCTGTTGCCGATTGCGCCAACCAGCTTCTGTGCGTCGATGGCGTCGAGCAGGTCCTTGATGGCAGCCTGCTTGGCCGGATCAACCGGTGCTGCTGCGGCAGCCGGAGCCGCCGGCGCCTGGTTCTGCAGCGCTTGAGCCATGGCGAAGGTCGGCACGATGGCAGCCAGCAACATCAGTTGTTTGAATCGTTTTTGCATCATTACTCCCTAGAAGAGAAATTAACTTGGACTGCACGCCGCACGAGAAAGCGTACCGGCCCGATACGCGGTGACCCGCAGCGTAGCTTCAACGTGTTAACTGAGACTGAAAACCGCTGGCACGGATCAAGCCGCGCCGCCGCTCTCACCGCCGTTATCACCTTCAGCGGAGCCGTCGGAATCGCTTTCCGACTCGCCCTCGGCCTCAGCTACCTGTTGCAGACCCGACAGCTTGGTCCCTTCGTCAAGGCTGATGAGTGTAACACCTTGCGTTGCACGTCCCATTTCGCGAATTTCCGACACGCGCGTGCGAATCAGCACGCCCGTCGTCGTAATCAGCATGATCTGCGCTTCCGGGTCCACGAGCGTCGCGGCAACCACCTTGCCATTACGCTCCGACGTCTGGATCGCGATCATGCCCTTCGTGCCGCGACCATGACGCGTGTACTCGGTGATCGGCGTGCGCTTGCCGAAACCGTTCTCGGTCGCCGTAAGCACCGACTGTTGCTCGTCGCCGGCCACCAGCAACGCGATCACGTTCTGACCGTCCTCGAGTTGCATGCCGCGCACGCCGCGCGCCTCGCGGCCCATCGGACGCACGTCGTTTTCGTCAAAGCGCACTGCCTTGCCCGAATCCGAGAACAGCATCACGTCATGCTGGCCGTCAGTGATCGCGGCGCCGATCAGGTAATCGCCCTCATCGAGACCGACCGCAATAATACCCTTGCGCAGCGGACGGCTGAATGCTTCCAGCGGCGTCTTTTTTACCGTTCCTAACGCGGTCGCCATGAACACGAACTTGTCGGCGGAGAATTCCTTGACCGGCAGCACGACCGTAATCTTTTCGCCTTCCTGCAGCGGGAACATATTGACGATCGGCCGGCCGCGCGAATTGCGCGAACCCTGCGGCACTTCGTAGACCTTGACCCAGTACACGCGACCGCGGTTCGAGAAACACAGGATATGGTCGTGCGTATTGGCGATGAACAGCGTGTCGATCCAGTCGTCTTCCTTCATCGAAGTGGCCTGCTTGCCGCGACCACCGCGCTTCTGCGCCCGATATTCGGACAGCGGCTGCGATTTCACGTAGCCCGCGTGCGACATCGTCACGACCATTTCCTGCGGCGTGATCAGGTCTTCGGTGTTCAACTCGGTCGCGTTCAGCTCGATTTTCGAGCGGCGTGCATCGCCGAATTCGGCCTTGATCGACGTGAGTTCATCGACGATGATCGCCGAAATGCGTTCCGGGCGAGCCAGGATGTCCAACAGGTCGGCGATCTGCGCCATCACGTCGCGGTATTCGCCGATGATCTTGTCTTGCTCGAGACCGGTCAGGCGCTGCAGACGCATCTGCAGAATCTCCTGGGCCTGGGTATCGGACAGACGGTAGAGGCCGTCAGCCTGCATGCCGAACGACGGGTTAAGGCCTTCCGGACGGTAAGCTTCGCGGCCGCCGGCCGTCGCGTTTTCGGTCTCGGCGCGCGACAGCATTTCACGCACGAGCGACGAATCCCACTCGCGCGACATCAATTCCTGCTTCGCGATAGGCGGCGTCGGCGCGGCCTTGATGAGCGCGATGAATTCGTCGATGTTCGCGAGCGCAACCGCCAGACCTTCGAGCACATGGCCACGTTCGCGCGCCTTGCGCAGTTCGTAGACCGTGCGCCGCGTCAGCACTTCCCGGCGATGCGACAGGAAGCACGTCAGCATTTCCTTCAGATTCAGCAGCTTCGGCTGGCCGTCGACAAGCGCGACCATGTTCATGCCGAAGGTGTCCTGAAGCTGGGTCGCCTTGTACAGATTGTTCAGCACGACCTCGGGCACTTCGCCGCGCTTGAGCTCGATCACGACACGCATTCCGCTCTTGTCGGACTCGTCGCGGATGTCGGAAATGCCTTCGAGCTTCTTCTCATTGACGAGCTCGGCGATGCGCTCGAGCAGCGAGCGCTTGTTCACCTGATACGGCAATTCGTCGACGATGATCGCCATGCGCTGGCCGCGATCGATTTCCTCGAAGTGCGTGAGCGCGCGCATCACGACGCGGCCGCGACCGGTGCGATAGCCGTCGCGCACGCCGGCCACGCCGTAGATGATGCCGGCGGTCGGGAAGTCGGGCGCGGGGATGATCTCGATCAGCTCGTCGATCGTCGCTTCCGGGTTTTTCAGCAGGTGCTGACACGCGTCGACGACTTCATTGAGGTTGTGCGGCGGGATGTTGGTCGCCATGCCGACGGCGATGCCGGACGAGCCATTGATCAGCAGATTAGGGATGCGCGCAGGCAGGATGGCCGGTTCGTTTTCGCTGCCATCGTAGTTCGGCACGAAGTCGACCGTTTCCTTGTCGATGTCGGCCAGCAGCTCATGGCCGATCTTCGCCATGCGGATTTCGGTGTAACGCATCGCCGCGGCATTGTCGCCGTCGACCGAACCGAAGTTCCCCTGGCCGTCGACGAGCATGTAGCGTAGCGAGAAATTCTGCGCCATCCGGACGATCGTGTCGTAGACAGCGGTGTCGCCATGCGGGTGGTATTTACCGATGACGTCGCCGACGATACGCGCCGACTTCTTGTAGGCGCGATTCCAGTCGTTGTTCAGCTCGTGCATCGCGTACAGCACGCGCCGGTGCACCGGCTTCAGGCCATCGCGGACATCGGGAAGCGCTCGCCCCACGATCACGCTCATCGCGTAATCGAGATACGAACGGCGCATTTCCTCCTCAAGGGAGATTGGCAGAGTCTCTTTGGCGAATTGATCCATTATCCGTATCTTTTACGTGCGAAGGCGCGGGCTCGCCGCATCTTCGCGTAAGCATTGCAGGCGCAACGCATCACGCGATTCTAACATGCCACGCCTTCTCGCCCGACGACGGTACGTATACATATTAGAGGGCCGGCCCGCCAACACCTCGCCGATAGCTCATTTTCCGTCCCGTCGGGCCCGATTCGTGCATGGGGCCGATTCCCCGCTCAGCCAGAGCCAGCGGACCGTCCAGGCGAATAATTTGTTGCGCGTGCACCACAATTGGACGGGGATTTGATCGGGGGCGGATTTTTTTTTCGTCGGAAGGGAACGATATGGCAAAATGCCAACGCACAAAGAGTCAGACACTGCTCGAAGTCTACACAGACAGTTTTTGTTCCCCACCAATGTTATACTTCGAGCAATGTATGACTGGTCTTCGTCAACAGGCTCGCAGTAAACCTGCGGTAATCTCAATTTCGAGAGGAGAAATATGAATAAACTTTCAAAGCTCGCGTTCATTGCAGCTACCGCAGTTATGGCTGCATCCGCCATGGCGCAGTCGGTGCCGGCGTCGCGACAAGCTACCAACGACAACTGGGTGAATGGTACTGGCGAATACGTGTGGATGAATGGCACGAACGAGCTTTGCTGGCGCGATGCATTCTGGACGCCCGCAACGGCTAACGCCAAGTGCGACGGCGCTCTGGTTGCTCAAGCTCCGACCCCGCCGGCACCGGTCGCTCCGGCTCCGGCTATCTCCAGCCAAAAGATTACGTATCAAGCTGATGCGCTGTTCGACTTCGACAAGGCAATCCTGAAGCCGGCCGGCAAGGAACGTCTGGGCGAACTGGCATCGAAGATCCAGGGCATCAACCTCGAAGTCGTCGTCGCGACGGGCCACACCGACCGCATCGGTTCGGACGCCTACAACGACCGTCTGTCGCTGCGTCGTGCTCAAGCTGTGAAGGCCTTCCTGGTCAGCAAGGGCGTCGAAGCCAACCGTATCTACACGGAAGGCAAGGGCCGTCGCAACCCGGTTACCACCGGTTGCAACCAGAAGAACCGCAAGCAACTCATCGCCTGCCTCGCACCGGACCGCCGCGTGGAAGTCGAAGTTGTCGGTACGCCGAAGCAGTAAGCTGGAAAATTACCGCAGTGTCGAAAGCCCCGCTTCAGCGGGGCTTTTTTTATGCGCGGGGGCTGCGATGTTCCGTGACGCGCGACGGAGAAACGTCCCCACTCCGCGACTAGCGGCTGGCAACTCGCATCGCATCAGCACCGCTACCCGCCGCGCTTTTGCCGCCCTTTCTCTCGCCCTATATACTCAGGGTTTATCCTCGAGCGTCCGCTCACCGCTCTCATCGAGGCAGCCTTCGCCATGACCAACGCCGATCCCCACGAACTACAGAAATTCAGCGACCTCGCGCATCGTTGGTGGGACCCGAACGCCGAATTCAAACCGCTGCACGAACTGAATCCGATCCGCCTGAGCTGGATCGATGCGCACGCGCACCTCGCCGGCAAAAAGGTGCTCGACATCGGCTGCGGCGGCGGCATCCTGTCTGAATCGATGGCAGGTCTGGGCGCTAATGTGAAGGGCATCGACCTGTCGGCGCAGGCCCTCGGCGTCGCCGACCTTCACAGTCTTGAAAGTGGTGTAACCGTCGATTACGAAGAAATCGCCGCCGAGGCGTTGGCCACGCGCGAACCGGGCACGTACGACGCGGTCACCTGCATGGAAATGCTCGAACACGTGCCCCGGCCGGCCGCAATCGTCGAGGCCTGCAGGAATCTTGTGAAGCCGGGCGGCTGGGTGTTTTTCTCCACGCTGAACCGCAACGTGAAGTCGTATCTGTTCGCGGTGATCGGCGCCGAATACATCGCGCGAATGTTGCCGAAGGGCACCCACGACTACGCGCGCTTCATCCGCCCGTCGGAACTCGCCGGCTTCGTGCGCGCCGCCGAGCTGCGCACGGCCGACATCAAGGGCATCGTCTACAACCCGCTCAGCAAGCATTTCGCGCTGTCGTCCGACACGAGCGTCAACTATATGCTCGCCTGCCGCCGCGACGCCTGACCTGCCAGTACCGCCCCGACCCGCCGCATCCGAAACGAACCCATGAGCGATCCGACTCCCCTGCCGCAGCGCGAAGACAACGACGACACGCTCGGCTTTTGCCTCGCCGTGCTTTTCGACCTCGACGGCACGCTTGCCGACACGGCGCCCGACCTCGCGGCCGCCGTCAACAAGATGCGCCACGACCGGGGACTTGAGATGGTGCCGCTCGGAAAGCTGCGCCCGCTGGCTTCGGCCGGAGCGCGCGGACTCATCTGCGGCGCGTTCGGCATCGGGCCCGACCATCACGAATTCGCATCGATGCGCGAGGAGTTTCTCGCGAACTACGAAGCGGATCTGTGCATCGAGACGACACTCTTTCCGGGCATCGCCGAAGTGCTCGACGAACTCGACGCGCGTGGCGTGCGCTGGGGCATCGTCACCAACAAGGTCGCGCGACTCACCGAGCCGCTCGTTGCGCAACTTGGACTCGAGGAGCGCGCCGGCTGCGTGGTGAGCGGCGACACGACCCCACATTCGAAACCGCACCCCGCGCCGCTGCTGCACGCGGCTCGCGAGTTGGACATCGCGCCGGAGCGCGTCGTTTATATCGGCGACGATCTGCGTGACGTGCAAGCCGGTTTTGCGGCCGGCATGAAGACCGTAGCCGCGGCGTACGGCTATTGCGGCAACGACATTCCGCCGACACGATGGCACGCGCAGCACGTGGTGGAATCGACGGCCGCGTTGCAGACGCTGCTGCGCGACGTCGGCTGACAGATCGGCTGAAAGGCGCGTCCGACACTTGCGCACCAGGTTGCATCATTCAGCGGCCATCCAAGAGTCCGGACGCCGCCCCCGATCTATTGTAAAATGTCCTTTGGCTCATATATGTGAGCAACGAACCGCGGGGGCGACCTGGTTTCGACAGGGGTTGCGAAGCGGCTAGGGCATGTCGAGGACCCGTCACCTCGTTAATCAATGGGAAAAACGTAACTGCAAACGACGATACGTTCGCACTGGCAGCCTAAGGGCCGCCGTCCTCTGCCTAGTTCACTGACGGGCTAGTGTCGCAAGACCGGTAGCAATACCGACAGAGGTCATATACGTCAGTTAAGCCTTGGCGGCGTCACGACGTCCGGGTCGAAAATTTAGTGAATCGCCGTAGCGCAGCGTGTTCGTCCGCGTCGCTGCGGTTAAATCAAAAGACAGAACTAAACATGTAGAACTGGTCGTAGAGGACTTCTGGACGCGGGTTCGATTCCCGCCGCCTCCACCAAACACTGGGCGTTCGCGATGAACGCCCCCGAAAAGCCCCGGCAGTGTAACGCTGCCGGGGCTTTTCATTTTCGGCACCCCGCAACGCTTCGCGGGGCAAGTCAGGCGCCCTCGTTTGCTCAGCGGGACACTCAACACGAGCCGGTAAATCCGCAGCCGCTGCCTATACTCGAAAACTCGAAACAGGTCGTCGCTCGTCAAGCACGTCGTCGAAATCACTACGCGGCCGACAAGCAGGCGGGCGATGCAAAGGGAGACGGCTTCAAGGAAATCTGGCACATCGCCAAGCCTTGAGACACCGAACCGGCTGGCAGATGGGCCGGAATTCACCAGCCGCAAAGCACAACGCCGACCCACGGGCCGGCGTTGCGTCAAACCAGGAAGCTCGGGCAAAGCCCGAGCGAACGCTCATTCGTCTTTCGGGCACTGCAGATTGCAGCCGCTCGGATCGCCCAGGTCACCGCGCTTGCGCGCCTGCGAGCGTTGGCCGTGCTGATACTTGTTCGACGGCGCGGACGCGGCGAACGGCATCTGCGGATGCTCGTTGAGGCGGAATTCGTCGTTCAGGATGCCGCCTGGCACGCCAGGCGAGTTTTGCGCGAAGGCAACGGAAACGGTGGCGCAAAGCACACCAGCCGCGGCAGCGGCGGCACATGCGTGGAGAAGAGCTTTCATGTCGGTTCGGCGCGTCTTGGCGCGCGGTTAGAGCGGATGCGAAGCCAAGAGAGTAGCCGAAACCGACGAGCCGCGCAGCGGCGCGCTCGGAGCACCATCGCTTTTCTGATTACAGGCTCTTACGCCGCCGTTACGCGAGCGCGCCGCCGAGCCCCTCGTGCACATCGAGAAGCCTGCCGCAGTCGCGCGGATCATAGCCGTCGAGCTGCTCGACGCGATGGTGAAACGCGCTGCCGCGCAGCAGATCGATCACTGTCGCGAGCGGCGCGCGAGCGAGATGCGCGCGGTCGCACGCGAAGTAATAGTCCTCATCGACGATCGGAATGAAGTCGAGCCCGAAATGATGCGCGGCCGGCTCGACGCCGAAGCCTATGTCCGCCATGCCACTCGCGACGAAAGCCGCGATCGCCGAGTGCGTCAATTCGGTCGACGCATAACCGTTGACGCGGTCCGGGTCCACACCCAGCTGTCGCAGCGCAAGATCGAGCAGCATCCGCGTACCCGAGCCCGGCTGGCGGTTGACGAAACGGATGTCGTCGCGGGCAAGGTCGCCGAGCCCGCCGATCCGCTTCGGATTGCCCTTGCCGACGAAGAGCCCCTGCTTGCGCCGGGTCAGATGCACGAGCACATGGCGCTGCGGATCGAGCCAGCGCCGGTAGGTATCGGCGCACACCGAACGAAACTCGCCAAGCGGCAGATGAAAGCCCGCCAGATCGCACTCGCCGCGCGCGAGCGCGCTGACCGCGTCGGCACTGTCGCGATATTTGATCTCGACCGGTAGATCTTTGGCGACGAGCGCGGTGACGAGCGCGGCCACCGCATAACCATGCGACGCGTGAATCCGCACGTCATCGGCGGGGGGCGCGAGCCAGCGATTCAGATCGCTCGCCACTTCGCTCGCGAGCGCCTGCAGATTGCCGCCGAGCCGCTCGCCGCAGAGTCGCTGTCCGCGCAGCACCGCATGACCGAGCTCGGACAGCACGGAGCCGCGCCCGCGCTCTTTCGCGATCAGCGGACCGCCGAGCCGCTCCTCGATGCTGCGCAGCAAACCCCATGCGTGCCGATAGGACAAACCCTTACGCGCCGCGGCCTGCGCAATGCTGCCAGATTCGTTGACGAGCGCGAGCAGCGGCATCACGTCCGTCAGGCTGGCCTCGCGGCCGTCCGCGCCCTTCACCACCAGCTCGACCTGGCATTCGATTCTGACCATATATGTTGAACTCTTTCCTATTGCACGCGCCGGTTCGCCCGCCTATCTTTCGGCTATACCATATCGAATAAGCGAAGCATACGTGCCTGTATTATGAATAACAAGTGCATATATCGCTTTGGAGGAGCCCCCACTTTGGACGATTCTCTCGCCACGGCGCCGGATCAGCTCGTGCAACGTCACGCGCAGCCGGGCCGCACTCTGATCACGATCCTGCACGCGATCCAGGACGAACTCGGCTATGTGCCGCCCGCGGCGGTCGAACCGCTCGCGCGCGCGCTGAACCTGTCACGCGCGGAAGTGCACGGCGTCATCACCTACTACCATCACTTTCGCACCACGCCGGCCGCGCCCGTCACGGTGCAGCTTTGCCGCGCCGAAGCGTGCCGCAGCATGGGCACCGAGGCGCTCGCACAGCACATCGAAGCGCACACCGGTTGCCGCTTCGATGCCGGTCACCATGACGGCGCAACGGTAGAACTCGAATCGGTGTACTGCCTCGGCCAATGCGCGCTGTCGCCGGCGCTGATGCTCAACGGCACATTGCACGCGCGCGTGTCGCCGCAGAAATTCGATGCGCTATTCGCCGCAGCCCGCAAACGCGTGGGGGTGCCGGCATGACGCGCCTCTATGTTCCGCGAGACTCTTCGGCGCTCGCGCTCGGCGCCGATGCACTGGCTGAAGCCATCAGCAGCGAAGCCGCGCGCCGCGGCGTGGAAATCGAACTGATCCGCAACGGTTCGCGCGGCTTGCTGTGGCTTGAACCGCTCGTCGAAGTCGCGACGCCTGAAGGCCGCATCGGCTATGCGAATGTCGACGTCGAAGACGTCGCCGCGTTGTTCGACGCGGGCTTCATCGACGGCGGCGAGCATGCGCGGCGCGTCGGCGTGGTCGACGAGATTCCGTATCTGAAGAAGCAGCAGCGCCTGACCTTCGCGCGCATCGGCATCACCGACCCGCTGTCCATCGACGACTACGTCGCGCATGGTGGCCTCGAAGGCCTGCGCAACGCGCTGCAAGCCAACGGCGACACCGCGTGCGAAGCCTTGATCGAATCGGGTCTGCGCGGCCGCGGCGGCGCGGCCTTCCCGGCCGGGATCAAGTGGCGCACCGTGCGCGCCGCCAAGGCTGCGCAGAAGTACATCGTCTGCAATGCCGACGAAGGCGACTCGGGCACCTTCTCCGATCGTCTCGTGATGGAAAGCGATCCGTACGTGCTGATCGAAGGCATGATCATCGCGGGCATCGTGACCGGCGCGAGCGTCGGCTACATCTATGTGCGCAGCGAATACCCGCACTCGATCGCGACGCTCGAAGCGGCCATCGCCCGCGCGCGTCAAGCTGGCTGGCTCGGCGACAGCGTGCTGTCGAGCGGGCAGCGCTTCGAGCTGTTCGTCGCGAAAGGCGCGGGCTCGTATGTGTGCGGCGAGGAAACCGCGCTGCTCGAATCGCTCGAAGGCAAGCGCGGCATCGTTCGCGCGAAGCCGCCGGTGCCCGCGCTCGCGGGTCTCTACGGCCAGCCCACCGTGATCAACAACGTGATCACGCTCGCCACGGTGCCGATCATCTTCGCGCGCGGCGCGGCGTTCTATAAGGACTTCGGCATGGGCCGCTCGCGCGGCACGCTGCCGTTCCAGCTGGCCGGCAACATCAAGCGAGGCGGCCTCGTCGAACTCGCGTTCGGCGTGACGCTGCGCGAACTGCTCGACGACTTCGGCGGCGGCACCGCGAGCGGCCGGCCGGCGCGCGCGGTGCAGGTGGGCGGTCCGCTCGGCACCTATCTGCCGCCAAGCCAGTGGGACATTCCGATGGACTACGAAGCCTATGCGGCGGTCGGCGCGGTGATCGGCCACGGCGGTCTGGTCGTGCATGACGACACGTCGAACCTTGCCGAACTCGCGCAATACGCGATGCACTTCTGCGCACTCGAATCGTGCGGCAAATGCACGCCGTGCCGGATCGGCTCAACGCGCGGCGTCGAGGTGATCGCGCGGATTCGGAATGGCGACACGTCGACGCGTCAGGTGCAATTGCTGCGCGATCTGTGCGATACGATGGTGTCCGGCTCGCTGTGCGCGATGGGCGGCATGACGCCGTATCCGGTGTTGTCCGCGCTCGATCATTTCCCTGAAGACTTCGGTCTCGCCGCCGATCCCACTGCCGACCACGCCACCAAAGCGGCCGCGGCCTGACTCCAGGAGTTCACCATGTCCGACCAGTTCAACTCCCCCGCCGGCGCCCCGAAGGAAGTCCCCTTGGGGGGCGGCTGCGGCTCAGGCAACTGCGCATGCAAGTCGCAAGCCCTGGCACGCGCCGCCTACCCCTTCTCCGACGAAACCGACTACGGCACCCCGGCCCGCCACTCGGACGTCGACGTGACGCTCGAAATCGACGGCCAGGCGGTGACCGTACCGGCCGGCACGTCGGTGATGCGCGCGGCGGCCGAAGCCGGCGTCAACGTGCCGAAGCTGTGCGCGACCGATTCGCTCGAACCGTTCGGCTCGTGCCGCCTGTGTCTCGTCGAAATCGAAGGGCGGCGCGGCTATCCGGCCTCATGCACGACGCCGGTCGAAGCCGGCATGAAGGTGCGCACGCAGACCGACCGTCTGCAGTCGCTGCGTCGCAATGTGATGGAGCTGTACATCTCCGACCATCCGCTCGATTGCCTGACCTGCCCCGCCAACGGCGACTGCGAACTGCAGGACATGGCGGGCGTGACCGGCCTGCGCGAAGTGCGCTACGGCTTCGACGGCGCGAATCATCTGAAGGACGAAAAGGACGAATCGAATCCGTACTTCACATACGACCCGGCGAAGTGCATCGTCTGTAATCGCTGCGTGCGCGCGTGCGAGGAAACCCAGGGCACGTTCGCGCTGACGATCACCGGGCGCGGCTTCGAATCGCGCGTCGCGGCCAGCGAGAACCAGCCGTTCATGGAATCGGAGTGCGTGTCGTGCGGCGCGTGCGTGGCCGCGTGCCCGACCGCGACCTTGCAGGAAAAGTCCGTCGTGATGCTCGGCCAGCCCGAGCACTCGGTCGTCACCACCTGCGCGTATTGCGGCGTCGGCTGCTCGTTCAAGGCCGAGATGAAGGGCAATCAGGTCGTGCGGATGGTGCCGCACAAGAACGGCCACGCCAACGAAGGTCATGCATGCGTAAAGGGCCGCTTTGCGTGGGGCTACGCGACGCACAAGGACCGCATCACGAAGCCGATGATCCGCGCGAAGATCACCGACCCGTGGCGCGAAGTCAGCTGGGACGAAGCGATCTCGTACGCGGCGTCGGAATTCCGCCGCATCCAGGCGAAGCATGGCCGCGATTCGATCGGCGGTATCACGTCCTCGCGCTGCACGAACGAGGAAACCTACCTCGTGCAGAAGCTCGTGCGCGCCGCGTTCGGCAACAACAATGTCGACACCTGCGCGCGCGTCTGCCACTCGCCGACCGGCTATGGCCTGAAGACGACGCTCGGCGAATCGGCCGGCACGCAGACGTTCGCCTCCGTCGACAAAGCCGACGTGATCATGGTGATCGGCGCGAATCCGACCGATGGCCACCCGGTGTTCGCCTCGCGTCTGAAGCGGCGCGTGCGCGAGGGGGCGAAGCTGATCGTCGTCGATCCGCGCCGGATCGACATCGTCGATACGCCGCACGTGAAAGCGTCGCATCATCTGCAATTGCGGCCCGGCACCAACGTCGCGATCGTCAACGCGCTCGCGCATGTGATCGTCACCGAAGGCCTGCTCGACCAGCCGTTCGTCGCCGAGCGCTGCGAAACGCGCGCGTTCGAGCAGTGGCGCGATTTCGTCGCGCTGCCGGAGAACTCGCCCGAAGCGACCGAAGCAGCGAGCGGCGTACCCGCGCAGCAGGTGCGCGAAGCCGCCCGCATCTACGCGAGCGCCGGCAACGCCGCGATCTACTACGGCCTCGGCGTCACCGAACACGCGCAAGGCTCGACGATGGTGATCGGCATCGCGAACCTCGCGATGGCGACCGGCAACATCGGCCGCGAAGGTGTCGGCGTGAATCCGCTGCGCGGCCAGAACAACGTGCAGGGTTCGTGCGACATGGGCTCGTTCCCGCACGAACTGCCGGGCTACCGCCATATCAGCGATACCGTTACGCGCACGCTGTTCGAGGAAGCGTGGAACGTCACGTTGCAGCCGGAACCCGGCCTGCGTATTCCGAACATGTTCGACGCCGCCGTGCACGGCACCTTCAAGGGCCTGTACTGCCAGGGCGAAGACATCGTGCAGTCGGATCCGAACACGCATCACGTGTCGGCGGCGCTGTCGTCGATGGAATGCATCGTCGTGCAGGACATCTTTCTCAACGAGACCGCCAAGTACGCGCACGTGCTGCTGCCCGGTTCGTCGTTCCTCGAAAAGGACGGCACCTTCACCAACGCGGAGCGCCGCATCTCGCGCGTGCGCCGCGTGATGCCGCCGGTGCCGGGTTACGCCGACTGGGAAGTCACGGTGCTGCTCTCGCGCGCGCTCGGCTATGAAATGGACTACACGCATCCGTCGCAGATCATGGACGAGATCGCGCGGCTCACGCCGACCTTCCACGGCGTGTCGTACCGGAAGCTCGACGAAATGGGCAGCATCCAGTGGCCGTGCAACGAGGACGCGCCCGACGGCACGCCGACGATGCACGTCGATACCTTCGTGCGCGGCAAGGGCAAGTTCGTGATCACGAAGTTCATCGCATCGCCGGAGAAGGTCACGCGCAAATATCCGCTGCTGATGACGACCGGCCGCATCCTGTCGCAGTACAACGTCGGCGCGCAGACGCGCCGCACCGAGAACTCGCGCTGGCACGAGGAAGACCGGCTCGAACTGCATCCGCACGATGCGGACGAACGCGGCATCAAAACCGGCGACTGGGTCGGCATCGAATCGCGCGCGGGGCAGACCGTATTGCGCGCCAAGGTGACGGAGCGGATGCAGCCGGGCGTCGTCTATACGACGTTCCACTTCCCCGAATCGGGTGCGAACGTGATCACGACCGACAGCTCCGACTGGGCGACCAACTGCCCCGAATACAAAGTGACCGCGGTGCAGGTGATGCCGGTCGAGCAGCCGTCGCAATGGCAGCAGGAGTATTCGCGCTTCAATAGCGAACAGCTCGAGCTGCTGAAGCAGCGCGAGTTGGCCAATGCGGCCGCGGCCGCCACCGCGGGCAAGTGAGACGAGCGATGGACAAACGGAATCTGATCGACATGGCGAACCGGATCGGCGACTTCTTCGAGTCGATGCCCGATCACGAGGAAGCGCTGACCGGCGTCGCCGAGCATATCCGCCGCTCCTGGGAGCCGCGCATGCGGCGCGCGCTGCTAGCGACGCTCGATGAAGCGCCGGACACGTATGGCATCGCGCTATCGGACTTCACGCGCGAGGCGATCGTCAGGTATCGCGAGAAGTTGACGCCTGCGCAGGCGCCAGCGGCTTAGGCTTTAGGCCGTTCGCTCGATCACCGGGGCGCGGCGGCGCAATCCCTGCCGCTCGCGTGCTTGTGCCCACGGGCCACGCAACGGGAAACAGGCGGCTGTGATCACAACGACGCCTGCTCCGGTATTTCTCCCCCCACCGCAAACCACGCCTCGCAGTGCCGTACCAGACCGTGCAGGTCCGAGCCGGTGCGTCCGCGCGCGCTGATATAGCCGTCGGGCCGCACCAGATAAAACGACGGCCGCGTGCGCCCATACGATTCGGACAGCGCCGGGCCGCCATCACCGGTCGTATCCGTGACGCGCCAGATGCGCACCGCGTTCGGCAGCAGCCGCTCCACCGCGGCGGCGAGCTTTTCCAGCTCCGGGTCCGGCGGCGCCGCATGTTTCGCGGCCGGGTCGAGCGGCGTGTCGTCGACGGGCAACGGCGGCACCAGCAAAAACAGCGAGAAGAACGCCGGATCGTGCAGATCGAAAATGCAGCCGACGCCCGGAGCACGACCGAGCGGACCGTCGACGACGTGCACAAGCGCATCGGGCGCGCGCTCTCCCGCGCGCGGGCCGCCGTCGAGCACGCGTTCGAGCGTCAGCGGACTGCGTCGGTACTGGATCGACAGCTCGCTGATCGTCGCGCGCGCGGCATCGCGCAGCGGACCGAACGCGGCCAGCACCGGCATCACGCGCTCGCGCAGCAGCTTCAGCGGACCGTGATCGGCCTCGGCCATCTGCGTGATGAAACCGGTCTGCCGCAACACCTCGCGTTCGATCGGATGCCGTTCGGCGTGGTACGTGTCGAGCAGGCGATCCGGCGCCGCGCCACCGATCACGCGCGCGAGCTTCCAGCCGAGGTTGAGCGCTTCCTGGATGCCGGTGTTCATGCCCTGCGCGGCCGCGGGGCTGTGCACGTGCGCGGCATCGCCGGCGAGGAAGATGCGGCCTACGCGCAGCCGATCGACCATCCGGCTATTCACATGGAAATACGCCGACCACGCGAGGTCCGACACGTCGACGCGCTCGCGCACGCGTCGCGCGATCAGCGCCTTGCATTGTTCGAGCGACGGCGCCGGCGTCGCGTCCAGCGGCGGCTCGCCGAGCACCGCGGGGGTCGGCGCCGCGGCGCTGCCCGACGGCTCGACCGCGTGATCGGCGATCAGGCGATGGCGGCCATGGCCCATCGGAAACAGCGCGACGAGACCGTCGGCGGACGCGAAGATCTGGAACTCGTCGTCGGGCCAGTCGGTTTCCGCGTGCAGGTCGGCGAGCAGGAAGGTCTGGTCGATGGTCTTGCCCTCGAAGTTCAGGCCGAGGCGATGGCGAATCGCGCTGTGCGCGCCGTCGGCCGCGATCAGATACGACGGGCGCATGGTTTCCGTGTGGCCGTTGGCGCGGCGCAGCGTCGTCTGAATGCTCGCGGAGCCTTGCATGAACGCCATCAGCTCGACGCCGCGCTCGACCGTCACGCCGAGCGTCGCCAGATGCTCGGTCAGAAGCCGCTCGGTTACCGACTGGTCGAGAAACAGCAGATAGGGATAGCGCGTGTGCAGCGGATCGAAATCGAGCTGCGCAAGCCGCGTACCGTTCGAAAACAGATTCGCGACGCGCGCGCGATGGCCAAGCTCGAGAAACGGCTCGATCAGCCGATGCTGCTCGAGCAGTTCGAGCGTGCGTGCCTGAATGCCGATCGCGCGCGAGTGCGGATTCGGCTGCGGCGCCTTGTCGATCAGACGCACAGGGATGTGGGCGCGCGCGAGACTCATCGCTGCGGCAAGTCCGGTGGGACCAGCCCCGACGATCAGCACCGGCGACGCGTCGTAGGCGGCAGCGTCCATGCGGAACTCCGGAGGCAACAATGCGTTCTAGTGTACGCCGCCGCTCCTGCGCGCACGATCCGCGCGAATCCGGGCCCCTTGCGCAAGTATGGGAAAATGCGGCCTCGTCTGATTGATTCGAATGCCCTCCCCGTCATGCAACCTGTATTTGACCGCGCGTTCGCGGCGCATCGTGACGGCCGCCTCGACGACGCCGAACGCGGCTACCGCGCCACGCTCGACCACAATCCCAGCCATGTCGACGCGCTGCATCTGCTCGGCGTGCTGCGCCACCAGCAGGGCCAGCACGCCGAAGCCGCGGCGCTCGTGCGGCGCGCGGTCGGCCTGCGCCCCGAAGACGCGGCGCTGCAGCTGAACCTCGGCAACGCGCTGAAGGCGCTCGGCCAGATCGACGCCGCGATCGAGCAGTTCCGCAACGCGCTGACGCTCGCGCCGACCTTTCCGATGGCGCACTACAACCTCGGCAACGCGTACGCGTCGCTAGGCCGTCACGAAGACGCCGCCGATGCGTTCGAACGCTCGCTGCGCCTGCAGCCGGACGACGCGTCGTCGCACAACAATCTCGGCAACGCGCTGCACGCGCTCGGCCGTCACGCGGACGCGATCGCGTCGTTCCGGCGCGCGCTCGAGCTGCGCCCCGGTCATGCGGGCGCGCTGAACAACCTGGGCATGTCGCTGAACGCGCTCGATCGGCCGAACGAGGCGGTGCCCTGCTTCGAGGCCGCGCTCGCCGCCGAGCCCCGCTTCGTCGCCGCGCATTTCAATCTCGCGAATACATTCGATGCGATCGGCCGCCATGCGCAGGCGGTCGCGTCGTTTGAAGCGGCGCTGCGTCTGCAGCCGAACCTGCCGCCCGCGATCTATGGCATGGGCAACGCGCTCGCGGCGCTCGGCCGTGCCGAACAGGCGCTGCCACATCTCGAGCGCGCGGTCGGGCTCGATCCGCAATTCGCGCTTGCGTGGCTTGCGCTCGGCACCGCGCACCAGGCGCTCGGCGCGCACGCGGCCGCGGTGCGCGCGCTCGACCAGGCGCTGCGGCTGCGTCCCGATCTCGCGTCCGCGCATATGAACCGCGCGCTCGCCTGGCTCGCGATGCGCGACTTCGAGCGCGGGCTGCCCGAATACGAATGGCGGTTGCAAACCGCCGCGCAACCGGCGATCCAGACGTTGCCGCGCTGGCACGGCGAGTCAATCGACAAGCACACGCTGCTGATCCATGCCGAACAGGGTTTCGGCGACACGTTGCAGTTCGTGCGCTTCGTACCGCTTGCCGCGCAACGCGCCGCGCGCGTCGTGCTCGAAGTGCAGCCGCAGTTGGTGCCGCTGCTCGCGCCCGCCGCGCAGAGGTGGCGGGTGTCGCTGATCGCTCAGGGCCAGCCGCGCCCCGCCGCCGATCTGCAGATTCCGCTGCTGAGTCTGCCGCTCGCGCTCGGCACGCGCTACGACACGATCGACGCGCGCACGCCGTATCTGAACGTGCCGCCGGCCTATGGCCGCAAATGGCGCGGCTCGCTCGGCGGTCAGGCGAAGCGCAAGATCGGGCTCGCGTGGTCGGGGCGCATCCAGCGCAACGAAACCCGTACGATGCCGCTCGCCGCGCTCGAGCCGCTGTTCGCGCTGAACGGGATCGACTGGATCGTGCTGCAGCCCGATCTGTCGGAACACGAACGTGCGGCGCTCGACGCGCATCCGCGGGCGGCCGCGATCCATCGCTTCGACCATCGCATCGGCGACTTCGCGGATACCGCGGCGATCGTCGAGCGGCTCGACGCGGTGGTGTCGATCGACACGTCGATCGCGCACCTCGCGGGCGCGCTGCGCAAGCCGCTATGGCTGATGCTGCCGTTCGCCGCCGACTGGCGCTGGTTCGACGGCGACACGCGTAGCCCCTGGTATCCCGGTGCGACGCTCGTGCGTCAGCCGAGGCCGGGCGCGTGGGATGAAGTCGTCGATGTGGTCGCCAATGAATTGCGGCACGGTTAGCCACGAACAGCCATGCGCCGCCAACAAAAAACCCCGCTGTCGCGGGGTTTTTTGCTTTCAGAAGACGAGGCGAACCCGTCAGGCCGCCCGATACTGATTGCGCGCCTCCGGCGTGCGGTACAGGAACAGCGTCGCGAGCAGACGCGCGAACGATCGCGCCAAGCCGACGCATCAGGAAGCCCTCGCCGAACACGGACAGCGACAGCATCAGCGACGCGAATTCGCTGCCGCTCGGGAAGTAGGTCTTGGCGATCGCCGAAGCGTAGTAGCCATAGACCATGAAGTCGTACATCTCAAGAAAGTTGCCGCTGACGACGCGGAACACTGTCTTGACCCTGGATTCTTCCGTGGTGGAAGCGGCGTCGGTCGCAGTGGAGATGACACTCTCGGATAGGCCCGCCGCCCTGTCGGACGGATCGACGCGGACGGTGACGAGCGGGCAGTTGGGAGGATCCACTGCGTTTGGCAAGCGGATGCCATCCGATACCAGGGTAAACGCTTAGCTTGATGCGGGGCCGATGCCACGTAATGTTACTGGTGATGAGGTCGCCACGAAACGCATACAGTTTGCTTACGCGCGACACTAACGGGCGGACCGGTAGGCTGTCCGCGCGAGACCATTCCGTTGACCACTCCGATGCGAACCACCACTCCTGCTCTTTCCGTGCGCCCCGCCATGCTCGAGGACGCCTCGCTGATTGCGTCGATCCATAGCGTCAGTTGGCAGGCGACCTATCGCGGTCTGTTGCCCGACGCGTTCCTCGATGGCGAAGTCACGCGCGAACGCGCCGCCTATTGGGAAGCGCGTCTCGGCGCGCCGGGCGGCGAGCACCGCATCGTGCTGATCGCCGAGCTGGCTGGCGAGCCGACCGGCTTCGTGTGTGTCGAGCGTCAGCCCGAGTCCGCGTGGGGCGTGCTGCTCGACAACCTGCATGCGCTGCCTGGTTATCAGGGCATCGGCGTCGGCAAAACGCTGATGCGCGCGGCCGTTGACTGGGCGCGCGCGCAGGGCGAGGCACAGCTCTATCTGTACGTGCTCGAGGGCAATACCGCGGCGATCGGCTTCTACGAACGGCACGGCTGGCAGTTCGTCGGCGCGGAGCCCGACCATATGGGTGGCGTGGATATCACCGCGTTGCGCTACGTGTACCGCTTGAAGCCTTGAACGTCGCGGCGACGGCGCGTGCGCTGATGTCTTCGTTTTCGGAGTCATCTGAAGGCTGGACGACGTAGTTTCGAGGGATCATTTTCTGTTGCCGATGGCTTCAGGAAACCGATGACCAGCATGCCGCTCACCTTGATCGAAGGCGCATTCGCGCTTCCCCGTCTCCGTCCGCTCGACCGCCTGCCCGAACCGTTCGGCCGTGACTGGGCGTTGCGGCCCGTCCGTCAGCGCTGGCGGGCCGGACTCGATTCGCTGTACACCGCGTTGCTGCGCACCGTCTGCATCCGGGATCCGCGGTTGCTGTCGTATGCGCAGTGGGTGTCGATCGACGGCGTGCTGATCGGTGCGAAGCGTCCGGCAGAGGCGCGCGTCGCGCACGCCACGCAGCCTGCCGGTGAACCTGCGCGTACCGCTACCGCGGCGCGTCCCGTTACGCAACGGAAGGTGCCTCAGGGTCCAATGCGAATTGCGCTCAAGGCCCGCTCGCCGCGAATCGCGCAGCGGCGCACTGTGTGGCATCGGCGTACGGTCGCGGTGAGCGCCGGCGTAATCGGCTGCGTCGCGGTGTTGGCGTGGTGGATGGTCGATCAGCCTGTGGCACCTCGGCTCATGGCCTCTGACATGCTGGAATCGGCGCAAGCCCTGATCGCGCGTCGTGACGCGCCGGCGCCGGTAGAAGAACGTCGTGCGCAGCATCAGGTTGCCAGACCCGAAGCGCCAGTGATCGCCGAGGCCGTCGCACCCGCTCCTGTGCTCCCGCCATTACCTGCCAACGTGGCCGCCGCCGCGCTCGCGCCGATAGCGGCTTCGCCTCAGCGCAACACCACGCGACACGAGCCCGCGCCACGTGAGGTGATTCGCTCATCTGCTGCGCGTCGTGTGCTTCGCGCGCAAGCGCATCCGCTTCCGGTGAATCGCCGTGCCGCGAATGCGTCGTTGCATGATTCGCGCGTGCAAAATGCCCGATCTGGCGAACACGAATACGCTGACGTGACGACGTTCGCCATGATGTCCTTGCGCGACATCGCGCCGCTGCCGCGTTCCGCCGTGTCGAACCATCTGCCGGCAAGCAGCACCGAGTGGATGAACCACATGGCGCAGCGTCGCGTCACCGAAATCCCGCAACAATTCGCGCCATGAGCGCCGCCATTCCTCGCTGTTACCTCGGCGCAGGCAAACCGGCTTCCGTCTGCTGCTGCAAACGCGCGACCTCGCTTCGAAGCTGACCCAATTGCGCCTGCGCGTTGTCGCGCTCCGCGCGCAGCGCGAGCGCCTCGTCGTGCGTCTGACGCTGACGGTCGTCGACCGTCGCCTGCTGCGTGCGGGCGACGTCGAGATCGGCCTGCAGCCGTTGCGCCTGCTGCCGCGATATCGCGATGATGCCTTGCAGATTCGCATTCTGCGCCTGCAAACGCGTGCGACGAATTTCGATGTCCGCGAGCTGCTGCGTCTGCTGCGCGAATGCGGCGTAGATCGCCTCCGCGCGTTCCGCTGAATCGCTGCTGATCACGCGCCAAAAATGCCTGTTCTGAAACAACGCGACGTAGTACGTGATCTGCCGCGGATAGAAGAACAGGCTCGCACCGTAGCTGCCGTTGTAGGTCGTGCGCAGTTCGCTGAGGTTGGCATCGTGGATCAGTTGCATCAGTTCGGCGACGTCGCCGCGCGCCCCGGCGGGTGTATCTGCGGGCACCGCGGGTGCATTGTCGGAGCGAGCGCCAACCTCTTGTGGCGTCAGCTCGCCCAGAGCCGGCCGCGTGCCCGCCAGCGGCACCCTGGCGCCGTCCTGCTGCGCCATTGAGAAACCCGCATGCCACAACGCGTAGGCACCGGCGAGCAACACCACGCACCGAACAATCAAGGAGTACTTCATAACTGGCCGCTCCACGCAAATCCACAATAGCGTTGGATTATCGCTTGGATTTACCGTGACGCGAAGCGCCTGGCCACCGCGTGGACCCGCTCGAAATCGAGATAGATCGCGGGACCGGAACGCAGCCGCGGCAGCATGTTCACACTCGACCGTGCATGCCGCGCCAACGCAAACCCGCCGCGCTTAGAACCGCGTCTCGCGCGCGACCCGCAGGAAGGTATCGAGCAACGGCGTGCAATCGAGCAGCTCCGGCCCGCCCGCGCGATGAAACTCCGGGTGCCATTGCACGCCCATCACGAACGGTGCGCGCCGGTAGCGCACGGCCTCGATGATGCCGTCCGACGCCGACACCGCCTCGATATTCAGATCACGGCCCAGCGTCTTCACCGCCTGATGGTGGATCGAGTTGACGATCGCGTCGCGTCGCCCGGGGAACATGTTCACCAGCGTCGAGCCATCCGGAAAGTGCACGCCGTGCCGGTGCTGATCATAGTTCTCGTTGACGTGAGCGTTCGCGGTCGGCACTTCAGTCGCGATGTCCTGGTACAGCGTGCCGCCGAACGCGACGTTGATCAGCTGGCAGCCACGGCACACGCCGAGCACCGGCTTGCCCGACTCGACGAACTCGTGCAGCAGCTCGAGCTCGTACATGTCGCGCACGCGGTCGCCGGGCCATTCGTGGCTGTTCGCCGCTTCCGCATAGGTCTGCGGCGACACGTCGGCGCCGCCTTGCAGCAGCAGGCCATCGAGATGCTTCGCATAGTCGCGCAGACGGATGTTGCTCGGGTGCAGCATACCCTGATGACCGACGGTCGGAATCATGAACACCAGTACGTCGCGTGACATCACCCAGTGCGCGATCGACTCCTCCAGGTACTGCAGCGTCTTGCCGCGCAAGCCCTTCGCGCCCGGTTCCGGGTGGAAGATGCGCGCCGACACGCCGATGCGCAGTGTGCGCTGCGTGATCCGCTGCCCCGCGCGATCGAACAACTGCCGCGCCCGCGCCGCGATGATGCGGCCGAACACGCTCCACGCCGAATCGCTCTGCTTCAGGTAACGCGGCGGCGACGGCGGAAGCGCGTTGGGCGGCGGCGGGTTGGTGGCGCTGAAATCGGGTGCGGCGCCGAAGCCGGGCGGCGGCGAGCCGGGCGCATGCTTCGTGGGCGCGGCGGCTTCCTCGGTGGCGATTTCATCGTCGGTGGCGATGTCCGCGGCGCTGACGTCGCCCGCGTGCGGCTCGCCGGCGGCCGCCGGCGGTTTCGCGACCGGATCGGGCTTCACGGTGGTCGCGCCGACGCTGCGCGTACCGCCGCGCCGCGCTTCGCGCTCGTGCACCGCGGCTTCCTGCCGCGCGGTCGATTCGGCGGCGGCGCTACGCGCCTCGGCCGCGTCGCGCAGCCGCGCCGTTCGCGGATCTTCGGGGGTGAGCGCCGATGCGCTGATCGGATCGTCGGTCGACGATCTCACCTTCGCCTGCTCGGCAGCCGGGCTCGTGTCTTTGGAGACCGACTGGGCGGCATCTTCATGCGACCGAGGGAGCGAGGCGGCCGGTTCGGCCGGCGCGCCGCTCGGCGCGGGTGAGGCCGGCTGCGGACTGCGGGTCGTGCCGGCGTTTTCGGGTTTGTTTTCGCTCATGACTGTCGGACGGGCGCCTTGCACGCGAACGATGAATATGCCCTGATTATCCGTCAGTGCAGCAGGCCCCGCAAACCCGCAAACAATTACTCACATTGTTGCGAAGCGTTACACCGAACGCGATGAGTCAAGGATCTGGCTGCTCTTCGAACGTTTCCCGCAACGCGATCTGCATCGACGCATGAATCTTCACGCACCAGCGCCACACGAGAGCGAGCAGCAGCGCGGCACATACCAGCACCGCGACGAGCAGGCCGGTTGGCGGCAGGATGCTGCCCGACAGCGCAGCCACCAGCAGAAACACGCCGATCATCGACACGATCGGCACGAGGTCGGCGATCGCGTGACGCAGCGCGCTCGTGAAGCGCCCCGCGGTGATCGGCTGCACGCTGACTTCGGCGAGCAGCAGCGCGAGCGACTTGGTCTTGCGATAGACGGCCACCAGAAACGGCAGCGAGACGACGAGCGCGACACTCCACTGCACGACGCGTTGCAGCGGTTCGTCGTCGAGCCAGTGCGCGAGCAGCCGGCCGATATGCGGCGCGCTATACGACACGGCGAGGAAGATTGCCGCGACGAGCGCCAGATTGACCGCTATCTGCAGTACGATGCGCCGCGTCATGCCGATGAGCGTCGGCTCGCCGCGCGCCGTCATCAGGCTGCGCAGCCATTGCCCGTACATGCCGAACGCGTTGGACAACGTGACGGGCATCGCGCGCGCGATGCGGCGAGTAAACGGATCGGCGACGCGGATCAGATAGGGTGTCGTCAGCGTGGTCAACGCCGATACGGCGACCACGATCGGATACAGAAATCCGCTCGTCACTTTCAACGTCAAACCGAGCGTCGCGATAATGAACGAGAACTCGCCGATCTGCGATACGGTCATGCCGACGCGCATCGACGTGCGCGCGTCCTGCCCCGACAGAAACGTGCCGAGCCCGCACGACACGATCTTGCCGACGATCACCGCGAGCGTGATGACCGCGATCGGCCACCCGTAGTCGAGCATCACGGCCGGGTTCAGCATCAGTCCGATCGTCACGAAGAAGATCGCGGAAAACGCGTCGCGCAGCGGCGCGATCAAATGCTCGATCCGATGCAGATGGCGCGATTCGGCCATGATCGCGCCGATCAGGAACGCGCCGAGCGCGATGCTGTAGTCGAGCTTGACGACCAGCAGACAAAAGCCGAAGCAGAAGCCGAGCACGGATACGAGCATCATCTCGTCGCTACCGGTGCGCGCAACGTAGTTCAGCGCGCGCGGCACGAGCAGCACACCGATCAGCAGCGACACCGTCATGAACAGCAGCAGCTTGCCGAGCGTGACGGCGGCGAGGCCGGCCGAAAGCTGCCCGGTCTGCGCGATGCCGGTCAGCAGCACCAGCATCGCGATGCCGAGAATATCCTCGACGATCAGAATGCCGAACACGAGCTGCGCGAAACTTTCGCGTTTGAGCCCGAGATCGGACAGCGCCTTCACGATGATCGTCGTCGACGAGATCGCAAGGATCGCGCCGAGGAACAGCGAGTCCATCGGGCCCCAGCCGAACGCGCTGCCGATCTCGTAGCCGATCCACAGCATCAGCACGATCTCGGACAGCGCGGCGACGATCGCCGTCGCGCCGACCTTGAACAGCTTGCGCAGGCTGAATTCGAGACCCAGCGAAAACATCAGGAACACGACGCCCAGTTCGCCGAGCGTCTGGATCGTCTGTTCGTCGTGGATCAGCTGGAACGGCGGCGTGTACGGCCCGATGATCACGCCGGCCGCGATATAGCCGAGCACCACCGGCTGCTTCAGGCGATGGAACAGCACGGTGACGACGCCGGCCAGCGCCATCACGACGGCCAGATCCTGGATGAAGCCGATGCCCTGGTGCATGAGCGCCTTCCTTACAAAAAGTAATCTCAGAAAGCACAGTGTAACAAACGCCCCAGCCTTGTTTTTGGCGGATGCGCGCGCCGAGCGCCGCCGCCCGCCTCGGGCCGCTCGGCCGCAAAACCTTGCTCTACAATGCGGACGAACCTTTCCCGTTGGCTCGACCCTGCCCCGCTCATGCGCCCGACCGGCGCTCCACCGGATTTCTACCGACATCATGGCCACTGAATTCGCTCCCTTCCCGCCGCTTGCCCAGCTTGCCGCCGATCTCGCCGCCGGCCGCACCACGAGCCGCGCGCTCGTCGAAACCGCGCTCGACCGGATCGCCGACCCGGCCGGCCAGGGCGCCGCCGTCTACATGCACGTCGACGCCGCTGCCGCGCGCGCCGCCGCCGACGCGCACGACCGCTTGCGCGCGGCCGGCACCGTGCTGTCGCCGCTCGCCGGGATCCCGGTGTCGGTCAAGGACCTGTTCGACATCGAAGGCCAGCCGACCCGCGCGGGCTCCGTCGTGCTCGCCGACGCGCCCGCCGCGAAGGCCGATGCGGTCGCGGTCGCGCGTCTGAAGCGGGCCGGCGCCGTGATCGTCGGGCGCACCAACATGAGCGAGTTCGCGTTTTCCGGGCTCGGCCTGAATCCGCACTACGGCCATCCGCTGTCGCCGTACCGGCGCGGTGTGAAGGGCGACGAACGGGTCTCGGGCGGATCGTCGTCGGGCGCGGCCGCCTCGGTCGCCGACGGCATGGCCGCGGTCGCACTCGGCACCGACACTGGCGGCTCGATCCGCATTCCGGCCGCCTTGTGCGGGCTGACCGGCTTCAAGCCGACCGCCGCGCGCATCCCGAAGCAGGGCGGCGTGCCGCTGTCGTCGACGCTCGATTCGTTCGGGCCGATCGGCGTGTCGGTCGCGTGCTGCGCGCTGGTCGACCGGATGCTTGCGGGGCTCGAGCCGCGCATCCCGGCCGCGCGGCCGCTCGAGGGCGTGCGCCTCGGCGTGTTGACCAACTTCGTGACCGACGGCGTCGAGCCCGAAGTTGCCCGCGCGATCGATACCGCGCTCAAGCATCTGGAAGCGGCCGGCGCGATCGTCAGCGAGGTGCGCTTCGCGCCGCTAGAGCGCCTGCCGGAGATCAACCGCTTCGGTTTTCCGTCGATCGAGGCGTATGCGTGGCATCGTCCGCTGCTCGACAAGCATCGCGAGCAATACGATCCGCGCGTGCTGGTGCGCATCATGAAGGGACAGCCGGCCAGCGCGGTCGACTATCTGGACCTGCTCGCCGAGCGCGAGGCGATGCTCGGCGAAGCCGCGCGCACACTGTGGCAGCGTTTCGACGCGGTCGTCGCGCCGACGGTGCCGGTCGTGCCCCCGCGTCTGGCCGACCTGCTGCGCGATGACGATACGTTCGGCCGCGCCAACGCGCTGATCTTGCGTAATCCGAGCGCGTTCAACTTCCTCGATAGCTGCGCGCTGTCGCTGCCATGCCATCTGCGCGGCGACGCGCCGGTCGGCCTGATGCTGGCCGGCGCCCCCTATGCCGACGACGCGCTGCTCGCGATCGGCCGCGCGGCCGAGGCGGTGCTGAACGCGATCCGGTAAAGCGCGGCGCGGCGGGGGTTCGCGCTAGAATCGCGGGCACCCGTCCTTTCGTCTCCAGACCCAATCGAAGATCCATGAATAACGATTCCGCGATGCTGCGCCGCGAGCGCACCCTGCTGGTTCTGCTCGGCCTGATCTGCGTCGCCCTCGTAGGCGGTGCGTTGTACCTGCAGTTCGGCCTGCGCGAAGACCCGTGCCCGCTGTGCATCATCCAGCGCTATTTCTTCCTATTGATCGCGATCTTCGCGTTCCTCGGCGCGCGTTTCAACCACTGGCGTGGGGTGCGCGTGCTCGAAGTGATGGCCGCGCTGTCGGCACTCGCCGGCATCGCGACGGCCGCGCGTCATGTATATATCCAGGCGAATCCGGGCTTCAGCTGCGGCTTCGACGCGCTGCAGCCGGTGGTGGACAGCCTGCCGCCCGCACAGTGGCTGCCGAGCGTGTTCAAGGTCGCGGGCCTGTGCGAAACCGCGTATCCGCCGATTCTCGGGCTGACGCTGCCGATGTGGTCGGGCGTCGCGTTCATCGTCGCCTTCGTCGCGCTGGTGCTGAGCCTCGTGCGCAATCGCCGTCGGGTGGCCTGACGGGGCCGAACTCGCCGCCAGGCTGCCCGCCGATCCACGTTGCCAAGGACGCCGGACTTCGTGTCGCCCATGCCGGGCGACCGGAGTCCGGCGTTTTTTCACGCGGCGTTCCCGGATCGCGCGCCATTCCTGTCGTTCGCCGCCGCGCGACTCGTACCGGGATCATGACCGCCGCCGCATGAGCTTCATGCGACGCGGAAAATATTTTCGGGCCGGGGTAGTGCTATCTTCGGGTATGGATGGCGATCTACGTGCGCGAGGCCGGCTTTTGCGACCCCATGCGTAACGCGCGCCCGGTCCGCACTGTCTTCCGATTCGCCATGACAACGCAACCCATCCGCTTCTATCACCAGGGGTCCGTCCGCGAGGTCGCGGGCGTCCCGCCGACGCGCACCGTGCTGCAACACCTGCGCGAGGACTTGCGCTGCACCGGCACCAAGGAAGGCTGCGCGGAAGGCGACTGCGGCGCGTGCACGGTCGTGATCGGCGAACTCGACGCGCGCGGCGAGCTTGCGCTGAAGGCGGTCAACGCCTGCATTCAGTTCCTGCCGACGCTCGACGGCCGCGCCCTGTTCACCGTCGAAGACCTGCGCGCCGCGAGCGGCGCGCTGCATCCGGTGCAGCAGGCGCTGGTCGACTGTCATGGTTCGCAATGCGGCTTCTGCACGCCCGGCTTCGTGATGTCGCTGTGGGCACTCTACGAGAACCAGCCGGCCAGCGCCGGCCTGCCGACCCGCGACGAAATCGGCGCCGCGCTGTCCGGCAATCTGTGCCGCTGTACGGGCTACCGGCCGATCATCGACGCCGCGCAGAAGATGTTCGACTACGCGCAGCACCCGCGTGTCGCGCTCGATCGCGACGCGATCGCGGCCACACTGCGCACACTGCGACGCGAAGACACGTTCGAATACAGCGCGCCCGACACCCGCGGCGCCGCGTTCGGCTCGTCCACCTTCCACGCCCCGCTCACGCTCGACGCATTCGCGACGCTGCGCGCACAGCATCCGGACGCGCGCATCGTCGCGGGCAGCACCGACGTCGGCCTGTGGGTCACCAAACAGTTTCACGATCTCGGCGACCTGCTGTACACCGGCAACGTCGCGGAGTTGAAGACGGTCGCGCGCGACGCGCAAACGCTGACCATCGGCGCGGCGCTCACGCTCGAAGACGCGTACGCGGCGCTCACCGCCGACTACCCCGAACTCGCCGAACTGTGGACGCGCTTCGCATCGCTGCCGATCCGCAATGCGGGCACGCTCGGCGGCAATGTCGCGAACGGCTCGCCGATCGGCGACTCGATGCCGGCACTGCTTGCGCTCGGCGCCGAGGTCGTGCTGCGCCGCGATAGCACGACCCGCACACTGCCGCTCGACGCGTTCTATGTCGGCTATCAGAAGACCGCGCTCGCGGCCGGCGAATTCGTGTGCGCGCTGCGCGTGCCGCGCCCGGCCGGCGCGCTGCGGTTTCGCACGTACAAGGTGGCGAAGCGTTACGACCAGGACATCTCCGCGGTGTGCGCGGCGTTTGCGCTGCACGTCGCGGAAGATGGCACGATCCGCGCGGCGCGCGTCGCGTTCGGCGGCATGGCAGCGACACCGAAGCGCGCCGCGCACGCCGAAGCCGCGCTCACTGACGCGGCGTGGAACGAACCCACCGCGCGTCGCGCGATGGACTCGCTCGCCGCCGACTACCAGCCGCTCACCGACATGCGCGCGTCGAGCGCGTATCGGCTGAAGGTCGCGCGCAATCTGCTGTGGCGCTTCTACCTCGAAACGCGCGACGACGCGCCGCTCGCGCTGTGCGACGTGAATGCGTTCGCGTTCGAAGCCAACGCAATCGTCGCGAAGGAGTCGTCGTAATGAACCGGACCGATGCCTTTATCGAACGCGCGGGCGAGCCCGCCACACAGCGCGAAGCGGCGCCGGAGGACGCCATCAGCGGCGCGTCGATCGGTGTGCCGCTGCCGCACGAATCCGCCGCGCTGCACGTGAGCGGCGAAGCGACCTACACCGACGACATCGCCGAGTTGCACGGCACGCTGCACGCGGCGCTCGGTCTGTCGCGCCACGCGCATGCGCGCATCGTGTCGATGGATCTCGACGCGGTGAGAAACGCGCCCGGCGTGGTCGCGGTGTTGTGCGCCGACGATATCCTCGGCGAAAACAATTGCGGGCCGGTACTGCACGACGATCCGATCCTCGCCGACGGCGAAGTGCTCTATCTGGGCCAGCCGGTCTTCGCGGTGATCGCCGAGAGCCACGAACTCGCGCTCCGCGCAGCCGCGCTCGCGAAAAGCGACGACGTGATCCGCTATGAGCCGCTCGACGCGATCCTCACCGCCACCGATGCGAAAGCCGCCAGGCAATTCGTTCTGCCGCCGCTGCATCTGCGGCGCGGCGATCCCGACGCGAAGATCGCGGCCGCGCCGCATCGGCTCGCCCGCACATTCGAGGTCGGTGGCCAGGAGCAGTTTTATCTCGAAGGCCAGATCGCATACGCGGTGCCGAAGGAGATGGACGGCATGCTCGTCTACAGCTCGACGCAGCATCCGAGCGAGATGCAGCAGGTCGTCGCGCATATGCTCGACTGGCCCGCGCATAACGTCGTGTGCGAATGCCGGCGCATGGGCGGCGGCTTCGGCGGCAAGGAATCGCAATCGGCGCTGTTCGCGTGCGTGGCCGCGCTCGCCGCGCAGTCTTTGCGTCGGCCAGTCAAGCTGCGCGCCGATCGCGACGACGACTTCCTGATCACCGGCAAGCGCCACGACGCGGTCTACGAATACGCAGCGGGCTTCGACGATCACGGCCGCCTGCTTGGCGTGCGCGTCGAGATCGCGTTGCGCGCCGGCTATTCGGCTGATCTGTCCGGCGCGGTCGCAACGCGTGCGGTGTGCCACTTCGACAACGCGTACTACCTACCCGACGTCGATATCGTCGCGCTGTGCTGCAAGACCAATACGCAGTCGAACACCGCGTTTCGCGGCTTCGGCGGACCGCAGGGCGCGCTCGTGATGGAGGTGCTGCTCGACAGCGTCGCGCGCGAGTTGCGGCTCGATCCGCTCGACGTGCGGCTCGCGAATTACTACGGCATCGGCGAACGCAATACGACGCCGTACGGACAGCGCGTCGAAGACAACATCATCGCGCCCTTGTCCGACGCGCTGCTCGATTCGAGCGACTACCGCACGCGGCGCGCGGCGCTCGCCGAATTCAACGCAACCAGCCCGGTGCTCAAACGCGGCCTCGCGTTTTCACCGGTCAAGTTCGGCATCTCGTTCAACGTGCCATTCCTGAATCAGGCCGGCGCGCTCGTGCACGTGTACAAGGACGGCTCCGTGCTCGTCAATCACGGCGGCACCGAGATGGGCCAGGGGCTCAACACGAAAGTCGCGCAGGTGGTCGCGAATCAGTTCGGCTTGCCGTTATCGCGCGTACGGGTGAGCGCGACCGATACGTCGAAGATCGCCAATACGTCGGCGACCGCGGCCTCGACCGGCAGCGATCTGAACGGCATGGCTGCCGAAGCCGCGGCGCAGACGATCCGCGCGCGGCTCGCCGAAGTCGCGGCGCGCCAGCTCGGCGGCGACGCGAACGACGTGCAGTTCGCGCACGGCAGCGTGTCGGTGAACGGCGGCGCACTGCCGTTCGAACAGCTCGTCAACGCCGCCTATCTCGCGCGCGTGCAGTTGTGGTCGGATGGCTTCTATGCGACGCCGAAAGTGCATTGGGATGCGCAGACGCTGACCGGTCATCCGTTCTACTACTTCGCGTATGGCGCGGCGGTGTCGGAGGTCGTTGTCGATACGCTGACCGGCGAATGGAAGCTCGTGCGCGCGGACCTGTTGCACGACGCGGGCGACTCGATCAATCCGGCGATCGATCTCGGCCAGATCGAAGGCGGCTTCATTCAGGGCATGGGCTGGCTCACCAGCGAAGAGCTGTGGTGGAACCGCGACGGCCGCCTGATGACGCACGCGCCGTCGACGTACAAGATTCCCGCGGTCAGCGACACACCCGCCGCGTTCCACGTGCGGCTCTACGACAATAGCAACGCGGAGCCGACCGTGTTCCGCTCGAAGGCGGTCGGCGAGCCACCGTTATTGCTGGCGTTCTCGGTGTTTCTCGCGATTCGCGACGCGATCGCGGTCGCGGTGCCGGGCGCGCAACATGCTGCGCCGTTGCGCGCGCCCGCGACGCCCGAGGCGATACTCGACGCGTTGGACGCTTTGAACGCGTCGCGCAACGCAGACCCGACCGAACCCGCCGCGCCAACACCTGACGCGGCCCCCCACGGAGAATCGCCGGATGCAAGCCTGGCTCACTGACCTGCAACATCTGCTCGCGCACGGCGACGCGGCCGTGCTGGTGACGGTCGCGCGCGTCGAAGGTTCGGCGCCGCGCGAAGCCGGCACGAAGATGATCGTCACGCGAGAGGCGGCCAAACATACGATTGGCGGCGGCCACCTCGAATGGAAGGCGATCGAGACCGCGCGCCAGGTGCTGCGCGACGGCATGCGCGCGCCGCGGATGCGGCGGCTCGAACGCTTCGCGCTGGGGCCGAGTCTCGGGCAGTGCTGCGGCGGCGCCGTGGTCCTCGCGTTCGAGCGGCTCGACGTCGGCGATCTCGGCTGGATCGCGTCGCTGGCCAAGCGGCTCGCGGCGGGTCAATCGACCGTGCGTAGCGTATCATTCGGCGCCGCGCCGGATGCGGTGATGCTGTCCGAGCCCGAGCCCGGCATCGACGGCGCCGACTGCCTGTTGTGGGACGGCGCCGGTTTCGACGACAGCAGCGCGCTGCTGACCGAGACCATCGCGCCGGGAGAATTCGCCGTCGTGCTGTTCGGCGCCGGTCACGTCGGCGCGGCGCTCGTGCGCGTGCTCGCTACGCTGCCCTGCACGGTGCGCTGGGTCGACGAGCGAGACGCGCAGTTCCCGTCGCCCGATACGCTGCACGCGTCGAACGTGACGATCGACGCGAACGACGCGCCCGACGAAGCGATCGATCAGGCCGCGCCAAGCACGTACTTCGTCGTGATGACGCACAACCACGCGCGCGATCTCGAACTGGCCGAGCGCATCCTGCGGCGGGGCGACTTCGCGTTCTTCGGCATGATCGGCTCGCATACCAAGCGCAAGCAGTTCGAGCACCGGCTCGCCGCGCGCGGCATCGATCCGGCGCGGATCGCGCGGATGAAGTGTCCGCTCGGCGTCGACGGCATCGTCGACAAGTCGCCCGAGGTCATCGCGATCTCGGCGGCCGCGCAGGTGCTGCAGGCGGTCGAGGCGAACGCGGGTGCGCGCCACTCGACGCAGGCGGTTTGATCCGCGGCCCGCGCCGCTCGTTACCCCACACAAAATTCCAAACACAATGAACCCGACAACCGCTACCCACGCTTCCGCCCTTTCCCCGCTTTCCCTCGTTACGCTCGCCGACAAAACCGCGCGCGCACCGAAGGCCGAGCTGCATATCCACATCGAAGGCTCGCTCGAACCCGAGCTGATTTTCGCGCTCGCGCAGCGCAACGGTGTGAAGCTCGCCTACGACTCGGTGGAAGCACTGCGCGCGGCCTATGCGTTCACCGATCTGCAATCGTTCCTCGACATCTATTACGCGGGCGCGAGCGTGCTGCTGCACGAGCAGGACTTCTACGATATGACGATGGCCTATGTCGAGCGCTGTCTCGCCGACAACGTCGTGCATAGCGAAATCTTCTTCGATCCGCAGACGCACACCGAGCGCGGCGTGCGGATCGCGACGGTGGTGGCCGGCATCGAACGGGCGCTCGCCGACGCGCAACAGCGCGGCATGTCGAGCAAGCTGATCCTGTGCTTCCTGCGACATTTGTCCGAAGACGATGCGCTCGCTACCTTCGACGAAGCGCTGCCGCTGTTCGAGCAATACAAGCATCGGCTGATCGGCGTGGGGCTCGATTCGTCGGAGCGCGGCCATCCGCCGTCGAAGTTCGAGCGGGTGTTCGCGAGGGCGCGCGCGCTCGGTCTGAAGCTCGTCGCGCATGCGGGCGAGGAAGGCCCGCCGTCCTACATCTATGAAGCGCTCGACGTGCTGAAGGTCGACCGCGTCGATCATGGCGTGCGCAGCATCGAGGACCCGGCGCTCGTCGCGCGTCTGGCCGACACGCGCGTCGCGCTGACCGTGTGCCCGCTGTCGAACCTGAAGCTTTGCGTATTCGACGATCTGACCAAACACACGCTGAAAGCGCTGCTCGATCGCGGCGTCGCGGTGACCGTCAACTCCGACGATCCAGCGTATTTCGGCGGCTACGTGAACGCCAACTATCAGGCGACGATCGACGCGCTGAAGCTCGACGACGCCGAGGTCTACACGATCATCCGCAACGGCTTCGAGGCGTCGTTCGTGACGCCCGAGGAACGCGCGATGCTGATCGGTAAGCTCGACGCGCACTGGCGGCAGCCCGCCGCGCACTGACGGATTTCAACAGCCGGGCCTCGACTGACGTCGGCGGACGGCGGCTTCGCTTTGGAGACAGCTTTTCCATGACTGAATCGGCTCATACCGCGCAAGCGGCACCACCGGCGCAATCGGCATTCCGCGCGCCTCTGCTGACCTTCAACGGCGATCCGGCGCACGCGCCGAACGCGGTGGTGTTCCACGAGGACGGTCTGCTGATCGTCGAAGACGGCCGCGTCATCGCGGCGGACGCGTATGCGGCGCTCGCCTCGCGGCTGGCACCCGGCACGCAGGTCGTGGAGCGGCGCGACAAGCTGATCGTGCCGGGCTTCATCGATACGCACATCCACTATCCGCAGACCGACATGATCGCGTCGCCGGCGCCGGGCCTGCTGCCGTGGCTCGACACCTACACGTTCCCGACCGAGCGCCGCTTCGCCGACATCGCGCACGCGCGCGACACCGCGAGCTTTTTCCTCGACGAACTGCTCGCGTGCGGCACGACGACCGCGCTCGTGTACTGCACGGTGCACAAGGAATCCGCCGATGCGCTGTTCGCCGAGAGCGAGGCGCGCAATCTGCGCATGGTCGCGGGCAAGGTGCTGATGGACCGCCACTGCCCCGAGTTTCTGCGCGACACCGCGCAATCGGGCTACGACGACAGCGCCGAGCTGATCGGCCGCTGGCACGATCGCGGCCGCCAGATGTACGCGCTGACGCCGCGCTTCGCGCCGACCTCGACCGAGGCGCAGCTCGAAGCGTGCGGCGCGCTCGCGCGGCTGCATCCGGACGTGTTCATCCAGAGCCACGTCGCGGAGAACACCGACGAGGTCGAATGGGTCGCCGAGCTGTTCCCCGGCCACCGCAGCTATCTCGACATCTACGATCACTACGGCCTGTTGCGCCGTCGCGCGGTGTACGGCCATTGCATCCATCTCGACGACGAGGACCGCAAGCGCATGGCGCAAACCGGTGCGCTCGCGTCGCACTGCCCGACTTCGAACCTGTTCCTCGGCAGCGGCCTGTTCGACTTCGAGAAGGCCGACTCGGCCGGCATGCCGATCGCGCTCGCGACCGATGTCGGCGGCGGCACGTCGTTCTCGATGCTGCAGACGATGAACGAAGCGCACAAGGTCGCGCGCCTCGGCGGCCATCATCTGACGGCGACGCGAATGTTCTATCTCGCGACCACCGGCGCGGCCGAAGCGCTCGACCTCGCCGACAAGGTCGGCACGCTCAGGGACGGCTCGGAAGCGGACTTCGTCGTGCTCGATCCGCAGGCGACGCCGCTGCTCGCGCGCCGCACCGCGCGTCGCGAATCGCTCGAGGAGCTGCTGTTCGCGTTCGCGCTGCTCGGCGACGATCGAGCGGTGTACGAAACGTATGCGGCCGGCAAGCGCGTGCATCGCCGCGACGACGCGCGCCAGCACGTGCCGGGGCGCGCGAAGATCGCGGCTTGAGGTTGGCTTGAGGTTGGCTTGAAGGTGGCTTGACGCCGACTCGAATCGGGCCGCGTGTCAGCCCGGCTTGCACACCTCGTGCAACGCGTTGAGCCGCCGCACCGGATCCGCGACATACGGATTCGACTCGTCCCACGCATAACCGGCGAGCACCGCGCAAATCATGCGACGGATCGTCGGCGCCTGCTCCGGGTAGTAGATGATGTCCTGCAGCTCGCCCGTGTACCAGCGCTCGACGAACGCGCGGAACGTGTCGATGCCCTTGCGCAACGGCACGTCGTAATCGGCCGACCAGTCGAGCGTCTCGCCGTCGAGCTGCCGGTTCAGCGCGCGCGCCGCCAGATGCGCGGAGCGCAGCGCGATCGTCACGCCCGACGAAAACACCGGATCGAGAAACTCGCCCGCATTGCCTAGCAGCGCATAGCCCGGCCCGTGCAGACTCGCGACATTCGCCGCGTAGCCACCGATCTGCCGCACCGGCATCAGGAACGGCGCCTGCCCGATCAGCCGGTTCAGCGTCGGCTCCTGCCGGATCAGCGCGCGCAGCGCCGCCTCGCGCTGCGCGTGCGGCACGTCGAGAAAGCTCGCTTCGGCGACGCACCCTACCGAAGAACGGCCGCCCGCGAGCGGAATCATCCAGAACCACACGTCGCGACGCTCGGGATGCGTCGCGATGCAGATCTTGCTGCGATCGATGTCGTCGAGCGCGAGGCCGTCGCGCACGTGCGTGAAGAGCGCGGCGCGCGTCGGCATCTGCGTCGGCGCCTCCAGCTTCAGCAGGCGCGGCAGCACGCGCCCGAAGCCGCTAGCATCGAGCACGAAACGCGCTTCGACCCGGTACGCGCAGGCACTTTCATCGACGACGTCGAGCATCGGCGCCGCACCCGTGTGCACCGCGTTCACCGTGTGGCCGAAACGCACGTCGGCGCCTTGCGCAGCCGCGCAGCGAATCAGCACATCGTCGAACACCGCGCGCTCGACCTGGTACGTGGTGCCCCAGCCAGGCGAATGCTTGTCGCGAAAGTCGAACGACGAGCGCTGGTCGCGATACACGAAATACGCGCCGTTCTTGTACTGGAAGCCCGCCTCGACGACGGCCTGCAGCATGCCGGCCTCTTCGAGGTACGTCATGCTTTGCGGCAACAGGCTCTCGCCGATCGAGAAGCGCGGAAAGTGCTGACGCTCCAGCACCAGCACCGAACGGCCCGCCTGACGCAACAGCGCCGCGGCCACCGCGCCGGCGGGACCCGCGCCGATGATCGCGACGTCGACCACGGTCCGCTTCGAAGAATCGCTATTCAAGTCACTCCTCCTACGGTTTGCATGCGTGGCCGCGCCGTATGCCGGCCTCGCCACGCTTCGAACATCAGGCTCGCGCAACTACCGCCGAACCCGAAAGAAACCGACATCGCCGTGTCGATGCGCGCGTCGCGCGTCACGCGCACGAGCGGCATGCCCCGCACTTGCGGCTCCGGCGTATCGACCCGCGCGGTCCCCGCGATAAAGCCGTCGCGCATCATCAGCAGCGTATAGATCGCTTCGTGCGCGCCGCACGCGCCGAGCGAATGCCCGGTCATGCCCTTGGTCGACGAAAACGCGGGCACCCCTTCAGCCGATGCACCGAACAGGTCGCGCAACGCGTGCAGTTCTTCGAGATCGCCAAGCGGTGTGGACGGCGCATGCGTGTTCACGTAGTCGGGACGGCGGCCCGCCTGCTCGAGCGCGCCGCGCATCGCGCGCGCGATGCCGGCCGCACGCGGCGCGATCATGCCCGCGCGATCGGTGCAATCGCCGAAGCCGCTCAGCTCCGCGTAGATGCGCGCGCCGCGCGCGAGCGCATGGTCGAGCGCTTCGAGCACGAGCACGCCGCCGCCCGACGCGATCACGAAGCCGTCGCGCTGCGTGTCGTACGGCCGCGATGCGCTCTCAGGCGAGTCGTTGAAGCGGCGCGACAGCGCGCCCATCGCGTCGAACATCAGCGTCGTGTTGTCGTGCAGCGCTTCGCTGCCGCCCGCGAGAACGATCTGCTGCCGGCCGGTCTGGATCAGTTGCATCGCCTGACCGATCGCGAGCGCAGAGGTCGTGCAGGCCGATGACGGCGAATAGCTGACGCCTTCGAGCCCGAACATTTGCGCGACGTTCGCCGACGCGGTGCTGCTCATCGCTTGCGGCACCGTGTACGGCGGCACCTTGTCGACGCCGCGTGTGTGCGCAATCGCGAGCGCCGCGTCGTAGCTCGCCATCGCGCCGACGCCCGAGCCGATCACGACGCCCGCGCGTGGCGACTGCAACGAAGCGAGCGCGAGCCCGGCATCGTCGATCGCGCGTTGCGCCGCGTGGCACGCGAAGCGCGCGGTATCGCCCATGAAGCGTTCGAGCTTGCGCTCGAACGGCGCCTCGCGCGCAATCGACGCGACGCCGGCGACCTGCGACGCAAACCCGCGCTCGCGCCACGCATCGATACGCTCGACGCGCGAACGCCCCGCGCGCAATGCAGCCGAGACATCGTCGAGCGTATTGCCGAGACACGACACGATGCCCATGCCGGTCACGACCACGCGTTGCAGGCCGACGCTCATCGAACGCGCCGGAAAATCAGCGACGTGTTGATGCCGCCGAACGCGAAATTGTTGCTCATCACGTACTCGGCGTCGATCTCGCGCGCGCCGCCGACGATGTAGTCGAGCGGCGCGCAGGCGGGATCGACGTGGTCCAGATTCAGCGTCGGCGCGTACCAGTTGCGCTTCATCATCTCGATCGTCCACCACGCTTCGATCGCGCCACACGCGCCGAGCGTGTGGCCGACATAGCTTTTTAGCGAGCTGATCGGCATGCGGGCGCCGAAGGTCTGCGCGGTCGCATGGCTTTCGGCGATGTCGCCGCGATCGGTCGACGTGCCGTGCGCGTTCACGTAGGCAATCGCATCGGGCGACAATTGCGCGTCGCGCAGCGCGAGTTGCATCGCGAGCGCCATCGTGTCGGCGGTCGGTTGCGTCATGTGCGCGCCGTCCGAGTTGCAGCCGAAGCCGACCACTTCCGCGTGAATCCGCGCGCCGCGCGCGACTGCGTGCTCGTATTCCTCGAGCACCAGCGTCGCCGCGCCCTCGCCGACCACGAGGCCGTCGCGCGCGGCATCGAACGGGCGCGGCGTCAGATGCGGCTCGCCGTTGCGCGTGCTGGTTGCGTACAGCGTGTCGAACACGGCGACCGCCGGACCCGACAATTCTTCCGCGCCGCCCGCAAGCATCAGCGTCTGCTTGCCGGACTGGATCGTCTCGTACGCATAGCCGATCGCCTGGCTGCCCGACGCGCATGCGCACGAGGTCGGGATGATGCGGCCTTTGAGGTCCCAGAACAGGCTCACGTTGACGGCCGTCGTGTGCGGCATCATCTGCACGTAGCTGTTCGACGTGACGTTGTTCATCGAGCCGGTTTCGAGCATCGTGCCGAACGCGCGGATCGGCTGCACCGAGCCCGACGACGAACCGTACGCGACGCCCATGCGGCCGTCGGCGATGCGCGTGTCGTCGGCCAGGCCCGCGTCGGCGAGCGCGAGTTCGCTCGCGCGCACCGAGTACAGCGACACCGGGCCCATCGAGCGCACCTTCTTGCGCGGATAATGCGCGGGAGTCGTGAAGCCGGGCAGCGGACACGCGAGCCGCGTATGCAGCGACTCGAAGTAATCCCACTCGGGCATGCGCCGCACCGCGTTCTCGCCGCGTTTCAGGCGCGCTTGAACCGCGTCCCAGCTATCGCCGAACGCGGTCACGCCGCCCATGCCGGTAATGACGACGCGCTTCATCAGACCATCCCGCCGTTCACGCCGATCACCTGGCGCGTCACGTACGACGCGCCATCCGACATCAGAAAACTCACGACCGACGCGACCTCGGCCGGCTGACCGACGCGGTTCATCGGCACGGTCTTCAGCACGGGATCGAGCGTCAACTGTTCGAGCATGCCGGTTTCGATCAGCCCCGGCGCAACGCAATTGACGGTGATGTTGCGCGACGCGAGTTCGACCGCGAGCGCCTTGGTCGCGCCGATGAGTCCCGCCTTCGCGGCGCTGTAGTTGACCTGGCCGCGATTGCCCATCACGCCCGACACCGATGCGATCGTGACGATGCGCCCGCCCTGGCGCGCGCGCACCATCGGCATCGTCAGCGGATGCACGACGTTATAGAAAGCGTCGAGGCCGGTTTCGATCACGACGTCCCAGTCTTCTCCGGTCAGCGCCGGAAACGCCGCGTCGCGCGTGACGCCCGCGCTGCACACGATGCCGTAGTACGGACCGTGTGCGGCGACGTCGGCTTCGAGCGACTCGCGGCACACCGCGCGCTCGCGCACGTCGAATTGCAGCACGCGCGCCGCACCGCCCTGCGCGGCGATGCCCGTCGCGACCGCGTCGGCTTCGCTGCGTCCGGTGCGGCAATGCACGGTCACGGCGAACCCGTCGCCGGCCAACTTGTACGCAATCGCGCGGCCGATGCCGCGGCTTGCGCCGGTAACGAGAACTCGCCGGCTCATGAACTGATACTCCCTTCGATGAATGACTGGAAATCGGGCGGTTGAAACACCTTGATTACGGCTTCGGCACAGCGCGCGTCGCCGTCGTCGATCCTGCATTCGTAGGCACTGTGGCCCGCGTCGCTGCGCAGCAGCTCGCTCACGTGTACCCGCAAACGCGCGCCGCGTCGAAACGCCGGCTGCAGCGCCTGATAGCTGCGCGAGCCGAGCAGCACGCCGGGACGCGCATGGCCGCCGCCGCGCATCGCGACGAGCGCAATATGCGCGGCGATCGCCTGCGCCATCAGCTCGATGCCGATCCAAGCAGGCATCGCGTCATCGGCGTCGGCATACCACGCGTGCGGGTCGACGCAGGCGAAGGCGCTCAACGTGGTGTCGGCGAACGTGTCGATCGCATCGAGCAGCAGCATGCTGCCGCGGTGCGGGATGATCGTTTCGATCGGCTGCCGCACGAGTTGCTCGACCGTGAGTGGCGGAGTCGTCATGCGCATCACCGGGCGAGGATCAGGCTGACATTGCTGCCGCCGAACGCGAACGAATTGCTCATCGCGTACTGCGGGCCCGTGCCGCGCGGCAAATGACGCGCGCCGTCGACGAGGTCGAGCGCGGGCAGCGCGGGATCGGCCTCGCCGTCCCACAGATGCGGTGGCAGCGTCGCGTTCTCGCGCGCGAGGGCGAGCCACGCGAAGCCGAGTTCGGTCGCACCAGCCGCGCCGAGTTGATGGCCGGTCAGCGGTTTGGTGCCGCTCGCGGCGACGCCGCCGGGAAACACGCGTGCCATCAGATGCGCTTCCATTTCGTCGTTCTTCCGCGTGGCGGTCGCGTGCAGATTCACATAGCCGACCGCCGACGCCGCGATGCCCGCGTCCGCGAGCGCCTCGCGAAGCGCGAGTTCGCCGCCGACGCCCTGCGGGTCGGGCGCCGAAATATGATGCGCGTCGCTCGATTCGCCGAGGCCCGCGAGCCGCACCGCCGCTTCGTCGCGGCTCATCAGGAACACGGCCGCGCCCTCCCCGACGTTGATGCCGCGGCGATTGCGGCTCATCGGATTGGTGCGCGCGCTGCTGGTCGATTCGAGCGACGCAAAGCCCTGCACGGTCAATTCGCATAGCGAATCGACGCCACCGACGACAACCGCATCGCATAGCTGCAATTGCAGCAGCCGACGCGCGGACGCGAACGCCTTCGCGCTCGACGTGCACGCAGTCGAAATCGTAAACGCCGGGCCCTGCAAGCCGAGCGCAGCGGCCGCGAACGGCGCGGCGGTGCCGATTTCCATTTGCCGGTAGTTGAAGCTGCCCGGCAATTCGCCGGCTCGCGCGTGATAGACGAACGCGGTTTCGGCCGCCTCGATGCCCGACGTGCTGGTGCCGAGCACGACACCGATGCGCTGCGGGCCGTAGCGTTCGCGCGCGGCGTCGAGCGCGGTTGCGATCTGCGCGAGCGCCGCGAGCAGCAGCCGGTTGTTGCGGCAGTCGTAGCGCGCGAGATCGGCGCGCGGCGCGAGATCGAGCGGCGCGAGCACGCTGCCGACGAACGCGTCGCCGATGCCCGTATGCACGTTGCCCATGCCGGGCGAGCGCGCGGCGGCGAGCGCCGGCACGATCTCGTCGACGTCGCCGCCGAGCGCGTTGATCATGCCGAGCGCGTGCAGATAAACCGTTGGCGCTTTCATACCGCCCTCCGTAATTCCGATGGCTCGCCCGATGACCTGCCGGAGCGCGTTGCCGATGGCATGCCGATAGGCGCGAGCAGCACCGCGACCGCGATGCCGAGCGCGAGCGTCGTGCCGAAGCTCTTGAGCGCGGGCATCGCGCTGACGCCGAGCATGCCGAACGACAACAACGTGGTGGCGGCCGACAGCAGCACGCCGGTCCACACCGCGCCGAGATCCGCGTTCGCGCGCGCGCAGCCTTCGCGCAGAAACACCGCATAGTTTGCGCCGACGCCGAGTACCAGCATCAGCGCGAGCCAGTTGAACAGGTTGAGCGGCACGCCCGCGTAGCCGAACACCGCCAGCGCGACGCCGACCGCGAACAACACCGGCAAGGTCGTCTTGATCCCGCCTTTCGCGCCGTGGCGCAGCATCAGCAGCACGCACACGAGCACCAGCGCGCCGCCGAGCCACCAGCCGCTATCCACGCGATACGCGCCGAATAGCTTCGACACGCTCGCGGCCTTGTCGACGAACACGACGCCGGGCAGCCCGCGCGCCAGCGCGATCAGCGTGGGCTCGTTACTCGGGCTCACGTGTTGCGGGATCACGACGGCCGCATAGCTTTGTTGGTGCGCCTGATGCGCGTCATTCGATCCGACCGCGCCGAGCCACAGATGCCGGTACGGCTGCGACCACGGCGCCGCGAGCCAGCGCTCGACGCTCAGCGGCGCGGCCGGCTGAGCGAAGGCCGCGAGCCACGCATCGGCGACTTCGTCCTTGAAGCCCGCTTGCAGCAGCGTCGCACGCAACGCGGCGGAATCGTCGAACACGTGCTGCGCAAGCAGCGCGCGATCCTCGCGCTGACGTTGCGCGGACGGCACGAACTGCGCGATCGACTGATAGCCGCCGACGCTATCGGCGCCGCCGTTCAGCGCATCGAGCTTCGCGCCGAGCGCTTCGGCGCGTTGCAGCACCGCTTGTTGCGTCGCACCGCGCACGACGAAAAACTGCGCACTGTTATCGACGCCGACCGCGTTGCGCACCGTGTCTTCCTGCGCGGCTAACGACGCATCGCGCTGGATCAGCAGATGGATGTCGTCGTCGCTGGTCAAACGCAGCCAGCCGGGCACCGATGCGATCAGCAGCAGCGCGGCGACCCACCACACGCGCCTGCCGCTGAGCGCATGCTGCCAGCGCGCGAGCAGCCGCGCCGCGCCCGCGAACAGGCGTCGAGGGCTGTGCTTCGGCGCGCGCGTGAGCAGCGCGGGCAGCAGCCACAGCACCGACGCGAACGCGGTCGTGATGCCCACCATCGCGAAACACGCGATCTGCTTCAACGCGGGGAACGGCACCCACATCAGGATCGCGTAGCCGAGCAGGCTGGTTGCCAGCGCCACGCTCAGCGCGGGCCGCACCATGCGCGCGCCGCGCGGCGCATCCCAGTCGCGACCCGCGCCGAGATAGACGACGAAATACTGGATCGAATAATCGACGGCCTCGCCGATCAGGCTCGCGCCGAACACCAGCGTCAACAGATGCAGCTTGCCGAAGATCAGCAGCGTTGCCGCGAGCGCGCAGACGACGCCGAGCGCGGTCGAGACGAAACCCAGCAGCAACAGACGCGGCGAGCGGAACACCCACATCATCAGCAGCGCGATGCCGCACAGCGACGCGATGCCGATCACGTGCACTTCGCGTTCGGATGCGCTGCGCGCGGCCTCGGCGTAGAACACGGCGCCGGTGCGCGCCAGCGATACGTCGGGGAACGCCTGACGCAACGTGCTTTGCGCGTCGGCGAGCGCCGCATGGACCGCGCGCTGCGTGCTCGTCTCATAGGCGGAGCCCGGCAGCGTCGCGATGATCAGCACGCTGGTCGTGTCGCCATGCGCATCGTGACGATGCGACACCAGCAGGTTGTCCTCGACTTCGAGATTCGATGTCGCGAGCGGCAGATTGCCGAGCCAGCGTTCGAGCCAGCCGAACGGATCGTCGGCGAGCTGGGTGCTGAGGCCGCCTTGCAGCGGGCTGTAAATGCGCTGCGCGAGCATGTCGTGCAGCGTCGTTGCGCTTGCGCTCGCGAGCGCGGTGCGATCGGCCGGCGCGAGCAGGCCGAAGCGGTACGGCAGATACAGCCCCGCGATCTGCGACAGGTCGAACGGCGGCAGCTCGGCCGTTACCGATGCGAATGCGCCGCTCTTTTGCAACGACGCGCCCAGTTGCTTCGCGGCCGCTTTCGCGTGCGCATCGTCGCGGCTCGTCACGAGCAGCACGGTTCGATCGCCGAGCGCGCTCGCGAGCGTGTCGACCGCTTTTTCGGCGACCGGGTCCGCTTCGGTCGCGGGCAGCAGCGCGAGCAGATTGGTTTCGAGCGGCGACGCTCCCGCGAAGCGCCAGCCGCAATACAGCGCCGCCAGCAACGCGAGCACGAGCCATGCGGCACGCACGCCCCATACGCGCTTCGCGGCTCGCTGCTGCGGCATGTCCATCACGGCGCTCCGAACAGGCTGCGCTCGCCCGGCGTCGGCGCGGCGACGGCGGTGCTGTTCGCGAACTCGAGCTTCGTCACGTCGCCGTTCGCGAGCGTGATGCGCAGGCTTTGCAGATAGTCGCCGCCGCTCATGTCGAGGCCCTTGATCGATTGGGCGAGCTGCGGTTGATTCGGCGTGAGTCGCATGCGCCATTGCGCGGCGCTGCCTTCGGCGCTCACGTCGAACTGCGAGTACAGCGCCGACAGATCGCCGCCGAGCATCGCACGCATCATCTTCGACACCTGCGCGACGCCGCGCGTGCCCTGCGCGCCACCTGTGCCATTCGCGCCCGAGCGCCGGCCACCGGCGTCGACCTGCGCGACGCCCGCATCGGTGATCACGTAGGTGGCCTTGTACGGCGTGTCGATCTGCCAGATCACGCCGCGCTCGCGGAAGAACAGCAAGGTGCCGTTGCTGACGAGCGGCTGCTTCATCGCGGCGAGCGTCTGCGTCTGCGTGAATCGCGCGCGCACGCCCTTAGGCTGCGCGAGATGCGCGGCGATCTGCGAGACGAGCGCGGTGTCTGCGTTGTGGTTGGCGGCGCTGGTTGAGGCTGGGTTGCTTGCGGTAGCCGCATCGGCCGACACCGCTGGCAATGCAAGCGCCCCCACCACGCCGATCGCCGCAGCGAGCCCCGACACGAGCGCTGTCGGCGCGCGCCGATTCATCGTCCCCATACGCGCTCCAGCTTTTCGAATACGACCGGCGGCGACACGAACTGCAATTCCTCGGTGGCGGCATCGACGGCGACCTGGATCGTATAGCCCTTCGTGAGCCGCGCGCCCGACCCGCAATCGACGATTTCATAGCCTATTTTCAGGCGGTTTTCGTATTCGAGCAGTTGCGCGCGCACTTCGAGCGACTGTCCGTACACCGCTGGCCGCACGTACTTCAGATGCGCCTCGACGATCGGCCACAGATAGCCGGACGCCCGCATCTCGCGATAGTCGTAGTCGAACGCGCGCAACAGCGCCGCGCGGCCCATCTCGAAGTACTTCAGATAATTGCCGTGCCAGCACACGTTCATCGCGTCGACGTCGTGAAACGGCACTTCGAGCGTCGCGCTGGCAGTCAGCACGTGGTTCGGTTTCGCGGCGTCGCTCATGCGTTCGCTCCCTCGCGATAGTCGTCAAGCAGTTCGCACGCGGCGATGCGTGCGCTCAACGCGCGCAGTTCGCGTTCGAGCGCGCGGTCCTCGGCGACGAACGGCGAGCGCGCCCCTACATCATCGACGAATGCGCGCAGCGGCGCGGGCACCGGCGTCGCACCGTCGATGCGCAGGCGCAGATGCACGGCCTGCACCGTCGCGAGCGTATGCGCGGCGGCGACCTGCTCCGTCAATTCGAGAACGCGCAGGCAATCGCGCGCGGCGATCGTGCCCATGCTGACCTTGTCCTGATTGTGCGCCTCGGTCGAGCGCGAAAACACGCTCGCGGGCATCGTGTTCTTCAGGGCCTCGGCAGTCCATGCGGACGACGAAATCTGCACGGCCTTGAAGCCATGATTGATCGCCGCGCGTTCGGGCGCCGCACCCGACAGATTGCGCGGCAAGCCGTTGTTGAAGTTGACATCGACCAGCAACGCGAGCTGCCGGTCCATCAGATCCGCCAGATTGGCGACGGCGACCTTCAGCGCATCCATCGCGAACGCGATATGGCCGCCATAGAAGTTGCCGCCGTGCAAAATGCGTTCGTTGTCGGGATCGACGAGCGGATTGTCGTTCGCGCTGTTCAGCTCGTTTTCGACGTCGCGGCGCACCCAGCCAAGCGCATCGCGCGCGACGCCGATCACGTGCGGAGCGCAACGGATCGAATAGCGGTCCTGCAAACGATGCCCCGGCGTGTCGGCGCGGCCGGCCAGATCGGCGCGGATCCACGCGGCCGCCTCGGCCTGACCCGCGTGCGGCTTCACGTCGAACAGCGTCGCGTCGAAGTGCGCGGCGCGGCCGTCGAGCGCGACGGTCGACAGCGCGGTCAAACGCGCGGCAAGCCGCGTCAGATGCTCCGCGCGGGCCACCGCGAGACACGCGAGCCCGGTCATCACGGCCGTGCCGTTCATCAGCGCGAGACCTTCCTTCGGCGCGAGCGTCAGCGGCTCGACCCCTAGCTCGGTCCACACGTCGCGCGCCGAGCGCAGCGCGCCGGCGTACTGCACGTCGCGCTCGCCCGCGAGCGCAGCGGCCACGTATGACAACGGCGTCAGATCGCCGCTCGCGCCGACCGAACCCTCGGACGGAATGCGCGGCAACACGCGATGATTGATCAAGGCCGCGAGCCGTTCGAGCAACACCGTACGCACGCCCGAGAAGCCATACGCGAGCGAATTGAGACGCGCGGCGATCACCGCGAGGGTTTGCGCGTCGTCGAGATAGGCGCCCATGCCGCACCCGTGATAACGCATCAGTTGCAACGGCAACGCCTCGACGAGCGCCATCGGCACGTCGACCACGCAGGCGTCGCCGTAACCGGTGTTCACGCCGTACACGCTCGCGCCGGCAGCCAACTGCCGGCGCAGAAACGCCGCGCCGCGCTCGATGCGCGCGCGCCATGCGGGATCGTCGTTCAGCGCGACGAACGCACGCTGGCGCGCAATCGCGACGACCTCTTCGATCGTCAGTCGGCGCGCACCGACGACGACCGGTGCATAACCGACTTCATTAGCGGTATCGACATTCGCCACAATGCACGCGCGCCGCGCATCGCTCAGATCATGTGCGGCCATTCGCGCCTCGCTTGGAGCTGGCCCAGAAATCGAAGAAGTTGAACCATTGATAAGGGGCCTTGCGGCAATAGTGTTCGAGGCGCAGCGCGTAGCGTTGCGCCCACGCTGCCAGATGCTGCGCGCGTTCGCCGCGCGGCAGCTCGATGCGCTCGGCGAACGGCTCGAAATACATGCGATAGCCGCCGCCTTCCTTCAGGCAGAAGAACAGATAGACCGGACAGCCGAGCGCATGCGCGAGCACGTAGGGCCCTTGCGCGAACGGCGCGCTCGCGCCGAGAAATTGCGCGTCGGTGGTGCGTCCCGCTTCGCGCGCCGGCACCCGGTCGCCGACGATCACCAGCAGTTCGCCCGCATCGATGCGCTGCTGCATCAGCACCGCGGTCTCGGGACCGAAGTCGCCGACTTCGAGCAGATGCCGCGCGAAGTCGCGATGCGACGACGCCAGCACCTGATTGAAGCGGCGCGCGTGCCCGGTGTAGACGACCGCCGTGACCTTCGCGCGGTCGCCACGCACGGCGAGCGCGCGCATCATCTCCAGATTACCGAGGTGCGCGCCGATCACGAGGGCGCCTTTGCCGCTCGCAATCAATGCTTCGAACGCCGAAGGATCGTCGAATGTGACGTCGGTGTCGTCGACGCGGCCGGTCCACGCGGCGAGCTTGTCGAAGCTCGATTGCGCGAACGCGAGCATATGCCGATACGCGGTCAGCCAGCCCGGCCGCGGCGTATTCGCGCCCGGTGCGGCCGCGTTCAGACGCATGAAGTAGTTGTCCGACGCGGCGCGCGCTACCCGGCCCGTCAGCAGAAAATACGCGACGACCGGATGCAGCCACAGCGCGGTGAAGCGGCGGCCGAACAGCTTGCAGCTCAGCGCGAGCAGGCTCATGCCGAGGCGGCTGCCGCGTTCGGCGATGCGCCACCAGGCTTCGGGCTGACGTGCATCGGTGTCGTCGGCCACCGCGCCACGACGCGGCATCACCTTGTGCGCGAGCAGCATCGGCAGACGCCACAGCATGCCGAACACGAGCCGCGTATGACTGCGGCTGATGCGCACGTTGTCCCACAGCACGTCGAAATGCGACACGCCGTCGGCCGCGTAGGTCACGCGCGTCGGGATCGAGCGGAACGCGGCGCGGCGCCAGTACAGACGCACGAGGATCTCGATGTCGAAGTCCATGCGCGTCGGCAGACGCACACTGTCGATCAGCTCGCACGCGAGCGCGAGCGGATAGAGACGAAAGCCGCACATCGAATCGCGGATCGTCGGCGACAGCGTCTCGATCCATACCCACACATGGGTCAGATAGCGGCCGTACAGACGCGCCTTCGGCACGCTGTCGTCGTAGACCGGACGGCCGAGAATCACCGCGCCGGGTTCGGCGCGCGCGGCATCGATGAAGCGCGGCACGTCGGTCGCGTCGTGCTGACCGTCGGCGTCGATCTGCAGCGCGTGCGTGTAGCCCGCGGCACGCGCCGCGCGCAGGCCCGCCATCACTGCCGCGCCCTTGCCGCCGTTTGCCCGCAGACGCAGCAGCGTCATCTGCTGTGCGTATTGCAGCGCGAGCGCGGCGAGTACCCGCTGGGTCGGCGCGTCGCTGCCGTCGTCGACGACGAAGATCGGCAAGCCGTGCACCGCGAGATGCGCGACGCTCGCACCGATCGCGTCCTTGTGGTTGTAGATCGGAATGACGATGCAGGGCGCGAACGTCATCACGCGTCCTCCCGATGCACGAGCAAGCCCGACGCGCATTCGCGTCCGTCGAGCCGGTACGCGAACTGCACGCGCCGGCGCGCGGCATCATAGGCGAGCGTGAGCTCGAGCACCGCACCGGGCGACACCGGCGCCATGAACTTCAGGCGGTCGACCGATGCCACCTCTCGCACCCGCGGCCAATGCCCGGCCGCGAGCCGCGCTGCCCAGTCGATCTGCACGACGCCCGGCAGAATCGGCAGACCCGGAAAGTGGCCGGCGAAATGCTGGAGTGACTGCGGCACGCGCAGCACGTAGTGCAGCGTGTCGTCGACGCTCGTTTCGGCGAGCACTTCCATGCCTTCCGCGCGCGGCGCGAACGCGGCCGCAACCGCGCTCGCGGGCAGCTTGCCGCGCGCGTCGAATGGCAGGCTCACGCGAAAACGCCAGTGACGCGGCAGCACGACCGCATCGAAGTAATCGGCCAGATGCCGGCGCAGCGTTTTTGCGAGCGCGACGCGGCCTTCGTCGCGCAACGCAGCGCCGCCCGCTTCGGTCAGCGCGACCACCGCGCCGACCCGTTCGCGCGACACGCCTTCGAGCGGCACCAGCGCCGCCTGCGCGACATACCGATGCAGCGCGAGACGCGCCTCCAGCTCGGGCAGCGACACGCGCTTGCCGCCGAGCTTCAGCACGCGGTCGAGGCGTCCTTGCAAACGGAAGCGCCCGTCGGCATCGAACGCGATGCGGTCGCCCGTGCGATGCCAGCCGTCGTGATCGAGATGCGGCGAGCGAACGCGCAGCGCGCCGTCGTCGTCGCGCTGCACCTCGGCGCCGGCGACCGGCTGCCACGCGTCGCCCAGATCCTGACGCCGCCACGCGATCCCGCCGGTTTCCGTGCTGCCGTAGATTTCGAGCGGCGCGGCGTGGTGGAGCGCCGCATAGGCCTGCGCCGCGTCGGCCGCGAGCGGACCACCCGACGAAAAGAACGCGCGTGGCGCGGGCGCGAGCGCGGCGAAGCCCGGCGACGCGGGCCAGCGCGATAGTTGCGCGGGCGTCGACACGATCGCCGTCGCGCCGCATTGCGCGATGCGCGCCTGCAGCTGTAGCGGCTCTATGCCGATCGCGCGATCGAACGCACGGCCGGCCGCGAGCGGCCACAGCACGCGAAACAGCAGACCGTAGATGTGATGATGCGGCACGCTGGCAAGCATCGTTGCGTCGCCGAGCAACGCGCCCCACTGCTGTTCCAGCGTGTGGACTTCAGCGTTGAATTGCGCGAGCGTCTTGCGGATCGGCTTCGGCATGCCGCTGCTGCCCGACGTGTAGAGCGTGAGCGGCGCGTGGGGGTCGATCGGGTGCGCGATGTGGGCTGCGGCACGCGTCGCTGGGACGAACGCCGGCAGATCCGCATCCGTCAGCAGGAAGTCGTACGCGTCGGCGAGATCGGCGAGATAACCCGGCGTTGCATTGGCCGGAATCACCGGCTCCTTGCCGCATGCGAACAGCGCGAACAATGCGCAGGCGAACTCGAACGGATCGTCGATACAGAGCGCGCAGCGCGGCGCGTCGTGGGTTCGCACGAGCTCGATCAAGGCCGCGACGCGCGCGCGAAACGCCGCGCGATCGAGCAGCACGGCGCCATCGCGGCACACCGGCGCGCCGGGCGCGGTCAGTGCGGCGTCGGCCGACAACAGGTCATGCAACGCGATCATGGCGCCTCCGAATCCGCCCGCGCGGCACGCGGCAGCACCAAAAGTCGCCGCCAGACGTATTCGCCGGCCAGCAACGCGCCGATCAGCCCATACGCGATCGCGCCGTTGTACAGCGACCAACTCGCGCGACTCCAATCGAGCGCGGTAAAGGCTGAAAACATGCCGTTCAGCACGAAGAACACGCACCAGACCTGCGTCACGCGCCGCGTATAGCGCACCGCGCCCGGCGGCAGTTCAGGGCTGCCGAGGCGCGCGAATTTTTCGATCATGGACTGCCCGCGTACGAGCGTCGCGCCGAAAGCGATCAGCAAGCCGAGATTGACGAGCGATGGATAGAAGCGCAGCAGCAGCTCGCTGTCGGTGACGACGATCGCCGCCGACGCGCAACTCAGCATCGCCACCACGCCCCAGTCGAGCGTGGAGAGCTGCCGCAGTGACATCGCGACCGGACCGCCGCCGGCCCAGCGCTGCAGCCACAACGTCACGAGCAGCATGCCGCCGACGAGACGCGGCGCGTCCCAGCGCCATGCGCATAAAATCAACGCGGGGTAAGCGAGTTTCAGCAGCACCTGCAAGACGGTCCTGCTCCAGTGAGGCCGGGCGCCGTATTCGCTTGCGGCCGGACGTGGCTCCGACATCTGCGTGCGCGGGTGCGCGGCCGGCATCAGCCTTGCGCCGCGAGCAGCGATTCGACCGCGCCGATCACGTCGCCGACCGTGCGCACGGACTTGAATTCCTCCGGCTTGATGCGGCGGCCGGTCATTTCCTGCAGCTTGATCGCGAGATCGACCGCATCGATGCTGTCGAGATCGAGGTCTTCGAACAGGTGAGCGTCGGGCGTCACGCGCTGCGGCTCGATCGCGAAGTTCTCCAGGAAGATCGCGCGGATGCGCTCAAGAATCTCAGTCTCGGACACGGTTAATCCCCCTTCCTTGCGGTTTCGTTCGCAGCGTGCGCCGCTTCGCGCTGACTCGCGACCAACGCCGCGAGCGTGTTGATCGAACGAAAGTGCTCGCGCGTGCGTTCGTCGTTCGCCGCGATGGTCAGTTGGTATTGTTTGCGCAGCACGATGCCGATCTCGAGCGCGTCGATCGAATCGAGACCGATGCCGTCGGAACCGAACAACGGGGCGTCGTCGTCGATATCGGTGGGGCTCAGGTCTTCGAGATCGAGGGCTTCGATCAGAAGCAGTTTAATTTCCAGTTTTAAAGAATCCATAATCGAACAGGTGCTGGGTAATGTGGGCTTCTACGGCATTCGTCACGCTGCGCGCCGCGATGGCCGCGGTGGTGTCGTTCGCGGCCAGCTCGTCGATGCCGAGCGGCGCGAGCACGTTCACGCGCATCCGGAAAGCGCGCGCCGGCACGTCGTACCAGCGCATCTGCCGCGTGAACGCGGGCGGATCGCAATCCATCAACACCGGCACGATCGGCGCACCGGCCTTCAGCGCCATGTGCGCGAAACCGCGCGAAAACGCGTGCAGCCGGTTCGGCGCGGGGCTGCGCGTGCCTTCCGGAAAAATGATCATCGTATAGCCGGCCGCGAGCTGCTTCGCGCCCGCCTCGACGAGCGCGATCGCATCCGCGTTGCTCACGTATTCGGCCGCGCGCACGATGCCCCAGAAACACGGGTTGCGCCAGTGCGCATGCTTGACGACGCAGCACGCGCGCGGCGTCAGCGACAGCAGGACCATCACGTCGAGGTACGTCGGGTGATTCGCGACGACGATCGCCGGTGCGTCCGCGCGCAACGCCCGGGCACCGGACACTTCGAGCTCCATCACGCCGAGAGCGCGCAGCACCGCGACGAGCGCGCGGAAAAACCGGTGGATCACCACGGTCACCGCGCGCTGCCGCGACGCGCGATGCGGCCACAGCCACCCGAGCGGAAACACGAGCAGCGAAAACAGCACGCCGCACACGCCGAACCCGACGAAGGCGAGACCGGTCGCGCAAAAACGCCACGCGTAATCAAGTCGCGCCGCCATCCCACCTCCAGTGCCACAACGCGCCAGCGCGCTGCCAGCGCGCGGGCTGGCCGGTTTCGAGGCAGTGCAGCAGCGCCTGGCTCTGGGTCGGAAAACTGGTGGCGTCGCTCGACGCGGTCCGCGGCTCGCCGCGTTGCTCGGGCGCATCCTCGTCAACGCGGCTCAACGCGCAAACAAGATGCCCGGACGACGCCTCCTTGTCGAGCAACACTGCGATCGCACCGCCGTGCACTTCGTCTTCGATCGTGCCGTACGCGAGATCGGCCGGTTCGTCGGCATACACGAGCAGCACCGGCGCATCCGGTCGTGTCGCGTATTGCGCGTACGCTTCGAGCAGCGCATAGCCGAGCGTTTGCGCACCGGCCGATACCGCACTCGCGGCCGAGCGGTCGCCGCGCGCAATTCCGAACACGCCGGTCATCGCGTTCAGCACCGACAGGCTGAAGGCGGTCGGCGACACCGGCTCGCCCGCGCTGATGCTGCGCAGGATGTCGGTGGTACGCCGCAATTCCCCGTGCCGCGATGCGAACACCACCCGCGCGGGTTCCAGCGCGACACAGTCGTGCGCGACCTTGAGCGCTACCTTGGACAGCGTGCTGAGACGCCGCCGCACGATCGGCTCGATGAAGCCGATATCGGGTGCGGCAGCTGAGGTAGCCGGCCAGCTAGACCAGCGTCCGACCGGAATGGTCCAGTGCAGATCGGGCATATTGGTGTTCGCGCGTGGAAACTGGGAAGCGGGGGAAGCGGCTCGGGCGCCTGACGGAATACACAGCCGTCACAGCGAGCGGCGCCGCGCGGATCGCGAGGTTCCAGCCGGGATCGACCAGGCTTCCTTTGCGGAAATGCAGCGTGACCGGCGATCAAGCCCGATTATTCAGGCGCCCCTGACAATCGGTGTGTGAATGGCGGCTCGGGCTCCTTTGGTGGCCGAAATAGTACTGGATATTTTGAATCAGATTGGCCAGAAAAGACGTATCCATCTGTATCCGCGCCTGCCCGACAACGCACCGTCAAGCGGTTCAGCGTCAGCAATCACGCGGCATCGCGCGCGCAATATCGGCGAAACAAGCTTTCATTCTGCTTTCCTGGCAACTGTTACAGGACGGTGCAACCGACGCCGCGTCGTCCGCGCAACAGTCGTGGCAACGATGCGGCCGCGCCTGTTATACTCCGCCCCTCATTGGGGAGTAGCCGCCCCGCGGCACGTCCGCACCGCTTCGCCGGTGCGTCGCACGTGTGGCTCGCGGGGGCGCCTGTCAACAGACTTGGCCATCACGGCCATGGCAGTCGCAGCCTCTGGCCTGGCGAGACCGATGATCCACACGCGCCGCAACAGGGCCCGGCGTGTCGTGGGTCATCGCTCGTTCATCTTCGGCCCGAGGAATCCATTCAACATGAATCAAGCTTTTCTCATTTCGACCGGTGCGGTCGCGCTCGCCGAGATCGGCGACAAGACGCAACTGCTGTCGCTCGTGCTGGCCGCCCGCTATCGCAAGCCCGTGCCGATCATTCTCGGCGTGCTCGCGGCGACGCTGATCAATCACGCGGGCGCCGGCGCGCTCGGCGCGTGGCTCGGCTCGATGCTGACGCCGACCACCATGCGCTGGGCGCTGGCGGCGTCGTTCGTTGGCATGGGGCTGTGGATTCTCGTGCCCGACAAGCTCGACGACGAGGAAGCCAACACGAACCGCACGCACTTCGGCGTGTTCGGCGCGACGGTCGTCACGTTCTTCCTCGCGGAGATGGGCGACAAGACGCAGATTGCGACGGTCGCCCTCGCCGCGCGCTTTCACGACTTCTTCGGTGTGGTGGCGGGCACGACGCTGGGCATGATGATCGCGAACGTGCCGGCGATCCTGCTTGGCGACCGCTTCGCGCATCGTCTGCCAACCAGGCTCGTGCACGGCATCGCCGCGGTGATGTTCGTCGTGCTGGGCGCGTTGGGGTTGTTCGGGGTCGGGGTCTGACTACTGCGTGGCTTTCGGCGCCGACGCCGCCGGCAGCGACACTTCGTTCGCGTCCGCACCAGCGCCCCCGCCGAGCGGAATCTTCACCGTATGCACGGCGCCGTTGGCAAGCGGGAAATCGGCGAGCGCACTACGTGCCAGATAAGGCATCGCCCGCACCAGCGACGACTCCTCGCCAAAATTGCGCGCCGTCACGTTGTAGACCTCCCGGCCGCTCGCGCGCTCGGTGATCCGGATGCCGAGCAGGTGCGTAAACACCGGATAGCTCTGGTTCACATAGGTCGCCGGAAAAGGCCCCCACGGTCCCCACGGATCGAACGGCCGGCCCCAGTACGGACCGGGCCACGGGTCGTAGTAGACCGGCTGCGCGACCGTCACGATGTCCGAGCGGATGCCATAGGCCAGTTCGACCAGATAGCGCGCGTCGTCGCGAGCGACTTCGCGAAACGCGTGCACGGCGAGCTCGTTCGCGACGATCCGCTCGTACGCGCCCAGTTCGAGGTTGTTCTTCTGATCCTTTTGCCGCGTGAACGCATAAGTGCGCGTCGCGTCGCTGCCGCTCCAGTCCGAGAACGCCGTGACCTGCGTCGTCACGTAGGTCGTGCAGCCGCACAGCAGCGCCGTCAGCGCGACGAACAGCAGCGCGACGCGGCGGGTCCATCGATCGATATTCATGGTCTGCCTCGTGATGCCTGTGGGTTACATCAGTTCTGCTTCAGTTAAAACCCTGATTCTGGCGCGATTATTCCGTCGCGCGATGCGCTGGCCGACTGACGATGCCGGCCCCCACCACGCGCGGCGCCAGATAATACGCTGACCGCGCCAGCCGGTAAAAGGTTCGTCCCCTGCCCGGCGCGGAAAGTCGGCCCGCCTTCCCCGCCGCACGATTGCCCGAGGCTTTGTACAATGAGTCGACCCAACCCGGCTCGCGCGCCGTTTGCGCGCCCGACCGCTCGAGTACACCACCAAAGAACGCCATGGCCGATACCGCAACGCCCAATCTGATCCGCCGCGCCGATTATGCGCCGCCCGCCTTCCTGATCGACACCGTCGCGCTGGAATTCGATCTGGTCCCCGAACGCACGGTCGTCAGGAATACGATGCGGGTGCGCCGCAACCCGGATGCGTCACACGCCGCGCATCTCGAACTGATGGGCGAGCAGCTTGAGTTCGTCAGCGCCGGCATCGACGGCAAGCCGTTCCCGAACGCGCATCCGCACGAGCACGGACTGCTGCTCGACAATGTGCCGGACTGCTTCGAGCTGACGCTCACGAGCATCTGCAATCCCGTGGAAAACACCACGCTGTCGGGCCTGTATGTATCGAGCGGCAACTTCTTCACGCAGTGCGAGGCCGAGGGTTTTCGCCGCATCACGTACTTCCTCGACCGCCCCGACGTGATGGCGAGCTTCACGGTCACGCTGCGCGCAAGCAAGGCCGACTATCCGGTGCTGCTGTCGAACGGCAATCTGCTCGAACAAGGCGAGTTGCCCGGCGGCCGCCATTTCGCGCGCTGGGAAGATCCGTTCAGGAAGCCGAGCTATCTGTTCGCGCTCGTCGCGGGCAAGCTCGTCGCGCTCGAAGAACGCGTGAAGACCGGCTCGGGCAAGGAGAAGCTGCTGCAGGTATGGGTCGAGCCGCACGACCTCGACAAGACCCGTCACGCGATGGATTCGCTGACCCACTCGATCCGCTGGGACGAACAACGCTTCGGGCTCGAGCTCGATCTGGACCGCTTCATGATCGTCGCGGTCAGCGACTTCAACATGGGCGCAATGGAGAACAAGGGGCTCAACATCTTCAACACGAAGTACGTGCTCGCGAACCCCGAAACGGCCACCGACACCGACTTCTCGAACATCGAGGCGGTGGTCGGCCACGAGTACTTCCACAACTGGACCGGCAACCGCGTGACCTGCCGCGACTGGTTCCAGCTGAGCCTGAAGGAAGGTCTGACGGTGTTCCGCGACCAGGAGTTTTCGGCCGACATGGCCGGAGGCGCCGCCGACGAAGCCGCACGCGCGACGAAGCGCATCGAGGACGTGCGCGTGCTGCGCCAGATGCAGTTCGCCGAGGACGCGGGCCCGATGGCGCATCCGGTGCGCCCGGAGAGCTACGTCGAAATCAACAACTTCTACACGATGACCGTCTACGAAAAAGGCTCGGAAGTCGTGCGGATGTATCAGACGCTGTTCGGCCGCGACGGCTTTCGCAAGGGCATGGATCTGTACTTCAAGCGTCATGACGGCCAGGCCGTGACCTGCGACGACTTCCGTCACGCGCTCGCCGACGCGAATGGCCGCGACCTCGCGCAGTTCGAGCGCTGGTATAGCCAGGCCGGCACGCCGCGCGTGTCGGTTCGTACGCGCTACGACGCCGCGCAGCAGCGCTACAGCGTGACGCTGCGCCAGGGCTACGGCGATGCCGCGCCAACCGCGCGCGAAACGCAGAAGGGCCCGCTGCTGATTCCGTTCGCGATCGGTCTGATCGGCAAGGACGGCCGCGACCTGCCGCTGCGGCTCGACGGCGACGCGAAGGCGTCGGAGTCGACCACGCGCGTGCTCGAATTCACGCAGACCGAGCAGACCTTCACGTTCGTCAACGTCGGACAGGAACCGTTGCCCTCGCTGCTGCGCAATTTCTCGGCACCGGTGATCGTCGAGTACGACTACACGGCTGAACAGCTCGCGTTCCTGCTCGCGCACGACAGCGATCCGTTCAACCGCTGGGAAGCCGGGCAGCGGCTCGCCACGCGCGAACTGCTCGCGCTCGCCGCGCGCGCGGCCATGGGCGCGGCGCTGCGGCTCGACGACTCGGTGGTCGCCGCATTCGCGCGCGTTTTGACCGACGAGACGCTGTCGCCGGCGTTCCGCGAGCTCGCGCTGATGCTGCCGTCCGAAGCGTATCTGGCTGAGCAGATGGCCGAATCGAATCCGGCCGCTGTGCACGCGGCACGGCAGTTCGTGCGCAAGCGCCTCGCGAATGCGCTGCGTGACGACTGGCTGAAGGTCTACGAGCAGCATCGCACGCCGGGCGCCTATGAAACGACGCCCGAGGCCGCCGGTCGTCGCGCGCTGAAGAATCTGGCGCTGTCGTATCTGACCGAACTCGACGACTCCGCGGACGCCGTCCGTCTCGCCGCCGCGCAATATGAAACCGCGAACAACATGACCGACCGCGCGGCCGCGCTGTCGGCACTGCTCAACGCGGCCGCGCCGCAAGGCGGCAGCCCCGAGGCGCAGCACGCGCTCGACGACTTCTATCGACGCTTCGAGAAGGAGCCGCTCGTCATCGACAAATGGTTCGCGTTGCAGGCCACCCAGCGCGGCGGCGCACGACATCCGGTGATCGATACGGTGCGCAAGCTGATGACGCATCCGGCCTTCAACCTGAAGAATCCGAATCGGGCGCGTTCGCTGATTTTCAGCTTCTGCGCGGCGAACCCTGCGCAGTTCCACGCGGCAGATGGCTCCGGCTACGCATTCTGGGCCGAGCAGGTGATCGCGCTCGACGCGCTCAATCCGCAGGTGGCCGCGCGCCTCGCGCGCTCGCTCGAACTGTGGCGACGCTTCACGCCGGCGCTGCGCGACAGCATGCGCGCGGCGCTCGAGAAAGTGGCCGCACAGGTCAAGTCGCGCGACGTGCGCGAGATCGTCGAGAAGGCGTTGGCGTGATGCCTCGCTGAGTTCTTGAGTCGCATCGGAAAGCCGGCACGCGTTGCCGGCTTTTTTTCGCGCTGTTTTTCGCGCTGTTTCTCGTTGACGGGCTGAGTTCACGCCGTTAGCCATTTGGCCGACTGTTCATCAGGCGTCGCCGGGAAGAAAGTATACGTACACGCTTAACGCTTTACATTTAACGCTGTACGTTATACGATTCCATGATCACGACATTCGCAGACAAGGCCACCGCAAGAATTTTTCAGGGCAGGTTCGTGCATACATTGCCGCACTCGATCCAATCGCTAGCGCATCGCAAGTTGCTGATGATCGACGCCGCGAGCTCCATCGCGAGTTTGCACGCGCCGCCCGGCAACCGGCTCGAAGCCCTGCAAGGCGAGCGCAGCGGGCAATGGAGTATCCGCGTCAATGCGCAGTGGCGCATCTGTTTTCATTTCGTCGGCGAAGACGCGCTGAATGTCGAGATCGTCGACTATCACTGATTATTGGGAGACCGACATGGTCATCAAACGCTCCGCGCTGAACAGCATCGATTTCTCCGACATCGATACGGGCGCGGCCATTGCCGAGATCCATCCGGGCGAGATTCTGCGCAGCGAGTTCCTCGAGCCGCTCGGCATGTCCGTCAACGCACTGGCGCTTGCGCTGCGGGTGCCGGCGCCGCGAATCAACGACGTCGTGCGCGGCCGCCGCGCAATCTCCGCCGATACCGCGCTGCGGCTCGAGCGCTACTTCGGCGCCAGCGCGCAGTTCTGGCTCAACCTGCAAATCGCCTACGACCTGCGCGTCGCCACCGCCGCCGCCGGCGAGCAGATCGAACGGGAAATCGAACCGATGCCGCGCGGCGATCGCCCGAAACTGCCCAGTGTGCCCGCGGGACACGCGCGAGCCGCGGCGCTCGCGGCCAGCGTCAGCGGCACCGTGTCGGCCAGGACGCGCCGCAAGGCCTGAAGGCGTCCGTGCGACCAAAAGCACGGAGCCGACACAACGAGCGGTTAAAATCCCCACATTCTTCTAGCCTTCCTGGAGTACAGCAATGTCCTTGCAACGTCGTACCACTCTCACGAAGTACCTGATCGAACAGCAGCGCGAAACCAACAACCTGCCCGCCGACCTGCGCCTGTTGATCGAAGTCGTCGCGCGCGCGTGCAAGGCGATCAGCTACCACGTCAGCAAGGGCGCGCTCGGCGATGCGCTCGGCTCGGCGGGCAGCGAAAACGTCCAGGGCGAAGTGCAGAAGAAGCTCGACATTCTGTCGAACGAAATCCTGCTCGAGGCGAACGAATGGGGCGGCAACCTCGCGGGCATGGCCTCCGAGGAAATGGAACAATTCTTCCCGATTCCGGCCAATTATCCGAAGGGCGAATATCTGCTCGTGTTCGATCCGCTCGACGGCTCGTCGAACATCGACGTCAACGTGTCGATCGGCACAATCTTCTCGGTGCTGCGCTGCCCGGACGGCCATCAGGCCACCGAGCAGTCGTTCCTGCAGCCGGGCACCCAGCAGGTCGCCGCGGGCTATGCAGTGTACGGCCCGCAAACGGTGCTCGTGCTGACCACCGGTAACGGCGTGAACTGCTTCACGCTCGACCGCGAACTCGGCTCGTGGGTGCTCACGCAAAGCGACATGCGCATTCCCGTCGAAACGCGCGAGTATGCGATCAACGCGTCGAACGAGCGCCACTGGTATCCGCCGGTTCAGCAATACATCGGCGAGCTGAAGGCGGGTAAGGACGGCTCGCGCCAGGCCGACTTCAACATGCGCTGGATCGCGTCGATGGTCTCCGACGTGCATCGCATCCTGAATCGCGGCGGCATCTTCATGTACCCGGCCGACAAGCGTACGCCGGACAAGCCGGGCAAGCTGCGTCTGATGTACGAAGCGAATCCGATGGCGTTCATCGTCGAGCAGGCGGGCGGCGCCGCAACCAACGGCGAGAAGCGCATTCTCGACGTCCAGCCGAAGAGCCTGCACGAGCGCGTCGCGGTGTTCCTCGGCTCGAAGAACGAGGTCGATCGCGTGACCCGCTACCACCTCGAAGCGAAACAGTGATCGCGAATAAAAAATGCGTCAGGGCTTGCCAAGGCCCCAAAGTAGTCCCTATAATCTCGCTTCTCCTGATGCCGGAATAGCTCAGACGGTAGAGCAGCGCATTCGTAATGCGAAGGTCGGGGGTTCGATTCCTCTTTCCGGCACCATCAAGATTCAAGCACTTAGCCCGACTCACAAGGTCGGGCTTTTTGCTTTCTGGATGTCGTGTAACCGCCATGTAACCGGATTTGGTCAACGGGGCTCCCTGTGTATAAGTTCCATGCGGCGGCTCGCAAAATCTCCGTGCGCACATTTATCGATGGACCTCGATGCTGTTTGTATATCTGCGCCGCATCCGCCGCACTGTGAAGGCGGTGGGCGCTGCTGGCGACTGGTTCGAGGATCGGCGAGCTTTGCAAGACATGCCGCGCCGATATCGACCTAGTTGCCTAGACGTGGGAAATTCCCGCCGTGAACTCGAAGAACAAACGCCCGCACACGGTGTATTTGTCGAGCTTCGCCGCGCGCCATTTCGAGGCCCTGCTCTCCCTGTCCGATAGCGATGAATGGCTTTTGCCGACAGGCCGCAACGGCAAACACGCGTGCCCGCGCAACATGGCGAAACAGATCGCGGATCGTCAGCTTGTCCACCACGAACGCGGACGGCATACGAATCGGTCTGAGTGCGAACACGCGCTTCGAAACGCCGGGCGGCAATTGGACACCTCACGACCTTCGCAGGACGGCGGCAACCCTCATGGGAGAATTGGGCGCGCATGGCGACGTGATCGAGGAGTGCCTGAACCACGTCGAACCGAGCAGAATCCGGCGCAGGTATCAGCGTCAGGACCGGAGCGCAGAGCAGCGCGAGGCATGGCGGCTACTTGGCGAGCGGCTCGACCTATTGACGCGTGAAGACGCCTCGAACGTGGCGACGCTGCCCGCTCGAAAGAGCGCGTGAGCAAGGAACCGGGTATGCCCATCCGCCAGCAGGGCAAAAAAGTATTCGGATTCTGCGGTTGATTTTCGTTTGTGCGATGCAGCGGTTACTTGTTGCGATGCAATCGGCAGGTCGACGACGCGGTTCGGCCGATGCTGTTGAAAAATTCGTGGACTGTCTTCGTTACGAGGTTTGCAAGGGTCTTCTTGCCTTGACCCGCGGGCGCGAGCGGTGTGTAGGCCGATCTGAGAAGTCGTTTTTTTCGAGCGAATAGCAAAAGCCATGCGCCGACTTTTTCAACAGTATTGGCCATCAACGGTCACCCATCCGAAAGGGGTCACAGACGTTGGAACGACTGCCGAACTCTCCATTACGGACGTTCAAGCTAGCTAGCCCCCTCTGCAAATGAAATTCCGCCTACTCCGGATAGCCCGGCCGAGAGGAGCATAACCGACCACTGGCGTTTCAGCCTATAGTGCGTGGCCTTTGCTGAAAGGACGCGCAACTCGCGTCGAAAACTTGCTGAACTGCCAGCTCGCAGAGCTGCTTTGCGAACGCATAGCGTTACCGGAGAAAGCACTGCGCAGATGATTCAGCAAACGCTGCCTGCTCTAGCTACCATGCTTGGGGCCGGTAAAAACACCCTCTTTAGCGGGCGACGGGAGTCGGGTCATGGGCGGCCGGTACATCGGGCGCTGCCGCGGGAGGACCGACAGCTCGGTCGGTTAGTCTTTCCAGGATCTGCTTGAAGTCGCCCATTATTTCCCTCTGGTTCTGAACCAGCTCTGTCTGTGCCTGGACCAGCTCGGCCTGCGTGTTGCGCTGCTGCTCGGCGGCGTCGTCGTCGACGGGCCACGCCTTGACCTCCATCGGCAGCGGCTTCCTGCCATCCAGTACCTCGATAGCCAACCGGCGCACCGACTGCTGTTCCATCTCGACAATGCCGTGCGCTTCCGGAGAATAGCTGCCGCCCCTAAGCTGAGCACGCTCAAACCGGAAGTTATTCGCCGCCGCAAGCCGGTCTAGGAGGTTCGTGAATAACTCATCACCACGGCCAATCCAGTCGCGCTGCTCAGCGTCGTTTTGGGGGCGGCGCCCGTCCGCTGGGAGGGATAGATGGGTGTGATAGTCGTGCCATGCCGTCAAGACCTCTTTTTCGTGCTTGTTGCGCCACACCCAACCGAATACAGGAACGCGGGTGCCGTAGTAGCCTAGGTCGATCATGTTTAGTGCGCGGACGTGGTCGAACGAGACTCGGGCTTGGCGCGTCCCCATCAGGGTGGTGAAGATCCAGTCGCGCCGTTGGCTCGTAGACCGCGCGCGTTCGACCCATTTCTGCGCCTGCACCGCGAGGATCGGTCCAACAACCGTGGCTCCAACCGTCACCCAATCTTTCGCGTCCATCTGCCACATGTTGCCCCCGTGTAGACCAGCTCAGGGCGAAAGTCTATCAGGGGTAGGGCGATGCGTGAGGCAGTGAAAAAGTCGCTCTGCGTCGATCAACGCAGAGCAGGGATGCCTGTTATGTAGGCACGGAGCCTACAATGCGCAACGGTCGTGTCGAGCACCAACAAGAGGACAGGCCAAAATTCAAACACGAGGTAGCAATGGACTGTTGGGACTGGGAGTTTTTTGAGAGCGCGATGACAGACGGCGGTTTCGTTGTCAGCGACCACGGCCCCTTGCGTGGGCCTGTGACGGATTTTTCCATCATCCGCGATAAGGCACTTGATCTTATCCTTGAGACAACCTCGGCCCCCGGTAGCAAATCCAATGAGGCCCCACCGAAGGCGGGGACCGTCTACATTGCTACAGCGGAGGTGCAATTTCAAAGTCACTTCGGCACGCTGGCAACCGCATGTGGCGTCATTCCGCGCGCCCATACTCAGACGTTCGGGCGTGACGCCAGCACGGGTACGACGCATGAGCGCTCGTCGATGCACTCCTTGCATTGGGTGCGCAAGGATTCTGGCGATGCCCAGTACATTATCGAATGGGTCGAGAACATGTCCGGCTCATTCATCTGGCCGGATTTTGACAAGGTAGAGCGAACCGGCGAGAAACGCAGGACGCTTAAAAGTCAAAAGGGGGAAATCGTTATGTCGGTTCCCATCTACTCTCCAGGGTCGAGTCGCTCATGTGTTCATTTGTTCATCGAAGGTTGCGAACTGTTCATTGGAACCTCGAAAGCAAAGCCCGAGCATATTTTGAAACCTGGGTTTATTTTGTACAGGGGCACGCCGGATGAGCCCACAAGGGCGAAGATTAGAGATTGCTTGTCGTTTTGCCTCGGCAATTTTCTAGTCTATCTCGGTGACACCACCTTCGATGCTGAGTGGAATCCTGTATCGTTCACCGCGAGGAGCGGGCATGCCCTAGTCGAGGACGCAGCTAATCTGAACGCATGGCAGCCTGCACCTCTCGGCACTAGATTCGAGCACGAAATTACCCCGGAACTGCTCGAACGAATGGCTTCTTCCCTGTATAGAATTTACGATGCTTACCGCCTTCAAAGCGTTTTCTGGAGCTATTGGCATGCTCTCGCTGCACCGGTACACATGGCCGCAGCGCATTTTGGGGCGGCGATAGAATCATTGCAGAAGGCATTCTTTAAAGCCTCCGGCTCTGAAGGCCAATACAAAATTGTGGCCGACGATAAATCTTGGAAAGATTTATCCAAGAAGATATCTGCTTTGATCTCCACAACCGATCTCACGGAAGCTGAAAAACGGTTGCTCACCGGTAAGGCTCAGAACATAAATCACGCGCCCCAAGGCATCGTAATGGAGAAACTTTTTAAAGCCCTTGGTTTGAAGATCGATGCTCTTGAAAACGAGGTTTGGATAAACCGAAATCGCGCAGCGCATGGCGGTGGCGTAGACCCCGAAAAGGGAAGTCGGCTCGTGAGAGAGAACAAGGTTCTTCACTTGATGATGAACCGCATCCTGCTCGCGATTGGAGGTGGAAGTGATCAGTATTACGACTACTACACCGTAGGGCGTCCATTAAGGAGACTGTCTGACCCAATTCAAGATGATCGTAACGAAGGTTGAGCCGGTTGTGGCACCGGCTCAACTGCTCAGGCTAGCTGTTGAACGACAGCACGAACTTGAGGACGGACGTTGCTGTCGCAGAGATCCGAACGACGGCAACGGGTCGACTTCTGCCCGACGCGGACCGATCGGTGACGGCTCACTCTGCCAGTTTAACGTCGGACCGGGTTCGGCCACAACCGGACACTCGGCCACGCGGCCTAAATCGTTGACAATGAGTGCCCGCGGACTAGCGTCGAAGACGCTTACCTAGAAACCAGGGTGAACTGCATCGCGGTCGGTTAGAATTAGGATATACGAAAACGCTGACGGAAAATTCGATTGGTAGAACGCCAACACGGCCTTTTAAAATACACTGAAAAAACACATGGAAATGTCCCACACGCTGGCTCACCTCGCGAACAGGTGGGTTCTGAAAAATCCCAATTTGGAGCTTATACCTGACAGTGATGACTATCCGTGGTTCGTCGTTGAGTTGCAGAGGCAATTGAAAGCGCTCGATTCAAGAGGTGAGCTTCTTCTTCCGAATTTGCAAAACGACAACGAATCAATCGCCATATTTTCGGATTACGGCGGGGAAAGCAAAGACGCGAAATATCATACGTACAGTTTCCTGGTCTGTGCGTGGAATCAGTTGGATCCCTTCCTTAAGGCAATGGGTCAACTGAGAAAACAAACTGGCCTAGACAATCCGTTGAAGGAGATCGCTTACAAGGACCTGCACTACGGGCCAGTTCAGCGAGCATTAAATGGATATCTAAACCATCTGAGTAACTTGGTAAATGGGCTTCTTCTAACTGTCGTGGTCGACAAAGACGTTGGGTCGGTATACGGTAGCGATAAAAAGAATTCCCAGCAGTTCATTGTAAAGACAATGTCCGATCATGGCTTTGGTGAATTGAAGCCAGCAGTTGCAGAGAAGATGATGCGGATTGTGCATTTCTCCGCTTATCTCGTAGCGTTGCTCTCAAGGGATGGCCAGAAAATCTTCTGGATGACCGACCATGACAGCATCGCCCCGAATAGCGAACGACACATGCAGACGTTGTCCGTATTCAATAGACTTCTCGCTCACTACAGCAAACATGGATTTTCCATGGTTGGTGGAGCACTGCCATTTGTGGAGCGACTGCCGATGTGGTTGGATTTGCTGAGTGCGCCGGATATTGTGGCAGGTTCTGTCGAGCACTACATGTCACGTAAAAAGATTTTCGGCGAACAATTCACGATCACCGAGCATTGCGATAGGGTCTTGGCATGGCTCGCCGTCCAAGGAATCGGGCTGAAACGCCATACAGTCATCATTCGAAAAGAGCGGCAAGGAGTCGTCAGCAGCACTCTCAAATTTATTTTGAAAGAACCACAACTGAACGCGAATGTTGTTCCAGTCTTCATGCCTCGAAGGCCTGAGAAACTCGGGTAGCGCAATAGTTCTGGGCGTACTTCCACTCGACGAATGACCGCTAAGTGAGAGAACTGAACGGCGGCTCAGGGTCGGTATGTGACCTACGCGTAGCAGATATGCAGGACGCTTGTTTCTTGCGATGCAGCATGCAACACGAGCATCAATTTCAGACTCCAAATACCAAAAAAAACCGCCCGAAGGCGGTAGAGAACGGGCTCAGCGATGCGGCTACTCAGTTTCCGTGTGGTCGTCCGCCAGCCACGCGAACGGCTTCAGCGTGCCCGCGCGCAAGGCATCGAACAACTTTTCGGTCTCGGCAAATTTAGCATGCACACGCCGCAGGGGCGCGACCGTTTCGGCAAGGCGTTGAATCGAAGCAACGACCGGCGCGCCGCCCGGCATGTCTTCAAAGGCGTCCTGTGCGGAGAACTTCTTAAAGCGCGCCACTACGTTCTCGACGGCGGCGAGTGTGGCCGATACCTCATCAGGCTCGATCTGCACGGCCTGCGCGGTCTGCTCCATCGCCGCGACGAATTGGCTCAGAAGGCCAGCAACGACGCCTTCCGTGCCGCGCAGCAATGCAAAGGTCATGGTGGTTTTGGCGTCGAGCGTCATGTCGCTGGATAGGCCAATAAGCCAGTCAGACGAGACCGCATAGATTTCGGATGCATGCCTCAAAAAGCGCCAGCCCGTCGGCGTCTCGGCCCGCCCCGACTCGATTTCCGACAACGCGACCGGCTCGGCCACTCCTGCATCGCGGAATCGCGCGGCCGCATCCTCGACGGAAAAACCATTCTCGACGCGGGCCTGAATGAGCCGGTAGCGTAGGGCTTCGAGTTCTGCAGGGCTTGCACGGTTGCGCACGAAACGTTTCAACGGCTCCTTCAACTCAGCTTCGCGCTGCGCATCTTCGTGGGCGATACGGGCCTCTTCGCGGACGACACGGGCCTCTTCGCGTGCCGCTTCACTGACCAGCACGCGCGGTTTTCTCGGACGACCGCGCTGCGTGACCTGCTGCTCGACCTGATTCATCTGTCCTCCGACATGCGCTTCAGAATGGCTTCAAGCCGGTCCGCGGCCTGCTCGATGCGCTCGGCCTGCGTCGGCTTGGCGGCGACGCGAGGAGTGTCTCGCCAGCGTTCAAGCGACGAGCGGTGAAAAATCGCACTGGCCGACACGCCGTGGATTTTTGCAAGCCGTTTGGCAGGCCTTCCCGCGCGGTAGTCGGCCTCAATTTGAGACCAGGTGTCAGGCGACAGTCGAACGCCCATGGCTCGCTCACGATTTGGACGACAGGTCGCCGTCGAGCAAGCTCAAATCAAACAGCGGGGCGGATGCGATAAACGCCTTCGCGCGAGCAACCCGGTCTCGCTTTGCTTCGAGATCGCGATGCCACACCGCAAGCTCCTCAGCATCGGGCTTCAGCAGGCCCGCGCCGTCAATCTGGTCGTTATCCAGACCCGCTTCGAGAAGGCGTTCGCGGTGTCCGGCACGGGTACGCTCATAGTCGCGAATTTTTGCTTCAAGTTCGGGAATTTCGACGCACCCGACGTCAAGGTTGATGCGCGAGGCCTGCCAGACGTACTGGGAGAACCGGTGGTTCGCGTCCTTAACGAACTGGCCGTATGCCGCATTCCCCGCCTGAGCCTCGGACAGGGCCGTGCTCAGTGCCGCCGCCTCAGCGGTCAAGCTCTCGCACAGCGCGACTTCACCGTCGATACCGCGCGCCACGTGTTCGGCCAGGATGCCGGTCGCGCCGGTCGCCTTAACAAGGGCTGCACGCTGCGTCGCCAGCTTGATCGCCAGATGCGTGCAGGCTTTGCTTTTCGTTGCGTCAAAAAAAGCGCGCTGTTCCACGGGATCGACATCGGGCGCGACGATTTGAAAAATCTTGCTCATTTGAAGGCCTTTGATTCGGTTTGAGAGGGCCTCAATGCTGGCACCCATCGCACGTGACACTGCGACGCGTTTTCCAACTTCAGCAACCCATACTGCAAACCGAAACAGTTGCGCTCGACGGGCTGAACGTGGCACGCGCGTGTGCGTGCGCGCGCCCGCGCTCCGTGTCGGAAAACTCCGGTCAATTTCGCTGCTTCGATACACACGCATATGCCCGAGTGCCTTTACCCGCAAGGGTTTCGGAGGTCTGCGCAGTGGATAAAAATGCGCGAAATATCGTGCAGTTCACGTGGGTGAAAAGTGCGCCCGAATTGCCGCCCATCCGAGTCCGCCGTGACGCTCTGCGCAAAGCTCGGTTTGCAAAGTCCATTTTTGGGCTTTGCTTTAAAGTCATGGGGTTAATCCGATTAACACCCTTGGTAATTTGGAATGACGGGGATGAACGCCGTGACTCCCCGCGATGCTACCCCGACGTGTCGCTTGCGCATTGCAAGGGTGGACGACTCACCACCCGTTAGGCCGGGCGGCGGGTGACTTCGGTGTGTAGTGAGAGCATTTGGTAGTTGCTCCGTTGAAAAAGCCGCCTTGCGGCGGCTTCTTTGTTAGTCGGCGGAAGGCTGTAACTTCACGTACTCGTCGTTCACGTCTATCCGATAGATCGTGAACTTACTTGGAACTGTCACAGCCACCGTGGCGACCTGACCAGCTATCTTCGTCGTCAACAGGTGTTCCCCAGCCGGTAGGTAGAGCCTCAACGCCTCGCTGGTGGCCAGCTCGGCCGTTAGCTCTCCGTCGACAAACACATCCAGCCGCGTACCAGCGGCAAATAAAGCACCCGCGTTGCGCACCAGCGTGATCGACTGGCTTCCAGCCACTGGGGTTGTGTGGGTCGTCGTGTGGATGTGCTCCGCTGGTGTGGCTTTCGCCTGGTTGAGCGGCACGAGACTGGTTGTGCAGCCGGCGAGCGCCGCGGTGATTAAAGCGATGAGGATGCGGCTCATGGACTACTCCGTCTGTCAATTGAAAGGTTGCAAGTATGCCGCAGCCCGACATCAGTCGTTGAGGAAGATGTGACCGTCTTCCTCATAGAATCCGTTGTGGCGAAAAGCGACGCTCCAAAGGGTGCACTCGATGGCGTCGAGCCGATTGAAGACAGTCGGCTCAATTTTGAGCACACGGTCGAAGCATCCGACGTTACGTCCGGTGCGCCGCCCGCCGTGGGGATGCGCACCGTACCCTGCCCCTGCAAGTGGGTAACGAAACGTTATACCCCTCCGTCGAGCGGCACTAAGGAGTTGGAGCGTGACGTGTACCGCCTTGTCATGCGCGCGAAGCTGCCCGCTGCCACCCCTGCTTTCTACGCTGGCGCGTCCGAGCATTCATCCAGCATCTGCGCCTCTTGCTCAATCTCGGACCAATGCTCTCGCAGCATCGCAATCATCCGCTTGCACATATGCCACGAAACATGGCCCCCTATAAGGTCGCGGTCTGATCCGGAAATCTCGCCTTCGTCTTCAAAGTTGACGAAATTGAAAAGCCCGTCGGCGGCATCGCCGTTTACATCGTTCGCCATGCACTCGGCAGCAACACCAGCAAGGCCGACAAACACGCGCCATTTGGTCGATTTCTTTGGCCGAACGCGCACGGGAAGGTGCGACCAATCAATCTGGCCAGGTGTCGCCACGATGCTGCATACACCGCGCCATGCTTTCTCTTCGCGGTTGCCCGAGGTATTGCGCCAGACGTACGCATGACCAATCCCGCCAAATCGGCGAAGGATCACGAGATGCGCAGCTTCATGGATAGTTGCCATGCGCTTCTCACGCCCTTCAATCGCATCCAAAATGTCAATCAAGAGCATATCGCCCCTTGAGTTGGTGGCAGTCATCCAGCACGCATCGAAAATTATTTGAAGCGCCGCTCACGGCGGCAAGGTCATCGACACGACGACGCCGTGTAATTGCTGTATGTGCGGCAATCCCCGGCGGTTCTTCGGCGAGCGCACGATTGTTGAGCGCCGTATGCACACGGCGCATTCACAGACGATTGCGGCACGGGCAAAGGCTCAGTGCGGGCGCGCACGCGTTACGGGTATAAAAACTCGCATATCCGGGGCCCGCGCCAGCCTCACGGCCTTGCCGATTGGCTACTCGTCGCGGTCTGCAGTTGGGTCCAACCCCAAGCGGAGCGCGATTTCATGCCGACCCTCGGGCGTCAGTTGCGGCCACTCGATTGAACGTGGGCCGCGCTGCACGATCCAACCAGCGGTAAGGGCGTCGTCCGCCGCGCACCACTTCGCCCCGACTTCATCCCGAACGAGCCAGCCCATGCTTTCGAGCAGCGCGAACAAGTGAGTGCGACGCACACCGAGACCTTGCGCGGTCGCGGTCACGGACAGATAACCGGCGAACTTCTCGCGCTCGGCGCGGGCCGCTTCCTCGCGAGATTGGCGGATTTCCTCGTCGCGACGCTCACCACGGGCGACGACTGCGGCCACGAATTCGGGGCTCGACAGCGGCGATCCCGCGCGCTTTGCCAAATACAACCAGCGGGCCGCGCGGGCTTCTGCGCGGCTCTTCGTACGAGTCTTCATTTCGTCACCTTGAGCACGGCGACGCGGGCCGCATGATTCGCTTGCAGACGGGCCTGCACATCGCCCGGCGCAGGACGATACACGCGGTCACGTGCCGCGACGGCGTGGCGCAGCACGCGGCCACGGGCGAGCGGGGCCATCGTTGCGACGGCAGATGCTGCGATTTTCTTGTTCATGAGATTTCTTCGTCCTTGCATCGTGCGTGAAGCGGCGAAGGCTGTCTCGGGACAGGTGCGCCGCCCCGGTCTTCATCGTCGTTATCGTCCGCCGCGCCGCCGAACAAGCCTCTGAAAACCTCGTCGCAAGCGCGCTTTCCATGAGGCGTGTCGAGAAATTCGGCGACCACGCGGTGCAGCGCATTGAAGATCGGGCTGTCTTTGAAATCCTCTTTGCGGCGCTCGGCAGAGCCCTCTAGGCCATGCGTGAACGCCAGCGCGACGAAGCCGCGCTCGCCGTCAATCTCGCGACGTTGCGCCGGATTGATGTTGAGCACATCGCAACGCTCTTCAAAGGTGAGCGCCGCATCAATACACGGCGCGGCGTCGTTGAGCGCGTTGCCGTACGCGAGCAACGCGGCGTTTAACTGGTCGAGACGCTTCGCAATCGAATGTTCGGTCTGTTCCAGTGTGTACAGGCTCCGGCTATAGACAAATCCCGGCGTGCGCTTCAGCAACTCGGCCTCGCGCCGTGCTTCGTTGCGCGCATGACAGAGCGACTCCAGCGCCTCACAGGCCTTCGAGCAGTAGCGGCGCATGCGCGCGACAAAGTTGAATGCGACCGCCTTCGATTCTTGATGTTGTATGTACATGTTTTTCCTAATCGAGTGAGCTTAGTTCTACTAAATCGGTGAATTAACCTGCACCCCTTTAAAACGACTTCTACGGGCCTCAATGGCCTTGACGCCACATCCCGATTGCCCCGTCCATTCCAGGCGAGCCAGCGCACGATTTCGTGCGGCTCCGCCGATTCTCAGACTAGGACTGCGTGCCGGTCACGTTAAAGACCGCCTGACGAGCGATGTTCAGCTTGTTCAGCGGAGCCTTGCCCGTCGCCCTCTCGTCGGCGATGATGCGGTGTGCCCAGTTGAGATTCCCTCCCTTAGATACGTTCTTGATGACTTCGGACGCGCTCAACTCATCAAGGCGTTGGCGTCCGTACTCGCGCCTCGATTCGGCAGCACTCGGGGCCGGAAGCATGGGCACGCGCGGCGGAACGGGCTGAATGTCGCCGCCCTTGTGCAGGGCGTTCAGCGCAGCTTCGAAGCGCGGTTTGAGTGCGGCAAATGACTGCGAGATCATGTCGAATTCGCCTATGCGCGCCGCCGCCCAGAAAACGGCAGCGTTCGACCACTGGTCTTTGCCATGCTGGCGGGCACGCATCTGCTCGATGGCTTCGTGCAGCGCCGCATTCACGTCGAGAGAAGGCGCGCATAGGTCGAGGAACTCGCCCCACGTCGGCGGCCACTTCAGGCGTTCGGCACCGGCCAAACCGCGTTTCACATCGACGAACTTCAAGCCGTTGGCGCGAATCTTTTCCGCCCAAATCGCTTTCATGTTCTCGACACCGGTGTCTTTGCCGTCGATAACGTGACCGCTGCGGAAGCCGTCGAGCAGTTTGTTACCGAACATGCCGTGCAGTTGACCGAAGAGCCAGTCCATCGGGTTAGTCAATGCGCTGGAAGTCTGCGTCGATTGTGAAGGGTTCGTTGTCATATTTCAGGGTTCCGAGTCCGATAGAGTTCGCTGCTGCTGCGCGGGAAGCGTCGCGGGATGACATGTTGCGAGTCGGTGTCTGTACAGGTGCAGCGCGCGCATTCTTCGCGACGTACTCTGCCTTGAAGCCAAGCCATCCGGACTCAGCGACGGTCTGAACGGCCTGCGCGGCAGTCATTCCCGCCTTGGCCGCTTCGCGCTTGGTAGCAGTCCATGCCGTCAGAGTGAGCTGGGAGCCCTTCCGCGTGCGCACCGCCAGCCAGTCAATCGCGTGCTGGCGGTCCACGCCTTCTGCGACAAGCTCATCGACACCAACGAACGCTTTACGAACATCGTCGCCCTTGGGCGACTTCGCTTTGCGCGTCTTTAACGGTTCCTTGATGGTTAACTGATGGTTCATGGTGGTTAGGGTGTCACCTATGCGACCCGTCTCGCGCATGGGTGCTACCCCTCCCGCGCACCCCTGCGACCCGTCCCGCGCATCCATGCTAGGGGTCGCATCTGCGCTAGGGGTGTCATCCATGCAAGCCGTCTCGCCGATAGGCAAGAGCGAACTTTCGTCGGCGGACAGACGCCATCGATACGCGGCGGAACGCTCCAAGTGCTGCACAATCGTGGCGAGCACCGGAAGCTTGCTCAGTTTCGTGACGTCGAGGCGATACTGACGCGTCGTGCCCGGCGCGCCACCGAAGAGGTTGCCGACGACCGCGACATAACCACAGTCAATCAGACCGTGAAGAACGCGGCGCGCTTGGCTCTCGCTCACCCGCATCTTTGCGGCGAGCAACGCTATGGACGGGTACAAGCTGCTCCCGTCGTCGGCGCACCAGTCCGCAAGAAACAGCATGCAAATCAGGTCACTACCGCCGCCAGGAAAGCGCTCGGAGACAAGGTTCATCACGCGAATGCTCACGGCGTGCCCCCCTTCGACAAACGCGCCGCTGCTATGGCTTCGTCGTCGGAAGCGAGCCCGTACAAGGCGACGCCGTGATGCGTGAAGCCGTCCGAATCGACTGCCGTCACGCGCGAGGACGTGATTACGTACCCACGGGAGATCAATTCCTTGACCCGCATCGCAGGATGGCTGATGCCGCGCGCACGCAAGGCGTAGGTCGATTGCGGGCCGCCACGCAGGGCTTCAAGAATGCGGGTGCGCTGCGCTTGCGTGCTCAAATTCGCGGCCATTATTGGCTCCGCGCGAGTTGTTCCAGTGCATCGGCAGGCCACATCAAGCGGCCATTCGGCATCTTCACCGGGCGCACGCAGAAGTACGCGCCGGTCTGGCAGTAGCGTTTGCGGATGCTTTGCGGACGAAGCTTGAGTTCGGCAGCAAATTCTTCGGTCGAGAGATGAAGGCGGTTTTTTGCGGCCGCCGCAAGTTGGTTTGTAGTCATTTTCAGTATCACCGTTTCGCCGCGTTTAACGGCGTTGAGTTAAGGTGACACTGATTTTTTAGCGCAGCTTCGCTTTCCCCGATAGGTGCGGCGCTTACCGTCGGCTATTGACGTTTAGCGACGCTTTTCGACGCCGACGCAAACGCGCGTCTAGCCCGTCCTTCGTCAGGCCGACTACTTTTCCCTTCTCATTTGTGTAGAGGAGCGCGCCGTCTTTGACCGTGCCTGCGAATGGCAGAACCTCGTTTAGTGCCATACTCCGAAGGACCACGAACACGTCTGGCGTCTTATCGTTTCCGGCCTTCTCTATTGCCTTTTCGATAGCAGTGTCGAGGGTGTTCCAGCGGATCTTAAGCCTGTGCCGTATCGTTGAGTTGGTCGTCTTCTCGGTGACGTTTACGGGCGCAGGCGGCGCGCTCGCGGATGCGTACACCGAGTCGGCTTGTTCGCCTTGTTCGGTTTGCTGTCGCTCTCCCGCCGTCTTTCGCCGCCTTTCGCGCGCGGCGCGCAACTCAACCTGCCATTCGGACGGAACGCCTGGACCATCAGCATCCTGTTCAAATCGAACGTCCGCACCACGCAACAAGCGGGCTAGGTCGGTTTCAGGTAATTCACGCCGCCCGATGACCCATTGCGCGAGGTCTGCGAACAACACGACAGCATCGTGAGCAATCGCGACCTCAAGAACGTCCGACATTTCGTTGGCAAGGGCATCAATGACTTCATCGCTGCGTTTCTTTTTATCTCCGTCGCCTCGATAGGCGCACACCATAAGGTCGTACGCATCAGGCGAGTACGCAGAAGGAAAAAGTGGTTGTTGTTTGCGCGACGGCGAGCGACTGGACGCGTCAAGTTTTCCGCCCAGGTCGCATACCGAAATGCCGGTGTCATACGGGCCTAAACCTACCGTTATTGGTTTCATAGCGCTCCCCGCGCTTCATCGAATAAGACAGTCAGGCTGGGCCAGTGCGGCGAGGTTTCCCGCACGTTCGGGAGCTACCCTAGCCCGGCAAACCGGCTATCAGGCCGTGCCTGTGATGTCACGTTCGGTTGCAGCACGGCGAAGCTCGGCCAAGCCAGCGTGCATTTCGTTTTGCACGGTGCTGTCTTCCAGCGTTTGAATAATCGCATCGAAAATCCCCGCCGAGGTGGAGTCAAACGGGTCGCCCATTCCATCGACGGCGCTAGCGCGGGCCGAACCGCCACGCGCGACAGACGCGGCGATGTGAATCTGCTGTTCGAGAACCTTGAATCGACTGCAAACCCACCCTAAAAGCGCTTCATTCGACGCACCCCGAAGGCCAAGCGAATTCGCAAAGTCTGATAAATGGTCGGTACTTTCATGTTGCGCGGCACTAGAATTGATATCAGCCATGATTCAAGTTCCTTTAAAACTTGCTTTGTGGTTAGGCGGCGCGTGGTGTTCGCGCACTCGCGCCGCCGCTTTGCCTGAAGCCGTCACAGGCGGCGGTCATGCTCTATGCGGCCTCAAGACGCACCACAGCACGGCTTCCCGTGGCATCTGCATATCGGGACAGCGTGCGCATCGACGGCAAGGTGCGCCCGCTTTCCATGCGGGCGATGGTCGATTGCGTGGTATGCATCTTCTCGGCCAACTGCTCCTGCGTCAGTCCAGCCCTCACCCGCGCGGCGATAAGTTCGCGCGCAACGGCGAATTCCGGCGACTGCGCGTCGTATTCAGCTTTGGTCTTCGGGTCGGCCAGCAAGCGCTTTTTGAGGGCGGTAAGGTCAGTCATCGTTCAATCCTCCTTCATCCGGGTATAGGCCGTCTCAATGGCACGGCGCGGGGTCTTCTGCGTCTTCTTGACGAACACGTGCAGCACGGTCAAACGCTGCCCCGTCCGAGCGACGTATATTGCCCGCGCAATGCCGTCCCGCCCGGTCATGCGGATTTCCCACAGCTTTCCCTCCAACGGGCGCACGTGGGGCATCCCGACGCGCTGCGGCCCAAACTCCGCCAGCATCTCCGCGATGTGGAGAAAGCGGGCTCGCATATCGGGCGGCAGCACCAGCAATTCGGCTTCGGCCTCGGGTATCAACTCGATATACCACGGCATCAGTTTATCTCTTTTTTGCTATGTTTGCAGATTATTGACTGACCGCGTGCAATCCCTGTTGGCTCTGTTCCGGCTTGAAGTCAATGCCCGCCTGCTCAAGCACCCACGCCTCGATGCGGTTATGCCACACGCGCAGCAGGTCTAGCGGGCGGCGGCGGTAATGCTTTTCTGCAATGGCGCTCGGCTTGTGGCCCTGGATCTGCGCAACGACCCCGACCGGGCACTCCACCCATTCCGACAGCGTGCCAAACGAACGGCGCAGGCCGTGCAAGGTGACGTGAGGCAGGCCCGCCGCCTGCAATGCCTGCTTGTGCTGAAAGCGCGGCTCCTCGATATGCCCGCTAGCGGCGGTCACGCTCGTAAAGACCCACGATGACGGCTCCCACGCTTCGCCCCTCGCCTTCAGGCGCGCAAGCTGGCGGACGTTCGGCGGCGTGTCGTTCAAGCGCTTCAATTCCAGCAGCAGCCCCGCGAGGTACGGCGGCAATGGAATCACACGCGACCCGTCCACCTTGTCCGCAATGGTCAGGCTTGCCCAGCGAAAATCCACATCGTCCCAGCGCAGCCCGGTCATTTCCTCGCGGCGCGCGCCGGTCAGCAGCAGCGCTTGAAGGTAGGCAGAGATAACCGGGTTCCCAAGTTGGCGGACAGCACTGAACCATGCGGGCAGTTGCTCGCGCTGAAGGCTGTCACCTTTTTTCGCCTTGCTCTGCGGCAGCACCGCCGTCACCTTCGGGGAGTCGTAGGCACCATCGGGTATCACGCCCGCGTAGTCATCCTGACCGTCACACCAGCGGATGAACGCCTTGAGCAGGCGGTAGGCGTGCGCGGCGTTGGTCGGGCGCTCGGCGGCCTCGTCGGCCAGCCATTCAGCCACGCGACGGGCCGTTATGTCGAACAGTTTCAACGGCATCAGCGGTGCAAGCGGCCCGCGCACTGTTTTCCCTTTGCCACGCTTGCGCGATTCACCACCTTGCGCGGCCAGCGCCACATGGTCCGCGATATAACGGGGTGAGCGCGACTGCTTGGTCTTCGGGGAGATGGCTGTTTTCAGGTATTCGAGGTAATCGGCCCACGCCTCGCCGACCGTGGCACTTTTGCGGCGGGCTTCCACGCGGCGAGCCTCATGGGCGACCCGTTGCTCGGCGGCTTCCTCGCGCGGGTCTTTGCCAGCGTCAACCAGGCGTTGCAGGCGGCGCGCTTCGTCCCGTGCGTCGTCGATGCCCCAATCCTTTGGATCGCCGATCGAAACGCGCACCGTGCCGCCGTGGAGCTTGCCTTGCCAGATATACGTGCTTGCGCCCGCCGCCGTCGCGCGCAAGCCAAGGCCGCTTGCCCCGGAATCCCATATGAACGATTGAGACTTACCAGCGGGGCAGCTATGCCCGTTGATACGCCCTGCCGTGAAATTGACTTTTGCCACCTTCGCCGCCTGTCGAAACCCGGGTTACACGACACCATGTAACCGCTGTGTAACCCGATTATGGGATAAACAATCAATTTCGGTCAATGCGGATATGCGAACAAGAGGCTGAAAATCCTCTACTGACAATGAAATTTACTGGGTTACATGAACTTAGGTCAACACCGATAAACCCACACTTTCACGCATTCGTAATGCGAAGGTCGGGGGTTCGATTCCTCTTTCCGGCACCATCAAGTTTCAAGCCAAAAGCCCAGTCCTCGTGACTGGGCTTTTTGTTTTGCCGTCGCGATGATCGCGCAGCACGCCGGCAGGTCAATCAGCAAACAGCCGAGCACTGCCGACCACGACAACGCCGAGTTGGACGATCAGTATCAGCATCGCGGCGCCCACGTGCGGCGGACGGGTTGCTTAGGGCCTCCAAAAGGCGTGTGCGGCCGACGTTGCGACTGAACCGGCGCGAGTCGTGACTCAACGCGGGGCCAGCCTAGCGGGGAACGTCGAGGGGTCGTAGGACCGTGGCATCGCGAGGTTGCGCGCGACGACTGTATCGGCTCGCGCGGTCAGTTGCTGGCGCGGCGCGCCGTATGCGGCTATCGCTTGCGCGGGGGCCGACGCGAACCACAAGATCCTGCCGGCGCATTCGATGCCAACCTGACGTCCGTTCCAGTAGACAGCGTTTTCCATCGCGACCTCCCCCGAACTTTGAAGACCGTCATCATCCGCGTCGCACGTCGCGCGTCCGTCTGCCAACGCACGTCGGGTAAGCAGTAGTCGCTTCAACGATAGGTGGCCTGGCGCGGTGCGTCTGACTTGTCACCAAATGACGTTCTTTTGTCACAGCAATGCGGGAATGAGTCTGGTAGCCCACTGTCATAAGTTAATTAACGACAAATCTTTAAATAGTGTTTTGGGCGGTCAACGCGATGCGGAATGTGCCGTTTACTAGGAATTAGGCCGGAAGAATATGCAATCGGCAATACGAACGTTCAGTTCAGAAAAGCAAAAATCCTGCCGATGCGGCAATGCACAAGATTGTCCACCTTTGATTCACACGAAGGATTAGGTGCAGCGCAACGTCGATACGACCGGTCGTGCTGAAAACCAGGCAAGGCAAGGCGCAGAAGGGAATGGCGAAGGGCGGGACAGAGATGATTTCGCGCTGACAATTAAGCGGATCAAGCGGTTCGCGAATCCCAGCGCATAGTCAGACGATAAATTTTATTCAATCCCTCTGCTGATGTGTCGGCTTGTGCCGTTAAAGCAACAGAGTATGAGTGACTCGCATCGGACGCTGGTGCGACGCGGGGAACGAGGCCGATAATCGGTTCGCAAAGGAGAAAGATCATGGATGCCAAACCACCGAAGATTCCGACCCCGGACAAAGTGTTTTACCCGGATCCGGAACCTGTGGCCGTCGAGTTCCTGGGAGCCGAGCTGCCCGAGCATGTTCGCGCATTCTTCGATGAACAACGCAAGTCGTGCGATCCGAAGTAACGGGGGGCACTGACGCGACGCAACATTCGCGCTCGTTGAATTCACGCGCGGCGATCGCTCGCGCCCTCATCATGCGTCCGACGTTTCCGTCATGACGCCGGGTCGGTTCGCCTGATCACAGCAACAGCGCAGCGCTGGGCCACCCGGCTCCAGCCGTACTCATGCGCGCGACCTTCTCGCACCAACCTTCCTGCTCCCGACGACCTGTGTGAATTGGCCCGGTGCGCGCCTTTTGCCTGGCATCATTTATTCTTCTGGTTTTCTTCAGCGGCCGCGTGGCCAAGTCACCTCATGAATCGTTTGCATCGCTTCGGCGCGTCTTGCGCGCTCGCCATCGCCGCCTTCTTCGCCTTATCGCCCGCCCCCGCTGTCGCCGATGGCGACGATACCGCGCTCACCAACCTGATCGCGCTGGTCTCGCAGCGTCTTGCGCTCGCAGAGCCGGTCGCGCACTGGAAGTGGGCGAACCATCAGCCGATCACCGATACGCCGCGTGAAAATGCGCTGCTCGCCGACGTGGAAAAGCGCGCCGCGGCGGCAAACGTCGATCCGGCGTTCGCCCGCGCGTTCTTCCGTGATCAGATCGATGCAAGCAAGGACTTGCAGAACGCGCTGTTCGCCAACTGGCGGCGCACCCAGCCACCGCAAGGTCCCGCACCCGATCTCGCAACCAGCACGCGACCGCAACTCGACAAGCTGACACAATCGCTGGTGTCGAGTCTCGCGCGCGTGCAGCCACTGCGCGCGGCGGACGATTGTCCGTCGCGCGTCGCGCAATCACTGGCTAACTGGAAAGCGCTGACGCGCTATGACTCTGCCTACTCGAGCGCGTTGACGCGCGCGCTAGGTCACGTGTGCGAGACGGGCGGGGTTGGCGCGACCGGCTGATTCCGGTAACGCCACGGCGCATGGACGCTGCATAAGCGTCACATGACGACGCTCGACTCAGGCGTGTCACGCGATACGCTCAACGGCATCACGCGCAGACCACGCGCCAGACCGCTCTGCAAGATACGGTACGTCGAGAGTTCGAACGGCCCGGCCATCGTCGACGCATGAAGCTGCGCCGCCTGGATCAGCGACGGCGCGTGCCCGAGGTAGCGCCAGCCATCGACCACGTGGAAGATGCGCTGCGCGTCCTCACGCTCCTCGAACACGATAGGTCCCTCGAACGGCCAAGGCGCATTCGCCGGATCGCTCTTCGTCACACGCGGCAAGCGGTTGTGGCCCGGCCGCAGCGTGGCGATCCACTGCGCTTCGGCGAGCATCGCACCGAGTTCGCCGCCAGTCGCGCGCCATTCGACGCGTCGCACGAGCTGCGCGAGCCGCATATCCTTCGACGAACGCCGCTCGCCGGTCAGATGCGAGCGTAGCCGCTGACGCACACGTACGCTGCGCCCGACATACAGCGGCGCATCGCCTTCGCCATAGAACACATACACACCACAGCCCGCCGGCGCGGTGTCGAGCAGATCCTCGGTAATATCGCCGGCCAGCCGGTAACGCCGCGTCGTGCGCTCGATCTGCGCGCGCAGCGCCTCCAGCGGCACGAGCGTCGGCAGCCGCTGCCAGAACTGCCAGATCAGATCGGCGTCGGCGAGCGCACGGTGGCGGTCGGACGGCACCAGCGCATGGCGTTCGACGAGCGCATCGAGACCGTGGCGCTTTTCACCGGGAAACAGCGCGCGCGACAACCGCACCGTGCACAGAACGTCCGGATCGAACACGATTCCCGCGCGACGAAATTCGCTGCGCAGAAATCCGCGATCGAAACTCGCGTTGTGCGCGACGAACAGCTTGCCATTCAGACGCTCGAACAGCGCGGGCGCAATCGACTCGAACGTCGGTGCGCCGCGCACCATCTCGTTCGTGATGCCGGTCAGTTGCTGGATGAAAGACGGAATCGGCTGCTGTGGGTCGATCAGACTGCTCCAGCGCACTACGCCAGCCGGCCCGACTTCGACGACGCCGACTTCGGTAATGCGGTGCTCGCTCGTGGAGCCGCCGGTCGTTTCGAGATCGACGAAAACGATGGGTGCATCGAGTGCCGGTTCCGGCGAAAAGAGTTCAGACATGGGACAAGGGATTCGGACGCATGAATTTGCGGCAAGTATGCACCAGTTGGACGTTGCGCATCCAGGTTGCGCCGCGTGCGCAGGCGGAAACGGCAACGACGTGGCCTCCGGATTTGGCGCCGACATTCCGCAGACGCTTAAACCAGGCAATTAAACCGGAGGTCGCACGTTTCGTTTCGGCGCATTATGTTCGGACGATAATGCCTATTATTGAACCAGGCAGTTCCCGCTAAATTCGGGTTTAGAGACTACTCGAGCTTGAAATAAAAAACCCTCGCGCGGCCGGCGAAGGCTTGTGTTTGCTGACTGCGCGCGCGGCGCGGCCGGCGCGGCGCATTCACAGCGGCTGAATATTGGCCGCCTGCTTGCCCTTCGGGCTGGTCTTGACATCGAAGGACACACGCTGGTTTTCCTTCAGCGACTTGAAGCCCTCGCTGCAGATCTCCGAAAAGTGCGCGAACAGATCCTCTCCGCCCATATCCGACGTGATAAAGCCAAAACCTTTAGCATCGTTGAACCATTTGACGATACCAGTTTCCATTTCCTGTTTTCCCCTGTGATTTATCCAAAGCGGGCATTGCCCTTGAATCGATCCACCCCGATTCAATTGTCTATGTCTGATTGAAATGGAACCAGAAACAGCCAATGAAATTCGGCTTTGTCGTTATACGGGGAACGGAGAATGGCCGTCAAGTAAACTTTCTATATGCATTTAGCCTATAACAAGATAAAACTCTTAAGTCGCCGGGATATATCGGCCTCGTCAAATTTACCTGGACGAACTTTGGCCCAAGTTTTTACCGGGAAAATTTGCGATATATGCGATGCGAATGTAACAAAATCTATCTTTAAGTAAGTGTTTGTCCGAGTTGTTGCAGCGCGGCCCGACTCGCATGATGCAAACAGTGGTAGCGATGCGCTTCAGGAGGTCGCCATGCTGTTCACTGAAATTCGCCGTCTCTTCGCCTGTCTCGCTCATCCGCACGCAAAGGTCCCCGATCAGCGCGCACCCACTGAGGACTCGGCCAGCGCTTTCGACTTCGACCCGATGTGGCACGGCGACCACTGGCAGAACCTGCTCTCGTCGCCGATGGATGCGCGCCGTTATGTGATGGAAGACTGGAGCGTGTCCGCCCAGCCTAGCTGGGACGACGCGGAAGGTACCGCGCCCGCTCATTAGAGTTCTGCGCGTAGAGCTTCCGCCAAAAAAAGCGCGACTGGTAGGTCGCGCCGACAAGGTTTGGAGATCTTTTTCGTCAACGAAAAAGTCTGCTTTGGGAAGCAGAAATTACAGTATAGCGGCCGTCTGGGATTTCTATTATTCACACAATTAACAATCCTCTATTGTCGCGATAACAACAATCCGTTTTTTCGCATTTCTTTCCGTTGTTTTTTCGCATCGTTCCGTGTCGCGAAGCAACAACGCATCGCAGGAAAATTCAGGCGGTGAATCCGCCGAGTCGGACGCAAAGCCTTTATACATAAGGCTCTAATGGCAATCACCCATCGTTTCTCTTCCCGTAATACTTTATTGCGCGAATCGGAACGCCAACTCCTGGAAGTGTCTCTCTACACTCTGCCTAATCGGATACCGGCGCGGATCTGGTCAACGCGCTTCTCACGCGGATTCCGCTTCTCGCAGCGCTCGCGTGAAGGTCTCCTAAGCCAGGGTTTTATACCTCTCTCGCTCTCGGAGTTATATCAATGAAGAAGACACTCATGGTCGCTGCCCTGTCGGGCGTTTTCGTAACGGCAGCGCACGCTCAAAGTAGCGTCACCCTCTATGGCCTGATCGACGCCGGTATCACCTATACGAACAACCAGCACGGCCATAGCAACTGGCAAATGACGAGCGGCTCGGTGAACGGCAGCCGCTTCGGCCTGCGTGGCGCTGAAGACCTCGGCGGCGGTCTGAAGGCCATCTTCACGTTGGAAAACGGCTTCGGCATCAACGATGGCACGCTCAAGCAAAACAGCCGTCTGTTCGGCCGGCAGGCGTTCGTCGGTCTGTCGAGCGACCAGTTCGGCGCGGTCACGCTCGGCCGTCAATATGACAGCGTGGTCGACTACGTCGCCCCGTTGGCGCTGACCGGCACGCAATATGGCGGGACGCAGTTCGCGCACCCGTTCGACAACGACAACCTGAACAACTCGTTCCGTATCGACAACTCGGTCAAGTTCCAGAGCGCGAACTATGGCGGCTTCAAGTTCGGCGCGTTGTACGGCTTCTCGAACCAGGCTGCCGGCTTCGCGAACAACCGCGCGTACAGCGCCGGCGCGTCGTACAACTGGGGCGGCCTGAACGTCGCTGCCGCTTACATGCAACTGAATGCCAACGGCGCAACCAGCGCGGCCGCGGCATTCAATTCGGGCGGCGCAGTGTCGGGCGACAACACGTTCTTCGCACAACGTCAGCAAACGTGGGGCGCAGGCGCCAACTACGCGTTCGGCCCGGCAACGGTGGGCCTCGTGTATTCGCAGACGAACCTGCACGGCCTCTCCGGTATCAGCCAGGCCGCATCGGGTATTGCGGGCGGCGTGGCCTTCCCGACCAACAGCGCCCAGTTCCAGAACTTCGAAGCCAATGCCCGTTACGCTCTGACGCCGGCACTGAGCCTCGCGGCCGCGTACACGTACACCCGCGCGAACCTGTCGAGCTCACACGTGCACTGGAACCAGGTCAACCTGCAAACCGCCTACGCGCTGTCCAAGCGAACCGACGTGTACCTGCAGGGCGTCTATCAGGCCGCCAACGAAAATTCGATCGTCGACGCCAACATCAATGGCCTCGGCGCGGCTTCGAGCAACAACAAGCAGGTCGCCGTGACGGCTGGTCTGCGTCACCGCTTCTAAGCACTGCGCAACGACTGGCAGCAGAAAAGGCGCCGTTCGCGGCGCCTTTTTTATGACCGTGCCGAAGCTGTTTTTGCCTGGCTTTGTGCAAGCTTGCTTGCACGTGATTCCACGTCTTCGCCAGTGGCCTAGCGGCCGCTCTCGGGCGGCGGATACCTGACGTCAAGAATATCGATTGTTTGCGGACCGGCTGGCGTGAATAACGTGACCGTATCGCCGACTTTAGCCTTCAGCAGCGCGCGAGCAATGGGCGAGATCCAGCTCACGTGCCCGATGTCCAGGTCGACCTCGTCGATACCGACGATCGTCACCTTATGCTCTTCGCCATCCTCGGTCGCATAGACGACCGTCGCGCCGAAGAACACCTGATCGACGTTTTCCTGCCGGCTGCTATCTACAACCTCGGCCAGGTCCAGCCGCTTGGTCAGAAAACGAATGCGCCGGTCGATTTCGCGCAGACGGCGTTTGCCGTAGATGTAGTCGCCATTCTCCGAGCGGTCGCCGTTCGACGCCGCCCACGAAACGAGCTTGACGACCTCGGGCCGCTCGACATCGATCAGATGCAGCAGTTCATCGCGCATCCGCCGATGACCGGCGGGAGTCATGTAGTTTTTGGTGCCTGCAGGCACGTCGGGCTGGGCGACATCGAGATCGTCATCGTTGTCTTCGCTCGACTCTTTGACAAAGGCCTTGTTCATAATGATCCAGTAACAGCAGCTAGCAACAATCTCTTAAAAGGTTACACGATCGAGCCCGCGACACAAAACGCCGTGATGGACTTCCTTTTTCGGAATCCGTTGGCTATAATCTCGTCTCTGTGTGCGGCTGTAGCTCAGTTGGATAGAGTACTTGGCTACGAACCAAGGGGTCGTGGGTTCGAATCCTGCCAGCCGCACCACCTTATTCGAGGGCGTTCCCGCCGGGAGTTCTCAGGTTTCACCAGTTTTTGCAGTAAGCATCACCATTTTGCGTGCGGCTGTAGCTCAGTTGGATAGAGTACTTGGCTACGAACCAAGGGGTCGTGGGTTCGAATCCTGCCAGCCGCACCACCCATGAAGGGCCTTCCAACCGGAAGGCCCTTTGTCTTTCCGGCGCACTACGCTCGCGCCAATGCGCGAGCCACTCATCGCGGCGCCGACTGGATATCCCCAATCTGCGCGTCCGGGTGCGGCAAGTCCTCCACCACCCCGCCTACGGTTTGCTCGCCGATCGTCTCGGCCTGCGTGCCGGTCAGTGCCTGGCGCTCACGCAGTAGATCTTCGACGGTATCGCCGAAATGGCTCGCGATAAACGCTCGCAGCAAAGCGATCCGCAGCGAGTCGCCCCGCCCTTCGGAGGCTCGATGTCCGCCCACGAACTCAGCAACGCATACCGCGCCTTGATCGCCCTGCTCGCGCACGTCGAGCCGGATCGCACGCTCGAGCACAACGGCAGCCGCCTCCCATGACGCGGAAGGCGTGAACCGTCCGTCCCACGGGCGACCCCGGTCATTGCCGCGGATCGCAACAGTCTCGCCACTGTCGGTAAAGTAGATTTCGCGCACGAAGTCGTGCAGGCTGCGCGCGACCCAGTAATCGAGCGCCACGCCAGTGAGGTCGGATACGTTCATCTGCGTTCTTCCTGGGGTTCAGGTGAGACTTGCCTTCAGTTGTATCCTGAGCCGCACGAAAGATGCCTGACTGGCGTGAAGCGCCAGTCGAGGCCGCGCCAACGCCCAGTCAGAAGCCGCTCAGTAATCTGCCCGCTCGCGGTCGATGCGCATGCCGCCTTCGTGGCGGTGATGCCCCTCTTCGCTCGGCCGCTCACGCGCGATGCGCATCACGTCGGGGTTCGTGCGCACGCGCCGCATCACGTTGGCCAGATGCACGCGATCGCTGACCTGAATCACGAAGCGCAGAATCGTGGATTCCTGCGATAGATCTTCGTCCATCGCGATATGGACGATGTTCGCGTCCGCCGACGTGATGTCGGCCGCCACGCGCGCGAACACGCCCTTGGTGTTCTTGACCAGCACCTTCACCGCGACATCGAATAGACGCCCCGGCTGCGGCGCCCACGCAACGTCGATCCAGCGACCCGGATCGCGCCGGTGGATACGCTGCGCGACGCGGCAGTCGGTGGTATGGATCGCCATGCCGAGGCCGATGCCGATATAGCCCATGATGTCGTCGCCCGGAATCGGACGGCAGCAGGCGGACAGTTGCACCGACATGCCCTCGGTGCCGGTGATGACGACCGGCGGCGCATGCGGTGTCGAACCGGACTCGGAGCGCGAGCCGTCGTCGTCGGCGTCTCGCCCGCTCATCAGCACTTCGATGCGCTTGGCCATCACCGCGGCGACCCGCCGGCCGAGACCGATGTCCGCGAAAATTTCCTGACGGTTCTTGTTGCCCGTCCACTGCACGAGCTTTTCCCACGCTTCCGGCGTCACGTCCGATAGCGCGAGACCATAGCCCTTCAACGCCTGATCGACGAGACGCTCGCCGAGCTGCACCGACTCGTTCAGGCGCATCGTCTTCAGATAGTGACGGATCGCCGAGCGCGCCTTACCGCTGCGCACGAAGCCAAGCCATGCGGGGTTCGGTTTGGAATACGGCGCCGTGATGACCTCGACGATGTCGCCGCTCTTCAGCTCGGTACGCAACGGCAGCAGCTCGTTGTTGATCTTCACCGCGACGCACTGGTTGCCGAGGTCGCTGTGGATCGAATACGCGAAGTCGAGCGCGGTGGCGCCGCGCGGCAGCGCCATGATCTTCGACTTCGGCGTGAACACGTAGACCGCGTCCGGGAACAGGTCGATCTTCACGTGCTCGAGGAATTCACTCGAGTCACCCGCTTCGCTCTGGATGTCGAGCAGCGACTTCAGCCACTGGTGCGCGCGCTTCTGCACGTCGTTCAGATCCGCGCTGCCGTTCTTGTACAGCCAGTGCGCGGCGACGCCCGCCTCGGCGATCTCGTGCATCTTGCGCGTTCGCACCTGAAACTCGATCGGCGCGCCGAACGGGCCGACGAGCGTGGTGTGCAGCGACTGATAGCCGTTCACCTTCGGGATCGCGATGTAATCCTTGAATTTGCCCGGCACCGGTTTAAAGAGCGCATGGAGCGCACCGATGCAGGTATAGCACTCGAGTGCGCTCTCCACGACCACACGAAAACCGTACACGTCGAGTACCTGCGAGAACGACAACTGCTTGTCGCGCATCTTCTTGTAGATACTGAAGATGGTTTTCTCGCGACCGGTGACTTCGGCGTCGATCTTTGCGTCCGCGATAGCGCGTTGCACCAATTCGAGAATCTTGCCAACCACCTCGCGACGGTTGCCGCGCGCAGCCTTGACGGCTTTTTCGAGCGTCGCGTAACGGTGCGGGTTGAAGTTCGCGAAGCTCAGGTCCTGCAACTCGCGGTAGGTATTGTTCAGGCCGAGCCGATGGGCGATGGGAGCGTAAATGTCGAGCGTTTCGCGCGCGACGCGGCGACGTTTCTCAGCCGGCACCGCGCCGAGCGTACGCATGTTGTGCAGCCGGTCGGCGAGCTTTACGAGGATCACGCGCACGTCGCGCGCCATCGCGAGCAGCATCTTGCGGAAGTTCTCCGCCTGCGCTTCCTCGCGATTGCGGAACTCCATCTTGTCCAGCTTGGACAACCCGTCGACCAGTTCCGCGACCTTCGCGCCGAAGCGCTCGGCGAGTTCCGCCTTGGTCACGCCCTGGTCTTCCATCACGTCGTGCAGAAGCGCCGCCATGATCGCCTGGGCGTCGAGATTCCAGCCCGCGCAGATTTCCGCGACGGCGACTGGATGCGTGATGTAGGGCTCGCCGCTCTGGCGATACTGGCCGAGGTGGGCTTCGTCGCTGAAGTGGAACGCCGCCTTGATGTCCTTGATCTCTTCCGGCTGCAGATAGCCGGACAGCGCGGACGTCAGATTGGCGATGGAAACGACGTCATGCCGGCGCGGCTGCTCCGGCGTGGCGGTCGGCCCGAACAGATGGCGAAACGATTGCTCGAGGACCGCGTCGATGTACTTGCGTGCAGACGAAGGCGAGTCGGCGTCGTGGTCCGCTTCCGTGGCGGTGGGCGGGGTAGCACTCATGGTCGCCTCCGGTAGCGGTCAGGGTTGGACGCAGTTCTGCGCGTTGAGCAATCCGGTGTGGCGAATACCGGGCAGGTCGAAAACGAAAATCCGTGCGCCTTAGACCGGCACCTTCTTCAGCATTTCAACGCCGACCTGACCCGATGCGATTTCACGCAGCGCGAGGACGGTGGGCTTGTCGCGGCTTTCGATCTTCGGCGTGTGGCCTTGAGCGAGCTGACGCGCGCGATAGGTTGCGGCAAGCGCGAGTTCGAAACGGTTCGGGATCTGTTTGAGGCAGTCTTCGACGGTAATGCGGGCCATGTTGGGTTCCTTCTCAGTATGTTGCTCATTCTACCTTATGTGCCTGACACCACGCCGCGCTCACGCGTGCGGCAGGTGGATGCCGAGCTGCATGAAAAGCTGCGTGTGACGGGCGTACTGCGACGCGAAGCGCGAGCGCGTCGCGCCGACGAGGCACTGCAACTCAGCCAGCGCGCGATCGAAGTTTTCGTTGATCACGACGTACTCCGCTTCGGCCGCGTGCGCGATCTCACCGCCCGCCGCGAGCAGGCGTCGCGTAATCACGTTCGGCTCGTCCTGGCCGCGCTTTTTCAGACGCTCTTCGAGCGCTTCGAGCGACGGCGGCAGAATAAAAATCTCCACCGCGTTGTGGAATTGCTTCTTCACCTGCAGCGCGCCCTGCCAATCGATTTCGAGCAGCACGTCATGGCCGATTTTCATCTGCTCCTCGATCCACACGCGCGACGTGCCGTAGTAGTTGCCATGCACTTCCGCGCTTTCGAGAAACTCGCCCGCGTCGTGACGCTGCATGAAGTCCTCGACGGTCGTGAAGTGATAGTGCTCGCCGTCCTGCTCCTGCGGACGCGGCGGGCGCGTCGTGTACGAGATCGACAGACGGATCGCGTCGTCGCCCGCGAGCAGAGCGTTCACGAGCGTCGACTTGCCCGCGCCCGACGGCGCGACGACCATGAACAGATTGCCGGGATAAGCGCCGGCGTACGGATGGCGCGCCGCGCCGGTTTCGCGTGGATGGTGGTCGGTCATGATGTGTAGTGCTCCAGCCTTATTCGAGATTCTGTACCTGCTCGCGCATCTGTTCGATCAACAGCTTCAGCGTCATCGACGAATCCGCGAGTTCCTTCGCCGCCGCCTTCGAACCGAGCGTGTTCGCCTCGCGGTTCAGCTCCTGCATCATGAAGTCGAGCCGCTTGCCGACCTTGCCGCCCTTCTCGATCACGTGACGCGTTTCGTTCAGGTGCGCGGTGAGGCGCGACAGCTCTTCGGCGATATCGATGCGAATGCCGTACATCGTCACCTCCTGGCGAATCCGCTCGTTGATCTCTTCACGCGACACGATCGTCGCGGCCGCATCCGGCGCGGCGATGCCGAGCGCTTCCTGCAGACGCTCGACGATCTTCTGCTGATGCCGCGCAATCAGATCGGGCACGAGCGGCGTGATCTTCGCGACGATCGCCTCCATTTCGGTGACGTTGACGAGCAGCATGGTCGCGAGCTGCGCGCCTTCGCGCGCGCGCACGTCGATCAGGTCCGCGATCGCCTGCTTGCCGCAGGCGAGCACCGCGTCGCGCAGCGTCTCGGGCGCGATGCCGCTTTCGGCGAGCACGCCCGGCCAGCGCAGAATTTCGCCGGTGCGCAGACGGCCGGCTTCTGGAAACGTGTCGAGCACTGTGCGTTCCAGCTGCGCGAGTTGCGCGAGCGCGTCGCGGTTAATCGCGCCCGCGTTCGCCGACTGCTCGCTGCGTTGCAGATTCACGCGAATGTCGACCTTGCCGCGCGACAGCTTGTTCATCAGCATCTCGCGCAGCGTCGGTTCGACGACGCGCACGTCTTCCGGCATGCGGAAATTCAGATCGAGAAAGCGCGAGTTCACCGTGCGCAATTCGACCGACACGCTGACGCCGCCCGTGCCCGTGCCCGAGGCCGCCACGAGTTCGCGCGTCGCGCTCGCATAGCCAGTCATGCTGTAGATCATCGTAGTTCTCGCGATTACGGCCACGCGTTCGACGATGGCCTGAGAAGCGGATCGCCCGGCGTGTACGAGACGCGGGGCGGGGAATCGGCATTATCCCATTTTTGGCGGCGCCATCCGCTCGCGAGCGAGCACGGATGCGGCTCGGCACGCGGTTGCCTCGTTGCCTCGTTGCCATCCATTGCCGCTCGCCGGCACGATATGCTTCACGCACTCGCGCGGCATTCGTCGCCCGCAATTCTGCATGCCATCCGTGCATGCCATCCGTATAGGCAACCGCCCTATCCGATCGGCGGTAAAATTATGGATTCTCTCCGCCCCTCTTCCAGCCCATCCCGACCCAATCCCACATGAGCAACGACACCCAACGCCCCAGCGGTCGCCAGCCCCACCAGTTGCGCGACGTGCGCATCACGCGTCACTACACGAAACATGCGGAGGGCTCGGTGCTGGTCGAATTCGGCGACACCAAGGTGATCTGCACCGCCAGCGTCAGCGAGAGCGTGCCGCCGTTTCTGCGCGACCGCGGCCAAGGTTGGCTCACTGCGGAATACGGCATGCTTCCGCGCGCCACGCATACCCGCAGCGACCGCGAAGCCGCGCGCGGCAAGCAGACCGGCCGCACGCAGGAAATCCAGCGGCTGATCGGCCGCGCGCTGCGCACGGTGTTCGACCTCGAGAAGCTCGGCGCGCGCACGCTCAATCTCGACTGCGACGTGATCCAGGCCGACGGCGGCACGCGCACCGCGAGCATCACCGGCGCGTTCGTCGCGGCGCATGACGCGGTCGCCAGATTGCTCGCTGCCGGCCGCATCGAAAGCTCGCCGATCAACGACTACGTCGCCGCGATTTCGGTCGGCGTGTACGACGGCGTGCCGGTGCTCGACCTCGACTACGACGAAGACTCGCAGTGCGACACCGACATGAACGTCGTGATGACGGGCGCGGGCGGCTTCGTCGAAATTCAGGGGACCGCGGAAGGCGTGCCGTTCTCGCGCGAAGAAATGAATGCGCTGCTCGATCTGGCAAGCGACGGCATCAGCACGCTGATCGCGAAGCAGAAAGAGGCGCTGGGAGTGCAGCAGTGAATGAGGCTCGTCGGAACGGCGGCACGAACGAGGCTCACGGCGAAACGTCGGGCATGCCGTTGAAAAAGGTCGTGCTGGCGTCGAACAACGCGGGCAAGCTGCGCGAATTCGCGGCGCTGCTCGGCGCGGCCGGCATCGAGTTGATCGCACAAGGCGAGCTCAACGTGCCGGAAGCGGAAGAGCCGCATCCCACCTTCGTCGAAAACGCGCTGACCAAGGCGCGTCACGCGGCGAAGCTCACCGGCCTGCCCGCGCTCGCCGACGACTCGGGCCTTTGCGTGCGCGCGCTGCGCGGCGCGCCGGGGGTTTACTCGGCCCGCTTCGCGCAACTCGCCGGCGGCGAGAAAAGCGACGCGGCCAACAATGCGCGCCTCGTCGATGAACTGCGGGACGCGAGCGACCGCCGCGGCTATTACTACTGCGTGCTCGCACTCGTGCGTCATGCGGAGGATCCCGAACCGCTGATCGCGGAAGGCCGCTGGCATGGCGAAATCCTCGACGCGCCGCGCGGCGAGCATGGCTTCGGTTACGACCCGTACTTCTATCTGCCCTCGCTGAACGCGAGCGCCGCGGAACTCGAACCCGCGGTCAAGAACGCCAGCAGTCATCGCGCGATCGCGCTGCGGCAACTGCTCGCGCGTCTGTCGGAGGAAGCGTGATTCCGATCCGATCGACGCCGGCCGAGGTTGGCAACCGAGTTGGCAAAGGTGTCGTCAAAGCGTTCACGTCGCCGGGCAGCATCCGCTTGACGTCGCTGCCGCCGCTTGCGCTATACGTGCATTTTCCGTGGTGCGTGCGCAAGTGCCCGTACTGCGACTTCAATTCGCATGAGTGGAAAGGCGAGACGTTCCCGGAGAACGACTACCTCGACGCGCTGCGCGCGGATCTGGAAATGGCCTTGCCACTGATCTGGGGCCGCCAGGTGCATACGGTGTTCATCGGTGGGGGCACGCCGAGTCTGCTGTCGGCGGCGGGGCTCGACCGCATGCTGTCGGATATACGCGCGTTGCTGCCGCTCGACGCCGACGCGGAAATCACGCTCGAAGCGAACCCCGGCACGTTCGAAGCGGACAAGTTCGCGCAGTTTCGTGCGAGCGGCGTGAATCGGCTATCGGTGGGCATCCAGAGTTTCAACGAAACGCATCTGCAGGCGCTGGGACGCATTCACGACGCGGCGCAGGCGCGCCATGCGGTCGAAGTTGCCGCGACCACGTTCGACAACTTCAACCTCGACCTGATGTTCGCGCTGCCAAAGCAAACGCTCGCCGAATGCCAGGCCGACGTGGAAACGGCGCTGTCGTTTGCGCCGCCGCATCTGTCGCTGTATCACCTGACGCTCGAACCGAACACGCTGTTCGCAAAGTTCCCGCCCGCGTTGCCCGACGACGACGAGTCCGCGGACATGCAGGACTGGATTCATCAACGCACCGCCGAGGCCGGTTACGAGCGCTACGAGGTGTCCGCGTATGCGCGGCCGCATCGGCAGAGCAAACACAATCTGAACTACTGGCGTTTCGGCGACTATCTCGGCATCGGCGCGGGCGCGCATACGAAGCTATCGTTCCCGAATCGTATCGTGCGCCAGGCGCGCTACAAACATCCGACCACATTTATCGAGCGGGCCAAGGCCGGTGCAAGCGTGCAGGAAGAGCACGAAGTCGGGCCGCGCGATCTGCCATTCGAGTTCATGCTGAACGCGCTGCGCCTGGTGGAAGGATTTCCGGTGCATCGGTTCATCGAACGCACCGGTCTGTCGATCACGACGATCGAACCAGCGTTGCAGGAAGCGGAACGGCGCAAGCTGATCACACGCGACCACGAACGGATCGCGCCGACGCCGCTCGGCCAGGCGTTCCTGAACGACCTGCAGGCGCTGTTCCTGAAGGATCCGCAGTGATGGCGGGTCGCCTGGACTCGGCAGCGAAGTCTTTTCAGGTTACAATTTGCGGCTTGGAGGTGTGGCCGAGTGGTTTAAGGCACCGGTCTTGAAAACCGGCGAAGGAGCAATCCTTCCGTGAGTTCGAATCTCACCGCCTCCGCCAGCTCCTCCCAAGGCGTTGAATTTTCGTATAATCCTTTCCCTTCAACAGGTTAAGGATGGCAGGTGTGCCGGTCATGTGTGCCACTGAACGAAAAAACGACGACGCCGTGTCGGTTACCCTCATTCCCCATCCCGGCGGTCGCAGCCGCAACTGGTACGTGGACATCCACGTACCTGCCTCGCTGCAGGACGTCGCCGGCACCGACCGTATCCGGCGCTCGACGCGCACGGCTGACCGCATTCAGGCAAAGGCCGAGGGGGCCCGCATTGAAGCCGAGGTGCGCGCCGAATGGCAGCGCCTGTGGGAGAGCGTCGAGCGCACCAACACTGCACCGACCGTTACCCGGCTCACGCACGACATCATCCGCAGCGTGTGCGCCACACGCCTGCGTTCGTGGGTGCACTCCGACGACCAGGACCGTTTCGGGCGCGGCATCGACGACGAAGAACTGGCCGAACTGGAGGCCTTCGGCCAGCAGACCGATGCGGAGATGCGCAGCGTGCTGGCCCAGGGCAAGGCCAGCCAGAACTGGGAGCACGCGGTCGAGCTGGTCTGGGACTTCATGATGCAGGAGAAGTACGACGTCGACCCCAGCGACCCGCTCTTTCCCGAGCTGATGCGCCGCTTCGCCGACGTTGAAAGACAGGCGCAGAAGGTGATTGCGGCGCGCAACGCGGGTGAACTGGCCGATTTTCCGCAGCCCGCTGCGAGCGCCGGTGCGTGCCTGTCGCAGATGGTCGAGCCGTACCGCGCGCACCGGACCGGCACCGTGCAACCGAAATCGGTTTCGAAAGACGTCGCCATCTGGCATCGCCTCATCGGCTTTCTGGGCGACGTGCCGCTCGATAGCGTGAGCTCCGCTGACCTGTACCGGTTTCTGGACGCGCGCCTCAGGACGGACGACCAGCCGTGGTCGCAGGGGTATGTCGATGGCCATGCGCAACGCGCGCTGCGGGCCATCTTCGCGCTGGCCCGCACGCACGGACGGATGACGGCCCCCAATCCGGTCGCGGCGCTGGAGACGACGCCCCGGCTGCCGAAGGCCGTACAGGCCGCGCGCCGCCAGCCGCGCCTGCCGCTGAAGGCCGCGCAACTCACCACGCTGTTCGCGTCTGACTGGTACGACCCGGGCGCCACGCACTGGACGGGCAGGATGCGCACCGACCTCGCGGGCCGCTACTGGGTGCCGCTGCTGATGATGGCGCATGGTCTTCGCGTGCGCGAGCCGCTGCAGCTCGTCAGCAGCGACTTCGAGGACGACGGCGGCACCTGGATGATGACGGTCAGAACCGCGTTCGATGACGCCGGCGATGCGGGCGCGTCGCCGCTGCCGGAGCGCTCGGTCAAGAACGCGGCGACGGCGCGCACGGTGCCGGTCCACCCGTTGTTGCTCGCGCTGGGGTTTGGCCGGTTTGTCGAAAGCCTGAAATCGGCGCACCACCTGAACCAGCCGCTCTTCCCCTCAGCGCTGCCCGCGCCCGGCGGCAAGGCGCCGATGTGGGGCCGCGCGTTCGAGCAGGCCTTCCTGCGCCACCTGCGGGACCGGCTCGGGTTCGGCGCCGGCTATGGCAACCACAGCTTCCGTCACCAGCTCGAAGACCGCATCCGCGACGCCCAGGCGCGCCATGGCACCTGGCCACCGGGACTGGCGTCGTTCTATACCGGGCGCAAGCTCACCCGCGATGAAGACCGCGCGTTCATCCTGTCGCAGGGCAGCGCGGGCGACTATGGCGACGGCTTCCAGCCGGTTCACCTGCTGCCGTTTTCGGCGCAAATCACGTTCGACGATGTGGTGCTTCCGCCACCGTTTGAACAGTGGCTGCGGCCGTAAGCCGTACCAGGGCCCGCGTTTGCGGCCTGTGCGCAGGCAGCCAACCGGCGCTCCGACCGTGGAATCGCCCCGCCGGCCGGGCGCACACCCGGCCCTGGACAGCGCACGCCGTGCTCCGCACGCGGCCCGGCCAGGCGCGCCGTTGCGCGCGCCAGGCAGGCTGCGGTGCCGCGCGGTTCTGCCTGGTCCGGCGCAGGCTTGCGCTCACGCGGTGCGCAGGCACCGGAAACTTCATGTCGAGCGCGCCGGCTGGTCGCGGTCAGTCCTGCGCCGCTGATGGCCCCGCCTTCGCGTCCAGCCCCCGGGGCGGGTGGCCGGACGCGCCGCCGGCGGGTCCATCATGGCCGCTGCCGTCGGTCCCCGCTCCGACCGGCGTGGGCCGCATCCGGCGGCACCGGCGCCGCGCTGTGCTGTGCGCTGGCTGGCACGCATCAGCCCGCGACCCGGTGCGGCGGCGGCCGGCGATGACCAATGAAGACCAACACCAGACGAAGGGGCACGGGCGAAAGTCCTTACACCGCCTGGAATGTTAACGCCGCAATCGCTTACCTGGACCGCGTCTTGTTCTCTGCGACGGCCCATGCGTTGGTCGGACAAAGCTATTGGCGCAGTCGAGTCGTGCAGGTGGGCTCGACGCCGGGGTTCATGCACACGCAACGCATACGGCTGCAGCGACTGCGCGACCTTCTTGATAACGCCTCGAAGACGCCAAGTCGTTGCATCGTAGGCAAGGCGGCGCCCCCCAGCGACCGCAGATGGTTGGGGTCGGGAAACGGGGCGGTTCATGGCAAGCAGAAGGCCTTTCCCGACGAAAATCATCGAGAGAGGGTCAACGGTCTGTTCGAGGGAGGCCTGGCCGATGATGACCAGCTCGCGAACGCGAACGGCATTCTCAAGGGCAAGCTGCTGGAGAACAGGACGCTCGTCCAACAAGCCGTGAGCAACAGCAAAGAGCGGTTCGCCAAACCGCGAGACCTGAAGGACGCCCTGCTACACACCGTCATCGATTGGCTTGATGGCCCGCATCACCATCAGCACGCAGGCGCTGAGGTCGGAGCGGGCGCGCCAGGGACCCGACGTCGACGAGCAGTGCCATCGGGCAAAACGCCGCGCTGGATTGGGCAACGCTTCGCCCCCGGAGGGCCTCGCCCACCCAAAGCCCAATGCGCCACAGGCGGACGTGGCATTGCGTGTGGACCGTTGCCGTCGCCGAACAGAAGCGCTCGACTCAAATTTGGTTCCCTGCGGATTTCATATCTGAAAGTCACCGCATCGCGAGACGCCACAGGTCGCCTGCCATCGACCAACAGAGAGCGAACTCAATTGAACAACAAAGAGACGCCGCCGGGCAGACTGGCCGGGTGGACTGCCCTATTGCGGAGGGCGTCGAGATGTGCAAGGGCTACGCCCATGAGACCGCTCGCTGGATGAAGTTCGGTGCGCCGCAGGCGTCCATGGCATAGTGCGGTGCCTGGCACCGCTAACCGGCGCGGGCGAGGACCGAAAGTCCCGCCGGCCACACTCTGCCCTGAAAAGCCTATCTTTCTAGAGAAAGATAGAGCGCCCCCACAAGCTGCCCGAAATCCCTTGTCAGACAAGGACTGCGTCACCGCGCCGCGTTCACGTGATGCCGGGGTTCTGTGCGCTTGATGCCGGAGGCATGATATGAACGCGAAACCTCGGTCCATTACCCTCGTGTCGACCGCCGCCCGCTCAGCACGCAATGTTCTGCAAATGGCGAACCGAAGCGCCGCGCTTCAGCTCGGGAGCGCACCTACCATGGCGATGGCGAACCACAGCAGTACCAGCGGCAGTGCTGTCTTCGACCGAAGATTCAGCCTCCTTCTGTCGAAAACGGCGGCCAACGAACCTTACCGCATGCGACTTGAATATTTGCAAAGGCTTCGCCCTCCGGACTCTTGCCCGGGCGCAGTTCGGCACGCCGCACGTGCATCGCGCGGTGCCTGGCGGTGCGTGGCCGCGCCTCCGGGCTGGCGGGGCCGCGTGCCCCACTCGCCACCACCGCGCCATGCCGAGGCTATCTTTCTAGAGGAAGATAGAGCACTCCCAGTCCATTTAGCGCACTCCCAACTCCATTCCGGGGAAAGCCTTGTCCACTAACCGCTTGGGCACTATCGAGCGTTCACGTCATGCCGTGGTCTTGTGCGACTGGTGCCCGGGGGCATCATATGAACGCCCGATGTCCATTGACCGCCCTGCGCATGGCGTGCTGCCGAACTCTCCTTCGCCTGCGAAGCTGTGTATCGTGCTCAGAAACATAAATGCCGAAATCATCGTGACATGAGCCGACACCCCGCGCACAGCACTTTTCAAGGTGCTGCTCACGCAAACGACGATGAAACGTCCACAATGGCCTCGGGCGCTCTCGCCTCCGCCCTCACAGCAGGCCTTTGCGACCGTTCCGTGATACGCTGGCAAGCACGCTCCGGCAACGCTACCTCTGCGCCACGCCAGGCAGCCGACCGCCGGCAAATTTGCACGCTCTCCGCCCGCTCCAGGTTGGGCCCGGACCTGGCTTTAATCGTCCACCCTCTCAGTCGATTGATTTCGCACAGAGCAGCGCGCAACTGCTGCCGCCGCCGACGGACCGTCACGTCTGCCACATCCGGCTCGCACCAGACATATGGCGCCAGCGTCTCCGGATTGAACGACATGGTTCCGCCCGGACGAATACGCACCGACAGGGCACAATGCAAAGCCCGCGCGATATCGGATTTCAGAGACAAACGTTCCTGCAGAGAAACGGGCGAATACTGTTTGCCGATGAGAATTTCGGTGAGCCGCGAGTTGAGCACGACCCGCACTCCGTACCCATCACCACGCCGCCAGTGAAGCAACCGGGAGCTGAATTCCTCGTCTCCGACAACTGCCCATATCGTCACCTCGCATAGACGCATCAATTCCCGGCGAATCTGTTTCGCGGCGCTGCCTCCCTCGGCCGTTCGACCACAGCGTTGTGACAACTCGGCATAGCTCACTGAGAGGGTCGCCAACGCCGGTGCCTCCCCCTCGCGGCAATCCGCCAGCGGGCGCGCCCCAGGTTCGCTGTAGAGCGCGATTTCAATGAGCGTCCAGTCCTCCACCTCCTGGCGGGCACGCCCGTACTGTTCCTCAGCCAGTTCCAGCAGCACCAGCAGCAGCGTCTGCTCGGGAATGCCTAGCCGGTCAGGACCGCGCAGGCGCCAAACAATGCCGCCAAACGTATATTCGGCATCAAGCTTGGGACGGATGCCATTACCGAGAGAACCGAACAACCCCGTGCCCGGCAGCATTGGGTCGTACCGCACGACGCGTTTGTCACCAGCCGGCCGCGTCATCGCCTTACCCTTGATGTCCCCGCGAGCTCTGTCCGTGCTGCTGGGGCCCGCTTTGACAGGGTTTCCGGCACCCAGAGCTCCATCGCTCCGGAGTCCGGGACCTTACGCAACACGACCGTGCCGAGGGCGCGGCCGTAGTTGGTCTTGGGGACGTCAAGACGCACAAAGTGCCGGAGCTCGGATTTTTCGATGCCTAGCTCGCGGGCCAGCGACTCCGACACCGGCGAAAGGTTCGCCTGCCAACGCACGCCATCCGTCAGCGCGGTCGAGCCTCGCGAAGCATACGCCTGCTCCCCGCCACCGCTGGTCATGGAGACGCGGTTCGCGTGGTGGGCGATGAGCACGGCTGCGCCCGTTTCATACGCAACGCGTTGGAACTGGGTGACGATGGCAGTCATCGCCGCCGAATCGTTCTCGTCGCCGTCGTGAAACCGTCGCAATGGGTCGACGACGACCAGGCGCGCGCCCATACAGAGTTCGACCAGTTGGCGATATCCCGACGTGCCGTCGCCAAAGTGAACGAGTGACCCATGCCCGCCCAGGGGATATACGCTCAGCTGGCTGTCTAACTGCTCAAGGAGCGCCTGCAGGCTTTCACGACTTTGAGATGCCATGCCCTCCTTCAACTGCTGGGTCGCCCCGTGCAATCGATGGTGCATGATGACGGCCGTCTCCTCGGCCAGGAACAGCACCACCTTGCCCGGGGACGAGTTGGAGCCTGTCAACGCTCCGCCGAGAATCGGTTGCCCGCATGCAATCGCACAGCCCATTTGGGTCAGCAGCATGGTTTTACCTGCGCCGCCGGGGGCAACCAGAACGCCAACGGTGCCCGCCAGCAGACCTGGCAGGACGTGGTCCAGGGCTGGGGGCGGCGTGAGTAAGGTACTGCGAATATCAAGCCTGAGGTCAGCGAGCGCGGTCATTGCGCAGCTCCCACCACAAGCTCCGCGAGCCAGGCTTCTACATCAACGCGGCGCCAGCGAAGCAGCCGTGTGCCGGGGATGTGAAGACGAGGCGGCACGGCCAGGGGATTACGCCTGAGGTCCTTTTTGATGGTGTCTGGGCTACGGCCAAGCAGTTCGCCGAGTTCGCGAATGTCCAACAGGTAAGACGACATGAAACACACTCCAGAAGACGGGTTCTCCCGGGCGCGAGGGGACAAAAAGGCTCCTCGCGTCTCCAGGTGCCACGACGTGGCTTCAGGTGTATTCACGTGGTTTAAACGCCCCGGTTTTGGGTCCACGTAGTTCGTCGGCTGTGGCCCTTTGCGCAGGCGCTCATCTCGACCCTCACGCCAACCTCATACTGACCAGCCTGCCAATGGGAAAGAGGTTTCAGCAACAACGATTCGCGGCTTTCTCTGCGGTCCATCCGGATTCCGGCATCCGCCTCAGTCTGACGTTAGCTACAACACACGGGGCCAGGTTGGGAACGGCCGTCGCGAGTGCTGCCATCGGCAAGAGGATTTGCGCAATACGGAAGGGAAAGCGCGCTCCAGCAGCAGGGTGTCCGCTGTGCCACTGGTCTGGCGATGCCAATACGGAGCACCGCGTTACAATTGCGGTACATCTCCTCTCGGCGTGCCAACCTACGGACACCCTGACCTTTGGATTACGCCCCAGCTAAAGGAGTTGATTCGATGGGCCGCAGAGAGGGAGCACCGAACGACTGCCAATTTCATGGAGGCGTTCGTGCGGAATCGTTGTCGCGAACACGGCATCGCCGTTCCGGCTAAGCATCCATATAGCTGCTCAGTCCACCGGGGAGAACAGATGGACATCTCTCAGTTTCGCGAGCATACCGGCAAGCGAGGTAAGTGCGTTCGCAGCAGCGAGCACCTGGAGGTCGTGGCGGTCCAGCTCAGCGCGCCGCGCCAGGTCAGACACAGTCTTGAACTGCCGCACAGCTCGTGAATTCTCGATACGCTCGGCGGCACCGTCGCGCATACTTCGGAGCAACGACAAACCAGGCCTGACGGCTGGCTTCCCTGCGCGGTCAATACTCTGGAGCGACGAGTTCCATGCGCTAATCGTCACGTCTACTGGCAGAACCTGGACTCCGTGCCGCTTCGCGTCCTGAACGAGTTGCGATGGCGAGTAAAAGCCCATGGGCTGTGAATTCAGCATTGCTGCCAGAAATGCCTCCGGTTCGTGACGTTTCAGCCAGCCGCTCGCATACACGAGTAGCGCGAAGCTGGCAGCGTGACTTTCCGGGAATCCGTACTCGCCGAAGCCCAGAATCTGCTGGAAGATGGGCGCAAGGTCGTATCCGCACTCGTTAACAGCCTTCCCGACCCGGATGGCGGTCATGGTGTCCTGTAGCGGCTTGCGCGAGCGCACATGCATGACGACGCTGCCAAGTGCAACGACAGGCACGTCGTGCTTGCGAGCGATGAATTCGACCGAGCCGCGATGAATGTCATCGAGCGCTCGCTGATGCAGCACCAGACCCACCCACGCCCGGCCAGTGAACGTGTCGTCGAGCCACTCGACCTGTGCGTCCAGTACATCCTCTTTCGCAGGGAATTCCGGAACCAGAATCGCAAGGCAATCTGGCATCCCGAGCAGGTGGCGATATTCCCTTTCCGGCCGGGATAGGTCCTGAGGTGTCACCCTATACTCGCCTTTCGGCGCGCGCGTGCGTGCGATAGTGACGAGTTCAGACAGGTTGCCATATCCCTCGCGGTTCCTTGCGAGCAGGATAAGCCCAAACGCCGGGGAGCCGTCGGCGTTCCTCAACCTGCAGTACGAGCCGACAATAAACGGGAGCTTCGCTGCCTTCGCAGCGACGTGCGCGCGGACCACGCCGGCAAGTGAACACTCGTCAGTTATCGCGAGTGCCGAATACCCCAGTTGTGCCGCGCGCTCAGCCAGTTCTTCTGCATGGGACGCCCCATGCAGAAACGTGAAATTCGAAAAGCAGAACAGCTCGGCGTAGGCCGGCAGCATCGAGAAGGTGGTGTCCACGGCATGTCATCCGAAAAGGCCGTGGAGAAACCACCGCTGGTCTTCTTCCGCATCGCGGCTGCTGACACGCTCGCGGTATATCCAGAAGCAGCTCTGGTCTTCCCCCTGCGCGACGAAATAGTCGCGAGTAACAAGCTCTCCGTCAAACCAGCCGGCCTCGATGCGTTCGCCCGGCGACACCATCCGCAGCGGCGAGCCGTAGAACGGTCGGTGCTTACGCATGAGGAGACGCACCGGCTTTTCCAGCAGCCATGTTGGTCTCGGCAATCCCTCAGGCAGCACCGTGCTTTTCGATGCGCTAGCAACAGGGACCCATCGATTGGCAATCTCAGGACGGTAATCGGCCGTGGGCGCAGGTCTGAGTACGTTCTCTTCACCGAGTCGTGCGACCAGCAATTCGACCAGCCGAACATGGTCTTCGGCCGACCCTCCCGGCTCCGGAAACAGCGTGTCCGAGGCAGGTATCACCGGCTGAACGTTCGACGCATCGAGTCGCAGCGCGATGACGGGCGCGGTCACTTCTATCCGCCCAAGACGCTCCTTGATAAGCCGTACGAGATGGTCCCCGCGCCATGTCGGCTCGCTCAAGGCGATTTCGATTGGCGTCGGCTCGATAGCTTGCCTGCCGCGCTCGTGCTCCAGCAAAAGTGTCGCGCCCGTCAGCGCCAGTTGTTTTGCGCACATTGCACGCAACGTGCGAGGAGAAGGAAAAATGAACAAGAAAATCTTAGGCGCTGCTCTTGGTCTGGCAGTTTTGGCTGCATCGACAGCTGCGTCGGCCCACGTCGACGTATCCGTTGCACTCGGCATTCCAATCGGGGTCTATGCCCCGGCTCAGCCTGTGTATGTCGCTCCGCCGCCAGTTGCCTACGCCCCAGCGCCCGTGGCCGTGGCCTACGGTGGCGACGGCGACTGGCGGGCGCGGGAATGGCGCGAGCGTCGTGAATGGCGCGAACGTCAATGGCGTCGCGACGAATGGCGTGAACACGAGTGGCACGACCGTGGTCGGTCGGGCGGCTATTGAAATGACGCCCGCTACCCGCACGTTCGGGAAACACCACAACAGGACGTCACCGGATGAGAAGTAGCCGAATGAAGATAGCTGTGGCGAGTGCTGGACTTGCCGCTGTAACACACCCTGGCACTCGCCTCATCGCAATGAATGGCCCGCTTACGTGGGCCATTTGTTTTTTTGTGTGCCGTTGATGCGCCGCGATTGAACGTTCAGCGCGCGCTGGGACGCAGCTTATCTCGTCGCCGGGTTGGCGAAAACGTCGACCAGGGACGTGAGACATCACGGCTGCGACAATCTCCGCCGGAGTGCTGTCCGCAAGCCCGAAGCATTACGGTATGCGTCCAGGTCGCTCCGGGGTGACCCTTTGACACGCGATACGGATGGCTCGAAGGGGGCTCAAATGCATTAGACACCTTACATGTCCTGAGGGCAAAGCGTCGCTCCGCTTTGTATATCGCGCGGAGCTGTTGCTGCACATCGCGCTGGACCATTGTCTGCCTCCTGTCCCCCATCCAAACAAATGGTCGAAATCCGACAAGTCCCCTCGACCCCGGTCAGCAAAAAAAAGCCGCCCATGTGCCGGCGGCGAAGAGGAGGGGGACGTGACCATCCCATAGTGGCGGCAAAGAATTAAGGCAGCCTTAAAGCAGCGGAAAGCCGGATGGCCAATTTGTTCACATTCCTGACCGAGGGGCAAGTTTCCGACAACACGGCCCCCGGGCCGTGCGCCGCAGCATACAGGCCTCTTCCGCCGGAGGCACCCAGCCCGCAACAGGCAACGTTCACGCTGTTCGACGCAGATGCTCCTCCTCGGTCCGCCGTCGGATGCCAATGCACCAGTTGCTCGCAATAATCAGCTAGTTCTTTCGCGACGGCTTCGCATCGCATGACGCGCTCAAAGCACTCTTCGTCGGTTCGTCTTCAAGATACCCAGCAAGAAAGCGTCGAGAGAACAGGCCACGCGCGGATTGATGCTCGGGAGGATGGGCGCTCTATTCTGTTAAGCCTGTCTTAATTGTTGCTTGCCATCATGGTTGCACGGCGCACCAATGCCCCAGCGTCGCCGCCGGCGCATCAGCGGTATCTTTGCAGGCCAGCAGCTCTTCGGCGACGGGACCAAGACTTACGAAGGAAGTTGAACCAACATGCCAAGCAAATCGCGAACGCGCAAACATATCCAGCCGGCGATGTCGCCACTCCTGCGTGCGCTTACCTACAGCCGCGCCGCACATAAGCCTGTGACCAAGGCGATGCTCTTGCAGTGCTACACAGCACTGGATGCCTTCCGACGGGGCTATGGCTCGCTCGAGCTGTTCTCGACATTGAGTCGGCAACTACTTGTTGCCAGGGAATTGTGTCGTCTCGGACACCAGCCGTACGCACTTGCGGACATGGAGGCGGCGCATGCGGCAATGATGCGTATCGTTGCCGTTGAAAAAGAGGAAAGCACGTGGCTCATTGGCGACACAGAGTATGCGCAACTTTGCGTGGCGCTTGAAATCATCGACGAGCAATTGTCCACAGCATCTCTCGGCGACATTGCTAAGGCTGAAGCGCAAATGCTCGAAGGCGTGCTTCGCTCCGCACGGAAACTAGCAATTGCCTAAACCCCACGGCAAACCGAAAGTCTTAGGTCGAGCGCCAAGCAGCAGGAACCGTAACGGCGTGTTAGCGCGAGGAAAGGCTGAAAAAGACGGGATTGGAACATGGTCTTGCGGACCAGCGCGGTGCCGGCCCATGCCGGTCCTGTATCGTGTGCCCGCATTCTGGGGAGAGACATCATGAAATCCGTTGCAGCTCCAACCTCATATCAGCGAGCCAAGCAAATGAAGGGGTAAACATCGCCTTGGGGCTGGTCGACTAGAGTCTGCCCCGCCCACCACAGGAGGTCCAACATGAAACTAGAGGCCGCCACTTTTGTGCGACTGCGCCGTCTTGCTCCGGTTCTCGATGACGTACTCAACGCAGGAGAGGTCGAGCACGCAGACCAGGCCGTGGACCTTGCTTCACTTGCTCAAATGTGCTCACAGTTGTTGGACGCGTATCGCTGCATGCACCCGGACGAGATGGAGCAAGCCCGCCTTGACGCCCTTGAATCCGAGTAGCGCACGGTCACCGCGACTTCGGGCCGGGCATACCTGTGCAGGATACCGTTAAGGACGCGACGCTTAAGATTGTGCTCGGGTTATAGGCGGTCGACATGTGCAGCAGGTTGGCTCTTTACCGGGCAAAAGAAGCCGGCAGAAATCGGATACAAATGATTTCTGGGCGTGTGGATTAGCTCGCTGTGTGCGGATGTCATGGACTTCTGGCCCTGTCGAAGCGCCGATTGGCGGCACGGCAACGCGACGGAGCGGGAGCGTTAGACCGACAATGGGCGGACCTCGCCCGCATGTGCGCTCAAACGCCTGCTGGCGGACGCGTCTCTTCCGCAGGGCGTTGTCAGCGAGCATCCATCTCTTTGCGCCAACATCTGTGCGACAGATATCTCCGGGTTCACAGACCGCTGCTGAGCCCATAACCGCTCTTCGTCTCCGAGCGCAGCGTTCTAGGCTTTGACTCCGGAAGCCAACACACACGGCATCGGAATCCGTAGCTCACCAACATCGTTCCGATACATCTCTGCGTCGTGCGCGACGGCGCGCTCAATCAAGGCTAGGGCGGACGATGTCTGGGCTTTAAGCATCGCGGCAACTCGGACACCTCCGCGCATAAGCATGTGAAAAGGTGTTTCCGGCCAACGAAGCACCAGAGTCTGGTCCAACTCCCGCACGTCCGGCTCGATGAACCCCGCACAGAGCAACGCGCGTTTCGACTCCCCCCAATCGCTGAACCGGAAGAAGGGTGGCCCCGGCGGCAACGGCACGTCCGTTGTACCGTGCTCCTCAATTGCTTTCAACACCATGGCAAAGCCGACCGCCTTGTCCGGTGTCGCCCAGACCGTAAATGCGATTCTGCCGCCAAGTTGCAGTACACGAAACGCCTCCGCGAGCGCACGCTCAGGGTGCGGGAAATGCAGCATTCCAAAGCTGATGCCCACAGCGTTCGAAGCTTTCGTCGGAAAAGGGCAAGTTCTCCGCATCGCCTACGCGAAACTCGGGTCCCGGAAAGACCCGCTTCGCCTGCGCGACCATTGCGACCGAAAAATCGATTCCGGCGGAGTCCCCGCCGCGACGCGTAGCTGCTGCTGCAAGATAGCCGGGCCCTGATGCAACATCGAGAAAGCGCATGCCGGGCCGGATGGCAAGCGCATCGAGCATGGCGTCGTTCGACTGTGTGGTCAAATCGGCGAAGTATGTGTGATACGGTTGCGCGACCCTTTCCCAGCCTTCGTGCTCGAATGTACTGAAATCGACTTGCCCCATATTGCCTCCACTGGTTCGAAGCTCCTCCGCGCACCGAGCTTACACCGCAGCCGCGCGCTGATTAGAAACAACGAGCGGGTCGTGATGCTTGGACGTTTCCAAAAGCGGGCACTTTCGTCAAAGCCGCCGCTAACAACGCTCAGGTCAGCTCCGAAACCTCGCCTACATCCCAGGACGGTTTGTAGAGGCACCGAGGTAACGGCCCACGTTCTCTCTCACGCATCTAACGACAACGCCGTTTCGCGCTTCGTCAGCCTCGCGTTGCCGTCAATTCATCCAGCGCCAAGCGCGCGTAACACGGCGCTTCCATCGGCAGTCAATGCGAACGTGGTGGCTCCGCCTTGCTCCGACTCAACAACTTGGACCAGGCCGACTTCGCGAAGAGCTATCACGTCTGGCGTCGCCGCCATGAGCTCGGCCGGCGCCTGAAGTAATAGGAGAAGCGTGGCAATTTCATGTGCGCTCAGCATCCGACGGAGTCTGAGCCCAAGAGGTACCGGCGCTGCGTCAGGGCGCCTTGCTTTCACTGCCTTAGACATATCCACCTACCAAATTCCAGTTATTGTTGCACGCCCCAATCACGCAGGCGACGCACCTGTGCGGGTGCTAGCGTCCGACCTTGCAGCGGTAGAAACGTTCAAGCTCGCTTCCGTCCAAGACGGTCAGTTTCGCGCGGCCATAATGCCTCACGAGAAAAAATCTGTGTTTACAAGATGTAAATGCGTAATAGCTCGCCAGTACTGTCAGCGAGTACGAAGACGTCTATGCGACCGGCCCTGACATCGACCACGAGCAGCGGCAGCACGAGAGGCTGTTGACTCAATGGCTTCCATCGGCGAGGGCTTGTCCATGAACTGACGCTTTCTTTCGAGAAGTCGCCGAACCGCCCCATCTCGGGAGATAAAAAGCTGCTGCATATACTCCTGCGCCCGAGCGGGTGTTGGTCAACTACTCATTCGTTAGTCAGGGTACCAGCCACCCTCGGCGCACCGCGCCGTTCGCGCCACCGAATCCGGCTGAGGTTATTCGAGCTTGCCCCGTTCCGCTCTATGATTCGTGGCGCAACCAGCGCCCCTGGATAGATACGTGACCGATAAAGCGGCAGTAAGCGTTACACAATTCGTGAGAGTCCTCTAACCTCATTCGTCGCCAGCGCGTAGCGGTGAATTCAAAGAGGGAATAGACTGGCGCTGAAGCGCCAGCAACGCGCAGGAGGCAACGATTCATTTCGCCAGGAGACGCGCCAGCCCTCGACGTTCGTGGGTCGCACCTCACGCAAAAGAACGGGTGAGCCAACGGTCCACCATGTCGGTAACGTCTGTTCGAGCAATGGTGGACACAGGTCGATGCGTGTCGCTTGGGGAGCTTCCGCCCGACCGGCGCGTGTGCCTCATCTACAGCAAAGCTGACGACCGCTGTTGCGTGGTCGTTCAAGACATCGGGAACTGGGCTGTCGTCACCGTTCTGCCACTCTGGATGTGGAACAACGGCGTCCTGTCGGAAAGCTCGCCGCAGGCAGACCAAGCTTGAAGGTTGGCACTCCAGCCACGGTCAGGCCAGCCAAAACGAAAAAATCCCAGCTATCAGTCGAGACGCCGTACCAGTGTTTTCCGCCGTAGGCGATAAGCCAGCTGAGAGCGTAATGCCGCTCGCTGGCGACGCCCAAGTGCCCCCTCCGCCTGGCGCCTCGCGGCCCTTCACTTCCCGCTGAGGGCCGTTTAGGACTTCGTCGCAGAGGCAAGCACACACGGCATCGGTACTTGAACCACCCCGTCGTTCTGATACGCGGCCGCGTCTTCGGACACCGACTTTTCAATCAAGACTAAGGCCTCGGGCGACTGAGCTTTCAAAATTGCGGCGATGCGCACGCCGCCGCGCATCAGCATGTGGAAAGGCGTTTCCGGTGCGCGAATACGCAACGTTTGGCTGACTTCCCGGACGTGCGGCTCATCGAATCCCGCGTCGAGCAGCGCACGTTCGGATTCGTGCCAGTCGCTGAACCGAAAGAACAGAGGCCCCGGAGGCAGCGGAACATCCATTCGACCGTACGCCTCGATTGCTTTGAGCACCATCGCAAATCCAACGGCTTTGTCCGGTGTCGCCCACACGGTAAACGCAATTCTGCCACCGGGTCGGAGTACGCGAAACGCCTCCGCGAGCGCGTTCTCCGGGTGCGCGAAATGCAACATCCCGAAGCTGATGCCAACGGCGTCGAAACTTTCGTCGGGAAAGGGTAAGTCTTCCGCGCTGCCGACACGGAACGCGAGCGCGGAATAAGTGCGCCTTGCTTGTTCGACCATCGCGTCCGCGAAATCGACACCAACGACATCGGCGCCGCGACGCGCGGCCGCGCCGGCGAGATAGCCGGGACCCGACGCCACGTCCAGAAAGCGGACGCCGGGGCGGATATCCAACGCATCAAGGAGGGCGCTATTGGATTGCGTGGTTAAGTCGCCGAAATACGTGTGGTAAGGTTGGGCGACCCTCTCCCAGCCGTCGTGCTCGAAAGCGCTGAATTCGTCTTGTTCCATTTCAGTCTCTCCACGTCTCATCGTGCTGTCGCGAACCAGCACAGGGCAGGCACCCGTTACACCGATGCATGGCTTTCATGGGGATTCCCACTCGAGCTCCAGTACAAGCCCAGTGTCGGCGACCACCGATACCAATTCACTTTTTCCTCTGTTCTGTTGCCTGACTATCGCGGCACGGCGGCCTGTTGAGCGTCTCGCCTCGTGTTCACGCCGGTAGACGCGCGGAGTCAGAGCGGACGTGTCTCCGGGCTTCTTTCGCCGTCCGGCCCTTTCGCCGGCCGGAGGCGCCCAACTCACGTCGGCGCGAAAACCACACCCTGTCGGTCGGCGATGTACCTGACACTTCGCGTGAACCGATACGTCTCGTCATTGGCTATCATCCGATTCACGCCGGCCTCCGTCAACGCGAGCATCTCGTCCGCCAGGTACGCGGCGACCGTCCCATGCTCGACCAAGTCGTCGAGTGAACCCGTTGGGTCACCAATGTACACGGAGCGTACGCTTGTGCCGTCCCGCATTACGACCACGCTCTCACCATCGTCGAGCGCCAGCTCGAGATAGTCGGCGAGCACCTGCAGTGACGCTGGCGTATGCTCTTGCGTCGCGTGACCCGAAACAGTCGAGTTCGCCATCGTACGTTTCCCCGTAAAACATGTTTTGTCCCGTGACAGAAGGGGCGCCTGCCACTGACGCGGCCGTGTTTCTACTATAAGCCGCCACCTCAGAATGCGTCACCCCTTTGCGACGCACTTTGCGCGATACGCGACACAGGCGGTGAGAGGACCGGTGGTGCACTACTCGCGCGTTATCGCGTAGTCCGTCAGGGCGTTCCGGATTGACCCCCATCCTGCAGTAGGCTACAAGTTCACTGTCGGATTATGAATAGCGGTCAGGCCCTGCGTTTGAGCGCCAGGCACTAACTGCCCCTGTCAATGTATGTAAGGGTCACGTGCACCCAGTGAAGCGCGCTCTTCAAATTTTATTGGAAACGGATGATGGCAACCGGAACAGTGAAATGGTTTAACGACGGCAAGGGCTTCGGGTTTATCACGCCGGACGACGGCGGGGACGACCTCTTTGCCCATTTCTCGGAAATCAGTGGGCAAGGTTTCAAGTCTCTGCAAGAGAATCAGAAGGTCAGCTTCGACGTCAAGATGGGTCCGAAAGGCAAGCAGGCCGGGAACATCAAACCGGTCTAGGAAGAATTCTGCGTCTTGGTGGCCCATGATTCCCGGTCCGTCGGACATCGTATTTTCAGGGCAGAGTCGGCGCAAGGGTGCCGCCCGGCACCAAACGCCGAGATTCCCCGTCACGCGAAGCTTGGGTACGGGCGGCGCCTGACTGGACTGTCGTCGCGGTCGCACGCAGCGGCAACGATGAAATATCACGCGAGCACCGCGCTGCCGTACCGTCCGCCAGCAAGAGTAATGTAATGGCCTGGGTTATGGCTCGCCCAGGCACGCACGGCGTGGCGACTCGTCAGCGCCAGCCGGTTTTCGTCACCCTGGCAACCGGGTCTTCTGGCCGTCTCCATTGCCGTCGGCTCCAGATTCTTCCTCATCTATCTGAATCCGCGCCTGTTCCCAATACTCGTCGGCGCGTCCCTCCGGGCTGCCGTCTTTTTCCCAGAGCTGGTAGGCCCGTACACGAACCTTCTCTTCCCGCGAATCGTTATCCATTGCATCGCTCCTGGTAGGTTTCCCACGACCAGCTACTCATCAATTTGCACAGCGACCCTTTCGATGGCAGAAGGCGCAGGAGCTAACGACAGAACAGACAAACTCAAAGTCGGCGAGCATATGAAAGCTATCGGGCATCTGACGTTCCGGACGCTCTCCTGCGTTCCCGGCAACCTGCCGCATAAGGGTCCTGACCGGGAGCCTGACCATGCAGATTGCAGGGTACGCCTCAAACATCACCGCGTTAATAAGCCTTCTTCATTCCGCCACTGTCGGAGGCTGGCGCAGCCATTCCCCCCTTTTTCTGCATCTTCGGCTTCATCTGCTTTTGGGACATTTCACCTGACTTTCCCATAGTGGTTGCACCCGACGCGCCAGATGGGGACTCTGTCGTTCCGCTTGCATTCGGGGTTCCCATTCCAGTGCCGCCCTGGCCTGCACCGGCGCCCCCGCCACCACCTGTTCCTGCGCCCTGCGCGTAGACGGCGCCCGACAGACTCAACATTAACGCCGAAGCAAGCAAGATTCCTTTCGTAGCAACTCGCATGATGGGCTCCTCCGTGTGCAGAGCGACCGGCTGCGACCCGGGTCGGTGCAGTCCGTGTCTTGGTTACCGCATTTCCCGTGCCACTTCTGGCCTTGAGGCCCTTGATTTCATCGTTGACGGAAACAACCAAGCTATCGTGCACACATCGACGGGCCGCGCGCCAGCACGCGAATGCCGCTGCGCTGAACTGGGGGAGTTTCCCAGCGCGCGCTCGCGTATTCAAGGCGGTCAACACAGCGTCTGCAGAATCGGCGGACGACTGACGAAGAATGACGCCGTTACATGCCGCACGTCATCTCACTGGCTGCATTGTTCACCACCGGTACCACAGACGGCGGCAAATGTGCCGGCCAAGCTTGCCCGGTGACTCTGGACCCCGACCGTCTCGCACGAGCCGGCTGCCGTCACAGTCACGGCAGCAGTCGCCGCATGTCGTGCGCAAAAAAGGGCTTTCTCCATGGCATGGGCGTTGCGCGCATAAACGGGCAATATGTTGAGTTAGATGGACGAAAAGCAAGATGGCTGCACGCCCGTTTTTTGCCGAGTCTCTCAAGGCTACAGCCAGGTCGGCCCGTTAGCACGCTGTGACCATGACACCGGCTCAAACCGGATGTGCCTTGCGGCTCATGACGCGAGCAGCGATTCACAAGAAACATGCACGCGCTGGCCGGCCTGGACTTCACGCCCCGCTTGATAACTGAAGTTGCGATACCTTCCGTCGGCCATGCGAACTTGGATTTGATATGTCGTCGCCTTGTGCACGGGGTGCTCGATGGAATTGCCAGCAAGTCTGCCTCCAAGCGCGCCAATGATAGTGGCGGTGGTTTTTCTGAGACCGTTGCCAATTTGCGTTCGTTGAGCGGCACGCGACAAATTCCATCTCCAGCGACGGCGCGCTCGCCCCTGTCCGTTCGGCCAGAGTGCGCCTTTCATCACGGTCAGAGAGCCTCGATGCTAGCGAAGATTGAAGTCCCCGGCGGCGTCGGGACACCGTATCGAAAATTGTGCGCGCCGCGGATATAACATCGGTTCGCTAAAGATGTCTTTAACTTCTTGTGGTTCAGAGCACTCTCTTGAGACATCAAAGCCATCAGATGGATGGGACTCTTTTTACAGCGCCACAGGCGCGGTCCTCATGGACCGCTTTGCAGATGCGTCCAGTACCGAGGGTAAAAGTGCAAGGCGACAGGTAGACGAAGACATCTCCTTCGAGGAAACGTCCGTGTTTATCGGAACATCAGTCATTAGCCCCAGAGCTCAGGAACGCGGCACACGTACCTGTCGCTAGTGATGAGACGAGCTTCGAAGTAAAGCAGGGCCCGAAGGGCAAGCAGGCTGCAAACATTAAGCCGGTCTAACGGCCAGTCCATCCTTTGCGGTGTCGAATGCCCGGTTCGCCGGGGTTTTGCTAGCCATTCGCTGACACACTTGCGATACGCTTCTGTACAGCGTTCGCAATGCTCCTCCTGATGCTCCCGCAATCTGCCGCACACGCATCGCACACCTGCGCGCACGCATCGCACACCTGCGCGCACAAGGCGCAGATAGCCGTCGCGTGCCAGCTGCTGCACACCGTGGCACCGGATGCAAGGCGGCAGACCGCCACGCAACCGATATCGAATTCTATGCGTTCGGCCATTCCGGTCGCATGCTCGTCTCACAAGCGGGAAGCGACGCAGTGGTCGCACGCCGTCGCTCATGCGTCGCAGGCCGAGATGCAAGGTTGATGCTGTTCGTGTCCATTTAATGCTTTGATGGAATGGCCGGCGAAAAGACAGGCTCATTTCACCGAGCAACGCACGGACCCAGTCTGCACCGTTGTCTTTTTCGGCCTCTCCTGCCAGAGCCCGGGGCCACCACACTCAGGACCATCGGCGTGGCCGTCAGGTCAAGGTATTGCCTCAGACTGCGTGCGGACGCGGAAAAACCTTTCGACGGGAATAATCGCGACTATGCCGTCTCCGACCGGCCCGACGTGCGCGATATCCATGATTGCTCTTACGAGGGTTTCAACGTCCGATGCCTGGGCGAAAATTTCGATTTTGAGGTGCTCGGTCGTCCAATCATCGGCAAACAGGTTTGGATGCGCGCCGAACCCTTTTACCTTGCTGGCGGTTATGCCGTGGATATCAATAGCGGCGAGCCTCTTTTCCAGAGTTTGCAGAACCTCCGGCCGGACAACCGCCACAACACATTTAAGTTCCATGTCTAGCTCCTCGTTGACTCCCTGATGGAAGGACGTCATGCGCTGCTATCCCTTCGGCGCCCACTTTGAATTTCGCACTAACCAGAAAAGTGCTTTGCGTTGAGCACTATCGGCTCGGGTTCTTTTCGCATCAGACGCCTTGTCACCATCACGGCGATACGCTGGCGCCCTTCCAGGCACGCCTTCAACAGGCGTGCGCCGGCTGCACCGCTCGGCACCCAAAAGTGGCACTCCCGCGCCTCTCGAGATATTGCGCATTGAACGGAACGCTCGGGCAACGCGGCGACAAATTGAACCAGCTTCCCGTCCGGGGACAAGGTGATTGCTGCGGAGAGGTTGATATCCATTGTGATTGCTTGATGCCGTGCACTGTTGGAGTAATCGTATCGCAACCGGCCGCCCCAAATGAACCGCAACTGTGCGAAAGAGCACGTGACAACCGGCAATTGTGCGCACCGTTTGAAACTGCCGAGGAAACCTTCCGCCGCGTATCGGAGCTCATTGAGAGACGCCCACCCCCACTGCTTCCTCGACGGTTCTGGCATTCGGGGCGCCTCCATCCGAGGCATCGCGCCCTTTTCATCAGAGAATTTTGTGCGCAAGCAGACAAACGGATGGCGATATTCCAAATGGGATGCTGACATAAGGACATAAGAGCCATGAAGGCTCGGCGCCGGCGCCAAACGGGGAACGACAAAAAAACAGGCGAAGAATCGGCACAATCAATTGACCCGCGACCGCAGGGCGCGGGTCAACCTTCTCCTAATGCCAACCGTTTCTGGGTTGTGGCCGAACGCGATTTTGTGGTCGGTCGCGCACATACTGCAATGCATCAACGCGCACACCCTAGAGGCGCGTGCAGACACTCCACTCGCTCCTTTTCGGCTGTTGCTATTTCATCAAACGATGCACAGCGGCATACCTTTTGGGCGTAAAGTTAAAGTGCTTTCTCAGGATTCGGGTGCGGTGCGGAACATGTGCGGTGAAACTCAGCGCAGCGCAGCAACTCACACCGATGCTGTCACTTACAGGGCATTCGGGGAATTATTGGCCCCCGTGGACCGTTATGACAAACAAGGACCGGGGGTGATGGAGGCAGGCATGAAAAGCACGAATGAGCAGTCCCTGCGTTTCCAGGTCGAAAAATGGCTCGCGCCGGGTCCCGCGACGCCGGTCCACGTGACCGTTTTCAGTCGCACCCGCTCGGGCCGGAGACGCTATGTATGCGTCGAGACCGCACAACCGGCCGGCCTGCGCGCGCTGTTCTTCTTTCGGCACGATGACGGTTTCTGGTGCGTGTTTCCGCCTACAGCCGACAGCCCGAGGGTGATTGCCGACCGCCTTGCCGCGTGAGGGGGCCGCGCCGACGTCCATACTGCCGCTGTAACGCGGGGGACCTTCGCGCGCTGCGCTCGCGGCTAGCCCTTGATGGACGTCGCTTGGTCCGCCATGAGATTATCGTCGCTGATTTGATTGCATCACTTCCCCCGCACGGCGCCGGATTGCAGGGAGGGCAACACATCCCGCGAAAAGAACAGCGATGCGCGCCCGACTTCGACGCGGCTTTACCCGGGGCAGTGAGTAAGCCGACCTGCGCTTATCAGCGGCCCAGTTATTTCGCGCCGAGGGTATTCAGCACCGCGTTACCTGCGGGCGTAAACTCGACTGTCCCGTCGTCTCGCCTCGGTTCGTTCGCCCGCGCAAGTGAAGCTTTGCTGAGCGCACCGACCTCCTGCTTCGCCGCCAGCACTTGGGACGGCGTATGCAGCGAAAGGACCTGCGTCGCTATCTCACGTTGGCTCTGCAGGTCGCGTAGCGCCGAGTTGCGCCTCGCCGGCGCTTTGTTCAAGTGGCTCGATTACCCGAATCGCGCGAAGGAATATGGCTTAAGCCGTTACGCAATAACGACGCGCCATCGCCCGATGGCACAAGCGAGACACGTTTGTCCAGCGTCATACCGTTAGCTGCGCTGTCTCCGTGTCCCAGGCCCGCTCGTCGTGCGAAGCGCGCCGCGTTCGGCAAACGCCAGCGCTTTCGCGCCATTGTTGCCGCGGTCTCCCGTCAACAATCTCGAGTGTCGCGTGCCTCACGCCACATGCTCCAGACGCGAGGCCCATTCCGCAGCTCAGAAGTACCCAGTACCTTAAATCCGTACGCCGAGTAAAACGGCAGATTGCTGGGCTCAGCAGTTTCGAGATAGGCACCTGTGCCCTCTTCGTCGCACACGCGGAGTCCCGTCTTGAGCAGGGCGCTCCCAAGGCCCGTGCGTTGCTTGTATGGTTCAACTCCCAGGACACCGAGATACCAGAACCTTCGGCCGGGAGGATGCATCTGCTCAAGATGACCCAACACATGCAATGCCTTGGGGAGTGCCGTCAAACCGGTAGCCATCGCCATGCGTGGCAGTAAACGTAGATGTGCGGCCAGCGACAGCGGGTAGCGACCGGGAGGTAACCAAAGTGCTGCAGCGCTCTGCTCATTGTTGGTGACAACAATACCGCTACGCAAGAATACGCGAAGGTAGAGTCGGTAGACAGCTATCAGCCTTCGCTGGCGAACCATGTCTTCGGGGAACACGTGGAGCGCGAGTGGGTCACGTATAAAAGCCCTGGCCAGCATACCCGCCAGAATTTCTCTGTCCGATGAGCCGGGATTTCGAATCGTCTCCATTACGAGGCCGACGTTTTTCAAGAGGTGGACCTGATGCTACCACCGGTCCACAAAGTAGCTGTCGGCATGCCCTGCGACTACAATTCCGTTAGCCGAAGCGCACCGCGAGTGGTCGCGTCAGCCTTCCCAATCAAGGAGGATTTTATGAGCAAGGTACTGGATGATGACGGACTCAATCTTCTGTTCCGTGAAGCTCGCACACATACCACGTGGCTGAACCAACCCGTCGCCGATGAAACACTGCGGCGACTGTACGACCTGATGAAGTGGGCACCCACGAGCGCCAACTGCAACCCCGCAAGAATCGTCTTCCTTCGCACCACGGAAACCAAGGAAAGGCTGATACCGGCGCTCTCTCCTGGGAACGTGGACAAGGTAAGGAACGCTCCCGTGACCGCCATCATCGCCTACGACCTGAAGTTCTATGAAAAACTCCCCACGCTTTTTCCACACAACCCCGGCATGCGCGACCACTTCGCCAGCACGCCGGAACTGGTCGACACAACTGCGAGGCGCAACTCGTCTCTGCAAGGGGCCTATCTGATTCTCGCCGCTCGGGCATTGGGACTTGATTGTGGACCGATGTCCGGATTCGACAATGCCAAGGTCGACGAGGAGTTTTTTGGAGCCGGAAAGAGCGACCAGGACACTGACGAAGAGTTCTTCCCGGAGGGCCACCTCAAATCGAATTTCCTGTGCAACCTGGGGTATGGTGATGCTTCCGCGCTCCACCCACGCGGGCCGCGCCTTGATTTCGACCAGGCGTGCACGCTTTTGTGACCTGGTCCCTCTTCGGCGCGCTCGGTGAGCCGCCCGACTCGTAGAAAATCGTTCACGAAATTGCAGAGTCCACCGACAATCCCGAGGACCTGGTGTCCCAGATAACACGGTCGCTTAACGTCACCGCTAAGTCCGCAAGTATCATCGAACATGGACGCAGCGGACGGAGATACGGCAGTGGACGACAGATTTGATAGACGAGAACTGCTGCTTCACTCGGGGACATGCTCGAAGCTTTGAGCTGTTTAGCTGAGACTGGTCGGCCGGACGCGCTAGTGGGGCAGCTTGCGACGCAACAGGAACCGTTGCAAGACTTCGAGTTACTCCGGGCGCCTACCCCGAAGATGACGGTGGCCGAGTTCGGCGCACGCGTCGTGAGCGCGTTCTTCCTATGGCCAAAGGAGTTGCTCGAGACGGAGTTCAACCGGAATGCGCTCGCGTCGACCATTCAGCACGACCTTTTTGATGTCAACCCGGACGGCTGGAAAGCGTATATCTGCTGCGTCACTCGGTGATATTTCGAAAGCTGAGGCGCGCGGAGCAAGCACGCTGATGCGAGAGGAGCAAGGCGCCGTAGTCTCTATGGCAGCGGCGTGAGCACCTTGACTAAGCGTTTCTACCGCGCATGGTCCGACGCCAGCACAGCATAGCGGCGTCGCCAGCGTGATTGGGAAGTACTGATGTCGCCAATTCCAACCTTACCCGCATGCCGAGACGCTGACGACCCGTTAGAGTGGGCCGCGAGGCATCGATGCCGGAGCATTGGTTTGGTTGGCAGGTGGGCCAATCCGATGTCGGCATGCGGGTCAAGATAATGCTGGCGTCGCCAACTTATTGCTTCAACGTAAGGAGGTATGCCGATGCGCAATGCCGGTGGCAGTGATATTCGTGCAGTCGTTTTCGATGTCTTCGGAACTGTAGTTGACTGGAGAGGCGGTGTGGCACGTGCACTCGCGCCTTTCCTCGTAGAGCACGGATTGCCGTTCGACCCCTTCCAATTTGCAGATGCCTGGCGTAGCGAATATGTGCCTGCGATGAAGGAAGTGCGCAGTGGTCCGCGGCCGTTCGTGCCCTCGACGTTCTGCACAGGGAAAATCTGGACAAAGTACTCCTGCGTTTCGGCGTTGAGCCGGCATCCATTCCCACCGACGCGCTCGACACCTTGAATCTTGCGTGGCATCAACTTGACCCATGGCCGGACGTGCTACCCGGGCTGTCCCGTCTCAAACAGCATTTCATCATCGCGCCGCTCTCTAACGGCAACATCCGCCTGATGCTCGATGTGGCGAAGCGCGCCGGTCTGCCATGGGATGCCATACTCGGTGCCGAAGTGTCTCGGGCCTATAAGCCGTCACCAGAGGTCTATCTGAGCACGGCGGAACTGTTGGCAATACGCCCGAGCGACTCTGCATGGTGGCGGCTCACAACAACGATTTGAAAGCAGCGAGAGCCTGTGGCCTGAAGACCGCGTTTTTCGCTCGCCCCTACGAGCATTGGGACAGTCAGCTCACGGACCTTCAATCGGCGGAGGATTGGGACTTCGTTGCGAGTTCCCTCGTTGAATTGGCCGCCCAGATGACAGGCGACGCCTGACTGTTCCGTCCGTTACATTCTCTTGCCGCTTCCTCCCAATTTGGGCAAGCCGCCGACCGGGCAATGCGGTTTGCCGTTCGCTCGCTTTGTACGCAACTTCGTCTTTAGACATAGTCAACGACACTTGTCGCGACGAACATCTCGTTCGGCAATGCGGCTAGGAACGCCCCCCGCTTTCCGGGGGGCGTTATCGTTTCAGACTTTCGACTTGTTCTTGGTGCGCTGCTTAGACATTTGAGGGCTTTTCTCGCCCTGCGCCTTTCCGGCAGTCTTCGCTGGCGAGGCTACCTTCTTCTTGGTCGACATTTCGGCTTCAGCCCCGTGAGCGGGCGAGGCTTTTCTGGACGATGGCATGATGTACTCCTTAAGTCTTGTTGCCGTTATGGCACTTTCCACAATAGGCGGCCGGCTGGCGAGAATCAAGCCACGCATGCCGCGTGACCCGAGGACAGCGGTCGTATATCCAGAGGAGCCCCTACGATTCTCGCACGCGAACGTCGACTCAAGTGGTCAGACGCGGGCAGCGGGTCACTGGCGCCACGCCGGACCGACGGCGGCGCGGCGCGCCCGCTTGGAGAGGCGGCGCTGACTTGCGCACCGCCGGCAGCGCTGGGATAAGCCCGCTCCAGACGTCCGAATCAGGGGGCGATGTATTCAGACGGTCAACGTCCCTCGGCGCACGGGCTTTGTAGCCTGGATTTCAGTGGTGCGCGTAGAGCGGGAGAAACGGGTCTTTCGCGCGCGGCGCACCCTCGCTGGTCGGTCGGGCTGTGTCGCCCGGGACAGGCGACGGGCATTGCGGGATGTCGGTGCGAGCGACCGGAAGGTTCAGCATTTTCGCGAAGTCATCTGCGGCGCGCGCGCGGGCCGTCAGATTAAGGATGCCGTTGAGTCCGAGCAGCTTGTCCGTTGTCTTCAAAATTGACGTGTGGTCGTAAAGCGAGTGGTCGATGGTGCCAGTCTGCACGTAGGGCGATATAACGAGAGCGGGCACGCGTACGCCGAATCTGTCAAATGGGAAGTTGTGCGTCTTGAGCGTTGCGTTTTCGCCGGCAGCCGGGGGCACTGCAGGCGGCGGCCGCACATGGTCGAAGAAGCCACCGTGTTCGTCGAAGACGACAACGAAGAGGCTATTGGGCCATAACTTTGAGCCGGTGATGGCGTCGTAGAGCGTTTTCACCAACGCCTCGCCTTTACGGACGTCCCCGGCCGGATGCATCGAATTGCCGTTGCGAAAATCATTTTTCGCGTCGTAGGTCGGCTCGATGAAGACGAACTTTGAGCTCAACGACCCATCCGCGAGCCGAGACAGAAGCGTGTCCATGCCGACGAAGCGGCTGAGGAGGGTCTGCATCCCGTAAATGCCGCGCGCTTGTGCCACATCCCCCTGCGCAATGAGCCAGTCAGACGGGCGAAGTTTCGAGAAAATCGTGCCGTTCTGGAAGGTAAAAATCGGCGCATTCAGAAACACAGCCTCGAGCACCTGTGTGTCGCTCGGTGAATGGTCGAGTCCCGATGACGTCCCGGCGAGTGCAAAGAAACGGTTCGGCCAGGTCGGGCCGGGGACCGACGCGAACCAGTTGTCGCACACGCCAAACTGGCGGGTCAGAAAGTTGAGCACAGGAAGCTGGTCTGGCGTGAACACGCTAAACGCATCTGCAACGACATCCGCATGGTCTTCGTAGGTCGCAGCGAACCCGGTTGTCGACGGGTCGACAGCGAGCGGTGGATAGCCTGCTGCGCCAAGCCCGAAGGAGTCGTTCCTGACGGTGTCCGCACTCGCGATGGGTATCCCGCAAAGCTGCACGCAGGTGTCGGTAAATTCGTGGCCCGGGTCGAAGCCGAGCGCGTATGGAGAGTCTTTGCCCAGTTGGTAGGAGGTGCCGGTGCGCCCAAAGTTAACGATTGGTTGCGCCGGCAATCCGTTCGCCGTCGTCGGGCAGCCGCCGGGTAGCGCGCCCGTGAAGTTCGACAGGCCGAAGACGCTGTCGTACGAGCGGTTTTCGAGCATGAGAACGAAGACGTGCTGTATCGCTGTCACTATTCCTCTCCGCCGATGCCAGCCGCGCAGCTGGCTGATTCGCACGATACACCTAAAACGAACCACGGCGGGTGCCACCGCCGGTTCTATCTTAAAAAACATTAACCGGCAGTGCTAACGTCGGTGCTCGAATGGGGCGAGGTGCGGTGTACGAAGCGCGACGACGCCCGAAAGTTAAATCGCGTCTGGTTTCGGCGCGGTGTTCCCGGACGTCGCTGTCAGCGGCGGCATCATGCAGAATTGGTACGCGGATTGGAAGTCGAAACGACGTCGACGCGCGGTGTTATTTGTCTTCGCCAACGGGAATCGGGATAACACTGTCACCAGCTAGTAGTAGCTGAGGCACCTGTCGAAGATTCCAGCTTCCAGCTTCCAGCCTCGTCCTCGTCGAACACCCACACTCGGATTGCAAAACTCGCGCAGACCACGGACTTTGACTATGCGTAGCCGTACATCCCAGACGTTCGGGGAATCAATCCAGCAGATTGGACCCACGTCCGTGCGCGGTGCGGCTCGGCTCATCTCAAACCAATGTTCAACTAATTTCGCAACGGCTTCTTAGATGTCTCCCGTCGTCTCCTAATGAAGTCACCGTCTCCGGTGACGGTGCGCTTAGGCCTTGGGTTAGTTTTTTGAAACGCCATTGGCTATTTGCAGGTCATCATAAAATTGAAGTCATAGAAGTACACGCGACTCGTCTCGTCGTGAATAGGCTACTAACTCTGCTGCTCAAACAGCCAAGATTCAATCCGCAAACGCGCGTTCGGTGAGCTAATGCCACTCTCGGGGGAGAGATGTACGAAATGCTGCATGTACCCAATCGGCACGCCCCATGCCCGGTCGTCGAGCGCGAGCCATATCAGGACGCCATGGGACCAGACGTGGCGAAGGATTTTGGATACGCGGTCGGTGCCGTCCTGCACCTCGCTCATCCTAGACCTGATTTTCATCGTGTCGTCGACGATTCGATAACGTAGGGCTTCGGGCAGCTGAGAGGTAACGCCGTCACGGCCTATGTGTTGCAGCCAGGACGTTGTTAGTACCAGCTGAACGCGCGGGTACGGCGCGAGCAGTTCAACGAGTACCGGGGCGAACTCAAACAATTTTCGTCCGCTCTCGATAGTGATGCGCCCGTGTTCGTCGATGTCCGCCGAGCCAGCGTGCAGCGTTCCGTCCACATCCAGGTAGAGGGTCGGTGCGCGCGCGTCGAATACCAGTTTTTCCATCCATTTCCCCTATCAATACGTCCCACTGCTTAATTCACGCACCTGACCTGCTCTTGACTTCTTCCGGGATTAGCTCACCGTTTGTGACCATTGTGCGACCGCATTCGAGGGCTTGCTGTCGAAATTGTTCACGTATTGCCTAGGCTTCGGCCCTGCCGCCCGCGTCGCGATACGAGTCCCTAACAATCTGTTCAATGCGAGCAACGACCTGGTCGGGAAGAGACTGATAGTTGGCTCGGTCGTTCGGCGGCAATCGGAAACTGTTCGCCGCAATTTTGCGTACACGAGATGACGCGAGGAATTGAGGGAGGTCGTATTCGGCGTCAATGCGTCGCATAGCGATATCCCACCCGCTGCTCGTCATACAACGCTCGCGGACCGGAAGAATGAATGAATGAATGAATAACCACTCGCTCTGCCAATTGCTCGTCGGTCGTCTGGTTCCACCCGACGGATAAGCCATGCCCCGGATGATGAATGTCAGAAGCACTTGCGTCAGGGGAAGGGTGACGCTCGCATGTCCATCGCTCGGACACGAGGACAACGCGCAGATTTCTTCCGCGTCGCCTGCATCGCCAAATGGCGACAAGTAGAGCACGACCGCGTCGGGGTCAAATGTTCTCAATCGCGTCACCAGCTCGCGTACCCCTACAGGGCACGACGGGCACAAGAGCCAGTTTCGTGACCGCTCAGGTACGAATATGCATCTTCGCGTGAGCATCTCAGCCAAGACCGGCGCACACTCGCACAGCGAAATCCGTGCGGGGTGTCGCTGCTGACGATGCCCGCGCTCGTCCGGTAAGCGCAGCCCCGGTGAAGTAGCCCCTCGTAGTCAATCAACAAAACGTGCGGCGTCGAAGCCCACGTCCGTGCAATAGACCCGGACGCGGCTCGAGTACGCGCTATCATCGCCACCCTGGGCCAACGGGCATTTGCCACAGGTTCGGCAATGCCAAGGATGTCACGGCACAATGCGTCATCAACACGACGACGCTTTCCGGGTCTGCATCCCTCAAAATTTCGACGAGCTCGCGAACCCTCAGGGCCTTGGTCATTTAGATTGCCCTCAGTGGCATTTGCGGTCAACGGTATGCCCGACTGCCGTCGCACGTGCTTCGCGGTGCTATGGCTCAGCACGGCCACTCGAGCCACGACGATTGCGTCGCAATCAACGCCACTTCTCCGTCGTCAGGGTAGTGCCTCAGCACGGCAACTGCTTCCTGGCGGAATCGCTCGAGGTTCCCAGCAGGGTTTGCGCGCGACAGCTTGAGCAGAAGTTGCCTAGCGCGGAGCAGTGCACGCGTTCTCTCGTCAGGCATGGTCATTTCGTCCGTTCCTTCCAAAACCTGCAAGAAAACCATCGACCTTAGGAGCCCGGGGTCACCACTCGAGGAACGAGCGGACGCGAGCCATGACCCACCGCTGTTCAGCTGGCGAAACGTCCCATAAGCCCCTTCTCACCTTATCTGCCATACCCCGGCCAGCGCGCTCAAGATTGCATTCCCGGGTCCATTCTGGGTTGAGGGTCGATTTGCGTGTGCAGTATGCCGCCAGCTGCAGAGCGAGGTCTTCGCAAGCGTCGTAGCGTTGCCAGCGCTCCTCTTCCGTGAGCCCCATAACATACTTGCCATCAACCAAGCGCACGGCAACTTTCGGCTGCGTCCCAGCCAATAATGCGGGTATGGGGTCGCACGGGAAATCTGCGGGTATCGTATTGGCAGTGCGCTCATTGGCACCGCGAAAAGAGACGGGCAACGGCGTTTCCGGTCCGTTCATTGAGCCTCCCCTTTAGCACCCAAAAGCTTGCACGCGATAGTCCCAACATCGTCATCCTTGTCGACACGGACTGGCCCGACGTCCTCACAGGGGTAATTGCTTCTCATGATGCTCGCCCACGCTTTGCCGTCAAGCAGGACGATGTCGAGTCGCGCGAGGGGTTCGACGCCTTCATCAATTTTTTCGCGACCGACGAACACCGTGATATTGCTGCCAGTCGCGCGCGGAGAACTGTACCGTTTGCAGTACATCTCGAGTAGCAGGCGCGCTTCCTCGAGCGTGTCGAGTGGTGGGGTGTCGTACCGCGCTACTCCACCAGCGATGTCGAACAGGTATCGTACAGTCGCAGCGTCACCAAGGTATTCGCCTTCGTGAAACGACAATACCAAAACGGCCGGACCCTCATCTCCATCTGTCATATATGTGCCTTAGGTTTGCCGAAGACGCGAGCCTCCGATTGGTGTCATCGATTTGTCCGCTGCTTCCAAGGAAAAGTCCAACCACCATTCCTGGCGTATGTCGCGGGTGCGAGCGATGCTGTCAGCGTCCCCCTCTAATCACATGGTGACGCGCAACTTACTGCTGCCAACGACCTAGAGGGTCGTTGCCCTCTTTCTCGGAGTCCGTGTACCCCTGCCAAGCTGCTTCCAGCTTTGCCCGATAGGCTTTCGTCGAAGCGAGGTTGATTGTGACCTCTCCGCCGTCGTGGCCTGGCACTGCGAGCAGCTCACCCAGTTCCAGCAGTCGCCGAACATGCGCCGGGCTTACGAACAGATGCTTTGCCGCTTCGTCAATCGTCATCCCGGACATTCTGACTTCGCCCTCCGCACAGATGAGATGACCTAGCCGGAAAGGATGCCGAAAAGCAACATGCCAGCACGCATGCGCAGCATGCCCTGAATCAGAAGCGCCCTCCGCGCCTCAATTCCTCAATGACAGGTTGCGTCAACGGCAAGGACTCGCGGACCTTCGTCACTTCGCGCGCGAGCCTTTCACGAAACGCCTCTTCGGTAACGACACGCCCCGCGAGTGCATCAGCCAGCGCGCGCTCGGCGTCATCCAGTAACACCATCCGTGCTCGCTCCGCAGTCGTCATGAAGAAAACTCCCGTGAAAACCATTGGGTATCGTAACGCCGCCGGAGTCGGACTGGACAATCAGAGACGCCTGCGAAAACTCTTCCGAACTCTGCCACCTCGATTGAAGGCGTGGACGCAATCAAACTTTGCTGTCGCGCACCCAGTTGAAACCTTGCCATCGCACCTCCGCAACTACGCTTCAAATCGAAGATTCGTAGGGCCATCGGATAGCACGACGACGCGCTCGCTTTGACAGATGACGTCTTTGTAGTCGCGTGTGCGCGGTGCCGGCTTGCCGGGATAGCGAACTTCGTATTGGCTGCTCCCGCAATTGCCGCGCCCGTGCGTCCACGTCGTAGTGCCGCGTCGCCTGGGTCCGCCCTCCGACACCCCGAAGGACCGAGCGTCGGCCGCTCTAACGCCCATGAGTGGACACGCTCAGTACGGCCACTCAAGCCAGCAAGACGTCTTCGCGATGATTTCAACGTCCCCGACGCTGGGATAGTGTCTCAACACGGTTACTGCCTCGTGGCGCAGTTCTTTCAGTTTTTTGAGCGAGTCGGCTCGCGACAGTTCAATCAGTACACCGCGCACCCGCAGCAGCGCGACCGTTCTTTCAACAGGCATTGTCATCATTTGCTCCCGTCACTGCATCCGGAGTCACGTCTTCGTAGCTTTTCACTCGACTGGCTGTGCACCATTCGGTCCAAACGTACTCGGCGTGAAAATCGAATCCGCATGAGCCCAGTAACTGATGCGGCCGGAGCGCGTCACTCCCCGACGCTTGTCCGTATCGAACTGTTCGATAGCGGAGCTGGCTTGTCCGCTATGGTGCAATGTTTCGCACCCAACAAAATGCCGCGTCCCGGCGTCGGTTTCCATAATTCGCCAGCGAATCAGCTCAACCTCGGGGCGCACATCGACGGGCGCTACATTCCAAATGGGCACAGTAATAATCTCAGAAAAAATACGGGTTGCGAGCGCTGGATGGGAACGACCCACAAACAGATAGACCGGGTTCGTTGTCAACGCATCGAACAAGATGTTTCCTCGCGGGCAGAGGAGGACGACCTCGTCAGGACGCGACGTATCCAGGCGGATTCGCTCAGCCTGTTGTTGCTGGCCGTATGCTAGGTATCCGTCTAAGCGTCGACGCGCGCCTCTGGAGGTTTTACTAACACGTCCGGCCTCTATCCGCCACGGCTTCTTCGTAAAGCTTCATGGCAAAAGAGTACACGTCGTCGCTCGCGCAGAACGCCCAACGCTCCGGCGGACAATACGCTTCACCGGACGCAAACCGAAGGCCGAAATGCTCCGGGTCAATCTCCGACGCCAGCGTGATTCCCCCGTCGCGCTCGAGGTACCGGATAGCTGCCACACGAGCTCTGTCAGACTCTGGTTCCAAAAAACACAACTGCATAGACAAGAGCACTGGGTCATCCCACTTTGAATATCGCTTGTCGTTCCGGGCAGCAACGGCCCGATATAGGTCAATTGCGAACTGCTCGAATCCGGAAAACGGGAGACTTTCTGAACTCACAAATTCCGCCTCGTGTCCCGCGTGCCAATGACGGAAGGATGCGTCGTCGAGTTCAATCGTTGAGCTTTCACTGCCATCCGATTCACGATAGCGTATTTCGGCGACCCGTGGCTCCGGAACGAAAGAGACAGTCAAAGAAAGCGCTTGTGGCGCGCTTCCGGTTTTCGGTGAAGACGTTTCTTTACTGCACATTGCGTTTTTTTCCTGCTTTACAAAAAATATTTCCGAGCCGAATCGAGCCGCCGACGGTAAAGGGCTATCCGCGCGGCGAAGAGAGTGACGCGCGCGGCAGCCGCGCAAACAACCTGATGCACGAAAACGATTCGGTCCTTCGACCGATGGAAGGGAGCAGGGTCGACGCTGATTTCGCCGTCCCGCCGTTGGTGGCCAGTACCGGACAATCCCGCATCTGACCGCCTTTTCGGATTTGCGGTCATCGAGGGTCCATATAGGACGCTCGCTAGGCCAAGCCGGTCCGTGAGGCGTTCTCAACCTTTCGCTCGAAACAACGCTAACCGCACGTCTATCGTTGTTAGACCGAGGCCTTACAGCAACTTCCCTTGCACGCGCTCGCGCGGTCGGATTGTATAGTTTGTAGCGTGTTAAAATCAAGCGTGCTTTTCGTAACTATCTAGAAAAAAAAGCGGATGTCGGGAATGCTTGCCCGGCTATGCACAAGTCACCGATTGCCGTCGCCGACCAGCTCGCCGGCCGACTGAGAGAATTGCGAGAACACAGACGAGTATCCCAAGACGTGCTCGCCCGCGCGTCGGGCGTCTCGCGCCCGACGTTGGCTGCAATGGAACGCGGCGCCAGCAACCCGAGACTGTCGAATCTCGAACAGTTGGCAAAGGCTTTGAATGTCGATGTGCTTGACCTTCTACTTTGTCGTCCGACGAGCGAGCAGAGACCGGCGAAGGATGAATCAAGTGCCCGCATCGCCAAGAATGTCAATCGACTTCGTGTGGGACTTGCGCTAAGTCAGGAGTCTCTCTCAATCGCGTCAGGCCATTTCCGCACGTACGTTGGGAACCTCGAGCATCAACGAGTCAACCCCAGTATTGGGGACCTTGAGCGAATTGCAAAAGTGCTTGGTGTCGATGTGACGCGCCTACTCAGCCCGCTCACCGAAAGCGATGCTGAACGAGATATGCAAAAGATGGTTCGCCGGGCAAGGTCTGTATCATCTGCCGGCTCAGACCAATAAGTGACGCACCGCCCGTTTTCGCGTGAAGGTTCAGCCGCCGCTCCTCACCGCGACAAGCGAAGGTGCAGCGCGAATCGCTTGAGCGACGAAACACAATCACCAACGTACAAAAATAACGATGCAGTTCATAAAGGGGGGCCGGACAAGGCACGGCAACAGACTCGTGTCCAGATGGCTGACGCTAAGTGCGACCATGCTGGCGCTCTTGCACGGAAGAAGGTCTCGTTAGGACAAAATCGCGTCACAGCTGCGAACCGTCATGTCAGACTACCTCGACTTTCTTGAACTATGCGCCGTACTCGGCGTCTCGGAACGCACGCTTCGAGCGCGCTTGCGGCACTGCCCGTCGCGGATTCCGCCACCACTGCACACTGCCGCCTTCGGCCTACTCAGATGGCGGAAGAATGCCGTGAACCACTGGCTCCATGAGCAGCGAAAACTTGGCGCCGTCACATCGGCGCATTGAATACTGCCGGTGACCGGTTTCACCCGACCGGGAGCGGCATTCTTTCGTGACAGCGCGGCCGCGAGGTCAGACTTGATTTCAGGCATCCGGAGACGTGCCAGTAGCCGCTGCGTGGCATTTGACTCCTCGGGCCGCGTCAGCGCTACGTCACCGTATCTCCCCACACACGAAGTGATGGGTTTTCGCCAGTGCCAGCAATACAAGCGAGGCCCAATAGACGGTTCCCGTCGGAACCCGTCATCAAATTGACCCGGCGCCACGTGTCGCCAATGATAGCGAGGGTGGTAAAGCAACGCAGCCCGCCGGTAGCCGACGACGTATACGAAACTATTCGATGTGGGCAAAAGCGACGTACGCCCCGTCTAAAAACGCTCTTCGACTCGCTATACGTGTGAGGCCGTCACGGCGCGAACAAAAATCCTCCGCCCCGCCGACCGACCCGCTGCGTGAGACTGCTGAGCACCATAACGGCAGTTGTCCCGTACTTCATCAACCAGATTCGCAACAGCCTCATGCACCAAGTTTGTTCGCTGGCGCGGGTTGCCGGACTATCAGCCGTTAAAAAATGCATAACGCAGCCGTTATTGCGCGGAGCCGCACCATGACTTCGCTCCCCCACCACGCACCAGTCCCCCGACCGGCCGCCACAGCGAACGCCCCGGTTCAACTGACGTACGCCGAGTTCGAAACGCAGGTCCGCATGCAGCTCGCGCGCGATGGCTGGAACGCGCAGCGCATCGCCAATATCGCGTCCGCCCTCCACGGCTGGCTACGCGCGCTAAACCTCAACAAGCTAGACCGCATTGGCGACGAGTTCCACGCCGAGTTCTCGACGAGTTTCCGACACTACGAAGACGTAATAGCAGCCAGCGTGTCGGCGCGCACCCAGAAAGACCGCCAGGAACAGATTCTTGTCCTAAAGCGGCTGTTCGATTCGCTGGCTATTGATGACCTGCTGCCGGCGTCATTCTGCGATGCGTTAGCCTGTGCAGTCAGCCGGAGCGGTGCGACGCTGGCGCACCTTGGCCGGCTGTCCGGAATTTCCGCCGACTCGCTCACATACTGGATGTCCGGCAACGGCACGCCGCAACGCATCACGACCCTCGCGAGCCTGAGCGCGCTCGAAGGCGCACTCGGCCTGCCTGACAGTACATTGGTGAAACGCCTGCCCCAGCGCCGACGGGAGCGTTACGAGCGGCAGCTTAGCGACGCGCCAGCGGATTCGGGTTCATCGTCGCGCACACTGCAAAAGTCACGCGCGGCATTGGTCTGTCCGGCGCTGCGGCCGACCCCGCGTCTTGAACAGCAGTGGCTCGACCTGATTCGCTTCAAGACCGACATCACCCGGGAAGGCGCAACCGCACGTAACAGCTGGCGCACCAAGCCGCTCCACCGGGTGGGCTTTCGGGTCAACTGGTCAATGCTGTGCGACGGCCTTGTCTGCGCCACCGCAGGCGGCCATTGGGCGTTCTTGGGCCAATACCTGGGCTATCTCGCCTCGCCTCTTTTCGGCAGGAGCGAGGTCGACGTTAAATATGCCAATACGCTGGCGTGGCTGGCGGTGCCCGCTCACGTCAAATCGTATGTGCAGTTTCTGCGGCGCCGGGCTGGCAACGCCACCCATCATGGAGTCGTGACCTTCCTGAACAACGTCCGCTCGCACCTGCGACCTCAAACCGGCTACGTCTGGCTGCATCCCGAACTCGTCTGCGACCTGGCGGCAGCAGGCGAGCCGCAGGCGGTCGCCATCACACAAGGTACGTCTCGCGATACCTCCTGGCAGGCGTACTGCGAAAAAGCCCATCGGGAGCTGCTCGTGCTCGAACGGTCGCTGGCCGCCCAGTCGCCAGCGCGCTGCTCGCGGGAGCCGACCCGCCCTATTGAACAGGTCCTTGGGAGCGACTTTCCCCTGAAGGTGTTGGTGAAATTTGTCCGTGACCTCGAAGCGGACGAGCCACCGCAATCGCATCACCGCGACTACGCCGCCTGGATTCGCGACGTGCTGCTGTGCAAGATGTTGATTAGCAACCCATTGCGCGTCAGTCACTTCAGCATCATGCGGTATCGCGGGCACCGACCGAATCTCTACCAATCGGCTGACGGGCAGTGGCGCCTGCGGTTCGACCCGAGCGACTTCAAGAATGAGAAAGGTGCTGCGTCGGAGCCCTATGACACCGCCATCGAACCGTCCGTGTCGCCGTGGATTCGTCGCTATCTCGCGGAAGCGCGGCCTCACCTGGTCGGCGCCGAGAGTGATTATGTTTTCCTGCCGGTGGTAGCGGGACCAAATCGGGGAGCCGGCTACCGTGCGTTGGGCCTCGAGTCGGCGGGCAACTGGAACGCGGACAACATCACCAAGCGCATCAAGGTTGTTACGGCACGCTATATCGAAGAGACGGACGGTGGCTTCGGTGCGCATGCCTTCCGGCACATTGTCGCGACGGACCATCTGAAACGCCATCCGCAAGACTACATGACGGTGGCGCAACTACTCCACGATAAGCTGGAGACGGTTATCAAGGCGTACGCGCATATGAAAGTGGACGATGGGCTGCGCACGTTGCACGCCGGTGTCGCTCAGGCCATGCAGGAGCTCGCAGACATTCGCGCCGACCGGGACAACTAGTTCGCCTCCGCCGCCCCTCGCGCGGCGGCGCAGCCGGAGCCGCCCTGAAAATCTTCTCTGCATGGACGCCGCTGCGCTTCAGCCTGGTTCGCCGCGCGCGCAGGAGGCGCGGATGTTTTCGCAATGCCAAGCCGCTCTGACCGCAACCTCTACCGCTAAGATGGAAACCGCAACTAAGGAACACAGCCACAGGAAAGCGAACAACGTTGGCTCGGCAACGCCGTGTGTGCAGACTGCATCATATATCGGTGCCGCAGCGAGATATTCGCTAACCAGAGGAGGCACGGGCCTGCAAGAGAAATTCTGTCAATGCCACGATTCGCATAGATGCGAGGCAGGGTGACTTCGACAAGCGGGGATATCGCACCGAGCTGGCGCGGCTGGATTGCACGACCACCATTTGGCGATAGCTTCGAAAAAAACCCGGCGACTCCGGTTTTGGAGACTGGTGTTCGGAGATTCGTTACGTGCGTCCGGCCTACGGGCGAAAGGGTTGATAACTACTCGTGTAGCTTTCGGCTTTAAACGGGCGCACGACGCGAGACATTACGGCAGACAGTTATCCGTCGCGCGGACAAGGATTCGTTACCGCTTACAGCTCGGCGGTCGTGGTGCAGGCAAGACATCCGGATTCCCGGCGCATGTCTATGGACCGTCCCCTGCAGTCGTCTTTCCGAATGACATCAGGCATGCTGTCAAATATTGGCCTCATTCGCCCAGCGGCTTCGCATCTCGCACGTGATGGTTTTGTGCCACACTATTCTTGGTCAGTTTTTCGCGAACCTGTCCTTTACTGAGCGGCATCTGACTTTGCCGCGACAGCAAAGTCAATGCAAAGGCTCGGGGACGAAGATAGCCGGACTGTACCCCTGTGCGCAGCGCACATGACCTTCTGCCCAGTACAGCTGATGACGGCATAGACGCCGGAACAACCCGCAATTGTGCAGGCAAGCATGTGCTTTGCGGCTTTCGGGAGGAGTGCCTTAACGAGCACTGATTTACGACGCTCGCCCATGCCCGGGCGTCATCGCGGCACGGCGCCAGCACTACAGCGAGGCGCGACCGCACAGCGCATTGAACTATCAGTCGCCCGCGGAGTTCGCCGCGAGGCACCGGGCAACAGCGGTTGCTCCTGCAGTTCAGGAGCACGTTTGAACGGGACTTTGCTAGAAGCCCCTCGGCCCTATCGAAGGGGGCAGGTCAGCGTTCCCGCGCAGCTCTTTCCAGCGTTCGGCGAGCGTTTGGTTGCGCGGGCGCCTCGCGCGTATCAGGAGCTGGACAAGTCGGCCAGATTTCGCTTCAAGGAGGGCAGCAGTACGGTGCCGTCGGGCAGCACTGTTCGCCGCGCGTTTTCGTCAATAACTTCGGCGCTGTGAGGCGAACTCATGGTATTAGTCTGCCCCCCGGTCACCCGGCTCAGCTCCGCCCAGTGTGCGAAGTTGTGATTCACCAGTCTACATGTCGTGCTGCCGACATAAAGTACCGGCAGCGTTGTCCTGCACCGGCGAATCGGTTCGAGCGCGGCACTGGCGTCAAGCCACAATGCATTGTTCGAAAGACCCCACACGTCCAACGGAATCGGGCTGCGCGACTGCTTAACCGCATGGTAGGTAAGGCATCCCGGTTTTGCGAGCAGCTCTGGATGGTCGAGCCACTGGTCGGAGACGCGCGCGGCCAAGCACCTCCGCTCGCTTGTCCTGCCGCGCAAAGAGCTTGGAAGCGAGCATTCTGCCAAGACATAAAAAGTGGTGGCAGGAGTCAGCCCGCAGCGAATCTCGTCAATTACTGGGCAACTTTCGTTCGTCGCCCACGACTGGCTAAGCGGCTTACCATTTCGCTGGCCGGCAGCAATCACTCGTTCGTACCGGCCTAAGATAATCCTGAGGGCTTCGCGCGCTACCGTAGCGGTAGCTCGTGCGCCGTATCCCGGCCCGCCGCCTCGCCACGAACCGTCGAGTCCCGGCGCTTCTGGCGCATAGTAATCGGCAGGCTCAGGCTCGAAGTATACGCAGTGGTCGTCCGAGTATCCGCCCCGTTCCTCGATACACGCGTAGAGGGAATGCTTTTGCGCGTCTGGCGATGCGCACGCGACGGACGTTATCAACGCGTCGTCCATCTCGCGAACTATTCGCTCGGCATCTCGCATCAGCTCCCCAGCCGCCGCGATGCGCTTGCCAAACTCTTCCTGGAGCCCCCAGCGCCAGATGCTGGCGGCCAGTTTAGGGTGGTCTTCGCACAGCCAGATGAACAGGTCGTCTGCGTCAATGGTTTTCCAGAATAACCCAGTGTCGCATTCCCACGTCTGTTGAAGCGCGGCGAATGCGGCTTCCGTTGCCGTCGCGAGAAGGTCATCAATCTCCCGGAGGGAGAGGTCTGCATATTCGTACATAATTGCCATCCTAAGGTCGCGCGCCCGGTTGGCGCGTCAACCCTATATCACCGGGTTTTATCCTTGGTCAGCCTGCTCCTCGTTGGAACCTGTGAGGACGCGGGTGCGGGAGCGCCTGGACCAGTGCCTGAGCTGCCTTCCAGCCGTGGCAGGACTGATTTCAGGCTGGCTTCCGAGTCAATCAGGAACTGGCCTGAAGCGACGACCTGCTGGCCTTCCGTCAGGCCGCTGCTCACCTCGGTATCGTCGCCGGTATCTGCCGACTGTGACCGATGTTGACGCCGACACAATATCGACCCACATACCGACATCGGACTGAACGTGTCTTCCAATTAGGAAAAGGTTCCAGCAGCAACGATTCGCGGGCCGCTCTCGTGGTCCAGCCGAAGTTCGGTATCCGGTTCAAACTGGCGTTGGCGACAACACAGACGACATCTCGCAGTTTCTCCAAGGCTCTCCGCCTGTCAATCGCGAAACAGTAGCGACAGAAGTCCATTAGCCTCTTGTGCCGGGAGCGAGCGCAAGATGCTCAATACCGCCGTCCGTGACCCAGCACGCCGCGAGTGCACACCGGGGGTTGACTGAAATTTGCCGTTCGCCTATAGCCTGGGGGCAGTTCGTATCTGACCATTTTGCGTGCGGTATTACGGCTGATGCCTTCGGCCTGTGCCACCGAACGAAGCGACTCGCCGCGAGTGACCACCCGTGCACGAATGCGCTTCCGCTGTTGAATATGAGCGTACATTTCCCGCCCTCTCTGCTGTCTGGCGCAGATTACTGCGGATGGTATGTACGCCAACGAGTGCCGCCCTGTGCCGGCCGCAGGTCGCAGGTCGCAGGCCGCCGACACGGCTAGGTGCTCGCCACGGCCAGCCGCTGGTATTAGTCGTGGACGCGGCTCGGATGCGTACTGAGGGGTTCGATTTCCGCCGCTCGGACAACGGAGTTTGGCTTACTGAGGTAGTACCAGCTGCATACCTCGTTCCGCTTGGGTCGCATGGGCATGGGCGTGGGCCGAAATCATGAATGTGTGTGCTCGAATTAAATATCTCGCAACGCTATGCATCAAAAAGCGTGAGCTGAGCCCCGGCAGCGCAGAAGGACGTCTAGCGCCGCTGGGTCAGCCTCCTACGCTACGAAACGGCACTCCGACGCCGATGTACGCGTATCCATATTTCGACCGCGATTCGTATGGTCATCGATTTCAGTCGCGCAACCGAGCATGCGGGGGTAAAGAAAGATGGTAAAGGCGGCCGTCTCCAAAGCGTTGCGCGAATACGTTCCGTCACGATACGGCTGCCAGAGCATCTTGAGCAGTAACGCGGCAATCACCGCATCGACGTTGACGCAGTATACGTTTCGCGAAACCCCCGCGTCGAACAGGCTTTGGACCAACGTCCGGTAAAAGTCGTGGAAGATGTTGTATTCGTCGCGCTCGGCGAACAACTGCCGCACGAACATTTCACGCGGGTCGTGATTGACGGGTTTATCTTTAAACACCGGGTGATTCACGCCAGGGATTTTCTGGATGTCCAGGCTGCCGCTCGTTTTCTTGCTCGATTTGTATTTGGCGTAACTTTCGACGTACGTCATCGCTAGTGCTTTTCAAATCCAGCCCGTGCGCAGGATTGCCCGGGTCAGTCAGTCCGCTATCCGCGAACTGGTCTAGCAGAAACGCAATTCCCTCAAATCCATTGCCACCGTGTGTGTAATCACTGTGCGTCAGGAAGCCGATTAACGCCTTGTTGAGTTGGACGCGCTCGGGGTCTTCGGGACCATCGGCAGAGACCGCACCTTTTGCACCCTGCGCGGAAATCGTTCCGGGTCCATTTGACAGCAGCAGACCGACCAGCAATTGGAAGGAAAACAAGTCGCTCGTGCCTGGCGACAATCCAAACAACGCGCTGAAGGCGGTTTCACCAAGCGAACGCTCCTCCAGGACTGTCTTCGTTTCGACGCCGCAGAAGCTGTCCGGACCGTGCTGGTCCGCGGACACCGAGGCGCCTATCAGGGAGCCGAACCGTTGAATCCACCACGGAAGGCTCTCTGCCGAGAGGCGTGAAATGCGTTTGCGCATGAGCGGTCCCATGCGAACGTCGCGCAAATCGCTGCCAGTACGCCATCGGTAGTTGGCTCGCCGGGCAGGCTTTCAACATATTGCACGAATGTCGACTTCACGTCGCGCGCTTTGAGTCCCGCCAGGATTGCGCGGGCCCGCAAATCCGGTTCACTGCCGACGAACAGGTTGAGGTCGGTGACTTCGGCGCGCGAAAAGTCGAAACTCTCGTCCATCGCGTTCTCGAGCTTCACCGTGGCAAAAGCGTCGATGAGAGCGCGGACCGCCTGGCGGGGCCCGGCTTGCCCTCGCGGCCCGACGATGCTCGCCGCCGCTGCAAGGACGGTGTTAGGTGCGTTCCCAGCATCTCGCGCAGCCTGCGCAGCCACGAGTGCGGGATGTCCATACAGGTTCAGGAACGCACTCACAGCGACATTGATTAGCGCGCGGTCGCATCCCGCCGGGTTCGTGCAGCAGCGCGAGGCTTACGTTTGTCTCAAGGGGGTACTGCGCCGCATCAAGCATCGAAACACCGTACAGACTGGTCACCTGCGACTTCGGGTCCATCTGCGACGCGCCAGAAGCATCCTTCATCGACTGTCGCGGTGGTACAGCTCCAACCTGTTTGTCGAGCGCGGCAATCTGGGCATCGTATGGGGCAGCGGCCTGCACGACTGGCAAATCCAGCACCTTCGGCAGGCTCAATCCGCGGTGACTGCTGAACCACGGCTTCAAAGCAAGGTTGCCCTCAGGCTCGAAATCGGGCCGACAGGCGTTTTCACGCATCACAGCCGTCAGAGCGGCGGGTATGTGCGCGATGTTCGTGACAAGCGCGCCCTTTGCCGACACTTCCGGATTGTCCGGTGTGAACACGCTCGATACCCCGAATTTATCGAGGAACCACTGTTCTTTTGATACAGCGTCGTCTGCACCACCAGACATGGCACCCGCGTGTCCCACTGCGCGGGTCAGCTTCGCCTTCCAGCGCCCCACGACGCACGCAACCACCGGTTTCGTGAAGTTGGCGTCGAGCTCATAGTATCCGCCAGGTTCGACATAAAGAACGGCCGCCTTGCTTCGCGCGTCGTTTGCCAGGGCCGCAGCGAACTCGGGCGCCGCGAATTGAATGTAGACGTCTTTGCCACTTGAAATGGCTGTTGTCGTACCCCATCCGGCCATCCGCAGGTAGGTTGCAATGGTCGTTGTGAAGTTGCGCGAGTTCGAGAACAATGCAATTGAGCCGCGTCGCAATGCCTCTTCAGGATTGTCGCCGCCCAGCGCTCCGCCGATACGCACCTGGTTCCAGGCGTCAGCTACGCCGAGGCTGTTGCCGCCAAAAATGTCGATGCCGTTGGACTGACCCATCGCGCGGATTTCGCGCGAGTCACTGACTGCCAGCTTTTCGGTGACGATGAATATCTTCTTCAGTTCCGGGTTGACGCGGATAAGCTCGGCCACACCGTCCCGTGCAGCGGAAGGAGGGAGGTAGATGACGCCGCAGTTGAACCGGTGGCCATCGTTCAGTCCTTCGAGAACGTTGTTGTAGACCGGCACGCTTCCAAGTGCCGTTTCCAGTACCTGGCCGCGCTTTCCCGGAGCCGTGCCAAACACCACATTGCCACCGGAATAGGCATGACCGACGGGCGTGACATCGCTCGACTCGCCGCCCAGAATGTTGAGCACGCAAACGCGGTCGTCCTTTGTTGCAACTTGGGATAACGAACTAAATTCCACGAAGTATTTAAAATCGCCAATGCCCTGCTTGTACATAATGATTCTCCTCAGTCGATGAGATGCTCAGGCAGTCCACGTCGCCGACGACTTTCTGACGGCGTCGTATTCATCGTGAAAGCCGACATGACCGGCGGTGCGCTGCCTTGACTGCATCTACGGGGGCCTCGGGCAGCTGGATGCATGGGCGACAGGTGTGTCGCCGGTTCCGATGGCAGTGCGAGCGGCCAGGCGCGACTGTCGCCGCCGATTTGCCGATTGTCGATTCCGCTGTCAATCACGACCTTTGCGTTCTATAACATAGACGCAGCAGCGGTCTTATTGGTCAATGGGCGTACAACGTCCTGTCGCCAGCGCACTTATTGCGCACCCTTCTGCCCCGCCCGGTACCAGCCTCGCGTCATTACCCAGGTAGTCATCGAATAAGTCCGGCTTTGAGCACAAACGGTGCAACAAGCCAACTTCGCATTTGCTCGGCTAAACGGCGTCGGAGACGACGCTGTATGGCATTTGGTGGAGCGAAGCAAGAATCAGCAACGAGCGAGAAAAGGTCTAATGCAACCATCGCGCGCTCGTGGGGATGCCAATCCCCTTGTTATTCCGGGGTCGTGGTATTCGCAACCCGTTGATGAAAAGAGATGACGAGATGAAAGTGCAACTTTTAGCTGTAGTCAGCGCGGTATCCCTGCTCGCTGCGACCGGCGCCGCCCACTCGCAGCAAATGCAACCGTCGGGCACAACTGACCCGTCGTCTGCCCAGCAGCCCATGACAACTGCTCAGCCGGCCACGACTATGGACCGCACGCCTGACCTGGGATACGGACCCCAGCCCGGCGGAAGCAGCGGCAGCGGCAAAGCCAGAAACGGTGCCCCGTGCACGGTGGGCCTGTCCTGCGATATCTATGAGGGCAGCTAGCCACGCCTGAGGTCGCCGATGCCAGCTTGACCCGCATGCGGAAATCTGGATACCACCTTGATTGGCCGCGAGTCGTTGTTGCCCGCGTCTCGTTTTAAGCGGTAGGTGGGTCAGCCGAGGCCTCAATGCGACGTTTTTTTCGGCAATCAAGTCAGAGCGCAGCCGGGGAGTGTCATGCCACGGCTTATCGTCCGACCGCTTTGCCCGTAACGTGATAGTCCCAGGAGACCGTATTTGAAATACCGGCTCTGGTGGTCGGTTCAAGAAGCCAAACCAATCGAACGTTGTGGAGTACATGGATATGAAACCGCTCAAAGTCGCGGTAGCTATCACCGGTGTTCTCGCATTCGGATATGCCCACGCGCAAAATATGGCGCCTGCAACGCAGCCCACAAATCCCACCGTGTCTTCGACAGACTCGTTGGGTGGTGTGCCCGCCACGAGGAGTGACGCTGGCGCTCCAACGGGAAAGACCCGAGCCCAGGTCAAGCAGGAGTTGCTGCAAGCGTGCAAATCGGGCGAACTTGACCGCATAAACGCGGAGTATGGGGGTCAATAAGCACGGTGCCTGCTCGCACTGGTCGGGTTTGAGGCGTCCCATCCTGGTCGTCAACTTTCATATGCGGTCCTGGAAAAGGTCAGGGACGCTGCCGCGAGAACGCAGACGACGAGCGCGAAACCGAAGGCCTGAGAATAGCGATGAAGGGCATGGGGGAAATGGTGGCGGCGACGTCGGACGGATTAAGCCTTGCGACCGCACCCACTCCACCGCCGGCAATGTTCGCATGCTTGCTCATCTTCTACCGCCGGCTTTTCCCGGGGAATGCCTGGGGACTGCGTTGTCGCGGAAACGCGGCTCCGGTACTGCAGCCGCGCAGCGAGGATGCGTGTTCGCGCCTATCGGAACCCTGCGAAACGGGAACTGAGTCCAACCCTTCAGAAGGAGCCAGCATGAGTTCCGGATTTCCTGACAAGAACAAGTGCGTGTCCCTGGTGGACCTTGTCGCGCGTGTGCCGGATGGCGCGTCCCTTGGACTGGGTGGCAGCTTTCTGCATCGTGGACCTTTCGCGTTTGTGCGGGAGCTGATTCGGCAGAAAAAGCGTGACATTGAGGTCATCAAACAGTCGCCGGGCTACGACATCGATATTCTGTGTCGGGCGGGCGTTGCGACCCGTGCCCGTTGCGGCATTGTCGCCATGGAGGGTAACTTCGGTCTTGCTCCGTATTACCGGCAGGCAGTCGAGGCCGGTGCTCTAAAGCTTGAAGAGCATGCATGTGCAAGTTTGACGGCAGGGTTGCGTGCAGCGGCATTCGGCGTGCCTTTCCAACCTTGCGGCGGCCTGCACGGAAGTGAACTCACACGAATCAACAACTGGACGTGCATTGAGGACCCGTACGGTAGCGGCGTAAAGACATGGGTCATTCCCGCTATCTCTCCAGACTTTGCGGTTATTCACGCCAGCAGTGTTGACAGCCAGGGCAACGTGCGAATTGCCGGAACCTATCACTGGGACCGCATTATGAGCCGCGCTGCCAAAAGCGTTCTCGTTATCGCCGAAGAAATCTCCGATGCAGATTTTTCGGAGCAACCGGAATTGTCAGTGATTCCGTACTTCATGGTTGAAGCCTTTGCCGTTGTACCGAATGGCGCGTGGCCGGGTTCGTGCTGGCCCAGCTATGCAATCGACTATCCGGGGGTCGAGGCGTATCTCTCATCGGAATCAGGAGCACTTGAGGCACATCTGGCGGCAGCGCCCGAGGCAAGGAGCAGGCAACATGCGTGAACAATGGTCGGGCTTCTCTTATATCGTCACGAATCTTGCCCGGTTCATCCGACCGAACGAGATTACCTTCAGCGGGGTCAACTCGACGCTGCCGATGCTCGCCTGTCTAATGGCCAAACGCGCATACGACTGGAATTTTGTCTACATCAATGTCGCGGGTGGGGTCGACCCAACGCCGTCTTCAATTCCAATTTCAAGCTCTGACCCAGTGCTTGCTGAAGGGTCCGCCTCGATTTTCTCGAATGAGGACTTCTACGACTTATGCACCCGCGGGGGTATGGACCTGACGTTCCTTGGGGCAGCGCAGTTGGACGGAAGCGGCTGTGCAAACAACTCATGTATCGGGGACTGGGCTCACCCGAAGGTGCGACTGCCGGGCGGCGGCGGCGGCGCTGTTATGTTGCCGACAGCGCGCCGCGCCTGTACGTGGCGCACCGAGCACTCTCGTCGCACGATGGTGGATAAGCTGGACTTTGTCACATCGTGGGGCGGTATGCATGGAGTGGTGACGCCGATTGCGGTCTTCGTCAAACGCAATGACAGGTTAGCGCTCCTGTCGTGGCATGCGGAATCGAGCCTCGAAGAAGTGCGCGCGCGAACCGGTTTTGAATTCGATTCGACCGGCGCGGGACCAACGCACCCGCCAAGCGCCCGTGAGCGTGATGCGCTCCAGGCACTCGACGCAAACGGGCAATTTGAACGCGATGCGGCAGTACGACTAAGGTAAGAAGCATGCATACGCCAACGATTCTTGAATTCTCTCGCAAACCGCAAAGCCTTGCGGAAGCGTTCGAAATCTACTGGACCGAACACCAAGTGAAGTCCCTGCCGGCACTGGACGATAGCGGTCGGTTGCTCTCGTATGGTGAGCTCTCAGATTGGACCGGGACGGTCGCAGCAAGCCTGCGGGCGCGAGGCGCCATGCAGGGCGAAGTGCTCGCGATTGCCATGGGACGCTCCATTGAGGCAGTCGTGCTGTTGCTTGCCGCTATCCGGGCCGGCTTGTGTCCCTGCGTGTTTGAGCCGAAATTGCCGCCAGAGGAAATTGACGAGCGACTCGGTTTGGTTCGTGCGAAGTGGTTGACTTTTGATACCGAAAACAGCGACCTCGTGAAGTCTCTCAAGACGCCGGCCGTGACTGTTGATTTCTCGGTTCTTAGCGCTCCCACAAGCGTTGTGCCGGCCCGCACTGTCGACCCGCACTCACCGGCGCTATTGCTTTTCACTTCGGGGAGCACGGGGCGCCCGAAAGCAGTTCAATTGACTCAAGCAGCACTTCTGAACAACGCGCTTGGCGTAATCGAACACACGGGGCTCTCGGTTCAAGACCGATTGCTGCATGTCATGCCCATCTACCATACCAACGGCGTGAACAACCAGTTGTTCGCGCCTTTGCTAGCGGGCGCAGTCGTCATATTTTCTCAGCGTTCTCGGGCCGAAGATATGCCGGCGTTGATGGAGCGACACCACCCCACAATCATGACGGGCGTCCCGACGATGTACTCGCGGATGCTGTCTCAAACATTCAGTGCGACGTCGCTCGCTTCACTTCGATTCGTGCGCTGTGGCTCAGCGCCGATTACGGAAACTCTGCACCGGGAAGTCGAAGAGAAGCTCGGATGTCCGCTTTTGATTTCATATGGCTTATCGGAAGCCACCTGCACGAGCACGATGAATCCACCAGGCGCGCGTCGAATCGGCTCGGTCGGGACCGTGCTGCGAGGGCAATCCGTTCGGTTGCGGGAGGCTGACGGCACTATGACAGGTGCCCCCGGGGGTTGAGGGCGAGATTTGCATCGCTGGCAAAAGCCTGATGACTGGCTATGTGGGCGCAGACGACACAACGGCACGCACGGTTAGCGGTGGGTGGCTTCGTAATGGCGACCTCGGACATTTCGACGATGATTGCTACCTGTATGTGACGGGGCGAATCAAGGACGTCATTATCCGTGGTGGCGAAACTTTGTCACCGTTGCTTATTGAGAGCGTCATCGTGAGCGAAGCACACGTTCGCGCATGTTGTGTTGTAGGCGTGCCGGACGAAGATTTGGGCGAGGTTCCGGTCGCCGTCGTCGTCACAGAGAGCGGTGCCGACGTGCAGGCCGAGGACATCCTGGCTGCTGTTCGTCGCCGGTTGTCGAGGATTTACGTTCCCAAGGACGTCTATTTCGTGAATGCTCTGCCCGAGACAGCCGTCGGCAAGGTTGACCGCAAATCTGTTTGCAGCCTTGTGCGAAGCGGCACGCTTCAGGTCGCCGCCGCGTAAATGCGTTCGTGAAGGAATGCCATGACCGGAGAGATGCGAGGTGAGTCAAGAGCATGTAACGAATGGCGATTCGTTCAACACGTTCATCTTGGGGATGAAAACGTTCGAAAGCGAGAAGTCCAGAAGCTTCGCGACAGCTTCTGCCGATATCCAGTAGGAGTCCTCCTCTTCTCCGGGCGTTAGTGCTTGCCGGTTGAAAGGTCGATGCGGCGGCGTCTCTCCTGCACGTAATGTGGCGACGAGCACCGTCCGGCGTGCAGTGGCGACTGCGCCGCTTGCGAGGAACTCCACTTTGGGTGATTAACCTTTCGGCGCACGGATATCTATGCAGGTCCAGATAATTTGATATAACTCTTCGGGCGGTCAGCTCTCGCTTTTGCGCGCAACATCGAAAATTGAGCGATTGGGTAAAACGGATAGTGCCTTCCAACAATCGGGCCAATGATGGTCCACGTCGTACCCTAGCCCGGTAATGCCGACAAACGGTTTGCCCTCGCGGGGTAAGCCGTTTTCTACGGGAGCGCTGCGTTGCGCCTCGACTTGAAACCGCCTTGCTCGCGCGTCGGCAGTGGAAAACATGAATGATTTGACGGGCACGTCGTTCAGATGTCTAAAAAGTAATTTCTGCGTCACCGCTCGTCCAGATTTCATTCTCCAGAATGGACACCGTTCGGAATCAAATCTTATCGATTCCGCCCCGCTCTGGAGGAGCATATGCAGCCCCAAGCTATTGCCGCTGCGCTTATTGCTGCAACGCGCGCCACGTCCGTATTTGCCGATGGCAACCACAACCGCCCGGAATCCCTCGTTTCGACCACGTTACCGTCCGCGACCCGCGCCAGCCCACCGACTTCCAATGCGACGGCCTCAACCGCCCAGCCACCGCAGCAAGGAAACACCAGAGCGCTTTCGACGGTCTCTGCTGTCGCAACCACTCGCGTTGCTCCCCGCTCCCGCTACGTGTCTTGTCTCCCGCATCATTCAAGAGAAAATCGTGTTTAAGTTAATTGCGTTGCTCGGCGCGGCAGCGTGCCTGGGTGGTTGCGCGGTCGCACCAGGATATGGAGACGCCCAGCCATACGATTCAGCGTACGGCTATCCCTTCTACGGGTCGGGGTACGATAGCTGCAGTATGTGGGGCGGCTGCGGTGGCTGGGGCGGCTATCGCTGGCACAGCGACCATTGGCACGGTGGATGGCACGGCGGACATGAGGCCGGACATGGAGGTGGACACGGCGGTGGAGGTGGACACGGCGGTGGAGGCGGACATGGCGGTGGAGGCGGACATGGTGGCGGCCGCTGACATGCTCCCCTGGTCGCCGATGACGGACCGCGCTTACTACGAACACCGGTTGGCTGCGTGAGAGTTCCCCTGCCCGACACGTACTGTTGCCGTTGCCCTAGGCCCGTCGGATACGACGACCGAAACCTCCAACGGAAGGGGTGTCCAATTGATGACTCGACGACTCGAGCAAGCTCGGCGCTTGCTCGCTCTTGCGCAGACTGGGCTCCACTATTCGACTGGGCCGTTCGATACCGAACGCTACCGCGAGATAGCGAACATCGCTCACGCGCAACTCGCGGAAATTGCCGACATGAGCACCCAGGAAGTCGCGGTACTCTTCTCCAAGGAAGAAGGGTACGCGAATCCCAAGGTCGACGTTCGATGCGCAGTGTTTGACGAAACGGGCCGCATACTTCTTGTACGGGAAGCAGCAGAGGGACTGTGGTCGTTGCCCGGCGGATGGGCGGACGTGGGAGCGACGCCTGCCGAAAACGCTGCGCGAGAGGTTCGCGAAGAAAGCGGCTATATTGTGCACATCACTCGGCTGCTCGCAGTGTGGGACATGCAACGACACTCGCATCCACCATCGTTGTTTCACATCTGGAAACTGGTGTTCCTCGGCGAGATTGTAGCCTCGGGCGAGTTGGTGGGCGGCGAGACGGATGGCGCCGATTTCTTTGGGCTTGACGCTTTGCCGACGCTATCGCTGGGGCGTGTTTTGCCGGAACAGCTGCGTCGGCTGGATGAACTGCGTCGTTGCGGCGATGTCGAGTTCGACTAGACATGTGAGTCGGCTGTCCTGGCGAGGGGCAAAGTCGTTGGCGACCACGGCAGCACAGGCCTGCTCTCAACGCCTTGTTCGTGTCGGCTCGCTATGTTTTAACGACTCTTTGTCAGCAAAACTTCCCGCCGTATGCACCTTCGCCCTGACAAAGAATGAATATCGAAGACGTCTACCGGGAGGCGACGAGCATGCATCGCCACTACGACACACTCTCGCTGACTGCGGTGACCCACAACATTTGTCACGCTCGCCGGAACTCCAGCGGTCTATTGGAGCAATTCCTGGCTACACCGGAGCGCCCCCCGGTTTGGATAGTTGGCGGCCTGCTTATGTGGCTAGCTTTCAGTATTTACCAACAACTCGATGGTCACGCCGGATTTGCATTGAAGTTTGCCGAGTTTGCTGAATGCAATACGAGCGCGACACTCACCGATGTCTCGCGCGACATGCACCACTTCGACGAGACGCAACTCACCCAGTTCGTGCGCAAGGTTCACGCTACCGTTCGGAGTAACTAGTAATGGCGCAAGACTCGATACGGCTCGCCGGCGCGACTTCCGCCGGGGGCTCGCTCCTCGCACAGCTCAGGGCGCGCGTCCTGCTTCTGGCTGCCTTTGTCGGCTCCATGTGGCTGGTCTTTTTCCTGTCCGCTGCACTGCCGTTCCTGCATCTGAACCGGCACGGCGTAGTGCCGCGCACGCTTGGCGGGCTACAGGGCATCCTGTTTGCCCCGTGGCTGCACGCAAGCCTGGTGCACCTGATAGCCAACACGAGCGGCCTCCTTATTCTCGGCTGGCTGTGCATGTGGCCGCGCATCGACAACTTCTGGCAAGCGACCATCGGGGCGATGCTGGGCGCGGGACTGTGCGCCTGGGGGTTTGGTGCGCCCTACACGGCGCACATCGGCGCAAGCGGCCTGGTGTTCGGCTACGCCGGCTACCTGGTCGCCCGGGGCTTCTACACCCGGCACATTCTCGCAATGCTGGTGGCACTCTTCGTCGCGGGCAGCTACGGGCTGACGATGCTGTTCGGCCCGATGCCGCTCTACCCTGGTGTATCGTGGCAAAGCCATCTCGGCGGTGCGCTGGGTGGCATCCTTGCCGCGCGCGCGACGGCGCGGAGCCGTGCACGACTCTTATGACGCAGCAATCTCGGTCGCATTCACACATTGAGCGCAGCCATCTTGCTTTTCGTGCATCTAGCTCAACATATTGCCCGTGTACCACGCAACCAGATAACTGAACGTGAACCGCAAAATTCGCTCTCAAAAACACGGCCGCCCGGCTATGTCATCTTTACTGCGCGCGCTGACTCACAGCCACGCTTCGCTCGAGTCCGTGACGCAGGCGATGCTTCTGCGGTGCTACATTGCACTGGATGCTTTCCGACGGGGACACGGCTCACGCGACCTGTTTTCAACGCTTGGTCGAACCCTGCTGATTGCGGAAGAACTCGGACGGCTCGGTCATCGGGCAAGCGCGGCGGGCGACATTGAATCGGCACAAGCCGCACTCATGCGTATCAACGCCGAAGAGCGCGCAAGCGGTGGGTGGCGTGTCTGTGATGCAGATTACTTGCCATTATCCACCGCTCTTGCTGTATTCAGTGAGCAACTCAACGCTGCTTCCCTCAACGACATCGCGAAAGCTGAGGCCCGGGTACTTGAGGGTCTTCTTGGTTCGGAGCGGGCGACGCGACAGGTTAAAGAGCTGGCCTGAAGGCTTTTCATCGCCAGGCTTGCCGCCGTCGAATGCCGTCGCACCGTAGTGAGGCTTTCGGCCCGGACGAGAAGTGTCGTGCGTCATACTCACGCGCGAGCTGGTCCTTCAGAAGGAAATGGCGGGCGCTCAACCAGAACCGGTTCACTCACAAAACGACGCGCTATCCAATTGCTACGCCGACGTCGTGCGTCGCAAATAAAAACGCCCCTCGGATTTTGGTCGCGAGGGGCGCTATCACGTCAGAGCACTTTCGCTTACAGTGCGGCGTCCTTCAGCTTCTTCAGCGGGCGCACCTTAAGCCGCACCGAAGCGGGCTTCGCCGCGAACCATTTGTCTTCACCCGTGAACGGGTCCTTGCCGAAGCGCTTTTTCTTGGCGGGTACGTCTTGCGCGACAACCTTCAGCAGGCCGGGGAGCGTGAACTCTTTCGCGCCCTTCTTGTGAATCGATGCGAGCACCGTTTCTTCAAGCGCCGCCATCAACGCCTTTGCCGCCTTGGGTTCGACGCCTGAGCGCTCTGCCAGATGAATCGTCAGCGATGCCTTCGTGAAAGAGTCCTTGATAGGTTTCAGGGGAGCAGCCGCAGCAGACTTCTTCGCAACCGGTGCAGCAGCTTTCTTGCTGGCCGGTGCTGCCGCTTTCTTCGTAACCGGAGCGGCGGCTTTCTTCGTTGCCGGAGCGGCGGCTTTCTTCGTAGCCGGAGCGGCGGCTTTCTTCGTAGCTGTTGTTGCCATAAATTCCTCGTGTCTAGTCAAAGTTTGCCCAAGACCTTTGCCTTTGCACCGTCACCGACTAACGCATAGGTACAAATCCTCGGGTTGGGCGCCAGCGTAACAACACCGGCATGAAGACGCAACGTCTGAGGCCCTGAACCAAGGGATTTTTGGCGTAGAAGTTAATAAAGCGGTGACCTGTACTTTGCTTTAGGGACATTCGGCCAGTGAAATCCTACGGACCGTGGCTTCGAGTGGGACCTTAGTGATGGCCGAACCATCGAACCGACCTGCTCTCTGGCAGTCAGATGTCACCTGCGGCGCGCTTTAGCTTGACGTTTCGACACGGCTTCTTATCCTTGAAATAGCGTGGCTGTGTTTGCCCGCCCGCCAACGCGGCAGACACGATGGAGACGGAAATGACGGCGACGGACGAAATCACGGTATAAACGTTCGGGCTGTCCGGCTTCCCATGCCCGTCCCACCCCATACTTCCAGCGGCGCCTTCGATTGCTCCGGCTGCTTCGCCACCGCAATAGACGCTTGCGAGTTGGACCACCTCATGCCCGACGTGATGAAGGTTGGTGGCGTAACCGGCTGGACGCGAGTCGCTGCGATGGCGCAGGGGAACGGACCAACCGAACGCCGCTCGACCGTTATCGATGGACGGAGTCCTATCGAGGGAGGATGAGCATGTGGCAGTTAATCGCGGGGGTGCTGCTGTTGGTGTTCGTGTCGTGCGACACCCTTGCAGCGCCGGTGGCCCCAGAAGAGGACGACACTAGCATCGGTCCGGCGAAGTGCGCGGAGTTCCAGCGCGACACCGTCGCCCAAAGCGTCCGCAGCGCCCAGTTCATCGACGAGCATGTCGAGATTGTCCCGCCGCAGGAGCAGAAGTACCTGGAGACGGAGAGCGCGGCGGGCACGCTTTCGGGCGCCAGTCGACACCGTTTTCTGTTCGTGATTCACCATCCTTTGTACAACGCGTGGCGCTTGCACAATTCGCTGCGGGAACTTATCCATTCGCTCCAGTCGATTGACGAACCTTCGCCGGGCGCGAACCCTGACACGCATCGGGTAAAGAAAGCAGCTTTTGCGCTCGTCTCAGTTGCGCGAACAGGTGTTCTGTTCGAAGCTTACTCGCGCGAGGACAGAGCGCGACCGGCGCCGGTTATGGATGACGCGACTTTCCGGGTGGCCTCAGTCTCACTGGCTGAAATGGCGCCAGCCCTCGCTTGGTTCATCAGTTGCACCGTGGATGCCATGGAAAGCCGGAAGAAGTAACGAACCCAACGAGTCGGCCGTCCGACCCGCCGCGAGCCCGGGTCCCTATCTATAAGGAAAGCGAGTACACGGCGCTGGACGACGCAGTCGCCGAGCTGCGCGAACGGCCGCTCAGAGAGGAACTCAAGGTCTGTACGACGTACGACATTCAGACCGCCTGCAGCCGTCTGATAGGCGACGAAGTCGCAGCACTGAACTGGGCGCTGCGACTGTCGCAGACCAAGGCACTTCAGCACGCTGAAGACGGCTACCGCCAGCCCCGACAGTTAAACCGCCCTACCTACAGCTTCTAAAAAAGAGTCTTCTGGATATTAAGGGAGGCTCTTTTCCTATAAAGAATAAGGAAGCGAGCTCCTTGAGGAACAAGCGGAAGGCCTCCCCAACGTCGGAAGCCTCGCTCGTTCGCCAAGGCAGTGCCGCCGACGTAGCGGTTCCGCAGCCGGTTGCGACGCAGGCCTCTTCGCCTACGGTCGCTTCTGCTGCTTCGAGTCCGAGCGACTCCCGCAGTACGACCGGCATGAGCGCGGGTCTGATGACAGTCTTGCTTGTTGCGATTGGATGCGGCGCGCTCGTCAGACGTCGAAAAAAGAGTGATGGCGCGCCGAGAAACCACTAAGGAATGTTCGGTTATCTATTCGGCCATCCAACTAGAAGTAGCGCACTGCATCTTGCGCATGGCATAGTGCCGGCATCTCAACTACGGAGGTGCGAATGACGCCCCTGGAATCCTTGCAAGCAAAAATCCAAAAACTGCAGAACCAAGCAGACGCACTCATCGCGAAGAAGTCGAGCGCTGTTATCGAAAAGATTCGCGAGTTGATGTCAACGCACGGCCTGACGACAGCTGACCTTGACGCGCATGTTGGCGACAAGAAACGCGGACCGAAAGCCGCAGCTAAATCTGCGGTCATCGCCAAGCCGTCCGCAGCGAAATATCAGGACCCGAAGACAGGGGCTACATGGTCCGGACACGGACGCGCTCCGGGTTGGATTGCGAACGCGAAAGACCGCAGCAAATTCCTGATTGAGGGTGGTGCCGATGCAGTCGTCGCTGCAGGCGTGGCAAGTGCGAAGAAGGCCAAGCCTGCGGGCAAGAAGGTCTCGTCGTCAGTCAGCGCCGCGCCTGGCACGGGTCAGCCGAAAGGTCCGCAGCCGGCTAAGTATCGCGACGCGAAGTCCGGTGCGACTTGGAGCGGTCGTGGGCCGGCGCCGGCGTGGCTGTCTGGCGCTAAAGACAGGGCGAAGTCTCTGATTGATGGTGCGGGTGCCGACGCTGCGAAACCTGTGACGAGCAAGCCGAAGGCAGGTTTCAAGACGCCTGCCGCGAAGAAGGTTGTTGGCAACAAAATTTCGGCAGAGAAGAAGGTAGTCGTTCCCAAGAAGGCCGTCGCGACCAAGTCTCCTGCCAGCAAAAAGGTTGCAGCGAAGAAGGCAGTCGCCTCGCCGACGAAGCGTCCGGTCGTGACGAAGGTGGCTGCCAAGAAGACTGTTGCGGTCAAAGTGGTTGCTGCGAATGCCGATTCTAGCGCCGTGCCGAAAGCTTCGGTTGAATTGAGCGCGTAACCGAGCGCTTGGCAAGTGACGCCAGAGGGACCCGCTTATCCAGCTGGTATCAGGTCGCCCCGTAGTTGAAGACTCGCGTGACCGAGACTTACGGCTTACCTTTCAGGGTGAATGGAGCCAGGAGCGACTGCACGTCAATCTGCTGTCCCTGCAGCAAGAGCAGCCTCGCGTGAAGCACCGTGTTTTCAAGAACCAGTTTCGCGGTGCTCAGCAGGTATAGCGCGTGGATGTCCGACACCGACATACCGGCTTCGACCTGGTGATGACGCTCAACGAGAGAGGTCATAACGAGGCGTCTGAGTTCCTGCTCTCCAACTGGAAGGTCCGCGTAGTCAATCGGGTCATCGGCTTCGACTTCTCGCAGCATGTCAACAAGCGTTTCTGTGCTCACTTCCATGTGTCGGCTCCACGTTGTCGGTTAGGACCAGCATAGGCAAACTGCGTCATTCAGCGCTCTCAGACTACCGGTTCTGACCGCGGTAATCCAGCCTGAAAGAAGCCGCCTCCGGCTTGCTTGTCGAGGCTCCTGCATACCTGTGGAACACTCGCCTGTGGTCGTGATAATGGCGGTGATAGACATCGAGACTATGACCACCGCGCGTCAGCACATGAAACACGTTTTTACCCCGCGAGCTCGCATAGTCGCTGACGCGATGTACGCCCCGATAGCCAGGTAGGACAACCGAGCTGGGTAGCCAGGTCGCTCAAGTCCGTGGCTGCGAAGTCCCAGGCCTGTTCCGCATGCAGGTCGCTCGCGGTCTATGGCGGCTCTTCGTCAGCGCCATTCCAGTTTTCGTCACAGCGGCAGCCGACCCTTCAGGTCGGCTCCGCTCCCGTCGGCCTCGGATTCTTCCTCTTCTATCTGTGCGCGGGCTTGCTCCCAATACTCGTCGGCGCGACCGTCGGGGCTGCCGTCTTTTTCCCAGAGTTCGTAGGCCCGTACACGAATCTTCTCTTCCCGCGAAACGTTGTCCATTGCTCAATCCTCCAGAGATTTTTCGCGAGCAGCTACTCGTGAAGTTGCTCGCGTGCCAGTTTCACAGCGGAAGGTGAAAGCGTCGATGCGAGCAGACAGACCCACGCCGACGAACGGGTCGAAGCAATTGGCGTCCGGGTCATGCGTGATGACGCCACCGCGCGCTTCGCATTGACTTCCAATCTCCGCGCTGAGTGGCGGATTCTGCTTTTTCGACAGGCGCTCTTGCTCGACTCCACCTTGAACGCACGATGCTTGACGCGCCGGCGCCGTAGGCGGCAAAGAGACAGACTATCTCCTGGACTGGTTTGATATTCGCAGCTTGCTTGCCCTTCGGCCCTATCTTCACGTCGAAACTGACCTTCTGATTCTCTTGCAGCGACTTGAATGCTTCTGCGCTGATTTCGAAAAATGAGCGAAAAGGTCTTCACCGCTGCCATCCGGCGTGATGAAACCCAAACCCTTCGCAGCATTGAACCACTTTACGGTACCGGTTGCCATCATTGTGTCCAAAATCGAAATGGCTGGCGGCTTCAGGTATCGCCGGTACAATCCAAGGACCTATCGCTGTGACTTCGAACATGGCCGAACGCCCAAGCGTACAAGACGATTTTTTGCAGATGCTCCTGAACGACAAGACCACCGTAAACGTGTTCCTCGTGAACGGCATCAGACTGAGCGGTCAACTGGCCGCCTTTGACCAGTTTGTAGTTCTGCTCGAGTCTGGTCCGGGTGCGCAACTTGTTTTCAAACATGCCATTTCGACCGTGCTGCCGGCCAATGGCAGGAGCCAGGCACGTGACCCGACCGAGGTGCCAGTGAGTGGCGACAAGCCGGAGCGCGTGCGAGGCCGTGTCCGATGAGAACTGCCATGACATGCTGTCGCCTACGCTTGACCTGCGCATAGCCAGACGACGTCCACGTCGAGAAGTTCAGAGAGGCGCGCACAATCCGTGCTCTTCGGAACGGTAACTCCGGCGCGCCAAAGGGTCACCTCGTGTTCCGATACGCCGAGTGACCTGGCCACCCGACCGGAGGACACCTTGGCGCGCTTGATGGTCATGTCCAGTCGTGCAGCGAAGGCCCGCCTGGAGCCGTTGTGTTGGAGAGTGCCTTGCAGATGTGCATCAAGATTCAGACGACGATTCATGACGTGCAATGCTCCGTGTAACTCATCGTGACCAAACCTACGTACTTCAGGCTACGAAGGTGTGACACGACTTCGAGGATGATGCTTGCGGTCGAACGCCATCACCCGGGCTGGCATGTCGTTCGCGTGAACTTCACTGCACCTGAACGCCCGTTGCGGCGCGTCTTCCCCGCTCTGCGTTAACGTTTTAAATGCCCGGTGTAATCGACCCGGATGCCGTTTTCCTATCCCCGTACACGGCCAGAAGTCACTCCGCCGCTTTCTTCAAGTGAAGTAGCAGCGCAATGACAACGCTCACAGACGTAGGTCCGTCTGAAAAAACTTACTCGAAGGTCGGCACCTGTTCGTGCATCACCGGCTTTGGTCACCCGCGGGTCCCGGAAGTTCCACTGGCGAAATATCTGCTTGCGTGGAAAAGAGCGGCGTGCTGTTCCACGACCTCGTCACACAACGCGATGATGGTCTCCGGCGAAAGCGCCATCGCAATAAGGGCGCAGACGCATCCAGCCGGTGGCGGCGACAGAAAAAACACCCTTCTTCAAGGGTGCCCCAGATAGGCAGATTCAATTGGCGCCCCGACCGCTACCGTCCTGTAATCGAATTTTCGTCGTTTGCAGCTCCTGCATCTGTCGACGTCGGCAGAGCACCCTTACGCAGCCCAGCGCGGAGGATGTTGTACGGGCTCGCGGCCGAGACCAATACGCCTGCGGAGCCGGTGTCGAAAATGCAGCCGACCCGGGAGCTTCCAGACGACGCGCTTCATCAGTTGGTCACCGTTGCCGAACATGCTGGGCGTTGGGCATACATCTTCTGGAGGCGAATATGAGTGATTTTCAGGGACAGGCTGTTACAGCCCAGCAAGCCAATCTTGACTTCTTTTTCGGGCTGGCCAGCAAAATGCTCGAGGGCGAGGAAAAGCTCGTCAGACTGAATCTGGATACGGCGAGAACGACGCTTGCCGATTGGCACCAACGCGAGCAGGACGGGCTGGCGAAAAAGGACCGACAGGAAGTTACCGGTCTGCAGGACGCGCTGGCGCTGCACTCGGCGGAGAAGGTCCTGAAGTACGAACGTCAGGTTGCGGAGATTGCCTCGACCACGCAAACGCAGCTGGCAGAGGTCGTCAATGCGCGGTACCAGGAGGTCAGCCGCCAGGTTCAATCGTTCATCGAGAATTTCGCGCAAAGCGCCCCGGTCGGCTCCGAAGCCACAATCGCATTTCTGAAACAAGCCATCACGCTGGCCGACACCACTCAGGAAAGCGTGCAAAAGGCCACGAAGCAGGCAGTCGAAGTCGCGCAAAGTAACCTGGACGCCGCAACAAAAGCCGCATCGGAGGTGACCGAAGCGGCTGACGAGGTAGTCGATAAGGCAGCAAAAGCGGCGAAGGCGGCGAAGCAATAATTTGAAGGGACGTTGAACCCGTGGTCGCGCGGCAAGGAGCTAACGTGCTGGCCACACACTGCGACCTGGCCGCTACCGGACAAGCCCAGTTCCCGTGAGCGCTGGTCGGTCGTTCGGGCGCACGTCATGTCCGCCGACGTCTGTTACCAGGCTCGCGCCGGGACCAACGCACCCGAGGAGACCGTGTCACGGCACATAGCTGAAGAAAGAATGGTCCACTGGGGCGGACCATTCTTGTGCATGTCAGCGAGTCGCGCTGAGGTGTCAGCTGGGATAGATTTTTGCCGCCTGCTTACCCTTCGGGCCTTGCTTCACGTCAAAGCTTCAGGCGGTCGGCAATTCAGGTAGTGCTGACTCGCGTCGTCGTGCGTTCTTTCTTCAACGCCGTGGGAGGTAAGCATGCGCGGTGCGGCAGTTGACGTGCGTTTCGACAGCACGCATTTGCTTCTGGACCTGTCCGACGGTCGGGCTGTCCGATTCCCATTGAACTGGTTTCCTGTTCTGGAGATAGCAACGCCAGCTGAGCGCGAACAATTTGCTATCTCGATGGACCGTCAGCAGTTGTTCTGGCCTCAGATCGATGAGGATGTGAACGTGTCTGCGCTGCTTGCCCTTCTGTCTGATACGGCACGTCGCTAGCGCCTTTGAAGGACTTTGCGGCTCCTGCGTGGCACCGGAGCGGTGTCGCTTTACATCGCGTGAGCGGACGTTCAATTATTTGTTGGGGAGATGCCATGGAACGAATCGGAAACACCGGAATTCTGTTCATGGCGGGCTTTGGTCCAACCGTTCGTGATGTGGGGGCAAGCCGCCAGCTCTACGGCGAGAACCTCGGCATCCCCTTCAAAGAGGAAAGCTAACTTCATACGGAAGCTCTGAAGGGCGCAAAAAGTTTTGCCCTGTGGCCACTTTCTCAGGCGGCGCAGTCGTGTTTTGGCAAGGACTCCTCGCCCGACGACATTCCTGCTCCGCAAGCCTGGCTCGAGTTTGATGTTGATAGTGTCGAAAAGGCAACGGCGGAGCTTGAATCGCGAGGACATCGAATGCCCGTCAGGAGCAGGAAAGAGCCTTGGGGCAGACGGTGAGTCTTTTCATATCACCCGAAGGACTACTGGTCGGTATCACTTTCACGCCGGGGATGGGAGAAGAAAGGTAGCGTCGATTGTGCACAAATGAAGCAGCAAGGCGTCCAGCACGACGAGGCTCGTGTTGCGCAGTTCAGCATCTTCCGTCCGGCGAGGCCGCGACTCGCCTGCTTCCGTCAGCGAACGCCCGTCGGAAGCCGCGCGTCGTCGGCGTGGTCGGGCGGCCCAGAAATACTGAACCAGGACTTTTCGTTTAGTAACGCATCCCACCGTCCGCCGGTGCGAGGAAATCCGGAGGATAGCGGTTCTCAGCGGAAACGGACGGTTCGTCGCGCGAAGTTTCCATGACGTGAAAGGCGTGTTATCAGTTTTACTGGGGCGGCTAAATAATTCTGGCGACGGATGTGCGTCAACGTACATACATAATAATTCTGGGAGTGCCGTCGCCAAACTCACGGACGTTCGTGCTGGTATTTTTAAGCTAAACGCCTAGTGGAGTTGGGTGTAAGCATTTAACATACGTAAGCCCTCCAGAACAATTAGGATAATATAATAATACGAATCAATGTTAACCCGAGTTTTTGGCATTCAAGGAGACATTGAATGGACGTGCTGGTCGTCGAAGATAATGAGGTGGTCGCGGACAGTCTGGCTTTCCTGCTTGACTGCTATGGTCACCGCGCCACCGTGGTGGAAGACGGAGAAAGCGCGCTCTCGCTGCTGTGCTGCCGCGCTTTCGAACTGGTCCTGCTGGACGAGAACCTGCCCGGAATCAAAGGAAGTGCTGTCGCACTGTCGATTGTCAATACGCCTTTCGCTGACCGGCCCTTCATGGTCTCCATGACTGGAGACAGTGAGGATGGCGGACTCACGCGGCTTTTCGATGTCTGTCTGCAGAAGCCGTTCTGCCTCGAGGCACTTTTGCAGGTGATTGAAGATGCTCAAGGCTGTGGTGATGCGAGCGCTCGCCTGGCCGCCTAGGCTGGCAGTGCTTGCTGTCTGATGCAGTTGCCCCAAGGCAGAGCTATACGCAAGCCAGGGTTGTGCTCGTCCGGATGGTCTGGACGACCTTTTGTCGTATATGTGCAACGGCAAACGTGAATATTTATTTATTGGTTGGCGCCACTGCACACGCGAAGGAATAGTTGTTCTCGCAACTATAACGCCAACCACAGTGGCATCCGGCGTGCCGGCGAAAAGCCAACATGGCGTCATGAGGCCGTCATGACAAATACGTAGATTCGGCCGGCACCGAAATAACCGGTGTTGAATTGCAAAAAATATATCTGAGGGACGTTAGTTAAGATGAATCCACATACCCAAAGTATCGGTCATCTCGAGCGCAGTGTCGGCAATGACCGCCTGACGCGCGCCCTGGCCGCACGCCTCGACAGGGCATTGACACGCGCCGGCATCAGTTCGGCACGCGCAGCGAAGTGGCTGGGTGTGAGCGAATATGACGTGCAATATTGGCGACGCGGAATCACCGTGCCGCCGCTGAACGCTTGTACGCGCCTCGCCGCCGTCCTCCATCTCGATGTTCACTGGCTTTGCACGGGGCAGCCTCCGGTCGCCTGATTCGCAGTTCGCGGGAAACGCGGGCCAGGGGAGTTTGTGCTCCGTGGATTCCCGTACGTTCTGAAGTTCGCAGCCCGGTACTGGGCCGGTCGCGCACATCGACGACCGATGTGACTCGCGAAGACAGTGTCAGCGTGGTGAGACTCTTCCTCCTGATTCGCGCGCTGTGAAATCCAGCAAACGCGAATGCGACATTAAACTTTTGTGGAATGAATATGGCAACCGGAACAGTAAAGTGGTTTAACGACGCCAAGGGCTTCGGCTTTATCACGCCGGACGACGGCGGAGAAGACCTGTTCGCCCACTTCTCTGAGGTTCAGGGCAGCGGCTTCAAATCATTGCAGGAGAATCAGAAGGTCAGCTTCGACGTGAAGCAGGGGCCGAAGGGCAAGCAGGCTGCCAACATCAAGCCGCTGTAACAAGCCCGACGCTTGCCTCGTCGCGATGAATGGGACGTTACGCGGCCCGTTTTGCAAAACGTACGGACAACCAGCTGGAGACCGGCATGTGCGATGTGCCGCATATCGAACCCTCGTCCTACCAGGGTACCCGCAAGACGTTGCGCTTTCTCGCACGCGACGCCCGAAATCCTGGCGCAGCCCTGGTTTACTGGCTGGGTGTGAGAGAACCTTCATTGGAGTCCAGCTTCTTCCACGCCATGCAGAAGTACGGTCCGCTGATGCAGCTGGTTCTGCCCGATGAACGTCCAGGCGTCTTCGTGAAACGGGACGCCGTTCAAAAAGTCCAGGATTCCGGAGTTGTAAAGCGACTCGTTTTCAAGGACGAGTCATCGCTCGACGTTCGATATGACGGGCCGTGCCGCGACCTCTTTAACGAGTGAATGACGCTGGCGTGCCTCTGTTGTCGCGGGAGACGGATAGCGTCCGTGAATACGGCAACGGAACGGTGATGCGACTTCGCAGCTAGCGGCGCCATTGTTCCAGGCGAGCCTTCGCTGCACGGCTGGACATGACCATCAAGCGCGCAAAGGTTACTTCCAGTCGGGTGGCCAGGTCGGTCGGCGTACCGGAACGCGACGTGACCCTTTGGCGCGCCGGAGTTATCGTTCCGAAGAGTACGGATTGTGCGCGCCTGTCTGACCTTCCCGACGTGGACGTCGCCTGGCTATGCGCAGGCCAGGCGTAGACCACAGCATGTCATGACAGCTCTCATCGGACGCGAACTCACAAGTTGTTCGGCTTGTCCCGATTCACCGCCGCGCCGGAACCGCGTGCCGGGGCCCTGCCATTAACCGGCATCACGGTCGAAATGGCATGTTTGTAGACAAGTTGCACGCCTGCGTCAGACTCCAGCAGCACTGCAAACTGGTCAAAGCCGGCCAGTTGGCCACCCAGTCTGATACCGTTCACGAGGAACACGTTTACGGTGGTCTTGTCCTTTGCGAGCGTCTGCAGAAAATCGTCCTGTACGCATGGGCGTGCGGTCATGTTCTGGGTCAGAGCGATAGGTCCTTTGATTGTACGGACGATACCTGAAGCCGCGAGCCAGTCGAGCGGAAGTGTGTTACCGCGACTCGAGGGCATCGAGGCATGCCTGCTCCGTATCGTCCGGATGCAGGTGGCGGTATGCGTCGAACAATTGTGAGCACAGGGTTGCCAATGCAGTGAGATTCACAGCCTGGTCTGCATACTCGACCTCGCCTGCGTTAAGGACGTCGTCGAGGACGGGAGCCAGGCGACGCAGTTGCCGGAAAGTGGCGGCGTCAAGTTTCATATCGGAACTCCTCAGCGCGCAGAGCGCAACCCTAAACTGACTGCGCCCAAGGCGCTGCCCGGTCCCGCCAACTTGCGGGCGTCCCAGTTCAGTTAAGCACCCGCTTCGGCCTCCGACGGACACGAATCTCCGATGACGGCTCATGTGACTCGCGGTGCTGGACGTCGTGTGGCAAGGCGGCCTCGGTGGTGCCTTCCGTTGCTGCCAGGCGCATTGTATTCCGGGTCGCGACCGCCCTCAGCACCGCGCAGGTGCGGGCGCGGTTGACGCCACCCAATGTCCTTTCAGCACGTCGTGTCCTGGCTCTCATCGGCTTCCTCCTGCCGCACCGCACAGCGAACCTGAGAAACTACTTGAATACTAGACGGCAAGGCCTCCAGGAACAAGGAAACTGACAGCCCGCAGTGTACGGCTGCCGACCCTCGATAACGGCTGCTGGCCGAGCTGTAATTGTGCACTGCACAGCACGAAAGAAGTGTTACATGTTGTTAAACCACAGGGAGAGGGTATACGCTTAAACAATTGCCTGCGAGACATCCATGGCCACGCCCATCCTGCTGGACCGCAACGGACTGCTTGCCGCATGGCATCGCCTTGTCGCGACCGCGCAACATGCCATGCGCGACCGGTACGAGTTGAACGGGTTCGGCGAGGTGGTGGCGAATGGTTGCCCATCGGGGACGCGCCAGCTGGCCTTCACCGACATTTACTGTCAGCTGGCCGAACAGATGGGTCATCTGGCCGCCATGGCAGTGCCCGTGGTGACGCCGTCGTTTGGTATCAGGGTCCCGGACGTGGTATGGATGGCGCCCGAAAAATGGGAAGGTCTTGATGGGGACACCCCCGTGCCGTTTGTACCCGACCTTTGCGTAGAAGTGCTGCTCGATAGCGACCGGCAGCGCGAGATGGACCGTAGGGTCGGGTCGTATCTGGAAGGCGGCGCGAAGGAGGTGATTGTGGTCAGACAGAATGGGGGACTTGAATTTTGGGGAGCCGAGGGCCGACGCCAGGCTTCCGCGTTCGCGATAGGACTCTCGGTCGAGCCCCTCTATTGCCAGGTCAGTGCGTCGGTCAGCACCAGCGGCAGCCAGGTCTGCGACGATATACACCATCGAGTTGCGGAAATGACCTCGGCTCGAGATGTCAGCCATGACTTGGTGCAGTGGGAGGCCAAGCAGGCCAACCCTGCGCCGCTGCTGAATCGCGCGACATCGGCGCAGTCATAATCCGTGTGCGTCGACTCATCCTGATGTCGGGCCGGGGTACGTGTGGCAACCACGCGGGCGCAGAGCTGTCGTTCCTCGATGCGGACTTGCGCTTTGCAGCCATGGTCAACTCCAACCGCTGCGGCGTCCATCCGCATTTCTTGCTCGTGACGGGCCGCTATGGGACGTATTGTTGCTGAAGCCCGCCCCTATGGGCCGGTTGATAAAGGCGATTCATAATCTGCTCGACAACGGCTCGGCGTGGTGCCCCCAATCTACTCCGCTTCTGCAAAAGCTAATGTGGAATCGATGAACGTCTCGTTGGCGCCTGGCCGCCAGCGTGTCGGCGTTTCGCTGTGCAATCGAACATGGCTTCCCCATTGGAAATTGGCCCGCATCCTGGCGGGACTATGGCAACGCGCGTTGCTACTTCAAGCGACGCGTGGCACGCAGGCCGGCCTATGATGAAATCATTGAGGTGCGGAAACCGTGCCTCCTAACCCAGAGGAGCGAGAATCATGGCCAAGCAAGACACCGAATCCAGCGTCTACAGCGTCACGGAAATTATCGGCACCAGCCCAACCTCCTGGGAGGATGCGGCGAAAAATGCTGTGGAAATTGCAGCGAACTCGCTGCGTGATTTGCGAGTCGCCGAAGTCTGCAAGCTCGACATGAGGGTCGATAGCGGCAAGGTCGTTGAATACCGGGCGCGAGTATCTTTGTCGTTCAAGTACGAAGCATGAAACGGCGACCCCGAACCACGGCAGAGAAGAGGCTTCCGACACTGCAAGTTTGCGGCATCGAGCTTGTACGGCAGTTGCGGACGGCGCAACTCCCAGAATGCTCACGCTAGTGTGCAGTTCAGCCGGGCGGTATGACTGCGTCGCAGCGGGCTTCGGTCCGTCCTGCGCCCCTTGTCGCTGCGAGCTGGCGGGACGCGCTCGCCTTCAACGCACGTAAATTCGACCACGTTCGTCGCATCGCAGAGAGCGCAGTCCATCCGGGCCCGGCTACTGTCGCGCTACGGTCAAACCGCCGCTGGCCGATGGGGCAGGAGTATTTTTTACATTGGCGCCTGCAGCGCTACAGCCACTCGCACGTGCGAAGAGCGTTCGGGCAACCACGGTCCGTGCCAGACTGAGACGGTGAGTCGCCGACGACCAGCGACATCAAGCAGGCGCCTTGCTACCATCGACTAGCCGTAATTAGCCTGCCCGCCCGGGCCACTTTCTTTAAGGAGGTTGAGATGGACGTGCCAGTCACTGAAGAACAAATCCGAACACTTGCTTTCTATCTGTGGGAGAAGGACGGCTCTCCCGAAGGACGCGCGGACGAGTACTGGGAGAAGGCTCGACAGCAGTTGGGTGCGGACCAGTCACCGGCAGCATCTGAGGGCGACACAGTAGCCTGAGCGGCGCGCGCCAAAGGCAATGCGGGCGCCAGAGCAAGGGTCCTCACGCGCCTGGCTGGTTTCCATTCCGGTCAAACTGTATTCGGCCACCGAGAGTGCCTCAGGGGTAGGCTTCAATCTCCTGACGCCAGAAGGCGGTCGGGTAAAGCAGCAGTACATATCGGAGGCCACTGGCGCGGTCGTCGCACGCGCGGATATGAAAAAGGGATACGAGTTTGAAAAGGGGCAGTTCGTCGTCTTCGCTGCGGACGAGCTGAAGGCGCTTGAAGAGGGTGCTACGCATGTTGTAGAAATCGTCTCGTTCGTCCCAGAAAAGTCGGTGGACCCGCTCTACTACGATAAGGCGTATTTCATCGCTCCCGACAAACGCGGCGGCAAACCCTATAGTCTGCTGCAACAGGCCATGCGAGAGAGCGAACGTTGCGCGCTGGCAAAATGGTCGTACAAGGGAAAGACCCGAGTCGTTCAGATAAGGCCGGCTGAAGACGGGATGGTCTTCCAGCAACTGTTGTTTGCCGATGAAGTGCGCGCGCTGAGCGATTTGCATATTGAGCCGGTCACTGTCAGTGATACGGAGTTGAAGCTCGCGCTTCAAATCATCGACCAGGTATCAGAAGACGCATATGACCCGACTGCGTACGAAGACGAAGAAAAGAAGCGGATTCTCGAAGCCATCGACCGGAAAATCGCAGGCAAACAGATTGTGTCGCCGGAGGCGCCAGTTGAGGAATCTGGCGGCCAGGTGATTGACTTGATGGAAGCACTGCGTGCAAGTCTTAGCGCCAGCAAGGCGAAACGGGCCCCTCCTGCCAAAACGGCCGCAAAAGCGGCCGCTCCGAAGAAGGCTCCCGTCGATGACGTCGAAGCGCTATCAGCCAAACCTCGGCGCCCTGTCAAACGAGCCGCTCCGAGAGTCGACGTCAAAGAAGCACCGCCGGCAAAGGTTCGAGCTCGCAAGTGAACAGACGAAATCTGTCATACGACTATTCGTTGCGAAGCCTCCAGTCGCTGCTGGGCGTCTCGCGCAGAGTTCTGGCCGGACTGATAGACGCGGGCTTCGTCCATCCCTCGCGCGGCCGGCGCAACGAACTCCGGTTCTCGTTTCAGGATGTCGTGGTCCTGCGCACAGCGTTTCAGTTGCAATCAGCCAAAGTCTCAACACGGAAGATTCTGAGGGCGCTTGCGAAGCTGAAAGCCGAACTTCCTGACGAGCTTCCACTGTCTGGAATTCGAATCACATCGGTAGGCGAGACGGTGGCTGTCAGGTCAGGACAGGCCCAATGGGACGTTGCCTCGGGCCAGCATCTGCTCGACTTCGAGGTGGCGCCTATTCGAGGTGATGTCGCGTTCCTCGACGCGGCACCGCGAAACCGGGCGAATCGGGAACAGCAGGCGGAGGAATGGTTCGCACTTGCCGAACAACTCACCGGAACCGATGCAATTGGCGCGGAGCAGGCGTACCGGAAAGTGCTGCAGCTCGCGCCATCGCCGCACTACCATGCATATATCAATCTGGGCGTATTACTGTGCGAGGCAGAAACGCACTGCGATGAGGCATTGTCCGTTTTTGATGGGGCGTTAGAGCACTTCCCGGATGACGCGTTACTGCACTTCAACCGCGCGGTCGTTCTCGAAGAGTTGAAACGTTACGACGCTGCAGCGACGGCCTATCAGCGATGCATAGAACTTGACCCGACGCATGCCGATGCTCACTTCAACCTCGCCCGGCTGAGCGAGATTCGTGGTGACAAACAAGGTCTCGTTCGGCACCTTAGTGCTTACCGCCGGCTGGTTGGCTGAACTCGGCCTACCGAAGGGTACATGGTCTTCGCTGTGTGACCATAGCCTGATGACGCCGCAGCAGCCGTCTGCGGTGCGACAAGTCGAGCATCAGGATAACCGCCGGGCTTGGGAGACACCGTCGCTGGAGTGGAGTTGCCACCGGGACACGTCATCTAACGTGAGTAAGTCGACTTTCGGGAAAAAGCTCCTACTTTGGGGAGGTCTGTTCGACTCCCAGCACCACCCACTTCCCATTTTGTTGTTGGTAGAGCGTTGCCGATGCTGTTTTCAGGTCCCCCTGCTCATTGAAGGCAATGGTCCCTGTTACGCCATCGAATGAAATCGCGTGCAGTGAACTCAGGTACGTCCTCGGGTCCGTCGAGTCAGCCTTCTTCATGGCGTTCATCATCGCCCAAGCCGCGTCATAAGCGAGCGGGGCGAACTGCACAATACCCGTTCCAAACCGCGCCTTCATCGTCGCGTCTAGCTCTGCGGCACGCGGCATCCGGCCAAGCGGCGCCCCGTACTCCCAGCTATACATGCCTTGTCCACTCTGTCCGACCAGATGGAGGAAAGTGTCATTCGTGAAGCCGCCTTCCCCCATGTATTTGGCTTTAATTCCAAGCTGGTGAATCTGCTTGGCCACACCGGCGGCCTGGATGTCCTGGCCCACATAGAAAATCAGGTCAGGGTTGAGCCCTTTGATTGTGGTCAAGACGGCTCGGAAGTCTATAGACTTGGTCGTTGTGTATTGCCATGAGGCCAGTTTCGCTCCCGCATTCTGGACGGCCTTCACATACTCGGTGGCGAGATTGGTTCCATAGTCGGTGCTGTCGTCAATCACCGCCACGCGCTTTGCTCCCAGTTGCCTCACCGAATAATTAGCCGCAAGAACGGCCATCTGGTCGTCGTTGCTGATTGTTCGGAAAGTAGTTTCGAAGCCTTGCGCCGTGTACGACGGGGAGCTCGAGGCCGGAGAAATCTGCGGAATGCCAGCCCTGCGATACACCGCCGAAGCGGCGATAGAGCATCCTGAGTTGTGGTGACCGATGACCCCGCTAACACCTTCGTCCACGAAACGCTGCGCGACGAGCACAGCCGTTTTGGGGTCGCCAGCGTCATCCTGGCCGTCAACCTCAAATCGAATCTTCTGACCTCCAATCACGAGACCTTGGGCATTCGCTTCTTCGAAGGCAAGTCGTGCAGCATTCTCCTCGTCCTTACCGTATGAAGCCGAAAACCCGGACAAAGGCGCGACAACGCCAATCTTGACGATTTTTACGTCCTCGGCTCGCGCTCGATGCGCGAGGGCGACGCACATGGATAGAAGAGTGAGCGTCATCACGATTCGACGGAGCATCAATCCTCCAGGTGGACAAAGTTTTCTAAAGCGAATCGGCCAGGCAACGAGCAGCCGCTCGAAAGGTTTTCATCTGCACCGCCCGGCCCGCGTGAATTACCGTTGGACAGACAGCGCAGATGGCGAAGCGCCTAAGCGACTCTCCTACTTTGCAACCGGCATTGCAAACTCGGCACCTTTACCGATGCTGTCAGGCCACCGCTGCATGACGCTCTTATATCGCGTGTAGAAGCGAATCCCTTCTTCGCCATAAGCGTGATGGTCGCCGAAGAGCGAACGCTTCCAGCCGCCGAAGGAGTGCCATGCCATCGGAACAGGAATCGGCACGTTCACGCCGACCATGCCGACTTGAATCTGGCGCGCGAAAGCCCGAGCTACTCCGCCATCTGACGTGTACAGAGAAACGCCATTGCCGAACTCGTGGGCGTTAATCAGCTTCACCGCGCTGGCGAAGTCCGGCACACGGACGACAGCGAGGACAGGGCCGAAAATCTCTTCCTTGTAGATTTTCATATCTGTTCGCACGTCGTCAAACAGCGTGCCGCCGATGAAGAAGCCGTTTTCCGAGGAGACCGGATGGTCCCGGCCGTCAACGATGAGCTTGGCACCTTCGGCCTCGCCGGACTCGATGTAGCCGGAGACCTTCGCCTTGTGTTCCACCGTGACGAGCGGCCCCATCTCGGCATCGAGATTTTCGCCGTTCTTGATGACAAGAGATTTCACACGGGGACCAAGTTTCTCGATGAGCTGGTCGCCCGTGTTGCCGACTGCAACTGCCACCGAGATGGCCATGCAGCGCTCGCCAGCCGAACCGTAGGCCGCGCCAATCAGAGCATCGACCGCCTGGTCGAGGTCGGCGTCGGGCATGACGACCAGGTGATTCTTGGCGCCACCGAGCGCCTGCACCCGCTTGCCACGCTTCGAAGCTTCCGTGTGAATGTACTCCGCAATCGGCGTCGAGCCGACGAAGGAGATTGCCGCCACGTCGGGATGCTCGATGAGCGCATCGACCGCAACCTTGTCACCATTCACGACATTGAAGACACCGTCGGGAAGCCCTGCTTCCTTCAGCAACTCGGCAAGACGCAGCGACGCGGACGGGTCGCGCTCCGAGGGTTTCAGGATGAAAGTGTTCCCGCACGCGAGGGCGACCGGGAACATCCACATCGGGACCATCACCGGGAAGTTGAACGGCGTGATGCCTGCCACGACACCCAGCGGTTGACGCAGATTCCAGTTGTCGATGCCGCCGCCAATCTGGTCCGTGAAGTCCGTCTTCAGCAGGTTCGGAATGCCGCAAGCGAATTCGACGACTTCGATGCCGCGAATGACTTCGCCCTGCGCGTCAGTGAAGACCTTTCCATGCTCGCGCGTGATGAGCATCGCCAGTTCGTCGTGATGCTTGTTCAGCAGCTCCTTGAACTTGAACAAGATTCGTGCGCGCTTGAGCGGCGCCATCTCGCTCCAGTTCGGGAACGCCGCGTTCGCAGCTTCCACCGCCCGGTTGACTTCCTCGACCGAGGCAAGTGCGACAGAGCCCGCTACGTCGCCAGTCGCGGGGTTGAAAACGTCCTTGAATCGGTCGCTCGACGGTGCAACCACCTGACCGTTGATGAAGTGGCTGACCTGCTTCACCGAAAGACTCGCCTTCTCGCTTGCAACATTCATTTCAGAACTCCGGATTCGTGCCCGGCCATCTCGGCTGGGCGATTAAGGTCAGGCCACGTCGCGCAAGGCGTCACGCACCGTCGAGAAAATCTGGTCAATCTGCTGCTCGTTCACGATGAGCGGCGGCGAGAAGGCCAGGATGTCACCCGTGTAACGGACCAGAACACCCGCCTCGAAACACTTGAGGAAGACCTCGTATGCGCGGGCGCCGACGGCGCCGGGACGCGATTCGAGTTCGATACCCGCAACCAGACCCAGATTGCGAATGTCCTTCACATGCCGTGAGTTCTGGAGCTCATGTGCCGCGTCCTCGAAAACGCCAGACAGCTCTTTCGCACGTTCGAACAGTCGGTCGCGCTTATAGATGTCGAGCGTGGCGACGGCCGCCGCCGTCGCCGCCGGGTGCGCCGTGTAGGTGTAGCCGTGAAAGAACTCGATAGCGTTCTCGGCTCCAGCGTTCACAACCGTGTCGTGTACGGTGCGGCTAGCAGCCACCGCACCCATCGGGATTGCCGCGTTGTTGATAGCTTTGGCCATCGTGATAATGTCCGGCACGACGTTGAAATACTCACTTGCGGTAGGCGCGCCAAGGCGACCGAATGCAGTAATCACTTCATCGAAAATCAGCAGGATGCCGTGCTTTGTGCACAGTTCGCGCAGGCGCTGGAGGTAGCCCTTCGGCGGTACCAGCACACCCGTGGAACCGGCGAGCGGTTCGACGATGACGGCGGCGATGGTCGAGGCATCGTGCAGCGTGACGAGTCGTTCGAGTTCGTCGGCCAAATGCGCACCCCAAGTCGGCTGGCCTCGCGTGAACGCCGACTCTGCGAGGTTATGCGTGTGTGCGAGATGGTCCACATGCGGCATCAGATTGCCGGAGAACATCTTGCGGTTGGGTAGGATGCCGCCGACGGAAATACCGCCGAAGCCGACACCGTGATAGCCACGTTCGCGCCCGATGAAGCGAGTCCGTTGCCCTTCGCCGCGAGCACGGTGATAGGCGAGCGCCATTTTCAGCGCCGTGTCGACAGACTCGGAACCGGAATTGGTGAAGAAGATGCGGTCGAGACCTGCCGGCATGAAATCGGCGACCTTGGTGGCTGCTTCGAACGCAAGCGGATGGCCCAACTGAAACGTCGGCGCGTAGTCCATCGTTTCGAGCTGCTGGCTCACCGCCTGTGTGATTTCTGAGCGACCATGGCCCGCGTTCACACACCAAAGACCCGCCGTCGCATCGAGCACGGCGCGGTTGTCCACCGTCGTGTAGTGCATGCCTTTGGCAGACTTGAACAGTCGAGGTGCTGCCTTGAACTGACGGTTTGCCGTGAAAGGCATCCAGAAGTTCGACATGTTCAGATTGATTTGATTCGAGCTCATATGTTGACTCCGGGAATGTGAAGTCAACTTTAACGAGTTTGCCGGCTACAATCACTGGACAGCCTGCAACCAGCAGTCAGACCGTGCTGATTTTCTTCTCCGAACTGTATTGGAAATGTTCAAGCTGAACCTGTCACGCTCGCGCAAGAACGAAGGCACATTGGTCGACCAGATTGTGTCGTCAATCGAGCAGGAACTGAGGCAGGGAACATACCCGGCTGGCACGACGTTGCCCTCCGTCCGAGGCCTTGCGAAGACTCACAACCTCAGCACATACACGGTATCTGAAGCCTATCAACGGCTCGTTTCGCTGGGGCTCGTAGTGGCACGCGCGGGAGCAGGCTATCGCGTCGCGACGCCCGCAGCCAAAGCGCCCGCGGCACCGTCATTCAGTGCGCCGAGTCTTAATAGAGCGTGGCTACTTTCCGATGTGTTCGCCGACAAGACAGTACCCATCAAAGCGGGCTGTGGCTGGATACCAAACGACTGGATAAACGAGAGCGGCGTGCAACACGCTCTGCGCGTTGTCAGCCGGGTACCTGGGTCGCGCATCGGCGGGTATGGCCACCCATACGGCCTTTCGACTTTGCGCGAGCACGTGGCGAGCTCACTGCGCAGATACTCACTTCCCGTTGGCAGCGACGATGTCCTGCTTACGCAGGGAGTGACCCAGGCGCTGGACCTTGTTGTCCGCACGTTGCTCAGGCCTGGCGACACGGTCGTTGTCGAAGACCCGTGCTACTGCAATTTGCTCGAAATCCTCAAAGTAGCGTTCGTGAACGTCGTCAGCGTTGCGCGCACGCCTGATGGCATCGACACCGCGCAGTTCGAAGAAGTCGTGAAGACGCATCGTCCGAAAGTCATGTTCGTCAATACGGTGCTGCAGAACCCGTCCGGTACATCGCTCAGCGCTTCGTCGGCATTCCGCCTGCTGCAGATTGCGGACAGGGAAGGCATGTACGTTGTGGAGGACGACATCTCCCGAGAACTCGCTCCTCCCGGGATGCCGTGTCTGGCCGCAATGGAGGGGCTTCAGCGCGTCATCTATCTCTCGGGATTCTCGAAGACCATCACACCAGCGATGCGCGTTGGCTACATCGCTGCGAAGCGCGAGTTGTTGTCACGTTTTGCTCTCACGAAGATGGCCGTTGGCCTGACCTCATCTGAAGTCACGGAGCGCGCCGTGGCGAGCGTGCTCATTGACGGACACTATGACCGACACATTGCGCACATACGCGAACGACTGTTCAACGCCCACGCGAAGGTGACTCAGTCCATGTCCGAGGCCGGCCTGGAGATTTTTCATACACCGAATGCAGGGCTGTTCCTGTGGGCAAAGCTGCCCATTCAGCCGGAAGACAGCATCGCCATTACAAACGATGCCTTGAGCAAGGGAATCTGGTTGGCGCCTGGTTCCTACTTCCGGCCGAGCGAACACGCTTCGGAGTGGTTCAGGTTTAATGCCGCAACATCCGATATACCGGAACTGTGGACGTTCCTCCGGAAACTGAGACGCAGCCGGACCTGAAGGAGGAGCGGGCACCGAGGTCTCGGTGACCCACCGTGAGCCATTAAGAAACCGCCATCGATTCGGTCATATTCTGACGCATGTAGTCCAGGAACCGCTGCTGGAACAACATCGTGTGTTCATGCGCGAGTTTTTCTGCCGTATTGGCATCCTTGCGCTCAATCGCGTCGATAAGGTCGGCGTGGTCCCGTCCTAGCTTCGTCGCCGTCGGTGATGTGACAGTGAAATCAAAGTGAAGGTGTGAGAGCCGCTGTCCTTCACCAAGCAGCCGCTCGTAGTACCCGATGAAGTAGGGATTATTCGCTGCATGTGCTATGGCAACGTGCAACGCCTTGTTCGTCTCGGTCATTGACTGATAGTCGCCGCTCTCAACCGCTTGCATATACTCGTCATCCGCCTTACGGATTCGCACAAGGTCCGCCTGCGTGCGGTGCAGCGCTGCCAGACGGGTCACTGCCCGTTGAATAAGGTCAAGAGCGGAGATGTACTTCGGGAATTCTTCAATTTCGAAGGGCGTGACGAGCGTCGTCCGGTTCGGAAGAATCGTAACGAGACCCTCGCTGATAAGGCGGGCGAGCGCGTCGCGAACGGGCGAACGGGAAAGGCCAAACTGTGCGGCGAGCGACACCTCGTCGAGCGGCGAGCCTGGCTTGAGTTGTAGCGTCAGAATCTGCTTGCGCAGTTCCTCGTAGATATACCGTCCGCCGTGGCGGCGGCCGCCTGCCTCTGTCTCCGTCGTCGTCTTGCTCATGGTTCCACCGCTGTCATCGTAAGCCCGGAAAGACGGGCGCGCATTCAAGTTTATCATCGTGCGCGCTCCGCCTCAGACCGCCGGAAAACCGGAGCCCCACGTGTCGCTCAGCATGAATCCGGCGGACAATGGGTCATCGGGGTCAACCCCAATCTGCTGGATTCCATAAAGCCAGGCTCGCCCCTGAATGCGCGGAAGAATTGCCGCGCGACCTCCAACTTCGGTCTTGCCGAGCAGTTCCACATTGAACTCGCCACCGATTGTCGAGCGCGACTTCAACCGGCTTCCGATGTCGGCCAATCCTCTGGCCGCCAGTGTCGCCAGATTGGCGGAGCTGCCCGTACCGCACGGGGACCGGTCGACTCGTCCAGGCGGCAACGTCGTGCACGTCTGATAGAGCTCGGAGCTGACGCGATTTCGGAACATGACGTACGCGACCTCGTTTATCTCCGGGAAAAGCGGATGTTGAATCCGAATCCGGCCGTTGATGATGTCTTTGATACGGATGCCAAGCTCAGCAAGTGCTCGAGCATTCTCCGGCGCAATAGTCAGCCTCACCTGGTCAACATCGACGAGCGCGTAGTACACCCCGCCGAAAGCAACATCCGCTTTGATTCTCCCGAGTTGTGGAACTTCGAATTCGAATTCCAGTAGTTCGACAAAGGAAGGCACCATGTCGAGCGAGACCCCCGTGCAGCGTCCATCCTCGCAGGTCGCGCGCGCAGTCACCAGTCCCGCAGGCGTATCGAGAACAACAGTCGTCTCCGGCTCCTGCATCTCGACCAGGCCGAGCTCGAGCAACGCCGTGACCACGCAAATTGCATTGCTGCCGGACATCGGATGGGCTTTGTCCGCCTGCAGGACGATAAACCCGGCATGCGCCTCCGGACGCGTCGGCGGCAGCAGCAGATTGACTGACATCTGAAGGCAACCGCGCGGTTCGAGCACAACCAGTCGGCGAAGACTATCGTCGACCTCGTTGATGTAGTTCATCTTGTCGAGCATCGTCGCACCGGGGATTCCCAAAACTCCCCCGGTGATGACTTTGCCAACCTCGCCTTCACAGTGCACATCCACGAGTTGAAGCGTCTTTTTCCAGCGCATGATGGACCCGCCTTACTTGATGTACCAGCCCCAGGGCTTATCGCCGTCATACCGCGTGATTTGCTTCGTTTCCAGATAATTGTTCAAGCCCCACACGCCGAGCTCTCGCCCGATGCCGCTCTGCTTGTACCCGCCCCAAGGCGCTTCAGTGAACGTGGGCTGCGAGCAGTTAATCCAGACGATGCCGGCGCGCAGCGCCCGTGCGACTCGCTCACAGCGTTCGTTGTCGCGCGACATGACGGCGGCAGCGAGCCCGAAACGGGAGTTGTTGGCAGAGCGCACCGCTTCGTTTTCTTCGTCGAACGGCCGGATGCAGACGACCGGTCCAAAAATCTCTTCGTTCCAGACCCAGCTCTCTTCAGGGACGTCGGCAAAGACGACGGGCTCCATGAAGTAACCTTTGTCGAGGCGTGCAGGACGGTCACCACCCGTCACCAATCGCGCCCCGTCTTCCTCGCCACGCGCAACCGCCGCGAGCACTTTCTCGTACTGTCCCTTGCTGACAATGGGGCCGAGCAGGACGCCGTCTTCAAGGCCGTTACCGATTTTGATTTTGCGCGTTTCCTCTTTCAGCCGCTGAAGGAGACGGTCGTAGATGCCACGCTGAACGAGTACCCGCGATGTAGCCGAGCAGACTTCTCCCTGATTCCAGAAGATGCCGAACATTATCCATTCGACGGCAGCGTCGATGTCGCTATCATCAAATACGATGAAGGGGGACTTGCCGCCCAGCTCGAGGCTGATGTTCTTGATGTCGCGCGCAGCGGCCTGCATGATGCGGCTGCCGGTCGGCATGCTTCCCGTGAACGCCAGCTTGTCGATGCCCTGATGCTCGCTCATTGGCGCGCCCACATCACTTCCAGGGCCAGTCAGAATGTTCAACACACCGGGCGGAAGGTCCGCCTCGGCCGCGATACTGCCCAGCTCAAGGGCCGTCAGGGACGTCATCTCTGACGGCTTCAGAATCATCGTACATCCGGCGGCCAGCGCGGGGGCGACTTTCCATGCTGCCATCAGCATCGGGAAGTTCCACGGAATAATAGCGCCGGCAACGCCGACCGGCTCCTTGCGTGCCACTGAACTGAAACGGTCGTCGGAGAGCGTCACGGGCGTCTCAGCGTTCTCGTCAAGCTTCTCTGCGAGCCCAGCGTAGAACTCGAAGCAGCCTGCTGCGTCACCCAGGTCCCAAAGCGCTTCGGGAAGCGGCTTGCCGTTGTCGCGGACTTCGATTTCGGCAAGTTCCTGGATTCGGTCGCGGATACCGTTGCCGATGCGTCGAAGCACGACGCCACGTTCTGCTCCGCTCATCCTCGGCCACGGACCCTCATCGAATGCTTTTCGGGCCGCCTTGACGGCGAGGTCGACGTCTTCTGCAGTTGCGGAGGCGACTTTGGCAATCACCTGCTCGGTACTGGGGTCGACAGTTTCGAAGGTTCCCTTGTTGACAGGCGCCACCCAACGACCGTCGATGAAAAGCTGTTCGTACGATTTCATAATAAGTCTCGTCAAGAAAAACGATAGGCACTGAATGGCGTAAGGCTCTGCTTGGTCGGGCGACCAGCAACCATGTCGGCAATCAGTCGACCTGTGGTAGCGCCGAGCGTCAGACCGAGCTGCCCGTGGCCGAACGCCATGAAGACGTTTCCAAGCCTGCGAGAACGGTCGATGATGGGCTTCGTGTCAGGCAGGAAGGGTCGATAGCCAACACCGTATTCCACGTCGGCGGTTTTAAGTTCCGGCAGAACCCGTTTGGCCCTTTCGAGGATGATTTCCGCGCGCCCAAAGTTCGGTTTCGCGCCGTCGCCTGCGAATTCGATAGTGCCGCCAATCTGCAGGCCGCGAGTCATGGGAGTGAAGCAGAAACCGCCATCCGCGTAGATGGTCGAGTGACGAAATTCCACACCCGGGTTTTTGACGACAGCCTGGTAGCCCGCGATGCCCTTGAGCGGCACGCTTACCCCCAGCGAATTGAAGAACCGCCGCGCACCCGTACCAGCAGCAACAACGACGTGCTGCGCCGCAACGCTCTGGCCGTTTGCAAGCTCGACGCCGACAGCGCGGCCGTTCGATTCGACAATGCGATTGGCCTCAGTCTGGATTCGGCGTCCGCCGTGAGCGATGAAGCTGCCGGTGAGCGCGGCGATGAAGCCTTCCGTGTCGCTGACAGCGCGCCAGTCAGGGAAAATCAGTCCGTGGGCGAACTTGCCAGCAAGCGCCGGCTCGAGGTCGCCGATTTCCTTGGCGTTCAGACGCTGTGACCTGAAGCCAAGCGACTCGCGCAGCTCCAGATGTGGCAGTTCGCGCGCAAGCCCACCTGGATTGTCGAAGACTTCCAGAATAGGACGTTCGCCCATCAGAGCTTTGTCGTCGCAGGCCTCGAGCAACGGAGCGTAGTCTGCATAGACGTCATGCGTGAGTGTCGCCATTGACTCGGCGAGGTCCACAATCTTCGAGTGCCTTGCGCACATGAGAAAGCGGCAGAACCACGGAATGATTCCAGGCAGAGCGCTTGGACGCAGCGCGAGCGGACCCTTCTGGTCCATGAGCCAGCCCGGGATTTTCATGAGGATGCCGGGCTTGGATAGCGGGATGATTTCGCTCACCGCCATCTGGCCACAACTCCACTTCGCCGTACTATTGCCCGGACTTTCCGGGTCAATGAGCGTAACCGCGTAGCCGTCGCGCTGCAGATAAAGCGCGCAGCACACGCCCACGATGCCGCCGCCTATGACGACAGCAGATTCCTGGGCAGAGGCAAGCGGGTCAAGCGAAGCATCCTCGCGAGGAACGGCGTTCAATTCACAAACTCCTTCAAGCTGAAGCCATGAGCATATGGCTGGGAGGTGTCGACATAATATTCTGCCCGCCCCGTAATCCAGGCGCGTCCTTCGACACTCGGCAACACCGCGTCCAACCCGCTCTTCAGTCTTGTTGTTGATTCCACTCGACCAGTGAAACAGCTGCCAATCAGGCTCTGGTGCCGGAACGCCTGCCCCTCCGAGAGTAGGCCGTGCGCGTACCGCTGGGCGACTCGAGCGGACGTGCCGGTGCCGCACGGTGAGCGGTCAATCAGCGTGTCGCCGGCGATGACGACCGCTCGAGCGTCGGCGTCATCGGAGACAGGCGCGCCCGTCCACATGGCATGCTTCACGCTGCGGATGCCTGGGTTATCAGGATGAACGACGTCGATTGTCGAGTTCACCGCGGTTTGCAGCTGGCGGCCCCACTCCAGCAGTTGGTCTGGAGAGAAGTGCTCGCATCCCGGGAAGTTCGGTTGCACCTCCACGATAGGATAGAAGTTGCCGCCATACGCGATGTCGACGGCAAGACGTCCGAAGTGCGGATGCTCGATTTCAATATCGCGATGAAGCAGAAAGCTGGGCACGTTCGTGAATCGAACCGACGCGACACGGTCGCCATCCATCACGTACCTGGCGTGCAGTTTGCCAGCAGGAACGTCGACGACGACCGTACCAGCCGACTTCGGTTGAATCAGACCTGCTTCGAGCGCGAACGAAATGGAGCCGATTGATGCATGTCCACACATCGGCAGGCAGCCGGATGTTTCGATGAAGACGAGACTCATATCCGCATCTGCAGACAGGGGCCGATAAAGAATGGTCCCGGACATATGCGAGTGGCCGCGCGGTTCCAGCATCAACGCGCGTCGAATCCAGTCGTGGTCTCGCACAAATAGGCCGCGGCGTTCATCCATCGTCGTACCGCTGAGCGCCGGCGCGCCGGCGACCACCATGCGCACGGGCATGCCTTCGGTATGCCCTTCGATACTCTTAAAGCTGTGCTTGCTCATCCGAATACCTTGCAAGAGTGCATTGCCGGCGGATTTCTCCGCTGGCTTCGTGTCATGCCTGAGCTGCTTCGAATACGGCGCGGAAGTCCGCCTTTTCTGCGTCGGTCAGCGGCTGCAGCGGCATGCGAGCTGAGCCGACCTTGAATCCCGCGAGTTCACAGCCGTACTTCACCTTCTGCACGAACTTGCCCGCTTCCATCGTCGCCATGACCGGGAAGAGCGAGCGCATTACGTCCTGGGCACCGCGGATGTCGCCAGCGGTGAACTTGTTGTAGAAGTCCACCACCGGCTTCACGAAGCAGTTCGCCGGGCCGCAAATCCAGCTGCTCGCGCCCCATAGGAAGAAGTCGAGCGCCTGGTCATCGGAGCCGCACGACAGCTGGTAATGGTCTCTGTACTTTTCGCCGATTTCGATGGCGCGCAGCAGATTGCCGCTGCTCTCCTTGATGCCGACGACACGGGCGTTATCCTTGAACGCGTCCAGCACGCCGAAGCCCACTTCGACGTTCGTGCGAACCGGATAGTTGTAAAGCACGACATCGACGTCGGGAACCGCTTTGAGGATGGCCTCGTAGTGACCAATCAGCTCTTCCTGCGAGGGCAGCGCATAGTACGGCGGGGCGATGAGGACGTTCTTGTAGCCCGCATCGCGGACCAGCTGAACCTGCTCGATGACTTCACGGGTGCACGAACCGTTCGCGCCACCGATGAGTGTGCCGCGGTCGCCCACGACCTCAAGAACGGTCTTCAGGATAGCGCGGCGCTCGTCGTGCGTCAGCGCGTAGTACTCACCGGTCGAGCCGAGCGGCACGAAGCCGGTTACACCCGCCTTGAGCTGGAACTCGAGAATGTTAGCCAGCACGTCGTGGTCGACAGCGCCGGCAGCATTGAACGGTGTGACGAGTGCGGGCAGGATGCCTTTCATCTGCATGTGTTTCTCCCTTTATGAAGGACGGGTTGGGTTAGTAGGCAAAGCGTTTAAGGAATCGCGACTCGACCACGCCAACCAGGCGCGTGAGGGGAAAAGCGACGAGGAAGTAAATAATCGCGACCGTCGTCAGGAACTCGACCGGCTTTGCTGTGCTGCTCGAGATGTTCTGTCCGACGAACATGAGGTCCGCGACGCCAACCGACGAGATGAGCGCACTTTCCTTGAACAGACTGACGACGTTCGAGAGAAGCGGCGGAATCGCGCGCAGCAGTGCTTGGGGGAAAATAACGTAAAGAATTTTCGCTTGCGGCGAAAGACTCAATGCGATACAGGCGTCGTGCTGTTCACTGGAGATAGACTTCAACGCGCCGCGGAACGTCTCGCTAGTGATAGCTGCCATGTACAGCGTCAGGGAAATCACAACCGAAACATACGGCGGTATCGGAAGGCGGAAAACGACCGGAAAGCAAAAGAACACCCAGAACAGCTGGATGAGCAGCGGCGTGCCTCGGAAAAACTCCACGTACAGCGTTGTCGCGCCCTTAATGAATCGGTTGGGTGACATACGAAGCAGGCTTAGCACGAAGCCGGCGAGGCTTCCGATAACCGCGCAGCTGCTCGTAAATGCAAGGGTGAGCCCCAGTCCTTTGAGCAAGACAAGCCAATAAGGAAGAACAGCTGAAAAATCTAGATGCATGGTCTTCTCCTCAACGCTTGACCGCAAGGTCCTGACGACGCTCAATCACATGCACAAATTTTGCGATGGGCAGGGACAGAGCGAAGTAGATGAGAGCAACAACCGTGTAGGTTTCGAGCGGCCGGTAGGCTTCGGTCGCAAGGCTCTTGCCGACGTACATAAGGTCGGCGACCGCAACGATGGCAACGAGCGCGCTCTGCTGCAGACTGCCAATGCCGTTTGTCATGAGAACCGGCATCGAGCTGCGAAGTGCTTGAGGCAACACCACATACATGGTGCGCTGCCACGGCTTGAGGCCCAAAGCGACAGATGCGTCAAGGTGCTCCTTGGGGACCGCCTGAACGCCTGCACGGTAGGCTTCAGCGTTGAACGCAGTCAAATTGAGACCAAGCGCGAGCACGCCCATCAGGATTGGGTCGATGAACACGTCGACCATCATCGGGATGCAGTAAAAGAACCAGACGATTTGCAGGAGCGCAGGCGTGCAGCGGAAAAACTCAATGAAGAGCTGCGCTGGCCAGCGTACGGCGACCCATCTGCTCATGGCCATGAGGCAGAGCAGGAAGCCAAGCACGAGACCCATGATGTTCGAGGCTACGGCGAGCTCGATGGTGACCTTGAGGCCTTCGAGCAAGGCGCCGAAACTGCCTTCAAGGAAGCGGAAGTCGAAGTGATAGTTCATGTCGGACCTCAGTCGAGATGCAGCACTTTCTCGAGGAATTCGCGGGTGCGAGCTTCCTTGGGGCACTTGAACATTTCGGCGGGAGCGCCTTGTTCGACGATTTTTCCGCTCGCACAGAAAACCACGCGCGTGGCGATGTCGCGCGCAAAGTGCATGTCGTGCGTCACGATAATCATCGCCATCTTCTGTTCGGCAAGCTGAAGCATCACGTTTTGCACTTCGATGACCATCTCGGGGTCAAGGGCGGAGGTGACTTCATCGAACAACATCAGCTTCGGCTCGAGCATCAGGGCACGCGCAATGGCAACTCGCTGCTTCTGGCCGCCGGAGAGCTGACTCGGGTATGCGTGGAGCTTGCTTTCAAGGCCGAGCCGGGCCAGATACGTGCGAGCCCGCTCGGTCGCTTCTGCTTTTGTGATGCCGCTGACCTTCGTCGGGGCGAGGGTGAGGTTGCCCAGGACGGACAGGTGCGGGAACAGCGTGTAGTGCTGGAACACCATGCCAATCTGTTTCTGCAGCTTGGCATCGATGCGCTTCGACTTGCCCGAGTCGGCTCCGTAGATGTACGGCTTGCCCTGAAAGCCAATCTCGCCGCCCTGGACGCCTTCCAGCCCCATCATCACGCGAAGCAGCGAGCTCTTGCCGCTACCGCTCGGTCCAATGATGACGAGCCGGTCATCGGCGCGCATGTCAAGGTTCATGTGGTCCATGACGACCAGATTCGGACCGTAGGACTTGTAGACGTCTCGAAACTGTACGAAATCACCGAAGGTCGCGTTGGCACAGCCAACTGCAACTGGCGGCTCATCCTGCTGAGCAATCATGGCTTGGGAAGAAAGCATGGAATCTCTCCAGCTGACGCGCCCGCAGGCACGTGATGTGTGATTCGAAAATCAGCGGCTGGCGACAGTGCCGAACCGCATGCGAAATCGGCTAATACGGCTTGCGCTCGAGCGTTGAGACCCTTAGGAGCCTTGGTAGCCACGGGCTTCCCATGCAGTGCGCAGACATGTGTGTTTCAATGTGTGCAAGTGTGTACACATACTAGAAGCCCGGAATTGCGCCTGTCAACGCCTAACTTGTTGTTTCAGGGAAATCACTGAGAAGCCGATTGGAAGACGCTTGGGACGAACCAAAAGAAGCTCGAGCGAAGCCGAATCTGACTATCGCCGCCTACGAACGAAGTAACCGTTTGACACTGCCCTCCATCCGCGCCCGGAACGTAGGCAAGTCGACGACGGCGCGCGTTCTATCGCCGTCTGTGACATAGTCGGAATTTTCAGTAAGCACGGCAAACTGCCTCGTGGAGCATGAAGCATCGTGTTGTTCTATCCCGTCAAGCTTGCAAAGGTCAGATTGACGGGAGCCCTTCTGAATATCCTCGGAACAGCGCACCCATTGGGGCGTGCCGCGTCAACAGGTGCATCACTTGTTTGTGACAAGCATTGCCTGGACAGAGGTTTTGATGAGGCGGTTGACGGCGCCCGACTTGACCTGTTCGTCGACATACTTGTTAAGGACGGCGACGTCGGCAGCAGGCGTTTCCTTCCTGAGGCCGAATGCGACTTCCTGCTGGGCGAGCGGCGGAGTCGGCTGGATGGTGGACGCCCATTCCGGGTGCGCCTCGGTAAGCAGCATGTTTGTGATGTTGGCATCTGCGAGCAGGTCCGCGCGCTTGGACATTAGTGCGAGGCGCGTCTCATCGTTACCCGGCAGACGCATGATTGTCGCTTGCTTGAAAGCGGCAGAGATAGCCTTGTCCTGCGCTGTTCCTGACATGACAGCGACTGTCACACCGGGCTTGTCGATTTCGGCTATGGTGCGAGCGGCCTTTGGAACCTTTGGATTGTTCTTGTTGTAGACGAAGGAGACGTTGTAGTCCGTTGCGGGCGTCGAGAACGAAATGGCTTTCTCCCGTTCCGGCGTGTCGTTCAACGCCATCGACAGGTCCCACTTGTCAGACTGCAGGCCGGCGACGATGTTGTCCCACGTGGTGTCGACGAACTCGACTTTCACCTTCAGCACGTTCTGTCCAAAGCTGCGACAGAGTTCCGAGAAAAAGCCGCTATATTCGCCGGTTTTCGGGTCGCGCATGACGTAGGGAGGAGCCACGGCCGCGCCGCAACGGAGAACACCAGCCTTTTTCACATTTTGCCAGGCACCGGTGTCTTCGGCGTGAGCCGGGGCACCAGCAGCGACAAAACCGGTTACCGCCAGGCACGTCAGAACGCGCCGAGTGAAGCGAGACAGCAGAACCATAATCAGCTCCCGAAGTATGGATAAGCCTGTTGGAAAAATCCTGATTTTTCGCCACACAGTCCTGCGCATCTCTATGTGTGCAGCGATGTACACAGTCTATGAAGTCAAAATCTGGGCTGTCAACTAGGCACTTGTCCCTAGGCGAAAATGCAGCGGTCGCTTCAAACCTCGCTGCGGCAACGGTGACAAGGCGTTCAGCGAACTGAACACTCCGTCGCCTTCATCCGGAAGTTGATTCATCCAAAAAGTTGGCATCGAATGGTTTCTTAAACTACCAACTCGTAGCTAGCATGCAGTCAATCACTGCATACATCATTGTGTGCAGTTGGCGTCAACTGTGATGCCCGGAGCGGATGCTATGCGGGTCGTCGTATTGGGAAGTGGAGTTGTGGGTGTGACGAGCGCGTTTTACCTCGCACGCGCGGGGCATGCGGTCACCGTCATCGACCGCGAACACGGACCTGCGCTGGAAACGAGCTTCGCGAACGCAGGGCAGATTTCGCCAGGCTACGCAGCACCGTGGGCGGCTCCGGGTGTACCCCTGAAAGCGGTGAAGTGGATGTTTCAGAAGCACGCCCCGCTCGCGATTCGTCCGGACGACGAGGACAAGCAATTCCAGCTCCAGTGGATGTGGCAGATGCTCCAGAACTGCAATGCGGAGCGCTATGCCATTAACAAGAATCGCATGGTCAGGCTTGCGGAATACAGCCGCGATTGCCTGAAGGCGCTCCGAGCAGAAACCGGCATCCAGTACGAAGGACGCACTGGCGGCACGTTGCAGGTTTTCCGTACGCAGCAGCAGTTCGACGGCGCGGCGAAGGACATTGCCGTGCTTAAAGAAGCCAATGTCCCCTACGAGTTGCTGACTCAGGGTGAGCTTGCTAGAGCCGAACCGGCTCTTGCCGCCACCTCACACAAGTTGACCGGCGGCTTGCGTTTACCGGGCGATGAGACCGGCGACTGCCAGTTGTTCACGACTCGGCTCGCGGCGTTAGCTGAGCAAGCTGGCGTCACCTTTCGGTACAACACGCAAGTCGAGGGCCTTGTCGTGGAGGGCGGTAAAGTCGTCGGCGTCCGCCATGGTGCCAAGCTCATTCACGCCGATGTGTTTGTCGTAGCGTTCGGCTCATATTCGACGAACTTCCTCTCAAACATTGTCAAGATTCCGGTTTATCCGCTCAAGGGCTACTCCATCACCGCCCCCATCATCGAAGAGCGATGCGCACCGGTCTCAACCGTCCTCGATGAAACGTACAAAATTGCTATCACCCGATTCGACAAGCGCATCCGTGTTGGTGGTATGGCCGAAATCGTGGGGTTCGACAAGCGTCTTCGCGAAGCTCGGCGCGAAACCTTGGAAATGTGCGTGAACGACCTTTTCCCGGGCGGCGGCGATACCTCGAAGGCTACATTCTGGACTGGGCTGCGACCCATGACGCCTGACGGCACACCGATTGTGGGCGGCACCTCGGTCGCGAACCTCTATCTGAATACGGGCCATGGCACGCTCGGCTGGACGATGTCGTGTGGTTCTGCGCAGCTGCTCGCGGATTTAGTTTCAGGAAAGCAGCCGGCGATTCGACACGACGACCTCAACGTTTCTCGCTACGCGAGCGAGTCGCCGGCTCCGGCTGACTTCAATTTGAACTGAGCCTTGCATGGGTCCGTGGTTGAACCGGACGCGACGCGCCAACTCCGTCGCTCAGCTCGCGACGGTGAACGCTACCGTTTCAACAAGTCTTCGAAGGGAGCGCTATGCCCCGCCCAATTCATGCATTCGTCCATCCGGACGCTGTGAGACACAACCTCGAGGTCGTTCGTCAGAGAGCTCCGACATTTCGTGTCTCGGCCGTTGTGAAGGCGAACGCCTACGGACACGGAATTGAACGAATCTTTCCTGCGCTGGAAACTGCGGACGGCATCGCGCTCCTTGACCTCGACGAAGCGGTACACGTCCGACAGCTCGGCTGGAGGAAGCCGGTTCTTCTTCTCGAAGGAATCTTCAACCAGAGCGACGTGAAAACAGCTGAAGAGTTCGGTCTGACTGTGGCCGCGCATTGTGACGAGCAACGCGAACTGATTGTGTCAACAAAGCCGAAGCGGCCGTTTGACATCTATCTGAAGATGAACTCCGGCATGAACCGGCTCGGATTAGCAGCGTGACTTGATGTGCATCTCATCGTCGACAACTATGCGACTCACAAGCATCCGAAGCGCAAAGCATGAGCGGGTCATTGAGGGTCCGGATGGGCCAAGCCCACCTCCTCGAAAATCAACTCGTATTTCTCAGCGCCGACGACGTTCAGGTACTCGTGCCTCATCAAGATGAGCGCCTGCGCCGTTCTGGAAATCACCCCGTAGACTTCCAACAGTTCGGCGTGCTCCAGAGCCTCTCCCAAAGTCAGGGCCACGTCAGTCTCCTTATTGCAGTTGAACAGCCACCAAGTCGTTGACGAACGCGGGCCGGGCGGAGGCGAACTCCATCAGGTTGAGGAAGCCCTTGCTGACCGCAAACTCTTCCAGCGCATCCTTGCCGCTGTCAGCCTTGATGCGGCCATAACTTTCGACCATCTTCAGGTCGGTAATCAAGTACACCATCTCCACCTCATTCCGTCGGGGGATGCCCCGAGTGGCCCTGCGTACGTTTGCTCGAGGGACGAGGCGGGTTCACGCAGCGGATAAGTCGCACACCGCCGGGGCGTTGTCCTCTCAAGGTTTCGTTCGAAGAGCACGTAGCGTCGCTTAAATCAATCTTAAACAACGCCAACAGTACGAACGCCTTGCCGGGACAGCGATTCGTAAGCGCACGCTGCCGCGACAACCGCCGCCGTAACCAGGTGTGGTGAATAACCGTTGACGGGCGGGAGGTTCGGTTGATGTGGTTCGCCAAGAAGTAAGGGTGGCGGTTACGCGCCGGTCCTGGTTATCGAAGACGGCCATCGTGATTGTCGCGTATTGACTTACTGACGCACCCCGACGAACCAAGGCGCCTGCTCTCTCAGGCTCTTTGCATTTCAGCGCCAGGTCGCGGAACGCCTCACCCCCGGCGGTCGGTCAAACTCCCCCGGGTATGGTCACTTCAAACTCCCCCACCTGACGACCGTCGGCTGAGCCACTAAAGCTGCCGGGAGAGGTGTTGCAGGACGTCTATCTTCGTCTCCTTCGAAC
>NZ_VZQQ01000150.1 GCF_014397785.1 Paraburkholderia podalyriae
TTCATATTTCACGCTGCGCCACACGCGTTCGACGAATACGTTGTCGCGCCAGGCGCCTTTGCCATCCATGGACAGGCGGATGCCCCTGCTGAGCACGGCGTCGGTGAACGCTGTCGCGGTGAACTGGCTGCCCTGGTCGGTGTTGACGATTTCAGGTTGCCCGTATTTCGCAAACGCTTCTTCCAACGCCTCGACAGCGTGCAGCGCTTCCATCGTAATCGCCACGCGGTGGGCCAGTACCTTTCGGCTGGCCCAGTCCACCACGGCGGTCAGATAGACGAGAAGCCGCGCGCCATCGGAATATAGCTCGTATCCAGTGCCCAGACCTGGTTTGCCCGATTGATCGTCATGCCCCGCAACAGATAAGGCCAGATCTTGTGCTTCGCATGACGGCGGCTCGTGTTCGGCTTGCAGTACAGCGCCTCAATGCCCATGCGCTTCATCAGAGTGCCGACGTGTTTGCGCCCGACCCTGATAGCTTCGCGTTTGAGCAGGCGAACCAACATTCGTGCACCGGCAAACGGGAACTCCAGATGCAATTCATCGAGCCGCCGCATCAGCTCCTGATCGGCCTCGCTGACCGGGTGCGGTTGGTTGTAGGCGCTTGAACGGGCACTGCCCACCAGCCGCACCTGCCGGCTCACCGGCAATGCGTGCTCGCGATCAATCATCGCTTTACGCTCAGCAATCCCGCCTTGCCGAGCGCGCTTTCCAAAAAATCGTTCTCCAGAGTCAATTGCCCGATCTTCGCGTGCAACGCCTTCACATCGACCGGGGGCTCGGCCGATGTCTGGCCCGTCTCGAACACTTCGGCAACACGCTCTTGCAGTTGCTTCTTCCAGTCGTGATCTGGTTCGGATGCACATCAAACTGCTGGGCCAGTTCGGCCAGCGTCTTGTCGCCCTTGAGCGCCGCGAGTGCCACCTTTGCCTTGAACGCCGGTGAGTGTGTCCGTCGGTTGCGTTTCGTCATCTTCTGGTTCCTTGTTGCCGGCCATTATGACCGACTCACGTCCCAGCTTTTCCACTTACCGACCTGTCCGGATTCTCGGCGCCACCTCTGCCTCACTACAACAAGTTGACCGTACCGCTAGGAGCGAGGTAAGCGACGGATCTCATCCGACTTGCGGAGCGAGATAGCGGCAGGCTCATTGAGCGGACCTCGCAGTGCAAGAAGTTGAGGTGAGCAAAACGTAATCTAAATCGAAAGAACTGTCATTCCCGGGAAATCAATGAAGGTTAACATCAGGTGCTGCTCATCGGCAAGACACTGCCGCCTTCGGCACGTAAGGTTCAGTTCATTAACCCGCTGTTGCGCTTCACCTTTGAAACCGCCCAGCCTTTTTAATATAGGAGTGCTTGATGCGTTTAGCCTTGACTTCACTTGCGGTTGCCGCGAGTTTGTCCCTGACTGCTTGCGGTGGAAGCGTCTCTCCTGACAGCGGCCGCGTCCAGCCCTCTACGGCCATAGCGCTACCGGCGGGCGTCAAGTCACTGGACCCGAACTACAATATCTCGGTGTTTGCGCATGGCCCGTCAACGTCGTCACTCCCTGACGATATGACGGTCTCAGCTGACGGGCAAAGTGTCTTCGTCGGCTATCAGGACGATCAGGATTCTGCCGGCAAACGAGTGGCATCCGGCAAGACGACCGGGGAAGTCATCCAATATGACCTGAATGGAAACCTATTGAAGACGTTCGCCGTGAAAGGGCATGTCGATGGTCTAGTGACGGTCGACTCCAATACCATCTGGGCGAGCTCAAACGAAGACGGCAACCCCGTGGTGTCCGTGATCAAGGTGACCGCGGGCACGGTCTCTTCCTACACGTACAACAAGACGCTCATGCCGCAATCGGGAGGGAGCGACGGCACCGGCGGTCTGGACGATATGGTCATGGTGAACGGCAGCGTGTATGTGACGCTGTCGGGCGAATTCAAGACCGCTGCGCACAATGCCACGCCGCCCGGACCGAATGCCAACCCGTTCCCGGTTATCGCACGGCTTACGATCGATCCCGATGGACAACACTTTGATCTCGACGGCGACTCTGCAACGACGACCGCTGCCGCTTACACGCTGCTCGGCAATGGAGCAGCTGTGGATAAGTTGACAGGCGCGCCGCGCATGTTGAACGTGCTCGATCCTGATTCGCTCGGCCTGGACCCGGCAGGCAATGTCATCCTGGACGATCAGGCGGGCCACTCGCTCATCACGATCGGTAACATTGGAACGCCGCAACAGAGCGTGTCGGTACTTGACCGTACCTTGAATGGAACGCCGTTCAAAGTCGACGATACGCGTTTCGCTCCGCCGACGGGAAGGTCGTTCATTCTTTTCACCGACAACGATGTGTCGAACAACATCTACCGCGTCGATTACAAGGGTGGCGCGTTCCCCGCAAACCAGGGCTACAGCACCTCAGGTAGCGTCACGGATTCGCTTCTCGCGATGGATTACTCGACCGGCAAGTTCACGACCATCGTTGCTGGCGTGCCGGGCGCGCATGGGATGCGCTTCATAAGCAACTGACACAGCCCTCCCGAGCAAAGCCACTCCGTTCACGGACTGGACGATGTCCGGATCTCCGGATGATTCGAGGCCGGTTTTTCCGGATATCCGGAGCACTCCTGCGGGCTCTGATAATCATATAGCCGGCCTCCTGTGCGTCACGTCGGTGTTCGCACCTCCGATATGCCAGCCGTTCGAGTCGAACGGAGGGGGGCCGCCTATATGATTACCAGAGCCGACGTGCCTCAAACGTTCTAAGTCCGCCGGCCGCGCGGCTCAAGTCATTGGCACCCCCAGCCCACAGCCGAGCAGATCGTCGACGATTTAGCCTTCGAGGTCGAGTGGCCGAAAATGGCCGGCTACTGCCGAATGCGGTCTACAGCAGCCGAAGCACTTTTCCCTTTCACGACTCTACCGGAGGCACGCACCGCACGCGGATCGCTTGCAGGCGCGTGACGCATCGTGGCCCGTTGGAGCGGGTGATGCCAACGCGTCCCGGCGAGCGACAACCGCTTACAAATCTCACAATAGCAGGATCCACCGGTTTGATGGCATTGGCGTTCTTGCAGGCACATACCATGGAGCCAGCAATGAACACAAACCTGCCTTCCGATTCGTCCCCACACAGCCGCATTCATCCTCTGGTCGCCGGAGTTGCCGTTGCTGTGATTCTCGCCAGCGGCACCGGCATCGCCGCAATGACCTGTCTGCTTCCGATATCCCGGGCGGCAACGCCGGCGCTGTCGCAAACTGCAGCGGTCGCCGTCCAGCCAGCCAGCACGCCCGCTCGACTCGGCTCAACCGTATGCGGAGCAACAAGGCACGCGGACCGACACGGTGAGCGAACCCCACGTTCATCACCACCATAGCAGTGCGTCGTCGCCAGCGCCCCCGTACGCGCACGACGATATTTACCGTGATGCCACCCAGCCGCCACCTCGACCGGCTGCCGTCGACCCTAATGCAGGTGAAGTCGTCGCGGTCAACGCAGTCCAAACGCAAGAGCCGACCACCGGGCTCGGGGCCGTAGGCGGTGCGGTGGCAGGCGGGCTGCTGGGCAATCAGGTTGGTCAAGGGCGCGGCCGTGTTCTGGCGACGATAGCGGGTGCAGTTGGCGGTGGCCTTGCCGGTAACGGTATCGAACATGCCGTACGCAAAGATGCCACCTACCAGGTGCAAGTCAGAATGCAGGATGGCAGTTATCGAAACTTCAACTACGACACGCAGCCTACCGTTCAGATTGGTGAGCGTGTTCGTGTCTATGGCGATTCGCTGAGTGCTTCGTAAGCACGCAGAGAACCGGAGGGCACAGCGCCTTACAAACGGTTACCAGGCTGACACTTCACGTTTATCTGCCAACTAGAGCTACACATATGGCTATGGGTACTAATACAACGACGACCGTGACAGGCACTGGCACCATGACCATGGTTGGCATAGTGGCTGGGAGCATCATCATCATCATCACGGGGACGATGACGAATAGTCTGGCACTGCACCCAATTCGCGATATCACAGCGTTGTGCTGACGACGCCGAAGCCTCGTTCTATCTGACCAGGTGCTTACGCCTTTGCTGTAACAGTGAGGGGCCCGCGATCAATGGAACGGAAGGTGCACTAAGCGCTGGCCGTTCGCTTGATCGCCTGAAGGCGGGAGACCCGCTCGATGCGCCGCTCAAAAGTGCATAAGGGCCCCTTCTCAGCCATCCAAACAGCGGGCGGCTGAATGCGGTCGACTGCGCAACCGTCAGCCGAATGCGTCCTCAACGAACGATGCATAACTCTGCGCATTGGCGAGCACGCGCGGTCCGAAATCCCTATCCTTTGCGAGCGCCCAGCATCGGCCTGGCATAAATGCCTGGTCGACGTCTATCGTCCCGGCCAGTGCATGAGTGAACTCGTGAATAAGGCCCGCGCCACGGCTAATGCTCGTTTCGTCATGAATCACCGTAAGCGACTCGGCACGACCGTTTCTCACTGCTGAATATTTCGACGCATGATGGGCGCGTTCAGCTTGATGGAGACAGTCAGCCATGTCGAACGCAGCGAGCCGTACGCATCCCCATCGCACGTATG
>NZ_VZQQ01000151.1 GCF_014397785.1 Paraburkholderia podalyriae
GCTTGCCCGGTGCCTCGCACTTGCTATCCACAATCTCGGCCACTTTGGTTCCCATCAAAACATTTGGTGGGAACCAAATTACCCCCGTTCACTGCTGCCCGGAGAACGGCCGACGTGAGACGCATACGGATTTATTACACCGAGACCCAGAAAGCGCTGATGTGGGAGCGCTGGCAGAAGGGCGAATCCCTCCAGCGTATTTGCCCAGCTTTTTGACCGGAACCACTCATCGGCACAAGGGATTCTGGCTGAGACGGGCGGAATCCGGCCGCCACAGCGACGCCGCTCCAGATTGGCGTTGACGCTGGCCGAGCGCGAGGAGATATCGCGGGCGCTCGTGTCGGGCGATTCGATCCAGTCAATTGCAAAGCAACTTGCACGGGCCCCCTCCACAGCGACATTTTCCTCGGCTGGTCCAAAGCGCGAATTACGGGTATCGATTTTTACGTGCGACAGTTGCGCGACATGAAGGGCGCATTCGATTTCAGCACCATTAAGGCTGATGATCTCAGCGAATATGCGGTGTCTTGCGGCCACGCCCTTGCCCACGCGATGGCAAAGGCTGGTGATCCCGCGCTCATTTGCGGATACCTCGGCAAGTCCGACGCGTTCGACGAGGCAATCGAGCAATTCGCGCTCGCCTATGCCGAGCAGAACGAGGCTGACTGGCCGGCGTTGAAGGCCGCAGTCAAAGCGGGACGCATCGACGATATGCAAGACAGTTGACCGCCATCTGCTTGTTTGTGTCGGTCCCGCTTCGGTTCGTATGGTGGCAACGCGTGGTCGGCAACGCAATACGCGCCGTCGCGCGAAGCGTGGCATCACGATTTGTTCGTTCCGGATCCACCACCCGCCACCTGCAATGACACCAGTCGTGCGAGCACGATAGCCGGATAAAGTTGGCCAATCAGCGCTTCGAGATTCGAAAGCGATCTCGCCGCGGGCGCGACAGGCGTGATGTCGCCATACCCTACGGTGGTCAATGTGACGAAACTGAAATAAATCCAGATCGAGTGATTCTCTGGGATCTCGCTGTGTGTAGCGCCTGCAAACGCCCCGGGAACGTAGAGGCTGACGAGGTAATATGCGTCAGCCCAAACTACTCCCACCAATATGTAAAGCGCGACAGCTCCGGCGATCCGGTCACGTGTCACCGCGCCCGGGCCGAACACTCTCATTCCAACGACCATGCCAAGCAGCACAAGTGCAAGGAGTGTCGCTTCGTCACGTATCGCCAGCGTGAGGACTGTCGGGAGGAGCCATCCCGCCCAGACCACAACGAGAGCCACGAGGGCGGCCAGCGAGATCAGCGCGAACTCTCCGGATCGATCCGTCGCGGTTATTAGTCCGTTCAGGAGGATCAGCGAGAGAAGCACGTCCTGCAGAATTCGACCGGCCACGCTAGTCGACGCGGTGACGAACGGGACGACGAACACCATCATGACGAAGAGCACAAGAAGCGCGATCATGCTTCCGTGACGCAACGGCGCGGCGCGGTCCCGCCATCGCTGTACGTATGCCATCGCCCCTCCAGTCGAACAGAAGTCCGCGACCGTTTCCCTGCCTGAAGATGAGCACTCGGGTGGACCGCGGTGCGCGAGGAAAGCAAAGAGGGCACCTGTCTATGCGCCGATACACCGATACGCTGATGACTCTTGTCGCCCAGGTCGAGCATCCAGTGTACGTCGCTCCGTTCTGCATTTCTCATTCGTTTAATCTCTAAACAGTTCAGTCTTGACAAATGTGGGGATGACCCGCTTCGATGGACAGCCTTGATCGGAATGTAGAATCACACCATCATGGCGTCGTTGCTGCAACGCCATGTCCAGCGCGCGCAACATCAGTTCGTTGTACAGATGGCGGGACATCGCCCAGCCGATGATGCGACGGCTGAACACATCCAGCACGACCGCCAGATAGAGGAATCCTTCACCCGTGGGTACATAGGTCGCATCTGCGACCCACAGCACGTTTGTCGCGTCGGCACTGAAGTGCCGGCGCACCAGATCAGGCGCGCGCCGGGCGCCTGCGCGTGGCCGTGTGGTGCGCGGCCAGCGCCGCCGGCTTGCCCCGCAGAGACCCGCCATACGCATGAGGTGCGCCACCCGCTTGCGTGCGATGCGCAACTGCTCGCGCGCATCCGCACGCTACATGCAAGCTCGCGCGGCACGTATGGGGCACCGCGTATCCATGCGCAGCTCGCGCGCGAAGGCGTACACGTGGGGCAAGCTCAGGCTATCCGGCGCCACATCGGTGGCCTTGACCTCGATCTCCACCAGCGTGGTGGTGCTGCCTGCCGCCTTGGTGCCCGTGATCGTATAAATAGTGGCGTTGCTGACGGCGGTGGGCGTGCCGGTGATCGCGCCAGTCCGGGAATTCAGGCTCAGGCCGGCAGGCAGCGGAGGCGACACGCTGTATTGCGTGATCGTTCCACCGCTGCTGCTCGGCGTATCAGGCAACGCGTGATCTGCATGAACATGGTCCCGGACAGATTCACTCATTCATGATAGGTCGCGTCGGTCTTGTAATTACCCACACCCATTAGCGGGCCGAGTGTCAAGCGAGCAAGCAATATCATGGCCGCGAGAGTGCGACCAGTTTCTGTTGCTGTGTTCCGATTGCAGAAGCTGAGCGCGCCCGTTTCTTCAGATCATGGCTGCGACGGATCGCGCCACACACCCATCAGGTTCAAGCGAATGGCGAGGTACGTTGCCTGTCGCCCTAGCGGCCATGCCGCCCCAGAAGAACGTTGGTGCCGCAATGCGTCCATGTGGTTGCGCAAATTTGTGGCTACCGACGCGTCGGCGCCAATCGGTGGCTGGTTCGCATTGCGGGCGGTCCGCTTTGACTGCTCATCGGAGGACGGCGGCACGACATCCCATTCAATTTTGTGGGCTGGGGCTCCAGTGGGTAATCGGGGCTTGCCGGCCGCCGTCGTCAGCTCTACGCGAAACAGCGCGTCACATCAAAGGGTTTTCGCTCCTTCAGAATATGGAAGCACGCGCGGGCCAGCTTGTGTGCCAGGGCCTTGCGCGCCAGGACCGGATTGGTCCTGGCTTTCTTGCGCTCATAGAAGCGCTTGGCATCGGCGCAATAGCGCATAGCAAAGTTGGCCGCTTCGATGAATGCCCAGGACAGGTACGGGTTGCCGTTCTTTGTATTGCCTTCACCTTTCTTCCTGCCATTGCTCATGTGCTGGCTGTCTACACAGCGCGCGTAGGACGCGAAGTTACCAGCGCTGCCGAAGCGCTCAATGGAGCCCACCTCCAGCAGAATGACAGTCGCAAGAGTTTGGCCAATTCCCGGCACTGTAACCAGTAATGCATAGTCGGGATCCGGCGCGACCTTTTCATGAAGACGCTTTTCCACGACGTCAATCTGTGAGGAGAGCGTTGTGATGACCGCGACGTTCGCCAGAACCGCGAGTGCCACGTCGTCTGGCAGGTGCATCTGGTCGATCGCTTCTGCGTCCAGCCGCTTGACCTGATTGCTTGTGATTCGCATGCCGAACTGGCGCGCCGTAATGTTCTCAACCGCGAGGATATGGCTGGTGCGGCTGCGTACCAGTTGCATGCGTTTCCTGGCCAGGTCGCGCACGGCACGGTGCTGTGGCGGCAGAACGGTGCCTGTCGGAAGAATCCCCAATCGCAGCAGGTGAGCGAGGTAACGGGCATCGGTCTCATCTCCGCTGTGCTTGAGTCCGTCGTATTTTTTGATCGCCGTGGTGTTGGCCAGATGCACTTTGAAGCCTGCTTCCTGCAGCCCGTCGACAAGCCAGTACCAGTTGTACGTGGATTCGACCACGACGCCAGCCAGCTCTTGCTGCCAGGGTAAAAGAAGCGCCAGAATCTTCGGCAGGTCGTTAGGCAGCCGCTTTTCTGCGACCACCCGGTCCGCTTCGTCGGTCACAGTCACGACGGTGTTGTTCGAATGCAGGTCAATTCCGCTATATTTCATCTCAGCCTCCCTCCGGTTAAAGCAGTTGGCAAACTCACTTTAACCCCGCCGCCTCCACGACGACGGTGGGAGGCCCGCTAGATGATTTTCAATTCTGCTAGCCTGAATGCATTTAGGATTCCTATTTGAATAGATGACAGGAACGGAACGCGCAAAGGATGAATCCTGGCTGAATTGCGAGATTGCGGACAGCGAGTTTCAGGACATCCGGCTTCGCAAGCGGTTTGGAATGCTGCTGGAGCAATTGTGGAAGGGTATGGGACAGACCATTCCACTCGCCTGCCAGGATTGGGCCAATACCAAGGCAGCGTATCGCTTTATGAACAATGATCGCGTCAGTGAGCAGGACATTCTGAGCGGACATTTCCGGACTACTTCACAGCGTTCTTCCACGACCGATGGACCGATTCTTGTACTTCAGGATACCACCACGTTTTCATACGAAAGGGAACATCCCGAACTCATCGGATACGCTGGCAGCGCAATAACTTCCGCCCAGCGGCGAGGCCGGACGAAGCCGAGCCCGCAATGCGGCATCCTGATGCATTCAAGTCTCGCCGTCACAACCGAAGGT
>NZ_VZQQ01000152.1 GCF_014397785.1 Paraburkholderia podalyriae
CGTCGATTGCCGTATTCTCGTCTTGTGGGACTGCTTGGGTCGTGGACATTTCCGTCTCCTTCGCACAGAGTTGGAAATTCCGTTTTAGCTAAACGGACCTTTCTCCGGTAGTCCCACATAGCATCTTGCTGGGTGGATCTGACATATGAACGTCCCCGCAACGGTGCGGGCGAATGACGCTTCATGGCCGATCACTGCCTTATGCAGTTCGCATAGCCACTCCGAGATTCGCAGGGCGGCGATCGGCCGCACGCGACCCGGAGTTGACTGTTGCAGTGGCAGTTCGACAACGACTCGTACCAAAGGGGAGAGGACGTTAGGTGCTGGGAAGTCATCGGACAGGGGAAGCAGTATCATTCCTCACCACGACGCACCGCCGCGTCGGTGCCGTTTGACTAATTGACCCTCTACAATGGCCATTCCTGATTTTCAGACTTTGATGCTGCCCGTCCTACGCTCGTCCGAAATGGGCGAGGTTAAGATTTCTGATGTCGTTCAGTCATTGGTTGACAAATTCCAACTGACAGAGGACGAGCGATCAGAACTATTGCCATCCGGAAAGCAGACTACCTTCGCCAACCGTGTGCATTGGGCCAAAAGCTATCTCGGCAAGGCAGGACTGGTGGAGTTGACCAAACGAGCACACTTTCAGATAACTGACAGGGGGCGTGACCTATTAGCCAATCCTCCTGAAAAGATCGACATTCACTTTCTTGAACAATTTCCAGAATTCGTACTGTTCCGGGAGGCCAGCAATGGTACCGACAACGCTGGGAAAGCCTCTGCGGCGATCGAGGCAGTCCAGGCGAGCGGAATGACGCCGGACGAAATCATTCGAAAAGCTCATGCAGAGTTGGACGATGAACTCAGTCTTGATCTGCTCGCCCGCGTTATTGCGGCCCCGCCCGAATTTTTTGAACGCCTCGTGGTTCAGTTACTGCTCGCAATGGGTTACGGGGGGTCCACAAGCGATGCCGGCCGAGCGTTAGGCAAGAGCGGCGACGGCGGCGTTGATGGCGTTATCGACCAAGACGCCCTAGGCCTAGATCGAATTTACGTGCAGGCCAAGCGCTACTCGGACGGCAACAATGTAGGCTCGGGCGCGATCCGTGATTTCTTCGGATCACTGGATCGTTTCAAGGCAGCAAAGGGACTTTTTGTTACCACCTCGGCCTTTTCGTCTTCTGCCAGAGAGACGGCTGATTTCCTCAGCAAACGTATCGTCCTAATTGACGGTCGCCAGCTAGCCAAGCTGATGATAAGGTTCAACGTCGGCTGTCGTGTTGAAGAAACCATTGAGCTAAAGAAGATCGACGAAGAATTTTTTGAGTAATCGTCGAACGGCTGCTTAGTGTGAAGCCGACGCCTGAACGTCCCGACAATGGCACACGCGAACCAAGGTTCATGGCCGAACCCGGAAGCCCGCAGTTCAGCAAGGCTGTGACTTCCAAGGCTATATGTCGAACCGCCGTAACCGACCCCTTTGAGACGCTCAGACAAAGTTTTCGACTGTCCGTTGCCGCGTCGACATGAGACGTTCACCGACGACGTTTCGACCAACGACTTATCGACCCTGAACCAGCCCTTCATGTCCTCGGCCTAGCGCGAGGAATGACCACTTCACACAAATGAAAAGGTGAGGCCATCGCCCGTTCAGGAGCCGCGCCCATAGTGACGGGATTCAGCGTATCCGCTCTTGTAGCAATTCGATTGTCCGTTGTGCAAGCGGAGAAAGGTAAGCCTCCGTACGAAAGATCACGCCAACGTACCTGCGAAGATCGAGTTCGCCCGGGTCGAGGTTGAGCGCGCGCAGACCCGTCAGCATGTCGAGCGATTCTGTTCCCGCGATGCAAAGCATCATCGTGCCACGCAACAGATGGAGAAGCGAAGTACTGCCAAAGTCTGTTTCGACGCGTAGTGTCGGCCGAAAAAATCATCAGTCGAGCGGGCGGCTGCTTGGGCGTCACGCCTGGTCAGAGTCTTTTCGCGAAGACCGACTGGCGCCACGGATTCTCATACCCCTCATTGCGGCGCACTTGGCGCACTCGCGAGACATCATGCTGCACCTACTGCGTCTGCCGTATGTTCGTGAGGGCAGTGCAATCGGACACTGATGGGTCGCGTCCTGCCGCTCGTGGCACGCACGGGTCGATCGCACGACGATCGGCAAGGTACGGCCATCTCCAGTCGTTCGCCTGACACCGTGCGCTTTCCTCGGAAACCCAAGAGGAATCAGTTGCGCACACGGAATCGCGTTGTTCATCCTGTTCGGCACGCAACCGATCACGACCGATGACACCGGAAGTACGACGTAGTCGTGCGGGAAATGCCCCGAGATATACTTCCCGCATGGAACTCGACCCCCGCGACCTCGATAAAATCAGTGCCGTCACGTTGCAGCACTACGACGCGCACGCGGAAGATTTCCGCAACGGCACGTACGACCACGACGTCACGCAGAACATCGTGGCGCTGCTGCACCATATCGAAGTCGAGCCGCCTCTTACGATCCTGGATTTCGGCTGCGGGCCGGGGCGAGATCTCAAGGCCTTCACTACACTCGGCCATTGCGCGGTCGGCCTCGATGGCGCCGAGCGCTTCGTTGCAATGGCGCGTGACGAGACTGGCTGCGACGTCTGGCAGCAGGATTTCCTGCATCTCGATTTGCCGGCCGCGCACTTCGACGGCATTTTCGCCAACGCCGCGCTGTTCCATGTCCCGTGTCAGGCGTTGCCGCGCGTGTTGCGGCAATTGCACGCGACGCTGAAGCCCGGCGGCGTGCTGTTCAGCTCCAACCCGCGCGGCACGAATCAGGAAGGCTGGAGCCACGGCCGCTACGGCGTCTTCCATGATCTCGAAGCATGGCGCCGATATATGGCGGACGCAAGCTTCGTCGAAATTGAGCACTATTACCGGCCCGCCGGCTTGCCGCGTGAGCGGCAGCCGTGGCTAGCCAGCGTGTGGCGCAAGCCGGTTGCCTGAAACGCCAGGGGGCTGTTCCACAGTATGCCCGCGTTGGGCTTGGCAGATGCTTGCGTTCAAGCCGCTTTGATGCAGCGCAAAGCAGCCGATTTGCAACAGTGTCCATCGCGCAGACGGCCAGTCGTGGATCTCAGACGATCGGCAGAAGCGGGGACGCCTGTCGTCGGCCGCGACAGGCAGAGGGCGGCCATGCCCAGACGTTGGCAAGCGCTCTCACGCAGCAATTCGAACGTCGGCTTTCCAGGGATGCTGTTGAAAAAGTCGCGACATACGGGTTGTCGAGCAACAGCGAAAAAATCGACCTCTCAGATCGGCGTACAAGCCGCTCGCAGCCCTTGAGTAAGGGTAAAGCGACCCATGAAAACCTCGCGATTTAGACGGTGGCCGACTTTTTCAACAGCATCCAGGTCTAGCGGTCATTTCATCCACGGCGCATTGAGTCCCGTGCTCGCCTAATGGCCACTTGCGGGGCGGAACCTTGGACAGTAGTCGACCCACTCGCGAATCGGGCTGAAATCAACGCGGACGCCCCGCACACGGGCAACTTTGATAACTGAGTTACCTCCCAAGACGCCTTGTCTGATAAGGCTTTCCGGGCGAATTGGCGGTTCAGGAGCGGTTCCCTCTTATTTTCATTACCTTCAAGTTGACTATTTCCGCGTCCGGATCGCGAGATGTCTGCGCTTGATGTGGGGGAGTACAGTCCGACGAACCTGCTTTGCCCGTATGACAGCTACTGCAAGGCGCCACCCACTTAAGCGTGTGCCCGCCCCGCGACACGCACACGCTTTAAGCTTACCGCCCGGATTCTCAAGCTGCGTTCAGCAGACCATGCGGATCGAGTACGAATTTCTTGGGGACGCCGGAATCGAATTGAGAATAGCCTTCGGGCGCTCGCTCCAATGCGATAACCTGGACGTTCACGATTTCTGCAATATTGAGTCGATCCCAAAGGATCGCTTGCATCAGATTCCGGTTGTACTTCATGACTGGAGTCTGGCCTGTGAAGAAGCTATGCGACTTCGCCCATCCAAGTCCCAACCGTACCGACAGGCTGCCCCGCTTCGCTGCCGGATCGACTGCTCCGGGATCGTCAGTAACGTACAGACCGGGAATACCGACTTTGCCGGCAACACGGGTGACCTCCATCAGAGCATTTAGCACTGACGCTGGCGCTTCAGTTTGGTATCCGTCAGCGCATCCCGTCTTGAACGCACGTACACGCGGTGCGAAGGTGTAGCCATCGTAACGACGGAGCAATGCGATGGAGAACACCGCGGGAGAGACTGTATCGACGGGCACGCGGCGGCCTCGGCGGGGCGAGGCGTTCTGGCGAGAGATGGTCATGGCATGGAAAGGAAGCGGACTTGGCGAGCGTCACTTCTGCCGTGAGCAGGGACTTGCCGTCAGTACGTTCGATCTGTGGCGCAAGAAACTGTCGAAC
>NZ_VZQQ01000153.1 GCF_014397785.1 Paraburkholderia podalyriae
GATCCAGATAGATCGTGGCCACGATCATGGAACGATCTTCACGTGGTCTACGCCGGACCTACCCACGCTCTCACATCATGCCCCACGCGCGCGCGAATCGGGGACCGGCCCTGCCGAGCCGCTTACCTTGTTGATTCGAAAGCACGGGTAACTCCGCTATGACTCGACGATATGGCCATCGTGCCGCAGAGTACCCCTGACAAAAAATCCGTCAATCGGCTGATTTTTCGATGAGTCCGTTTTGATGCGTCAATCGACCAGCATGAGCAGCCTGTTCACGAAAGCGCGCTTCCGGATTTTACTGAACCCGGAAACGCCGAGCGCGTCTGCGAGCCACAGGCCATCAGTTGCCATGCGAATGACATCGGCAGTTGCTCGGTCGATGCCATCGTTTTTTGCTCGATTGCTCCAACGAGAGAGGGCGTCTTCGTATAGCTTCCGGACAGACGCGTCTCGGCCGAAATAGGCGACGACGAGCGCCGCCGAAGCAAGACTTTCCGCCTCCGTTGTTGGGTCAGTTTCGAATGTCGCACGGACGTACGCCCTGAGCCACCCTCCCGGCGTCCTGTCTTGTTCCGCCATTCTATCAACCGCAGCCTCGAAGTTTGCGAATGCAAACTCAAGGAGTTCGTGAACGAGTTGGTCTTTTGTCTTGAAATGGTAGAGCAGTCCACCCTTGCTCATGTTTGCAGTCGCTGCTACCTCCTCGAGCGTCAGAGCCGCCGCGCCTCGCTGCAAGACAAGAGTTTCGGCTGCGCGCAGTATTGAGTCTCGATTGTTGGGTCGCATCTGGTGGTGTCCCGTTGATTGCCGCTCGGAAGTATGCCGAATGATTCGCGGGGGATTTATATCACAAAGGCTTTTCCACATGTTCAAATAGTCGAGTCGACTGCGAACTTAACGTGCTGACTAACGCTTAAGCTTGAAACATGGCGGGCGTCGATACCCTCACGGGGCTTTCCGGTTCGCCATGTGTGAGCCACGACGACTTCGTCCAGGGGCGAGGCAGGAGGAGCGATGTTACTTTCTGATGACAAGAAAGGCTGGGTACAGTTCGTGGCCGTCATCGACCGTTCAACCCGCACACGGTGGGCTGGCGATGCAGCCGAACATGATGGTTGAACCGGTCACGGAGGCACTGCGCCTGGCGTGCTTCCGTCGCCGTCCTGAGGCCGCGGTAATCGTGCATGGCAGTATGGTATTAGCTGGTTTCGGAACGCGCTGACGACTCGCAATGTGTGTTCATCCAGTCGTCGCTTCCATTCTTCTTCATCGCGTCCGCACCAAAGTGATGGTGCGGTTAGTCGGACAGCGAGAAGCCGCGGCTTGCCAGACTGATTGTGGAAGATTATGTCGACAGCGATGGCCGCCATCGACATTCGAGCGGTTAGCCTGTACAGCGTGATCAAGCTTCAGGGTACTCATGCGGAAAATTCTAGTCTTCTCTGAGAATGTGCTCGTGATACCAGGCGCCGAACTCGGCGATCTTGCTCTCCTGCGCCGAATAGGGGCCTGGAGAGTAGGTTTGTGACTGGATTCCGGACTGATTGTTCTCGGTAATTGTCTTATCTTCAAGTAATGTTGTTTGCCACACGGCTTTGATCCGTTCGAGATCGTAGTCGGGACCTTCCTGGGCGTCGCTGGAGACCATCCATAAAACTTCGACGTCCGTTGAAAGTGGGCCTTTCGGATTAAAGCGAAATGCGATGGCGTGGTCGCTGTTTGCGAGCACCACACTGATCGGGTTGAATACGCAGCCAGTCTGGGCCCCATCATATTCAGCATCCGAGATGATCAGAGGCGCGACTGGTTTTCCATCGAGCGACTCGGTCAGGTTGCCTCTGCCTATGGGGAGCCGACCGGCCGACTGGAGGAATGGGGTGGAGGGGCCGTCAGCGAACATATCTGGCTGCCGTCCGGTCTGCTTTTCCGCTAACTCCCAAAGTGCGAAAGTCTTCATGTATTCGTCTGCCAGTCCATTGGACGATCCCGGGCCCGCGCCGAAAGCTAACATCTTCATGTCGTCGTGCACGGAGCAGTAAGTAGCGTGCGCTGGTTTGCAGTGGTAGCACTCGAAGAAATTCTCGACCACAAGTTTCCAGTTTGCCGCTGTTGGAAAGACCCGGCGCGCGGCGACCTTTGTTTGTTCAAGGTTATACCGAGCAAGCATAGGTTTAAACCGAGAAACAAACTGTTCAAACGACGGAGGCGAATCTTTTGACAGGTTGAGGAAGACAAATCCCTTGAAAATGCCAACGGCACAAGGGTTCAATCCGTGTTCCGCCATTGGAAAATCCGGCGGCATGAAACGCGCGGACTTAAGATTCCCTGCGAGATCGTAGCTCCACGCATGATAGGGACACGTCAGCGACCTAACAGTTCCTTCTTTTTCGAGGCAAATTTTGGAGCCGCGATGACGACAGACGTTGAAGTGGGCACGTACAGATCCCTGCCGGTCACGGAGAACAATAATGCTTTCGCCGCCGAATTCGACCGTAAAATAGCTACCAGGCTCAGGGATTCTGCTTTCGTGGTCCACAAGGAGCCATTGAGTGCGTCCTAAGGACTGGACATCGTTTTTGAAAATCCCATCGTCACAATACATGTGTTGGGGTAGCGAGTATCCAGAGCGCCATTCGTCCGCAATCGCAGTCATTTCGTTATCCGACATAATTCGCTTATCGTTTAGGGTGGTAAGTTTGAAGCTGCCGTTTTCACAAGTCCAAGGTGAGATGACCTTTGGCGCGGGAAACGCACGGGCACATCAGATGTTGTTCGTTTCGCTCTTCATCGGTGAGCACATCGTCAAGATGCACCACCTCACCGTTCAGAAATTTCGTCACGCAGGCCCCACAAACGCCTTCGAGGCAGCCGGTTGGGAGGAGAACACCTTTGGATTCGAGCGCTTGTATCAAGGTTTGATCCGATCTCACATTGATCGTCAAGCCGGTTCGAGCAAGTGTTAACTGAAAATCGCCCAAAGGATTCGAAGTCCAGGCGGCACCCTGGAATTTTTCCGTATAAACGGCAGCGGAAGGAAGATGATGTCGAGCCGCGGCTTCGACTGCTGCCATGAATGGCGACGGGCCACATGTGTAGATATGTTTTGCAGTTGAAGATGCGAGGAACACCTGGTCGAGAACACCGGGAACGGAATTTCGACTGACGTCAAGCTGAACTGCAAAGTTCTGCCCGAAGCACTCGACCCCGAGTTCCGCACGGAGATCGCTGAGGTCTTCCCGTCGTCCGAAGTGATGAAGCATAAACGGATCGCCTCGGCGCGTGAGTTCGTGGGCCATCGCGAGCAATGGAGTGATCCCGACCCCTCCTGAGATCAGAAGATGGGGCCCGTGATCGTCTTTCAGGCCAAATGCATTGCGGGGTTCACCGATGTCAAGTACGTCGCCCACCGAAACCTGATGCATGGATAAGGACCCCCCGCGCGAACAGGGGTCTTTTTTGACAAGTATGGAAAAACGCGCACGATCGGACGGATCGCCACAAAGGGAATATTGTCTGACCAAGCCGCTTGGCGTTGTAACGTCAATATGCGAGCCCGCCGTATAGGCTGGAAGCGGAGCCTGGGTCGTCGGTTGGAGGACGAAGAGCCGCATTTCGGCTCCAATGCTACTTGAGTGTCTAACTTCGATTTGCACGTTCAGCCTCGTAACTATACCGTCTGGACGGTATAGTTAGCTATTGTGTTCTCGCTGTCAATGGGGAAATTACCAGGATGGAGGGAGAAATCTCGGGAGTGGTGTGGTCGACGGAGAGGTATCGCGGCCGCAACGACAGGCGTTTGGTCGTTGAAGCGGTGTTCCCGGCTCAGTTGATCGAGCGCCGCTTCTTGTGTCAGATCTGCTAGTTATGTCACAAGGATCAAGACGAATCAGACCGTTGCAGAACGCGACATGCACGTCGACTTCGTCACCATATTTTTTGCGGCGTCAGTTGTCGATCGCCGGGTAATGCGTGGTTTTTAATCATCCATACGGTTGATTGAGGGAGAGGTCGGCAGCGGACACAATGACGTCTGCAAGCGGATTGCTTTTCGTTTGCTCGGATCATAAATCACGGTTTCTTTGCCAGGTATGATGACGCACTCCAACTTATTAGAGCAGTACGGTCCGCGCGAGTCGATGGAGTATGACGTCGTTATCGTCGGCGGCGGCCCTGCGGGCCTGTCGGCCGCCATTCGTCTGAAGCAGCGCGCTGCCGAACAAGGCGTCGAGCTTGGCGTGTGCGTGCTGGAAAAAGGCTCGGAGATCGGGGCGCATATCCTGT
>NZ_VZQQ01000154.1 GCF_014397785.1 Paraburkholderia podalyriae
CACAATGATACCTCACCGCTACTGCTGTCCGATGCCCCAAGCCGGGCGGGGCTGTGTTCGCTATAGCTCAAGTCGGTGACTGCCGCTCTGCCCGAGCAAGGTTCTCATTGATTTTTCCGTCGCGGCTTTGCTTGCGTCCACTATGCTGAGGCGCCTGGCGAAGTCAATCGTGCTGCGATTGCATCGGCGGAGGTTTGTGCATTGACATCAGGGCGTTACGCTAGATGCCAGCGCGTTGTCCACAGCCTTGCCAACAAAATGTGGGGATAAGTGGACCTGTCGCTGGACGCTGTTTGCGGCGGCTATGAGATGCGGCCGACCGCGGTTTTTTGCTATTGCGCGTGCGCTGTCTGCCGCTGGGCAGACTGCTGTTCGGCGTGTTTCTTCGCCAGGTGGTGCCCCACCACGCAGCCGCCAACGGCGCCTACGACCGCATGGTGACCGGCATAGTGGCCTGCAACACCGCCTACCACCGCGCCCTTAAGGCAGCCAGCGGCATTCGCCGTTCCTATTGTCGCCAGCGCCAGAGTAGCGCTGGCCAAGGCAATCTTCATGAGGCTAGTTGTCATTCGGAAATACTCGAAGGTTGTAGTTATTTTGGGACGACGATGCTTCCCGGCGCTGTTTCAATACCCGCCCCAGCGACCACGGTCGTCCCGCTCGTGCTCACGCCGTTCGTGGCGACGCGATTCACGTTCCCGCCATTCGCGACGCTCGCGCCATTCCCGCGCGCGCCAGTCGTCATAGTCGCCGTATGCGACGGCGACAGGTGCGGCAGCATACACGACGGGAGGTGGGGGTGCGTACACTGGCTCAGCCGGCGCATAGACTCCGACCGGGATACCGATACCGATACAAATGCCCACGTCGACGTGTGCCGACGCGGCAGTTGACGCTGCCAATGCAGCAAGACCGAGTGCTACGCCAAGAATCTTGTTATTCATTTTCGCTACTCCCCGCACGCGTTGCGTGCCGTGTCAGCAAACATGGCTCGAAGTGTAGGAGACCAGGCCCGACACAAGCGAAACGGCTGTGCGAGATTGGTAACACGGGATTACCGGTGGCATCAGGGTTACCGGCCCACGGCGCTCAGGCTGGCAAGGCATCCCCTGCAACCGCAGAGACCAAAACTGTTCGCACGCTGGTCGGTAGGGCTGCAACGTTGCAGCCGACACGCGCTTCCTGCGATGTAATCTCAGGTGCAACAAACTTTCGGGCGCCGATGTGCCATGATGGCAGCAACAAAGAAGGCGCAAGACGGTCACATGGCCAATCGGGCAAGGGAGGCAAAAGTGACGGATGACGATAACCTGGCGGGCGACCGGCCAGAGCAGGTACCGGAATCGCTGCAGACACTCGCCGGATACCTGGAACGGTCACTTGACGGAGCTTCAAGCGTCGTGATGATGCGACACACGACCGACGTCTGCACCGTTTATTTGGGTGACCCCGACGGCCCACGCGAAGACCTGAAGCAGATTGGCGCAATTTCGACAGCGCTCGCGAATCGGATGCTCGAATCAACGTCTTCGGGCGTAAATGCGATGCAAATCGGCGGTCAAGCCTATCGCTTCGCACGAAGCTTCACGGAGGTCGCCGGCATGGCGGCTGTTGTCTTTTCAACCGAATAGACCATGGCTCGTTGCTGGCGAGCTGGAACACTTCGTTGATGCTGCCTAGGGAATTCGGCGTTCAGCGCGTACGCACGCGCGAGTTACGGGAATTCGGACGTGGAGATACTGTCCACGGCATTCCGGCTCAAAGGGGGTTTGGATAACTACGCGGTGCCCGCCGCAATACGCCGAATCGTGAAGGGGGAACCGGTGCATCTGAGACGACATTTGGCATTGCTGCTGTATATCGCAGCCCTTGGTTCAACCGAAGCATGGGCGAGCGATATCCAATGTGCAACCACGCGGCAAACGGCTGAGCGCGTCATATGCGACCACGCCATCCTGAACAATGAATACGACGATATCGTCGCGCAGCAGCAGGCTCTGCTGAGTGCTGGGAAACTTTCTGCCAAACAGCTCGCCCATTGGAGGCAATCGCGGAATGCATGCACCGACGTCCACTGTATCGACGGCGTATTTGCCCAGTGGAAGGTGATGGCCAAGACCGCCGATGCCAACTCTCGCGCTGCACTAGCTCCCGCTATGGCCTCGTCTACCGCTATGGCTCCCGTCGGCCCTGCCCCGGACGTAGCTCCTTCCGTAGCATCTCAGGCATCGCCGACCTCGGAAGCCTCCCTGGTTCGCCAAGGAAGTGCAACTGGTGTGGCACTCCCGCAGCCGGTCGCAACGCAAGCCTCTTCGCCTGCTGTCGTTTCTGGTGCTTCCAGTCCGAGTGACTCTCGCGGCACGACCGGCATGAGTGGTGGCCTGATGTTGGCGTTGCTTGTCGCGGTTGGCTTCGGCGTGGTTTTCAGACGTAGGAAGAAGGGCGGCGGCGCGCCGAGGAATCACTAAAAACGTTCGGTTATCTATTCGGCCACCCAGCTAGAAGTAGCGCACTGCGTCTTGCGCGTGGCATAGTGCGGCATCTCAACTACGGAGGCGGGAATGCCCACCCTGGAATCCTTGCAAGCAAAAATCCAGAAACTTCAGAAGCAAGCAGACGCGCTCGTCGCGAAGCAGTCGTCGGGTGTTATCGAAAAGATTCGCGACTTGATGGCAGAACACGGACTGACTACTGCTGACATTGACGCGCACGCTGGTGGCAAGAAACGCGGACCGAAGCCCGGGACAAAGGCTGCGGTCGTCACGAAGGCTTCTTCTGCGGCGAAGTATCAGGACCCGAAAACCGGTGCGACTTGGTCCGGGCACGGTAGGGCTCCGGGCTGGATTGCGAACGCGAAGGACCGCAGCAAATTCCTGGTTCAGGATGGCGCTGATGCAGTCGTCGCTGCAGGCGCGGCAAAGGTGAGCAAGGCAAAGACTGCGGTCAAGAAGGCGGCATCGAAGTCGGTTGGTACGACTGTGGGCAAGGGGCAGCGGAAAGGTCCGCAGCCGGCGCTTTACCGTGACCCCAAGTCGGGCGCAATGTGGAGCGGGCGCGGTCCGGCGCCGGCCTGGTTGGCTGGTGCCAAAGACCGGTCGAAGTTCTTGATTGGCGGCGCTGCGGCGGTGGGCGATGCGAAACCGGCGGTCACGAAAGCTGTTGCGAAGAAAGCCCCGACGGCGAAGAAAGTGGCTGCCAAGAAGGTCGTGAGCGCGAAGGTGCCGGCTAAGAAGGTGCCGGCCAAGAAAGCGCCGCGCAAGGGCGTGGCCGTGCCCGCTCCGGTGGCCACAGTCGAGCCTAGCGCCGAGTTGACGACTTAAATGTAGTTGTCAGGTGCCCGGTGGAACAGCGACTTTTGGGTTCCACCGGGCACACCACGCCGACGACGTTTTATTGCGCCTGTACTGCTTGATGTTGGGCAGCTTGATGTTGGGCAGCTTGCTGTTGAGCCTGCTCTTGAGCGTGCTGCTTCGCAAGGTGCTTGCCGACCATGCAGCCACCGACTGCACCAACGACAGCGTGGTGCCCGGCGTAATGCCCGGCGACTCCGCCTACCACCGCGCCCTTGAGGCAGCCTGCGGCGTTTGCCGTGCCTGCCGTTGCGAAGCACAGCATCGCTGCAATCAAGGCGATTCGTATCGGGCTAGTTTTTATTCAAAAGTACTCTGAGGTCGGATTTTCCGGATGTGGCGCCTTCAGGCGTCGTTTCAATACCCGCGCCAATCGCGATGCTCGCGCCACTCGTGCTCACGCCATTCCTGGCGGCGCCATTCACGTTCACGCCACTCGCGACGTTCGCGCCATTCACGGGCCCGCCAGTCGTCGTCACCACCGTACGCGACGGCGACAGGTGCGGGAGCATACACGACGGCAGGTGGCGGTGCGTACGCTGGCTCTGCCGGCGCATACACGGCTCCGGGGATGCCCAATCCGATGGCGACGTCGACGTGTGCCGATGCTGCTGTTGATGCTGCCAGTACTGCCAGACCGAGCGCTGCGCCGAGAATTTTCTTGTTCATCTTCGCTACTCCTCGCACATTGAGTGTAAGCGGCTCGCGATGGCCGTTGTAGACGGGCGCAAGAATCGGCATCAAAGTGATGTCCATCATTTTCGAAGTGGTGGACACCATTTTGTCAGAGCCAACTCAGAGGCCTGGCAGCCGTAAAGGCC
>NZ_VZQQ01000155.1 GCF_014397785.1 Paraburkholderia podalyriae
AACAGACTCTCGGTGAACGTGTCGGTGCCGCGCATGATCTCCAGGGGGCGGGTGAGGTTCTTACATCAACGCTTTTGCTATCCGTCGCGATGACTTCAGCGCGAGGTATTTCCGCAGCCTGCTAAGCCTTCACTGCCTCGGCCTTGATGCCGACCATCAACGCCAGCCCGCTCAGCACCAGCAAACTCGCGAGAAGGTAGACCGCGAGATCCATGCTGCCCGTACTCGTGCGAATCTGGCCGATCACCCATGGGCTGACGATGCCGCTCGTGATCCCGATGCTGCTGATAAACGCAATGCCGGATGCCGCAGCCTTGCCGGAAAGATGGCTCGTCGGCACGGACCAGAAGATCGGCAGTGCGGCGAAGATCAATACGGCGGCAAGCGACAGAATCGCCAGCATCGTGGGAAAGCTGTTCAGATGCAGCGTCAGTGCCGCCAGCGCCAGCCCGCCGCCGATCGTGCAAAACGCAAAGTGCTTGCGCCGCTCGCCCGTGCGATCGGAACGACGCGCAATCAACATCAGACCGATCGCGCCGATCGCATTCGGCACGACGGTATAGAGACTCACCGACACGACATCCTTGATGCCGAAATCGCGGATCATCAGCGGCATCCAGAAGTTCAACGTGAGTGACGCACAGGTCAGCGAGAAGTAAACGAACGCGAACAGATAGACGCGCGGATTGAGCAGCGCCGCCGCGAAACTGCGACCGTCGTGCTTGCTGTCCTCCGCCTGGCCTTGCGCGCAGAGTGCAACGAGCCGGTCCTTTTCTTCGTGGGTGAGCCAGTTCGCGTGGTGCGGCTTGTCCACCAGGTAACGCCACGTGAGAAACGCGAGGATCACGGCGGGTGCGCCTTCGATTGCGAACATCCATTGCCAGCCGAACAGTCCCATCACGCCGTTCATGTCGCGCATGATCCAGCCGGAAAACAGACCGCCCAGCACGCCCGCTACCGCGACGCCCGCAAAGAACACGGACATCACCGCCGCGCGACGATTCGCCGGAAACCAGTAGGTCAGATACAGCACGATGCCGGGGAAGAAGCCGGCCTCGAACACGCCGAGCATGAATCGCAGGATATAGAAGTGCGCGGGCTTCGATACGAACATCATGCACATCGACGCGATGCCCCACAGCAGCATGATGCGCATGAAGGTCTTACGTGCGCCGTATCGGGCGAGCAGGATGTTGCTCGGCACTTCGCATAGCACATAGCCGACGTAGAACACGGCTGCGCCAAGCCCATACATGGCATCGCTGAAGCTGAGATCGTGCTTCATCTGCAATTGCGCAAAACCGATATTGATGCGGTCCAGAAAGGACACGACATAACAGAGAAACAGAAACGGAATGATGCGCCACGCGACCTTCTGAAACATCAGGTGATCGGCCGTGACAGGGGCGACTTGCCGAATGGCGTCGCCATCGAGGGAATGTTGCATGTCTCGCTCCATATGCGTTGCGCGTCTGACTGGAGACGAGCAAGCCCGAGGCGTCTGTGCGCCTTCATGTTCTGAACGGTGAAAGGCCGGACGGCCTTTCCAGGTGTGCTTCGTGCGATCAGTGCGCAGCGCGTGCCGCGCCCTGTTTCGCGATCAGTCCTGCAGCGCGGCCCACATTTCCTTGTCGCGCTGCGCGGTCCAGATACGCGGATGCGTGATGCCGCTCGCTTCGTCATACGCGCGCGAAACGTCGAACGGCAGGCAGTGTTCGTAGATGAACACCTGGCCGAACTTCGGGTCCATCGCCCTGCGCGTGAGCGCCATCGCGCCCTTCAGGTCGAGCTTGTCCTTGAATGCGTCATGGCCTGCCTGCAACAGCGTGGTGACGAAGTCTTTCGTGTAGTCGAGGCCCTTGTTCACGTCAGCCGGATTGAGCAGCGCGGGGCCGCGTCCCGGCACGAGCTTGTCTGCATTCAGCGCGCGCAATGCCTCGAGCGTCGCGGGCCATTGTTCGAGTTGCGCGTCGCCGCAATAGCAGGCCGCGTCGTATTCGACCAGATCGCCGGAGAACAGCACTTTCTGCGATGGCAACCAGACGACCGTATCGCCCTTGGTGTGGCCCGAGCCGAGATGCGCGATGCGCACTTCGAGCTTGCCGAGGAAAAGCGTCATTTCCTTTTCGAACACGAGAGTCGGCCAGGTCAGACCGGGAACGGTTTCGACGCCAGCAAACAGACGCGGAAAGCGCTCGATTTCGGATTTCATATCGGCTTCGCCGCGCTCGACGATCATTTCATAGGTGCCGCGGCTCGCGATCACCTGCTGCGCGCCTTCATCGAAATACGCCGACGCGCCGAGCACGCGCACCGCGTGATAGTGCGACAGCACGACATATTTGATCGGCTTGTCGGTGACGCTGCGGATCTTCGCGATCAGGTCTTGCGCCATCGCGGGCGTGGCAGTCGTATCGACGATCAGCACGCCATCGTCGCCAATGATGACGCCTGAATTCGGGTCGCCTTCCGCCGTGTACGCATATGCGTTCTCGGACAGTTGGGTCCATGTGATTTTCTTTTCTTCCAGGTCGGCCTGGGATGCAAAAGCCTTTGCCATGTCTGTCTCCGTTATGCGACTCGTTGGGGATGAGCTATGGTCGTCGTCATGCGAAAGTTTGTCAATAGCAAAACACCTTGCCTTTAACTAAACTAGGGTAAACTCCGTAGATTGGGGGTTGGGGCTCAATCGGATACCATCTATCCCTTCCATCGCGAGGCACCGAATTGGTCAAATCCGCATCGGGCGAAAGTCCGGGTCACACGACGGCTGACGCGTCGGTCGAGAGGAAGCAACGGGGCATTCAAAGCGTCGAGGTAGGCGGGCGTCTGCTCCAAGCGCTGGCACGGCATCGCGTCCCGCTCGGGCTGACCGAACTGGCGGGCGAGGCACAACTGTCTTCCGCGCAGGCTCACACGTATCTGGTGAGCCTGACGCGTCTTGGCCTCGTCAAGCGCGACGCGCTGACGGGCAATTACGAGCCAGGCCCGTTGTCGTTGCGCCTCGGGCTCATGCATATCGAACAGCAACCGGTGTACCGGATCGCCGCGCCGTACGCGGCAGCGCTTGCCCAGCAAGTCGGCTTCAGCGTGGCGATCTGTGTGGCGGGCGCGCAAGGGCCGACCATCGTGCGATACGAGCGCGGCGGTTTTCCGCTGCATGTAAATCTGCATATCGGTACGGTGATGTCGCTCGAAGCCACGTCCACGGGCCGCATCTTCTGTGCGTTCTACGCGCACGAGCAGGTCCGCCAGATGGCGCGGAGTCAGGCGCTCGCGCCCGGCGGATGGTCGACGGACGACAGCGCGGGCAAGCGCCCGGTGATCGATGCGCAATGGTTCAAACGCTTCGACGCCATCCGCGCGCGCGGGATCGAGCGCGGCGTCGACGCGCCGAGTCCGGGCGTCAGCAGCCTGAGCGTGCCCGTGTTCGACGCGCAGCAGCGAATGCAGCTTGCGCTGACGGCAATCGGTTCTTCGGGATCGATCGACGTCGGCTGGAACGGCGACGTGGCTCGCCAGTTAATCGAAACCACCCGGCAAGTCACCGAAGCGCTCGTCACCTCGAATTGAAACCATGCACACCGACACTCCGGACACGTCCGGTTTTAACGTAACCGAAACCAGCGATCCGAAAGCGCAACGCGGCATCAGCGCGCTCGACAGCACGGGCGAACTGTTGCTCGCGCTGGTTTCCGCGGGTCGCCCGCTGTCGCTGCGCGATCTGGCCGCCGCCGCCGATATGCCCGCCGCCAAGGCGTTCCCACACCTGGTGAGTTTGCTAAAGGTGGGTCTGCTCAGTCGCGACGACGCGGGCTATTTCAATGCGGGGCCGCTCAGCATGGAGCTAGGTCTGATCGCATTGCAGCGGATGTCGCCGATACGCGACGCCGAACGCGAGATCGTCGCCTTGGCCGCCGAGTCGGGGATGAGCGTCGCGGTCGCGATTCTCGGACCGCTCGGGCCGACCGTAATCCGCTTCGAAGAATCCGCGCGACCGCAGCACGTCAGCTTGCGGGTTGGAACGTATCCGTCAGCGTAACCCGTCAGAAGTTGGAATATAGTACGAGACCAACAACGCCGCGAGAGATCAGGACGAGGTGAGCGAGATCCCGCTGCGACAGTGCGACGGCTCTCTGGATGTCAGAACGC
>NZ_VZQQ01000156.1 GCF_014397785.1 Paraburkholderia podalyriae
ATCCGATAGCTGTAGAAATGCCATTGATTCACGCAACAGTGATCAGGTACCAAATGGTACGAAGCCGTTGCGTCGAATTCGTGAAAGGAACGGGAAATCCGCAACGCTCTTTCCCGTACCACTGATGGTGATAACTTTTATTATGTAAAATCAGGTTCCTCAGAAACCTGGAAACGCCGGGCCTGCGGTGCGAGGCTGCGTCCTCATCAAGCATGAGAGTGTCGGGATTGTAATGAGATGGACCCGCGCCGTACGCGAGACGAAGATAACGGCGGGCACAGCGATCCTTCACTCAACCACATAGCCTGCCACGACAGTGTATGCGCTGGCGTAGGGACAGCAGGCCTATATGCCGCCTCCGCTGCGCGTTCAGTACCTCCCCGGTGGTCGAACCCGCGTACGTGGCAGCGGCCGCGGTGCAACCGCTCAGCGCTCCGGTCTGGCGACGGTGGCGGGTGATGAGCTATCGAGGCGGCTGGCGCCAGGCGATGGAAAGGGAAACGGACCGGATCCGGCCCGGGGTCGCAAACCTCCGCTCGTGGGCCGCGTTGCCGCAGAGCCGACGGTCGGATTGCTCGTCCTGGAACAGGGGGCTCGGGTGCAAATCGGAAGGGTCGGTGAGTTACCCTAGGTTTTTTGACGGCACGAGCCGCCAATGAGTACGCTGAAAGACTTCAACTGATTGTTCAACGGCCGCCACTTCGACCGCGAAGTCATCGTTCTGTGTGTTCGTTGGTACCTTCGTTACAAGCTCAGCCTTCGAGACCTCGTTGAAATGATGGCCGAACGCGGCCTGCCGCTGGCGCACACGACAATCATGCGCTGGGTCAAACGCTTCACGCCGGAGTTCGTCAAGCGTTGGAATCGGTTTGCGAGATCCGCTGGTCGTTCATGGCGAGTCGACGAGACGTATGTGAAGGTCCGTGGCAAATGGGCCTATCTTTACCGCGCAGTTGACCGGACAGGAAAGACGGTCGATTTTCGGCTCAGCGCCAAGCGCGATGTCGCTGCGGCCAAGGCCTTCTTCGCGAAAGCGATCAGGAGTCAAGGGCTCGCTCCGAAAATCATCACGCTGGACGGCTACGCGGCGTCTCACCCCGCGGTGCGCGAAATGAAGGCTGACGAGTTGCTGCCGGAGGAGACGACGTTGCGATCGTCGAAGTACTTGAACAACTTGATAGGGCAGGACCATCGCAATATCAAGTCCAGGGTCTATGCAGTGCTCGGCTTCAAACGTTTCAGGAATGCGGCCACTACGATCGCCGGCATCGAAATGATGCATCGTATTCGAAAAGGTCAGTTTGATCTCACGAATCTGCGCCTCAAAGATACCACTGCGCCCGTGGTTTGGAAGGCGGTCCTTTCCGCTCGATCAGGTAGCGGCGAATACGCCGTCTTTCGCTCGCCGCTGAAATTTGCAACAGAGCCGTGCATCAAGGCTTCCGGTGCAACCAGTCCCGCATCGGATGGGTGTCCAGCCAACGGAGTTGGCGGCCCCTGTGATGTTCACGTCTGTAGTGCTCCGCCACCAAGATGGCAGCCATAATCAGTACGATTGCCCCCAGCATCACTCCCGAAATTGATTCAGCCATGGCGACCTCCCTTGTCGAGTCACAACCATGCTTACAGTTTAGGCGCTGCGTTCGCGAAATGGGTGCCCTGCTTATCCGTCTTGCTGGTGCACTTGCCGCCTTTCGTCCCCGAGACCGCGAAGGATGCGAAACACTTCCATAAGCCTGGCGCGTTTCTGTCCTGGCTTTTGCCCTGCTTGTCGTGCCCACAAACGGGTGTGCTATGAGGGGTAGCGGAGCCAGCCGAACAGCATGGCGAGCCCATGCAGTCGCAGGCCACTCTGCGATGATCGGCGCGGCGGCCTTCGTGCTCTACAGTTGCGCCCGATACGTGAAGGCTGCTCTCCGCCTCCTTAACCGCCTTATCGATCTCCGTACCAAACTCCGTGTTCCGCACTTCACGTCGGGCGCACAGTGTTTTTTCGAGCCACTCGCCTTACCCGGCGGGAACGGTCGCGCGCACAAGCTCGGTGACGGCCTGCGCGATCAGCGCTTCGGATTTTTTGCGGCGTTCAGGGCGAAATAGCATCCCCCGTACCCGTAACGGACCTGCTCTCACGACACCGTCGAACGTAGTTGTAGGGAAAGAAAACTATAATGGCGCGGCCTGTTCACTTTCGGATCGGTCGCATGATGTGTCCCTCTCATGCTGCACAACAGTATTGGGTGTCCTGACCGTCTGCCTTGGGACCCCTTCTTCGCTCGAACCGATCCACCCTATTTCAGCCATGCATACTCAATTCCGCTTTTCCTCCGCGGCTTTCGTGCTTGCGCTTGCGAGCGCACTGTCTGCGTGCTCGACACCGAAGCCGCTTTACCAGCAAGAACAGTTCGACGCAGGCGATAGCCCCTATATGCACAAGTTCGCCGCGAAGACAGAGCCCGCCTGCGAAGCCGCCCGCCGTGCGTTGCTCAGCCAGGGATATATCGCCAGTTCGACCAGGCCCGATTCGGTCGACGGCTCGAAAAATTTCCAGCCCACCAGCGATGCGCACGCGGTGATCGAAATCCATGTGGTCTGTACTACCGACGACACTGGAGGCAACAGCAGTACCGCGTACGTGAACGCGGTGCAGGATCGCTACGCGCTGAAGAAGAGCAACACGTCGGCGAGCGTCGGACTGAGCGTGTTCGGATCGCTGTCGCTGCCGATCGGCTCAAGCGATGATTCGATGGTGAAAGTTGCGAGCGAGACGATTCCTGCCGGCATTTTCTATCAGCGTTTCTTTGCGCTAGTCGACCACTACCTCAAGGCCGACTCCGCCCAGCCGGGCGCCGTCGCCGCCGCGGCAGCGCCGAAGGAGGCGCTGCCGTCGATGAACGACGCCGTGCCCCCGATCGGAGCAGCCCAGACAGGTAATGATTCGGAGAAAGCGACGAGCGCCAGGTAAGCGTCGACGGTACCGCGCGCTCGAACGCCTGCAGCAGGGCCGGGACCGGCTGGCGAGTCTCGCCCAGATCGCCGGCATCGTGCGCCGTGACCGTCCCGTGGTCGACGGCCCGCTCGCGCTGCGACGCGTAGAGTGGCGCGAGCGCCTCGCGCACCACGGGGCGAGCGCCTGTCGCATCAGTTCGAGATCGACCGGCCGGTTCTCCGCACTGCCCTGCTGCGAGATCGGCGCGAGCGCCTGCGCGCGCAGGATCGCTTGCTGGACCGTCGGTGCACTCGGATGGCGCTGGACGCCAACCTGCGGCGCGATCGCGCAGCAGCCGGCTGTAGGTGCTCGCGCCAAACACACGGCCGGTAATCGCCCGAACCTCCGCGATCAGTCCATCCAGAAAGCGCGGGTTGTCGCGTGGGGAATCCCGGTCGATCGCCGCGATGCCATTCATGATCGCGGGCAGCTGTGCGTCGTTCCACTCATCCGGGGTCGGCCCATCCTCAGCTCCTCATCGCCCGTCAGAAAAGCGCGCCCTGGCGCGGATCGCGCGCCGGCGGCTTCCACGCCTTCAGCGGCCGCGCGGACTGGCGCCGCTCCATTTTTCCCTACTGGACATTACCGCGTTTATGTCGCATTGCGTCTTGGACGGAGATTCCTGGCGCAAGCCGGCACTGAAAACGACGTGGCCACGCAACAAGGGGTTATAAGCCGGAACCACAGAAGTTGTGGTAGTCGTTGCCTTTCAACGCGTTACGAGAGATCCAAATAAGCGCTAACCTGCTGGATCAAAACGACATCGAAAATTTCTGTGGTTCCGGCTTACAACCCCTTCATCGGCGAAGACCCGCGTCGACGAGCACTGATCAGTCGACGTCGGCGAAGAGGCGCTTGGCGGTGAGCGCCATCGTCACGTCGAGCTCGCTGCGGATGATGTCGAGCGCGCGCGTGACGCCGCGCCGGCCGCCAGCGCCGAGCCCGTAGAGAAACGGATGGTCGATGTAGACGCCTCTTGCGCCCGATAGCGCGAGGGTGTAAAAATTTTTGTGTAAACGGTCATTTGGCAGGAAACTGTCAGCAACAGGAGCACAGATGACCGTAGCGAAACGCAACAAAAGAGAAAAACCCGATCCTGAACTCGTCAAGCTGGCAGA
>NZ_VZQQ01000157.1 GCF_014397785.1 Paraburkholderia podalyriae
GGCGGCTATCTCGCACGCGCCAACGATCCTCCGCCCGGCAATAAAGTCATCTGGCGCGGCATGCATCGTCTTGTCGACATCCAGATTGGATACTCGTTGGGGCGTGAAAATAGTGGGTAATCACAAGGTCGAGGGGTGCGTTTACCGAACAATCCCAACGTCATATCTCTGTCTACCGCAGGCGAAGCAACTCGTAGTCCTTGGCCCGACGGCGCGCCCAGCGCGACTTCGCCGCGGCGGCAGGCGTCTGACTTCTTTGTTTGATCAAGCACTGGCGCCGTGCGGCTGGTGAGGCTCCGATAATCATATAGCCGGCCTCGCGCCGTTCCGGTAGGACGGCTGGGGTAGAGTCAGGGTTGCGACACCGACGTGACGCACAGGAGGCCGGCATGAAAAAGTTTAGCGGAATTGACCTGCACTCGAACAACGGTGTGGTCGTGGTCAGCGATGAGGTGGACCACATCGTCTATCAGACGCGGTTGCCCAACGACGCGTTGCAGATCCGCGCCGCAATGGCGCCGCATCGCGAAGAACTGGTGGTCATCGAGGAGACGTATTATGGACGCCCCGCAATTATGCACGGTTTGTCGTTGAGGACAACGGAGTGTGCGGCGTGGGTGCCGATATGAATCGATGTACGGGACCGTGCCGCGCGCGCTTTTGAATTCCTGAGCATTGCAGGGCTCACCGATCGGGTCAGTTCACGTGGCCGAGCATAAATCACAAGCCCTCGAGAAACTGCGGCACGCGGTCGGTGGGCCGGTAGCACCGCTGCCTGCTGTGGAGCAATTGAAGCGTACTGAGGGCTTTTTCCTTCATGGCCAGGTCTGCCTCTATGTACATGTGCATGGTCGCTGGGTTCTCGTACCCAGCGACAGCGCAATGACCGTGAGGTCAACGCCAGCCTGAAGCAGGTGCATGGCAGTCGCGTGCCGATAATCTACCCAACGATATAATCGGCATACGGCAGCCATGTAATTACTGCAAGGCGGCGTGGATCCATTCAACATTGCCATGTGGTTGGGCCATGAATCCCCCAGACAACCCAGATGTACCTGGACGCCAGTCTGGAGTTGAAGGAGAAAATTCTCGCCAATGCGCCACATGATGGCAAGCCCGTACGATACCGACCTGATAGTAAGCTCGCAACGTTTCTTAAAGGTCTTTAGCCATCGAAGCTATGCCGATCCGGACGACTCGTGAACATCGTCCTGCTAGGCTCATTGCCGGCACTTTGCGGTCCGCGTCCCAGCCTGATCGGCATTGCCTCGAACGCGGCATAGTTCCGAAACTTGCTCTGACGGATCGTGAGCAGGCCACGTTCCAAGTCCACGTCCGAGCGCCGAAAGGCCAACGCTTCCTAGATGCTATGTGGGAGGGCGGCGACAGTAAGCCCGACTGGAGTAAAACGGGAGTTGCACACTCGTTTTCTCCGAAGGAGCACGCAAATGGATGCGCCTGACACAGCCCTCCGTGGGCAGAATACGACGACAGGTGGCCGCCTGTACATGGCATTTGAACTGGGCGAGAAGAACTGGAAGCTTTCATTGGGTGATGGCCAGCGCGCACCCAGCCGCTGTACGGTCGCCGCCGGTGATACCACGGCGGTTCTCACCGCCATCGCCAACGCCAGGGCGCGTTGCCATCTCGGCGCCGACGCACCCGTCTACAGCTGTTATGAAGCAGGCCGCGACGGCTTCTGGCTGCACCGCTGGCTGACTGAACAGGGCATCGTCAATCTCGTGGTCGATTCGGCCAGCATCGAGGTGAACCGCCGTGCGCGTCGCGCCAAGACAGACCGGCTTGACAGCGACAGGCTGCTGTCGATGCTCATGCGCTATTACGCGGGCGAGCGGCGCGTGTGGGCGGTGGCACGCATTCCCACACCCGAGCAGGAGGACGACCGCCGCCTGCACCGCGAACTCGAACGCCTGCGGAAAGAGCGTACAGCGCACACCAACCGGATCAGTTCCCTGCTGGTACTGCACAACCTTCGGGTCAGGTCTGTTGGCGGTCGCATCTGGGCCCACTGGTGGACCCGTCAGCGCGAGCTGCTGGCGCCCGGTCTGCGCGACGAGATTGAGCGCGAATGTGAGCGGCTCGCGCTGGTGCGCCAGCAAATCCGCCTGCTCGAAGTGCAGCAGGACCGGCAGGTGCGCAGCGGCGCACATCCCGCCATGGCGCTGCTCGCACAGCTTGCTGGCATCGGTTCAGGCAGCGCGTGGACCCTGGTCAGGGAACTGTTCGGCTGGCGGCAGTTTCGCAACCGTCGCGAACTGGCCGGCTGTCTGGGCCTGACGCCCACGCCGTATGCCAGCGGCACCAGCGAGGTTGAACTCGGTATCAGCAAGGCGGGCAACTGGCGATGTCGCTGGCTGATGGTGGAGCTCGCCTGGAGCTGGCTGCGCCTGCAGCCCGGCAGCCAGCTCAGCCACTGGTTCAACGAGCGCTTTGCCGGTACCGGCAAGCGGATGCGGCGCATCGGTATCGTCGCGCTCGCACGCCGTCTGGCGATCGCCCTGTGGCGTTATCTCGAGTACGGCGAGATCCCCGTCGGCGCGATACTCAAGCCGCGCGACATCAACACCGTGAGGGCCTGAATGATTGAATGACGTCGGATGCAGCAACAGCATGTAAAGGTCAACGCGCCCGAAACACGCTCGGGCTACCCACTGCGGGTGGCCGTTTCCCTAGATGGGGCGCGTCGGTAACAGGGTAGCTCCAGCGCTTCGCGCATGCGGCATAAGGTGACCGGCCTGTCAGGTCGGCACGGATAGAAGGTCGACCCGGCACTGACCGGTCAACAGATACCCTGACCTGAATGACATTGACATGTCAGGCTGCAACAGGGCTTACGCGATGAGCGTCGGTACCGTCCTTCACGCATCGGTCTCTACCGCCAGCCTGCGTCTGGTCATGGTAAGTGACCGCGCAGGCTGGCGTCTGGTCATGGTAAGTGACCGCGCAGGCTGGCGGTAGAGACCGAACAAGGAGGCTTACTTCGCATGACAGAATGTTTATCATCAACCGGGCTTGACTTTCAGTTCCCCATAGAAGAGCGTGTTAGGCACTTTTCATAATCGGTGCAGCATGAACGAGCATGAGCATGGCGAAGACGACGAAGTGCAGACCTGCCAGGGTTTCGGGCAGGCGCTCGTAGTCGCGTGCCAACCGCCGGAAGCGGTTGAGCCAGCCGAAACTGCGCTCGACCACCCAGCGGCGGGGCAGCAGCACGAAGCCCTTCTTCGCCTCAGGCAGCTTGATGACCTGCAGCTCAATGCCTTCATCACGTGCGGCCTGTGCAGCAGTGTCGCCCGTATAGCCCTGGTCAGCAAACGCAAGTTTCACCGTCTGACCGGTGACGTGCTGAACCTGACGCGCAAGCTCGGCCACCTGCGCGCGCTCCTGCTCGTTGGCCGGTGTAATGTGCACCGCGAGCAGCATCCCCAGTGTGTCGACAGCCATGTGAACCTTGCTGCCCCGCTTGCGCTTGTAACCGTCGTAGCCCGCACGCGGCCCGCTTTCACACGTGGACTGCAATGTGCGTCCATCCAGAATGACCGCACTGGGCTGGCCCTGACGCTGTTGTGCCACGCGCAGCACCGAGCGCAAATCGTTGACCATCGCCTCGAAACAACCCGCGTTCAGCCAGCGCTGCGTTTGCTGGTAGACCATTTCCCACGGCGGAAAGTTCGTCGGCAGCATGCGCCACGATGCACCCGCGCGCGCCATCCAGCGAAGCGCGTTGAACATCTCGCGCAGTTCGTATCGGCGCTGCGGTGCAGCTTCGTTCATCAAGGTCAGATACGGAGCGGCGAAGCTCCATTCCTCGTCCGAAACATCTGTCGGGTATGGCTTGCGTTCTATCATCCCGCCAGGTTACCAGGTCTGACAGAAAGTGCCTAACACGCTCTAGTGTCGTGAGTTAGAAGTTCGTTGAATCAATTTCCCGGTCTTCCTTGAATGACGAAGTGCTGATTAAAGAGCCGTTCGGACTCGCGCAATCCTTCTTCGGTAAAGATCACGGACTTCGTCTTGTTGACTGGGTCTTCGATGAAGCCCCGTTCGTAGAGCCGGTTCAGCACATC
>NZ_VZQQ01000158.1 GCF_014397785.1 Paraburkholderia podalyriae
CCTTCCCGGACGCCGGGGGCTGATGGAAGGAATCAAGACTATCTCTATCTCACAACACGCATTTACCCAAGAAATACGGGCTATTGTTCAATTACAAGACATAGTCAGGAAGGGCACATAGTGTCGCACCAGGTGCGGTGAGATGCGTTGGCCCTTGAGTCCCGCGCAATCAGTTTCCACCGCCTGGTAGGCGAGGTTAAGGCGATCGGTTATTCCGGTTCGCGTCATCGGTCCGCCTGAACGATTTGGAAAGAGCCACTGTCCGGGTGAAGCGCCAATTTGCCGAAGCCAGAGCCGAATCTGGCTTGCGGTGCTGCGCCAGAGCGGGACCACACGGTCTTTGCGGCCCTTACCGTGAAGACGTACAGAAGGGCTTCGATCCAGATCGACGTCGCCAACGCGTATGCCGATGAGTTCGGATACCCGAGCGCCGGTGTTATAGAGGGTCGCCAACATCACGCGATCGCGCTGGCCGCACCATGTGTTGGGGTTGGGTGCATCGAGCAAGGCGCATATTTCTTCTCGGGAGAGGAAGCGGACCAGCGGGCGCTCGTAACGCTTCATCGGGATCGCGAGCACCTGTTGAATCGTGCCGAGCGATTCTGGTACTCGGGACGCAGCATAGTGCAGAAACGAGCGAATGGCGGCAAGCCGGAGGTTGCGGCTGCGGATGCTGTTTTGGCGAATCACTTCGAGATGCTTGAGGAAGTCGAGAACCAGTGGTGCATCAATATCGCTGAGTTCCAGGCGTTCAGGTTTCCGATGCAATCGCTGTTCGGTGAATTCGAGAAGCAGCCTCATAGTGTCGCGGTAAGCAGCCACCGTTCGCGGGCTGGCGTTACGCTGCTGTATCAGGCGCTCCATAAAGAACTGCTGCAGCAATTGCGCAAACGTCGGTGATGAGTTCAGGTCAAGCATGATTGCCTCCTTGAACGAAGTGCTCGAAGCGATCGCCTGCGATGGTCATCAGCTCAGGTAATGCCGTTATGTACCAGAACGTATCGGTGACCTGGGTATGTCCGACATAGGTGGAAAGCACCAGCATCGCATTACCGACATCGATCCCCTCCTGATACCAGCCGATAAGACGGCGGCAGATAAAGCTGTGCCTCAGATCGTGGATGCGCGGGTGCGGGTGACCCCCTCGGGCCTGCCATCCGAGCTGTGCTCGAAGACGGCCGAAGGCATATGCGATTTGACGATAGTTCACTGGCCTCCCGCGGTCTGTCACGAAGAACGTGTCGGTCGTCGACGCGGGCAGCCTTTTATCCCGAATACAGGCATAGGCACGGAGGGCTTCGGTGGTGGTCGGATGTAGAGGAACCTGGCGGGCTTTCCGAAACTTGCTCTGACGGATCGTGAGCAGGCCGCGTTCCAAGTCCACGTCCGAGCGCCGAAAGGCCAACGCCTCCGAGATACGCAAACCCGTGGCCGCAAGCAGACCGAAGACGGTTTCACAGGTAACTGGACGCAGGCTGCCGGCGGCCGGAAGTCGTCGCGCAGTATCCAGCAACGCGTCGATCTCCTCCTCCGAGTAGATATGCGGGGTCAACCGTCGATGTCCCGGTCCACAGAGTCCGGGCGATGCAATTTCGGTGGCGGGATCAAACTGCAGGCGATACTTGGCAAACGGGCTCAAGATTTTTAGCCGACCTGCTCTCGTGGTGGCTGTCGCGCGGCTGGACGAACAGGCCCAACGCAATGCCAGTTCTTCCGTGATCGGACCGCGGTGACCGATTTGATCGGCGAAGCGTGCAAAGCACAGTAGCCGCCTTTCCTCACTCTCCAAAGCGAAGCCGAGTCGCCGCCGGCATTCGAGATAGTCCTCGACCAGGGACACCATGGTAGTGGTGGGCTTCATGTGCGTCTCCCCGGCCATGGCAAGGCAACGGTGTTGAGCCTGGGTAGATCGACTTTGACATAGATGGTCGTCGTGTTGACGTTGCGGTGGCGCAGTAGATCGGCGATGTCTTTGAGACTTGCCCCTTCCCTGAGTAGCCTTGATGCGACCGAATGGCGTAGCACATGGGTTCCGGTCCACCGCTGAGCGAGGCCACACCGGGCGTAGGCACAGCGTACGGCATTACGCACCAGGCTGGGTCCCACCGGTTCATCGCGCGGAGCGCGGTGCCGCACAAACAGTGCGCGGCTTTCCGTTCGCGGGCGCCCGAAGCGCAAATAGTCAGCGATCGCGCGCCCCGTCTCCAAAGGCAACGGCAGAAGTGTTGTGCGCTTTGCCTTCGCTTTGGCAATCCGGAGCGTCCCTTCTCGCCAATTCAAGTCATCGAGCTGGATAAAAGCCACTTCGCTCGCCCGCAGGCCCAGGTCCACCAGACAGCGAATGATCGCATAGTCACGTCGGCCGGTTGGACACGTATGATCGAAGGAATTCACAAGCCCCGCCAGTTCTGAATCGGTAAGAGAATCCGGTAACGCCGCTAGACGCCAGTAAGCGACTCTTGGGACTGCGGCAATCAGGCGTTCGGTAGGTTGTCCGTGTATGCGACGGAAACGCAAATAACTCCGCAGACAGTCGCCAATGATTCCTGCTGTCCGGGGTTGGCAGCCCGCGGCGCGATCAGTCACGAATCGACATATCTCATCTGGCTTGAGGCGTTCAAGCGCAATCGGCCTCCAGCCAAATCGGGCAATGAGGAATTCACGGACGTAGCGCAGACGGTAGAGACGCGTTCCTGGTGCCAGCCCCTGCACATCCTGAAGATAAGCGTCAAAGAGCCGAAGTTCTTCACTGATGAAATTGGAAACCGGCGCTGATGTCGAGGGAATGATTCCCTCCGAGCGCAGCATGCGAAGCAGATGACGCAGCGCACGGCGAAGGTTTGCGGGGGTGCGGGGACTTGGCTTGCTGCAGTGACAGACGGGAAGGTGCTCCGTGAGAAAGCGATGCAGCACTGTCTCGTCGATGTGATTGATAGCGATGCGTCGCGCAGTCAACCACCGTCCGAAGTGGGAGGCGCATTGCAGATAGTTCTCTTTAGTAATACCCGCATATCCGTGACGCCCCAAGTAGTCGGTGAAATCCCCAACGACGGGTCCAAGTGCGCCGTACCGTGCGCGATTGCACACGACAACTTCAGAAACGACTGGCGTGATCATGATCGCTCTCCTGAGAGATGGCGATGAAGCCATCTGGGAAGAGCAGTATCCGTTATGCAAGGTTGGCCGGTGTTGAGGCGCTACCTGGCACCCAGAGGAATTGGGCGTCGCACCTCAGAATGACCGACAAACCGTGCATAATTCCGGAGCGTCCATAATACGTCGATTCGATTACGACGCCGGCGAGGTCTGGCTGCCAGGGCACGAGAAACGCGAGAATTCCTGACAGTTCGTTGGATAGCCGCTTCTCGGCGACTACCCGGTCCGTCTCGTCTGTCACGCTTATCACGCTATTTGTCGAATGCAGGTCAATGCCGCAATATTTCATTTCGGGCCTCCCGTTCGGGTAGGGTGATTGGGCACACTCACTTTAACCCCGCTGCCCTTCAGGGCAGCGGCCGGAGGCCCGCTAGATGATTTTCAATTCTGCTAACCTGGATGCATTTAGGATTCCTATTTGAATAGATGACAGGAACGAAACGCGCAAAGGTTGAATCCTGGCTGAATTGCGAGATTGCGGACAGCGAGTTTCAGGACATCCGGCTTCGCAAGCGGTTTGGAATGCTGCTGGAGCAATTGTGGAAGGGTATGGGGCAGACCATTCCACTCGCCTGCCAGGATTGGGCCAATACCAAGGCAGCGTATCGCTTTATGAACAATGATCGCGTCAGTGAGCGGGACATTCTGAGCGGACATTTCCGGACTACTTCACAGCGTTCTTCCACGACCGATGGACCGATTCTTGTACTTCAGGATACCACCACGTTTTCATACGAAATGGAACATCCCGAACTCATCGGATACGCTGGCAGCGCAATAACTTCCGCCCAGCGGCGAGGCCGGACGAAGCCGAGCCCGCAATGCGGCATCCTGATGCATTCAAGTCTCGCCGTCACAACCGAAGGT
>NZ_VZQQ01000159.1 GCF_014397785.1 Paraburkholderia podalyriae
CTGCAATTTCCGCTTCCGCGAAGCCAATCTGCCTCTTCATCATCGTGAGTCTGTTCCGTGAGCTGTCTTCTATAACGTCCTCAGCTACGCCGGCGATGACCGCCGAGCCGAATAAATCAGCGTTTCCATAGCTCTTCGCAACAGGCATAAGTCGCTCCATCCCGCTTTCTTCAATTCATCTTGTCCACTCGGGAAGGCTCCGTCAATACCCGTTTTTAGCTAAAATTTCGCTGCCGGAATGCCGTGGAATTAGTGAGATTGTATCGGAATAGAAAAAATATTTTGGTGTGTCGGCCACGTGCGACAGACTCCGATAGATAGCCTGAAAAAAATTCGGAAGGGATGTAGGTAGACATCACAACTGCCGACAGCAACACGACAAGCGCGCAGATTTTTCCTCTTACCCTACAGACTCGCGACAGCCCCGCCTGCACACTCTCGGGAACAACCTCACGGATTTTGGAAACAGAGCAGGCTGCCGAAGCAGGATCGATCTCACCGATTCGGGGCATGTGATTGCCGACTGCAGCGGCACGCCTCGCGGACATCGGGCATACAGCTATCGACCATGGACCGGACTACCACGCAGGAACGGACCTGCACCGTATGCAGACTCGATCAATCGACATCACAGACTCGCGATGAGGAGGTATGCAGTCCAGCAACAGAAGGCCAGCAGACTCATGGCGTGTCGCGCCCGGACTCCCCTGGCTACCTCGCGGAAAATCACGGTCGACCTCGCCGAAAACGTTTGGATTGGGGCATTAAAAACAACATAAAAGCGAGGGATGGCAGGATAGGCTTTCGCCGGTTTTGGGCGCCGCGGCGCGACAAGCGAGTGTCGTCAAATGATCCGTCTAGCCGAAGCCGTCGCCTTCCAGCGCGCGAGATATTCCGTCATCAATTGGAATGTAACGTATCCATCCAAAACCGAAAGTCGTCTAGCCTTGTCGCCGTTTGCCGCCACTCGTCCATGGACGACGATTCGTCGGCGCATTGCTCCACGTCTGGTTATTCATCGAGTGCACTAGGGGTCCAGAATGGGCCACGCGGTGGGGATGTTCGAAAGCACCTGTGTGGCTTCCAGTTCATACGACCTGGTTACCTTGCTCTTCGAGATGGTGCCTCGCAACTTCGGTGGTGCATACGGAGCACTGTGAGGCTCCAATGCGGTACGGGCGCGTTGCAGGCGCTCGGTGGTCAGCGTGCGGACCTCCGCCCTGCTTCCTTCTATGTGCCACCCCAATAACTCGACGGCGCGGTCCGCCGCAGGATCACGGACGGCCGAGAGAATCGCAATGTGTTCGTCGTAGGTGTCGTCGATGCAGTCGCCATAGACGAGATCGAGCCGCCGCACCACGCGGATGCGGTCGGTCACGCGCTGCATGGCCGCGCTCAGCTCGGCGTTGCCGGCAGCGACGACCAGCGCCTCGTGAAACGCTTCGTCGAGCGACACCATCTCTCGGCCGTCGCGAACCCGCTGCCTGTGAGGAACGTCCCAGATTCGGTCGAGTCGGTCGAGCATCTGCAAGGCGGTCGCGGACAAGGTGCCGTCGACCCCAAAGAGCCGGCTGACCGAAAACGTCTCGATCAGCTTGCGCATTTCGTATAGATCTTCGAAGCGCTTGAAGTCGATCGGCACCACTTCCCAGCCGCCGCGCACATAGCCGTGCATCAAACCGTCGCTTTGAAGACGCTGCAGCGCCTCGCGCGCCGGTGTGCGCGAAACGCCGAAGCGGTCGGCGATACTGCCTTCGGTCATGCAATCGCCGGGCAGCAGGCGCAGCTCGAAGATATCGTCGCGCACGCTGAAGTAAACACGGTCAGCGCGCGATGAAGGAGAGCGGGTTGTGTCTTTCACGCATGGGCCTGGAATGAACGGATCATTTCGGCAGTGACTATCGGTCAGCGTCAATACATCCGTCAAGACGAATTTCATGGCGCGCCAGGTGCGGCAGAGCCCGCAGCCATCATCCCACACCGCAATATCGCCAAAGGCAGAAAGAAGATATCAAAATCGTAATCAGGCTGTCAGTCTGGGAGCAACGTCAATTGACGACAATGGGCTCATCGGTGCATTGCGTCGGGCATGCCCTGATGGGATCCGATCAACGGGCCGATTGGCAAATTCCTGGAGACTTTGGAGAAAACCGTGAAAAAGACAACTCATATAGCGATTGGCGCGCTTGCGTGCTCGATCGCGATGAGTGCCTTGGCGCAAACGCAGCCCACTGGCAAAACCCGGGCGGACGTTCGCGCGGAACTCATCGAGGCGCAACGGGATGGTCTGGTGCCTACGCCGAAGTACGACTACCCGCCAAGCGAAGCTGCGATTGAACGCAATAAGGCACTGTATGCGATCACTCACAATGGTGCAGAAATATCTCCTGTTTCAGCGGCGCCAACGCAATCTTCCAGTGAAACGGTGCAGTGACAAGCTTGCCAGGAATGTCTGCGTCTGCGCGCGAATGTCAAACCTGGAGTCGAAGATGACTTTATTGAACATAGCAATCCTTTCCGCTTTTCTTCTTGTGCCCGTTGAGGTCGCCTACGCACGTGATGGACCTCGTGAAGAAGGATTAGGGTAAGGAGTACAAAGAAACATGCAATGCCCGCCTCGGACGCACACGGATCGGCAAAGCCGGCGATTTCGGAAGACCGCGCAGTCTGTCGGCGGGGAAACGTGTGTGACGTAGCGTAAGGTCAATGGGCCGCGCCGTGAAGCGAGGGGCATCGTTCATGCGCAGGCATCTGTTCTTTCCGACCCAACGGCTCGCGAGCGAGCTAGTCTAAAATCCCCCGACCGCTGCGAAACGATTCCATGAATCAATTAGCCTCCGTTCGCATTTTCGCCAAGGTTGCCGACTGCCTGAACTTCGCCGAGGCGGCGAAGCAGCTTGGTATCTCGAATTCAGTCGTCACTCGCAGCGTGGCGGTACTCGAGCAACATCTCAGCGTGCGCCTTGTCAACCGGACCACTCGCCGGGTGTCGCTGACGCCTGCCGGCCAGTTGTATCGGGAGCATTGTGGCGAACTGCTCAGGCAGCTCGCGACGATGGACGAATGCATGGCAGCTGCTGCCGGTCAACCCGCCGGATCTTTGCGTATTGCCGCGTCTTCTTTATATGCTTCGACCGATCTGCCCGAAGTACTAGCGGCGTACCGGGTGCAAGAGCAGCGTACGCAGTTCGATCTGACCGTATTCGATAACATGGCCGATGTCACGGTGGCAGACTTCGATGTATGCTTCAGCGCCGAGCGCCACCTGCGTGATTCGTCGCTGGTTTGCCGGCCGCTCGCACAGACGCGGGACGTAATTGTCGGGAGCCCCGCGTACTTCGCACGTCGGCGGCCGCCACGCACCCCCGAGGAGCTGTCGTCGCATGATGTGCTGGTCGCGTCGGACGCGCCGAGTCGTTACTGGGAATTTCGTGACAAGCATGGCACGCAACGCGTAGTGGTACGACCGATTCTGAGCATGCAAAACCCACTGCTCATAAAGCGCGCAGTCCAGGCGGGCCTCGGCATCGCCCGGCTTTCGCGCTCGCTCATTCAAGGTGAGCTGGCAGACGGCTCATTAAAGCCAGTGTTCGAAAACATCGAATTGTGCGGCGACGCGCGGACAGTGTGGGTGCTCTATTCCGGACAACCGTACATGGCGGTGGCGCTCCGCAGTTTTGTCGATTTCGTGGTAGAACGTTATCGCCAGAATCCACGTGAAGACAAGCGCGAAACTGTCGTTCCCGTGGGAGCGGCACAACACCATTTCAGCAATACTGAACTGCAGTGGACGGGTATTTTGTAGGTCCTAAAGTGCAAATACCTTTCGTCAGATCCCGGCTCCACGCACCGGCGCGCGAGCTAGCAGGCTGCGGAAATACACCCCTCCAAAAGCAACGTCCATCGCTCTGCGCGGCTACCGCCGCGCAATTTTCTGCATTACGAAATTTCAACGTGAATCCAGCTTATTTTTCGACAGTTTGAGGCC
>NZ_VZQQ01000015.1 GCF_014397785.1 Paraburkholderia podalyriae
TGGTAGCGGTGGTAGCGGTGGTGGCGGTGACGGATCGGGGAATGGTGGTACTGGTGGTGACGGCGGTACTGGCGGTGATAGCGGCGGGGATGGTGGGGACGGTGGGCATGGTCATGGTCATGGCCATGGGCACGGCGATAATGGTGACGGCGGTCATGGTCATGGCCACGGGGGTGATGGTGACGGCGATGGCGGTCATGGTCATGGCCACGGCGGTGATGGTGACGGCGACGGCGGTCATGGTCATGGCCACGGTGGTGATGGTGACGGCGATGGCGGTCATGGTCATGGCCACGGTGGTGATGGTGACGGCGATGGCGGTCATGGTCATGGCCACGGTGGTGATGGTGACGGCGATGGCGGTCATGGTCACGGCGCCAGCGGTCACGGCGATGGCGGTCATGGTCATGGCCACGGTGGTGATGGTGACGGCGATGGCGGTCATGGTCACGGCGCCAGCGGTCACGGCGATGGCAGTCATGGGGACGGTGGTCACGGTGATGGCAGCGGCCACGGCGATGGCGGTCACGGTGACGGCGGCCACGGCGATGGCGGCCACGGCGCCAGCGGTCATGGCGATGGCGGCCACGGTGACGGCGGTCATGGTGACGGTGGTCACGGTGACGGCAGCCATGGCGATGGCGGCCACGGTGACGGCGGTCATGGTGACGGTGGTCGCGGTGACGGCGGCCATGGCGATGGCGGTCACGGCGCCAGCGGTCATGGGGACGGTGGTCACGGTGATGGCGGTCATGGGGACGGTGGTCACAGTGATGGCAGCGGCCACGGCGATGGCGGTCACGGTGACGGCGGCCATGGCGATGGCGGTCACGGCGCCAGCGGTCATGGCGATGGCGGCCACGGCGATAGCGGTCATGGGGACGGCGGTCATGGGGACGGCGGCCATGGCGATGGCGGTCACGGCGCCAGCGGTCATGGGGACGGTGGCCACGGCGATGGCGGTCATGGGGACGGTGGTCACGGTGATGGCAGCGGCCACGGCGATGGCGGTCACGGTGACGGCGGCCATGGCGATGGCGGTCACGGCGCCAGCGGTCATGGCGATGGCGGCCACGGTGACGGCGGTCATGGTGACGGTGGTCACGGTGACGGCGGCCATGGCGATGGCGGTCACGGCGCCGGCGGTCACGGCGATGGCGGCCACGGTGACGGTGGTCATGGTGACGGCGGTCATGGTGACGGTGGCCGCGGTGACGGTGGCCGCGGTGACGGCGGCCATGGCGATGGCAGTCACGGCGCCAACGGTCATGGCGATGGCGGCCATGGTGAGGGTGGTCACGGTGACGGCAGCCATGGCGATGGCGGTCACGGCGCCAGCGGTCATGGCGACGGTGGCCACGGTGACGGCGGCCATGGCGATGGCGGTCATGGCGCCAGCGGTCATGGCGACGGCGGCCACGGTGACGGCGGTCATGGCGACGGTGGCCATGGCGATGGCGGTCATGGCGCCAGCGGTCATGGCGATGGCGGCCACGGTGACGGCGCTCATGGCGATGGCGGTCGAGGCAGCGACGGCGGCCAAGGCAGCGGCGGCCCGGGCAACGGAGGCCGCGGAGGCTTCGGCGGCCACGGAGGCTTCGGCGGCCACGGTGGCGGCTACGGTGGCGGTGGCTCCGGCAACGGCGGCCACGGCGGTGGCAACCACTAACTGTTGGCAGGAGTCCCGCGCGATCCGCGGGGCTCCCTCCGGACGCGGGGGGCCGCGGTATCGTCCGGCCTCCACACCGAACCTGATCAAGCGCCGCAGACGATCGGTAGCAAAACAAGCACACCCAACCAGACAACAAAGTGGACGGCCCCCACCGTCCACTCAACTCCTCAACTCGATCACCTGCTCCTGCACCACCAGAAAAATCCTCTCCCCAGAACGCGCCCCGTCTCACGCGCCCCTCCGGTAAAACTCCCGAACGCCGGCAGCACCCCACGATCGATCCCAAAGCGAAAACACGGCACGCGCGCCGAATCCGTCCGCGTCGCGATCCGGTAGACCGGATGCACATGCCCCGCGAGCACATAAGCGTGATCGACCGAATGCGGGTGATGGCACAGCGCCCACGCCCCGATATGCCACGGCTCGCGCACCGACTCGACTTCCAACGTGTGCGGCAACGCACCCGCATGCCGATCGTGATTGCCTTCGACGAGCACCACGCGCATCGACGCATGCCGCACGCGCCACGCATGCAACGCATCGAGCGTGAGCGTCGACAGCGACTCGCGCGCGTGCAGCAGATCGCCGAGAAACACCAACGTCGCCGGCTGGAACTCGTCGATCAGACGATCGATCCGAAGCAGATTCTCCGCGGTCGAACCAACCGGCACCGGGATGCCGCGCGCGCGAAACACCGCGTCCTTGCCGAAATGCGCATCGGCGATAAAAAGAGCACGCAACACCGGATCGAAACACGCGTGCAAGCTCGACAGCACGAGAGCTTGCCCGCCGACGTCGATCGCAAGCGAAGTCGGCTTCATCGTCGCGCCGCCTTTTCGAGTTCGGCGAGCAGTCGCTCGACGCGATCCGCGAGCTTCTCGGTGCTGACTTTTTCGCGCAGGCGTCCGACGATCAACGGAAACGCGAACGGCGTCGGCTTCTTCGGCTGCGTGAGCACGACGCGGCTCGCGTTCATTCGTTCGAGCGCAATACGAATGCGCCGTACGTCGAGTTCCTGCAGCAGTACTTCGGTATCGGCCTGACCGAGCAGAAGATTGCCGCGATCGTGCTGACGAAAGATCTCGTAGAAAAGCCCGCTCGACGCCTGCAATTGCCGCGCGCATTTCTGCTGCCCAGATGCGCCAGGAAGACGAGTCCCGACACCCGCGCAATCTCGCGAAAACGTCGCAAAGAGAGCTCGGACGAATTGAGGCTCGCGAGAATGTCGTGATCGAGCTCTTCAGGTGAAAGCAGGCCATTCTGTAATTGCGCATCCCAATCGAATGGCGCGTCGGCCAGTTTGGAGGACAGCGGCATGCGGCTGCCAGCCCATTGCGGCATTGCGCCTCGCGATGAGCGCGCACGCCGCACCCACGCCGTCATGTCCTGCACGCGAATCAGTTCGAGCGCGCGGCCGCCGAACGTAAACACCTCGCCGGGCTTGAGCCGCGAAATGAACGATTCCTCGATCGCACCAATGCGTCCGCCCGATAGATACGCAACGTTCAACGTGCCGTTCGCGACGATCGTGCCGATGTTGTTGCGATGCCGGCGCGCCAGATCGTTGCGCGGGACGCGGTACAGTCCGTCGCTGTCGCGCGCGACGCGATGGTAGTCGGGATACGCGCGCAGCGTCGCGCCCCCGCCTTCGACGAATCCCAGCGCCCAGTCGAACTCCTGCTGCGTCAGATCGCGATATGCATAGGTCTGCAGAGTTTCATCGTGCAGCTCGCGCGCGTCGAAGCCACCGCCGATCGCCACGGTGACCAGATGCTGCACCAGCACGTCGAGCGGCTTTTGCGGCGTATCGCGGCTCTCGATCTGCCGTTTGTCGACGGCATCACGCGCGGCCGCCGCTTCGATCAATTCGAGCGCATGCGTCGGCACGATCGTCACGCGCGACGGCAAACCAGGCGCATGTCCCGAGCGACCCGCGCGTTGGATCAAACGCGCGACGCCTTTCGGCGAGCCGATCTGGAACACGCGTTCCACCGGCAGAAAATCGACGCCGAGATCGAGACTCGACGTACACACGACAACCTTTAGCAAGCCGTTCTTCAACCCCCGTTCGACCCACTCGCGTACCTACCTCGGTCGCGAACGACAGATTGCCGAGCGTTGCCGACAGCCCCCACACTTGCAAGCCGGGCCGCCAATGCGTGAGACGCGCGAGCGCGAGTTGCGTCTGCGTGCCGCGTTTGTTGCCGAGCAGTTCATGCCATTCGTCGACGATCACGAGCCGCACCTGAGCCAGTACTTCGCGCGCATCGGCGCGCGTCAGGATCAGCGTCAGACTCTCGGGCGTCGTGACGAGTGCGGATGGCATGCGCCGGTTCTGTCGCTCGCGTTCGGCGGCCGACGTATCGCCGGTCCGCAGACCGACGCTCCAGGGTACGGGGAGTTCGGCTGCGGAGCTTTGCAACGCGCGCGCGGTGTCGGCCGCGAGCGCGCGCATCGGCGTGATCCAAAGTACGGTCAGCGGTTCGGGATGCTGGCGCGGCGTTGACGATGCACTCGCGAACGCGGCGAGCGCGCCGAACCACACGGCCCAGGTTTTGCCGGCGCCGGTGCTTGCGTGCAGCACGCCACTCGCGCCGGCGGCGATGTTGCGCCACACTTCGCGTTGAAACTCGAACGGTTGCCAACGGCGCGCGGCGAACCATGCGTCGAGTTTGTCCGCGAACGGGCGGCGCGCGTCGTCGGGTGAGTACGAGGGAAACGGTAGCGGCTCGAAAGCGGGTTCGCGCGCATCGAGCCGCGCCCGTTGCGCCCGGCTGCGCGGAATCCGGCGCGGCCTCGGCGCGCGAACGCGCTCGTCGTCGGCCGCTGGCGCGACGGTGGAGTCGTGGGCGGGGTCGTCGGAGTGGGCCGGCTCGGTCATCGAAAGCGCTTTCGTCAACGGGTGTGGCGGATTCGCGTGCCGGCGACTTGCGCCGGATGTTGATGTGGACCGCGCGGTCGCGCGGCGGTTCAGCGACGTTCCCGATATGCGCGCAACGCCCTGGATCGGCAATGCCTCGGAGCCTCGGCCGACATCCGATCCGTTACAATCGATCGGACCACACCACTGGAGATTGGCTTTGAAATCACTCGTTGCTTTGCTGGCCGCAGCCGTTCTGTCCTCGACGGCGATGGCTGCCGCGCCGACCACGGAGACGCTGCCGTCCGGCGTCATCGTCCAACATCTGACGCAAGGCACGGGCCCGCAACCGTCCGCGACGGACGTGGTAAAGGTCAACTATCGCGGCACGCTGCCCAACGGCACCGAATTCGATAGTTCGGCCAAGCACGGCGGCCCGGCCACGTTCCCGCTCAATCGCGTGATTCCGTGCTGGACGCAAGGCGTGCAGAAGATGAAAGTTGGGGGCAAGGCGCGACTCACGTGCCCGGCGGCGACCGCATACGGCGATCGCGGCGTCGGCCCGATTCCGCCGAATACCGATCTGACCTTCGAAGTCGAACTGGTCGACATCGTCAAGTAAAAGCGTGCGAGCTGCGTTAAAGATGCTCTGAGACCCGAGCCTCGCTGCGCCAATCGCAGCGAGGCTCTTTTTATGGGCGCCGAATGGCCCGCGAGGGGATTCACCATGAAACGTGACAAAAGTGAGGTGCCGGTCGCGAGCATTGGCTTTACCGGCAAGAGCGCCCAGAAGTTCTTCGGTTTGTTGAAGGACGCCCATGTGCGCACGGTGCTCGACGTCCGCCTCAACAACACGTCGCAACTCGCTGGCTTTGCGAAAAAACAGGATCTGCCTTACTTTCTCGACCAGTTGTGCAATGCGGCGTACGTGGAAATACCGGAGCTGGCTCCCGAGCCGGAACTGCTCAAACGCTACCAGGGCAAGCAATTGAGCTGGGAGAACTTTCGCGAGGAATATTTCGACCTCATCGCGCGCCGCCGCGTGGAAAGCAATCTGGATATCGCGCTATTCGAATCGGGGTGCCTGCTGTGCAGTGAACATTTACCACATCATTGTCACCGGCTGTTCGCGCTCGAGTATCTGAACCAGCACTGGAATAGTCGTCTGTCCGTTACCCATTTGACCTGAGCGGCGCCGATCAGGCCGGGTTAAGTTTTTTGCGCCTGATTGACCGGCGGCTTGCCGTGCCGACGGGTCGCATCTCACCGGCGCCGGCTGGGTTTCCTTCAGTAGCCCGAATAGTCGCGTGGCGCGAAACGTGCAAAAGCGCGCCCGGAACGCAGGTTTTTTCAAGGCGCGAGACGCTCGCTCGTCTACTATCTACTCACGCGCAGCTCCCTGTATCCGTCTCGCCCTATCGCCGGCCACGAACCGGCCGTGATTATGCGCGCCAGGAGCACTTGCCATGAACATCGACTTTCATTACGGCGTGGTCTACATTGCCGCGCGCGTCGGCGGCATGACGGCCGGCGATGCGCAAACCGTCGCGCATGCCTGCCAATACGTCGACGACGCTACGACGAGCGGAATACTGCGGTTCAAAGGCGGCGAGACTTTCGAGCGATTCGCGACCGCGCACAAGTTATTCGATTACGCCAATGCCGAAAACGACCTGAATCGGCTCGTGTGGACGCCGTTCCATTTTCTGCCGGCTGGCGTTGGAGAAAGTCTGGAGGAAAAGGCGATTTGCCGGCCCGATAGCGAAGTCGCGCGTGAAGTCGTGCGGCGCGCGATCCGACAGCGCGACTCGGGAACCGCGTTGCACCGGCTCGGCGTGACGCTTCATACGTATGTCGATACCTGGGCGCACCAGGGATTCGCGGGCATCGAAAGCCCGTGGAATCGCGTGCATCTTCTCGAAGCGCAGGATTGCACGCGCAAGGGCTGGCTCGCGAGCCTCGAACTGGCGGTCGCGCATCTGATCGAGCATGTCGAGCAGGACGTTCTGACGATCGCGTTGCCGGTCGGCCACGGCGCCGCACTCCATTATCCCGACCAGGCGTGGGCACGGTGGCATTACATCGACGGCCACAATCACTTCATCTCGCGACATAATTTGCCGGATTTCGTGCAGGCGGCGGATATGAGTTGTCGTGTCGTGCGAGCTTATCTGGCCGGACGTGAAGATTTCGAAAGCCAGCCCGGCATGCCGGACGACGCAAAAGACGCGCTGACCCGACTGCTCGATACGAACCGCGAACTCGACGACAACCTGCGTCTGAGAACCGTTTGCGAATGGGTGAATGCCGGCCGTATTCCGGGCTTGAAAGAACCCGTGCCCGGCTATATCGCCAAAGGACACGGTTCGTGGAAGTACCAGGCCACCGGTTTGTTGTGCGATGACGACACCGGGGACAGACCGGAGTGGACGACCGCCTTCGAGAAGAGCGACTACCGCCTCTTTCACGACGCGGTCAAACAGCACCGTTTCGTGACCACTCAGGAGATCTTGCCCGCGCGCGGATTGCGGATTGCCTGAGTGCCGCGAACACGGTTTCAAAACCCCCGTGCGAACGTTTGCGGCGACGCCCGCCTTTGCCCAGTTACTGCATTCTGGCTTGCTGATGCGGCGCAGCCTGAGCCGCCGCCTGCTGTTCTTCGGCGTGCTTTTTGGCCATATGCCGTCCGACGATACAGCCGCCGACCGCGCCGACCACCGCATGATGTCCCGCATAGTGCCCGGCGACGCCGCCCACTACGGCTCCTTTCATGCAACCGGCCGCGTTGGCGGTGCCGGCCATTGCCAAAGAGACTGCCATTGCCCCGAGGGCGGTCCTGATAAAGCCAGCTTTCATTGTAAGTACCATCGTGTTTGAGTGGATCCAAAATAGGGTGGCCTGGCGTCTTTTTCAATAGCCGCCGCGTGCATGGCGGCTGACAAACGATTCTCTATTGGCTATACCTCCACCGCCGGCACGAACAGGAAGTGTAAATGGACGGGGCTGGTGCAGGCGCAACAGGCGTTGCAAGATCGGTAACGGCACGTTACGGAAGCGGCGGCGGTGTGTTGCCAAGCATCGTCAGTGGTGTTTCGCACACGCTTGAATCCGTTCGCTATAGCCGACCGCGAAAAATGACCGTTTTTGAAATAAAAAATGGACCACGCTCCTTTGAATATTCAAATGCTTGCCTATAGTAGAAGCGACTAATGCCAGAAAGCGGCTGCGCCCTTGTGCCGCCGATGCGGATGACGGGGAAACACAAATGACACGATCGAATGCAGCGATCTATCAGACCAGGACGTGCACGCCGGAGTCGTTGCGCACGCTCGCGAGCTTTCTCGAATTGGCGCTCGACGAGGGAAAAAGCGTGGTCGTCATGCGGATCGGCAAGCAGGCGCGCAGCGTTTATGTCGGGAATCCGTCCGGTGCATTGGAGGATTTAACGGATTCCGGTGTCGTCGAAGCTTTCCAGGCAGATGAAATGCTGGTACTGACCCGTCTGGGCCTGAACCGGATAACGGCGGACGGACAACACTACCGCTTTATGCGGAGTGTGAGGTACATTGCCGATCGCCAGGTCGTCGTTTTTACACCTATCTGAGTGGTGGAACCGAAATGAAAAAGAAGAATCACGAAGGAAGGGAAAGGAAGAAAGCTTCGACGACCCGGTAGAAAACCTGACAGCTTTGTCATTTGAACGCCGGATCAGCGGTCCTATCGATGTATTGAAGCTCAGGATAGGTCAATAGACTGCCTTTCTTCCGCTATTCATGGCATAGTTCGACGATTACCACATAAGGAGCAGTCAAATGCCTTCGTTAGAGCAAATCCAAGCAAAGCTTAAGAAGCTCCAGGCGCAAGCCGACGTTCTCATTGCCAAAAAAGCACAAGCCGCGGTCGACCAGATTCGCCAGTTGATGCTCAAGCACGGTCTCACGACTGCCGATATCGAAGCACAGGCAAAGGCACGACGCGCCACGCTGAATGGCAATGCCGGTACGGGTCGGGGAAGGCCCGCAGGCGCGAGCAAAGCCGCCGGGTCGGCAACGCCGCCGAAGTACCGCGACGATAAAACCGGCGCAACCTGGACAGGTCACGGCCGCGCGCCTGGCTGGATCGCCGGTGCGAAGGACCGCACGGTGTTCCTGATCGACGCTGCGAGCGAAAGCAAATCCGCGGCTGCGCCCGCCGCGAAGCTCGGGAAAGGTCAGCCGAAAGGCGCACAGCCGCCGAAGTACCTGGATCCGAAAAGCGGCGCGACATGGAGCGGCCGCGGTCCGGCGCCGGCATGGCTCGCGTCCGTCAAGGACCGCAGCAAATTCCTGATCGATGGCGCGACGGCGGCCGCCGCTCCGAAAGCGGCGAAAGCGGCGGCAAAGAGCGGTCAGGCGAAAGCGACCGCGAGTGCGGTAGGCAAGAAGAGCGCGGCGAAAAAAGCCGTGGCGAAAAAAGCGACTCGCAAGACGGCCGCGAAAAAGACCGCAGCCAGAAGCGCGACCCCGGCAAGCCGGAAAGCCGCGGTGAAGAAAACCACCGGCCGCAAAAGCGCTGTGAAGACGGCAAGAAAAGCACCGATGCGCAAAGCTGCTTCAAAGAGCACGGCCGCGCCCGTCGCTGGAACTCTCCAAACGTCAGAGGCGCAACAAAGCGCGTAATTGCCGCGGAGTCGTGAGTAGATGGTTATCACCTACGATGCATCCCAGCAGGAAGACAAGGTCTTCCTGCTGGACTCCGCTCCTCATCCGGCAGCCGATGCCGCCGAACCATTCATCGTCGCGAGCGATCGCCGCGTGATCCTCACTTATCCGATCGCGGAGTCGGACTTTGAACGGTTCGGGCCATTCGATCCCGACGACGATCCTTTTTGCGCGGTGTTGTTTGCCGACGCCGTCTTTCATCGTCTCGGGCCGCCGGGCGATGCCGATCTGGCCATTCATCCGCTCGCGGCGCAAGGTCTGAGCGGCTACGCGGTGCATGAAGTCGTCAATTCGTCGCTGTGCGCGGAGATTGCCACCGTGACGACAGACTCCCTCGCCGTTGGTCCTGAAGCACCGGCGCGGCGGCATTTCGTCATTACGTTTCAGGCCTCGATGTTCGAATGCGTGGCGTCGGACTATACGATCATCGGCGTATTCGGCGCGGCCGAAATAGCAAGTCGCGAGGCATTTGCATTGGTCAGATAACGCGTTTGAAGCGGGAAGCAAGGCGCGGTCCCGATCCGGGCACGCGCCGTGCATGACGTTGCGATAGTGAAAGCCAGGCACGAGTCCGGCACTCTCCCGTCGAACGCGGAACGCGCACGCCGTGTTCCGCCGCTTGCCATCGAGGCCACGCATGCTGACTATTGCTGTTACCGCGTTCGTCACGCTCGTGATCGTTCTCGCGATCGCCAATCTGTCGAGCGGCGAGAAGAAAATAGCACACAGGATCGAGCGGCTCTATAAGAGCGAAGATCCGCAATTCCTTCGCTCGATGGGTCTATTGCTCGGGCCGCCCGTGGTGCCGGGTAATCGCTTTGAGATGCTGCTCAACGGCGACCAGATCTTCCCGTCGATGCTCGAAGGCATTCGCTCGGCGCGCGAAACGATCACATTTGAAACCTTCATTTACTGGTCTGGCGAGATCGGCGAACAGATTGCGCGCGCGCTGGCCGATAAGGCGCGTGAAGGGGTCGCCGTGCATGTACTGCTCGACTGGGTCGGTTCATCGAAAATGGATCGACGCTATCTGCAACTGCTGCGCGAGGCCGGCGCCGAAGTGGTCAAGTATCACAAGCCGCACTGGACCGGACTGGGTCGTATGAACGATCGTACGCACCGCAAGCTATTGGTGATCGACGGCCGGATCGGCTTTACGGGCGGCGTCGGCATTGCGCCGGAGTGGACGGGCAATGCACAGGACGAAAAGCATTGGCGCGATACGCATTTTCGCGTGACGGGTCCCGTGGTCGGCCATATGCAGGCCGTGTTCATGGACAACTGGATCAAGACGACCGGCAGCGTATTGCACGGCCCCAGGTATTTTCCGCACGTCGACGTCGAGCCGAAAGGAGCAGGCGAGGGTCTCGCGCATATGTTCAGCAGTTCGCCGTCGGGCGGCAGCGACGACATGCAGTTGATGTATCTGATGGCCATCACCGCCGCCACGCGCACTTTGCAGCTGGCGAGCGCGTACTTCGTGCCCGACAAGCTCACCATCAATGCGATCGTCGAAGCCGCGAAACGCGGCGTCAAAGTACGGATCGTCACGCCTGGCAAACGCATCGACACGCACACGGTGCGCGAAGCCTCGCGTGCGTGCTGGGGCGATCTATTGAAAGCGGGCGTCGAGATCTACGAGTACCAGCCGACCATGTTCCATTGCAAAATGCTGGTAGTCGACGAATACTTGGTGTCGGTCGGCTCGACGAATTTCGATAGCCGCTCGTTCAAGCTGAACGACGAAGCGAACCTGAACATTTACGACCGCGATTTCGCCAGGCAGCAGACCGCCGCGTTCGCCGACGACATCGCGAAATCGAAGCGCATCACGCTCGACGCATGGACGGGGCGTTCACTCAGCGAGAAGCTCATTGAAACGGTTGTGCGGCTGCTGGACCCCCAGCTTTGAAAACGCTTCGATGTCGGGGCGCGTGGCCCGCTTGCCGGTGTCGTGTCCAACGGCAGCCGCATCGATGAGGCGCGCTTTCGGGTGCTGGTACGCATCGGCAAAAACGCGCAGTTGTTCACCACGGCCGGCGCACCGAATCCTGATAACGCATCAGAATGAAATGAGCGACGGCGTCCGAATGATAGGCGGCGACCAGTTGCGCGACCCATGCGCGCTGGCGATCGCTGTCGCGCACGCTCAGTACGTTTGCGTACGGCGAGCGTGCGTCTTCGAGACTGAGACCATCGCGAGCGGGGCGGAGACCCGAGCGCGCCGCCGTGTCGCTGTCGATCACCGCGAACGCGACGCTGTTCAACGTGTCGTACAGACGCGCGCGCGGCACCTGGCGAATCTTCAGATGCAGGCGGTTGCTCGTGATGTCGGCGAGCGTCGCGTGCAGGCCTGCGCTGTCGCGGAACGTCAGCAGCGTTTCGTTTTGCAGCAGGATCAGCGCGCGTGCGGTTCCGGCGGGGTCGTCGGGAATCGCGATCGTCGCGCCACGTTGCAATTGCACGAGGTTCGTCAGCTTGCGCGAATACAGAGCGACCGGAAATGTGACTGTCGTGGCCACGCTCGTCAGTGCATAGCCGTGCAGTTTGCGCTGCGCGTCGAGGGCCGCTTCGTCTTCGACGCTCGCGACGTCGATCTGCTTCGCGACGAGCGCGGCATCGATCCGCGACGGTTGATCGAACACCACGACATCGAGCGCGAGGCCCTCGCTCGCGGCGACGCGGCGCACTTCGGTCATGATCTCCGCTTGAGCGCCCGAACTCACGCCGACTCTGATCGTCTGCGAGGCGGCGTGCGAAGGTTCAGGCAGCAAAGCGGGCAATATCGCGACCGCAAGCGCGGCGATGGCATATCGCTTCATGATGCATCCCTCCACACCGTGCGAAAGCCGATATGTGAAGCCGGCAAATCGGCTTCCTGCTGCTCGCGCGACGCCGCGCGATACCTGACGCAGTAGTCGCGCGAGCACAGGAACGAGCCGCCCTTGATGACCATCGGCGTATCGTGGCGTCGGTTGAGCGGCGCCACGGCCGCGGTATCGCCGTTCGTATGCGACTGGTGCGGTCCGGTGTACACGTCCTTGGTCCACTCCCACGCATTGCCGATCATGTCGTAAAGCCTGAAGTCGTTCGCCGGATAGCAGCCGACCGGCGACAGGCCGACGTGACCATCTTCGCCGGTGTCGAGCACCGGAAACACGCCCTGCCAGTAGTTCGCGCCCGGTTTGCCGTGCGCGTCGCGCGGCGCGGTGTCGAGATCCGCGCCTTGATGGCCGGCTTTGCCCGCGTATTCCCATTCGGCTTCGGTGGGCAGGTCGCGGCCGAGCCAGTGTGCGTACGCGAGCGCATCGGCCTGCGTGACCATCGTCACCGGTTGATTCATCCGGCCGTCGAGATTGCTGCCGGGGCCGCTCGGATGATTCCACGCGGCGCCTTTGACCCAGTTCCACCACGCGAGATCGCGCGCGTTCATCTCTTCGCGCGTCGGCGTGTGAAAAACGACCGCGCCGCCCTGGCGCTCCGCATCGCTGACGTAGCCGGTCGCGCGCACGAACGCGGCGAACTGCGCATTCGTGACGTCGGTCTGGTCGATCCAGAAACCGGCAACGTGCGTGTTGCCGTCGCCGGCCGGGCGCTCGTCTTCGTAGCCGAGCTTGCTGCCGAACACGAAGTCGCCGCCATGCAGATGCACCATGCCGGCCCGCGGGTCGTCGCGCCAACGCGCGGGCAAGCCCGAGTAACGCCCGCATTGCTGTTCGGAGCCGAGCGCGGCGAGTGCCCGCGAGCGGTTCAGGTTGTCGAACGCATTGGACGGACCACCGCCGAATACCGCCGCGCTGGCCGCGCCGATGGATGGCGCGGCAAACACGGCGGCAAATGCGGCGGCAAACGCCACCGCCGCGATCGCGGCGTATGCGCCGTACAGCGCGACGCCGCCTTTGAGCTTGAATGAAAACGCCATCGTGTGCTCAGTAGTAACCGCGCGGACGCAACGGTTCGACGCCGCCGACGCTCGTCATATAGTCGTTCCATTGCTGCACGAGCCCATCGATGATCGACGGGTTCTGCGCCGACACGTCCTGCGTTTCGCCGCGATCGGCGCTGATGTCGTACAGCTGCCAATGACCGTCGACGGGGCCGAGCGGCGGTTCGGTCCACAGGGCTTTCCAGCGGCCGTCGGCGCTGCGCAGATAGCCGCGGCCGTAGGCTTCGTCGCCGAACGACGCGCTGTGTACCGGCGTCGTGCTCTGATCTTCGAGCAGCGGCAACAGCGATTGTCCGGTGACCGGATACACATAGCGGTTGTTGTAGACCACCTTGCCCTTGTTCTGATCGACGCCGGTCAGCGTGTTGATCAACGCGGGCGCGGGCGTGGTCGGCACCGCAATTTGCGCGACCGCGAGGAACGTCGCGGTGTTGTCCGTCACGTGCGTGAATTCGCGCAGCGTCGGCTTCTGCGAAGTCTGACCCGGCAGATGCACGATCAACGGTGTCGATACACCGCCTTCGCCCGAATAACCCTTGGTCAAGCGGAACGGCGTCGCGCTGACTTCGGCCCAACGCAAACCGTATTGCAGACGTTGCGCGTTTTGCTGACCGTTGTCGGTGCCGAGTTTCGAGTAGGCAGGATCGGTCGCGTTCGCGGTGTCGGTGGCGGTCGGGTCCGCACCGGAATCGATCGGCCAGCCTTCGGCGCCGTTATCCGACTGGAACATGATGAACGTGTTGTCGTATTCGCCGATGTCCTTCAGATGCTGGATCAGCAGGCCGATGTTGCGATCGAGGTTCTCGACCATGCCCGCGTAGATTTCCATGTAACGCGCCTGCGCCTTCTTCTCGGCCGGCGACAGGCTGTCCCACTTCTTGTTCACATGGCCGGGGCCGTAATCGGTGTAGCCCTGTACGGCGTTGTGCACGGCGCTCACGGATTTCGCGCTCGCGGTGCCGTTGTTCGCCGTGGCCGGGCTCGCGGCCAGCGTCTCCGATGCGCCACCGTACGGCACGAAGTCCTGCGCAATGATGCCGAGCGCTTTCTGTCGGGCGATACGCGCATCGCGGATCGCATCGTAGCCAGCATCGTATTTGCCGACGTAGTTGTGCAAATAAGGATCGGGCACCTGCAGCGGCCAGTGCGGTGACGTATAGGCCGCGTACGCGAAGAACGGCTTGCCGTCGCCCTTGTTCGAATCGATGTATGAGATCAGGCGCTGCGTGTAGAAGTCGGTCGAATAGAACACGGCGGGGCTGCCGCCCACGCCGCCGGGTTGTCCCGGCTGGCCCGGCTGCACGTACTTGCCGTCTTCGGTGTAGTTCTGCGAGCCGGCCAGTTCGTGCGCGAAGTGATTGGTCGCGGCGCCGCCGAGCAACGCGTAGCTGTGCTCGAAGCCCCATTGGTCCGGCGTCTGCCCGCTGCCCGTCGCGCTGCCGACGATGCCCGAGCCGATGTGCCACTTGCCGGCCATGTACGTGTGATAGCCGCCGTCCTTCAGCAATTGCGCAATCGATAGCGCGCGATCGTTCAGATAGCCTTCGTAACCTGGCAATCCCTTGCGTTCGTCCGTCGGCACGCCCATCGTGCCCTCGCCGACCAGATGATGATCGGTGCCCGAGATCAGCATCGAACGCGTGATCGCGCAGACGGTGCCGGTGTGGTGATTGGTCAGGATGCGGCCGCTTTGCACGAGCGCATCGAGGTTGGGCGTGTTGATTTCGCCGCCGAACGCGTGAATGTCGGAGTAGCCGAGGTCGTCGGCCATGATGTAAAGGATGTTAGGCCGCTTCTGCGCGATGACTGGCGTGGACGCGGGCACGGCGCTCGACGCGGCGGACGCGGCCGGCAGATTGCCGTCGCCGCACGAGGCGAGCGTGACGAGGCTCGCGACCGCGGCGCCGATCAGGCGGAGACGAAATGAAGGGCGATGTTGGGTAAGGCGAAATCGAACGGTTGTCATTGTTATTGCGGACCGTAAGGTGGGGCCGCTGATGTTAGCAATGACGCCGCAAAGGCCAAAAGAACGATTTCTGGGTTGCTATCGACGTTTGTCGATATAGCCGGCAGTAGACGGCAGTGGCGCAAACATCGCCATTTGCCGCGCTAATTGCCCGGATCGAGCACCGGCTTGTCCGGGTCCGCTTGCGTGCGGTACGGCAGTCGCGCGGCATGCGGATCGGTGATCGTGTTGTCGATCACGCGCTCGACGTCCGCTGTTTTCGCGAGTTCGGTGAGGAAGGTCTTCTTGTCGAAGCCGGGCGCGACGCAACCTTCGACATAAATAAAGCGGCGTTGCAGCGTGAGCCATAGTGTCGACTGCTCGCGCCAGTGCGTCGCGACGTTCAGATTCGCAAGACGCCGTTGCACACTGTCCGCGATTTCCGCGTCGTACAGATACGCGTTCGGCAAACGGCAGCGGCCTTCGATCCAACAGCTATTGCCGCGTTCGATCCGGTAATGGCTATCGTCGAGCCATTCCTTTTCGGTTTCGAATGGGCCGAGCGGCGTCGGGCAGTCGGCGATGGCTTTGGAGATCTGCAGGAATGGATCGTGGCCGCGATTGACGCGCGCGGGTTCGCTATAAACGCGAGCCGTGGCCACGCAAAGTATCAGGCTGGCGAGACTCAGTTCGAACCCGCGTTTCATGCTGTAGTCGCTCCAGGTGTGGACCGCCCATTATCGCGCGGACGCGAACCTCAACGCTTGGTGCGTCGATTCTCGACCGCGAACTTGATCAACTCGGCCTGTCCTTCGATATCGAGTTTGCGCTTCAGATTCAGCCGATGCGTCTCGACGGTCCGCACCGACAGATCGTTGCGCTGCGCGATCTGCTTGCTCGACAGACCTTCGGCGAGCGCGTCGAGAATGTCGCGCTCGCGCGGCGTCAAACGTTCGACCGGCGATTGCGTCGCCGACGCCTGGATCAGCCGCGCGCTCAGCTCCGCGCTGAAGAACGTCTTGCCGTCGAGCACCGCGCCGATGGCCTGAATGATTTCAAGCGCCGGCGAATCCTTCAGCACGTAGCCGCTCGCGCCGGCGCGCACGGCCTGTGTCACGTATTCGAGGTTGTCGTGCATCGACAGCATCAGCACGCGAATCGCCGGAAAACGCTCGTGAAAAAGGCCGGCCAACGCAATGCCGTTGATGCCGCTTTTCATGCCGACATCCATCAGCGCCAGATGCGGCGACTGTCGTTCGGCCAGTGCGAGCGCTTGCTGCGCGTCGCCCGCTTCGCCGACCACTTCGAAATGGCGGACCGCTTCGAGGCGTGCACGCAGACCATCGCGCACGAGCGGATGATCGTCGACGAGCAGCAGACGCGCGATGGGAGAAGAGGGCGTGTCGTTCATGAAGAGAGTTCCTGCAGGGGCGGCACCGTCGCGTGAATCGTCGGCAGCGGCACGCGCGCGGCGACGACGGTATGGCCAGGCTGCGAGTTCAACGACAGCGTGCCGCCGAGTGCTTCGAGCCGTTCGCGCATGTTGCGCAGACCGACACCTCCGCGTCCGCCGACGAATGCGCCGGTTACGTCGAAGCCGCGGCCGTTGTCGGCGATCGTCAGCGTGACCGCGTCGCGCGAAACCTCGAGCGCGAGCGCGGCGCTCGACGCCTGCGCATGCCGCACGATGTTCGTCAGCGCTTCCTGGGCGATGCGAAACAGCACGGTGTTGACCACGTCGGGCAAGGTGGCCGCATGCGTGTGCGAAATCTGCGTAAAGCCGATCGCGATGCCGGACTCGTCGCCGAGTTCGCGCGTCAACTGTTCGAGCGCGGCCGCGACGCCGAGATCGTCGAGCATCGACGGACGCAGCGCATGAGAAATCCGCCGGACTTCGCGCAGCGTATCGCCGAGCCGCGTGAGTCCGGTGGACAACGCGGCCTCGGCGGCGGGTACGCGCGCGTCGCCACGTTCGAGCCGCGCGAGCGCCGATTCGAGCAGCAGCTTCACGGACACCATCATCTGGCTGATGCCGTCGTGCAATTCCCGCGACAGGCGCGCGCGCTCGTTTTCCTGCGACTCGACGACCTGCTGCGCGAGCCGCTTCAGCTTCGCGTCGGCGCTGCGATATTCGGTCACGTTCAGCACGAGCGCGCATAGCGCAATGACCGCGAGGCCGGCCACGGCGATTGCGTCGATCCACTTCATCGTGCGATCGATATTGGCCGCGGCCTCGGCGTCGATATGCGCGAGGGCCGCGTCGACGTCGTCGAGATAGATCCCGGTGCCGAGCATCCAGCCCCAGCGCTCGAGCGGCACCACGTAGCCGAGTTTCGACTCGACCTTGCCGGTCGACGGCCGATGCCACAGATAGCGCACGTAGCCGCCGCCGCGAGCGGCCGCGGCGAGCAGTTGCTGGATCGTCGGCGCGCCCTGGCTATCGCGCAACGACCACAGATCGCGGCCGACCAGATCGGGCTCGCGCGGATGCATCAGCGAGCGGCCGTGCATGTCGTAGACGAAGAAGTAGCCGTCCTCGCCGAAATCCATTTTTTCGAGCACCGCGAGCGCGCGCGTGCGCAGCAGCGCGTCGTCGCGCGCGTTGTCGCCGCCGGCTTCGTAGAGCGGCGCGATCGCAGTGGTCGCGAGTTCGACGTAGTGCTTGAGCTCGATCTCCTTGCTCGCCATGTACGCGGCCTGGGTGCTCGCGTGCTGTCGCTCGGCGAGCGCCGTCGCTTCGCGGCGCACGCCGGTCTCGATGCTCGCAATTGCCACCAGAAAGGGCACGATCGCAAGCAGCACAATCTTCGCTTTGAGCTTCATCGTTGAAAAAACCCGGTCAACGGGCTACGTATTATCACGTAGACGGCTTACGTAGTTGCGCGCTTGTGAGGAAGCGCGCGAAGGCGAATACTACATGCCCGTCGCATCCCGCGCTGCGCGAGGCCTGGCCGGCGCGTGTGCGGCGTTCCCCGATTTCCCGCCTGACCTCAGGCAACCGGGCATCCGCGCGCCGGGCCACGAGCCATCGCGCGTGCTGTCGATAATACTCAGGAGACGTTCGTGGAGACCTCCCCCTCGGCCGGCCGTTCATGGCTCTGGCTCATTTTGCTGATCCCTTATGTCGCGCTGCTGTGGCTGCCGTTCTATAACGACACGCATCCGCCGCTCGCGGGCTTTCCGTTCTTCTACTGGTATCAGTTTCTGTGGGTGCCGTTGACCTCGCTGCTGATTTACATCGTGTATCGAGGTCTCAAATGAGCGATCTTAATCCTGTGAACCCGGTTGCGATGACGGTCTTCATCGCGTTCTTCGTGCTCGTCACGGTGATCGGTTTTTTTGCCGCGCGCTGGAAACGCGGCGACCTGACGCAGTTGCACGAGTGGGGTCTCGGCGGCCGGCAGTTCGGCACGGTCATTTCGTGGTTCCTCGTCGGCGGCGATTTCTACACCGCCTATACGGTGATCGCGGTGCCCGCGCTCGTCTATTCGGTGGGCGCGTATGGCTTCTTCGCGTTGCCGTACACGATCATCGTTTATCCGTTCGTGTTCGCGGTGATGCCGAAGCTGTGGAAGGTCGCGCACGCCAAGAACCACATCACCGCGGCCGACTACGTGCACGGCGAGTACGGCGGCAAGTGGTTCCCGGCGGCCATCGCGCTGACCGGCATCGTCGCGACGATGCCGTATATCGCGCTGCAACTCGTCGGCATGCAGGTCGTGATCAAGGGGCTCGGCGTCAGTGGCGAATTGCCGTTGATCGTCGCATTCGTGATCCTCGCGCTCTATACGTATGCGAGCGGCCTGCGCGCGCCGGCGATGATCGCGTTCGTCAAGGACATCATGATCTATATCGTCGTGATCGCGGCGATATGGCTGATTCCGGTGAAGCTCGGCGGCTATGGGCACGTGTTCGCCCTGGCCGATGCGCACTTCCAGGCGAAGGGCGGCGCGACCGGCATCCTGCTGAAGCCGAATCAGTACACCGCGTTCGCATCGCTCGCGCTGGGCTCGGCGCTCGCCGCGTTCATGTATCCGCATACGATGACGGCGGTGCTGTCGTCGGCGTCGGCAAAGACGGTGCGCAAGAACGCGATCTTCCTGCCCGCCTACACGGTGCTGCTCGGCCTGATCGCGTTGCTCGGCTATATGGCGATCGCCGCGGGCGTGAACGTGAAATCGGCAAGCGACGTGGTGCCGACCCTGTTCGGCACGCTGTTCCCGTCGTGGTTCGTCGGCTTCGCGGCCGCCGCGATTGCGATCAGCGCGCTCGTGCCGGCCGCGATCATGTCGATCGGCGCGGCGAATCTGTTCACGCGTAATCTGTGGCGTCCGCTGGTGTCGCCGAACATCTCACCCGCAGCCGAGGCGGCCAATGCCAAGATCGTCTCGCTGGTCGTCAAGTTCGGTGCGCTGCTGTTCATCGTGTTCCTGCCGACGCAGTACGCGATCGATCTGCAGTTACTCGGCGGCGTGTGGATTCTGCAGATTTTCCCTGCCATCGTGTTCACGCTGTACACGCGCCGTCTGAACACGCCGGGTCTGTTCCTCGGCTGGCTCGTCGGTATCGTGCTCGGCACGGGCCTCGCGATTTCGCAAGGGCTCAAGCCGGTGTATGGGCTGCATTTCGGCCACGAGAACTACCCGCTGTATATCGGCCTGATCGCGCTGGTCGCGAATATCGTCGTGAGCTTCGCGGTGTCGTCAGTGTCGCCGCGACGGGCTGCCGTTACGGCCTGATCGACCTTCGTCCGGCTCGATGAGGAACGCCGCGGGGCTGTCGGCCCGCGGCGTTTTTTATTGCGGTCTGGGTCCAGAAGAACTAGAACCGCTCGACCCGAAACGGCCGCGGATCGACCAGCGTTTGCTCGCCGGTCATCATTTCGGCGATCAGCCGTCCCGTCACCGGTCCGAGCGTCAAACCATGATGCGCATGGCCGAATGCGAACCACAGTCCCTGATGTTTATGCGCGGGCCCGATGATCGGCATCATGTCCGGCGTGCACGGACGGCGTCCCATCCACGGTTCGGCGTCCAGACGTTCGCCGAGTGGAAACAGGGTGCGCGCGATCGGCTCGACCGCATCGAGCTGTACCGGCGTCCTGGCCGCCTCGGCTCGCGCGATTTCGGCGCCCGTGGTCAAACGGATGCCACGCGCCATCGGCGCGAGCACATAGCCGTGCTCGACGTCGAGAATCGGATGATTGAGCCGTGCGCTGCGGCGCGGCGCGTAGTGCATGTGATAGCCGCGCTTGACCGCGAGCGGCAGCCGATACCCGAGCCGCGTGCTCGCGCGATCCGACCACGGTCCGAGCGCGATCACCGCCGACGCGGCCGTGATCGCCCCGTCCCGCGTCTCGACTTGCCAGCCTTCGCGCAGCGTATCGGCATCGCCGATGAAGAACCGTCCGCCGAGCGCTTCGAAGTACCGCGCGTAGGCGGTGACGAGCGCGTTGGGATCGCTGACCGAATCGGATTGCGGATAGTGCAGCCCACCTTGCAGGCGCTTGTCGAGATCGGGTTCGAGCTGTTGCAGCCGCGGTGGGTCGAGCGTTTCGAACTCGACACCGTACTCGCGATGCCATTGCTCGGCGAGCAGGGTTTCGGCGTCGCGCGCGGCGGCGTGGCGAAACACCTTGATCCAGCCGATCGGCCGCAGCAGCGCGCTAGCACCGGCGTCCGCGGCAAGCGCGCGATGTTCGCTGACGCAATGCTCGATCAGCGTCGCGTACGATTTCGCGATTTCCGCGTGCTTCGCCGGATGCGAATTGCGCCAGTAGCGCCACAAAAACGGCGCGACCTGGAGTATCGCGTCGGCGTGATAGCGCACGTCGGGCGACTGGTTGCGAGCGTAGCGCAGCAGGGTGCCGAGCCCGCGCGGAAACGCGTACGGATAGACGCCTTCGCGCTGGATCAACCCGGCGTTGCCGAACGACGTCTCGTTGCCCGGCTGCTTGCGGTCGATCAGCGCAACGGCGCGCCCGCGTTTCTGCAGATGGACGGCGACGCACACCCCGACAATGCCGGCGCCGAGCACCACGGTATCGAATTTCATGCTGCCTGCCCGCCTTGCGTGTGTTCTATGCGGTGTCGACGCCGCGCCGTTTTCCAGTGGGCGGCGAGGCGCCCGTTTTCATCATATACAGGGATTGGCCCGCTTCGCTATTGGCAAAAAACCACGCTCGGGAAAACGCGCGAATGCCAGCTTCGATCCGGCGAAACCCTGTCTTTCGACGCTCGATCGAGCGGGGGACTTCGGACTCGCTGGCGTCAGCGTGTAAACTGCTGACTTTTTTGCGTCCGGTGGTATGTTGCAAGCCCCTCAACGCAGCGCCCTCAGCGGGCCCGCGCTCGTTCGCTTACTGGCCCGTCTCGCCGAGGCCGACGTCGCCGAATCGCAGCAATCGCTGGCGGATCGGCTGAGCCAGTGGCTCGGTTGGACCGACGCGATCGCGTTGTCGTCGGCGCTGGACGGCAAGCCGCCGGTCGTCGCCGGTGGCGCGCGCGCGTTCGGCCGCACGGAAGAGGACGAGTGCACGCGCGTGCGCCGCTCGCTGGTGAGCGCCATCGCCAGCGATGGCCTGCTCGCCGGCTCCCGCCGACGTGGACTGGCGCCGTCGTCCGCCCGCATGTCCGCTCCGCGCGCGGCCGTGGACACGCAGGCCGACTACGCGGTATTTCGGCACCGCTATCTCACGCTTCAGCAGTCGATGGAAACGGCGATCGGCGCGTTGCGCGGCCGCCTGCGCGCATTGCTGGCGACGCAAGCGCCGGCGCTCGCGCGGCTCGCGGTCGTCGATGCGGTGATGGAGCGTGCGCTAGGCGAGCGCGAGCGGACTTTGCTCGGCGCGGTGCCCGGGTTGCTCGGCGGGCATTTCGAGCGCTTGCGAGAGGGTGACCAACGGCGGGTGGCGGACGCGCAGGCTGAAGTTGCCGCCGACGCCGGTGCCACGCGGCAGCAGTCGGCCGAAGTCGAAGCCGGCGCTCGCGCCATTCAACCACCGCCAGCCTCGGCTCACGCCAACGCCGCCGCGCCCGCCGGCCATGCCGCGCCGCTCGCGTCCGACGCGTGGCTCGACACCTTCCGCAAGGACATGCAGAGCGTTCTGCTGGCCGAGCTGGAGGTTCGTTTTCAACCGGTCGAAGGGCTGCTCGCGGCTCTTCGCGCCTGCTAACTGGGACCCCATGTCCAGATATCGTATCGATCTCGTCGTATTTCTCGCGGGGCTCGCCGCGGCGTGCTGGATCGCCGTCGGTTACGCCGTGTCCAACCCGCTCGCGTTCGCCGTCACGCTGCTGATCGGCGTCTTCTACGTGCTGGGCGCGCTCGAATTGCGCCGCTATAGCCAGGCGAGCGCCACGCTGACAGGCGCGCTCGCCGCGCTGTCCGGACCGCCGCCAAGCCTCGCCGCGTTTCTCGAACCCGTGCATCCGAGCCTGCGCAATAGCGTGCGGCTGCGCGTCGAAGGCGAGCGCGTCGCGTTGCCAGGCCCCGCGCTGGCGCCGTATCTGGTCGGCCTGCTGGTGCTGCTCGGCATGCTCGGCACGCTGCTCGGCATGGTGATGACGCTGCGCGGCACCGGCCTTGCGTTGGAAAGCGCGAGCGATCTGCAAGCGATCCGCGCGTCGCTGGCCGCGCCGGTCAAGGGGCTGGGATTCGCATTCGGTACGTCGATCGCGGGTGTCGCGACGTCGGCGATGCTCGGGTTGCTGTCCGCGCTGTGCCGCCGCGAGCGACTCGAAGCGGCGCAACAGCTCGACGTGAAGATCGCGACGACGTTGCGCGTCTATTCGCAGAGCCATCAGCGCGAGGAAAGCCTCCGGCTGCTGCAGCGGCAGGCCGAAGCGACGCCGCTGCTGGTCGAACGTCTGCAGACGATGATGAGCGCGCTCGAACAGCAGAGCGCCGTGTCGAACCAGCGGCAGATCGCGAGCCTCGACGCGTTTTACGGCCGCACCGAAGCCGCTTATCTGCGCCTGGCCGGTGTAATCGAGCAGTCGCTGAAGGACAGCGTGGCCGGCAGCGCGCAGGCCGCGGGCAACGCTCTACAGCCGGTCGTCGAAGCAACGATGGCCGGCCTCTCGCGCGAAGCCGCCGCGTTGCACGACGCGGTGACGCAAGCCGTGCAGCGCCAGCTCGACGGCATGTCGAGCGGCTTCGCGGCGACCAGTGCGAACGTCGCCGAGATTTGCAGCCACGCGCTCGCCGGACATCGGCACGCGAGCGACGAGTTGGCCGCGCAGCAGCGCGCTTCGGTCGAACGCGTCGCCGAAGCGTTCGAACAGCGCTCGGCCGCGTTGCTCGACGCCGTGTCCGCGCGGCTCCAGGCGACCGCGAGCGGCATGTCGCAGGCCTGGGGCGACGCGTTGGCACAGCAGCAAAGCGCGGGCGACAAGCTCGCCGCCAACAACGAACAGGCGTTGGCGCGCGCCGCCGCGACGTTAGAGCAGCATGCCGCGGCGTTGCTGAGCGCGGTCGGTAGCTCGCATGCGAACTTGCAGACGGAACTGACCGCGCGCGATGAGCAGCGTTTGGCCGCATGGGCCGAGGCGCTCGACGCGATAGGCGCGAAGCTGAGCGAACAATGGCAGCAGACGGGTGCGCGAGCCGCCGGCCATCAGCAGCAAATCTGCGACGCGCTGGCGCAAACCGCACGCGATATTTCTGAGCAGACGCACACGCATGCCAGCGCGACGATCGCCGAAATCGATCGACTGGTGCATGCAGCGGCTGAAGCACCGAAGGCGGCGGCAAATCTGCAAGCCGAACTCGCCGCGCGCGACGAACAGCGCTTCGCCGCGTGGACCGACGCGCTCGGTGCGATGACCGCGAAGCTCAGCGAACAATGGCAGCAAACAGGCTCGCAAACCGCGACCCGACAGCAGCAAATCTGCGACGCGCTGGCGCAAACCGCGTGCGATATCTCCGCGCAGACGCAAACGCATGCCAGTGCGACGATCGCCGAGATCGAGCGCCTCGTGCTGGCGGCGTCGGAAGCGCCGAAGGCCGCTGCCGAAGTCGTCGCGGAGCTGCGCCAAAAGCTCTCCGATAGCATGGTCCGCGACACCGCGATGCTGGAGGAGCGCAGCCGTCTGCTCTCCACGCTGGAGACGCTGCTCGACGCGGTCAATCATGCGTCGACCGAACAGCGCACGGCTGTCGATGCGCTGGTCTGGACGTCGGCGGATCTGCTCGAACGCGTCGGCAATCGCTTCACCGAGCACCTCGAGCATGAGACCGGCAAGCTCGGCACGGTCGCCGCGCAGGTCACCGGCAGCGCGGTCGAGATCGCGAGCCTCGGCGAAGCGTTCGGCGCGGCCGTTGGCATGTTCGGCGAAGCGAACGACAAGCTCGTCGCGCATCTCGAACGCATCGAAGCGGCGCTCGATAAATCGCTTGCGCGCAGCGACGAACAGCTCGCCTACTACGTCGCGCAGGCGCGTGACGTGGTTGACCTCAGCGTGATGTCGCAGAAGCAGATCGTCGAAAATCTGCAGTTGCTGGCCGCGCAGCGCGCGACCGCCGGAGCCGACGCGGTATGAGCGAGGACATCGACGGCGGTGTGGAAACGGCTGCGCCGATCTGGGCCGCGTTCGGCGATCTGATGTCGGTGCTGCTCGGCGCTTTCGTGCTGATTCTGGTGAGCGTGATCGGCGTGCAGCTCGAACTGTCGAGCAAGCTCGAACAGGAGGTCAAGCAGCGCCAGGCCGAAACGCAGCGCCGCAAGACGCTCGAACAGGCGCTCGCAGGACCGCTCGCGGCGGGGCGCGTGACGCTCGTCAATGGCCGCATCGGCATTAGCGGCAATGTGCTGTTCGCGCTGAATTCCGCGCAGCTGCAGCCCGACGGCCGCGCGCTGCTGAAGAGTCTCGCCGGGCCGCTGTCCGCGTATCTGCGCGCGAGCGACCAGATCCTGATGGTCAGCGGCTTCACCGACGATCAACGCCTGCGCGAAGGCAACCGACGCTTCGCCGATAACTGGGAGCTGTCGGCGCAACGCGCATTGACGGTCACGCGCACGCTGATCGACGAGGGCGTGCCAGCGTCGTCGGTGTTCGCGGCGGCGTTCGGCTCCGGGCAGCCGGTCAGTTCGAATGCCGACGAACCGGGTCGCGCGAAAAACCGCCGCGTCGAAATCGCGCCGGTGCCGCGGCCGTCGAGCGCGGCGGTAGCGGAGAAGTCCGGTGCCTGATGACGCGCTCGACGGCAGCTTGATCACCGACGACGCGATCCACGCGACTCGCGCGACGCTCGATGCATGGCGCGCGAACGGCGCGGATCGGCTCGATCCGCTGCGCTTTCATCTGCTCGACGCGTTTGCACAGCGCGCGACGCGGCACAGCGGCGAGTCGCGGCGAGCGCTCGAGCAACGATTGTCAGAACTGCTGGCCGAATATGCGGCCGAGGTCGAGCGTGCGGCTGCGGACGAGAGCGCGTCGCAAGCCACCTCCGGTGAAGCCAACGAAGCCGACGACGCCACGCTCGCGGCGCTGATCGAACACCTCGGCCGCCACCACGCGCTCGCGGATGCACCGCACGCCGCGACCTATCCCGAACTTCCCGGGGTCGACTACTTCCGCGAAGTCTGGTCGAAAGTCCGCAGCGAAAAGCAGCTGCGCCAGTCGCTCGCGCAGGTGCCCGGCAACGCGGGGCCGCTCAATTCGAGCAGCCTCGTGCATCGCGCGTTGTCGTTGATGCGCGAGCTGTCACCGGGGTATCTGAAGCAGTTTCTGTCGTATGTCGATACGCTGTCGTGGCTCGAGCAGATGAACGGCGGCGCGCCGCTCGACAAGGAGGCGCCGCGCGCGGCGACGGCAGGCAAGGGCGCTCGCAGGAAGGCCCGCTAACCCGCGATGATTCATCGACCCATGGCATAGTGACTGAACCCATCATCACTGGAGGCCGGCATGCGTATTCAGACATCCTTTCTTTTCGATCTCGACGGCACGCTCGTCGACAGCGTCTATCAGCACGTGCTGGCATGGAAAGAGGCGCTCGACAGCGAGGGGATTGCGCTGTCCGTCTGGCGAATCCATCGCAAGATCGGCATGAGCGGTGGGCTGTTCACCGACCAGTTGCTGCGTGAGACCCACGGCGAGATCAGCGTCGAACGCGCCGAACGACTGCGGCACGCGCATGCGGCCGCCTATCAGCGCATGCGCGCGCAGGTGTGTCCGCTGCCGGGCGCGCGCGAACTGCTCGGCGCGCTGACGCAGGCCGGTACGCCGTGGGCCGTCGCGACGAGCGGGCGGATGGAAACCGCCGCGCTGAATCTGGCGGCGCTCGGCGTCGATCCGGCGAAGTCGGTTGTCGTCACGCGCGACGACGTCAAATATGCGAAGCCCGATCCCGACCTCTTCCTCGCCGCGGCCGCGCGGCTCGGCGTGCCGATCGAGCACACGGTCGTGGTGGGCGACAGCATCTGGGACATGCTCGCCGCGCGCCGCTGCCGCGCGCTCGGCGTCGGCCTGCTGTCGGGTGGCTATGGCACCGAGGAACTGGAGCGCGCGGGAGCGTTGCGTGTCTACGACGATCCGGCCGATCTGCTCGGGCATCTCGACGAAGTGGCGTCGCGGCCGTGAAGCAGGGCGCCGATCAGTGCTTGATTATCGGCGGCTCCGCCGCGGGCTGCGTCGGCGTCACTTTCGACGATTCACGGACGAGTTCATCGGTCATCGCGGACCCGACCGGATTCGTGCCGCGTCCGGTGCCAGGCCTGGGCCCAGCGCCGGCGCCAGTGTCATTTCCCGATGACATCGGCACGGTGATGCCCGAAGGCATCGGCAGCGACGGGTCCGGTTTTGCCGATTCCTTGACCAGTTGGTCCGTCAGCATTGCGGCGACGGGGTTGGCGCCATTCGGGTGCGTGTCGTCGCGCCGGCGGGCCTGGGTCTGGTCGAGGCGCGGTCCGTACTGCGGCCTCGGTTGGGCTTTTTGCTCTGCGTACGACTGCGGTTTCGAGCGCGCACGCGCGGCTGTGGCCGGATTGACCGCCGACGGCGCCGCGTTATCGATGCGGCCGCTGGAGGTCTGGGTCGAATCGGGCGTGACGCTCGGCGCGGGAGCGGGTGCCTGAGTGGCTGCCTGAGCGGGCGCCTGAGCGGGCACGGGCGCCGGAGCGGCCGACTCCGTCTGCGGAAGCGCCGATTGCGGCGCGATCACAGCGTTGTTCGCGATGTCCGAGCGCGGCGCGGGTGGGCTGACCGGTTGCGCCGGCATCACACTGGCGCCAGCGGCACGCGACGTGCCGGTCTGCGGTTGCGATTCGACCGCGCCGGTGACGCTGCGGGTCACCGCGCCGGTCACGGCCGGCGCCTGATCGTCCCTGGGGTAAAGCAGATAACCGGCGACGCCCGCATCGACCACGAGCAGCCCGACTATCATCATCTTGCCGGTATTCGTCATATCTAAGCAACTACCAATAGCAACTGCGATTGCCTGATGATAAACGACGTCTCCCATCGACGCTTCTCGCCGGCATTGCGCGACGCTTCGCGATGGGTGATGTCCGAATGAACCTGGCACCATGACAGCATACGCCTGCGGTTATCGCGACTCGCCTTCACGATGGAAAACGACGTTTTTCCAGGCGCCGCGATTCTCTTTTTGACTCAATGATGTTCGCCGCATTCACGCGACGGGTGCCTGCGGCAATGCGATTTAAGTGGTGCCGCCAATGCGCGGAGCCTGTACTATACGACCATTGCGGACGACCGGCAGCCACGGTTCGATTATCCGGCGTGAATAAGTGACTTGCAGCGACTGGCTCACAACGCACATGCCGGCGGCCCGCCAAACGGCGCCAACGAGACGCGCGAGCAGCGTCGATAGCGTCGACGGCGGGCGGTGACCGGAAGTAGCGACAAGAACCCATTGATCATGCGGACCGCGGGCGGGACCTCGCCCGGCATTCCTTGGGCAGTCGCGTTGCGAGACGCCAAGACCGACTGGTCGGTCCGGGGCGTTCGCAGCGGCGGCGTGGGAAACACGTGAAGATATGAACAACTTTATTCGACCTCCCGTTTTTTATCCGTCCACCGTGGTTTTCGTCGACGACAACGACAGCTACCTCGACGCGCTGCGCCGGTTCTTTCCGGGCACCTACACGAACCTGTTTTTCACGCGTCCGCAAGCAGCGCTCAACTATATCCGCCAGCATGCCCGCGAGAATTCGCTCGAGTTCGCGGCGGCCTCGGCGTGTCTGAGCGAGCCGGGCGTCGAGCGCTTCGTCGAGACGTCGGCGGAGCGCGACATCGTCGCGCGGCCGTCGCGCTTCGAGGAAGTGGCGGCGGTCGTCGTCGACTACGACATGCCGGGCATCGGTGGCGTCGAATTCCTGTCGTCGATCTCGCATCTGCGTTGCGCGAAGGTGTTGCTCACCGGCGTCGCCGACGAAACCGTCGCGGTGAAGGCGTTCAACGCCGGCATCGTCGATCTGTACTTGCGCAAGACCGACCCGGATTCGGCCAATCGCCTCACACATTTCCTGAAGGACGCGAAGATTCGCCATTGCGCGGAGTCGGGCTGGCTCGCGCTCGGCGAAAACGGCATGACCTACTGCGATCCGCGCACGCGCAAGGTGATTGACGAAGTGGTGGCTGCACAGGACATCGTCGAGTATTACTGGCGGCCCGAGCAGAACGTGATCCTGATGTTCGACGCCGCGGGCAATCCGAGCGTGTTCGTCGCGTGGGCCGAGAACGACTGGATCTCGCAGGGCGAAATCGTCGCCGACGAGGCTGGCCCGTCCGACCTGCTGCGCCAGCTCGCCACGCGCGAGGTGATGCCGCTGTTCTGGCCGGACCTCGCGTATCGCTCCGGCATGAAGTTCCAGTCGCTGACGCCGCAAAGCATCCCCGGCTGGGACGACGCGTTCTTCGGCTGGACCCGCATCGAGCCGGTCGAGGTCGGTCTCGATCTCGTCACGTTTGCGCACTGGCGCGTCGACCGTAATCGCTGAGCGGCGATAACGGACCGGGCGCGGCGGTTCGTGTCGCCGCGCTAATGGCGTGCGTGTTCGCGGAGAAACTCGCATACAGCCCGGTGCATGGCCTGCACGCCGGGGCTCGTTTCAAGCGCGCGCCAGCATCCATGCACGAGCCCCGTGCCGATCAGTAGCCGGGCGTCTCCACCGGCCGCGCGAATCTGTTCGACGAACGCGCGCGCGTCGTCGCGTAGCGGGTCGTGCTCGGCGCCGATGGCAAGCATCGGCGGCAGCCCGTCGAAGCGGGTTGCGGCGAGCGGGATCGTCCACGCGGGGCCAGGCGTTGGGTTGCCTTCTTCACCTTTTCCCCAGTAAGCGTCGCGAAACTTATGCACGTCCGCGAGCGTCAGCATCGGCGCATCGGACTCGGTGTCGCGCGCGGGCAACTGCGGCTCGGTGCCGAGCATCGGATAGACGAGCACGATGCCGCGCACCGCGCTCTCGCCATCGTCGCGCAAGCGCAGCGCGACGCTTGCCGCCAGGGTGCCGCCGGCGCTATCGCCCGCGAGTTGCAATGCAGCGTGCTCGGGCAGGTCGAACGGCAGGCGGTGGTTCAATGCGGCCCGTGTGATCTCGAGACAGTCCTCGTGCGCGGCCGGCGCGCGATGCTCAGGCGCGAGCCGGTAGTCGACCGCGATCACGTCGAGGCCAGTGTCGGCGGCGAGACGCGCGGTCACCATCTGATGACTGTTCAGCGAGCCGAGCACGAAGCCGCCGCCATGAAAATACAGCACCGTGCCGCGGATCGTGCCATTTTCGCGTGCCTTCACTGGATGCCGGTAGAGCCGCAGCGGGACCGGGTGGCCCGCGCCGGTGCGAAAGCTCGCGTCCTGGGCGACGAGGTCGCTGGGCAGCGGCGGTGTCAGCATTGCGGCGTAGCGGTCGTATAGCTCGCGCTGATCGCGCGGCGTCGCCGCCGCGTGATGCGACGGATAGAGCGCACTGGCTCGTTCGATAAAAGCGGCGATTTCCGGCTCAAGCATGGCCACTTCGTTCGGGTCGTGTTTCCAGTTGCGCTGTGCGCGGCAAAGCGATCACACGTCCCGCGAAACGCGCCGGCGGCCATGCCGCATGGGCTTGCGCGAGTTCGTGCACGCGCGCATTGACGTCCGGATCGAAAGCGACGCCGCGCGGTCCGCTGGTATCGACGTGTAGCAGCATCTGCTCGCCCGCGGCGACGGGGCCGGTGCGTTGGTTTTGCGTCGTGTCCAGCGAAAACATTTCGAGGTACACATGAATACGTTTCGCGTCGTAGCCGAGCACGCGCATGTCGACACGCACCTGCGTGCCCTGTTTGATTTCATGCAGATAGTTGAGATGCGCTTCGAGCGTGTAGATCGACCGATGCCGCTCTTTGCGCACCGCATCGGGCAGGCCGATCAGATCGATCAGCGCGTCGGTCGCGAGACTGAAGATCAGCATATAGAACGCGTCGCGCAAGTGGCCGTTGTAATCGACCCATTCGGCGCGCACGCTGTCGCGGTAAGACGGCAGAACAACGGGATGCGACATGGGCGTCAATCTCCTCGATCGAATGCGATGGCTGCGGCGCATCGTTTGGGGTTATCAGTGTAGTGCATCGCGATGAGCCTGCGCCGGAACCCGGTGGGCCTCGAATTGTGGTCGTTATAGGAACAGTGAATTCATGGTTCAGGGCTTACTACGCGGCCTGAACGACTTCTAAACTGCCCTAACCGCTGCGTATGGCCGACGCTCACACGAGGCTTCGCGGCAATCGCATGAAGCTATCTCTGGAGATTGGAAATCATGAAGTCCATCAGGTCGCTGATCGAGGCAGGGGTTATCGCCGCTGTCATTGCCGCGCCGCTCGTGGCGTTTGCGCAGTCGAATCAGGCCAATGAGCCGATCTCGCGCGCGCAGGTGCGCGCCGAACTGAGCCAGCTCGAAAAGGCCGGTTACGATCCGTCCAACGCGAACGCGAGCGATTATCCGGCCAATATCCAGGCGGCCGAAGCAAAGGCCGCGGCGCGAAACCAGGTCGCGCGGAATAGCGGCTACGGGATGCCCGCGAATGGATCGTCGCAGCGCAGTGGTCACACCGATTCCGCGCCGAGTTCGTATTCTGTGCCGGTGGTGAATTACACGCGTTGACTATTGCTCACGTATTCGATGCCGATCGAAATGATGCCGCACAGCGTGTCGCCGCCGCATGCTTCAGCGCTCGTCGCTGCGCGCCATCAAATCCGTATCAGCACCGCCCCCAGCGTCACCAGTGCGCACGCCACGATGCGTCGCGTGGTGAGCTTCTCGCCCATGAAGATCCAGCCGATCAACACCGCGAAGATCGAACTCAACTCGCGCAACGCGGAGACCATCGCGATCGGCAGATAGCGATACGCCTCGATGATCAGGCAATACGCGCCGAGCGCGAGCACGCCCGACGCGATGCCCTTCACCACCAGCGCGCGGCCGATGAAGAGCCCCTTTGCGCCGCCGCGCCAGTGCCACGCAAGCATGAACTGCGGGATGTTCCAGATCAGATAGACCCACATGATGTAGCTAAGGCCATTGCCCGCGACGCGCGCGCCGACGCCGTCGACGACCGAGTAGGTCGCGATGAAAAGACCCGTCAGCAACGCGAACGGCACGCTCTCGCCGGAAAAGCGCATGCCGCGTCGAAAGGCGAGTGAGACGATGCCGCACGACACGAGCGCGACGCCCAGCGCGGCGAGCGGTTCAAGCACCTCTGCTGCGAACACGAGCGCGCCGACGAACACGAGCATCGGCGAAAGACCGCGCGCGATCGGATAGATCTGGCTGAAATCGCCGCTTCTGTACGCGCGAATCAGCGCGAGCAGATAGCCCCATTCGAGCACCGCCGACGCGACGATATACGGCCACGCGGCCGGCGCCGGTAGCGGCAGCACCAGCACGCCGATCGCGCTGACCACGAGGTACGGCATCGCCATCATGCCGAGCAGCCAGACCCGGTCTTCGGACAGATGCAAGAACGCGTTCCAGGTCGCGTGAAGCAGCGCGGAGAACAGCACCAGCAGGACGACAAAGGTTTCCATCGACAACCGGATCGGACGAACAGGGCAGGGGAAGACCGCAAGGCGGTCGCAAGCCCGTGATTATTCCAGCAGAACGCCGGAATGGCGGAGAGGATGACTAAAGCGAAGGGGTTTTATGTGGAGGAAAGCGGCGTTGTGGGGCGCGCGCGCCGTCCTCAGATCACCCGCTCACGCAACCATGCGGAGCCGAGATCGATCATCGTTACGACGACGATCACCATGATCATCACCGCGGCCGTCTGCGCATAGTTGAACGAGCGGATCGCCTCGTACAGCACCACGCCGATCCCGCCCGCGCCGACCATGCCGACCACCATCGCCGAGCGCACGTTCGATTCGAAGCGATACAACGCGTAGGAGATCCACAGCGGCAGCACTTGCGGCAGCACCGCATAGACGATTTCATCGAGGCGTGTCGCGCCGGTCGCGCGCACGCCTTCGGCCGGGCGCGGATCGATCGCCTCAACCGCTTCGGCGAACAGCTTCGCGAGCACGCCCGTCGTATGCACCCACAACGCGAGCACGCCGGCGAACGGACCGAGCCCGACCGCGACGATGAACAGCATCGCGAAGACCATTTCATTGATCGCGCGGCACGCGTCCATCAGGCGGCGCACCGGTTGCACGACCCACCGCGGCGCGAGATTGTGCGCGGACATCAGGCCGAACGGCACCGCGCAGACGAGCGACAGCGCGGTGCCCCAGATTGCGACCGCCAAGGTCACGTACATTTCGTGCGCGTAGCTGCGCCACTCGGTGAAGTCGGGCGGGAAGAAGTCCGCCGCGAACTGGCCCATGTTGGCCGAGTCGCTGAGCAGGTCGAGCGGACGCATGTCGGCGCCGTGCCACGCGCCGCCGAGCACGGCGAGTACCGCGATCCAGCCGAGCAGCGACCACCAGCCGCGCTTGCCGGCACGGTCTTTCGCTTGCGCCGCCTGTGCGGCGGCCGCTTCGCTCGAGCGCGCCGGCGACGCGATCGGATCGGCCGTGTTCATTGCTTCGATTGTGCGTTGCTGAGCGCGCTCAGCTTCGCGTCGAGCGCGGCCAACTGCGTCTTGCGATCGCTATCGGACAGATGTGTATCGCTCTCGATCTTCTGCTTCTGCTGGAACAGCACGATCTCGCGAATCGGCAGCAGCTGCTGATCCGACGATGCCTCGAAGCCGATGTACTCGGTGATGCCGGCCATCACCGCTTTTTCGTGCGGATCGGTCTTCGCGTAGTTCAGGAAGAACTTGCGCAGCTTGTCCTTCGTCGCTTGCGGCAGATCCTTGCGCCAGACGAGCGGGTCCGACGGAATCAGCGGCGAGGTCCACAGCACGCGCACCTGCGCAAACTTGTCCGGGTGCTCGCGCTTCAGCGTTTGCATCATCATGCTGTTGTTGGTTGCGATGTCGATCTTGTTGTTGACGACCGCGAGCAGATTCGCTTCGTGGCTCGACGGCAGCACGCTCTTGAACGACGTATTGACCGGCGCGTTGTGCTTCGCGAACAGATAGTAGCCCGGCACCAGCGTGCCCGACGTCGAGTTCGGATCGCCAAAGCCGAGCGTGACGTCCTTCGTGTTCCTGAACACGTCGTCGAGCGTCTTGAAGCGGCTGTTCACATTGGTGATCAGCAACGAGTAGTAGCCGCTATCGCCGTTCGCGTGCTGCGCTTTCGCAAACACTTCGCCATCCGAACGGTCGACGGCTTCGATCGCCGACGCGTTGCCGAAATAGCCGACCTGCACCTTGTTGAAGCGCATGCCTTCGATGATGCCGGCGTAATCGGTCGCGAAGAAAGCCTTCACGTTCAGGCCGGTCTGTTTCTTCATGTCGTCGATCAGCGGTTCCCAGCGTTGCTTGAGCACCGCCGACGAATCGGTCGAGATGATGCCGAGGTTGATGTCCTCGGCATGGGCCGCGGCGACACAGGCGAAAGCGGCAGCGCCGGCCGCGAGCGTGATCAGGGAGCGCAAGAGTTTCATCGGTTGAGATCCGGTTGGGTGGACGGAAGAAATCAGGAGCGCGCGACAGCGCGGGCGGGTTTAGTTCGACGGCGCGGCGTTGAGCGCGTACGCGTAGCGCGCGGCGGCGGGGCCTGGGTCCGTGCGCGCCGGCGCGGCGGCGAGAGCGGCGACGTCAGGCGCGTCGGGTGTTTCGTCGGCGTCGTGCGTCGCGTCGTCGAGCAGTTCGCGCGCATCGTCGCCGTAGAGTTTTTTCAGCAGCGCCGACGTCAGTGCATTGGAGGGGCCGTCGTAGACCACCTTGCCGCGACGTAGCGCGACGGTGCGCGGGCAGTACTGCATCGCGATGTCGACCTGGTGCAGCGACACCAGCACCGTGATCCGGTGCTCGACGTTCAGCGCCTGAAGCATGCCCATCACGCGGCGCGACGATTCGGGATCGAGCGAGGCGATCGGCTCGTCGGCGAGCACGATTTGCGCACGCTGCACGAGCGCCCGTGCGAGCGCGGCGCGTTGCTGCTGACCGCCCGACAGGTTCGCGGCGCGCTCGCGCGCATGTTCACCGATACCGACCTCGTGCAGCGCGGCCAGCGACAGCGCGCGTTCCGCGTGCGGGAACCGGCCGCTCAGACGCCGCCACCACGGCAGGCGCGCGAGCGCGCCGATCAGCACGTTGGTTTCGACCGACAGCCGGTTCACCAGATTGAACTGCTGGAACACGAAGCCGATGTCGCGGCGAATGCTGCGCACCTCGCGCACGATGCGGCCGTTCTGCTGGATCGGCCGGCCGAGAATCTCGATTCGCGACGGCTGCGCGTCCGACGCGATAAAGCCCGCGATATGCCGCAGCAACGTCGATTTTCCCGAGCCCGACGCGCCGATCAGCGCGACCATTTCACCGGGCGCGACGCGCAGATCGATTTCGTCGAGCGCTTTGCGGCCGTTACCGAACGTCTTGCTCAAACGTTCGATTCGAATAGCTTCACGGATCGCTTCCATCTGTATTCCCTCTTGCATCCGGTCACTGCCGGCAGGTGTGGGCTCATTCTAGGAAGTGACTGTGACGGTTGAGTGAAGGCATCGCAACGTCTAGACGACTACATCTTTATTTGCGACTTGGCAAAAGAAAGTCATTGGGGAGTCACCGCGAAGTCAGTGATGCGAACGGACAGTGACATACGCATGACAGGATTAGCGTGCAAACGTACGACGCGACCACTCGCAGCGATCAGGAACTGTTCACCGGGTTTGCGCTTGACGCCAAGGTGCTTCCCAACCGCCGGCTGACACGGACGGACGCGGCAGCGCTTCTCGCTGACGCTGCGCAAGGCGCGAACGACAAACTGACGGCCCATGAACGCTCCCTCAACGAAGCACTGACCGGCGTCGATCCCAGTCGGCAAACGCGGCTCAATGCCGTTTTTTTGGACGGTGATATTGGAAAAATGCACCTGAAAATGAGATAGGCAGAGCAATTGTGAATATCTGTCAAAACGGTTTTATCTCGAATTAAAGTCCTTGACCGTGTCGCGTTTTAGATGGTTAATTCGTCGGTTGTTTTCTGGAAAATCAGCAGAGGCCAAAATGGGACAACCGAAACAGGATGAAACCGGGGGTAAGGAAGAATGCCTGCTTTGCCGTATCACTTATTCAGTCTACTCAAATTTCCCACCAATGCCGTCCGCAATGGCGCTGAACGCCGAAACCGGCGAATGGTTTCCGTTCGATAGGCTGAAGTCGTATTCAAACGGTTACGCCATGGCCGAAGCCCTGGGTTACGCATGGGCGTGCGATTGTCGCGGACGCAAGGCAACGCCGGCGCTAACGTCGAAGCATCGCACTCACGACGAGCAATACACACTCAAAGATGGTGACGGCCGCGTTATGTGCAATACGTATTACACGGTTCGTCTGCCGTCCGGTTCGCTCGTCCACGGCGTAACGGATGGTTCGGGGCGCACTCAACGCTACAAAACAAACGGCGCTCAATCCATACATATTTATCTTGGTCACAGAGAGGAGGCGCAATGCCTGATGCACTCGGATCGGCAGTAACAAACACGACCCCCAATTCATGCGTAGTTGTCCAATCGAGTAGGCTTTGTAAGCCTTGGGTTGCGTCAAGCCAGATTTCAACCTTCATGGCCGTATGGGAAAGCGGCAGATTGAATGGCGTAACACGAATTTTTCATTCTGATCACTCGCATATAGACGCGCCCGTTTCGGAGGGATTTATTCTGTTGGTCTATCCCGATGATCGTGGAAATCCTACGGTAGGTTGCGGCCATCTCGTCCTGCCGGAAGATAATTTGCGCCTTGGGCAGACAATATCGGTTCAACGTGCCAGAGAGTTTCTGAAGAAGGATTTGAAGCGAACGGAACGAGCCATAAATTCCAAGGTGCATGTGCCGTTGTTTGAATATGAATATGACGCTTTGGTGAGCATTTCTTTCAATGCCGGAGCAGGTCATGCTGCGGATGAATTGACGCGCCGCGTAAATCAAGGAGATTACGAAAATATCCCGGATTACATCAAAAGTTTTCGCTGTGGACCAAGCTTGCGCCACCGCCGGAGGACGGAAGCCAGAATATTTTTTGAAGGTGTATATGATGCATCCCATTAGAAAACTTGCTGTACCACTGGTCATGATTTCGGCATTGCCTTTTCTTGATCCCGTTGCGCTAGGTAAGACAATATACTCGGTGCAGTTTGACTACAAAAAAGCAACGCCGTCATCTGTTTATTTTACTGGTAAATCGCGCGAAGAGATTGACCGCCTTTGCAGGACGGGTGAGCACGCGTCAACTGCCGATATAGCTGCGTGCAGCCAAAGGAATTTCGAACGGATTTCCGCGCAATTGAATTCTACGGTTAAATCGCTGGAAGCCGAGTTCAGGAAAGACGATGTTGATTTGAGGGCTGATAACAACCCTGTCGCATTGCCTTACTTTGAGAAAGGACAGAGCGCGTGGGTCGAATATCGTGACAATCAATGTTATGCTGAGACCTATTCGTTAGGCGAAGCGTCGATGCGTTATATGACGTTTTGGGATTGTATGGCGCGTATAACGAAGGAACGGATAAGTGATCTGAAGAGTGCGGAATATTAAACGGAAGGCAACCGGGCAATAAATAGTGCCCCGCTGCGGCGGGGCCATCCAAAGGCAGGTCACGCACGTGGCCCGCACCACCACGACTGGGCACAGGCGACATCGCCGATGAACTCGATGCCAGCCGGTGAGCACAAAGCCACTAAGCCCCATCCAGCTCAATTCAACATCGTGCAGCGGCGGCAATGGCGGCCTGTCCGCCGCGCCCGACTGGTGAAAAGCCGCAATCTTTGTCATTCACCCGTCCTGTTCCGGTTGGCCGTGATCAATGGTCAGGGCACCGGTAACGGTCTTAGCACTTTCTACGTCACGACTACCGCGCTTTTTCGCGCACTCGCGCATGGCTGTGGCGCGCCCTATGTGCATCACCTAACGCTGCACCCGCGCAACTGTCACAGCAGACGGATATATTAGGGGCGGTGCGGCGCGCCGCGGTTCCGGACTCCGTCCCCCTCCAACGTTCCGATTGACGTTCCATGCCGGCTATAAGCTTCCTACCCGACAGCTTCGAAGAATACGAAGATCTCAAGTCGATACTTGACCAGGGCAGCGCGAGCTTCGAAATCCGCGCTATCTGCGAGACCGAGGTGCGCGGCCGGCGCTTTTCCGTCTACACCGCGAGCATCGGTTCATCCGATTCGCTCGCGCCCGCTATTGGTTTTATCGGCGGCATTCACGGGCTCGAGCGAATCGGCTCGCAACTCGTGCTCGACTATATGCGCGCGCTGCTCGCGCGGCTCGAATGGGACGAATTGCTGGTGCGGCAATTGCAATCCATCAGGATATATTTCTGCCCCATTGTCAATCCCGGCGGCATGTGGGCATCGACGCGCGCCAATCCGCACGGCGTCGATCTGATGCGCAACGCGCCGCAGAACGCCGACGCACGCGTGCCGCTGCTGGCGGGCGGCCAGCGCGTCGGCGCGTGGCTGCCCTGGTATCGCGGCCGCGCGGGCGAGCCGATGGAACCGGAGGCGGCCGCGCTACTGCAGGTGGTCGAAACGCAACTCGCCGCACGGCCGCTGAGCATCGCGCTCGATTGCCATTCCGGCTACGGCTGGAGCGACAGCATCTGGTTTCCGTACGCGCGAACCCGCCGGCACATGCCGCATCTGCCTGAAATGTACGTGTTGAAGAGCATGTTCGAGCACGCGCATCCGCATCACGGCTACACGTTCGAGCCGCAGAGCCACCAGTATCTGCTGCACGGCGATCTGTGGGACTGCGCGTACGACCGCACGCCGGTGCCGAACATCTTCCTGCCGATGACGCTCGAACTCGGCTCGTGGCTGTGGATCAAGAAGAACCCGCGCCAGTTGTTTTCGCGCCAGGGCATGTTCAATCCAGTCATGGAGCATCGCACCGCGCGCGTGCTGCGGCGCCATGCAAACCTGTTCGACTTCCTCGCGCGCGCGGCGTTTTCGGCGCAGCGCTGGCTGCCGCAAGGCAACCGTCGCGAGCAGTTGCTGCAAAGCGCGCTCGATCACTGGTACAGGTCGGATAGCGTATGAGCACGTGGATCCTGTTGCGCGGACTCACGCGCGAAACGCGTCATTGGGGGCGCTTACCGGCTGCGCTGCGCGAAACCTTGGGGCCGATCCCGGGCGATAGCTTGCGCGATGCGACGTCAACCTCGACCTCAACCGCAACCAGCACGACCGGCGTGCGTTTGCTGCTGCTCGATCTGCCTGGCAACGGTGAATACGCGCGGCGGCGCGCGCCCGCGAGCGTCGCGGGCATGGTTGCATTCGTGCGGCAGGCGGCGCTCGAAACCGGCGTGCCGGGCCCGTACAACGTGCTCGCGATGTCGCTCGGCGGCATGGTCGCGACCGACTGGGCACAGCGTCATCCCGGCGAAATCGAACGGCTCGTGTTGATCAATACGAGCATGCGGCCATTCAGCCGAATGCACGAACGGCTGCGTCCATCGTCGTGGCCTGGCCTGTTCGACGTGGCCGCCCATTGGGGCGATGCGGCCGATGCAGAGAGCGGTATCCATCGCCTCACATGCAATAACGTTGACACTTTGGGCGCGGATCTCGCGGCGTGGACCGCGATCCGCCGCAGCGCGCCGGTGAGCCGCGCGAATGCGCTGCGGCAATTGTGGGCGGCCGCGCGCTTTAGCGCGATAGCTGCCGCGCCGCGCTGCGCGCTGCTGATTCTGTCTTCGCGGGCCGACGGGCTCGTCAACCCGGTCTGTTCGGCCAGGCTCGCGGCGGCGTGGGGTGCGCCGCATCGCGAGCATCCTTGGGCGGGTCACGATCTTCCGCACGACGATCCGGCGTGGACCGCTGCGCAGATTCGCGCGTGGCTCACGCGGCGCGCCGAAGATGGAGGTGCGCCGGTGCTCGCGCCCGCGCCAGCACGGGCGCCCGCAAAGCCCGCGCATTGAGCCGCGCACGGCATCGCCGCGCCGCAACGACTCGACGACCTGTCAGGCGGGTATTACCTGACTGCGCGAATCGGCCGTATCGCGCACAGCAGGCGCATAATTCCAAGTCAGACGTTGCCTGCGAATCACGCGATACTCACCATTGCCGCCAGCCAGGGGAGTCGATCATGCAAGCAAAGAACGAAGAAGCCGTCACGCACCTGCTGAACGATGTCGTCGAATTTGCGCGGGGGCGGTTGCCCGAGCCGACCTTCAATATCGTCGAACCCTTCCTGCGTCACTACTACGATTTCGTCGACGCGGGCGATCTGCAAAGCCGCTCGATCGCCGATCTGTACGGCGCGGCGCTCGCTCACTGGCAGACCGCGCAGCGCTTCGTGCCGGGCGAACAGCGGCTGCGGGTCTATAACCCGATCCTCGAACAGCACGGCTGGCATTCCGATCACACGGTGATCGAGATCGTCAACGACGACATGCCGTTCCTCGTCGATTCGGTCTCGATGACGGTCAACCGGCATCGGCTCGCACTGCATTCGGTCGTGCATCCGGTGTTTCGCATCTGGCGCGCGCCGGACGGCAGCATCGCGCGCGTCAGCCAGGGCGCGGAAGATGCCGGCGATACGCGCTCGCATCTAACCTCGTGCATCCATTTCGAGGTCGATCGTTGTGGCGATGCCGCAAAACTCGACGCCTTGCGCGACGACATCGCGCGCATGCTCGGCGACGTGCGCGCGGCGGTCGAAGACTGGCCGAAGATCGTTGAACGCGCGAAGCAGACGATTCAGGACCTGAAGGTGCGCGATACCGGTCCCGAGGGCGTCGAAGCCCGCGCGTTCGTCGAATGGATGGTCGCCGATCATTTCACGTTCCTCGGCCAGCGTGATTACGAACTGGTGCAGCAGGACGGCGGCTACGGCTTGCGGGCGATCGCGGGCTCCGGTCTCGGTATTCTGCGCGATGCGCTGCGGCCCGTCGGCGCGCCGGAAGTCACCACGCTGCCGCCGGCGGCCGCGGAGATCGTCTCCGGGTCGTCGCCGATCTTTCTGACCAAGGCCAATTCGCGTGCCACCGTGCACCGGCCCGGCTATCTCGACTATGTCGGTATCAAGCTGACCGGGGCGGATGGCAAGGTGACGGGCGAACGGCGCTTCATCGGCCTGTATACGTCGACTGCTTATTTCGTCTCGGCCGCGGAGATTCCGATCGTACGGCGTAAATGCGCGAATATCGTGAGACGCGCCGCATTCCTGCCAAAAGGTCATCTGGCGAAATCGCTTGTGACGGTGCTCGAAACCTATCCGCGCGACGAATTGTTCCAGGCCGACGAGGACCAGCTCTACGACACCACGCTCGGCGTGCTGCGCTTGCAGGAGCATCAACGCACTCGGCTGTTCGTGCGGCGCGATCGTTTCGATCGCTTCGTGTCGTGCCTCGTATTCGTGTCGCGCGACAAGTACAACACCGATCTGCGGCAACGCATCGCGAACCTGCTCGCCGATGCGTTCAACGGCGAGAACGTCGAATTCACGCCGCTGCTGTCGGAGTCGACGCTCGCGCGGATTCATTTCGTCGTCCATGCCAAAGCGGGCGGCATGCCGAATGTCGACACGCGCGAGCTCGAAGCGCGCCTCGTGCAGGTCGCGCGACGCTGGCAGGACGATCTGGCCGACGCGTTGCTCGACGCGTACGGTGAAGAGCAAGGCAACCGTTTGTTGCAGCATTACAGCGATTCGTTTCCGGCCGGCTATCGCGACGACTATCCGGCGCGCACGGCGGTGCGCGATATCGAACTGATCGAGCGCGTACAGGGCACCGAGCGGCTCGCGATGAACCTTTACCGGCCGATCGAATCGGGACTGCGCGCGTTCCGCTTCAAGGTGTATCGCGCGGGCTTGCCGATCGCGCTGTCGCGCAGCTTGCCGATGCTCGAACATCTCGGCGTGCGTGTCGACGAAGAGCGGCCCTATCTGATCGAAGCGCCGGGCGCGACGCCCGCGTGGATCCACGACTTCGGCCTCGAACTCGCGGACGATACCGAGTTCGACATCGAGCGGGTGAAAGATCTGTTCGAACAGGCGTTCGAGCAGGTGTGGACCGGCACGATAGAAAGCGACGACTTCAACCGCCTCGTGCTGCGCGCACAGTTGAATGCGCGCGAGGTGACGATTCTGCGTGCGTACGCGAAGTACTTGCGGCAGGTCGGTTCGACCTTCAGCGACGCGTATATCGAACGCGCGGTGACCGGCAACCCGGCGATTGCGCGCATGCTCGTCGCGCTGTTCATTACGCGCTTCGATCCGGCGCTCGGCGACGTGCGCGAGGCCCGCGTGAACAGTTGTCTCCAGTCGATCGACAGCGCGCTCGACCAGGTGCCGAATCTCGACGAAGACCGCATCCTGCGGCAGTTCCTCGGCGTGATCAAGGCGACCAAGCGGACCAATTACTACCGCTATGACGCCACGGGGCAGCCGAAACCCTACCTGTCGTTCAAGTTCGATCCCGCCCAGGTGCCCGGCTTGCCCGAGCCGAAACCGATGTTCGAGATCTGGGTCTACTCGCCACGCGTCGAGGGCGTGCATCTGCGTGGCGGGCGCGTCGCGCGCGGCGGCTTGCGCTGGTCGGATCGGCGCGAGGATTTCCGCACGGAAGTGCTCGGCCTGATGAAGGCGCAGATGGTGAAGAACGTCGTGATCGTGCCCGTCGGCTCGAAGGGCGGCTTCGTCGTCAAGAATCCGCCGCCGCAGAGCGAGCGCGATGCGTGGATGCGCGAGGGCGTCGCATGCTATCAGACGTTCCTGCGCGGACTGCTCGACGTGACCGACAATCTTGCGGGCACCGACGTCGTGCCACCACCTGACGTGGTGCGACAAGATCCCGACGACCCGTATCTGGTCGTGGCCGCCGACAAGGGCACGGCCACCTTCTCCGACTACGCGAACGCGATCTCGCAGGAATACGGCTTCTGGCTCGACGACGCGTTCGCGTCGGGCGGCTCGGTCGGCTACGACCACAAGAAGATGGGCATCACCGCGCGCGGCGCGTGGGAGTCGGTCAAGCGGCACTTCCGCGAAATGGGCGTCGATACGCAGAGCGAGGACTTCACGGTGGTCGGTGTCGGCGACATGTCGGGCGACGTGTTCGGCAACGGCATGCTGTTGTCGCCGCATATCAAGCTGCTCGCCGCGTTCGATCACCGGCATATCTTTCTCGATCCGAATCCCGATCCCGCCGCGAGCATGGCGGAGCGCGCGCGCCTCTTCATGCTCGACCGCTCGAGCTGGGCCGATTACGATCCGTCGCTGATCTCGGCGGGCGGCGGCGTGTTCCCGCGCAGCGCGAAGACGATTCCGCTGTCGACGGCGGTGCAAGCGGTGCTCGGCATCAGCGCCGCGGCGCTCTCGCCGGCCGAGCTGATGCGCGTGATTTTGCAGGCACCCGTCGATCTGCTTTATAACGGCGGCATCGGCACCTACGTGAAGGCGAGCCGCGAAACGAATCAGCAGGCGGGCGATCGCGCGAACGACGCGATCCGCGTGAACGGCGCGGATCTGCGTTGCAAGGTCGTGGCCGAGGGCGGCAATCTCGGCTTGACGCAACTCGGGCGCATCGAGTTCGCGCAGCGCGGCGGCCGCATCAATACCGATGCGATCGATAATTCGGCCGGTGTCGATTGCTCGGATCACGAGGTCAACATCAAGATTTTGCTGGGCCTCGTCGTCACCGACGGCGAGATGACGGAGAAGCAGCGCAATGCGTTGCTAGCCGAGATGACCGATGAAGTCGGTCTGCTCGTGCTGACGGATAACTACTATCAGACGCAGGCTTTGTCGATCGCCGGCCGTTTTGGCGTGGAGCTGCTCGATGCCGAAGCACGCCTGATGCGCTATCTGGAGAAGGCCGGGCGGCTCAATCGCGTGATCGAATTTCTGCCCACCGACGAAGACCTCGCCGAGCGCGCCGCCGCGAAGCAGGGCCTGACGACACCGGAGCGCGCGGTACTGCTCGCGTACAGCAAGATGTGGCTCTATGACGCGCTGCTCGAATCGCCGATGCCGGAAGACCCGCTCGTCAGCGACATGTTGATCGAGTACTTTCCGAAACCTCTGCGGCAGCGTTTCCGCGAACCGATGCAGCGCCATCCGCTACGCCGCGAAATCCTCGCGACGCATCTGACCAACGCGCTCGTGAATCGCGTCGGCTGCGAGTTCGTGCATCGGCTGATGGAGGAGACCGATGCACGGCCAGGCGACATCGTGCGCGCGTGCATCATGGCGCGCGACGTGTTTGATCTCGATCAGATCTGGCGCAGCATCGACGCGCTCGACAACCGCGTCGCCGACGACATGCAGGCGCGCATGTTCGCGGAGGTCGCACGGCTCGTCGAACGTTCGGCGCTGTGGTTCCTGCGGCATCTGCAAACGGGCGCGGCCGGCGACGACGTGACCGGCCTGCTCGCGCGCTGTCGCGATGCCGCGCAGCGTCTCGCGCCGCAATGGCCGGCTCTGTTGCCAGGCGCGGATCTCGAAGCGTTGTCGGAGCGGCAAAGAGTGTTCGTCGATGCGGGTGTCGATAGCGATCTCGCAGTGCGGATCGCGAGCGGCGAGGTGTCCGCCGCGCTACTCGATATCGCCGAAGTCGCGTCGACGTGCGGGCGCAATCTCGAACAGGTCGCGGGCGTCTACTTCGCTCTCGGCACGCTGCTGAACTACGGCTGGATCAGCGAGCGCGCGGCCTCATTGCCGGCGCCGACGCATTGGGACATGCTCGCGCGGGCATCGGCGCTCGCCGAACTCGCCCGGCTCAAGCGCGCGCTGACCACGAGCGCATTGACCGGCGCGACCGATGCATCGACGCCCGATTCGCTCGTGCAAACCTGGCGCGAGAAACGCGCAGCGCAACTCGAGCGCTATACGCGTTTGCTGACCGATCTGCGTGCGACGGGCGGCGCGAGCCTTTCCGTGCTGCTGGTCGTCGTGCGGGAGATGGCGGCGCTCGAGAGGGCGTGAGCCGCGTGAATGCGGTAAAAGACGATCTGGAAATTGGCGGCGCGACGATGAAAGAAGAATCACCGAAAGCCATTTTCTACGCACTCGCCGCCAACCTCGGCATCGCCGTCTGCAAGTTCGCCGCGGCGGCATTCACCGGCTCCGGCTCGATGTTCGCCGAGGCGATTCACTCCACCGCCGACTGCGGCAATCAACTGCTGCTGCTTTTCGGACTGCGCGAAGCGCGCAAGCCGGTGAGCCCTTTGCACCCGATGGGCAGTGGCCGCGAAATCAACTTCTATTCGCTGCTTGTTGCGTTGCTGCTGTTTTTCGTCGGCGGTGCGTTTTCGGTGTATGAGGGCGTGCATCGATTGATTGCGCGCGAGCCGTTGCAGTATGCGTTCGTCGCGTTGGCGGTGCTCGGCGTGTCGGTGGTGCTCGAATCGCTATCGTTGTGGGGTGCGGTCAAGGAGATTCGCAAGACGCATCCGGATAAAAATCTATGGCGCTGGTTTCGCGAGACGCGCGAATCCGATCTGCTGGTCGTGGCCGGTGAAGATGTCGCGGCGCTATTCGGTCTCGCTATCGCCTTCGTAGCGGTGCTATCGACGATGGTGACCGGCGACCCCGTGTATGACGCGCTCGGCTCGGTGGGGGTCGGTCTTCTGCTGATGACGATCGCGTGGCTAATCGCGCGTGAAGTGAAGTCGATGATCGTCGGCGAATCCGCGAGCCCGGAAGTGCGTAGCGCCATCGACGCGCATCTGCGCGCGCGTCCCGAGATTCGCGGCATCATCAACATGATCACGCTGCAGTGGGGGCGCCACGTGGTGGTGGCGGTGCAGGCGGAAATGATCGACTACGCGAGCGGCCGCGCGATGGTCGATGCGATCAATGTCATCGAGGCCGATCTGCAGGCCACGTTTCCTCAGGTGCGCTGGGTATTTTTCGAACCGGATGTGCCGCGCAATTAAAGACGTCTTCCATTCATAACGGGCACGCGTTCACGTCGCCCTGATCGACATCTCCTTGCTTGACAGGCCCGAACCCGGAACCTAGTATTCGTCGGGGCATTGGTCATACGACTTAACATTAGTCAGGCCACTTACCCAAATTCCCGCTCAAGCTCCCATAAAAATCGTGCGTCACATCGGAGATTTCGATGAAAAAAATCAGTCGCGCCTTTTCTTCCGTTGTCGTTACGTGTTCCTGTCTGTTTGCTTTTACCGCTCACGCGCAAACGTTGGCGACCGGCGATAGCCGAACGGTGACGCAGCCAGGTTATCCCACCGTTTGCACCACGCTTACCGCGCAGTTCACGAGTTCGCAACGCGCAGCGCCGCCGACCGCCGACGACACGAGCCGCCTGCAAGCGGCGTTGAACAGCTGCGCGGGCACGGGCGGCAGCGTTGTGCTGGCCTCTTCCGGATCGAACAACGCGTTCTATACCGACAGTCTGACGATCAGCGGCGCCGGCATCGTGGTCAACTTGGGCGTCACGTTGTATGGCAACGATAGCTACTCGAGCAATGCGAACCTGCTGTCGTTCTCGGGCACGAATGCATCGCTGATGGGACCGGGCACCGTCGACGGCCGTGGCGATATCATCAGCGGCACACCGCGGCTCGTGCAGGCGAGTAATATCACGAACTTCATCGTCTATAACGTGACGCTGTCTCAGGCGGCTCATCCGAACCTCTACGTCGAAGGCGGCAGCGGCTTCACCGCATGGAACGTGTCGATTCGCACGCCGGCCACGCGTAAGAACGCCGACGGTATCGACATCGACAGCCTGACCAATGCGACGGTGACCAACTCGGATATCGAAGCCGGCGACGATGGCGTTGCGGTCAAGACGAACTCGGGCAACATCTCGAATGTCACCGTTTCGAATACCAGGCTGCATGGCACGCATGGTTTGTCGGTCGGCAGCATCGCGAAGAACACGGTGTCGAACATCCTGTTCGAGAACAACTATGTGTACGGCAACGATCTGAACGGCACGGCCTCGACCGACGCGAACGCGATCAACGTGAAGGCCGATCCATGTTCGCTGACGGTGCAGCAGGTCAGCTACGTCAATACCTGCATCACTAACGCGAAGCATCTGATCGTGATGGATACGAACTACAGCAGTTGCAGTGGCAGCGGCAGCCCGACGTTGTCGAACATCATCGTTAATGGTGCGTACTCGACGGCGTCTGTGTCCGGTGCCGATACGAAGATCGATGGGCGCAGTTCGAGCTATCCGGTGCGAGCTTATCTGGCCAATGTCAGCCTCGATGCGACCGCGCAAAGCGGCGACCAGTACGCGAGCGTTGGTCTGTATAACTCCAACATCACGCCGTCCGGCACTGGCGTCACCACGTCGAATTTCACGCTGAGCGGCAGCATACCGAGCTGCTCGTTCTGACGGCGGCGCAGTGTAGCGGCTAGCGGTGCGGAGAGGCGCATCATCATCGGCCTTTCCGTATCGTTCTATCAAGCGATCGTCGTCAAGGATCAGCATGCCGGGAAAATGGCTGGGACCTCTTTGCGTGATCTGCGCGGCGGCGCTGGGCCTGTCGACCGGCGTGCTGTACTTGCGGCACACGGCGCCAGCAGCGCAGGCTGCGACGAGCGTCGTCGCGGATAGCGAAAGCAACGCGGCCGCGGCAGCCCCGGTGCACGGACCCGCGGCCGACACCGACGACTCGTTGCGCATCTGGCCCGGCGATTCGAGCCTCGCCAATGGACTGGCGATGACGGACAGTCATCATCTGATCATCAACGACACGTTGCGCGAGCTGATCGACTTCTTTCTTCTCGAACAGGCGGACGACGACCGCGCGGATCAACTGAAGCTGTATCTGAGAACCCGGCTCCGTTCTCCGGCTTCGGAGGAAGCGGTGCAGATAGTCGAGCATTACGTGGCCTATATGAAAGCGCACGACGAAATGCTCGCCGCACAGAACCTGAATGCGCAGAGCCTGAATGCATCGAACGTCGACATTAACCGGATCTCGACGTGGCGTCAGCAGCGTGACCAGTTGCGGCAACGGATGCTAGGCGGCCAGGTCGAGCAGGTCTGGTATCAGAACGACGATTCGCAATTGACGCAGGCAATCGACGAATGGCGGCAACGCGCGGCTGATCAGGAAGGGGTAGCCGCGTCCGCGCAGCAACCGCGTTATCCGGTTCCACATTGGCAAAACAGCCGCGACGAAGAACTGCACATCCAATACCTGCTTGGGCTATTGCAAAAAGCGGTGACGAGTTTCAGCGAACGGAGCCACGAAGGACAGCATTGGGCCGAGCGGTATTCGAGCTATCAGAACGACGCTCAAAAGATTACTCACGATGCGAGTCTCGACGCCGCGCAGCGCGACGCGCAGCTTCAGGCGTTGCGGGTCAAGCTATTTCCGACGCAAGGCGAACAGCAGCGCGCGCATGAACTGGGACCGTGAGTGTGGCGGGTAAAAGCAGGCGGGAGGAGGTGAAACGACATGCGAGAAGAGCGGGGGTGAAGGTCACGCACCTCAGCGGGTCTTCGAGCCGAAGCGCATACCGGGTTTCGACTTTGTTAGCCGTTGCGTCCCTGCTCTAAACTCCAGGCGGAAGATCCTTACGGCATTCTTCGAGTAACCAACTGCGAAAGCTCGCAATATCGTCTTCCTGCGAGTGGGACGCGCGCACGTAAAGATAGGTAGACCGCTCCACACTCACAAACCCCACGGGTGCAATGAGCCGGCCATCGGCGAGATCGCGCCGGACCAATAACTCCGGAGCGATCGCGAGTCCCACCCCGCTTCTTGCCGCTTCGATGGTCAGTGACAAGCTGTCTAATACCTGAGCGCAACACGAATCGACCCCCACTCCGACAGTTCGGCTCCACTCGCTCCATGCATTCATGCGTGACCTTGCGTGCAGCAGGCGCATCCCGCCGATGTCGCGCGGCGACCTGGGCACGTTCGGCCAGTTGGGCGCGCAGACCGGCCCTATCATATCGGTCGTCAGGCAGGTCGCCGTGATGGCCGACGACGGAAATCGATCGGTGACTATCAAGGCATCGACTTCCCGCCTCAGCAATGCTGCAACATCGCCTCGCGCCTGAAAATTCACTATGACCTCCGGCACGCGTCTTGAGAACTCCTCAATTCTGGGAAGAAGCCAGTGAGCGAGAAAGCTGACGGAACAGCCAACCGTGAGCTTGCGCTCTGGCCTCTGATCACGAATACCAACGCATTCGTCTTCGAGCAGCGCAAGTGCGGCCGAGCATGCACTCTTCAGTCGCTCGCCGTCTTTGGTCAGTCGAACTCCACCGCTATGGCGAACGAAAATATCCTTTCCAAACCAGGTTTCGAGCGCACGGATCTGATGACTGATCGCACTATGCGTTATGCATAAATCACTTGCCGCTTGAGTGAAGCTCTCGTAATTGGCTACGGCTTCGAAGCTTTGAAGGGCCCTGAGAGGAGGCAAGATGCGCATGATTAAGGGTAGAAATAAATTCACACCGATTGTGCAACTATTTCGCTACTCCGTCCAGTTGCCAGTCGATAGACTGTCGATCTGAGTCGTTACGAAGTCCTATCTTTCTCACAAATAAGCAAGTCCATGCATGCAATCATCTTGCGAGAGCTTGAGAGTATCGAACAGCTTTCGGATCGCGTCGGCACCGCGGTAAGCATATTCGGCAGCGCGCGCATCAAACCTGGCCACGAAATATTCAGACTCACTCATCAAATTGCTTCCGGATTGTCGAGTGAGGGCTATACCGTAATTTCAGGTGGAGGCCCCGGCATTATGCGGGCTGCCAACGAAGGTGCGCGTACGGGAAAAACATGCACTATCGGATTCAATGTCGTGCTTCCTTTCGAGTCGGCCGATTTTCAGTTTCAAGATATCTCCCTTGTATTCGAAAATTTCTTCACTCGAAAAATCGCCTTCTGCAAGCATTCTCGCGCATTTATTGCGATGCCGGGTGGGATGGGCACACTCGATGAGCTATTTGAAATTTTGACACTAAAGCAAACAAGGAAACTTAAGCCCGTGCCAGTCGTGTTGGTCGGTTCGCAATTCTGGGGAGGACTTATCGATTGGATGAGAACAAATCTGGAATCGGCTGGCCTGATCAGCGCAGGGGAACTCGATGAAATCAGGATTTTTGACGATGTGGACAGCGTCGTCAATTACTTGAAACTACGTGTCCCGATTCCGGATACGTCAATCACACCACTCAGTCTCGTCCGGACCGGTCACGCGACAGTCTGAGGGCAATCGTATCAACGTCTCACCGCACTTTAAAAGGAAGGAACGCGATGCGTAATACGTTTTCAACACAACTGGTTATGTTTACAGGCGGACGGGATAGCACTCTCGCAGCTTGTCACCTGATGTTGCAGGGTATCCCCGTGCGACTCTACTCCGCGAATAGTGGCTGCTCACTGCATCGCGGCATACTTGCCCACCGCGTCGATGAACTGCGGCGTCGCTTTGGGGATCTGGTGGTTGATCACACTGTGGAAGACATCAGCGGAGCGTTTCGCGCCATTGCCATCGAGAACATCGAGTCAGACATTATCAAATACCAAAAGAATCTTGTTCTGCTCGGTGAAAAGCTGGCTATTCACGCCCATATTGCGGATTTTTGCCGCCGAAACGGCGTTGAGATCATCAATGACGGGATCACCAACTATCAAAACGAATTTCCTGAGCAGCGCCTCGTTGCGAAGGAATTTTTCGTCGACATGATGAAGAAGTTCGGCATCGTATACCGATCACCGATTTATAAGTTCGCCCAGTCAGCGGACGACGTAAAGTACAAGCTACTGCAGCTGGGAATATCAACCAAATCACTTGAGGGCATCAGCATCTTCGGCGATAGCTTCACTACGCCGTCGGACGAAGTCATTCTTGCCTATCTTCAGGAGAAGTTGCCGCTGGCTCTGAACATCGTTGACTTTTTGTCAGGCGGTGAACTGCGGTCTTTCCAGCCGGAACTTCTTGAGCAAGTGGCATAACATGTCGCTCGCCGGCAATGACTGCATCAAGGCGGCGTAGCCAATTGTCGGCAAAGCTATCCTATCGTTCGAAAGCCCAATATGAATAGCGCCAAAATCGTCAAATGCGCCGCGGCTATCATTCGCGAGAAGTCGCTGCTCCTGACTCGAAAGCAGGGAACGGATACCTTCATCTCTCCTGGCGGAAAACCACTGTCCGGCGAATCCTGTTTGGACTGCCTTTGTCGTGAAATTCGCGAAGAGCTCAATATCGAAGTCAGCAAGCAAAGCTATCTCGGCCAATTCAGCGGCACTTCGACATTTGAAGACTTGCCGATCGAAATGAACGTATATCTGGTTGAGATCGAAGGGGAACCGCGAGCCGGAATGGAAATCGATGAGTTGATGTGGTATCGCAGCGACAATGCAAGGCAGGATTTAAAGATTGGCTCTATCTTCCGCGATTCGATCATTCCTCTACTGACAAGTAAAAGGCTGATCGTCTGACTCTCTGTCAAAGACGCACTGCCACAAGCAAAGCACCCGCTTCCTGGACTCAGATATGGACAGCGCCTCAATCGCACCAATTCTTCATCCTGATCCGACCGTAAATGTGTTCCGTCACACAAAGCAGCTTCGAGACGAATTGCGCGTCCACCTGGCGGAAATCTATCACTTGCAGGCGTTCTCCGTACACCTTGTGCCTTCCGTCCGCTACGGCCTACTGGCACTCAAGCAATGGATCGAGTTGACTGGGAGACGAGTCGGTCTGCGAGCTGGCTCGCACTACGCGCCTATAGCACAGTTGTTCCGCGAGCCGATATCCTGGAAGCATAACGCGTGCGACGCCTGGATCACAACGCACGTAGTACCGTACGTTGGCACAGTGTCCCGATTGGATCGGTCAGGGTCGCCGCTGGAGATCGTAGATGCCTCGCATAGCTTTGCGACCAACCTGCACGCAGTTTTGCTTGAAACCGCCAATGTGTTTGTCGCCCCCTTGCACAAGCATGCGGGGCTCACGGTCGGTCTCGCCTTGATCGCCGTCCGCCGCGATCTCGCGATGATACCGGAACATGACTTGCTGGACGAACTCGAGGGGGCCACGGCTTCGCAAGCCCCCTTGATCGAAGCTCTGAACAATCTGGAACGCTCAGGCGCATGCTCGTTCAATAAGGCGACGCCTGGAAATGTGCAAGCGAGGCTTGTCGATGTTTCAATTGTCTGTGTTTCCGACCTCGACTTTCCGCTGCCGTTCGCGTGTTTTCGCCATCGGGCCTTTTCGCGTCTGAGCAAAGCCGCACTGCACGAAGCAGGGGCGACTTACTTCGCGGAATTCGATGTACTCAGGATCGCAAAATGGGCGCGCGGAACCATTGACGACGATCCTGTCGAGTTTACCGCCGACATCCATGCCACTCTCGTTCGACTCACCCGACAATGAAGTCAAGCAAACTATATGGAACCAGCCTCGGAATCGCTGGTGGCGTGCTGCTTAGCACCGACGCGCTCCTCATCAGGCTCATGCACCTCGAAGACGCGTGGGAGATCGTTGTCATGCGCGGCCTCCTGATGTGGACCGCCTTCGTGATGATCTACTACCTGGTGCCGCGTTGGCGGCCTTGGATCGGCAAACCGTGGGTGACACGCCAGAATGTATGGCCGACCTTCTTCTTTGCGATTGCGTCAACGACATTCGTCAATGCGATTGCGCACGGGGAAGTCGCGTCCGTACTCGTGATCATCTCATCGACGCCGTTCCTTTCCGCGCTTCTTGGTCGCGCCTTCTTTTCGGAACCTATCGATCGTGCGATGTTGGCCACCGCGACACTTGCCATGAGCGGGGTCGCGTTGGTGATCGACGTCGGGCCAAGAGGCGGCGCATTCGCTGCAAATTGCTTTGCTCTTGCCACTGCGGTGTCAATGGCACTAGCATTCCTGTGTTCATCTCGTGTGGAAGGCGGTAGTGTTGGTCTACCTTCGCTTGGCGCGCTTGTCGCATCGTTGCTGGTGATCGTCAGTCAGCCTGCGCTCGCAAGCAAAATTCCGGTTTTGCTGATTTCCGAGCGCGCAATCTGGATGTTGTTCGAGGGCGCATTCGTCATGCCGTTATCGCTCGGCTTGCTCACGCTCAGCGCGCGCTTCATTCCACCAGCCAATACGGAGCTGTTCTTGCTCCTCGAAACGGCACTCGCGCCGCTATGGATCTGGATTGCATTCAACGAAAGACCCGCCCTTCAAGTCGTCGCGGGCGGTGCCGTGACAGTGAGCGCGGTGTTGATTCATGTCGTGCAGGTGAGGCAGCGCTCGTATCTGCGTGTGGCAGGCGATTGCTAGGCTTCGTTCACATTCGCTGAAGTGTTAGCCTGCTTACCGGGCTGCATCTGGCAGTGGATGCAGTCCGCAGGCCGTTATCACTGATCGTGACGGAAGGTCACGTCCACGATATCTCGTTTGCGAAGGAGCTTGTTGGCGCTCCGCGACAAGCCTGTCATTTGCCTATTTGAACCCCGTCACCGCATGCGGCACATACAGTTCTTCGAGCCGGTGAATTTCTTCATCACTGAGCTTTAAGGAAAGCGCCGCGACCGCGTCGTCGAGATGATGCAGTTTGGTAGCGCCGACAATCGGCGCGGTAATCGGCTTCTTCTGCAGCACCCATGCCAGCGCGACCTGCGCGCGCGGCACGCCGCGCTCCTTCGCGATGTCGCTGACCCGCTCGACGACGCGCCGATCCGCTTCCTGCGTGTGCGCGTACAGCGTGCGGCCGAATTCGTCGGTTTCCGAGCGCGCGCTCTCGGTGTCCCAGTCGCGCGTCAAACGTCCGCGTGCAAGCGGACTCCACGGAATTACGCCGATGCCCTCGCTTTCGCACAGCGGCAGCATTTCGCGCTCTTCTTCGCGGTACAGCAGATTCACGTAGTTCTGCATCGTCACGAAGCGCGTCCAGCCATTGCGCTCGGCCACTTGCAGCGCCTTGGCAAACTGCCATGCGTACATCGACGACGCGCCGAGATAGCGCGCCTTGCCGGCTTTCACGACATCGTGCAGCGCTTCCATCGTTTCCTCGATCGGCGTGCCGTAGTCCCAGCGGTGGATCTGATACAGGTCGACATAGTCGGTGCCGAGACGTCGCAGGCTATGATCGATCTCCGCCATGATCGCCTTGCGCGACAGACCTGCGCCGTTCGGCCCCGCATGCATGCGGCTATTCACCTTGGTGGCGAGCACGATCTCGTCGCGCTTCGCAAAGTCCTTCAGCGCACGGCCGACGATTTCCTCGCTGGTGCCGTCCGAATAGACGTTGGCGGTGTCGAAGAAGTTGATGCCGTGATCGAGTGCCTGCTTGATGAAAGGCCGTGCGGCTTCGTCGTCGAGCGACCACGGGTGCGTGCCGCGCGACGGCACGCCATAACTCATACAGCCAAGACAAAGACGCGATACATCGAGGCCGGTACGGCCGAGTTTCACATAGTCCATCGTCGTGCTCCGGTAGTGAAGCGCACAAACCCGCTGCGAGGAAAAGATTTTCGATTATAGGGAAACGACGCCAAGCGCGTCGTCACGGGCCGCACCCGCTTTCGATCGCTCCAATGACAATGCGCCCGCGAAGCCACTTCGCGGGCGCATGACGGCGAATGCCGTGAACGACTGCTAACGCTCAATGCTGCACCGGACGATACGGTGTCCACACGGGCGTGTCCGTACTCCAGTGATCGAGTTCCGATGGTGTCATGATGTGCTCCTTCTCTCAACTCGTTACCGGCCGTTCGCAACCCGTGTCACTTCGCCGTTCGTCCCTTCCTGCAACGCGATGCGCGCGGCTTGCGTCTGGCCGATCAGGCCTTTGTCCGGATACGAGGTGCGGTTCAGTGAGGGTAGCGAGCCGTCGCGATACGCGGCGACCAGTTCCGCCTTGACCTCGGCGCGTGTCTTCGCGCTTGCAGTCGGCGCCGGTTGCGTGTCATACGTTCCCGCGCGGCCGATACCGCCGCCGCCTTGCGCCAATGCCGGGGCACTGACGAGCAGTGAAAGAACGAGGCCAGCCAACAGATTGCGCTTCATGATTCACTCCTGTCGATTCATTGGCAGCGCGGTGGCGCTGCGACAGGATGAAATGTAGACGTCGACGTAGTGCGGATAAATCGCGGTTTTGCGAAATGAATTGTCGCGATTCAGGAACAATCGCGGGAAGGGCTGCAGCAGAGGTGCGATTGCACAGTTGCCGCGGCATTGGCGCCGCGGCTGGAATTCACTGTTTCACTTACCGGACTTCATGCGAGCCATTCGGTCATCACCGGCGTGTCGAGTGCCGGCGCGGACTCGCGCTGCTCGAACGTGCGCTTGGTGCAGGTGGCGTCGAGACTGCCGCGTCCGCTCAGCAATGGGCAACGATCAAACAGCTCCGCGATCCAGTCTACGAAAACACGGACTTTTGGCGACAGATGACGACTGTGCGGATAGACTGCCGAAATCGGCATCGGCAAGGGTTTCCATTCCGGAAGTACTTCGACGAGCTGACCCGAGCGCAGATGCGGCAGCACCATGAAGAGCGCCGGCTGAATCAGGCCGAAGCCTTCGAGTCCGCAGGTCACGTAGGCATCCGCGTCGTTGACCGACACGATGCTCTTCATCTTCACTTCCACTTCGTCGCCGTTCACCAGGAACGCCCAATCGAGCGTGCGTCCCGTGCGGCTCGAGAAGTAGTTGACGGCTTTGTGATTGTCGAGATCTTCGAGCGAAGCGGGCACGCCCGCACGCTTGATGTAGTCGGGCGACGCGCAGGTCACGCCCTCGAACAGACCGATGCGGCGCGCGACCAGCGACGAATCCTGCAGCGCGCCGACCCGCACCACGCAATCGACGCCCTCCTGCAACAGATCGACGGGCCGGTCGGTCAGGCCCAGTTGCAGATCGATGTCCGGATAGCGCGTGTGGAATTCGCACAGCGACGGAATCACGAGCAGGCGGCCAATCGAACCCGGCATGTCGATGCGTAGCTTGCCGTGCGGCTTCTTGTTGCCGCTCTGGAAACTCGCCTCGGTCTCTTCGACGTCCGCGAGGATGCGCACGCAGCGCTCGTAGTACGCGGCGCCATCGGGCGTTAGCGACAGACGCCGGGTGGTCCGGTGCATCAGCCGCGTGCCGAGAAACGCTTCGAGGTTCTGAATGATCGTAGTAACCGATGCACGCGGCAGATCGAGCGTTTCCGCTGCGCGGGTAAAGCTGTTGGTGTCGACGACACGCGTGAACACTTGCATGGCCTGAAGCCGGTCCATTGCAAACCTCCAGAAGGGGCAGGTGCGCAGGCGGGAATGGAGTCCGCGAAAACAATCGCAACGGGATTGTTCAAAGGCACCGAATTGTGTTGCCGGATTATAGGCATTTATTTGCGAGTCTGCCGAAGCCACAATTCGCACCATTGAAGTTCTATGCGCATTTGCGCGGCTCGACATGGATGCATTTAAATCGCCGCACCCGCCTTTTTCCACCGGCGTTGCCGCCGAAGACACAGGCGCTGAGGCCAATGACGCAACGCTTGAAGTCACCGACGTGGGTATCGATGGGCACGCTCAGCCCATTACGTTGCGCCTGTATCGGCTGACGAAAAAAACCGCATTGCCGGTGCTGCTTTATTTTCATGGCGGCGGTTTTACGAAGGGTTCGATCGAGTGCGCGGACTTCGCCGCGCGATATTTCGCGGAACACTTACCGGCGCTCGTGGTGTCGGTCGGCTATTCGCTCGCGCCGCGGTTTCCGTTTCCAGCCGCGCCGGAAGACGCGCATCGCGCGGCGCTGTGGGTGCAAACGCGGGCGCGCGCGTTTGGTGGGAATAGCAGAAAGATCGGCGTGGCGGGCCACGACGCGGGCGGCCAACTCGCCAATTGTCTCGCGTTCATCGCGCGGGATCGTGGCGACGTGCAGATCAGCGCGCAGGCGCTGTTCGGCCCGATGCTCGATCCGAGCCTGACGCGGCTCGGCGACGAGCGGCGGCTCGGTTCGGACATCACCGCGCGCGAGTGCGCCGCGTGTTATCGCGCGTATCTGCCGCAAGCGTCGCAGCGCATGCATCCGTACGCGGCGCCGCTCGAATCGTCGCGGCTCGCCGGCTTGCCGGCCACGCTGATCGCGACCGCGCAGAACGACGTGCTGCACGTCGAAGCCGAGAAGTATGCAAGCAATCTGATCGACGCGGGCGTGCAGACACAGGTGGTGCGCTTTCCGAGCGTGTCGCACGCGGCGCTCGCCGATCATCCGCCCGCTTTGCAGGAAGCGGTGCGCTTTTTCCAGTGGCGCTTCGACGCGCGCGCTCATCGATAAACAGAAATTCAATCAACGATACCGGGAGCTACACATGACTATCCTTCCTCTTTCCCGCCGCCGCGTGGCATTAGCCGCCGTGGTCGTCGTCGTGCTTGCCGGGCTTGGCACGTTCGGCGCGATTCGTGTCGATGCGAGCTCGCCGGCCGCGCCGACCATCGTGCCGGAAGTGGACGTGGCGACCGTCGTGCAGAAGACGATCACCGACTGGCAGTCCTATTCGGGCCGTCTCGAAGCCGTCCAGAAAGTGGACGTGCGTTCGCAGGTGCCGGGCACGATCGTGTCGGTCAACTTCAAGGACGGCGCGCTCGTGAAGCAGGGCGACACGCTGTTCGTGATCGATCCGCGTCCGTACGCGGCCGAAGTCGATCGCGCGGAAGCGCAGCTCGCGGCCGCGCAGGCACGCACCGGCTACACGCAAAGCGACTGGGAACGCGCGCAACGGCTGATCGTCGACAACGCGATCGCCAAACGCGACTACGACGAGAAGCAGAACGCCGCGCGCGAGGCGAGCGCGAACCTGAAGGCCGCGCAAGCCGCGCTGGAAACCGCGCGCATCAATCTCGGCTACACGAAGATCGTCGCGCCGGTGTCGGGCCGCGTGTCGCGCGCGGAGATCACGGTCGGCAACGTCGTGTCGGCTGGCGCGAGTGCAACGCCGCTGACGACACTGGTATCGGTGTCGCCGATCTACGCGTCGTTCGACGCGGACGAGCAGACGTACCTGCAATACCTGAGCCGCGCGAAGGACGGCGCCAAGGTGCCGGTCGAACTCGGTCTCGCCGATGAATCCGGCTACTCGCGCAGCGGCACGATCGAGTCGGTCGACAACCGGCTCGACACGTCGTCGGGCACGATTCGCGTGCGCGCGAAGTTCGACAACGCGGACGGTGCACTGATTCCGGGCCTCTACGCGCGCGTCAAGGTGGGCGGCAGCTCACCGCATCCGGCGCTATTGATCGACGACGCCGCGGTCGGCACCGACCAGGACAAGAAGTTCGTGCTGGTCGTCGATCAGGGCAACCACGTCGTTTATCGCGGGATCACGACGGGTTCGATGCAAGGCAGTCTGCGCGTCGTCAAGGACGGCTTGAAGCCGGGCGACCGCATCGTCGTCAACGGCGTCCAGCGCGTGCGTCCCGGCGACGCGGTGCGCGCGCACATGGTGCCGATGACGACCGACGACGACCCGAACAGCGCACCGCTCGCGCAATCGCGTGCCAAGGCGGACGCCGGCGCGAAGGGCAATTCGTGAGCCGCATGTTCCAACGCGCATGCTCCAACGTTAAGAGCTTCCAATGAACATATCCAAATTCTTCATCGATCGCCCGATCTTTGCCGGCGTGCTATCGGTATTGATCCTGCTCGGGGGCATCATCTCGCTGTTCAAGCTGCCCATTTCCGAGTACCCGGAAGTCGTGCCGCCTTCGGTGGTGGTGCACGCGCAGTATCCGGGCGCGAATCCGAAGGTCATCGCCGAGGCGGTCGCCGCGCCGCTCGAAGAACAGATCAACGGTGTCGAGAACATGTTGTACATGCAGTCGCAGGCGAATAGCGACGGCAATCTGACGCTGACGGTCACGTTCAAGCTCGGCACCAATCCCGACCTCGCCACGCAGCTCGTGCAGAACCGCGTCAATCAGGCGCTGCCGCGTCTGCCGGAAGACGTGCAGCGGCTCGGCGTGACGACGATCAAGAGTTCGCCGACGCTGACGATGGTCGTGCACCTGATCTCGCCGAACGATCGCTACGACATGACGTATCTGCGCAATTACGCGCTGCTCAACGTGAAGGATCGGCTCGCGCGAATTCAGGGCGTCGGCGAAGTGCAACTGTGGGGCTCGGGCGACTACGCGATGCGTATCTGGCTCGATCCGCAGAAAGTCGCGCAGCGCGGTCTCACGGCGACCGAAGTCGTCAACGCGATCCGCGAGCAGAACATCCAGGTCGCGGCCGGTGTGATTGGTGCGTCGCCGTCGGTGCCGGGCACGCAGCTGCAGTTGTCGGTGAATGCGCGCGGCCGTTTGAAGACCGAGGGCGAATTCGGCGACATCGTCGTGAAGACCGCGCCCGACGGCGGCGTGACCTATCTGCGCGATATCGCGCGCATCGAGCTCGCGGCGTCGGAATATGGTCTGCGTTCGCTGCTCGACAATAAGCCGGCGGTTGCGCTTGCGATCAATCAGGCGCCGGGTGCGAACTCGCTCGCGATTTCAGAGCAGGTGCGCGCGGCGATGAAGGAACTCGCCGAAGACATGCCGGCCGGCGTCGAATACCGGATCGTCTATGACCCGACGCAGTTCGTGCGGTCGAGTATCGAGGCGGTGATCCATACGCTGCTCGAAGCGATCGCGCTGGTTGTGATCGTCGTGATCGTGTTCCTGCAGACGTGGCGCGCGTCGATCATTCCGTTGATCGCGGTGCCGGTGTCGATCGTCGGTACGTTCTCGCTGCTGCTTGCGTTCGGCTTTTCGATCAACGCGTTGTCGTTGTTCGGCATGGTGCTCGCGATCGGGATCGTGGTCGACGATGCGATCGTCGTGGTGGAGAACGTCGAGCGCAACATCGAAAGCGGGCTCAGTGCGCGCGATGCGACCTACAAGGCGATGCGCGAAGTGAGCGGGCCGATCATCGCGATTGCGCTGACGCTCGTCGCCGTGTTCGTGCCGCTTGCATTCATGACGGGTCTCACGGGCCAGTTCTACAAGCAGTTCGCGATGACCATCGCGATCTCGACGGTGATCTCGGCGTTCAATTCGCTGACCCTGTCGCCGGCGTTGTCCGCGCTACTGCTGCGCAGCCACGGCGAGAAGGAAGACTGGCTGACGCGTGTGATGAATCGTGTGCTCGGCGGCTTCTTCAAGCGTTTCAACAAGGTCTTTCATCGTGGTTCGGAAGCCTATGGCCGCGGCGTGACCGGCGTGCTGCGTCGCAAGGGCGCGATGCTCGCGGTGTACGCGATCCTCGTCGGTGCGACCGTATTGGTGGCGCGGGTCGTGCCGGGCGGCTTCGTGCCCGCGCAGGACAAGGAGTATCTGATCGCGTTCGCGCAATTGCCGAATGGTGCGTCGCTCGATCGCACGGAGAAGGTGATCCGCGATATGAGCGCGATCGCGCTGAAGCAGCCGGGCGTCGAAAGCGCGGTGGCGTTCCCGGGTTTGTCCGTGAATGGCTTTACGAATAGTTCGAGCGCGGGCATCGTGTTCGTCACGCTGAAGCCGTTCAAGGAGCGCGGCAGCAAGAAGCTGTCGGCAGGCGCGATCGCCGGTGCGTTGAACCAGCAGTACGGCGCGATCAAGGACTCGTTCGTCGCGGTGTTCCCACCGCCGCCGGTGCTCGGGCTCGGCACGCTCGGCGGCTTCAAGATGCAACTCGAAGATCACGGCGCACTCGGTTACGCGGAACTCAACAAAGCTGCCGAAGCATTCGTGAAGCGCGCGGCGCAAACGCCCGAACTTGGGCCGACCTTCTCCAGCTATCAGATCAACGTGCCGCAACTGAACGTCGATCTCGATCGCGTGAAGGCGAAGCAGCTCGGCGTGCCGGTCACGGACGTCTTCGACACGATGCAGATCTATCTGGGCTCGCTGTACGTGAACGACTTCAACCGCTTCGGCCGTGTGTATCAGGTGCGCGTGCAGGCGGATGCGCCGTTCCGTCAACGCGCCGACGACATCCTGCAACTGAAGACGCGCAACGCGGCGGGCGACATGGTGCCGTTGTCGTCGCTCGTCACGGTGACGCCGACGTACGGGCCGGAGATGGTGGTGCGCTACAACGGCTACACGGCGGCCGACATCAACGGCGGCCCGGCGCCAGGCTTTTCGTCGGGGCAGGCGCAAGCCGCGGCCGAACGCGTCGCTGCCGAGGTGCTGCCGCGCGGCGTGAAGCTCGAATGGACCGACCTCACGTATCAGCAGATCCTCGCCGGCAACGCGGGCATGTGGGTGTTCCCGATCAGCGTGCTGCTGGTGTTCCTCGTGCTTGCTGCGCTGTATGAAAGCCTGACGCTGCCGCTCGCGGTGATCCTGATCGTGCCGATGAGCGTGCTGTCCGCGCTGACCGGCGTGTGGCTCACCGGTGGCGACAACAACATCTTCACGCAGATCGGTTTGATGGTGCTGGTGGGGTTGTCGGCGAAGAACGCGATCCTGATCGTCGAGTTTGCGCGGGAGCTCGAACACGATGGACGCAGCCCGCTCCAGGCGGCAATCGAGGCGAGCCGTCTGCGTTTGCGGCCGATTCTGATGACGTCGATCGCATTCATCATGGGCGTGGTGCCGCTGGTGTTGTCGAGCGGTGCGGGCTCGGAGATGCGTCACGCGATGGGCATCGCCGTGTTCTTCGGCATGCTCGGCGTCACGCTGTTCGGCCTGATGCTGACGCCTGTGTTCTATGTGGTGCTGCGTTCGCTCGCGGGCGGGACGATTCACGTCGCGCAGAAAGATTCGCCGCGCTACGGCGCGCCCGTTACGGACGCCTGAGGAGAAAACAACAATGAAACGCTTTGAATCTCGCTTTGTATCTTTGCGCGGATGGGGCCGCGCGGCCGCGAGCGGTTTGCTGATCGCGCTGCTGGCCGCTTGCTCGGTCGAGCCGACGTACCAGCGTCCCGACGTCGATACGCCGGCGGCGTTCAAGGAAGCGCCCGCGGTGGCGACGTCGGCTGCGGCGGCGTCGGGCGTGGCGGCAGGCTCGGCTGCGTCGGCGCAAAACACCGGCACATGGAAGCCGGCCCAGCCCGCCGACGACGCGTTGCGTGGCGAATGGTGGAAGGTGTTCGGCGACCCGCAGCTCGACGCGCTCGAAGAACAGGCCGCCGCCGCGAATCAGGACCTGAAGGCCGCGGCCGCACGCGTGCAGCAGGCACGCGCGGTTACGCAGGCGGCGAAGTCCGACTGGTTCCCGAAGTTCGACGCGGGCTTCGGCCCGACGCGCGAGCGTGCGTCGGCGGCGTCGCAATTCCAGCCGGACAGTGCGGGCGGCACGACGGGCACGATCTGGCGCGCGCAGGTCGGCGCGTCGTATGAAGCGGATCTGTTCGGGCGGGTCAGCTCGAACGTGAACGCGTCGCGCTCGGACGAGCAGCAGAGCGAAGCGCTGTTCCGTTCAGTGCAGTTGTCGTTGCAAGCCGACGTCGCGCAGAACTACTTCCAGTTGCGCGAGCTCGACACGGACCAGGACCTGTATCGCCGCACCGTCGCGTTGCGCGAGGACACGCTGAAGCTCGTCCAGCGGCGCTTCAGGGAAGGCGATATCAGCGAGCTGGATCTGTCGCGCTCGCGTAACGAACTCGCGAGCGCGCGTGCCGATGCGGTCGGCGTGGCGCGTCAACGGGCCGCCTCGGAGCATAGCCTCGCGATTCTGCTCGGCAAGCCGCCCGCGGACTTCTCGTTCGCGGAAGAACCGCTCGCGCCGGTGGCGGTGCGCGTGCCGCCGGGTTTGCCGTCGGCGCTGCTCGAACGCAGGCCGGACATCGCGGCAGCCGAACGCGCGATGCAGGCGGCGAATGCGCGCGTCGGGCTCGCGAAGTCGGCGTTCTTCCCGAAACTCGACATCACCGGCGCGTTCGGCTTTGAATCGGCGACGCTCGGCGATCTGTTCATGTGGTCGAGCCGCGCGTTCATCCTCGGTCCACTCGCGGGTACCGCGCTGACGGTGCCGATCTTCGATGGCGGCCGTCGTAAGGCCAATCTCGCGCAGGCCCGTTCGAAGTACGACGAGGACGTCGCGCAATATCGCCAGCAGGTGCTCGTGGCGTTCCGTGAAGTCGAGGACAATCTCGCCGATCTGCGCTTGCTCGACGATCAGATGCACGAGCAGAACGATGCGGTCGATGCCTCGCAGCGCGCCGCGCATCTGTCGCGCACGCAGTACACGGAGGGCGCGGTCAGTTACCTCGACGTGATCGATGGCGAGCGGCAGGTGCTGCAGTCGCAATTACAGGCGAGCCATCTGGCCGGTACTCAGGCGGTCGCGACCGTGAATCTGATTCGCGCGCTCGGCGGCGGTTGGGGCGATGTGGCCGCTGGCGGTACGGCGGTGGGGGCGGCTTCGACGCCAGCCGATGCGTCTGGCTCCGTGGCGGCTTCGCTGGCTGCGCCTTCCAACACCACGGCTGGGACCGCATCCGTTCCCGCGCAACAGCAGGTGGCCAGGCGCTGAGGTTCAAACCGTGTTAGCCAGCGCCTGATCAACCACGTCACCCACGCCGGGCCGCGCAAGCGCCGTCCGGCGTTGCCGTCCGGCGTTTTTTCGTGCAAATCCTTTTTCGCGCTTGGCACTCGGCACGCTGGTTTGCGGCTTTGCGCGGCGCGAAGGCGAAAAAAATCCGCGCAGTTCAATCACTGCGCGGAATCATTTGAGCTTCGGTTTGAATCGGGCTGCCGCGTCTCGCGTCGGGGAGAATCGGTCGATCAGGCGGCCTGCGCGACCTGCGCTGCGCCGAGCGCTTGCTGGCGAGCGGCAGCCGCCTTCTTCGTCTTGCCGGCGCGCGACGGCGGCTGGCAAGCGCCGCATACGACGTTGTGCTGCAGGTCGTGCTTGTGCGCGACGAACTTGCCGGTACAGCGGCAGCATTTGGTCAGCTGCAGGATGTCCGCGTCGAAGAAACGCACGAGCGTCCACGCGCGCGTCAGATCCAGTACGGCTTCGGTTTCGCTGTGCCGACAGTGTTCGAGATACAGCCGATAGCCCTTGGTCAGCGCATCCAGATGCGAGCAACGCGCCTCGTTCTTCAGGAACAGATACGTGTTGTAGAACAGCGACGCGTGAATGTTCGCGAGCCACGTCATGTACCAGTCCGCCGAGAACGGCAGCATGCCCTTGGGCGGCGATACGCCCTTGACCTCGCGATACAGGCGGATCATACGGTCGCGCGACAACGTCAGCTCGCTCTCGAGCACCTGCATGCGGGCGCCGAGCTCGATCAGCGCGATCGCGCGAAATACTTCCTGTGCATCTTCGGTCAGGCTTCGCTTGAGCATTGCAGTCACCTCGATCAGGCAAATTGCTCGGCGGGCTGGCCTGCAAGCAGGATCGCCGTGTGGGTCGGTGCAACGGCGGCGTGCTTCGTCGTTTGCGTCAACGCCGACAACATCGCATGGTCGTTGAAGCGGAAGAAGCACAAAAGCTGGTCGGAAGAGGCCAGCTTGACGATCTGCGCGAGCGACAGCCCGGCAAGCAAGTCGGCCAGTTCCGACGACAGTCCCAGCCGGAACATTCCGACCGGTTTGTCCTCGCGCAACATGCGTTGCGCGAGCATGATGTAAGACAAGTTGATCTCGCGGATTGAATCCAGCGTCTCGCTGCTACGGTCCATTTTTTCTGTTTCCGAAGCCCCGAATTACTATGTCGGCTTTGCGCCGTTATGTCTTTTCTGCCTCGCCGGAAACGTTGCCTCCGGCGACATGTTGCGATCTGCGACAGACAGCGAACATTTGATACAAGACGTTACATTTCGTAACAGCTCGGACGAATTGTATGAAGCGTAAAACCAGAAAGCAATCCCTTGTCGAAAAAATATCTCAAAAAAATGCATCAATTTTCGGTAAGTTTTTCACGCCATTGTAATGAATGATGCCAGGTGGATTTTCAGCCTTTCGAGACTCCCTTCTAATCCATGAAAACCCTTTCTGGGCGGGCATCTCGCGCAACGGTTCGAGCGCCGGGCCACCCCGTCCGGCAATCGGCAAATTGGCTCGAAATCAGAAAGGGAATAGAAAGCGACGGAATTGGCGGTAATAAATACTCGCGCTGGACGGCGCGTGAGGGGCGGATCGAGGATGTAACGCGGTGATGCACCCCCGGTTACAAACTCCGCAAGGCGAAGCCGGAACTTGTAACGGCGCGGTAAGGATCGGCAGCCGGTCTGGCGAATCTCTCGGTGAGTCGGGCGGACGGGGCGCGCAAGCGGCTAGCCGCGCTGGTGTTCGGCAAACTCGCGCAGCGCCGCGGCGGTTTGCTGATCCGCCGGAAAGAACGCCTCGATAGCGAGTTCCGACAGAGTAACGTCCACCGGCGTGCCGAAGACCGTGGTGGTGCTGAAAAACGACAGCACGCCAAGCGGCGTGCGCAGCCGCAATGGCACGGCGATCTGGCTGAGAGCCGCATCGTCCGGCGTGGTGGCGTCCGCATCCGGCGGCGCGGGATAGGCGGCCAGTTCGTCGCGCAGTGCGCTCAGCGTGTCGTCGCCGCTGACGTCGATCTGCCGTTGCAGCCGGGCCAGCACATGCTCGCGCCACGCATGCCAGTTGACGATCGACGCCGCAATGCCTTGCGGATGCAGGCTCAGGCGCAGCGCGTTGACCGGCGGCTTCAGCAACTCGGGACTCGCGCCGCTCAACAACGGCGCAATCGCATTATTGGTCGCGACGATGGTCCAGTGCCGGTCGATCGCGAGTGCCGGGTAGGGCTCGTGTCCGTTGAGCACCAACTCGACGGCTTCACGCGCGGCGGCGAGCTGCGGGTCGGAGAGCGGGCGTTCGCGAAACAGCGGCGCGTAACCGGCCGCGACGAGCAGCGCATTGCGCGCGCGCAACGGCACGTCGAGGCGCTCGGCCAGATGCATGACCATTTCCCGGCTCGGCAGCGCGCGCCCTGATTCGACGAAGCTCAGATGGCGCGTCGAAATGTCGGCCTCCGTGGCGAGCAGCAACTGACTCATGCGCCGCCGCTGCCGCCATTCGCGAAGCAGATCGCCGACCGCGCGGGTGGCAGTCGGCGCGGATGACGGAGCCGTTTGTGCGATAGAGAGTGTGTTCATGCCACCGATCATAGTCGAAGCGCGCAAGCAATCGATTACCTGACAGGTAATGCTCCGCCAATTTCAATGCGTGCAAGCGGCGCTGCATCCGCTTGATTACCTCCCACGTAATCGAGCGGCCCGGAAACGCCCGCCCCAGCTAGAGCGTCTGGAATTCGTCTGGAATTTTTAGCCCGCAAGCTTGACCTCGACCCACTCGGCGCCCCGCCCGTCTCGGTACATCGCGGTCATGCTGGCGCTCTTGTGCCCCAGGATCGCCTGCGCGAAATCGGGACTGTGTTGCTCCGAATAGAGTCGCGCGGCGAGACTGCGCAGCTCGTGGAAGGTCGCCGGATCCTTGCCTTCCTCCCATGTGATTCCGGCGGCGTCGCGAGCCCGCGTGAATGCCCGAGTCAGCGAGTTGACCTCCAGCGCGTCGCCGGGCTTCCGGTGTCCGTGTCGCCTCACGTGATGGAGCATGGACTTCGATATGACGGAGTCGCGGCAGCGCTTGATCACCTCCTCGAGCGACAGTCCGATCGCATCGAGGCGGACGCCGACGGGAATGCGGAGCTTGACTCCAGTCTTCCTCTGGGTCACAAACAGGAACCCGTCTTTCACGTCCGAAAACAGCATTGGGGCGACTTCCTCGCGGCGCTGCGCGGTCAACAGCGCGATCTCCATGCTGCGGGCCGCCCACGGGACATCCTTTAGCGCGACGGCGTAGATTTCCCGGAACTGATCCAACGTCAGGCGAGAGCGCTCGACCTCAGAGTCTGGAGCGCGAGTCACGGTGACAGGGTTCTTCCCGGTTTCAATCAGTCCGCGCGTCTCTGCCTCGCGCATCATGTCAGCGAGCGTCTTTCGAATCAGCTTGGCCATTGAGGCGCCACGTGTTGTAATGGCGGCCCGGATGAAATCGGACACCTCTGCTGTTTGGATCTCTCGGAGGTGCTTGCCGACGAACGGCGCTGTGCGCACTGCACGAATGCCCGATTTCACTGTTTTGATCGTCGCCGGCGTTCCGTTGCGCGTGTCGATATAGATCTGCTGGTATTCAGAGGCCCACGCGTCCAGCGTTCTGCCTGCCGGCTCCAGTATCTTCTGCGCGAGCGACATGTTTCCGCGACGCTTCTCAACCGCGAGGTTTGCGGCGCGCGCCTCGGCAAACGCGCGCGCCTGGTCGTGGCCAAGGCCATAGTTCTGCTTTGTGTCGGGGTCGCGCCAGTAAAAGTACCCGGAGCCGTTCTGGTTCAGATGGTTCGGCCAGTTGCGACGCTTTGCTTCGCGTCGCCTAGCTGCCATTGCCGAGCCTCCGCGACATCTCGCCGGCGTCATCGGGTTCTGGTGCAAATAGTGAAGGTGATTCGGATAGACTGGTGCCTCCCCGATCTCATCCTTCGATAATGCGCAAGCTGAAAAGCATGGACGATCTGTTCACAGGTCGTCACTTCAACCGCGAGGTGATCATTCTGTGCGTCCGCTGGTACCTGCGCACACAAAGAATGATCACCTCACGGTCAAAATGACGGCCGGCGAATAGCCCGTCCAGACTCTTCAGCTTGTTCATCGCGGCTCCTCAAATCGGTCAGGGCGACACTCTAACCGATCCGTTGAGCGCTATTTGCACCACAACCGTCCGTGGATCTCGGCAACATCGATATGCCGAGCTATCTGCTGGCGACTGAAGAAGACCATATCGTTCCGTGGCGATCCGCCTATGGTTCGATGCAATTGCTGGGCGGCGCAACGGAGTTCGTGCTGGGGGCAAGCGGTCATATCGCTGGGGTGATCAATCCGGCGTCAAAGAACAAACGCAGCTATTGGACGAACGATACATGCGGCGAGAACGCTGACGAGTGGCTCGGAACGGCTGTGGAACAGCGCGGCAGTTGGTGGAATCACTGGATCGACTGGGTCAAAAAGCACGCCGGCGAACAAGTGGAGGCGCGCACCACGCTTGGCAATACAGAGTACAAGGCCATCGAGTGCGCACCTGGCCGATATGTGAAGGTGCGTGCTGAATGACGATAGACCTCATTTGTCTGCCGGTCGGGGCAAGCAAGCGCCGACCGTTGAACGGTCATTAACGACAGCGTCCGGCGCCGGCTATTGCCCGCACACCGGGCTAACGGTCACGGTGTCCGAAATCGGCGTCATAGTGGGCGGAACATAGTAGATATAGGCACTGGCGACGCAGGCCGGCTGCCCGTCGGTTGTAACGGAACAGGTGTCCCGGATGCTATTGCCGTACGCGTCGGTGGTCGTGAATGCCGGGTCCGGAACCATGTTGTCATAAGGCAGCAGTTTGTAGTTCTGGCGCATGTCCCACACGATGGTGTGCCAGGACTGATAGGTCTGGGCGTGGTAGCCGCCGCCGCGCCCCGATGCGCCGCAGCGGGTCCACGCGTAGACCTCGCCGCGGATATACCCGTTCGCGTCGAATCCCGTGACATAGCTGGTCACATTTACACCGCCGCACGAGACCCCGAGCAACGTCGGGTATGCCTCTGGCAACGGCAGGGTGACCTGAGCCTGCACAGCGGCACTCGCCAGCAGTCCCAGCAAACCAATCATCTTCATGTCGTTTCTCCCGGCTGGTTGAAGTGTCGTAGCAGGTGGGTCGAACTGACGGATAGAGCACCTCAGGACTTGTGCCCGAGAGGCTGACGGTGCTTTGCGGATGGCCAACAGGCAATAGGCAATAGGCAATACGCAATTCGAGAGCCGGTTGCAGCATGTTTGCCACCTGTTCTGTCCTTGTTATAGGCGAATTCAGGTAGTGCAACCGGCAACTTGGCGCCTTGCGCCTAGGACGGGCGCCTGAAAACTGGCGTTGCTCGCCGTTCTAACGCAGGCGCCGGACATCGATACACGCGTATTGCGAACAGCAAGGAGTTCGCTGCCGTCGCTTCGGGCGACATCGCGAAACGCTGTGTCGTTTCCGTCACCCCGCAACCCGCATCGCAACCCAATCGAGTTCTTCTACAGATATCTTGTACGGGAAGTGATTTCGCACTGGCGGCGCTTGAACCTTCAAATCTAGCGGGCAACGCGGTCAAGGGTCAACCTCATCGTATCCCGGGTGTGTGATCCAACACGAAGATATCCACTGGGCATCGCGAGCGCCGCTTCCCCTTGTGCGGTCGCAGCTCATGGCGGCTATATGAGCCCCGCTTGCAGCAGACCTTCCCGCCCCCCGCTGGGTTCGCCCCTACCGCAAGTGTAGGGAGTTGACCCATCCCAGATGCCTGCACGCATCTGCAGAATCAATCTACGGGTTCAGGTCGTCGGTACCCGGTGAGTGCCCCACCGTAGAGCATGACCTCCAGCGCGGTTCGCGCTGGCTGCCCCCTGGACGGAGGTCATATGTTCAGCATTCCAATCTGTCGGAACGGCTTTGCAGCGCTGCTGTTATTGCTATTCTCGTTGCCGTCATTTGCTCAGTCGTTCCGCGTGCAATGTCCACCGACAACGACGCTTCATCCGACCGCGCTGCCGGCTGGTGCGGGCGAACCGGCCTACGTCGGCCCGTCCGTGACCGGATCGAACTCGACCCCGACGAAGCACGTCAACGGCGCGATCAAGTGCCAGCAGATTTCGGGCGGCGATGGTTACGCGACGATGGGCGACGGCACGCAAACCTACATGTTCTCGTTCGGCCCGTTATCCGGTCTCGCCGACATTCGCAAGGGACTGCCCGGCACCGAGTTCGCCTCGGTGTTCAACGTCGTGGGCGATGCGAAAACCAATCCGAATTACAACGGCGCGGTCGGCCTCGCGCCCGATCCGGAGTCGGTGCCGGCCGGTCAGTTGACGGGTCACGTCGACCCGCGGCCGATCATGGACATCGGCGTGATGAACGGCAACATTCCCGCGCCGACCATGGCCATCGACGAGGACGACGAGTTCTTCCTGACGCTCACCAACGTCGGGATGATCATGCGCCCCGACCTGTTCGAGCAGCACACGGTGCACTTCCACGGCTATCCGAACGCGTCCGCGTTCTTCGACGGCGTGCCGGATGCGTCGGTGGCGATCAACATCGGTGCGAGCTTCACGTACTACTACCTCGCACCGGATGCCGGCACCTATTTCTGGCACTGCCACATCACGCCGCCTGAGCATCTGCAGATGGGGATGGTCGGTCAGATCTACGTGCGGCCCAGGCAGAACCGCGTCACAACCGGGACGCTCTATGCCTCGCTGCAGTCGCAGCAGCTCGATCCTCGCACGGCATGCGGCAGCGACATTCTGTGCTCGACGCCGCTGCCGCCGCAAAACAGCGTGATGCATGCGAAGAACAAGAGCGGCACGCCGACGCTTTACGCCTACAACGACGGCGACGGTTCGACTGCGTACGACGTCGAGTATCCGATCCAGATCCACGGCTTCGATCCGAACTTCCACTTCATCGGCATGACGTTCAATCCGGAGCCCTTCGTCGACATGAAGGACAAGCACTTCATGTTGAACGGCCGCAGCTATCCGGACACGGTCACGCCAGGACCGATGCAGACGCCGGTGGCTGACGGCTCGAAGCACTATTCGCAACCGCTGCCCGCGCTGATCAACATTCCGGCCGGCGGCCGCGCGCTGCTCAGAATCTCTGACCTCGACGTCACGGAGTTTCAGACGCTCGCTTCGCTCGGCATTCCGATGCACGTGATTGGCATGAATGCGCGGCTGCTGCGTGACCTGGCCGGCAACGATATGACCTACAACACGAACTCGGTCACCCTGGGCGGCGGCGAGTCGATCGACGTGATTCTCGACGCGAGCGATACGACCAAGTACGCGCCGGGCTCGGTCTATTACCTGTACACGCCGAACCTCGATCACCTGTCCAACGACGCCGAGAACTTCGGCGGGTTGATGACCGAGGTCCACATCTGCCACTCGGTGGACCCAACCACGAAGTCCTGCTCCTAGGAGAACAACCGTGGGTAACTTCATCAACGCAAGGTGGATCGCCCCGCGTTCGTACCCCGCATGCATGGCGCGTTTGACACGCTTCGCGCGATTCGGCGCCGCGTTGCTGGCGGCACTGTTCTGCCTGCATGCGCAGGCTGCCGCGCCGGGTATCACCGGAACGACGTTCGATCTGAGCGCCGAGGCGAACCGTGTCAGTCAGCCGGACGGCGCGAGCATTTACGCGTGGGGTTACGGGTGCCGCACAGCGCCCGCGGGATTTTCGCCAGCGGGCATTGCGGGCGCGAACTGTCCCAGCATGCAGGTTCCGGGGCCGACACTGATCGTCAAACAGGGCGACGTCGTGACGGTAACGCTCACCAATAATCTGCCGGCCGCCGCGGGCAATACCTCGATCCTGTTTCCGGGCTTCCAGGTATGCGCGGCGGTGCTGAATCCGGACGGCACCTGTCCGGCGACGCAGACCGGCGTCCCAGGTGTGTTGACACGCGAGGCGACCCACGGCAACAAGGTCACCTACAGCTTCGTGGCGGCGACACCGGGAACGCATAGCTACTACAGCGGCACGCAGGGCGATTTGCAAATCGAAATGGGCTTGTCCGGCGCGCTGATCGTCTTGCCGACTTCCGCGCCCGGGACGCTCGCGGTGCCGACGGGCTGCCGCGCCGTATCCTCGACGCTGCCCGACGGTCAGCCCGATTACCGGAATGCCGCGGCGGCCTACAACCATAGCGCGACCTGCTACGACCGCGAGTATCTGTTCCAGTTTGCCGAAATGGATCCGCGCATCCACTCGCAGGCGGAACAGCAAGCGGCCAAAGCGTGCACCCAGTCCACGGGTTGCATGACCGTCGAAACCGAACCCTATCATCCGGCCTATTTCCTGATCAACGGGCGCTCCATGCCTGACGACATGGACCCGAACTACGCGCCGCAATATCCGAATCAGCCATACAACGGCAATCCGCACATGCATCCCGGCGAATTGGTGCTGCTGCGAGTGATCGGCACGGGGCGCTGGCAGCATCCGTTCCACGAACATGGCAATCACGTGCGTGTGCTGGCGCGCGACGGCAACCTGCTGCTCAGCAAGACGGATGCGACCAAGCTCGCCGGCCCCTTGCTATTCACGACCACGACCACGCCAGGCCTCGCGATGGACGGCATCTTCTACTGGACCGGCAAGGGCCTGAATTGGGACGTGTACGGGCACAAGGCGGGCGACGGCAGCGTCTGTATTCCTGATGCGAACGGCTACTACACCGCTGACCCGAAAGCGCCCAATTACTACGAGTGGTGCGCCGATCACAACAAGGCGCTGGAAGCTCATCCATTTGGCAACGTAGGCAGCGGCGGTCCGATCACCTTGCCGGATGCGCGTGTGCTGACCAACGGCGCCTGGTTCGGCGGCAGTCCCTACCTCGGGCCGGACGCCACTGTGCGCGCGACCGCCTACAACGGGACGACGCCGCCTAGCGGCACGGTCGTGAATCCACCGTCCGCCGAAGCCGGCTTCGCCTACATGTGGCACTCACACAATGAACGCGAGATCACCACGAACAACATCTTCCCAGGCGGAATGATGATGATGATGCTCGTGGATCCACAAGCTTTCACGATCAACGAAGGCAATTAGAGGCGGGGAGAAACGCGATGAGATCCACCCAGTTCAAAGGGACGCTCCTCGGTCTGATCAAGGCGGGCGTCGCCGCAACGATCCTGCTCACGGCGAGCGGCATGGCCTTCGCCCAAAGCGTCACTCTGACGGCGCAGGCCTCGACGATCGCGCTTCCCGACGGACAGGTCGTGCCGATGTGGGGTTACACCTGTTCAGCGGCGGCGACGGCGCCCGCTACCTGCGCGGCGTCGAATGCGGGCGCGGGCGCAAACTGGTCGCCTGTCGTGATCACGGTGCCGCCCGGCCCCCTGACCATCAATCTGACGAACAATCTGCCGGGCTCGATACCCACTTCGCTTGTCGTGGTCGGCCAACTCGGTGTCGGCCAAGGGACGACGGCGACGAGCACGGCAAGTCCGGCGCATGCGACGCAAACCGCGACCACCTGGCCGATCGCCAGTAGCGCGAGCGGCGCGAGTTTCACGCCGCCCGCCCAGCCGCCGCGGGTGCAGTCATTCGCGAACGAAGTGACGCATGGCCAGATGACCTCTATGACCTGGAGCAATCTCAACCCCGGCACTTACCTGATCGAGTCGGGCACGCATCCGTCCATTCAGGGGCCGATGGGCCTGTATGGCGTACTGGTGGTCAGAACGCCGGCCAACGGCTCGACGCGCGCGCTGGCCTATCCCGGCGTCAGCTATGACGCGGACGTGCCGCTCGTGCTGAGCGAAATCGATCCGGTGCAGAATGCCGCCGTGGCCTCGGCCGTGACGACGTCCGGCTTCAGCGAAACCACAGTCTGGTCCGGTCAGCCGAACGGTTGCGGCAATCCGTCGTCGTCGACGTATGGCACCTGCTATCCGCCGGCGGTGAACTACGACCCGCGCTACTACCTGATCAACGGCATCGCGTTCGACCGCAACCACGCGGCCGGTTCGACCTTTGCGGCTGCAGCGCCGGCCTCCACGGGGCTCGTGCTGCTGCGCTTCGTCAATGCCGGGCTGCGCATGCACGTGCCGTCCGTGGTGGGCGCGCAAACCGGCAACCCGGCGATGTCCGGCTTCTCGCTGCTGGCGGAAGACGGCAACGTTTTGCCGGGCAATCTGCGGGTTCAGTCGGAGGTCTTTCTCGCTGCTGGCAAAACCTATGACGTGCTGATGAATGCGCCTGCAACGGGCGCACTCGCGTTGCCTGTGTTCGATCGCGAGTTGAGCCTGTCCACCAATAATCAACGCGATGGCGGCATGCAGGGGTATATCAGCGTGAACGGTGGCGCAACGCCGGTGTCGACGGCTGCCAACACCGGCGCCGTGGCCAACCCCGACAGGTATTTCCTCGTGCCCGGCAACACGTTGAGCGTGACGGATCCCGCACGCGGCGTGATCGCCAACGATGTGGGCGTCTCCGGCGTGCAGGTCAAGACCCCGCCGACAGGCGGCGTGCTCACGCTGAATCAGAACGGCACCTTCACGTATGTGCCGAACAGCGGCACGACGTCGGACAGCTTCGTCTATCAGGCGAACGGCAATCCCGCGCTGACAGCGCTAGTGACGCTGGCGCCCTGCACGGCAAGTTCTCATTGCCTGTCCGGCGCACCCATTGCCCACGCCGACACGTACACCAGCAATATCGCTTCGCTCCTGCACATCGGCGCACCGGGCGTGCTCGCCAACGACACTGACCCGTCTGGCCTGCCGCTCACCGCGACCTTGTCGGGTGCGGTAACGGGCGGCACCGTCACGCTGAACGCCGATGGTTCGTTCAACGCCGTACCGTCGGCGCCGCCGAAGGGCAGTTCGACAGCCACGGTCACGTTCCACTACAAGGCGGTCAATTCGCAGAACACGGCTAGCGCACCCGCAATGGTCACCGTGAAGTTCAACGGCGGCAGCGGACTCGCCGTGGCGGTGAAGGACGCGCCGACCGGCACGTTGATCAAGGACTATCGCTGGATCATCGAGGAGGACCGCACGTTCCAGATCGACCCCGCCTGCCAGGTGAACGGCGCCGGGCGTCCAGCTTCCTGCCCGCCGCTGCCGGTGCCGAGTCTCGGCACCAGTTTCCATACCAGCTACATGCCGGTCATCGCGTCGGGCTGCGTGGGAACCATATCGTGCGAGTCGGGGCAGACGGTGTTCGATCCGGCCACCAACTCGCATGTGCCGGCCGTGTGCGACGTCGGCGACGGAGCATGCCGCACGACTGCCGCGCAACAGACTCCGGTCGATCCGGCGCAAGTCGCGCTCGATCCAACGAGGCACTACTACATTTCGATCCTGCCGGGCGACGCGGGCAACACGTTCTCGCAAGGCTCCGGAACGCCGCAACCGGGGCCGAACGGTACGCAACGGCAATTCGACATCTCGAAGGACTGCCCGTCCGGCCCGGGCGGCGCGGACTTCGCGCCCGGTACCGGCAAATGCGGTCACGCGATGGGCGGCGCGCCGATCGCAGCAGCGCAAACCGCGGTGAACGTGCTGTTGCAACAGACCCCGCTGCAGACCGCGAAAATCTCGGTGTTCGTGTTTGAAGATGACGCGCCGGTCAACGGTGAAGTGGACGTGAGCGGCGGGACGGATGCATTCGGCACGGCGCGCGAACCGGGCCTCGGCGGCTTCGAAATCAAGCTCTTCGACGACGCGGGCGGCACGGGCGCTGCGACCGGGCAGATGAGCTACGACATGTTCAACATGCCGCTGTCCAACTCCCTGGCGGGAATGAAGGATCCGGCCACCGGTCTCGACGCTTGCCCGATCTCGAAGACGACACACGACGGCATCGTCGGCATGATCCCGACTTGCCCGAGGTTCGAGTCCGACAACAAGACGCTGTCGCCGCTGGTGGGCCAGGCGATCATCGCCAATCTGATGCCGGGACGCTACGGTGTGGCCGCGTACCCTGCGGCCGACCGCATCGGACGCGGCGAAGAGTGGCTGCAGACCAACACGCTCGACGGCCAGAAAGCGCACGATGCGTTCATCAAGATCGGCGGCCCGGCGTACTTCCAGGAATTCGGGCCGGCAGGTTTTCACGTGACGATCGGCTTTGCAAATCCGAAGATCATCAATGCGCGACTGCCTGCTCTTTGCAAAGGCGTGACCTGCAACAACGGCATCAAAGGTCGGATCACCAACCTGCACTACAGCCGGCCGCCTAATGAAAACCTCTACGGCGCCGGCTCGCGCGACTCGCTCAGCTTCACGCAGTGTTATGTGAGCGTCGGCGATCCGGACGGCGAGGATGTTGCGTTCACCAAGTGCGCGGCCGACGGCTCGTTCAGCGTGAGCGGCTTGCCCGATGGCACGTACAGAATCACGGTGTTCGATCAGTGGAACGATCAGATCGTCGACGGGCTGGCGACGGCCGCAGCGGTGAAGGGCGGACAGACGGCGAACGTCGGCGAGCTGTCAGTGCTTCAATGGCACACCAATCTGTACACGCGAACCTTCCTCGATACCAATGGCAATGGCGTGTCGGATGCCAGCAAGCCCGGTGTCGCGCTCGTACCAACCACCATCCGGTTCCGCGACGGCAGCTATTCGAACTTCAATACCACCGACCTGAACGGCTATGCGTCGTTCAACGAAGTATTCCCGCTGTTCAACTGGTACATCGCCGAGACCGATACGACGCGCTACAAGCAGACCGGCGTCCATGCGGTCTACGATGCGGGCGGCCCGCCAGATGGCACGCCCGGCGGCGGTACCTCTACCATTGCGGCTCACTACGCCAACACGAAGGAATCCGCGACGTCGCACCTGCCAACCCACCTGCGCTTTCCCGGCTCGGTGTATTGCAACGACGCGGACTGCAGCGATCGCTCGGGCACCAATCCATCTACGGGACGGATCGACCCGCCATGGGTGACGACCATGGGCTGGCAAGGCTTCTCCGGCCAGAGCTCGTTCCTCGAATTCGGCAAGGCGCCGTTCGGCGCGACCGAAAACGGCGGCATTCATGGCGAAGTGGTCTATGCGTCGACACGACCGTTCGACGACCCGGCCCAGCTCGTTCACACGAGCTGGACGCCGAACGTGCCGAACGTCACGGTGAATCTCTATCAGGAAAACATTGCCGCGGACGGCACCCAGAGCCTCGTGCTCGTGGATACGGCCAAAACCAGCAGTTGGGACGACTGGGCGCAGGGCTTCCGCTCGGACGGCGTGCCGAACATGAATTGTCCGGGCCAGGAAACCACGGACCCGTTCTTCTTTACGCTGAAAAACACGAAGCAATGGCTCGATCCCCAGCAGCGCGCGTTGCCGGCAAACTCGCAATTCAAGTGCTATGACGGCATGCACGCGTTCAACCAGTTGCAGCCCGCGCCGTATGACGGGATGTACCAGTTCCCGAGCGTGACGGGCCGCAACTCGACCACCGGCAAGCCGACTGGCACGAACTGCTCGATCTGCGTGACGAATCCGTCCGGCGACGGCACGAAGATGCTGCCCGCCGGCAAGTATGTGGTCGAAGTCATCGTACCGCCGGGTTATGAACTCGTGAAGGAGGAGGACAAGAACATCCTGATCGGCGACAACTATATCGCGCCGGTGACGCAACAGTTCGGCAGTCTCGGCAACATCTTCATCCTGCCCGACCAGGCGGCGGTGAATTCGAGCTACAACGCGAACAATGCGCAGAACCCGACCACGGATCTCGGCATGCAGCCTCGCAACGAAGAGGTCACGGGCATCATTCAACCTTCCTGGCCGTGCGTGGGCGCACTGCGGATCGTGCCCGACTTCATCAGCCTGTTCCCCGGTTCGCAGGAAGTCGCACCGTTCGCGGGCGCGTCCAGGCACCTGTGCGACCGCAAGGAAGTTACGCTGACCCACCAGATGTCGGCGGTCGCGAAGTTCTGGGTGTTCAGCTCCACGCACGTCGCCGCTCACTTCACGGGCTTCATGCTGGATGACTTCTCGTCTGAGTTCGACCCGTACTCGCCGCAGTTCGGTGAAAAGTTCGCGGTGCCGAACGTGCCGGTTTCGCTGAAGGACTTCGCCGGCAACGAAGTGTCGCGTGTGTATTCGGATCAGTGGGGCATCTTCAACGGCCTGAACTATTCGACGTGGCAAGTGAATCCGCCGAACCCGACGGGTTACGCGCCGACCATGATGGTGGCCTGCATGAACGATCCCGACATGCCCGATCCGGCGCATCCCGGCCAGACGAAACGTGATCCGCTCTATAACCCGGCGTACAGCCAGTTCTGCTACGAGATTCCGTTCATGCCCGGCCAGACACAGTACATGGATACCCCGGTCGTGCCAGTCCAGGCGTTCGCGGACGGCTACAACCAGCCCGACTGCGCGTATCCCGACGCGACCCCGGCCGTCTCGACGGTGACCGGCGACTCGAGCGGCGGCGGGGCAGGTCCGTGGGTCAGTGCGGCCGGCCATACGCTGACGATCAAAGCGCTCGGCGACCAGACCGTGGTCAACCATGCCTATACCGGACCGGCTGCGACCACGGCGCCGTATAACCAGAAGTTCGTCACGCGCCACTATGGCTTCGGCGCCGCGCGGGGCACTGGCACGGTCACGATCGGCGGTGTCGCCGCGACGGTGACCTCGTGGAGTGACACGCAGATCACGGTGACGGTGCCGAACCTGAGCGCGGCGCAGTCGAGCTGCACGATCCAGCAGCGTGGCGTCAACACGCAGACGCGCTGCGGTGAACTGGTGATCACGTCGGGCAACGGCAAGAAGTCGATCGATACCGTCACGGTCACGATCGGCGGTAAGGCGCCGACGTATGTGGCTGGCGAGAACGGCACGAGCAACGCCATCCAGAAGGCCATCGATAGTGCAACCCCGGGCGACATGATCATCGTCGGACCCGGCGTTTACAACGAAATGCTGTTGATGTGGAAGCCGGTTCGTTTGCAAGGCGTCGGCGCGACCTCAGTGACGGTCAACGCGAATACCCACCCGTCCGGCAAGATGGACCCGTGGCGCAGACAGGTCGACTGCCTGTTCGGCGTGGCGCTAAACGGTGGCCTGATCAGCTCCGGCAACCCGTACGACCTGACCGGCAAGTACTCGTGCAGCACCGCGATGCAACGAAAAGTGGATGCGATTCCGCTGGAACCGACGATAGGCTGGGACAACACGCTCAACGGCAATCTCGGCGAACTGCTGATCGAACCCACGCTGATGGGTGCCTACGAAGGCGCCGCCATCACGGTGCTCGCCAAGGGCGTGCGCGACGTGAACAACGCCGCAGATCCGAACTGCACGGCGAACGGCATCTGCACGCCGCTCACCAGCAGCAACGCGGATTGCACGCAGTACTCCAGCAACTTCCTGTGCAATCCGTCGCGGGTGGACGGCATGACCTTCACGAATAGCTCGCAAGGCGGCGGCGGGATCTTTCTGCACGGCTGGAACCACTACACGGAGGTGTCGAACAACCGTGTGTCGAGCAACGCCGGAACGCTCACGGGCGGCATCACGATCGGCCAGGTCGAAGTGCCGGACGGCACGATCGCGGCGAATGGCATCACGCAGTTGCCGTTCGCGTACAACACCCATGTGAACGTGCACCACAACGCGGTGACCGCGAACGCATCGTATGGCGATGAAATCAACTCGACCACGCCTTCGTCCGCAGCCGGTGTGACGTTCTGCTCGGGCGCCGACAACTATCACTTCAACTACAACTGGGTGTGCGGCAATATCAGCAGCGGCGACGGCGGCGGCATCGCTCACTTCGGCTTCAGCTACAACGGCGACATCTCGCACAACTGGGTGATCTTCAACCAGAGCAACAACCCGACGTTGCCCACGTACGGCGGCGGCATCATCGCCCAGGGTGTGCCGCCGGACGGCACCTTCTGCGAGAACTCGACGGTCGACATCGATTGCGCGCCGCAGCTTTCCGACGGCGTCGGCCCGGGCCTCGTGATCGACGGCAACCTGATTGTCGGCAATACCGCGGAAAGCGGTAAAGGCGGCGGTCTGCGCTTGCAGAACATCAACGGCACGGACGTGCAGCGCAGTCCGAACAACCGCAACGCGTGGTACGAGGTCAGCGTGATCAACAACATCATCGCGAACAACGTGGCGGGCTGGTCGGGTGGCGGCGTGTCGCTGCAGGATGCGGTGCGGGTGAACTTTGTCAACAACACGGTGATCTCGAACGATTCGACTTCGTCGGCCGGTGTGCTGTTCAACACGGCGCTGGCTGCGCAGGCGAACGTCGGGCCGCCGAACTGCACGACGGTGGGCGCCGAAACGACCTGCAGCCCGATCACGACGTCCACGTTCCAACCGTCGGGTCTCGAGGTCGCGCGGCATACGTCGAACTTCATCAGTGCGTTCACGAGCCCGAACGTGGTGTGTCCCGGCAACCTGCCGAACTGCAGGACGTTCTCCAACCCGGTGCTGACGAACAACGTGTTCTGGCAAAACCGCTCCTTCTATATCACCGTGGCTGGACTCAATCCGAACATTCCGGGCTTGCAGAACACGGTCGCACTGAACCCGACGCTGAACCAGTCGGGCCAGAAGACCGGGTATTGCGATCCGCATGCGATGTATTGGGACATCGGCGCGTATGGCGATGTGAAGCCCTCGACTCACGAGTCGGGGGTGACGCTTGCCCCGCAGTATTCGATCCTGACCGATGCCGGCGATTACCCGAACGCGCACAACAGCGGTGCGAATCCGAACGTGGTCAGCCAGTACTGCAACGGCTCGCGTGTGCCGCCTGAAGGTGGCGGGAACGGCTTTGCGGTGCCTCCGGGGATTGCCGACACGGTGCTGCCGAATCCGCTGTTCAGCTTGCTGCCCTCGGCCACGCCGGATGAAGGCAACAACTGGATCAACATGTCGTACGGCCCGCTGTCGCTGTTCAACGCCACGATCCCGTCGGGCACCGCCGGCTACGGCGTGCCGCTCGGCAACTATTCGATCGAGTCGAATTCGCCGGCGGTCAACGCAGCCACGCCGGTTGGTGCGCCGAACCACGACTTCTTCGGCACGGCGCGCCCGCAAAACGGGGGGGTCGATATCGGCGCGGTCGAGTTGCCGCGCACGGGTGGACTTGCCGGTCTCGCCGGGCTGGTGACAGGAATCAATCTGTCGTTCGGTCCCGCAGGGCTCGACCAGTTGCTGAACGTCATCAGCGACGCGCTTCAGGGGCAAAGTACCCTGACGGGAGTCTTGCCATGAAACACCCATTGTCGTCGGCGTGGCGGAGAGCGTCGCTGCTATCGGGTGTTTGTCTGGCCGCGGCCATGCTGGAGACAGCCGCGGCGCAGCAAAACCCGGCGGCCGCGACTTCGCCAAGGGCGTCGCCGTATATGCCGGTGAAAGTGCCGCAGCACGCGCAGCAGCTGTATCAAATGATGCATGGCGTCGACAACCTGAGTGTGCGGCGCACCGCCTCCGGCAATCTGTTGCGCTTCAGCTATCGCGTCACCGACCCGGCGGTCGCGCAGTTGCTCGGCGACAAGAACTCGACGCCGTATCTGTATGGCGAGAGAAGTCATGCATTGCTCGAAGTGCCGGTAATGGACACGATCGGCCAGCTTCGGCAGACCGGTCCGCAGGAGGTCGGCCAGCAATACTGGGTGGTGTTCTCCAACAAAGGCAACCTGATCAGGGCAGGGGATCGCGTCAATGTGCTGATCGGCGCGTTTCATATCGATGGACTGGTGGTCGAATGATTGCGCCAGCTATCCGCGAAGAAAGGGAGGGGTGAGCCATGAAGCGGTTGTTTTCGATGACGGTCCCGATGGCGGCCTTGCTGGCCGCGGCCCTGATGCCGGCCGCGGCGTCGGCGGCCGACCTGAGCGCGGCGCAGATCGTGGAGCGCAACGTCGCTGCGCGCGGCGGTCTGAAGGCGTGGCACGCCGTCAACACGATAACGATGACAGGACAGATCGACGTGGGCGGCACCAAACCAGTCAAGCTGCCGTTCACGATGACGATGAAGCGGCCGCACAAGAGCCGCTTTGAACTTCGTTTCGATAATCAGACCGCGTATCAGGTCTACGACGGTTCGCAAGGCTGGAAAGTCCGGCCGTTCCTCGGACGCAATGACGCCGAGCCTTATACGTCTGCCGAGGCGAAATCGGCCGCGAACACCGCCGATCTCGACGGCCCGCTGATTGACTACGCGAGCAAGGGCAGCCAGGTCGCGGTGCAGGGCATGGATACCGTGGAGGGCCACCGCGCCTACAGGCTCATGCTGACGACGAAAGATCACACCGAGCGTCATGTGTGGATCGACGCGACGAACTTTCTCGAGCTGAAAATGGATGGCGACCCGCGCAAGCTCGACGGGCGCATGCACAACGTCGCCGTCTACTTCCGCGATTACCACGCGGAAAACGGCCTGGTCGTGCCGCATACGCTCGAGACAATAGTCGCGGGCGTGAAGCAGACCCATCAGATGACGATTCAGCACGTGACGGTGAATCAGGCCGCCGACGATTCGCTGTTCGCCAAGCCGCAACTCGCCATGGTCAAGGTGCCGGCTCGCTAGCGACGGCAGCACACCGGGAGAAGGTCATGAAACGGATTGCTTGGTGGTGGTTGCTTGTGGCGATCGCCGCCGCGTTCGCGATGGCGCAAATGCCGGCCGCGAGGTCGGACGACAGCCTTGGCACGGAGGAAATCGTCGCGAGGAACGCCGAGGCTCGCGGCGGCGCGGATGCCTGGCGCAAGGTCATGTCGATGGAGTGGGTCGGGCACGTGGACAGTCCGAATGCACCCGCGTCGAATCTGCCGTTCATGCTCACGTTGATACGTCCCGACCTGACTCGCTTCGAGGTCACGGCGGCCAATCAGATGATCGTGCACGTATTCGACGGCAAGGAAGGCTGGAAAGTGCGCCCGTCGGGAAGCGGCGGTCCGGATGTGCGCCCCTATACGAGCGATGAAGTGAAGTTCGCGCGCGACGCGCAGGTCATCGACGGCCCGTTGCTCGATCACGCCGCGAAGGGCATCGACGTCGCACTCGAAGGCACCGACAAGGTCGAAGGACGCGATACCTATCGTCTGTCGCTGCGCTTGCCCTCCGGTGCGACGCGCCACGTGTGGGTCGACGCGCAGAATTTCCTCGATGTGAAGTCCGACCGCGAGGCGCGCGGTCCTTCGGGCCAGCCCGCGATCGTCGAGGTGATGTATCGCGACTTCAGGGACGTGGATGGCGTGCGGATTCCGTTCGTCATCGAAAGCGGCCCGGTCGGGACGGATAGGAAAGACCGGCTGGTGATCGACAAGGTCACGCTCAATCCGCCCCTCGACAGATTGACGTTCGCCAAACCGGTCTGGCAGGGGCGGCACGCTTCCGTCACGATCGGCGCCGATACCTCGCCGGCGAGCGGCTCGCCGGTCCGGCCGGTTCCTTAGTCATGCACCGCGCCGGGTTCTTTGGCGTAGCGGGCGCGCTTGCCGCGCTGCTGCTGGCCGGCGTGCAACAAGCGAGCGGCGCGCCTCCCATCGATGCCGGCGAGTCGATCTACCAGCGCGGCATTGCCGGCTCCGGGGAAGCGGTTCAAGCGACCCACGATGGCGGCGTGCGCATGCAAGGCGCCGCCGTCGCATGCATGAATTGCCACCGGCGCAGCGGGCTCGGCGCGCGCGAAGGCAACAGCACCATTCCACCGATCAGCGGGCAGTATCTGTTCCACCCGCGGGTCCAGAATCCCGAGGAGCTGGAGATACCCTACGTCGACGGCATGCGGGCCAATCGCGAGCCGTACACGGACGCGACGATCGCCCGTGCGATCCGCGAAGGCGTCGACTCCGAGGGCAAGCCACTCAGCAATCTGATGCCGCAGTTCGCGCTGAACGACGCGGACATGGCGGCGTTGATCGGCTATCTGAAGCGGCTCGACCGGCGCAGGGCGCCGGGCGTCACGGATACCGTGCTGCACTTCGCGACGATCATCACACCGGACGCGGATCCGGTGAAACGGCGCGGCATGCTCGACGTGCTGGAACACTATTTCGCCGACAAGAACGCTTCGCCGCTCGGCGCAACGCCGCCGCTGCGCACCTCGCGCAAGATGATGTTCATGGTCAACCGACGCTGGGAGTTGCATGTGTGGGAACTGCACGGCCCGCCCGAGACCTGGCACGAGCAGTTGAAGGCGTATCTGACGCAGCAACCTGTATTTGCGGTGTTGTCGGGAATCGGCGGCAAGAACTGGGCGCCCGTTCACGACTTCTGCGAGCAGGAAGCGGTGCCGTGCCTCTTTCCCAACGTCGACGTACCAGTCGAGACCGACCAGGACTTTTACTCGATGTATTTCTCGAAGGGCGTTCTCCTCGAGGCCGGGCTGATCGCGAAGCGTATCCTCGACGCGAATAGCGGCTCACCGGCTGGCATGGTGAAGACCGTACGCCAGGTCTATCGCGCGGGCGACAGCGGCGAGGCGGCTGCGCAAGCGCTCGCGAGCGCACTGAAGGACCACGGCGTGAGCGTATCGAGCCACAGGCTCGCGCCGGGCGATAGCGTTGCCGAAGCGCTTCGCGGTGCGCGTGGAACAGATGCGCTGGTGCTGTGGCTGCGGCCACCTGATATCGCGGCGGTCGCCGGCAAGCCGCCCGCTTCGACTCAGGTCTTTGTGTCGGGACTGATGGGTGGCCTGGACCGCATACCCTTGCCGCAAAGGTGGCGCGACGCCGCGCGTATCGCCTATCCGGTCGACCTGCCCGAGGGACGACGCGTGCGTGTCGATTACGCGTTCGGCTGGTTCGCGATCAGGCATATTCAGGTCGTCGACGAGCGCGTTCAGGCGGATACCTATCTCGCGTGCGGGCTGCTCGCCGAGACGCTCAGTCACATGGTCGATGCGTTCGTCAGAGACTACCTGGTAGAACGCGTCGATGACATGCTCGACCATCGGATCCTGACGGGCTACTATCCGCGCCTGACGCTCGCGCCGGGTCAGCGCTTTGCCTCGAAGGGCGGTTATCTCGTTCGCTTTGCGCAACCCGAGGACACGCGTGTCGTTGCCGATAGCGCGTGGATCGTGCCGTAGCAGCCGGGCAGGGCGGCATGACAGCGCCGCCGGCGCGCATTAGCCGCTGACCGTCAGCAGACGCCGGTAGCGGTCCAGCACGCGCGGCACGTACTGACGCGTCTCGGGGATCGAAGGGATGCGATAGCCGGCCCGAATCACGGCGTTCTCGCCCGCGTTGTACGCGGCCAGCGCAAGTTCCATGTCGTCCTGGAAGAGATCGAGCAGGAAGCGTAGATAGCGCGCGCCTGCCAGCACGTTGTCGCGCGGATTGAACATGTTGCCGCCCGAAAAGCGCCGCGCGGTGTCGGGCATCAACTGCATGAGACCCTGGGCACCTTTGTCCGATACGGCATTCGGGTTGTAGCGCGACTCGACGTCGATCACCGCGCGCAGCAGTTCGGGCGCCACGCGAAAGGTGCGGCTTGCTTCTTCGATCACGGCGCTGAATGTGCTGTTTGTACGTTTCGCACTTCGCTCGGGCGGCGGGTCTCCCGCGACGATCACGCGCAGTCCCGCCGTGCCCGGTGTATTGGTCAGGACGATCGCACCTTGGCTGTCGACCGCGCCAAAGATGTCCGCATGCGCGAGCCCAGTTGATGTCATGCCGAGCGTCATCATGACCGCCCGAAGCGTACTCGCCGACAGCAAAGAAGAGCGCCTGCGCATGTTCGACATCCCTCCGCGTCGTCATTGTGAATCGCGCAAAAGGACCTGAGCAATGGGGCACCCTCCTACTTTTGGAGGTGCGCCGAGTAGGGTATTTACTGGTTTGCAGAAATGTTACGTCTGTAACGAATTGTGAGATCCGTCAGGCTTGGCTACTGTTCGTCATTCGCTTCAAAGAAGGAAAATAGTTCTGATAGGGCGGATGGCGTAGTTCGTACTGCCTCGCATGCGCGAAACACAGGAAAGACGCACTTTATTCCTATTATTACCAAAATCAGTTTTTCCGTCGAACGTATCTGTTTTGAAACGTTTTTCGCCAACTTAATTAATCTAACTAAACGTTTCGACGTGCTTCCCGAATCTGGAAAAGGTCCTGAGCCTGATGGCGCGAACCTTGCACAGCAAGTCCGCGCGGGCGATCGGATGTAGTCATAAAAATATGTTAAGTGAAAGTAAGGATATATTAATTTATCGGAAAGAAATATCCAAGGAATTAGAAAGAAATATTCGAAAGAAGAAAATCGTCCTGCCAAAGGCGCTTACGGTTGATCAATCAACCGTCCATGCTCTAACGAGGAGTGGGGATCGTGAATACCAAAAATCGCGTCCTAGTCAGCGAGGATCATGATCTGCTGCGCAAAGGATTGTGCTCGATGCTGTCAGCACAAGGCGAATTCCCTGTTGTCGGAGAGGCGACGGACGGCAAGCAAGCCTGCCAGCTCGCCATGGCGCTCAATCCTGATCTGATCCTGATGGATCTGTCGATGCGCGGCATGAACGGCATCGACGCGAGCGCGGCGATCAAGCGCCGTTCGCCTCACGTGCGTATCCTGGCGCTCACCGTGCATCAAAACGAAGAGTACGTGCGTGAAGCGCTGCGTGCGGGCGTCGACGGTTATGTGCTGAAAGATGTTTCGTTCGACGAACTGATTGTTGCGATGCGCGCGGTGATGCAGGGAAAAAAGCATCTGAGCGCCGATGTGTACGGCTACATGGTCGACTCTTTCATTACCGGCCGCGAAGCAGTGGCGCCGAAGAACGCGTGGGACATTCTCACGGCGCGCGAGCGCAGTGTGCTGAAGCTGATTGCTGAAGGGCGTACCAACCGGCAAGTCGGAGAGTATCTAAACCTCAGCCCGAAGACGATCGAGAAGTATCGGGCGAGCGTGATGCACAAGCTCGCCATCGAGAATCTGACGGAACTCGTGCTGGTCGCGATCAGCATGGGGCTGTTGACGTCGCTCGCGACCAAATGCGCGGAACGCGATTCCGACAAGCCAGTCCACCCGCCGGTTGCGCATCCGGAGCCGCCAGCGGCACCCGGCGATGTCGAGGAACTGCCAGCGTCGAGGCTCAGTGGACCAGCAGCCGGATGAGGGCAGCGCGCGTGGGCGAGCCGGCGGTGTCCGTCAAAGCGTCCAACTCGCCGATACGAGTGTGCCGATGGCGTCGGAAGAGTGGATCGAGAGAAAGCCACCCTGCGATTCGACACGGTGTTGCATGCCGGCGAGGCCGAGGCCCATCGAACCAATGTCTTCAGGTGACAGGGGGCGCGTATCGTAGCCGGTGCCGTTGTCCTGAACGGTGAGCAGCAGACCGGTGTCGATCCGTTGCAGGGTGAGCCGGATCTCGGTTGCCGCTGCATGCTTGACGATGTTATTGAGCGCTTCCTGAGCGAGGCGGAAAATGTCCGCCTTCAGGTAGTCGGGCACATCGCGGTCGTCGACGTCGCAGCGGAAGTTCACCGCCAGGCCTTCGGCACTGCGCTCGACGCGCCGGCACAGCGTGCTCAACGCGACGGCGAGACCCAGCCGGTCGAGTGCTAGCGGACGAAGTTCGCCGCATATCTGTCGCATCTCGCCGATCGCCTCGCGGATTTGCAGGACGGTGGCGTCGAGCTTTTGCGCGGCGTCTTCGGCTTGCCCGCGACGCAGGCGCATGCGCGAGTCCTCGACCATCAGCTTGATCAGCGTGAGCGCCTGGCCTAGACCGTCGTGCAGTTCGGCGGCCAGGCGTTGACGCTCGCGTTGCTGACCGATCATCAGATACTTCAGCCGATCGCGGGCCGCCGCTTTGGGGAGAAGGACGCCAGTCGCAGGCGAGGCATCGGCTGCAAGGGGTTCCTCGAAGAGCATCAGTTGCGCGGCTTGCCCATCGGGCGGTTTCTGCTGCGCCTCGTTGGACGCGATCGGTCGGCGGTGCAGTAACAGCAAGGTGGGACGGCCGTTGCGCAAGGTCAGCATCGTGGTGATCGGAGCAAACTCGTGAGCGGGATCGGCCGATAGCTGGGCGGCGAGCGATGCGCGTTCGCCCTCGGGCGCCATGTCCAGCAGCGAGCGGCCGACGAGTTCGCCGTTCGCGTATCCGAGCAACGCTGCGGCGCTGCGGTTCACCGAGAGGAACACGCCATGCGCCGACAGGACCGCAAGCGCGGCGCCGCGCGCGTCAGTGACGTTGTCCAGTCGCGTTTCGTCGAGTCGCGCCGCGATCCCAAGCTTGCGCATCGCATCGACAAGGTCGCGCAACCTCAGTTGCCGTGCAGCGGGCGGAGGTGCCTGCATGGGATCTCCCCAGCTAGTTTGCTTAAGGCAACCTTAAGCATTGGTTAAGAATTGTAGGTCCGCGCACGTCGCTCTGCCAACGGGACAACTACGCACGTCACGCGGGGGACACTCCGCTTTATGCGGGGTGGATGTTACCTCTGGTAGACGTACCCTACCGCGCTTTGGGGGACTTTATCCAATGACGTGCGCGGGCGATTTCATGAGACTGAAGTGAACGGCCGGGCGCGTCGTTGTGCTTCTTGCATCGCGCCATTGCCATTCCATTGTCTCGGGAGACCGCGATGAAGACGAACCGCACATGGATGATCGGCGCGCTCGTGCTGACCGGCGCAGGGCTGACAGGCGTCGGCGCCGTGGCCGCGACTGCCGAAGACGTCGCCGATGGCGCCGCGATCGAGGTGCAACATCATCAGGCGACGGACATGCAGCCGGCGCCTGCCGGGAAGATGGCCCATGAGATGGCCCACGACACCGCGATGCACATGCATCACCACCACGACATGACCACGGGCACGGTGCGCTCGACTGTGCAATACACACTGCCCGCGGTGACGCTGGTTCGCGACGACGGCAAAGCTGTTTTGCTCCCCGACGAGCTGAACGACGGCCGTCCGGTCATCCTGACGTTCATCTACACGAGCTGCACGACGATATGCCCAATGGTCAGTCAAACCTTCGAGGAATTGCAAGCGAGGCTCGGCGCCGACCGTGACAAGGTTCATCTCGTGTCGATCTCGATCGATCCCGAAGAGGACACGACAGCCCGCCTGAAGGCCTACGCCGCCCGCTTCGATGCCGGCCCCGAGTGGCAGCACTACACCGGCACCGTCGAGGCTAGTATCGCAGCTCAACGCGCGTTCAACGTCTATCGTGGCGACAAGATGAATCACACCGCCGTGGTCTTTTTCCGCGCGGCACCCGGCAAGCCGTGGCTGCGTCTGGACGGTCTCGCAACGCCGGCCGAACTGCTGAGTGCTTACCACGACGTCGTCGCCTCGAACTAGTCATGGGGGGCCGCCAGGAGCGAGCAAAGTGGCGACGACTTATCACGTACTGATCGCCGAGGATCAGCATCTGTTGCGCGGCGGTCTCCGTACGATGGTGTCCTCCCTGCCTGACTACACCGTCGCTGGCGAGGCGACCGACGGTATCGAGGCGTGCAGTCTCGCCTGGGCCATCCGGCCCGATCTGATCCTGATGGATCTCTCGATGCCTGGCATGAGCGGCATCGAGGCCATTGCCGTGATCAAGTATCGGATACCGCAGGTGCGGATCATCGCGCTGACGATCCACAGCAGCGACGAGCACGTGCAGGAGGCGTTCGCGGCGGGCGCCGATGGCTACGTGATCAAGGACGCCTCGTTCGAAGAACTCGTCGGCGAAATGCGCCTCGTGATGGAGGGCAAACGCAACCCCGCGTTCGAACAGCATGCCGGGAACGGCGTATCTTGCGATCCGCTGCCGGGCGTTTCGCGCCATGCGCAGCTATGGCACACCTTGACCGCTCGCGAACGCGCGGTGCTGAGGCTTGTCGCGGAAGGCTGCACCAATCGGCAGGTCGGCGAGTATCTGCAACTCAGCCCGAAGACCATCGAAAAGCACCGCGCGAGCCTGATGCGCAAGCTCGACGTGACGAACGTCACCGGCCTCGTGCTGATCGCGCTCGACATGGGTGTGCTGCCGTTGTCGAAACCGGCACGCGCGCTCGATCGCTTCCTGTGAACGACGCGGGAACTGGAGGGTCTTTACCCATCCCTTTGGTCTGGTCTCCCTACTTCTTGCCGGTGTCCACCTGAACAAGAATGAGTAAAACGGCTCTGGTGTTATCGGGCCGGTGGGGCGACAGAAAGGGGGCACCGTGCGCAACGAATCTTTCTCGATCAGGGCCGCCATGCGCAGCAGCGTGACGTTCCCTCCACGCATTGGCGATGCACGTCGGCGCAACGGCGGTTTCACGCTGCTCGAACTGCTCGTGGTCATGGTCATCATCGGCTTGCTCGCGGGGCTGGTCGCGCCGCGCTATTTCGAACAGGTTGGCAAGTCGAACACCAAGATCGCGCGGGCCCAGATCGACTCGTTGAGCAAGGCGCTCGATCAATACAGGCTCGACATGGGCGTCTATCCGACGACCGAGGAAGGCCTTCAGGCGCTGATGACCAAACCTCAGGACGCAACGAACTGGAGTGGCCCGTATCTGCAGAAAGCGGTGCCGCCGGATCCGTGGGGTCGTCCCTACCATTACCGCTCGCCCGGCGAGCATGGCGACTACGACCTGTACTCGCTTGGTAAGGACGGCAAGGTCGGCGGCACCGGTGAGAACACGAACGTCACGTCCTGGTAGTGCGGCTCTCAGCGAGGAGAATCGACGTGAAGTACCTGCTGCGCGTCTTCGATACCAGCGGTTCAGTGCAGACGCTTCGCGTCGACTGCGATTCGTCCGCGGCCGCGATAGCGCTCGCGCGCGCAAGGGGATTGCGGGTGGTGTCGGTACGTGCGCAAGCGCGAGGTCAGCGCCGGTCTGGCTGGAGCGCGATGCCGGGCGCGAAATTCAACGTCGAGCTGTTCGCGCGCGAACTCGCGGCATTGCTCGATGCCGGCGTCGGCGTGATCGACGCATTGCGCACGCTCAGCGGCAATGAGCGCCGCGAGGCGTCGGCGGAGGTCTATGGCGATCTGCTGCGGCAACTCGAAGAAGGGCACTCGCTGTCCGCGGCGCTCGAGCATGCAAGCCGCGTGTTTCCCCCTATCCTCGTGGCGTGCGTGAAAGCGAGTGAACAGACCGGCGGTCTTGCCGACAGTCTGACGCGCTATTCACGCAACAGTGCGCTGCTTCACGAACTGCGCGGCCGCGTGGTGTCGGCCGCGATCTATCCATCCGTGCTACTGCTCGTAGGCGCGGCCGTCGTGCTGTTTCTGCTGGGTTTCGTCGTGCCGCGCTTTGCGACCCTGCTCGAGCATAGCGGACGCGAGCTGCCGCTGCTCTCGCAATTGCTGATGGCCTGGGGCGGCATGGTGCATGCCCACGGAATGGCGCTCACTGTGGGCCTCGCCGTGCTGGCGGTGACGGTCGGCGTCGCGCTGCGCCGGGCCGCGGCGCGCAACTGGATCGCGGATCGCCTGCTCGCATTGCCGGGTATTGGTCTGCACTTCCGCGTGTTTCGCCAGTCGCAGTTTTTTCGCACTACCGCGATGCTGGTCGAAGGCGGCATTCCCGCCACGCGTGCCTTCACACTCGCCAGTGGACTGGTGAGCCGGGCCGATCAGACGGCCGTCGAAAGTGCCATGCAGCAGGTACGCAATGGCGCGAGGATGTCCGACGCGTTCCAGCAAGCAGGTCTCGCCAACGCGATTACCTATCGCTTGCTGACCGTCGCTGAGAAGACCGGTGGCCTGGGTCCTGTTCTCGACAGAATCGCCGCATTCCAGGAAGCGCAAGTGTCGCGCACGATCGATCTGATTTCGCGACTGATCGAGCCGGCGATGATGATTTTCATCGGCGTGGTGATCGGAGGGATTGTCGTGTTGATGTACATGCCGATCTTTGAAATTGCGTCGAGCATCCAGTAGGCCGTGCCGAGGGGAAACGCATGGATCCGATCAGCGAGGCACCGCAAACTCAGGGCGTTGAATTGCGTGACGCGCTGCGCGCGCTCAGCGACAGGCACGGCTCGGGCATTCGCGCACTGGAAGAGTTGATGGTGCAGGCGTCGCTAAGCGCCGACGAAATGGTGGTTCGGCTCGCCGGGCAGTTCCGCATGAAGTCGATCGGCATGCAGGAATTGAACCGGCTCGAAGCGGATTTCGAGGTACTGCCGTTCGTCGAAGCCACCACCCGGTTGTGCGTGTGCTTTCGCGAGCCGGATCAGAACGGCGCGCTGCTGTTCGTGATCGCCGATCCGCTCGACGCCCGCACGCGCGGCGTGATGGAGCACCGGATGCGTGCGCGGCCCACTTTGCGGTATAGCTGGGCGCTGGCGAGCGTCGGTGACCTCACCGCGTGGCTCGCTGTGCGTGAAAAAGACGTGCGCGCGATGGATTCGCTCGCCCTCGACGATGAGGTGCAGCACACCACCGATCCCGCTTCGCTCGCGCTGACGTTGCAGGGCATCAGCAGCGACGACAGCGCCGTGGTGCGCCTGCTCAACTCCACCATCTACGACGCGTTGAAGATGATGGCGAGCGACATCCATCTCGAATGCCGTGCAAACGGGCTGAAGATCAAGTGCCGGGTGGATGGCGTGCTGACCGTGGTCGGCCGTGCCGAGGGACGCGATGTCGCGGACCAGGTGCTGTCGCGCGTGAAGGTCATCTCCGAACTCGACATCGCGGAGCGCCGCGTGCCGCAGGACGGTCGCTTCAAGGCGGTGTACGCGGGCCGCGAAATCGACTTTCGCGTGTCGATCATGCCGAACCAGTTCGGCGAAGATGCGGTCCTGCGCATCCTCGACCGTTATCAGCTTTCGCAGGCCCCGGGCGGATTGACACTCGAGACACTGGGATTTCAGAGCGGCGATACGCGCTTCATGCGCTCGGTGGCTGCGATGCCCTACGGAATGCTGCTAGTGACGGGGCCGACGGGCAGCGGCAAAACGACGACGTTGTACGCGATTCTCACCGAGATCAACGACGGCCTGGAAAAGATCGTCACGATCGAGGATCCGGTCGAATATCAACTGGGCGACATCCTTCAGATACCGGTGAACGAAGCGAAGGGACTGACGTTCGCCCGCGGATTGCGATCGATCCTGCGGCACGATCCGGACAAGATCATGGTCGGCGAAATCCGCGATCCTGAAACCGCGCAAATCGCCGTGCAGGCGGCGTTGACCGGACACCAGGTGTTCACGACGGTGCACGCGAACAATGTGTTCGACGTAATAGGCCGCTTCACGAACATGGACGTCGACCCATACAGCTTCGTGTCCGCCCTGAATGGCGTGATTGCGCAGCGGTTGTTGCGGCAGTGTTGTGCCGACTGCGTGGTGGACGACATGGTCGATCGGGACACATTGGCCAGTTCCGGCATCGATCCGGACAACGTGAGCAGCTATAGGTTTCGCCGGGGCGCCGGTTGCGCGGCTTGCCGTGGCAGCGGCTATCGCGGGCGGCGCGCGATCGCGGAAACGCTGCGCATGAACGACGAGTTGCGGCAATTGTTGTCGGAGCGCGCGCCGCTTGGGCACATCAAGGCAGCCGCACAGCGCTATGGGATGCAAACCATGCGTACGGCCGCTCTCTCGATCGTGATGCAGGGCGAAACGACACTCGAGGAGATCAACCGTGTCACCATGGTTGAATAGTCCGCTCGTCATCGGCGTCGGCACCCGCGAACTGGTCGTGGCGGCGACGGCGCCCCGCTGGAAAGTTGTGCGCGGTCATGCTGCCGCGCTTGCGGAACCCACGAGCGTTGCCATTCCTGACGAGCAGTGCTTCACTGAAAACGGCGTGCTCGACGCGTTGAAGATGGCGTTAGCCGCCGACCACGGCCAGACGGTGCGCACGTTGTTGGGTAAGCGCCAGGTGCGCATCATGCTGGACGATTTCTGGGCGAGCCACGCTATCTTGCGAGGCGACTTCCGCACAGTGCGCGCAAGCGAAATCGATCAGATCTTGCTTGCTCACTTCTTTGATCGGTATGGCATCGAGGCCGAGTCCGTGCAGGTGCGCTTTTCGGTGCAGCGCGGCGGCCGTGCGGTCTTCGCGAGTGCCATCGCTCGCACGCTGCATGACGGCATCCGCGAGGCGGGCATGGCGGCGGGCGTCGACGTCCGCTCTCTCAGGCTATGCCTGCCAGACTTGCTCAATCGCGTGCAGGACGCCGCCGCCGGTGCTAGCACGGCGCTGCTGTTGTTCGTCGCGGACACGCTGATGCAGGCGGTGCTGTTCGAGGAGAACCGTTGGGTCGCGTATGACTCGCAGCGTCTCTTTCCCGGCGACGCCAGCGACGCCGAACGGATCGCCGCACAGGCCGAACAGTCGTTCGAATGCCTCGCCGGCCGGACCAGCGGAAAATGCGAGGACTGCAGAATCTACCTCTGCGGCGCCGAATTGGATCCCGCGCCATTCGAGGGGCGCTTCTGCTCGACGCAGAGCCTCGCGCAACCGGCGATGGATAAGCCGGTCGCGCATCGCTTGATGGAGGCCGCGCGATGATGCCGCGCCTTCACATCGACTTCGGCCGTCGCCGCTTGCAGGGCGCGCCGGCGGGGATGGTGCTGCTGTGTGTCGCCAGCCTGTTGCTGCTGGTGAGTGGCGAACGGCTCTGGCATGCCTATGACGAGAACGACCGCGTGCAAGCGGAACAGGATGCACAGCGGCACCGGCTGTTTGCAAAATCGCACCCCGTGAAGGTGCCGCAGACGCCTGCCGCGCGGCTCGCGGAGAGCCAGAGCCTCGCGGTGTTGAGCGAGTTGACCGTGCCGTGGCAGGACCTGCTGTCGATCGTCGAGGACTATCGGGACCCCGACGTCGCGCTGATCGGCATCGATCAGAGTCCCGCGCAAAGCCAGATCCGCATCACGGCGGAAGCGAAGAACTTCGACGCGATGATCGCGTACCTCCGGTATCTGCAGGGCAGTGTGCTGTTGCGCGAAGCCGTGCTCAACGATCACGTTATCGAATCCAATGTGCCTGGCACGCCGGTGCGCTTTCAGATTACCGCCGTCTGGAGAAAGTCATGAACCGCGCCCAGATGGAGGACAGGTTGCTCACGTGGCGTTTCGAACTGCGGCGCACGCTGGGGCTGCCGGGCTTGCTCGGTGCAGTGCTGCTGGGGACCGCGGTGTTGATCGCCGTAGCGACTCCGCGAGTCGACGCGGATGTCGACTCGCACGAGCTGCGCGACTCGGAGCGGCTTGCGCGAACCCCCAAGGCGCGTCGTGCCGACGCCGAGCGGGCGGCCGTTGTCGATGCGGTTTCGCTTCATGCGTTACCCGAACTGTTCCCGGGTTTCGGGCAAAGCGCCGACGATATCGCGACGATCCTCGCTCAGGCGCGCGACAGCAACCTGACGCTCGGCTCGGCAGAGTATCTCGTGAGCAACGATTCAAGCGCGCATTTTGTGCGCTATCAGATGCTGCTGCCGGTCAAGGATCAGTACGGTGTGATCCGGCGTTTTCTGGCGTTGGTGCTCAATAGCGTGCCGAACGCCGCGTTGCGCGAGATCCATGTCGAGCGCCCCACCGTAGATGGCAACGTGCTGGATGCGCGGGTGCGCTTCGAACTCATCTATCGAGCAGCGCAGCCATGAAACCCAATCTCGTCAGCCGCGCGTTGCTGCTGGTCTGCGCAATCGCCGCCGTGGGGCTGAGTTTGCGTGAGCTGAAACCCGTGCTGCGCACGCCGACGGTTGTGGCCGCGATGAATGGCGCGCATCGCAGCCGGGCTGAACTGCGCGCGGTTGCCTTGCATCGCGACGAAGCGGCGCGTGCGGCTGGTACGGTGCCGGCTGCCGCGCCGGCCGTGGCGAGTGCGCCGAATATGGCGAGTGCGCCAAGTGTGGCGAATGCGACAAACGCCGCTAGCTTGGCGATTTCAACAAGCACACCGACTCCTGTCAAAACGACCGGGACAGTGAAATCAGCGTCGACAGCGCGCGCCAAACTCCGCGCGCTGCGCACGCCACTCTCGCTTGAATCGGCCAACAATCCGTTCGCTGCATCGTCGTGGCTGCCGCCACCGCCGCCGGTGGTCGTGGCCCCCGCGCCACCGGAGCCCGTTGCGCCGCCCACCGCGCCGCCCGTGCCCTTTACCTATCTCGGCGAACTCGATGCCAAAGCGGCGAAACCCCAGGTTTTCCTCAGCAACGGCGATCGCCTGTTGATCGTTTCGCCGGGCGAAGTCATCGACGCGCAGTATCGCATCGAGTCGGTTTCGGAGAGCGACGTCGTGCTGACTTATCTGCCTCTCAATGAGAGACAGGTGCTATCTACGCAAGCGAAGGACAAAAAATGAAAACCGCATGTAACCGGGGGGGAAGCCGCCACGGTGACAGCGGCTCGTTGATACATCTGTCGTTTGCGAGATCGCCTGGCGACCAGCGCCCCACCGTCAAATGGGCCGCAGGCCGGCTCGCGTTGCTGAGCATCGCGACCATGCTCGCGTTCAGCGGCTGCGTGCATCCGCCGACCCGCGAGAGCGATCCGACCAACGCCGAATTGCAGGTCAACTATCTGCGTGATCGCGATCATCAAGTCAATGCGCTGCTCGACGAAGCCGACCAGTTGCGTCAGAGCTATCAATTCGATTTGGCGATCCAGAAGCTCTACGCGGCCAGCCAGCTCGATCCGAACAGCGAACGCGGGCGCAATATCGGCGCCGCGATCGATCGGGATCGCCGCGATCTGGTCTCGCTGCAGGAAGCCGACCGGATGATGAAACGCGGTTCATATACATTGGCTTCCGAACGCATTCACCGCGTGCTGGCCCAGAATCCGACCAATGCGATGGCGCTGCAGATGGCGAAGGAAATCGACGAAAAACGTCAACAGCAACGTGCGGCGAAAGATGAGGACATTGCCGCTTCGTCGATCATGCGCACGCCGGTGACGTTGCAGTTCCGCGACGCGAACGTACGGATGGTGTTCGAGGCGTTGTCGCGAACCTCGGGCCTGAACGTGATCTTCGATCGGGACGTGCGCGCCGATCTGAAGACCACGATCTTCGTGACCAACGCGTCGCTGCAGGATACGGTCAACATGATCCTGATGCAGAACCAGCTCGACAAGAAACAACTCAACGCGAACACGCTTTTCATCTACCCGGCTACCGCTGCGAAGCAGCTCGAATACCAGGAGCTGAAAGTGCGCACATTCCAGTTGTCGAACGTCGAAGCCAAGCAGGTCCAGTCGCTATTGAAAAGCCTGTTGAAGATCAAGGAGGTCGTCGTCGACGAGCGCGCCAATACCGTCACGATCCGGAGCACGCCGGACACGATTCGCGTCGCCGAGGAAATGATCGCGGCGCAGGATCTGCCGGAGCCCGAGGTGATGCTGGAAGTGAAGGTTCTGGAGGTGTCCCACGACCGGCTGACCGACCTCGGTATCGAGTGGCCTAATTCATTTACGATGTCGACGCCGTCTACCGTGGACACGTGGGGCGCGTTGCGTCATTTGCCGCTCAATGCATATAACGTCAGCGGTCTGTCGGCCACAGCGAACTTCAAGCTCAGCGACGTCGATGCCAACCTGCTGGCGAGTCCGCGCATCCGCGCGCGCAACAAGGAAAAGGCGCGGATTCTGATCGGCGATAAGGTACCGGTCATTTCGAGTTCGAGCACGCCGAGCACGAGCGGGCCGTCTTACGCCCAAACGATTCAGTACCTCGATGTCGGCATCAAGCTCGAGGTCGAGCCACAGGTCTACCGTGACGGCGACGTGGGCATGAAGCTGAACCTCGAAGTCAGCAACATCACCAAGACGATTTCCAGCAGTAACTCGTCAACGGGGCTCACTTCGCTCGCCTATCAGATTGGCACGCGCAGTGCGTCGACGAGTCTGCGGGTGCGCGATGGCGAGAGCCAGATTCTCGGCGGCCTGATTCAGGATGAGGACCGCGTCACTGCCGACAAAGTGCCGGGGCTTGGACAGTTGCCCGTGCTCGGGCGCCTGTTCTCGAATCACAACGGCGACCACTTGAAGACGGAAATCGTGCTGCAGATCACGCCGCATATCGTGCGTCCGCAGCAATCCGCCGACGCCGATACGCAAGAGCTGTGGTCGGGGACCGACGTGAATGTGCATGCGGAGCAGTTGCGGCTCGATCCGGTGGGCGCCGAGGCGACTCAACAGGTGCCGGTTCCCGCGGTGCGTGCGCCCGGCAGTGTCGGCGGCGGCGCGACAGGGGCGTCACGCGATTCCCACGCCGCTGCGCAGGGTTCCGGCACGGTGCCGCCGACCAGTTCGTTCGGCCAACTGCCGCCGGCGCCGCGCACGACGCCTCCGCCCGCGCCCTACGGTGGCCGTTTCTCGACACTGCCGAGCGTCCCAGCGGCGCCGCCGGGCCCTGTGGCGGTTCCGGGAGCGGAGCAGAGCGGGGCTGAGACCGCTGCGGCTACAGACGCGAATGCGGCACAGGCAGGCACTCAGGCTCAGGCTCAGGCTCAGGCTCAGGCTCAGGCCCCCGCGGCCGCTCCGGCACCCGCTCAAGCGCCGGCTCCGCCGCCCGCGTTTCCGCCGGGGAACGTCGTGATGCCGCCAGGTGATATGCCGAGCGACAACCCGCTGCGTCCGATTCAGAACGGTGGTTACTGAGCCATGAAAGCGCAGGCTGACGCATTGGGTTCGCGTGGCCGGTCTGGCGCCCGCCAGCGCGGTTTCACGCTGATCGAGCTGGTGATTACGCTGGCGCTTGTCGGCATCCTGGCGCTCGCGATCATGCCGTTCTCGGAACTGATCGTGCAGCGTCAGAAGGAGCAGCAACTGAGCGCGGCGCTGCGTGAGATTCGCACCGCACTGGACGCTTACAAGGAAGCGAGCGACACCGGCCTGATCGAGCGGGAGGCGGATGCATCCGGCTATCCGCCCTCGCTGACCGTGATGGTGACGGGCGTGAAGAATGCGAAAGATCCCAAAGGCGGCTTGTTGATGTTTCTTCGCCGCGTGCCCCGCGATCCGTTCTTTACGGGCGACGCGGATATTGCGGCCGAGGACACGTGGAACGTGCGTGCCTTCGGCGAGGCACTGAATCCAGGTGAGGGCGGTGACGCGGACAACGGTTCCGCCGGCAATTCGCGCGCCGGTAAGGACGTGTTCGACGTGACATCGAAATCCGATCGGGTCGGCATCAACGGCATTCCATACAAACAGTGGTGAGCCGCATCATGACAACCGTGCGCGCGCGTAAAGCCAGAGGCTTCACATTGATTGAACTGGTGGTCGTCATGGCGATCATCGGTCTGTTGCTGACGGTTGCATTGCCCCGTTACATGCACAGTATCGAGCGCGGCAAGGAGCAAGTGCGTCAACAGAACCTGGCGGTGATGCGGGACGCCATCGACAAATACTATGGCGACAACGGCCAATACCCGGACACTCTCGACGATCTGGTGACAAGGCACTATCTGCGCGGAATTCCGGTCGACCCCGTCAACGGTGACGATAAATGGGCGGCGGTGGCATCGCCTGACGAGAGCAAGACGGGTGTGTACGACGTCATGCCGGCGAGCAGTCCGCAGGGGATGCCGAAAGATCGGGCGGGAGCGGCGCAATGAGCGATGTGAGCCCGCGGGCAACCCGACGTCACCCTGTCGCTCGCGAAAATGGAATGGTTCTGCTGGCGCTCCTGATTGCGCTGATGATGATGTCGATCGCATTGATGGGCGCGCTCGACGTGTGGTCGCTTGAGCGGCAGCGCGAACGGGAGCGGCAACTGCTGTTCGTAGGCGATCAGTACCGGCTCGCGATTCTTCGCTACTACCGCGCTGGAAGGGCGCTGCCGGCGTCGATTGACGAACTGCTCGACGACTCGCGTTTTCCGGCGCCGCTGCATCATTTGCGCCGCGCCTATCCGGATCCGGTGACGGGTAAGAACGATTGGGTTTTTATGCAACAGGGCGCGCGTATATACGGCGTGTATAGCAGTTCCACCGACTTGCCGATCAAACGCGCTGGTTTTCCGCTTCTCTATCAGGACTTCGAAAATCAGAAGACCTATGGCGGCTGGCAGTTTTTCTATTTGCCGCCGGTCGTGCGCAACTACACGAACACGCTGACCGCGCCGCCGAAACCGCCGACCTCCTTCGATCCGCTGAACGGCTCGTTGCCCACTTTCAACGGGCGCAGCGTGGGCGGCTTGCGCTGATCGGACAGCCGCCCGGTTGCCCATGCCTTCGCGCTTGTCGAGCACGAACAGGTAACACTCCGTCGCACTGTGGCTAGCGACGTCGGCTCTGATGTGATGGACGACTCCCGCTAAGCGGCGAAAGGATTTATGCCAAAGTGGAGAAGTCGTGACGTCCACGGCAAAGGAGCGTTCATCATGAACATAGCGACTGTTGGACTGGATCTGGCCAAGAATGTGTTGCAGCTTCACGGAGTGGATCCGCAAGGCCACATGGTTGTGCGCAAGCAGTTGAGACGCACGGATGTACTCCGGTATTTCGCAACGCTCAACCTGCGCGATCCAGCGTGACGGATTGACAGATTCAGCTATTAGCAGCGAAACAGCATTCACTTCCCAGAGGTTGCTTGAGCAGACTTCAATTGGATGACAGAACGGTCGGACCGTGGTGGGCCAAAACCGCTTTGCACCAAAAGCAACCAAGCCCGAGGCTCTGATGGGGTACCCATTCGCGGATATTCATCGTGGGCCCGCAGCGAGTGCTGCCAACTGAGCCCGGATACATGGCTGCAATCTCGACCTGATGCCAGAAAACTGGGACTGCTTGACAACAGGGAGTCGTCCATACATGGTGCAAATAGGCGATCTGGCCGAGATTTTTGTTATAGAAAGGATACCTCATCAAGCAGACAGGACTGCCTCCCAGATTGCGGGCGCAGCGGTATCTTTGAGTCCGAGCTTCGCGAGGCTGAATTGGCCTTTGCGAATACGATGCATCAACTCAATACCTGAGAGAGTGATCGCTGCGATCCTGAAACGCTTGAAGCCGAGCATGACTTTCGTCCGGGACTTGATGTTGCGGTGGTCCTGCTCGACCAGATTATTGAGATATTTCGAGGATCGGACCTTCGTGTCCTCAGGCAGCAAGCCATCGGCCTTCATCTCGCGCACGGCGCGGTGCGAGGCGGCATAGCCATCAAGCGTGATGCTCTTCGGCGGCTGGCCTTGATGTTTGATTGCCTTCCTGAAAAAGGCTTGTGCCGCCTTCGCGTCGCGCCTGGCGCTGAGCATGAAGTCTACCGTCTGGCCCACCCGATCCACCGCTCGATAAAGATAGACCCACTTGCCGCGCAGCTTGAGATAGGTCTCCGTGCATGTCAATCTCCTCGATCAACTTGCCGGTGATAAGGTATCCACTCAGGACGAAAATACATCGACACCCAGATTCCCTGATACTGGGATTCCCAAGGTGTGATAGAAAAAACGGTGAGAACAGCGATGCCCCGCAGTCCATCGAGGCTTTGATTTCGATTCATTTCAAATTCTTACGCGCAATTGTGCGCGCTTTCTACCGCAATCACGAACGCCGATTCGTCATCTGAGCCAATTGCCCTCGCCGGCATAGCACACTCGTAATCCGGCGTCGTGCTTATCGGCATGTGCCCCGGCCATCTTACGCAAGCAATCAACTGCGGGCGTGGGTTCTCGACGCGCCAATGCTCCCATCGACGAACTCACATCCCTGAGACAGGCAGCATCAAGCGCCCCTGATTCGGTCGCAAGATGTCACCGAGCGTCGATTAGACAACTGCGATCTCAAGATGCTTGCCTAGCGCTTCTAGTGCTTCGGCAATCGTATCGATCTTGATTGCGTGGTCCACAGTCCGGTTCACTGCCTGCGGGCTCGTATTAAGCCGTCTGGCGAGCTCAGCCGGCGTCACCTTCTGATCAATCATCGCGTTGAGGAGCAAAACCTTCGCCGATACGCTGGCAGGCAATGCCGCCAGCTCCTCACCTTTTTGGGCATGCGATGGTGCTGGGACAGTACGCCTGTCCTCGAAATAGAAGTCCATCGTCGTGAGCAACACGTCGGCGGCCATTTCTCGGGGCCTTTCCACCGCGCAGGTGGTCGATGTTAAGGCTAGTGCGCCACGAGAGCAGGGGCGATGCCCTCGTCGGGAATTGCGTTGTAAGCCTTTGATTTCATTAGGTCGCGATTGTGCATCTTAGGGGAGCATGCGCGACCGCGTGAGGCATCGTAACTACATGAATTAATTGACGAATCTTCTGTTTCATGCTCATTACCTCCCACGTAATCGACGCAATGCACGCGAGCAGCCAATCTTCATTCCGAGCCCGCCGCATGCGATGCGTATGCCGCGCGAAGTGCTCAGTCCTGCCAATCAAGGAGTTTCAGATGAATGCGCATACCGATTTGATCGACCGTTATTTCGATAGCTGGAACGAGACCGATGGCGCGCGCCGTCGCGAGTTGATCGCGGCAACGTGGAGCGCCGATGCCGACTATCGCGACCCGCTGCTGGCCTGTACCGGCCACGATGGCATCGACGCGATGATCCGCGCGGTGCATGAGCGTTTTCCGCATCACACGTTTCGCCGTACGACCGACGTCGACGGCTTCGCGAATCGCCTGCGGTTCTCGTGGACACTGACGACGCCCGCGGGTGAGGCGATCGTAAAGGGCTCGGACTTCGGTGTGGTGGACGAACATGGGCGCTTGCAAGCGGTCACCGGTTTCCTCGACGAAGCCCCCGGCGGCGCCTAAGGCGCTTTACACGGAGACGATCATGCACGAGCCCGCCGCTGCGAAGCCTGCACACATCCATCTCGGGTTCCTGCGCGTCGCGGCCGCGCTCGACGCGTTATCGAGCGCGATCGCCGGTTTTGCACTGCTCGGCGGCGCGCGGGCGTTCATGTTCATCGCACTGCTCGGCTGGCGCGAGCCGGTGCTCGGTGGCGCGGGGCTCGTGCTGCTCGCGGTGGTCGGATGGCTGCGCTGGCAGTGTGGTGCAAGCGCAGCGCCGCAACCCGCGAGACGTGCTTGCTACAATCGATCGTCGTGCGGATGATCGTGTGACACGCATCATCTTGCGCAAAGCACACGACCCACCCCCGCGGCAAGTTCCCAACCGACCAGGAAACCCTGTGCTGAAAAATCTGGACCCGCTACTGAATGCCGATATCCTGCACGCACTGCGCTCGATGGGCCACGGCGACGAGCTCGTGATCTGCGACGCCAACTTCCCGGCCGACGCGGTCGCGCGCGATACCGTGCTCGGTAAGCCGCTGCGTCTCGACGGTGTCAGTTCGCCGCGTGCGATCCGCGCGGTGCTGTCGGTACTGCCGCTCGACACCTTCATCGAGCATCCCGCGTCGCGCATGGAAGTGGTTGGCGAGCCGCACGCGATTCCCGCCGTGCAGCGCGAGGCGCAAGCCGAGGTCAATGCGGCGGAGGGGCGCGAGGTGCCCTTCGTGTCGATCGAGCGATTCGCGTTTTACGAGCGTGCGCGCGAGGCGTACTGCGTGATCGCGACTGGCGAGGAGCGCGGCTACGGTTGCTTCGTGTTCACGAAAGGCGTGCTGCTCGCGCCGGACGCGCCACGCGCATAGTCGTTTCAACCTTTTTCGATTCGTCACGACAAACCATGAGCTTCCAGCTAGACAGTCTCGACCACCTGGTTCTGAACGTCGCCGACGTCGAAGTCAGCGCGGCGTGGTACGCACGGATGCTCGGCATGCGACGCACCGAGTTCGCGTCGCGCACCGGCACGCGCGTGGCGATGACCTACGGCAATCAGAAGATCAACCTGCGTCCCGCGTCGGCTGATACCGTCGCATGGTTCACTTCGCGCGAGGCGGTGCCGGGTACGGCGGACCTGTGCTTCGTGACCACCGCGAGCCCCGACGACGTCAAGGCGCACTGGCTCGCGCAACACGTCGCGATCGAGGCGGGACCGGTGGAGCGCGACGGCGCGCGCGGCAAGATGACGTCGGTGTATTGCCGCGATCCGGACGGCAACCTGATCGAGGTCGCCACGTATCCGCCCGCCTGAGCGAGCTTGGAAATCGCCGTCATTGCACATATGCTCAGGGGCGAGGCAGGGAACTGAGGCCGTCCGTTCGGGTCAGCAGCTTATTCAATTACAGGAGTCCCCCATGTCGCGTCCCGTCGATTTCGGCATTATTTTCATCGCCCGTCTTGCGCTTTCGGTATTGTTCCTGTGGAGCGGGGTGATGAAGCTGCTGGGCTATGCGGGCTTCGTCGGCTACCTGCATTCGAAGGGCGTACCGTTCGTACAGATCGCCGCGCCGATCGCAACCGCGGTCGAAGTGCTCGGCGGCCTGCTGCTCGTGGTCGGCTTCAAGGTACGGCCGCTCGCGCTGATCATGGCCGTGTATACGGTCGCGACGGCGGTGCTCGGCCACGACTTCTGGAATATCACCGACCCGGCCTTGCAACACGACATGGTGATCCATTTCTGGAAAAACATCGGCATCGCGGGCGGTTTTCTGCTGCTATTCGTGACGGGCGCGGGGCGTCTGAGCATCGACGGCGCGCGCGCGCCGCGCGGCGGCCTCAGCGGGTTGTGAGGCGCGAGCGCGCGCACTCCACGCGGCCCGTATCCTGCTACGCAGCAGGGGTCCAATCCGTGGCAATCAAGGGAGTAGATGATGATTCAGAACTTCGAGCAAATGATCGGCGGCAAGCTCACGCAATTGTGCGCGAGTCTCGGCGAAGGGCCGACGCCGCATCGCGTGATCATCAGCCTCGCCGATTCCGCGAAGACGCTGGTGATTCTGGATGCGTCCGGATTCATCGGCGAGCTGAAGGCCGAGATCGAGGACCCGCAGAAACTGGTCGCCGATGCGATCGCCAAGGTGCGCAACGAAGGCCTGATCGAGCGCGCAATCGATACCGGCATCATTCAGGAGGCGTCGCTGTAGTCAAGCGCGTTACGCACACCGCTTACTGACTCGCGGCGCTCGCCCCGCGCGCAGAGGTTGCCGCGGCGTGCGGCTCCGGATGCACGAAACACGCGAGCACGAGGCCCAGCCCCAGCAGTCCCACCGAGATGGCCGTCGCCGCCTGCATCCCCTGCACGATCTGCGTCGCGGCCGCGCCGCCCGCGAGCGCGCCGAACGCCGCCACGCCCACCGCGCCACCGGCCTGGCGCGCCGTGTTCAATACCGCCGACGCCGTGCCCGCGCGCCGCGCTTCGGTCGATGCGAGCACTGCCGTGGTCATCGCCGGCACCGCGAGTCCCATGCCCGACGGAATCAGCAAAAACGGCAGCAACAGGCCAATCAGCGGCGTACCGGCGTCGACGAGATGCAGCAGGCCGTAGCCGAGACCTGCCGTGATCGCCCCGAGGATCATCGGCACACGCACGCCGAAGCGGCCGATCACCCAGCCGCTCGCGACGTTCGAGATCAGGAAGCCGCCTGTCAGCGGCAGGAACGCGAGGCCCGCCTGCAACGGCGTGTAGCCGCGTACGCGCTGCAGGTAAAGGCTCAGCACGAACACCATGCCGTAATACGTCAGGTTCACGCAGATGCCGAACAGCACGGCGGCGCTGAACGTGCGCGTGCCGAACAGCGAGAGCGGCAGCATCGGACGCGCGACGCGCGCTTCGACGAACACGAACGCACCCGCCGCCAGCAGCGCCAGCGCGAAGCCGCTCGCCACGAGCGGATGCGCGAGCCCGAGCGGCCGCCATTCGATCACCGCGGCGACGAACGCGGTCAGCGCGACGATCGCGAGGCACTGGCCGCCGAGATCGATGCCGCGCGGCTGCGCGTCAGTGTTGCCGCGAGCGGCGGCCGACGCGCCGCGCTGCGCGGTTTGCGCACGCGGGACCCACAGCAGCGTCGCCAGCAGGCCGGCCGCGCAAATCGGCAGATTGACGAGAAAGATGCTGCGCCAGCCGAACGCGGCGATCAGCAGACCGCCGGCCACCGGCCCGGCCGCGATCGAAATCGCGCCGGACGCAGTCCACAGGCCGACCGCGCGGGCGCGCAGCTTGGGTTCGTGGCCGAACGACTGATTGAGCAGCGCGAGCGAGTTCGGCAGCATTGCGGCCGCGCCGATGCCTTGCACCGCGCGCGCGGCGATCAACATCGGGGCGTCGAGCGCGAGCCCGCAGGCCAGCGACGCGAGCGCGAACAGCACGATCCCGCACGCGTACATGCGCCGCGCGCCGAAGCGGTCGCCGAGCGCGCCGGCGGACAGCATCAGCACCGCGAACGCGAGCGTGTACGCATCGACGACCCATTGCAGGCCCGCGACGTTCGCGTGCAAGTCAGCGCCGATTCGTGGCAGCGCGATGTTGACGATGGTCACATCGAGTTGCGTGACCACGAAGCCGACGCTGACGGTCGCGAGAACGCGGCCGAGCACGGGCGAAAAGGAGGGGGTGGAAGAGTTCATGACTGCATCGTAAGCCCGATGCAGCGCACCACGTTTCGGCGTGGCGTGAAGTATGGATGTCGCTTTGCGAGCGATCGCGCGTCAAAAAGCGCGCCGTCGCCGAGGGCTTCGTCGAGGCGCTAGCTGTGAGTCGACGCGAGATCCGCCCGATCAGCGCGCCGGCGGCGCATCCTTGATGAACAGCGTGGTCAGCGCGCCAAGCACGCAGATCGCCGCGACGTACAGCGGCGCGGCCAGCGGGTTCGACTTCATCATCAGCGATACGGCGATCGGCGTCAGACCGCCGAACACCGCATACGCGACGTTGTACGAGAACGAGATGCCCGAGAAGCGCACCATCGGCGGGAAGCCGCGAACCATCACGAGCGGAATCGCGCCGATTACGCCGACGAAAAGCCCGGCCAGTGCATACAGCGGCACGAGCAGGGACGTATCGACGGCCAACTGGCGGAACATCACATAGTAGCTAAGCGCAAGCGCAAGGCCGCCGACGAAAATCGTGCGACCCGCGCCAATGCGTCCGGCGATCGAACCCGCCATCACGCAGCCGATGGTCAGACACAGCGTCGCGACACAGTTCGCGAGCAGCGCGGTTGCCGGCTCGATGTGGAATTGCTTTTGCAGCAGCGTCGGCGTCATCAGGATCACGACGACGATTGCCGCCGACAGCATCCACGTGAGCAGCATCGACACGACGACCGCGCGGCCGTGATCGCGCAGCACGGCCTTCAGCGGCACTTCGGCGGCGATCGCCTTGCGCTGCTTGAGCTCGGCGAACACCGGCGTCTCGTGCAGCCAGCGGCGCAGATAAACCGAGAACATGCCGAACACGCCACCGATGAGGAACGGAACACGCCACGCATACGCGGAAATATCAGCCGGCGTGAAATGGCGATTGACCGCCGACGCGATCAGCGAGCCGAGCAGAATGCCCGCCGTGAGGCCGGCCGTCAGCGTGCCGCACGCATAGCCGACGTGCCGCCCGGGCACATGCTCGGACACGAACACCCATGCGCCCGGGACTTCGCCGCCGACCGCCGCGCCCTGCATCACGCGGAACACGAGCAGCAGCACCGGCGCGAGCACGCCGATGCTCGCGTAGGTGGGCATCAGGCCCATCAGCAGCGTCGGCACCGCCATCAGCAGCACGCTCAGCGTGAACATGCGCTTGCGGCCGAACAGGTCGCCGAAGTGCGCCATGATGATGCCGCCGAGCGGCCGCGCCAGATAACCGGCCGCGAAAATGCCGAAGGTCTGCACCTGACGCAGCCAGTCCGGCATCGCCACCGGGAAGAACAACTGGCCGATCGCCGGCGCGAAGAAAACGAAGATGATGAAGTCGTAGAACTCGAGCGCTCCGCCGAGCGCGGCGAGACCGAGTGTCTTGTAATCGCTGTGCCCAAGCGGGCGTGGGGTGACAGCCTGCGCTCCACCCAGATTTGTCGCTTGCATTGCTTTGTCGTTCGATGAATTGGGAGCCACGCGGCAGACGCGTGGACATACGGCGGTGGTCGGGCGAGAAGTGTGGCAGGCGCTGGGTAGAGCACGGGACACGGGCGCGCCGTTCGGATAAGGCGGGCGCGCTGACGACAGAAGCCGGCGCGGATTTTACAGGATGAAAGCGGGAGCCTTGCGGAAGCGCTCAGTTGGGCGACGAAAGCGGCTGAAATTAAGAATGCTCCGACGGGAGGGACCGGATGCGCCCCCGAGAATGACCTGCGTGTCCTTGTCGAGAGTTCATCCCATGCGCGTTGCTGTCCTTCAGCGTGACCCGGTCGTGCGCCAGTCGATTGAAACAATTCTGGTGAGAGCCGGCCATTTCTGCGCGACCCATGAAAACGCCCTCGCCATGTCGAGGACGCTGGCGCACTCCACGATGGATCTGCTGGTGCTCGACTGGCAGGATACGCGGCCAGCCGGCGCGGACCTGTTGCGCTCGGTGCGCCGCGTGGCGGGTGAGCGCGTGCCGATCATGGTCGTTTCGAGCGACGGGTCGGAACAAAGCATGGTGCGCGCGCTCGCCGGAGATGCCGACGATTACCTCGCGTTGCCACTGCGGCACGCCGAGTTCCGCGCGCGTGTCGCGGCACTGCTGCGGCGCGCGTATCCGGAGCGCTGCAGCGCCGCGAGCTGTTTCGAGATCGGTCCCTATCGCTTCGACACGATCCGCCGGGCGGTCACGCTGCGCGGTGAGCGGGTACGGCTGTCGCCCACGCAGTACCGGATCGCGGCGCTGCTGTTTTCCAACCTCGATCGCGTGATGTCGCGCGATCATATCTACGCGACGGTGTGGGGCCGCGAACTGCATGAATTCACGCGGACGATCGACAGTCATGTGTCGCGGCTGCGTCTGCTGCTCGCGCTCGAGCCGCATAATGGTGTCCGGCTGCAGCCAGTGTATAAGACCGGCTACCGGTTACTGTGGCTCGGCGAACAGGTGTCCGTGGTTGAAGATTTGCAGTCGGCGCGGACGGCATGAGGTCGCGGCGTTCACGTATATGCTGAAATCCGCGTTGCGGGCCGTCGTGCCCGCCAGCGCTGTTCATTATCCTCGTGTTCAGGTATCGGTTAGCCCGGTTGCCGTGTTCGGAGATGATTGCCGACGCGCGTACCGAACGGCAGCACGTTTCGCGCGCCCGCGCGCGCGGCGGGTCCCGCACCGCCCGGCTATGCGAAAATCGTCACAATCCGCGCGCACGCGCACCAAGACCCACCGCCCCGCGATTCCTACCATGGGCGACATGAAAACCCTCAACATTATCGACTCGCACACCGGCGGTGAGCCCACCCGCCTCGTGGTGTCGGGTGGCCCGGACCTGGGCGGCGGCACGCTCGCGCAACGGCTCGACGTTTTCCGCACGCGCTTCGACGACTGGCGCGCCGGCATCGTCACCGAACCGCGAGGCTCGGACGTGGTGGTCGGCGCGCTGCTCTGCGAACCCGACGATCCGACCTGCGCGGCCGGTGTGATCTTCTTCAACAACGTCGGCTATCTCGGCATGTGCGGGCACGGCACGATCGGGCTCGTCGTGTCGCTCGCGCACATGGGGCGGATCGGGCCCGGACGTCACCGCATCGAAACGCCGGTCGGCGTGGTCGAGGCGACGCTGAACGAAGATGGCGGCGTCGCGGTGCGCAACGTGCCCGCGTATCGCTACCGCAAGGCGGTGCCGGTCGATGTGCCGGGCTACGGCGTGCTGACCGGCGACATTGGCTGGGGCGGCAACTGGTTTTTCCTCGTCGCCGAGCATGGGCACGAGCTCGAAGCCGCGAACATCGCGAGCCTGAGCGCGTTCAGCTCGGCGATTCGCGACGCGCTGATCGCACAGAACATCACCGGCGCCAACGGCGCGCTGATCGACCATATCGAGCTGTTCGGACCTGGTTCGCGCGAGGGCCTCGACAGCCGCAGCTTCGTGCTGTGTCCCGGCAATGCGTACGACCGCTCGCCGTGTGGCACCGGCACCAGCGCGAAGGTCGCGTGTCTCGCGGCCGACGGTAAGCTCGCCGAGGGAGCGGTGTGGCGCCAGCAGAGCATCATCGGCAGCGTGTTCGAGGCCAGTTATCGCGCGGCGGGCGATGGTATCCATGTGATTCCGACTATCACCGGTCACGCGCACATCATGGCCGAGGGCCGTCTGTGTTTCGACGAGCGCGATCCGTTCGCGTGGGGTATTCGTACCGCATGAGCCCGGACGCGGTGATCATCGGAGCGGGCATCGTCGGTGCCGCTTGCGCGGCGGAACTGGCCGCGCTCGGCATGCGCGTCGCCGTGCTCGACGCGCAGCGCATCGGCGGCGGCGCGACCGCGGCCGGCATGGGCCATATCGTCGTGATGAACGACTCGCCCGCCGAATTCGCGCTTAGCCGCTATTCCCGCGAGCTGTGGCTCGCGCTCGCGCCGCAGCTGCGCGAGCGCGACGCGTTCGCGCGCTGCGGCACGCTATGGGTCGCCGCTGACGACGAAGAATGGCAAGCCGCGCGCGCGATGCAAGTGGCGTTTGCGGCGCAAGGCGTCGCCGCGCAATTGCTCGACGCGACCGAACTGCGCGCCTGCGAACCGGCGCTTGCACCATCGATGGCGGGCGGCTTGCGCATCGAACACGACAGCATCGTGTACGCGCCGACTGTTGCCGAATGGCTACTGATGCAGTCGCCGCAGGCGGCGAATATCAACGTGCGGCTCGGCGCGCCGGTCGCATCGATCGATGCGGAGGGCGTCACGCTGACGAGCGGCGAGCGCATCAGCGCGGCGCGCGTGGTCGTCGCGAATGGCCTCGGGGCTGCGCAGTTGCTGCCGTCGCTGCCCCTGCAGCCGAAGAAGGGCCATCTGCTGATCACCGACCGCTACCCGGGGCTCATCCGTCATCAGCTGCTCGAACTTGGCTACATCAAGAGCGCGCATCACGCGACCGGCACGTCGGTCGCGTTCAATGCGCAGCCGCGTCCGACCGGGCAACTGCTGATCGGCTCGTCGCGCCAGTTCGAAACGATCGATCCCACCGTCGAGATGCCGGTGCTCGCGCAGATGCTGCAACGTGCCGCGCGATATCTGCCGGCGTTGCCGACGCTCAGCGGCATCCGCGCGTGGACGGGGTTTCGTGCCGCGTCGCCGGATGGCCTGCCGCTGATCGGACCGGCCGGCGAATTTGCGTCCGACGTTGCGCGTGGTTCAGCGTCCGGCGTGTGGCTCGCGGCCGGTCACGAAGGGCTCGGCGTGACGACCTCGCTCGCGACCGCGAAACTGCTCGCGGCGCAGATCGCGGGCCACGCCGCGCCGATTCCATTTGAACCGTATCTGCCGGTCCGTTTTGCAGAACAGGTGGCTCATGACCGACACTGACACGGTGCGCATCCGTTTGACGGTCGACGGCCGCAGCGTCGAAGTGACATCCGGCACGACCGTAGCCGCGGCGCTCGCGATCGCGGGGGTGAGCGGCTCGCGGTTGTCGGTCGAAGGCGAACCGCGCGAGGCATTGTGCGGGATGGGCGTGTGCCAGGAGTGCCGCGTCACGATCGACGGCCGTGCGCACGTGCTCGCGTGCCAGACGCTGTGCCGCGACGGCCAGCGCGTGCAGACACGAAACGGGACAGTACACGCATGACTCAGCACTTCGACATCGTCGTGATCGGCGGCGGTCCGGCTGGGCTCAATGCCGCGCGGGCGGCGGCGCAGGCGGGCGCGACGGTTGCGCAGATCGACGACAATCCACGCGCTGGCGGTCAGATCTGGCGCCAGGGGCCTGCCTATCCACCGCAAGCGCCGCTGCATGCGTTGCTCGCGGCGTTGCAATCGCAGCAAAACTTCACTGACTGGCCATCGACCCGTGTGATCGCGCCGCTCGGCGCGCAAGGCTTGCTGCTCGAATCCGCCGAACACGGCGGCGTGTCGATCACCTATGACAGGCTGATTCTTGCGACCGGCGCGCGCGAGCGTCTTTTGCCATTCCCCGGCTGGACCCTGCCAGGCGTGACCGGCGCGGGCGCGTTGCAGGCGCTGATCAAAGGCGGCATGCCGGTGCGCGGCGAACGGATCGTGATCGCCGGCAGCGGCCCGCTGCTGATGGCCGCGCTCGCCACCGCCCGAGAAGCCGGCGCGCGCGTGATCGCGGTCGTCGAGCAGGCGTCGGCGGCCGATGTCGCGCGTTTCGGCGTGTCGCTGCTGCGCGAGCCTGCGAAGCTGCGTCAGGCGCTCAGTCTCACGCGCGGCTTGGGCGGACTGCGCTACTGGACCGGTAGCATCGTGCGCGAAGCGCGCGGCGCGCAACGCGTGCAACAGGTGACGATTCGGCGCGGGGAGCGCGATGTGACGCTCGATTGCGACCGCGTCGCGTGCGGCTACGGACTGCTGCCGAACGTCACGCTTGCGCAGGCGTTCGGCTGCGCGATCAACGACGCGGGCGAGATCGTCGTCGACGATCAGCAGCGCACGTCGCTCGAGCGCGTTTATGCGGCGGGCGAGTGCACGGGCGTCGGCGGCGCGGAGCTTGCGTGCGCGGAAGGGGAAATCGCTGGTCTCGTCGCGAGCGGCGCGGCCGCTGCGCTACCCGCCGCGCTGCGGGCGCTCGTTTCGCAACGCGCGCGCTGGCGGGGCTTTGGCGCGCGCGTCGCGGCGTCGTTCGCATTGGGCGAGGCCGCACGCACGCCGCCCGCCGATGCAACGCTGCTGTGTCGCTGCGAGGACGTGAGCGTCGGCGAGGTGCGCCGCTGCGCCGACTGGCGCGACGCGAAACTGCAGACGCGCTGCGGTATGGGGCCTTGTCAGGGACGCATCTGCGGCGCGGCCGCGAACCTATACTTCGGCTGGCCGGCCGCCGCGCCGCATCCACCGTTCAGCCCGGCGCAAATCGGTACGCTGATGAGCGCCGCCGAACCGCCGACAGCGGCGCCATGACGGCTCCGCGCTTACCCGCAGCAGATATTGGCGGGCGCCGCGCGGCTCTATAATCGATCGAGGCTGCCCGGCCGCATTGGCGCAGCGATCCGCGAACGCGATCCGACGCATTCAACCAGGCACGCACCAACGGAACCGCACGATGAACACGCTGGCTCATCCGCTCGAACCGGAAGATACGACGCTGTCCGGCATGCTGTCGCATTTCAGGTTGCTCGAGCCGGTATTCGACGCGATGCCGGACGTCGTATTCTTCGTGAAGGACGCCGACGCGCGTTATGCGCTCGTCAACCGCACGCTCGCTTCGCGTTGCGGCTTCAAGGAAAAAGCGGCGCTGCTCGGCAAGACCGCGGAAGACGTGTTTCCGCACCGCTTTGGGCGCATCTATACGGCGCAGGACAAGGCGATCATCGGCATCGGCAACCAGATGCTGGATCAGCTCGAATTGCATCTGTATCCGGGCCGTCAACCGGGCTGGTGCCTGACCTGCAAACAACCGTTGCGCGATGCCGCCGGCAAGGTGGTCGGCCTCGCCGGCATCTCCCGCGATCTGAAAGCCGACGAAAGCAGCCATCCGGCCTACAGCCGGCTTGCCGCGGTCGTGCAGTCGATTCAGCAGAATTACGTGCAGCCGCTGAACCTGAAGCAGCTGGCGGCGATGGCGGACATGTCGGTCGCGCAGCTGGAGCGCTACTTTCATAAGGTGTTTCATCTGACGCCGCGCCAGGTGCTGTTGAAAACGCGACTCGACGCGGCGACCGCGCTGCTGGTTTCGCACGACAAGGTCACCGATGTCGCCGCGCGTTGCGGCTACACCGATCACAGCGCGTTCACGCGTCAGTTCAAGGCGACCGTCGGCGTTACGCCGACCGAATACCGGATGTTGCTGCACGGTACGCTGCGCAACTGAGCGGCATCGCGCGTGTCATGGCTGGTCGCGCGCATCACTACTACGTGTACGTCGTCGCGCTCGACGACAAGGTGTGGAACGAGGCGCGCTTTCGTCGCGCGAATCCCGATTACCGTTTTGACAAGCCGTGCGTGTACGTCGGCATGACGGGGCTCGACCCGGACTTGCGTTTCGATCGGCACAAAGCCGGCATTCAGGCGAATCGCTTCGTGCGCGACTATGGCTTGCGTCTGATGCCCGAACTGTATGAAGTGTTCAACCCGATGCCTTATCGCGGCGCGCAGGATATGGAGGTGGAGCTGGCGATCGGGTTGCGCGAAGCGGGGTATGGGGTTTGGCAGGCTTGAGTGGCTTGAGCAATCTAGCTCACGTCCCCCTATAGATGCTCTCTGATATAAACGACTTGCGCTTGCCGTCTTCCACCTTTGGGAGCGGCAAAGTCAGCATCTTCGACACCTGATTACTCTTGCGACTTCGACGTTAAAGAGTCCTGCCGTCACCATCGAGGAAGGACACGACCAGCGGAACCTGCTGGAACTCATGATCCAGATCGGCGAGGACTATCAGCAAAACGGTTTTATCTCGAATTAAAGTCGTTGACCGTGACCCGTTTAAATGGTTTATTCGATGGGCGTTCTCCGGAAATCAGAAGAGGTCTAATGGAACAACATAAACAGGACGGTGCCGAGGGTAAGGAAGAATGCCTGCTTTGCCGTATCACTTATTCAGTCTACTCAAATTTCCCGCCAATGCCGTCCGCAATGGCGCTGAACGCGGAAACCGGCGAATGGTTTCCGTTCGATAGGCTGAAGTCGTATCCAACCGGTTACCGGATGGCCGAAGCCCTGGGCACCGCATGGGCGTGCGATTGTCGCGAACGCCCGCGGAATTGTTTCGACCAGCGGTTCACGCTAACGGATACAGGAGGTAACGCGCTCCCTGATACGTATTACACTGCCCGACTTCCATCGGGCGCACTTGTTCACGGCATTACCGATTTGCAGGGGCGCACCAAGCGCTACCAGACAGAGGGCGCGCGATCCATTCACCTTTTTATTGGTCACAGGGAGGCGTAATGTCTGATGCACTGGGAGCAGCACTAACAGACACAAATCCGAATTCACTTGTAATTCTTCAGTCGGACAGGATCGGCAAGCCATGGCATGTTAGCCCGGACGGGTTGTCTTTTACTGCTGTATGGGAGTCAGGGGCATTAAATGGCGTGTACAGAGGTCATCAGGTAACAGAGGGGTTCATCTTGAAGGCCTATCGGGACAATGTTGGAATTCCTACTGTCGGATGTGGGCATCGCATTGTCCCTGCCGACCGCATCGAGGTTGGGCAGGTAATCAGCCTGGAACGCGCGCGTGCGTTCAGACGGCGGAACGTTACCGAGGTAGAAAGACGTCTAAATGCTGGCGTGAAGGTTCCGTTGTTTCAGTTCGAATACGATGCGCTTGTGAGTATCGTATATAACTGTGGCTCCGGGGACGGCGCCAGCGAAATTATTAGAAAAGTTAATACAGGTCATTATGACGATATGCATGGTTTCATACTGACGTATCGGGTGGGAACAAATCGGGGCGTTAAGAATCGTCGGATTGCCGAAGCCCGTTTATTTGTCTCAGGAGTCTACGATGCATCGCATTAGGAATTGGGTACTTATTCTGATCTCAGGCGTGTTATTTTTTAGTCTTGCGGTCGCTAAGTCGACCCCCGATTGCCTACAGCATTTGGGGGGCGGTTACGGTGACGCTGTATGCTATTCCGAGTTACAGAAAGACCTGATGGCCCAGAACAAAATTATCTATAACGAGTTGCGTGCGACCATGCCGAACGGCAACGTGCATGCGAAATTGCTGGACCAGTACATGGCAACGCAAGATGCATCCGTGAGGTACTGCGAATTGCCACGTAACGCCGGCGCAAAGTGGGAAACGGAGCACGATGGATCGATGTTTCCAGCTTTGCAACAGGAGTGCATCTACAATCTTCGCAAAGCACAAAATCAGTTTTTAAAGGATTTGCTTGATATGGCAAATTGGTAGAGTGTGAAATCCGGGATTCAGGCGAATCGCTTCGTGCGCGACCCGATGACGCTTACCGGCGCCACGATCGCGGCAGCGACGATAAATGCTGAAACGATCAGCACAAAGTTGCTCCAAGCTTCGACATCGTAGGCATCGGGCATCCAATCGGGATATAAATAACGTAATAGCCACCGAACGAAATCGGCGAACCATAACGGTATCTCGAACGATAATCGTTGGGTACCCCATGCGAGAGCAGTGCCCAATGCGAGCCAGATCCCGAGCGCATTGACGCACCGTCGAAACAAACGGGCGTGCGTCATCGCACCTGTACTCGCCCATCAGCTCGCATATCACTTCCTGGAATTGGCAGCGTTGGCGGGAACTGACGGCAGCTTACAGTCATTGCTCTTTGCTCCAAAAGTCCCTGAGGTGGCGGAGCGATGACTATTGCCTGTACGTCTGTGCCGCACAATCGGAGCGTTCTTAAAGGTGCCTCGGATAATCTACGAAACTGTTTGCAGAAGCGCATCAGTCTGAAGCACCGCCAAAAAACATTGGCCACGCTCGAATGCCTGCGCCTCAACCGAAAAGAAAAGGCCGCATCAACGCAAAGCGTTGACGCGGCCTCAGATGACCGAGTCGCGATTGAAGTCGTTACTTCACCCCAAGCCCCCGCAACACCGCATTACCCTCGGACGTCAGACGGATATGCGACGTGCCGGCATCGTTCGAAACGGTCTCGACGAGACCCGCTTCGTAAAGCTGCGGAATTTCGGGTTTTGCGGATGCATCGATCGGCGCGTGCAGCAACAGCAGCAGCGTCGCGAGTTCATGATGGCTCAGGAGACGGCGCAGGATAGTGGGCCGTCTGGCCGGTGTTTCGTTGGTATTCGGTTCGGGCTGGTTCATGGAGCGCACCTTGTGCGGGGACGTGTCCGGGGATCATGCGGACGAAGTCTTAAACGATTCTTAAGACTCCATTGTCCTGTAACACCGTGACATGAACGTTTCAATGGATCAGATTCCGGCGCCCGGAACTTCGCCTGTATGCGCCACAAAGCCTTATGGCGCGCAGGTTTTGCCTGCCGATTCGATCCACAGGTTGCTTACATGACGCTTGCCCGCATAGAAACGGTAAGTTGTCGCGCCGTTGTCGCTGCGTACCTTGACGATGTTCGAGTCGCCGAAGTCGAGCATCTGACCTTGCGGGATCCCGGTCGACTTGAAGGCGGCGTTGTGATGATTGGCCATTTGCGTCAGACAGGCGACCACGTCGTCGACGGAACGCTGGGTCGCCGTGTCCGTGACGGGCTCGCCGGAATCGGGGTCCTTCTGGAAATACGCGCACGCGCTGAGCAGTAGCGAAAGGGACAGGACTGCAGCGAACTTCTTCATATGTCTCCTGGCGTTGATTCGGCTTAGGGCCCATGCGCCGCATTGCACCGCATTGCGGCGCGCATGATGCAAGGCAAACGCGCGGGCTGGACCGCATAACAGGCGTCATTATATCGAGACGGCGAACCTGCCTCGATCGGAGACGCAGATCGCGTGCCTGAAAAGACGAAGTCAGTATCGACGCGGCGACTTCCAGTGAAGGCGCCGCCGTCGTGCCTCCGGCGCCTCGCCGTTACTTGCGCCGCTGCGCCTGCGCCGCGAGCCGCACCGCCGCATTGGCCGCGCCATAGCCGTCATAGCCGCCGCGCCGCTCGACGATCTCGAGGAAGAAGCGCTGGTCAAGTTGCTCGGTATAAGCGTGGAAAAACTCGCCGCCGCGTTCGTCGCGGTCGTACAGGATATGGTTCGCGCGCATCGCTTCGAGCAGCGTGTCGGACAGCGCGTAGCGGGCGGCGAGGTCGTCGTAGTAATTGCGCGGAATGCGCAGGAGCGGCACGCCATCGGCGACGAACTCAGGGATCGCGCTGAAGATGTCGCCGGTGCTGAAGGCGACGTGGTTCAGGCCCGAGCCGTGGTACGTATGCAGCGCCTCGGCGACCGCCGTATGGCGGTCCACCGACGCGTTCAGCGCGATCCGCACCGAGCCGTCGGGGCTGCGCAGCGCGCGGCTGCGCACGAGGCCGTAAGGATCGGGCACAAGCACACCCGGCTCGGCCAGGAAGCCGAGCGCCGTGCGCAGAAAGAGCACCCACGTATCGAGCGCATTCGCCGGCACCGACAGGCACACGTGATCGATGCGCTCGAGCGGTCCGACCTCGCTCGGCCCGTTGACGTCGGTGAGCACGAAATCGGCTTCGAATAGCGTGGGTTGATCCGGTGTTTCGTCGACGAAATAGTCGAGGCTGCCGTCCGGTGCCTGCACGGCCGGCAACACGCGCTCGTTCGGCCCGATCTGGCCGGAGAACGGCGCGTAGCCGAAGCCGGCCGCGCGCTCGAATGCCTGGCTCGCGTCATCGACACGAAACGCCGATGCGCACAGCGACAAACCGTGCTGCTGGAAAAACGCGTTCGCGAATGAATCGGGCTCGGCGTTCAGCACGATCGATGCCGCGCCGTGCCGATACAGCGTCACGTCCTTCGAGCGATGCTGGCCGGCCTGGCGAAAGCGCAGCTTGCCGAGCCAGTCGGCGAGCTGCGTGCGCGTCGTGTGATCGACCGCGAATTCGAGGAACTGATAGCCGACGTGCGCGGGCGCCGCGGGCGAGCGGTACAGGTCGCTCGTCGTCTTCTGCGGCTGCTGTTGCTCTTCCAGCAGCGCGCGGGTTTGCTCTTCCAGGAACAGCAGCGAGCGATGGCCATCCGCGGCCGTGCTCGTGGTGGGGGCGGCCCGAAAGCCATCGTTGAAGATTTCCAGCGAAAGCGGACCCTTGTAGCCAGCTTTGACGACCTGCGCGGTGAAGTTCGCCAGATCGAAGTCGCCCTGGCCGGGGAAGCAGCGGTAGTGGCGGCTCCACTCGAGCACGTCCATCGCGAGCTTCGGCGCGTCCGCGATCTGCACGAACGCGATGCGCTCGCCGGGAATGTCGACGATAGCGTCCGGCGTGTCGTTCAGCGATAGCGTATGAAAGCTGTCGAGCACGAGCCCGAGGCTCGGATGGTTGACTGCATCGACAAGCTTCCACGCGTGGCGGTAGGTCTTCACGTGCGTGCCCCACGCCAGCGCCTCATAACCGGCGATCACGCCGGCCGCCTCGGCCGCGCGGGCCAGCGCGCCGAGCTGGTCGATCATCAGCGAGTCGTCGCAGATGGTGTCCGGCGACACGTTGCTGCACACGAGGATGCGGTCCGTGCCGAGCTCGTGCATCACGTCGAACTTGCGCTTTGCGCGGTCGAGATTGCGCTGGAGCCGCTCGGGACTGACGCCGTCGAAATCGCGAAACGGCTGGAACAGCATGATCTTCAGGCCGAGGTCGTCGGCGATGCGGCGCACGTCGGCGGGCGAGCCGTCGAAGTACAGCAGATCGTTCTCGAAGATTTCGACACCTTCGAAGCCCGCCGCGCGGATCGCGCTCAGCTTCTCGACGAGGGTGCCGCTAATCGACACGGTGGCAATCGAACGTTGCATGAACGGCTCCTGCGGAAACAGACAAACGAGGGAAAAGGAACAGGCAAACCACTGCGGCGCGCCTGCGGGCGCTGCCTGCCGGACTTGCTGCGATGCGCAAAATGAGCCACTTCGTTACGCACCGCAGCAAGACGCAGGCCGGAATCCCCCACGCTAGTCGGGAGTTTCGACAGTCTATACAAACTAACTAGATGGTACAAATTCGTAGAAACCCCGAATGACGGCGACGGCCGATGCGCGCACACTTCGCCATGCGTCGACGAACCGCCGCGGGTGCCGCGGTTCGAGTCGCGCCTTATTCTGCGGGAGTCGTTGTCATGAGCTTTGCCTCCGTACTGGTCCTGAACGGACCGAACCTCAACCTGCTCGGCACGCGCGAGCCGGCCATCTATGGCGCGGAAACGCTCGACGACGTCGCGAAGCTGTGCCGCGACGCGGGCGAGCGCCTCGACCTCGCGGTCGACTTTTGTCAGTCGAACGCCGAGCATCAGCTGATCGACTGGCTCCACGCGGCACGCACCAAGGTCGACGGCGTCGTGATCAATCCGGCCGCGTACACGCATACGTCGGTCGCGATCGCCGACGCGCTGACCGCGATCGAGAAGCCCGTCATCGAGGTGCATATCTCGAACGTGCATCGGCGCGAAGCGTTCCGGCATCACTCGTACGTGTCGGCTGTCGCGGACGCGGTCATCATCGGCTGCGGCACGCAGGGCTATGTGCTCGCGCTGGAACGGATGGCGACGATTCTTAAGAATAGGGCGGCGAAATGAACACTCAAGCGAACACTCAAGCGAACCCTCGGGGAAATACCCGGAGCGACGCGCAGATTGCCGCGTTGGCCAATGCGCAGGCCTGCTCGCGGGCGACGCCCCACTCCTTTCTGGTCGGCCTGATCGGCTCCGGCATTAGCGGTTCGCTCACGCCCGCAATGCACGAGGAAGAGGGCAGCAAGCTCGGTCTGCACTATGTGTATCGACGTATCGATCTCGATGCGCTACAGCTCGATACCGCCGCGCTGCCGGAACTGCTGACGGCAGCCGAACGGATGGGCTACAACGGCCTGAACATCACGTATCCGTGCAAGCAGGCGGTGATCCCGCTGCTCGACGAACTGTCCGACGACGCCCGCGCGCTCGGCGCGGTCAACACCGTGCTGTTCCAGCACGGCAAGCGCATCGGTCACAACACCGACTGGTCCGGCTTCGCGCGCGCATTCCAGCGCGGCCTGCCTGACGTGTCGCTGGAGCGCGTCGTGCAACTCGGCGCCGGCGGTGCGGGCGCGGCGGTCGCGCACGCGGCGCTGAACCTTGGCGCGCTATCTCTGACGCTGTTCGACGTCGATGCCGCGCGTGCGCGGTCGCTGGCCGACGAGTTGCAGGCGCGTTTCCCTAAAGCCAAGGTCAGCGCGGGCACGTCGCTCGAACAGTCGCTCGCGGCCGCGCAAGGGCTGATTCACGCGACGCCGACCGGCATGGCCAAAATGCCGGGCCTGCCGCTGCCGGCCGAATTGCTGCACCGCGACCTGTGGGTTGCCGACATCGTTTATTTCCCGATCCGCACGGCGCTGTTGCAGGCGGCCGAGGCGCTCGGCTGCCGCACGCTGAGCGGCGGCGGCATGGCGGTCTACCAGGCGGTCGATGCCATGCGCATTTTCACGGGCCTCGAGCCGGACGCCGAGCGCGTCTACGCCCACTTTCAATCGCTGTTGCAACGCTAACCGGCCGCGTAAAGACCGGCACCCAAGCTGATCGAGGAGACAAGCACGACATGACGCAACCATTCCAATCCAGTTCCGCGGGCTCACCCGCACAGAACAGGACGGCGAGCCCCGCGCGCCGTTCGAAAGCCCGTTATCAGATCCTCGCGCTGCTCGCGGTCGGCACGATGATCAACTATCTCGACCGCACCGTGCTCGGCATCGCGGCACCGCAGTTGACCAAGGAACTCGGCATCAACGCCGCGCTGATGGGCCTGCTGTTCTCGGTGTTTTCGTGGAGCTACGTGGCCTCGCAGATTCCGGGCGGCCTGTTTCTCGACCGGTTCGGCAGCAAGCTCACGTACTTCCTGTCGATGACGTTCTGGTCGCTGTGCACGCTCGCGCAGGGACTCGTGCAGGGCATCGGCGGCCTGTTCGCTTTCCGTCTGGGGCTGGGCGTTTCCGAGGCGCCGTGCTTTCCGACCAATAGCCGCGTGGTCGCCACCTGGTTCCCGCAAAGCGAACGCGCGATGGCGACCGGCACCTACACGGTCGGCGAATATATCGGTCTCGCGTTTTTCAGCCCGTTTCTGTTCATGCTGATGGGCGCGTTCGGCTGGCGCTCGCTGTTCCTCGTGGTCGGCGGCGTCGGTATCGCGTTTGGCGTGGTGTGGTGGCTGCTGTATCGCGAGCCGCGCGATCATCCGTCGGCGAATCAGGAAGAGCTCGACTATATCGAGGCAGGCGGCGGTCTTACGCATCGCAACAAGGATGTCGCGGCTACGGTCGATTCAGCCGCGTCGAAGAAGCCTGGCTTCGAATGGCGCACGATTGGTCGGCTGCTCAAGCATCGTCAGCTGACCGGCATCTGCCTCGGCCAGTTCGCGGGCAATTCGACGCTGGTGTTCTTCCTCACGTGGTTCCCGACGTATCTCGCCACCGAGCGTCATATGGCGTGGCTGAAGATCGGCTTCTTCGCGATCATGCCGTTCATTGCGGCGTCGATCGGCGTGATGTTCGGCGGCGTGTTGTCCGACTGGCTGCTGCGTCGTGGCAAATCGCCGAACGTCGCGCGCAAGCTGCCGATCATCGCGGGTCTGCTGCTCGCGTCGACGATCATTCTGGCCAACTATGTCGAGAGCAACGTCGTGGTGATCGCGATTCTGTCGGTGGCGTTCTTCGCGCAGGGGATGGCCGCGCTCGGCTGGACGCTCGTGTCGGATATCGCGCCCGAGGGCTTGCTTGGCGTGACCGGCGGCATCTTCAACTTCGCCGCGAATCTGGCCGGTATCGTGACGCCGCTCGTGGTGGGCCTGGTCGTCGCGGCCACCGGTTCGTTCGTGGGTGCGCTGGTATTTATCGGCGTCGTCGCGTTGATCGGTGCGCTGTCGTACATCTTCATCGTCGGCGATATCAAGCGGATCGTACTGGAGGATTAAGTCTTCCTGCTGAGCCTTGGTTTCATCTGACGGTCGCTGTTCCATTCGAATCCCCGGTTGTCGTCGCAGTGCGGCGGCAACCGGGGATTTTTTGCGTTTGGTGACCGGGTCGTCGCATCCCACGTTATACGATGTCTTATCACATCTGCGCGACCCAGAAAGACTTTCTGGAGCGCAGGATAAACCATCTTGTATGACATCCCATCAATGAAGAGAATGCCTACAACATAAATTCCGAGTCGTATCTTCAAACCGTGGGAGGGGACATGAGGACGGGATGGTTGGCGATTGCACTGGCATGCATGACGGTGGCGGGCTGCGGCGGTGGTGGGATATCGAACAGTGATTCGGACGCGACGGCCGCGCCCGCGACGCCGGCGTCTTCACCGAGCGTCAAGACGACGTTCAGCGTCGCGGAGTTCGGCGCCAAAGGCGACGGTTCGACGGACGACACCGCCGCGATCCAGAAAGCACTGAATGCCGCGAGTGCCGCGAAGGGGACGGTCGTATTTCCGCAGGGCACGTTCATGACCGGCGCGCTGTTCGTCGGTTCGAACACGACGTTGCAGATCGATGAAGGCGTGACGCTGAAGGCCATCCAGGCGCAGAGCTGGTGGAATATCGAAACCACCATCGCGTCCGGCGCGACGAACGGTTTCTATCCCGATGGTCTTTCGCTGTATCCGCAGGTGCCGACCCGCGTGCAGGGCATCGAGATGAACTGGGCATCCGCGATCATCAACGTTCGCGACGCCGACAACGTGACGATCACCGGCAAGGGAGTGATCGACGGCAACGGGCAATCGTGGTGGTCGCACTATTACGCCGATGGCACGACGTTCCATTCGTCGCTGCGTATCACATGGGCGCTGAACTGGGACGAGCAGCGGCCGCGCGGTATCGAAACGTACAAGTCGACGAACGTAACGATCAAGGACGTGACCGTGCAGAATTCGCCGTTCTGGACCATCCACCTGTGCTACTCGGACCAACTGCATCTCGACGGCGTCCACGTCTACAACTTCCCGACCGCCGCGACCGGCATCATGCCGAGTACCGACGGCATCGACATGGACTCTTCGACGAACATTCTGGTCGAGAACGCGGACATTGTCGCGAACGACGATGGCTTCGTGATCAAGTCGGGCCGTGACGGCGACGGGCTGCGCGTGAACAAGCCGACAGCGAACGTCGTGATCCGCAACTCGACGGTGCGCGCCGGCGCGACTGCGTTTACGATCGGCAGCGAAACGTCGGGCGGCGCGAACAATATCGAGGTGTCGAACATTCAGGTCTCGCCGCTGACCGCGCAGATCAACAGCAACGTCGGCTACAAGACGGGCGGGCCGGCTGTCTACAGCGTGTTCGTGTTCAAATCCGCGCCGACGCGCGGCGGCGTGATGGAAAACGTCTATATCCACGACATCAACGTCGACGACGCGTACTACTTCATGCAAGGCAACGAAAACTGGCCGGCCGGCGGCACGGTGCCGGCCACGTTCGGCACGACGTATGTGGAACCGCCGTACTGGCCGTCGATTCTCGTGATGCCGGCCAACGCGTCGGACGGCTATCCGATCTTCCGCAACTTCAGGTTCGAGAACATCACGATGAAGCACGTCGAGAGCGCGGTGTTCGGCGTCGCGGGTTATACGATCGCGGGTGAAGCGGAAAAGGGCCGGTTTACCAATTTCACGTTCAACAACGTGAACATCACGGCCGTCAAATCGTCGGGCACCTCCGTGGGCGCCGGTTCGATCGCCAATGCGGGCAACTGGACCTTTACCAACAGCACGATCAAGAACGCCGCGGGGGCAAACCTCGTGCCGACGTTGGCGACCACGTCGACGGCCGTCACCGGTTTGCCGGGACAGTAAATTGTTGAACGCGCTTCGTTTCTGGAAGCGATAAAAAAAACGGGATGTGGCTTTCACCGCAGCCCGTTTCCTTTTCAGTCGGGCGCTACGCAACCGCCTCAATCGTCCTTCTTCACGAACCGCAAGATCGCATCGACGATCATCGCCCGATGCCGCGCCCGCAGCCGCGGATGTGACGGATCGCGCCCAAACGCGGTGCCGAAGGTATGCCGGTTGCCCACGCGATGAAAGCACAGCGAGCTGATCATCAGATGCAGATCGATCGGATCGATGTCGCTGCGGAACTGGCCGGCCGCGATGCCGCGCGCGAGCAGATCCTCGATCGTGTGAATCACGGTGACGTTGCGGCCTTTGAACGTCTTCACCTGCTCGACGTACTTCGCGCCATGAATATTTTCGATCGTCACGAGGCGCACGAAGTCGCGCTGGCGATCGTGGTAGTCGAACGTGAATTCGACCAGCGCGCGCATGCCCTCGATCGGATCGAGTTCGCTGATGTGCAGGTCCTGTTCGAGTGCGCGAATGTCTCCATACACCTTTTCGAGCACCGCCTGGTACAACCCTTCCTTGCTGCCGAAGTAGTAGTACAGCATGCGCTTGGTGGTGTTCGTGCGTTCCGCGATTGCATCGACGCGTGCGCCCGTCAGTCCCATCGCGGAGAATTCCTGCGTCGCGACGTCGAGGATATTGCGCTTCGTCTGCTCGGGATCGTATTTGCGGCGGGCGTCGACACGTCGGCCTTCGGCGCGCGGCGCGTTGGACACGACGCCGTTGGTATCAGGCTCGGCGGCCTTGCTTCCCTTTTTCATTGTGATTTCGAGCGGCAGTGACGGCGCATTCTAGCATGGCGAAATGGGCGTCTGGCGCGGGTCTCGGGCATCGGCGGAGGCATTTCGACGGAGCTTGCGTGACGCTTACGCGACCGGGCGTGTGGGACGGCGGCGCGCGGCGAGCGCGTCGCGTGTTTGCATCGCGGTGTACGTGAGTTGCGCGGCGGCCAGACCGAGCGCGCCGTACGTGCGCGTGAGGCCGAAGGTCGCGAACGCGTCGGGCAGCGGGCGTTCACCGGCGATGGCCGCGGCCAGCAGTTCGCCCGACACCGTAGTCGGGGCCATGCCGTGTCCGCCGAAACCGATCGCGTACCAGACGCCATCCGGGCTGCGGCCGATCTGCGGCATCTTGTGCCGCGCATAGCTCATCAGGCCGCCCCATGCATGCTCGATGCGCACGTCGCGTAGCTGCGGATAGACCTTCAGCAGATCTTGTCGCAGCAGTCGCGCGATAGCTGCGGGCTCGCGGTCGCGCACCGAGATGCGGCCGCCCCAAAGGATGCGCGTGTCGGGGAGCGGGCGGTAGTAGTCGAACGCGAAGCGGGTGTCGTAGATCGCGGCGCGCGTCGCAAGCGCGTCGTGCAAGCGTTCGCCGAGCGGCTCGGTCGCCATCACGTAGGTGGCGATCGGCAGCACCGCGCGCTCGACGCGCGCGTACACGTTGCGCGCATAGCCACCGCCCGCCATCACGACGTGGCGCGCATCGAGCGCACCTTGCGGCGTCTCGACGACGAAGCCCGCGCCGTCGCGCCGCAAGCTCACGACCGGGGAGCGCTCGTGGATCGTCACGCCCGCTTGCGCGGCCGCCGCAGCGATGCCGACAACGTACCTCAGCGGATGAAAATGGAACGCGTTGCGCTCGAACAGGCCGCCGTGATAGCGACTCGTTTTCAGTTGCGCGGCGAGTTCGCCGGCAGCGATCGGTTCCCAGTCGATGCCGAACGAATCGCGCATCAGACGCCGTTGCGCTTCGAGACGCGCGGGTTCGTCGAACCAGTTCGCGAGGATCACGCCGGCATCTGTCGCGTCGCAATCGATCCGGTAGCGCGCAATGCGTTTGCGCATCAGTTCGACCGCGTCGGTGGTCAACGCGTAGAGTTCGCGCGCGCGAGTCGGACCGAGCGTCTTCAGCAGGTCGGCGCAATCGAGGCTGTAGCCGCCGAACACGAAGCCGCCGTTGCGTCCCGATGCGCCGAAGCCGACCTGCTGCGCTTCGAGCACGACGACGTCTTTCACGCCGCGCTCCGCGAGTCCCAACGCGGTGGAGAGTCCCGCGAGTCCTCCGCCGATGATGCAGACGTGCGCGCTGCGTCGGCCGGGGAGCGGCGCGTAAGCGGACGAACGGGTGGCGGTGGCTTCGTAGAAACTTTGCATGGGGCGCGGGCTTGTAAACAGACCCTAGCGTAGCGGCAATCGTATGCCGCCGTCCAGCCCGCGTCAGTCCGCCCGTCGGCAGGCGCCCCGCTGCGCTTCAGTGTGCATTATCGACCCCAGCGCAACACGAGCGGGTCCAGCCGACGCGCGATCTTCAACAGCCCTTCGCGCGTCGCCGGGTGCATCTGCGGCAGTGGATGACGCACCGCGTCCGAACGGATCACGCCGCCTTCCTTCATCAGCACCTTGCACGATGCGAGGCCGCCCTGGCGATTCTCGTAGTTGATCAGCGGCAGCCACTGCTGATAGTGCGCGGCGGCGGCTTCGGTATCGCCGGCCGCATAGGTATCGACGATCAGGCGGATGCCGTCGGCGTACCCGCCGCCTGTCATCGAGCCGGTCGCGCCCGCATCGAGATCGGCCATCAGCGTGATCGCTTCCTCGCCGTCCCACGGACCGACGATCGCGTCGCCGCCCAGTTCGATCAGCTCGCGCAGCTTGTTAGCGGCCTGCGGCGTTTCAATCTTGAAGTACGACACGTTGTCGATCTCGCGCGCCATGCGGGCAAGGAACGGCGCGCACAACGGCGTGCCGCTGACCGGCGCATCCTGGATCATGATCGGAATCTGGATGGCATCGGACACCGTACGATAGAACTCGTAGATGCCGCGCTCGCCGATGCGGATCGTCGCGCCGTGATACGGCGGCATGACCATCACCATCGCGGCGCCCGCGGCCTGCGCGGCGCGGCTGCGCTCCGCGCACTGGTACGAGCTGAAATGCGTGGTCGTGACGATCACCGGCACGCGGCCCGCGACGTGTTCGAGCGCGACATGGATCAGTGTGTTGCGCTCGTCGTCGGACAGCGCGAACTGCTCGGCGAAGTTCGCGAGAACGCACAGGCCGTTCGAGCCGGCGTCGATCATGAAATCGAGGCAGCGCTTCTGGCCTTCGAGGTCGAGGCGGCCCGCGTCGTCGAAGATGGTCGGCACGACGGGGAAGACGCCGCGCAGGGCGGGGGAATGTGACGGTTGGCTCATGGCGATGTGGTCCGTGCTGGAATGGAAGGGTTGCGCGTGGGCTCGCAAACGAGCGAATAAGCGGATGAGCGGCGCAATTCGATGCTTGTCTCCGTTGCTGACTATACGGCGCGAGGCCTCGCGGGTATATTGAATTGTTTCCATATCGTGATCGCTTTTGCGACTCACCCGACCGATGAAAGACACGCTCAACGTCCTGCTGTCGAAGCTGCGCATGAAGCAGCTGCATCTGCTGATCGCGCTCGACGATCACAAATCGCTGCACAAAGCGGCAGGCGTGATGGCCATGACGCAATCGGCCGCGAGCAAGGCGCTGCAGGAGCTCGAATCGATGCTCGACGCGCCGCTTTTCGAACGCTCGAAAAGCGGCATGATCCCCAACCAGCTCGGCCATTGCGTGATTCGCTATGCGCGCGTCGTGACGACGGATCTCACCGCGCTCTGCCAGGACGTCGCCGAAATACGTTCCGGGCGCGGCGGGCGGCTCGCGCTCGGTGCGATCATGGGCGCCATTCCCAATTGCGTGGTGCCCGCGCTGAATCAATTGCATGTGGCGCAACCTGATCTGTCGATCGAGGTGGTCGAGGACACCAGCGCGCGGATGCTCGCGCAACTCGACGACGGCCGGCTCGATCTGGTGGTGGGCCGCGCGGCGGTCGCGGCCGACCCGTCGAAGTATCAGTATCGTCCGCTCGGCGACGAGCCATTGGCGGTGGTGGTCGGTTATCAGCATGCGCCGTTGCCGCGCCGCGAGATGACGCTGCACGATCTCGCCGGGCATCGCTGGGTCATGTATCCGTCGCACATGCCGCTGCACGCGCTGCTCGAACGCGAGTTGGATCTCGCCGGCCTCGACATGCCCGACAATCCGATTTCGACGGCGTCCACTTTCGTGACCGTCGCCATGCTGCAAAGCAGCGCCGAACTCGTTTCGCTGCTGCCGAGCGCGATTGCGGGGCCGTTCGTGCGGCACAAGATGCTGCGCATCGTGCCGGTCAGGCTCAAATCGCCATCGCAGACTTTCGGCATCGTCACGCGCAAGGGCGGCGTGCTGTCGCCGCCGGCGGAACGGTTGATCGCGCTGCTGCGCGCGCAGACACAACGAGCACAACCGAAAGCGCGAGCTTAGGCACGGCCCGAACGGTTGTCGAGCCGTCCGCGCGGTTGCCGGTAAGAAACCCAGCAAAAAAGCGACTAGATTCCGGCAGTGCCCGCCAGAAACGGCAAAACCGCCCGAAAAGGCGGCTCCGTCTTCCTCTGAAAAGACCTTCAATATCTCATGCCAGTTCGCGTTTTGTCATCCGCCGCCGGCAGGTGTTGTAGTTGCGACACTGACGGAGAAATTGCAACCAGTGACGGTTTCACGATCCGAGCTACACTGATTTAAATGAAGTGAGCCAGGCGCCACGCCCTGGCCATCGCTCGGGGAGAGCAGCCATGAATCGGCCACCGCTTCGGTTTCCGCTCCGCGCGACCGGCACCGCGCCCGTCCGGAATTGGCGTTGGCTCAAATGGGGGCTGGCCGTTTTCTTGCTGCTGGCGGCGGCGCTGGTCGCGCGTCTCGTGCAGATCGAGATCGAAACCTCGCGGCTGCAGGCGCGATACCTTTCCGAGCTGACACGCGACGTCGGTTTTTCCATCGCCGAGGGGCCCAGCCATTCCATCCGCTTTCCGCAAGCCGACAAGGGGCCGTACGACGCGCGCCTCGGCTACGCGCTATTGCCGGATTTCCAGCAGCGTCTGTTGCAACATGGCTTCGAAATCAGCTCACAGGCGCGCGATTCCGAACGCATGCTGTCGCTAGCCGATGACGGCCTGTTCCCGCCTTACGACGAAAAAGACACGGCGGGCCTGCAATTGTTCGACGGCACCGGCGCGCCGCTGTACAGCGTGCGGTTTCCAGGCCGCGTGTACGACAGCTTCGACGCCATTCCGCCGCTGGTCGTGAACTCGCTACTGTTCATCGAGGACCGCTATCTGCTCGATCCGACTCAACCGAACCGCAATCCGGCGATCGACTGGGGGCGCTTCAGCCGCGCGCTCGTCGACCAGGGCGTGCGCGTTTTCGATCGTCATCAACAGACGCCTGGCGGCAGCACGCTCGCGACGCAGATCGAGAAATTCCGTCACTCGGCGGGCGGCCGCACCGCGACGCCGGCCGAAAAGCTGCGGCAAATCGCGTCCGCGTCGGTGCGCGCTTATCTGAACGGACCGCAAACGCTGCCCGCGCGCGAACAGATCGTGGTCCATTATCTGAACTCGGTGCCGCTTGCCGCGCAGCCTGGCGTCGGCGAAATCAACGGTATCGGCGATGGCCTCGCCGCCTGGTATGGGCGCGATTTCCGCGAGACCAACCGGCTGCTGAAAGCGCCGTCCACCGACGCGAATCTGCCCGACCAGGGCCTGGCGTTTCGCGAAGTGCTGTCGCTGATGATCGCGCAGCGCGCGCCCTCGTATTTCCTGCAGCGCGGCTATCCCGAACTCGAACGGCTGACCGACAGCTATTTGCGACTGCTCTCGAGTGGCGGTGTGATCACCGCGCAGTTGCGCGATGCGGCGTTGGCGGCGCACGTCGATCTGCACCGCGCGTCGCGCAGCACACCGGATATCGGCTCGTTCGTGTCGCGCAAGGCGGTCACGTCGATGCGCTCGCATCTGCTCGCCGCGCTCGGCGTGCGCAGCTTCTATGAACTGGACCGCCTCGATGCGCAGGCGACGGGCACGCTGGACAATGACGTGCAACAAGCCGTTGCCGAGCGCCTCGCCGCCGCCGCGACCAAAGACGGCGCGAAGGCCGCGGGTCTCGTCGGCTATGAAATGTTGCGCGCGTCCGACGATCCGTCGCATATCGCCTATAGCTTCACGCTGTTCGAGCGGCACGGCGACGCGAACTTCGTGCGTGTGCAGACCGACAGCGTGAACCAGCCGTTCGACATCAATTCGGGTGCGCGCCTCAATCTCGGCTCGACCGCGAAACTACGCACCGTCATCACGTATCTGCAGATCGTCACCGAATTGCACACCCGTTACGCGTCGCTGAGCACGGCCGAGCTGAAGGCGATCACACCCGATCCGAACGATCGGCTGACGCACTGGGCGATCGACTATCTGCTGCACACCCGCGATCATTCGCTGCAGCCTATGCTCGACGCGGCCGTCGAGCGTAAATACTCGGCGAGCCCGGGCGAGACGTTCTTTACCGGCGGCGGCGCGCAGACCTTCGCGAACTTCGAGTCGGACGACAACAGCCGCATCCTGACCGTGCATCGTGCGTTCCAGCATTCGGTGAACCTCGTGTTCGTGCGGCTGATGCGCGATATCGTGCACTACGAAATGGTGCAGACCACCGGGCCGTCGTCGCAATGGCTCGGCGATCCGGCGACCCGCAAGATGTACTTGACGCGCTTCGCCGATCAGGAAAGCCGCGTGTACATGAAGCGTTTCTACACCAAATACCACGGCAAGACGCCTGACCAGCAGATCACGCTGTTGCTGCTTGGCGTGCGCAAGTCGCCGCCGAAAGTGGCGACCGCGTTGCGCAGCGTCGCGCCGGATCAATCGAATGCGTGGTTCAACAAGATAATGTACGCGGCGCTGAAGAACACGCCGGCGGCTTCGATGCTCGACGACGAAGACCTCGCGAATCTCTACGACAAGTACGGCATCAATCGCTTCAATCTGAACGACCGCGGCTATATTTCGAGCGTGCATCCGCTCGAACTGTGGACGCTGAACTATCTGCGCTCGCATCCCGACGCGACGCTCGCGCAAGCCGAAAGCGCGAGCCAGGACGTGCGCCTGTCCACCTACTCGTGGCTCTTCAAGACACGCTATCACGTGACGCAGGATCACCGCATCAAGCGCATGGTCGAGCTGCGCGCGTACGACGCGATCGGCAAATCGTGGCAGGCGCTCGGTTACCCGTTCGCGTCGCTGACGCCGTCGTATGCGGCGGCGATCGGCGCGTCGGGCGATCGTCCGGCGGCGCTCGCGCAACTGATCGGCGTGATCGCGAACGACGGCAACAAGGTGCCGACCGAAACGCTGACGCAAATCGACTTCGCGAAAGACACGCCGTACGAAACGCATTTCAGGCGCGCGGTGGTCGCGCCGCAACAGCAGGTGTCGCCGGAGATCGCCGGCGAAGTGCGGATGCTGTTGCGCGACGTCGTGACGGGCGGTACCGCGAGGCGTCTTGCGCAAGGCATGACGTTCCCGAACGGCGAAACGTTCACCGTCTACGGCAAGACCGGCACCGGCGATCAGCGCTTGAACGTGTACGCGAAGGGCGCGCGGCTCATCGAGTCACGCAAGGTGAATCGCTGTGCGACCTTTGTGTTCGCGCTTGGCGACCGCTTTTACGGCACGCTGACCGCCTGGGTGCATGAGCCGTATGCCGCGCGCTACGACTTCACGAGTGCGCTGGCTGTGCAGTTGCTGAAGTCGATGGCACCGGCGTTGCAGCCGTTGCTCGATAGGCCGGTCGAGAAAACGGTGACGGCGCCGCAGGCGGAATCGACGCCGCCCGCGGCGAAGCTTGCCTCGAAGTGAGTCGATTCATTTCGTCATGCGAGGCAAAAGCGGGATCGTGACTCACCGCTCGTCATAACCCGCCTCCGACGCCGCCGGCTTCAGAAACAGTTCATGCACCGGCGCGAAATGCGCATACAGCGGCAGAATTGCGCCACCCATCGCGCGGGCATCGGCGCCGATCGCGCCTTCGAGCAATTGCGGCCGCACCATGCCTTCCCATTCGAAACGATCGAGCACGCGCTCGGTGCGGCGAATGATCTCGCGCAGCAATAGCCGGTCGAACTCGCCGTCGATCACGACCGCTTCGAGATCGAGCAACGCGGCTGCATTGGTTAGCGCGTTCGCGATCGCCGGGCACGCGCCGTCGAGCCATTGCTCGGTATGCCGCCATAACTCGGGCGATAGCGCGCGATGATCGTGCGCCGCGGCGGCTGGCGCGCCCGCATCGCTGAACAGTTGTTCGAGCACGAAGCCCGATGCCGCGTGCAGCAACTGCCGCGCGGGTTTGCGTGCGCCGCCGTCGCGCAGCGGGATCGAACCGACCGCGCCCGCATTGTCGTGCGGGCCCCCATGCAGACGGCCGTCGATCACCAGACCTCCGCCGATGAACGTGCCGACGAACAGATACAGGAAGTTGTGGATGCCGCGGCCTTGGCCCATCACGAGTTCGGCCGCGCACGCGGCCGTGGTGTCTTTCGCGAACTCGACGGGTAGGCCGGTCATCGTCGCGATGCGCGCGCGCAGATCGATGTCGTTCCAGGCGTCGAGCGCGTCGGGCGGCGCGCCGAGAAAATCGCGCCAGCCACCGAGCCACAACGGCGCCGCGACGCCCACGCCGACCAGCTTGCCGGCCTTCGCGCCGAGCATCTCGTTCACGCGCGCGAGTTTGTGTTCGAGCGCGGGGAACAGCGTACGCGGATCGGGATACGCATACTCGAACACATCGCGGCACACGACGCGCCCGGCGAAGTCCATCGCGAGCACGTCGAGACTGCGGCGTCCGACCTTGACGCCGATCGTGTAGGCGCCGTCCCCGCGCAACGCGATCGGCACCGACGGCTGGCCAATGCGGCCGCGCACGCGCGCCAGTTTTTCGAGCAGGCCGTCGACAATCAGCCGGTCGACGATCATCGACACCGTCTGCATCGAAAGACGCGTGAGGCGGCCGACCTCGGCCTTCGGCAGTGGTCCATGCAAGCGGATCGTTTGCAGCACGATGCGCTCGTTGAATTGCCGCATGCCGACCTGATTCGAACCGACCGTGCGTTTGACCGGCGAACGCCTGCTGGTGCTGGGGGTGTCCATTGTCGTGTACCGGCCTCGTGGCTCAGCGGATTGAGCGGCGCGTCATGCGATCGCCTTCACGTCGGCTGTCTTCGCGCCGGTCATGATCGCGACCGCTTCCGACATGTGCACATCCTTCGTATTGACGAGCGCCGCGCGCCGGCCGAGCCGCTGGATATGGATGCGGTCCGCGATCTCGAACACGTGCGGCATGTTGTGGCTGATCAGAATTACCGGCAGGCCACGATCGCGCACGCGCCGGATCAGTTCGAGCACCATGTTGCCTTCCTTCACGCCGAGCGCGGCGGTGGGCTCGTCCAGAATCACCACGTGGCGCGCGAATGCCGCGCTGCGTGCAACGGCGACGCCCTGGCGCTGGCCGCCGGACAACGTTTCGACCGCCTGGCGCATCGAGCGGATGCCGATTTGCAGATCCTTCATGGCCGCGGTCGCTTCGTCGAGCATGCGGCGCTTGTCGATCATCTTGAACAGCGAGCCGCGCCAGCCGGGCTTCAGCAATTCGCGGGCGAGAAACAGGTTTTCGGCGATGCTCATCGCCGGCGCGACGGCGAGTTCCTGGTACACGGTCTCGATGCCTTGTGCGCGGGCGTCGAGCGGACTGCGGAACTTGACCGGTTTGCCGTCGAGCAGAATCTCGCCTTCGTCGGGCACCGTCGCGCCCGAAAGCGCCTTGATCAGCGACGATTTGCCCGCGCCGTTGTCGCCGATCACCGCGAGGATCTCGCCGGGCAGCACTTCGAAATCGCAACCGTCGAGCGCGGTCACGTTGCCGTAACGTTTGACGAGCCCGCGTGCCTGCAGAACCGGCATCGCAGCGGACGTGGAAGAGGAGGTGGAGGTCAACATGACAAGGCTCCTGTGCGGGATCAACGGCCGCGGTGCGAGAGTTTATCGGCGGCGACCGCGAGAATCACGAGGATGCCGGTGATCAATACCTGGTACACCGAGGAAACACCGATCAGCGTCAGGCCGTTACGGAATACGCCGACAATCAGCGCTCCAAGCAAGGTGCCGACGATCGAGCCGCGTCCACCGAACAGACTCGTGCCGCCGAGCACGACCGCGGTGATGCTGTCGAGGTTCTCGGTTTGCCCGGCCTGCGGATCGCCGACGCCGGTGCGCGCCACCGACAGCAGCGCGGCGATGCCATAGATCGCGCCGGCAAGCGTGTAGACGGACAGCAGAATCCGCTGCGACGACAGGCCCATCAGTCGCGCGGCCTCGGCGTTGTTGCCGAGCGCGTACAGATGCCGGCCGGGCACCGTGTCGCGCAGCACGAACCACGTGGCCAGATACATCAGCAGCGTCAGCACGGTGCCGTACGTGACTTCCGCCGGTCCGAGCCTGAACGTGCTGCCGAGGAACATGATCGCATCGGGCAGGTTCGACACGCTTTCCGCGTTCGAGTAGATCTGCGTGAGCGCAAACGCGATGTTCAGCGTACCCAGCGTGACGATGAACGCCGGCAACTTGATGCGCGTGATCAACAGACCGTTCAGTAAGCCGAACAAGGTGCTGGCGCCGATGCCGCACAGAATCGCGAGGATCGGCGGCACGCCGAGCACGACCGCGAACTTCGTCATGATGATCGAGCCAAAGGCCATTACCATGCCGCAGGACAGATCGATGCCACCGGTCAGCACGATCAGCGTCTGGCCGATCGCGATGACCGCGACGACCATCGTCTGTTGCAGGATCAGCGACAGGTTCTGGAACGATAGAAAGCGGCTGCTTTGCGAGATAAAGAATGCGCAGGCCAGTACCAGTGCGATCAGCGGTCCGATTTCGGAAAGCGACGGCAGGTGCTCGGTGAAAGACTGGCGCGGGCGGCCGGCGGGCGCGGAGGGAGTCGACATGATGGCAATCCTCGATACATGAGCGTGACACGAGGGTCACGCGGCAATTCAGATGGCGGCCCGGTACGACGCGCAACGGGCCGCTGTGCAATGCGTGTTACTTGTTGCCCCAGCAGTTGTCGAGGCCGAACTTCGTGTCTTTGCTGTCGATGCTGGACATCGGCTTGTCGGTGATCAGCGTGACGCCGGTGTCCTGATAGCCGGACACTTTCTTGCCGGTTTTCGCGTAGTCGACGCCGGCGGTGACGCCGAGCGCGGCCATCCTCAGCGGATACTGCTGGGAGGTCGCCGCGATCGCGCCGGCCTTCACGTTGCGTACGCCTTCGCAACCGCCGTCGATCGACACGATCATCACGCCCTTGTCCTTGCCCGCTGCCTTCAGCGCGCGATACGCGCCGGCCGCGGCCGGTTCGTTGATCGTGTAGACCACGTTGATGTCGGGCGCTTTCTGCAGGCAGTTTTCCATCGCCGTCTGGCCTTTCGCCTGATCGCCGCGCGTGTCCTGGCTGCAGACGATCGACGGATCGCCTTGCTTGACGCCGAAGCCTTCCAGGAAGCCGTTGTGACGCAGCACGCCGACCGACACGCCCGGCGCGAGATCGAGCGTCGCGATCTTCGCGGGCTTGCCGTTCAGCGCGGCCTTCGCGTATTTGCCGATCAGCACGCCAGCCTTGAAGTTGTCGGTGGCGAACAGGGCATCGGTGGCGTCCTGCGGATCGGTCGGCGTATCGAGCGCGACGACCATCACGCCGGCCGCGCGCGCCTTCTTGATGCTGGGCACGATCGCTCTGGTGTCGCTCGGCGTGATCAGGATCGCTTTCGCACCGGCCGTCATCATGTTTTCGATCGCGGTGACCTGACTGGCGTTGTCGCCGTCGAACTTGCCGGCGGCCGTGATCAGCTTCGCGCCGTCTTTCGACGCGGCCGCGTCCGCGCCCTGGCGCATCTTGACGAAGAACGGGTTCGTATCGGTCTTCGTGATCAGGCCGATGACGGGCTGGTCGGCGGCCTGGCTCGCGCTCGCGCACCACAGCGCCGCTGCCGCGGCGCACATCGATACGATTGTCCTGGCGACAGGACGCCTGCGGGAATTCAGATTCATGAGACGCTCCTCCGGTTATTGGCAACGACTTTTGGTACTGCAGATGGACCGAAGCCGCGAAGCCGTGGGCTCCACGTTCGGCGATGACGCTTCGACGCAATGTTCGTTCGAAGGGAATCGCCTAAATCACTTTGGTTGATTTAGTACAGCAGGTGCGCGACCGGTCGTCAAGGCAATGTGAACGCGGAAATTTGCCGCGCTGGCGACAACGTGCAGGCTGACAGCCTTGTATGGCAAGGCTTTGACGCCGTCTTGCGGTGCGCAATGGTGCGCCTCGGCTTCGGGAAAATCCCTGGCTCGATTGAAAGCTATTTGAATGCTTAGTAGTGGCTTTCCACGCAATTTGCGGCGCGTCCCGCGTTTTTTCGCTGACCGCTGAGTGCCGACGAGACGGCGCGGCGGAACAGCACTTGCTCGCATCGACAGAACGTCAACCTGTCGGAGAGACCGATGCATTTGCCCTGGTCGCAGCGACGGCTCGGCGCCCGCGCATCACTGATCGCCGCCGCCGCTGTGCTCGGCGTGCTGTACGCGGGCAGCACGATGGTCACGCCGCTTTATCCGCTCTACCAACGCCGCTTCGGCTTGTCCGAGCTGACGATCACGCTCGTGTACGCGACTTACGTGATCGGCAATCTCGGCGCGTTGTTTCTATTCGGTCGCGTGTCCGATCAAGCCGGGCGCCGATCGGTCAGCCTGGTCGTGCTCGCAGCGGCGATCGCGAGCACGCTGTGCTTCCTGTTCGCGACGCATGCGGCGTGGCTGTTCATCGCTCGTGCCGTGAGCGGTCTCGCGATCGGTGTCGGTGCGGCCACGGCGACTGCGTGGATCGCGGAATTGCACGCCGGCGCCGACAAGGCGCCCGCTAGCCGCCTTGCCGCGGCGGTCAATCTGGCTGGGCTCGCAGTGGGGTCGCTGCTGACCGGTCTGCTCGCGCAATTCGCGCCCTGGCCGTTGCGCACGGGGTTCGCCGTTTATCTGATGACGCTTGTGGCGACCGTGGTTTTGGCGGCGCTCGCGTGCGAAACGGTGCAGGCGCGCGCCCGGTCGTTTGCACAGGTGTCGTTCGCGCCTCGCATCGGCGTGCCCGCGCAATTGCGCATCGCATTCGTCGTGCCTGCTGTCACCGCATTCGCGACGTTCGCACTGCTCGGTTTTTTCGCGGCGCTGTTGCCCAATCTGATCGCGAACAGTATGCATCTGCACAGCCCCGCGCTGAGTGGGGCGCTCGTCGCCGAACTGTTCGCCGCGAGCGCGATCACGGTGATCGTCACATCGAAACTCGCCGCCCGCACCGCGATGTTCGCCGGACTGTGGCTGCTGCCACCGAGCCTCGCGTTGCTGCTGTCGGCGCAGGTCGTCGCGTCGATCATCGTGCTGATCGCGGCGACGGCGCTGTGTGGAATCGCCGCGGCGCTCGGGTTTCGCGGCAGTTTGCAGGAGATCAACCGGCTCGCGCCCGCGGACCAACGTGCCGAAATGCTATCGGCGTATCTGCTCTGCTGTTACACCGGCAACTCGCTGCCGGCGGTCGGCATTGCGCTGCTGTCGACCCGGGTCGGACATTTGTGGGCGAACGTCGCGTTCGCGGTGGTTTCCGCGGTATTGGCCGTCATTGCGTTGGCGGTCGGGGCGCGCGAGCCTCGTCACGCGAGTTGACGCACCGCAAGCTGACCGAACCCCGTCGATTGCAACGTCAGGTCGCGGTGGTGACAGCCACCTCAACGCGAACGCGGCGCGGCGGTCGATGCGCGAACGATCAATTTCGGCTCGGACGAAATCCGCATCGGCACGCGCGCCGGCACGCCTGTCGCGGCGCGTCCCGCCTGTCCGTACGACGTCTCGATCAACTCGCGCAGCAGTTCCACCGCAAGTCCGGCGACCTCGACCGTCGGCACGGCCACCGTCGTCAGAGCGGGGCGCGACTCGCGCGCGAGCTGGATGTCGGTGATGCCGATTACGGACAGATCGTGCGGCACCTGCAGGCCCAGATCCGCGGCCGCGTGCATCGCGCCGAGCGCGGGCAGGTCGTTGGTCGCGAAGATCGCACTCAGTTGCGGATCGGCTTCGAGCAGCGCGCGCGTCGCGAGGTAGCCGCCGTGGATCGTGTCGAGCGCGTGCCGCACGCGATTCTTCGTCACGCCGGCCGCGCGCAACGCGTCGACGAAACCTTCGTAGCGCGCCGCATGAATGCCCGACGCCTTGCTGCCGACGATCGCACCAACGCGCCGATGGCCGAGTTCGAGCAGGTGCTCGCCGGCGAGCCTGCCGGCAAGCCGGAAGTCGACCGCGACGCACGGCAGCCCGGGCGGCTCGGTGGGCCGTTCCCACATGCACAGGACGACCGGCGTGCCGCGCGCTTCGGTCTTGTGCAGATCGGCTAAATCGAGGTTCGCGTTCGTCACGAGCACGCCTTCGGACAAGGTGCCGGCGATCTGGTCGAGGTACGCGCGGCCGGTCAGCGGATCTTCGTTGGTATTGCAGATGATCACGAAGTGGCCGCTCGCGCGCGCGGCACGTTCGACCGCGAGCGCGAACTCCGGATAGAACGGATTCGCGATGCTCGACACCATCAGCGCAAGCGTCGGCGCGCGGCCCTCGGCGAGCGCGCGCGCTGCGAGATGCGGGCGGTAGCCGAGCGCCGCGACCGCGTCGAGCACGCGTTGCCGGGTCGTTTCGCCGACCCGGCCGCGATTGCGCAGCACGTTGGACACCGTGGCCGGCGTGACGCCGGCATGACGCGCAACTTCGCTGAGTGTGGGCATGATGTTGTCAATATCTGGGATGGCTGTCCGACATTTGCATCACGGCGCGAGGCGCGGCAACATCTGTCGTCACCAACATACAAAACGATATCGGAGACAGACCCAACGATCGCCTTGCGATCGATTTTTCGGTCTTGCTGATTAAGCGCTTAATCTCCGACTTCGCGCCGATTAAATCACGGAGTCGATGCAATGGCGAGCATTTCGTTACGAGGCGTGCAGAAGGCGTATGGCGACGGTGCGCCGGTGATTCGCAACGTCGATCTGGACATCGGCGAAAACGAGTTCTGCGTGTTTCTCGGCCCGTCGGGCTGCGGCAAGTCCACGCTGCTACGCATGATCGCCGGGCTCGAGGATGTGACCGACGGCGACCTGTCGATCGGCGGGCGCATCGTCAACGACGTGCCGGCCGCGCAGCGCGGCGTCGCGATGGTGTTCCAGAGCTACGCGCTGTTTCCGCACATGAGCGTGTTCGAGAACATGGCGTTCGGCCTGAAACTCGCGAAGACCCCGAAGGATGAGATCGAGCGCAAGGTGCGCGAAGCCGCGCGCATCCTGCAACTCGAGGCACTGCTCGAGCGCAAGCCGAAGGCGCTGTCGGGCGGGCAGCGGCAGCGCGTCGCGATCGGCCGCGCGATCGTTCGCGAGCCCGGGGTGTTTCTGTTCGACGAACCGCTGTCCAATCTCGATGCAACCTTGCGTGGGCAAACGCGCGTCGAAATCGCGCGCCTGCATAAGCAGTTTGCGAAGGCGAGCGTGGTCTATGTGACGCACGATCAGATCGAAGCGATGACGCTTGCCGACAAGATCGTGCTGCTGCATTCGGGCAAGGACACCGAGCGCTACGGCAGCATCGCGCAGATCGGCGCGCCGCTCGAGCTGTATCACCAGCCCAGCAGCCGCTTCGTGGCCGGCTTTATCGGCTCGCCGCGAATGAATTTCCTGCCGGGCAAGGTGACGTCACTCGATGCGCAAGGCGTGCTCGTCACGCTCGATCACACGGGCGAGAACGTGCGCGTTCCGGTGAGCAGCGCGGGCTTGCAGCCAGCGCAGCCGGTCACGTTCGGCGTGCGTCCCGAGCATCTCGAGTTCGTCGATGCATCGGCAGACGCACACGCGGCGACCCCGCAAGACGGCGTGCTCGCGCGCACCGTGTCGCTGGTCGAGCAGCTGGGCGAACACAGCTACGTCCACCTCGATCAGCCGGGCGGCGCCGTGCTGATCGCCAAGGCGCCCGGCAACACGCGCCTGGTTGCTGGCGATCGCGCGAGCCTGCGCGTGTCGCGCACGGCCTGTCATCTGTTCACCGAGGACGGCTTCGCGGCCGCGTCGCTCGAATCCGTCGAACACTACGCTTGAAGAACATTGGGGACATAGGGATGCGTATCGGAGTCTGTTATTACCCGGAGCACTGGCCCGAGTCGATGTGGGAAGACGACGCGCGGCGGATGAAAGCGCTCGGCATCGAGCAGGTGCGAATTGCGGAATTCGCGTGGAGCCGGATTGAGCCGACGCCCGGCGAATACGATTGGGGCTGGCTCGATCGCGCCGTCGACGTGCTCGGCGCGGCTGGCCTGAAGGTCGTCATGTGCACGCCGACCGCGACGCCGCCGAAGTGGCTGATCGATCGTCATCCGGAGATCCTGCCGGTCGGCGCCGATGGACGCCCGCGCGCGTTCGGCTCACGGCGTCATTACGATTTCTCGTCGCCCGCGTATTTCGAGGCGTCGCGTCGTATTTGCACGGCGGTGGCCGAGCGTTACGGCAAGCATCCGACGGTCGCGTACTGGCAGACCGATAACGAATTCGGCTGTCATCACACCGTCGTCAGCTATTCGCCGGCCGCGGTCGCGCGCTTTCGCGAGTGGCTGAAGGCGCGTTATCGCACGATTCAGGCGTTGAACGACGCGTGGGGCACGGTGTTCTGGAGCATGGAGTACCGCGGCTTCGAAGAAATCGACGCGCCTGTCGGCACCGTGACCGAGGCGCATCCGTCGCATCGGCTCGACTACCGGCGCTTCGCATCCGACGAAGTGGCGCGCTACAACCGCATGCAGGTCGAGATCATTCGCGCACATTCGCCGGGGCGGCCCGTCGCGCACAACTTCATGCAGCTCTTCACCGAGTTCGATCACTACAAGGTCGCGGCCGATCTCGACGTCGCGACGTGGGACAGCTATCCGCTCGGCGCGCTCGAAGAGCAGTGGTTCGCGCCGGACATCAAGGCGCGCTGGTTGCGCAGTGGTCATCCGGATTTCGCGTCGTTCAATCACGACGTGTATCGCGGCATGTCGAAGCTGCCGTTCTGGGTGATGGAGCAGCAGCCGGGACCGGTGAACTGGGCGCAGTGGAACCCGGCGCCGCTGCCGGGCATGGTGCGGCTGTGGAGCTGGGAAGCGTTCGCCCACGGCGCGGGCTGCGTGTCGTATTTCCGCTGGCGTCAGGCGCCGTTCGCGCAGGAGCAGATGCACGCGGGGCTCAATACGCCCGACAACCGGCTCGACGTCGGCGGCAATGAAGCATCGCGGGTGGCGGCGGAAATTCACACGGTCCTCGCCGCGAATGCCGATGCCAATGCGTCGATCCGCTCGAAAGTCGCGCTCGTCTACGACTATGAAGCGAAGTGGTTGTTCGAGATTCATCCGCAGGGCGCGGACTTTCACTATCCGCGGTTCTCATTCGAGTACTACTCGGCTTTGCGCGCGCTCGGACTCGACGTCGATGTCGTGCCGGCCGATGCATCGTTCGACGGCTATCGTCTTGTCGTCGTGCCGCCGCTGCCGGTCGTGACTGACGATTTCGCCGAACGTCTCGCGCGCTCGGGCGCCCAAGTCGTGCTCGGTCCACGCACCGGTTCGAAGACGCGCGAGCTGCGGATTCCGGCGAATCTGCCGCCTGGCGCATTGACGTCGGTGCTGCCGCTGCGCGTGTGGCGCGTCGAATCGATGCGGCCGAACGTGACCGAGGCGGTGGTGCTCGGACAGAAGGGCGGTACGGCCGATGGCTTCGCGCGACACTGGCGCGATTTCATCGACAGCGATGCATCATCTTCATTCGACGTGCGCGCGCGTTTCGCGGACGATCATCCGGCGTACGTGCGAAGCGGCGCGTATCACTACTTCGCGAGCCTGTTCGACGACGCGTTGACCGTGCGCCTGTTCGCGCGGATCGCGCAGGAAGCGGGCCTCGAAACGCAGGCGCTCGGCGACAGCGTGCGCATCAGCCGTCGCGGCGCACTGACGTATGTGTTCAACTACGGCGATCAAGCCCACGCGCTCGATCACGTTGCCGACGACGCATTCGTGATAGGTTCGCGCGAGGTGGCGCCGCAAGGTGTAGCGGTGTACCGCTCGCAATAGAAGTCTGGCCGTAGCAATCCCACGCAGTCATTCGACCCACAAGCGACAACGACGTAAAAATCATGAAGCAAAGGAGACAGTCAGAATGAAATTGAAACCACGCAAGGTTCTGCTGGCGCTCGCGCTGGCTGCGGTTGCCGCGGGCACCTCCGTCGTCAGCACCGCGCAGGCGAGCACGCTCGCATTGAACATCGCCTACAAGGGTGCGAGCCAGCGCGCGGTGTGGCAGCAGGTGGTCGATGAGTTCAAGAAAGCGCATCCCGGGATCGACATGAAGGTGTCGTTCATCGATGAGGAAGCCTATAAGGTTCAGTTGCCGGGTTGGCTTTCCACTGTCGCGCCCGATATCGTCAACTGGCACGACGGCGAACGGATGGCGTACTACGCGCAGCGCGGCCTGTTCGAGGATCTGACCGGCGACTGGAAGAAAAACGGCTGGAACGACATGTATGCGTCGACGAAGGAAGCATCGTCGTACAAGGGCAAGCAGTATGCCGCGCCAACCGTGTACTACTCGTGGGGAATGTTCTATCGCAAGGACCTGTTCGACAAGGCCGGCATCAAGGGCGAGCCGAAAACATGGGACGAGTTTCTCGACGCCGCGAAAAAGCTGAAGGCCGCCGGCATTACGCCGATTGCGGTGGCGGGCCGCGATGCGTGGACGCTTGCCGGCTGGTTCGACTATCTCGATCTGCGCCTGAACGGCAACGCGTTTCATCAGAAGCTGATGGCCGGCGAGATTCCGTACACCGATCCGCGCGTGAAGAAGGTCTATACGACGTGGAAGCAACTGATCGACGACGGCTACTTCATCAATAATTCACTGTCCTACGATCTCGACGCGGTGCAGCCGTTCCTGTTCCAGGGCAAGGCCGCCATGATGTTGATGGGTACGTTCATCGCGGCGGGTTTCCCCGATAACGTGAAGCCGCAGATGGGATACTTCCAGTTCCCGATCATCGACGCCAAGGTGCCGACCGCCGAGGATGGGCCGGTCGAATCGCTGCATATTCCGTCGAAGGCGAAGAACAAGTCCGATGCGCACACGTTCCTTGCTTTCGTCGAGACGCCCGAGATCGGCGCGCAACTCGCGAAGGGACTCGGCTCGTTGTCCGCGAACAGCAAGTCGCCGGAGCCTGAAGATCCGATTTCGAAGATCGGCTTCCAGATTTTGTCGAATACGAAGGGCGGCATCGCGCAGTTCTATGATCGCGACATGACGAAGGAAATGGCAGACGAAGGGATGAAGGGGATGCAGCAGTTCGTCTCCGATCCGTCGAAACTCGACGACATCCTCGCGCAGCTCGAGCAGACGCGTCAGCGTATCTACAAGAAGTGAGCGGCGGCGGCCGCAGGGCCGCTGTTCGATGCATCGGATTGGGAGATTGATCGTGTCGCATTCCGTCAGCCGTCATAGCGTCGGCGGTCCTGTTGAATCCGGCGCGCCGGGCTTGCCGGCGTCGGGCGGTGCGCTGGGCGGTGCGTCCGTCGTATCGCGCCGGCGCGGGCCGACGCCGACCGCGCGGCGGCAGCGCCGCGCCGCGTTCCTGTTTCTCGCGCCGGCCTGCTTCATGGTGGCCGTGTACGTGGTGTGGCCGATCCTCTCGACGATCCGCCTGAGCTTCTTCAACTGGGATGGGATGACCGAACCGACCTTCGTCGGCGTCGCGAACTACATCGAGCTAGTCCATACGCAGACGTTCTATACGGCGCTGAAGAACAACCTGATCTGGCTCGTGCTGTTCCTGCTCGCACCGCCAATGGGGCTCGCCGTTGCGCTGTATCTGAACCAGGCGGTGGCGGGTATCCGTATCGTCAAGTCGCTGTTTTTCGCGCCGTTCGTGTTGTCGGGCGTCGTGGTCGGGCTGATTTTTTCGTGGTTCTACGATCCGACCTTCGGCCTGCTCGCGATGATGCTCGGCCACGGCGTGCCGGTGCTCGGGGACCCGCGCTATGCGACGTTCGGCATCGTGTTCGCGGCGCTGTGGCCGCAAACCGCGTACTGCATGATTCTGTATCTGACCGGCTTGACCACATTGAACGCCGAGCAGATCGAAGCTGCGCGAATGGAAGGCGCGCAGGGGTGGTCGATGCTATGGCATGTGATTCTGCCGCAGTTGCGGCCCACGACGTTCATGGCGATCGTCGTGACGATCATCGGCGCGCTGCGCAGTTTCGACCTGATTTCGGTGATGACGGGCGGCGGTCCGTTCGAAAGCTCGACGGTGCTCGCCTATTTCATGTACGACCAGGCGATCAAGTACTACCGCATCGGCTATTCGGCGGCGATCGCGGTGGTGCTGTTCGGCATCATGCTCGTGTACATCGTCTACCATCTGCGGCGGATGCTGCGCGCCGAGCAATAAGGAGCCGCTGATGTTTCCGATTCCGATCGACAAATGGAAGCCGGCCACACGCCGCGCATACAAACTGACGTTGCCGATCGCACTCGTGATCTGGCTGCTGCCGATGATCGCGGTGCTGGTCACGTCCGTGCGTTCAACCGAAGAACTGAGCGAGGGCAACTACTGGGGATGGCCGAAGCACTTCGCGATGTTCGACAACTATCGCGAGGCATTGACGACGTCGCCGATGCTGCATTACTTCTGGAATAGCGTGCTGATTACGTTGCCTTCGGTAGTGGGCTCGATCGCACTCGCGGCGATGGCGGGCTTTGCATTGGCGATCTATCGCTTTCGCGGCAATTCGACGTTGTTCGCGACGTTCGTCGCGGGCAACTTCGTACCGGTTCAGGTGCTGATGATTCCGGTGCGCGATCTGTCGTTGCAACTCGGGCTGTTCAACACCGTGAGCGCGCTGATTCTGTTTCATGTGTCGTTCCAGACTGGCTTTTGCGCGCTGTTTCTGCGCAACTTCATCAAGCAGTTGCCGTTCGAACTGGTGGAGGCGGCGCGCATCGAAGGGGCGAACGAGTGGACCGTGTTCTTCAGGATCGTGCTGCCGCTGATTCGTCCCGCGCTCGCGGCGTTGGCGATCCTCGTGTTCACGTTCGTGTGGAATGACTATTTCTGGGCGTTATGTCTGACGCAAGGCGATGACGCCGCGCCGATCACCGTTGGCGTGGCCGCGCTGAAAGGACAGTGGACGACCGCGTGGAATCTCGTTTCGGCGGGCTCGATTCTGGCGGCGCTGCCGTCGGTCGCGATGTTCTTTGCGATGCAGAAGCATTTTGTCGCGGGCCTGACATTTGGCGCGACGAAGGGGTGAGGGGGCCTTCGGTCAACTGTTGCCGATCGACCCATTGTGACCCGCTCGATGTCCATCGGATAAGATACGGCCCGTCATGCATTTTTTAGAACGGAAGGAGTGGTTTCAGTGATCGAACCGAGCAACGTTTTCAAGGAAAATCTCGTCAGAATGCCGGCGATCGACGGCATCGCACGCATCGATCTGGTCAATGGCAGCGGCGCCGTGGTCGCTAGCATCGAGAACAAGCCGGGCAAGCAGGGCTCGCTCGCGGTGTACAACCACCTGCGCCGCGCGTTCGGCACGCTCGATGCGAAGGCGGCCGTATACGGCCTCGCGCTGTTCGCCGAGCACACGGCCGACGCGCGCAACCGTCCGGGCGCGCATCCGAACGTCGACCACCTGCTGGCGATTGCCGCTGGCGGCGAGGCATTGCGCATCGACGTCGTTCCGGCAGCTTAAGGCCGCTCAAAGTCGTATTCCGCTTTTTCCGCATCCCCAAGATGGACGTTTTCCCCCGCTGCCGCGAACCAACGCCGCCCCCGGCGACTGGATTCGCGGCGCGCAAGCGGTGATTGCTCGGTAAAAACCCCTTGTTTTTCTCGAAGCTCCCGGATTGGCTTCACATTCGGCTTCTGTTCGCCGAATTGAAACACGCGGGGGCGGCGCACACTGAATTCATCCCGTCGCGTATATCGCGATTTTCCGTCAGGAGCCCCGCATGTCTTCCCGTCACAACAAGCCCCGCCGGCTCGACGCCGACCTGCCGGAACTCGCCACCTCGGAATGGGATCAGCCGACGCCCGGTCCAGACGACGCGATGCGCGAACTGCAACGCGGTTCCGAAGCCATCCTGCGTCTCGCCACCCGGGCGCACGCGGCCGTCGCTCGCAGCGACGAAGCGGGCGCGCAAGCCGCGCGCCAATCGCTCGAGACGCAGCTGACGTTCACCACCGCCCTGATCGACGAACTGCTGTTCGGTGCGCCTGAGCGCTCCACGCTGCATTGACTGCCCACGCGGCAGCATCACCGTACTAACCCGTAGTTCCGACGTTCCGGAAGCTGACATGAGCGTTTTGACCGTAATTCTCTGCATCTGGGCGATGGTCGCGGTTTGCGCGATTCTGTTGATCCGTGGCGCGACTCCGCACGTCGAGCGTGAGGCGAAACAGCCGCGTGCGCGTCCGTCGCGCTATTCGATCGCTGAGTAACCCGCACTGCCAACGACGCGGAACCAACGGGGTAACATGAGGAGCGCCGGCGCCACCGCCGGCCGCCATCGACGATGTTCCCCCGGAGGTTCTCGTATGGACGCCCATTCGATTCTCGGCATGTTGCATGCCGAAGAGGCTTTGCTGGTCTCTATCGTGCGGTCGCTGCCTGACGATATCAGGCGCAGAATCGCCAACGACTTTCACGAGCAGGCGCAACTCGCCGAAAGCTCGCATCTGAATCCCACCACGAACCGCGAAACGAGCGACGCGTTCAAGGCCCACGTGCGGCGCCTGTCCAACATGCTTGCTTCGTTGTCTTAGCTTGCCGCCGAGGAATTTCGGCAGTTCGAGTCGCGCGTCGTGCAATTGAACGCGCTGCTATGAGCCGTTTGCCGTCTCAGTTTTGCGACACGCCAGTCCGCAGGACGCAGGCACTGTTTCGTCGCATGACGCGCCGGCGGTTCCGCCGGTACGCGTCGCAAAACTTGCTCTGTCAATGCGCGTTCGGGTTTTCCCGCGCGCGTCGAACGACGTGTGCGAAGCCAGCAAGAAGGCGTCGGGGCATCCGCGCGGCGTCTCATTTCCGATGCATCGCGTGCGATCAGGCCCGCGGCGAAGTGCATCGGCACGGATCCGTCCATGTGTGGCAAGGCTTTGACCCAGCATGGCATAACCGTTGCTCTAAGGAAGGCACAAGAACTACAAATGTTGCAGCCGGGATTTCATGCAGGGAATAAATACCGACGGCAGCAAAAGTCTTCGTGATTCGCGCTCGGGGAGCTTGGCGCGGCTTGCGAGGTGCGGCGGGGCCAACACTAAACGGATGTCGACAAACAACGACGACGCGAGCGGACGATGCGCAGCATCGACCGTCCGCTCGCGATCGTGACAGCGTGAAGCGATGACCCCGCCTTTTTTCCGTGCTAGCGGGCGAATCCGAAGTCGCGGTGGACCCCGCCAAAGGGCGCTTGCGCGCCGACCGGCGCACTGCGAAGATCATGCTAACGCTCCTGTCGTATCCGGCGCGGCGCGTCTGCTGTTTGCCACAGACAGCCCGACACGGTCCGCATCGGCGGCACCAGGGAATTCCATGTTAGCGTCGAGCCCATTTCCCGCATTGCTGCACCACGCGAGCCTGTGGCTGCAAGGCTATGCGCTCGCGCTGGTCATGATGGGCCTCGGCGCATTGCTCGAGCGTCGCTGGCCGGCCGCGTTGCTGCAATCGCGCGCGGGCCAGCGTCTGAACATGGCGTACGCGGGCCTGTATCTGGCGTTGGTGGAAGCCACCAAGCCGCTGACGGCGGCCGCGAGCGTCGCGATCGTGAATGCGCTCGGCGGCGGGATGGTGGTGCTGGTGTCGCGCGGGTGGGGCGCGCTCGCTTCGTTCGTGATCGTGCTGCTGACGATCGATTTCCTCGAATACGCGTTTCATCGCTTGCAGCACACGTGGCCCATCCTGTGGAAGCTGCATTCGCTGCACCATAGCGCGGTGGATTTCAATGTGACGATCACGTTGCGGCATCATTGGATTGAGGTGCTGCTCAAGGGCTGCCTGCTTTATCCGCTCGTCGGCGTACTGTTCAAGGTCGAGCCGTGGATCGTCGGTGCGACGTCGATCGTGTTCATGTCCGGCAACTACTTCGAGCATCTGAATCTGCGCGTGGACCTCGGCCGCTACGTCACGTGGATCAACAATCCGCAGTATCACCGTCTGCATCACTCGATTCGCGCCGAGCATTTCAATCACAACTTCGCGCAGCTATTGCCGATGTGGGATCACGTATTCGGCACGCGCTGGGTGCCTGCGAAGCACGAATGGCCCGCCACCGGTCTCGACGACCGCAAGCAACCGCACTCATTGCTCGGCGCATTCAGCTGGCCATTGGGGCAGCACGCGGGACGCGATGCGTTACCCGCTCGCAAGCCGGTTGCCGTGTTCGACAAGGAAGCGAAATAGCGCTGGCTACGCGGGTTGTGCGCCACGCACCGCCTTGCCGCCCAACAGCGACACGATCAGCGTGGCCATCACGAGCACGCACAACGCCGCACGCAAGCCGAGCACGCCAGCGCCGAAACCGATCAGCGGCGGCCCGACCAGAAAGCCCGCATAGCCGAACGTGGCCGCCATCGACACGCCGATCGCGGGCGTTGCACTCGAGCGACCCGCCGCGCTAAAAATCACCGGAACGATATTCGCGAGACCGATACCGACCATCGCGAAGCCGACGCACGCGGTCAGCACGGTCGGCAGGCTCAGCACGAGCGCGAGTCCGGCGAGCGCGATCAGTCCGCCGAGCGCGACGACCTTGCTCGAACCGAAGCGTCGCACCGACGCATCGCCGGCGATCCGGCAGGCAGCCATCGAAAACGCGAACGCGGAGTAGCCGATCGCAGCGACGCTCGCTTCCTGATTCAAGGCGGAGCGCAAGTACACCGCGCTCCAGTCGGCCACCGCGCCTTCGACGAGCATGCACATGAACGCAAGCAGCGCGAGTTTCATCACGCTGCTGTCGGGCCATGCGAAGCCGCTCGACGCGGCGGCCGCGCGCGGGCCGATATCGCGCAACGCGAACGACGCGGCGAAAACGATCAGGACTGCAATGAACAGATCGGGCGCGAGCAGTCCGCCCACGACGCCGATGCCGGCTTTCTGCAGCAGCGCGCCGCTCGCCGCGCCAAGCAGGCCGCCCGCGCTCCACGCGGCATGAAACGACGACATGATCGGTGCGCGCCAGCGGGTTTCGATCGCGCTCGCATGTCCGTTCATCGACACGTCGAGCGCGCCGTTCGACGCGCCGAGCGCAAGCAGCACCACGCACAGAGTCGGCATGCCGGGCGCGACTGCCGGCAACGGCAGCGCGATGGCGAACGTCGCGCCGAGCAGCGCGGTGGCGCGGCCGCTGCCGACGCGCGGCGCGAGTTGTCCCGCGAGCGGCATCGCAACGATGGCGCCGAGCGCGAAGCAGAACAGCGCGATGCCGAGCGAGGTGTCGCTGAGCGCCAGGCTTTCCTTGATGCGCGGCACCTCGACCGCCCATGCACCGATGCCGAAACCGTTGGCGAGAAAGACGGCGAGCGTCGCGATGCGTTCCCTGGCGAGTGAGTTCATGGGCGTGCCACCATCACGTTATCGCAGACGGCCCGCAGGCTCGCGACACGAGCGCCCGGCACGTCCGCTTCGACGAACAGATGATCGACCGACGACACCGGCGCTACCGCGAACGGCGCCGCGGTGATCAGCTTTTCCGAGGTCAGCGCGATGGCGATCTGGCCGCTCGCTTTGACCATCGCGCGTTTCAGTTCGGCATCCTCTGCGTCGAACGCGGCCACGCCTTCGTCGGGATCGAACGCGCAGGCGCCGAGAAAACAGAGGTCCGCGCGGATCTGCTGGATCTGCAGCAGCGCGGTCGCGCCGAGCGCGCCCGCCGCGCCGCCCGCGATGCGGCCGCCGACCAGGATCACGTCGAATCCCGGGCGGTTCAGCAGGCGCGCGCAGGCCTCGGGCGAATTCGTGACGACGGTCAGGCCGGCGTTGTCGGGTAGCGCCGCCGCGATCGCGACGTTCGTCGAGCCGGCGTCGAGCAGCACGATCTGCTTCGGACGAACGATCGATACGGCCGCCGCGGCAAGGCGTGCCTTGCGGTCGACGGCTTCGCGCATGCGCAGTGCCGCGGGTTTGTCGGCGGGCGACATCAGCAACGCCCCGCCGTACACGCGTTTGCAGTGGCCCTGGTCCGCGAGATCGCGCAGATGGCGGCGCACCGTGTGCTCGGAGGTCTGCAACTCGGCGGCAAGCTCGGCCGCGAGCACGCGACCATGCGTGCGCAAACGCTGCAGAATCAGCGCTTCGCGCTGCTCGGGCAGTAGCCCGTTGATCGCTTCTTCCCTGGTTCGCTGCATGGGGCTCGTCTCCGTTCTCGCATAAATCGATCATAAACGAGCAAAATGTATCGTAAACGCTCGTGGGGCACAAGCGGTGCGCCCCGGCTCGTCTTGATCTCACGCCACGCGGTGCGGTTCGGGTCGTGAGTCACGGCCGAAAACCAGCCGGTCGAGCAGCCATACCGCGACGAGCGTCGCGCCCATCAGCGGGAACAAGATGCCGAGCAGCACGAGGCCGGTTTTCCAGCCGCGCATCGGCGGCGCGCCGCGCTCGCGCGACGGTGCGCCGAGCGAGCGTTGCGGCCGACGTTTCCACCACATCACGAAGCCGGTCACAGCAAGCGCGGCGAGGCCGAGCGAAATGGCCGCGCACAGTATCTGGTTCGCGATGCCGAAGAAGCGACCCATATGCAACGACGTACCGTACGACACGGCCTTCGCGATCGCGCCGTAATCGCCGTAGCGAATGTCCCGCAGGATCGCGCCGCTGTATTGGTCGACGTACAGCGTGCGTTCATGTTGCGGATTCGCAGGGAAATAGGAAAGCGTGTAGACGCCGGTTGCCGAGTTCGGCAGCACGATGCTGTAGCCGTTCGTGAGGCCGAGCGACGCGGCGAGCGCGACGATATGGCCGAGCGACAGCGGCCGAGCCGCAGCGGTGGCCACGGAAGACGGCACACGCGCGTCGCCCGCGGCCCACGGCTTCAGCGGCAACGGCAGGTCGTCCATGACCATGCCGGGCATCGAGTCCATGTCGGCGTGCATGGCATGCGCGACCGTCGCGCTCGCATGGTCGGCGTGGTCCGCTTGCGCTCCCGGCACGCTGGAGCGCAACGGCAAACCGCCCCACGCGCCCGGCGGCGCGCCAAGCTTCGTCGCGGTCGCGAACGCCTTGAACTGCTTGCCCCATGAGCCGGTCCACGGCAGACCCGTCAATACGAATGCAAGTGCGCCGAGCGCGAGCCAGATACCGATCACTGCGTGAAGGTTTTTCCACAGCGGGCGTCCTCTCAGCGCCAAGCGCGGCAGCAGCACGGCGGGCGCGGTCGTTTTGCCGCGCGGCCACCATAGTGCGATGCCGGTGCCGATCATCACGAGGGTCCAGCATGCGGCCAATTCCATCAGCAGTTCGCCGGGCTTGCCGAGCAGCAACTTGCGATGGAGCATGCGATCCGCCTGCATCAAGCGACGCTCGACGCTCAGCGTGCCCAGCACATCGCCGTTGTACGGATTCAGATAGACGCTCTGCTGCGTGCGGTCCGCGAGACGAAACACGAATTCGGCGCTGCGTTGCGGATCGCGCGTGATCACGGCGGTCGTCGCGACCGAGTCGGGCGGCATCGCCGCGCGCGCTTTCGCGAGCAACGCGTTGTCGGGCAGCCTCGGCACTGCTTGCGGTGCGACGACCATTTGCTGTCGATAAAGCAGCGGCTCGAGCTGCGGCTGAAAGCAGTACAGCGTGCCGGTGATCGCAAGCACGAGTAGAAATGGCATCACGAAGAGGCCCGCGTAAAAATGCCAGCGCCACAGTGTTCGATAGCCTGGATGTACCGGGCCGCTCGTCGCGGCAACTGTTGTACTGTTTTGCGGGCGCGCGCGTTCGGCGGTTTGAGTTGTGGACATGAAATCCTCGTGGGGCAAATGGGGCGATGTGTTTGCGTGCGACAAGCGATTCGCGGCGCGTTGCGCGGCACTCAGATACGCAGCTTCGCTTCGACATAAAACGTGCGGCCGGGATACGGGTGGTAGACGAAGTAGCGCGCATCGAACAGGTTGTCGACGCCGATGCCGATTTCGCTGAGCTTCGTCGGCTTGAACGTGAACTTCGCGTCGGCGACCGTATAGGTGCTGGTGCCGCCGAACACGTTGGGATTCGTGTCGGTATTCGTCAGCGTGTTGTACTGGCGACCCGAGTAACGTGCGGCAAGCGTCAGCGCGGCGCGCGCGTCGAAGTGCCAGGTCGCGGCGAGCGTCGCGCGCCACAGCGGAATGCGGTAAAAGTACTTGCCGACCGATGCCGGATTCTGCGCGTTCTCGAGGATCTTCGACTGCGTGTAGGCGACGCTCGCCAGCAGATCGAGGTTGTGCACGAACACGTCCTCGCCCGAATAGCTCGTTTCGACGCCGCGCGAGCGGACCTTGCCGATGTTCTGGAAGTTCGTCACGTTCGGAATCACGGTGGTGTCGGTCTGACTGAAGATCGTGTTCTTCACGTCGTCCTGAAACAGCGACAGGCGGAACACGCCATTCCAGTGCGCCCATTCGGCGCTCAGCTCTTTCGACAGATCGTCTTCGGGCTGCAGATGCGGATTGTTGTTGACGATCGCGGAGCCATTGATTTGCCCCTGGAACAGTTCGCTGGCTGTCGGGAAGCGATAAGCGCGACCGATCGATGCGCGTAAAGTCAGATCGTCGCTGACATCGAACGATAACGACGCCTTCGGCGAAAAACGACGCTGACTGGCATTGCCGTAGGCGATGGTCGTGCCCGGCAGCGACTGCGCGCCATCGTAGGCTTGCCAGTCTTCATAGCGCACGCCGTAGACGAGCTTCCAGCGCGGCACCAGGCGCCACACGTCCTGTGCATACAGGGCCTGCGTCTGCGTCTTGCCGGTGAACGCGTTGGCGAACGAGGTCGTGTCGCCGTCACGCCAGTCCAGCGTGTTGTAGGTCTGGCTGTCGACGAAGTAGTTGTCGTAGTGGTAGCCGAAGCTCAGTGTGTGATTGCGTGGTCCTGCCTGGTTGATCGCGGGCGTATAGGTCCCGCGCAGGTCCAGCGTTTTCCAACCGGTGCCGTCGCCGAACAGCACGGTGCCGGGGCCATTGCCGGGGCCGCCGGCATTCGCGGTGCGTGCGACGCTATTGCCGATGTCGTAATACGATGCGATCGCCTCGCCGTTCCAGCCGGTCGCGTTGCGCGTTTTCAGCGATACGCCGTAGAGCCAGTTCTCGCTGTGCCCGAGACCCGGCGCAAACGCGGCCGCCGGAATCGTGTAGTGATCACCGTTGATCGACACGTTGCCGCTATACACGGCGTTGCCGTCCGCGTCGCGCAGGAACGTCGATGTTTCGCTGCTGTATGTCTGATGCCAGTAGCCGAGCGTGAAGCCGGCCTGCAGTGTCGGCGTGAAGTCATACTGCATCTTCAGCTTGAACAGGTCCTGCACCGTGTGCTCGATGCCTTCGCCGTTCACGCCGAGCACGGCCGTCGGCGTATCGGTCTGGTTGCGGTAGAAATAGGCGCCGGTGACGGGCTTGTCGCCCGCCTTTGCGGGAATGGTCGATTGCGCGAGCGTCGCGAATTGCAGCGGCTGACTCGTGTTCTCGAGATGATTGACGCCGAGCCGATAAGAGAACTTGCCGATCCTGTCGCCGATCGACGCACTCGCTTCGCTGCCGTTGAAACTCCGGTTCACGCCGAACAGGCTGAAGTGCTGCGTGAATGCCTTGACGTCGGCGTTCGCTTCGAACTGCTTCGGCATGCGCGTGCTGATCAGCACGGTCGCGCCGAGCGAATTGCCAGGATACAGCGCGGAAAACGGCCCGTAGATTACGTCGACCTGCTGGATTTCGTCGGGATTCACCATCGACCAGCGCGGCGGAAACGAATAGCTATTGCCGAGCAGGTTGCTCAGCAGCAAGCCGTCCGCATAGACGAGACCGCGCGCGCTCTGCGTATTACTCGTGCCGCGGACGGCGATGATCGAATTCAGGTCGCCGATAAAGCGCTTGCGCACCGCCAGGTTCGGCATGTACTTGAGCACGTCCTCGCTGTTGACGACGTTCCAGCTCGCGAACTGATCGCGTATGACGGTTTCGACGGAGGCGGGGAGATTCGGGTCGACGGCACGCGGTGCGGCGCTCGTGCTTGCGCTCGCATTGACGCTGACGGCGGGCAGCATTGCGTCGGCGTTTGCGTCGGCGGCTTGCGCGGATGTTGCGACGAAAGCAGGCACGAAAGCCGGCACGAAAGCTGGCACCAGCGCGGGCCAACGAATGGGACGACGAATCGAGCGATGAGCGCAATCGACAGCGTCACGACGGACGCAAGAAGACAGCCTTCGCAGCGCGAAGTTGAACATGAGCGTTTCCTCGATGCATTGAACAGGCGATCGCAGGCCTCGTCGACATCAGCGACGAATCCGCGATCAGGACCGGCAGCGATCAGGAAACGACAGGTGGGGCGCGTGGACGTCCCGACGGGAACGCGCCAAGCGGCGTGAAGCGGGTGGACAGCGTGGGCGGCGCGGTGCCGGCCAGCGGCAGCGCGGCCGTGGGGTCGATGACGGCAAGCGTCGGCATCGCGACGTGATGTTCGAGCAGATGACAGTAGCCGCACGCGCCGAATGCATCGTCGTGGCTCAGATGCACGGGCGCGGGGCTGGTTTGAGCGACGACGCTCGTATCGCTCGTATCGCTCGCGCCGGCCGGATGCAGGGCCGAACACAGCGCGGCAACCGGCTCGTGGGCGCGGCCCGATTCGAGCAACTGACTCACGAGCGGCGCGAACACGACGAGCCACATGGCGACGAGGCCAAGCCATGCGGTCAGGTGGTTGTGCGAGCGTCGAGTCATGATCGTCGAAGAAAAGGCGGGGGCGATTCTAGCATCACCGCGCGATCCTTTCATTCGTCATGACGGCTATAGCGGCGGATTAAACGGTAAAAATGCGCTTATTTCGAGGCGCTGACGCACAGGCGAGTCGCTTATGCTGTGAAATCGCGCGAGGTGCGCGTATCGGAACAACAGCGCAACCGCGCAACGGCGGCGCACCCGCTGCACAACCACGCCGCTGAAACATCGCCACGACACATGACACTCACGCAGACGCCTGCTTCTTCGATCGCCGACATCAACCAGCGGGCCGTGTCGTTATGTTCGGCCGGGCAGTTCGCCGACGCATTGCCGCTCGTCGCGCCGCTGCTCGAAGATTGCACGTTGCCGACCGATCAGCGCGCCGATGCGTTGAACATCGCCGGCACGTGCTCGTTCGCGCTGCTTCAATGGACCGACGCGGAGAACTATTGGCGGCAGTGCCTGTATCTGAAGCCCGACTACGCGGACGTCTACGCGAGCCTCGGCTCGCTGTTCAGAACGCTCGGCCGCCTGTCGGCCGCGAAATCGACCTATCGGCAACTGGTGTCGCTGCGCCCGCTCGACGCGAACGCGCATCACCAGCTCGGCAACGTGCTGTACGGGCTCGGCTACCGCGCCGAAGCGGAGGCGGCGTATCGGCAGACGGTGACGATTTGCCCCGACCACGCCGAAGCGCACAACGACCACGGCAGCGTGCTGATGGAACTCGGGCGTCTCGCGGAAGCGGACGCCGCATTTCGCGAGGCGCTGACGCTGAAGCCGCAGTATCCGGAAGCACTCAATAACCTCGGCGGTGTGCTGAAGGCGACCCAGCGTCTCGCGGAAGCGGAGCTGGCTTGCCGGCTCGCGCTGGCTATCCGGTCCGAGTACCCGGAAGCGCATCTCAATCTTGGCGCGGTGCTAGTCGATCTCGATCGGGTGAGCGAAGCCGAAGCCGCGTACCGCGAAGCGCTCGTGCATCGAGCGGATTACGCCGAGGCGCATTACAACCTCGGCGTGGCACTGTTCAGGCAGGAGCGTTTCGAGGAAGCCGGGCAGGCTTACCGCGACGCGATTCGCTGTCAGCCTGCGCTTGCCCATGCGCACAACAATCTCGGTTGCGTGCTGCGCGTGCTCGAACGCTTTCCGGAAGCGCTCGACGCGTTCCGGCAAGCGCTCGCGGTGTCGCCGCAACTCGCCGAGGCGCACTCCAACATTGCCAACGCGCTGACGCAACTCGGGCGCTTTGCCGACGCAGAAAGCGCCTATCGGAAGGCCATTGCTTTAAAACCCGATTATGGCGAGGCGCGTTTCAGCCTCGCCGTGTTGCTGCTCGGCCTCGGCCGCTTCGAGGAGGGCTGGCCCCTCTATGAATGCCGCTATGAGCAGCCGCATTTCATTCATCGAAAGACGAAGACGATGCTCACTTGTCCGCAATGGTCGGGCGAGCCACTCGCGGGCAAGTCCGTGCTGCTGTGGCAGGAAGACGGCCTCGGCGACATGCTGCAATTCAGCCGCTATGTTCCTTTATTGAAGGCATTGGGGGCTGCGCATATCGCGTTTGCGTGCGTGCCGGCATTGCATCGGCTGATCGCGAACGCGGACGGTGTCGATGCGATGCTCGACCACGACGGCGCGCTCGCGCGTGTCGCGACCTACGATTGCTGGACCAGTCTGCTGAGCGTGCCGCTGTATTTACGTACGACGCTGGAGACGATTCCGCGCCCCGTGCGATTGAGCGCCGATGCGGCGCTCGTCGAACGCTGGCGGCCCGCGCTCGATGCGCTGCCGCCCGGCCACAGAGTCGGCCTGGTCTGGAAGGGCAACGCCAGGCATCATAACGACGCGAATCGCTCGATTCCGTCGCTCGCCACGCTCGCGCCGCTGTGGAGCGTGCCGGGTCTGAACTTCGTGAGCTTGCAGAAGGGGCAGGGCGAGGACGAAGCGCGCAATCCGCCAGTCACGCAGCCACTGCTCGACCTCGGCGCGAGCGTGACGGACTTCGCGGACAGCGCGGCGATCGTCGCACAACTCGACCTGGTGATCTGCGTCGATACGTCGATCGCGCATCTGGCCGCGTCGCTCGGTAAGCTGTGCTGGGTGATGCTGCCCGAAAGAGATGTCGATTGGCGCTGGATGCACGAGCGCGACGATTCGCCGTGGTACCCGCATACGCTGCGTCTGTTCCGGCGTGGGCCGGGCGAGGATTGGTCGAACTCGGTCGAGCGCGTGCGGCAGGCCTGCGTCGAGCGCTTCGGTGGCGCGCTATGACGCCTCTGTGATCTGCATGTGATACAGGCCCCACGGCGACAATTCGAAGCGGTCCTTCAGCGGCTTGCCCGCGAGTTCGGGAATTCGGTCCGCGTCGTAGATCGCCCATAACGGCCCTACGCTACCGAGCGCCAGTGGCTTGCCGTCCATTTGCGTCGCGACGATGAAGCGATACGCGCGCACCGTATCGAGCGTCGTCATCACCGCGTAGCCGTCGACCGCGTGCATGACGATTTGTGTGTTGCCCGCGTCGGGCGCACCGGCATGTGCGAGCACGTCGCTGAGCAGCGGTCCGCTAAAAGTATGCAGACGCGAATCGTATTCAGTCGTCGGATGGATCATCACGGTCTTCATGCTGGCGAGCAACGGCAGATCGACGCCATAAGCTTGCGAAAACTTCACCTGATGTTTCGCCAGCAGTTGATCGAAAGCCGGATCGAGCGCGCCGCGATTGCTGTGCTTGATCGCGCCGGAGATCGTCAGGATCACGGGAGAGGGCGCGCATTGCGCGTGCTCGCGCTTCGCGCCGAATGCCGGCGCGGTTGCCGCGCCCAGCACCGCGGCGCTCGTCAGGAACTGGCGTTTGTTCATTACACTTGCTCCGGGTGTCGTTGAGGCGCGTCCTGGCGAGGCTCGCGCGCCCTCTATTGTCGGAGCATTGTCGTGACAGCGGATATCGCCATGCGTTATTTGCGCGTCATTCGCTATGCTATTTCCGCATGCGGTTCGCGCCGCAGCTGGCACGGTTCCTTGCGTGGCGATCCAATCGTTCGACTGGCGCGCGTTTTTCGACAACCTGCCGGACCCCGGCAGCGATAGTTGAGCAAACTGAGCGCTTGAAGCGCTCGAAGCGCTCAGCTCGCGCGGATACTGACCGTGCGCGTCACATCGACGACCGACAGCCGGATTGCGTCGATCAACGCGCGCGCGGCCGGCGACGGCGTGCCTGCCGCGCGCATGGTGAGGCCGATGTCGCGCCTCGTGTTGTGCAGCGGTACGTCGAGCACCACCAGTTGGCCGGACTGAATCTCGTAGTGCAACTGCTGCGCCGACAAGGCCGCCGCCATGTCGGTACCGAGCAGCAGACCGCGAATCACCGCGAGGTCGGCGGTCTCGACCGTCGGCAGAGGCGGTTTGACCTTCATCCGCCTGAATTGCGTTTCGAACAGCGCACGCGCCGGCGCGTTGATGCGCGGCAGAATCCATTGCGCGTCGCGCAGACCCATGATGGTCAGATCACGCACGTGGGTCAGCGGATGATCGCGGCGCACCAGCACCACCATGTCTTCCGACATCAGCCTCTCGTTTCTCAGGCCGCTCGTCGCGTCGTTATCGCGCAGCGCGCCGAGAATGAAGTCGATGTCGCCCGCGCGCAGACCGGCCACGAGCGTCTCGTACGCGCTTTCGTCGGTGACCACCCGCACGCCCGGATTCTCGGACGTCATCCGCGCGATCGCCTTCGGCAGGATCAGCGTGCGTCCGAGCGGCAACGCGCCGACCGTCACCGAGCCCTGAATCTTGCCGTGCAATGCGGCGATATCGTCGGGTACGTGTCGCAGTTCGTTCAGCGCGCGGCGTACGTGCAGCAGAAACGTTTCGCCCTCGGCGGTCAGCAGAATGCCGCGCGGGCTGCGATGGAACAGACTCAGTCCCGAGCCGCTTTCGAGCACGCGGATCGCCGTGCTCACCGCGGGCTGACTGATGCCGAAGGTTTTCGCCGCGCTCGGCATATGCCGATGCCGCGCGAGCGCCACGAAGAGTTGCAGCCGCCGCGTGTTGAGCAGATACGCCGGCAATGCGCCTTCCGCGACGGGCCGGCGGCGCGTCTGTCGCGCGGCGCACCATTGCGTGAGTTCTTCGAGTTCGGCGAAGATCCGCTCGCAGCGATGCAGCACCGCGCGGCCGACCGGGGTCGGCAGCATGCCCGAAGGACCGCGATCGAACAGCGGTACGCCGAGCGCTGACTCGAGTTCCTGCACGGAACGCGTGACCGCCGACTGCGCGCGAAACAGCGCGGCCGCCGCGCGCGTGGCGCTGCCCATCTCGGCGACGAGCCGAAATGCGCGCAGCTGCGCGAGATTGAGCAGGTCCTTGCCGCTGACCGACAGCGGCGCTTTGGCGACCGCCTGGCTGGTTGCGGCGCAAAGCGTGTCGTTGCTCATGCCGCGCCCGCGATCAGATGCAACGACGGCAGCGACAGATTCAGACTCTCCTTCGAGATATGCGTGTGCTCCTTCATCAACGCATCGACGCGCGCGCCTTCGCCTTTTTTCAGCGCGTCGACGATCGCATGATGCTGACGATGCGCGTATATCAGCATCATCAATTGACGATCGCGCGCGGATTCGTCGAATGCGATCGTGAACGGCGACACGAACGGCACCTTGTCGTTGAGACTGAGCGCGGCTGTGACCGCCTGGTTCTGCGCCGCTTCGACGATCAGCGCGTGAAAGCGGCCGTTCATCTGCGCGTAGCGCACGTCGTCGCCCGGCTGCAGATGCTTTTGCTCGAAGATCTCGTCGCCTTCACGCAGGCATTCGTCGAGCGCGGCGGCTAGCGCGGGGCTCATGCCGTTCTCGGCGACCGAGCGCGCGGCGAGTCCTTCGAGCACGCCGCGCACGTCGATCGCGTTGAGGACGTCACGCACGCTGAAGCGGCGCACGACGTAACCGCGCGAGCCCGAGCGATCGAGCAGGCCTTCCGAAGACAGCACGCTCAACGCATAACGGAGCGGCGTGCGCGACACGCCGAGCATTTGCGCAAGCTGCGCTTCGACGAGCCGCTGACCGGGCGACAGTTCGCCCGACAGGATCTTCTCGCGTAAGGTCTGCACAATCGCTTGCTGGGTCGTCTCGTTCATCGTTTTGTCGCTCTTCGGAAGCACCGCAGTATAGCCACGCGTGCAGCACCGCTCCAAGCCTTAAAACAGTGCGTTGCGAGTTGTTTTCCCGGCCATCTGTTTTATTTATCGCGTGCTGAGTTGCGGGAGCGCGGCGGAAGGCTTGCCGCACGTGCGTTGGGATACCGAGGAAGCCCTGCGCGGCGTGGGTCGCGGCGCGGCTCACCCGCTCGACGAGCGCCCGGATACCGGGTTTTCACCCATCAACCCGGTGCCGCTCGCGGTATACCCGCACTTCCGGAATCGCTGCACAATTTCTATGTTTGTATCCCAAGACGGTCGCGTTGGCTAGCGCATTGAACCCGGCGACCTATCCAATTGGCATCAGCACGAAGTGACGGAAGAGAACGAAAATGGCAAGGATCATTGGTGGTATCGGCACGTCTCATGTACCCACGATCGGGTTGGCGTACGACAAGGGCAAGCAGGACGAACCGGCATGGGCGCCCCTTTTCAAAGGCTACGAACCGGTGGCGCAGTGGCTGGCCGGGCAGAAGCCCGACGTGATGGTGATGTTCTACAACGACCACGCGAACAGCTTCTTCTTCGACTGCTATCCGACCTTCGCGCTCGGCGTGTCGGCCAACCACGAATTCGCCGATGAAGGCGCGGGCAAGCGTCCGCTGCCGGACATCGCCGGTCATCCGGATCTCGCGATCCATATCGCCGAGCAACTGGTCGCCGACGAATTCGATCTGACCGTCTTCCAGGACCGCGCGCTCGATCACGGCGTCAATTCGCCGCTGTCGCTGATGTTGCCGCATCAGGGCGGCTGGCCGGTGTCGCTGGTGCCGCTCGAAGTCAACGTGCTGCAGTATCCGCTGCCGACCGCGAATCGCTGCTACCGGCTCGGCCAGGCGCTGCGTCGCGCGATCGAATCGTTCGAGCAGGATCTGAAGGTCGTGGTGGTCGGCACGGGCGGGCTGTCGCATCAGGTGCATGGCGAGCGCAGTGGTTTCAACAACACCGAATGGGACATGGAGTTCCTCGACCTGATCGTCAACGATCCGGAGCGTCTTGCCGCGATGAAGCACGTCGACTACGTGCGCCTCGGCGGCGCCGAAAGCGTCGAGACGATCATGTGGCTCGCGATGCGCGGCGCGCTGGGCCGGAAGGTCCGCGAACTGCATCGCAACTACTATCTCGCGACCAGCACTGCGATGGCCGTGACGATCTACGAAGAAGAGGTGGCGTATTGAATCCGCAACTGGTTGGCGTCGAAGAACTGACCGGCACCTATCCTTTCGATATCCGCCAGAGCATGAAGGCGATGCGCCTGAACCGCTTTTTCTGGCAGATGCGCGAAGCGTCGGCGCGCGCACTGTGGCTCGAAAACCGCACGGCCTCTTACGATGCGGCCTGCCTGACGCCGGAAGAACGCGCGCTGGTCGACAACACGGACTGGCTTGGCCTGATCCGTTATGGGGTGTCTTTCTTCGTGCTCGAGAAGTTCGCACGCGTGGTGAAGATCACGAATCTCGGCATGTACGCGAGTATGCGCGGCGAAACGCTCGAAGCGTTTCTGAAGACCCGCCAGGTGCCCGACGCTGTTTAAAGGCCGGGCGTCGAAGGCGCGCATCCACGCAGCACGGTCCGCTGGGCAATCCATTTGAAGTTCGGCGGTAGCGTTGACTTTCCGACGCGCCGTTCGGGTTGTTCGGAAACTCGATGCGTTCGGTCAGCGCGCGCCAACGGAAGCCGCGATCCGGTCGGCCAACTCGCCGAGAACGTCGCTCAACGCGGCGGCTTGCGCGGGCGCATCGTGTCCGTGGATCGCGGCGTTGAGCGTCACCTGCTGCCGCTGCGTCGCCTGGTCCGAATGCCCGGCCAACAGGGTCCACTCGGCCTGCAGCGTCAGCGTGCCGCTCGCGTCGGCCGTGGCGTTCAGCACGGTGACGACCAGCCTGCGCGTGCCGGGCGGCGCCGGTGCATCCGGAACGACGAACGATCCGGCAGGCAGGCGCATGAGCAAGTCCTGGGCAAGCGTTCTGCGCATCATCTCAGCGAGCGGTGCGCCCCACCGGTCGCTTTCGTCGATCGTCAGGCGGTTCGGCGAAACCAGCGTGACGACTTCGAGCCGATCGAGCACCGCGGGAATGTGCACGGCGGTCAGTTGAATCGGTGTCATCGGCGCCATGGCTGCGGGCGCGTCGGCGGGCATCGGGTTCAACGTCACATAGCGTGTCGGGATGCTGTGTCCGCATCCGGCGAGCGTCATCGCCGCGACGGATGCGACCAGCGCCGCCGTCCCGGCGCGCGTCGCGATCGACGCGGCGACGGCGCGTCTGACGGAAAACGTGACCTTCGTGATCATTGAGCCTCCTGCTGCCGGCCACGAACCAGCGCCTCGGGATGGCGGTCGAGATAGTCGGCCAGCGCCCGAATCGAGCGCGCGGTGTCGGTCAGTTCCTGCAACGCGGCAGGCAGGTCGTTCTGGCTCGACGCGTCGCCGCCGAGCGTTCGGTTCGCCGCGGCAACCGTGCGATCGGCCGCGTTCGCGGTCTCGTGCAGCTGCGTGACGAGCGGACCGATCTGCGGCGACACCTGCTGCAACGTGCGATCGATCTGCGCGACGGAGCGGTCGATGTGCGTCAAGCTGTCCTTGATCTGCGGCGACGAACTGAGCGTGTTGATACGCGCGGCGATACTGCGAACCTGTTCGCCGGTTTGCCTGATCGGAAGATCGTCGATTTTCTGGATCACCTCGTTGGCCTTGGCCATCGTCGCGTCGAGATTCGCGGGCGCGACGCTGGGAATCACCGGCAGGCCGTCCTCGCTGGCGAGCGTCGCGGCCGGCGCGCCCGCCACGAAGTCGAGGTTGATCTTGTCGGCGCCGACGACCGGCGGATCTTGCGACAAGCGCGCGCGCAATCCTGTGGCGACGAGGCGGGTGAGCATGCTGTCGACGAGCGGGCGCCAGTTGCCGTTGGCCGGCGGCGGCGCGCCGACGATGCCGAGCTGCGACGGATTCAGCGCGATCTGCACCGGAGTGCTCAGCGCGCCCGTGCGCGCGTCGTAGTTCAGGCGCACGCTAGTGACGGTGCCCACGTCGAAACCGCGCAATTGCACATCGGCACCATTCTTCAGTTCGCCGACGGCGCCGTCGAATCGCACCAGATAAGTGACGACCGGGCCGTGTCCCGGCGCGAGCGCCGGGCGGCGATCGACGCCGTCGAAATGCGACGCCGGTTCGCCGGCCCCCGGCTCCATCACGATCTCGGGGCCGGACAGCACGCCCTTGATCGACGTCGGATCGCTGAGGTCCACGTGCGCGCCGCGCAGGAAAAACTTCGTCTCGCTGCGCAGATACTTTTTCTCGGCGCGATCTATCTTGAGCTCGGCCTGCACATGCTGGCCATCGGGCGCGAGCGTAAGGTCCGATACGGCGCCGACCTTCACGCCGCGCAGCGTGACGATCGTGTCGCCGGCCCTCATGCCGTACGCGTTGTCGAACGTTACGGTGACAGTCTCGCCCTGATGCATCAACGCGCGAACACCGAGCCATCCGGCCATCGCGAAGGCCGCGATCGGCACCGCCCAGATCCAGCCGGGCCACGGGCTGCGGCGCACCTGAGCCTGCGAGCGACGGGGACGGGTGCCGCTCATCGCTTGCTCCGCCCTTGGACGTCCCACATCAGGCGCGGATCGAACGCGTGCGAAGCGGCCATGGTCAGCAACACGACCAGCGCGAACGCGGTTGCGCCGATGGCGGGTCGGGCCGACGCGATGCTGTCGAACTGGATCAGCGGCACGAACGCCGCGATCGTGAACACGTCGACGAACGACCATCGACCGAGCTCGTGGATCAGGCGATACAGATGCGTCTTGACCCGCAGATGCCGACGCGAATGGCGCCGAACGGAGACGACGAACCATGCCATGCCCAGAATCTTCGCCACCGGAATGACGATGCTCGTACAGATGATCAGAATGCCGAGCGGCCACAGGCCCACATGAAACAGCTGGTAGACGCCGTCGATGATCCGGTGCGACTGGGTCTGCCCGAATTGCATCGAACTGGTCATCGGAAAGACGTTGGCCGGGATCGTCAGCACCAGCGCGGCGAGCGACAGCGCAGACGCGCGCACGACGGCGTCGATTTTGCGAGCGCGCAACATCAATCCGCAGCGAGGGCAGGGACGCCCCTCCTGCGACATCGGCACGACCAGATCGCAGACCGTGCAGCACAACGACGCTTCGTGTTCCGGCAACGGGTTGTCCGCCGCGATCGCGCGCCACACGGTTCTTCGATCGAGCGAGGCGCGCGTGAGCATCGACAGCAGTGCCGCGGCGATGAAGCAGTAGCCGCCAGGGCCGATCGTGCCGGTCAGATTCTGCGTCACCCGCGCGTAACCGACGAAGCAGCCGACCAGGTAGACATCGGGCATGGCCCAGATATCGAGCGAGGTGGTCCAGCGAAATAGCGCGCCGATTCTCCTCGTACGCCAGCCGAGCCGTAGCGCGACGAGGACGACCACGAGGCCGCCAAAACGGATGAATGGCAGCACGATACCGAACGTGCCGAGCAGCAGCGCAAGAATGAACCAGCCGCCGTTCCACATTTCGACGATGCCCGACGACAGCAGTGACGAGCGCTCGGCGCCGAGCATGTGGACGTACATCAGTGGCGCGAGGTTGGCGGGAAACAGCAGTACGAAGGTCGACGTCGCGCAGGCGAGCGCCGCGCCCTGACTTCGACCGTTACGCCGCTCGAGCGGAAAGTGACAGGTGCGGCAACGCGCGTAGGAATGTGCGGCGAGCGGCGGGATGTCTTCCAGCGCGCCACATTCGGGGCAGCCGATCGTCATGCGACGTTCTCCATCGGCTGTCCGTTTTCAGGCGGGCAGTGTGTTGCGAAAGAGGCTTCGCCGATCATCCCCTCGACCCCCCAGCGCCGTTTGACGCGTGAATGCACGGCAGGCGCGCTGGCACGCGCCAGTTTCTTGTCCTCCATTAGCAAGGCGCGTTCCCGGGACGACATCGGCACGCCGGGAGACCGCGCGAATGCGCGTTCAGCCGCCTGTTCAAGCGCCCGTTGACGAAGTGGGCTCGGCAATGACCAGCAACCTGGAAGGCAGCGCGTCGGGATGGCCCGGCTTGAACCAGTTCATCTCGGGAATGCGTGAATCGGTCAGGTATATCGTGCCGTCCGGCCCCTCCGCGAACGTATCCGGCCATCGCAAGCCGGGCTCGTGCAGCAGTGTCGTCAATGTCGTGCCGTCCCACACCTTCACCGCGTGCTCTTCCACCGCGGTAATCAGCAGGCGTCCCGCCCGGTCGATATGCAGCCCGTCGGCGGGGCGATGCTCGAGCACTTTCTCGACGCGGCTGCCGACTTCGTCGGCCGCGAGCGCGGTATCGTGAAGCGCTTCGGTCGGCACGCGGTAAAGCGTTTTGCCCTTCATGGCCTGCCAGTACAGATACAGTCCATCCCGGGTCAGCGCGATGCCGTCGGCCGAAAATTCAACGCCGCGTCCATCGGGACGCCGCAACGGTGCGCCGGCTGCATGGACGGTGACGCCCGGATCGATTTGCGTCGATGGATGCCCGTCGAGCACGCGGCGCGCATGCCCGGTGCCGAGGTCGACCACCACGATCGCGCCGCGCGTACCGGAGTCCGTGATGTAGGCGAAACGTCCGTCGGGACTGACGCGCACATCGTTCAGGTAACTGCCCTGAGGCGCGATCTCGAGCGTGAACGCCATGCAGCCGACGACGCTATCCGTCGCAAGATCGATGCGGACCAGTTTAGGGGCGCCCGGTACGACGAACCCCTGGACCGGCGCGCCAGGGTCGAGGACCCACAGGTTGTTTTGCGAATCGCACGACATCGCCTGCACGCAGACCCAGCGATCCCGCGGGTCCAACTCGTCGCGCCTGGCATTGCGCCAGCCATTCCATCGATCGTCGGGATAGGGACGGACGTCGCCATCGGGCGTGAGTACGCCGACGGAGATCGGCGCGTCTTCCGTCCAGCGCGGGAAGTTGACGAAGATCCGTCCGTCCGGGGCGACGGCGACGCCGGTCACCTGATGCCCGAACGACGCAATCTCGCGCAGATGTGGCCGCGAGCCCTCGTCACCGGCGCTCGATGCAGGCGCGGCGGTCAGCGGAACCCGGTCCGCGGCGCGTGGCATGGCGGTATCTTTCATGGGCTGTCTCCGACACAGAATAGAAATGTCCTTATTCAGCATAGCGAATGCCGCGTGCAAAGATAAAGCGGATCGTCATCCGCGAATTTTTTCGGAAGGTATTCGGGGTGATTGCGAACCGCCCTTTATGCAAATTGTTTGACTTTCGCGCGAGCAGAGAACGGCTGGTTGCGCCGCCGTACCGACCGGCCCAATTCGGCAACTTTGACTCTCAGGGTTTCTCCTGCCTCGCATTGGACGCGCAGTGTCACTCGTGCGCTACAGCGCTCATTTGCAAAGAAAAAATAATGCCGACGTCAAAGGAATGTGCTAAAAAATAGCAATTGCACGCGCACAAGAAATAGCCACGCATGCAAGTAAAAAATTCGACTTTCAATACTCTTAGTCGGCCGCGAGGTGGATCATGAGAACAAGGACGCTTTGGGGGCTCGGGGTGACGACGGTCGCTTCGGCGCTAACGCTGCAGTGTTATCCAGCGTGGGCCGACGGACCCGAAGCGGCGTATGCGTCCGACGACGAGGTGCCGGCCGGCTCGCTCAGTCCGAACGAGTACATGGTCAATGCGGATGGCATGAAGGAAGATCCGAATGCGAAGATGTCGGACGTGGCCCGCGCGTATCGCAATGGCTATGTCAATCGCGGCAAACAGGATCAGGCCGATTACCAGGCAATGATCGACGCGCACAATCACGGTCAGCGGCGACCCGCCAAGACCGATGTCGCGCGGGTCGACGTGCCGCCGCTGCCATCAGGCGTCCCCGAAGACGATAACTCGAAGTACACGAGCATTCCGCCGCAACCTCGGAAGCCGCAGCCGGCCCAGTACGCGCAACGTCAGGTGCCGCAACCGCCGCCGCAACAGCAATATCAGCAGGTGTACCAGCAGCCGCAATACGCGCCGCCGCCCATGCAGTACCAGCAGGCGCCGGCCTACGCGCAGATGCAACCGGTCTATGCCGACAACCAGCCGGTGTACGTACGGCAGGACTATCCTCAGCCGCCCGTGCCGCCCGTGCAATACGTGCCGATTTATCCGCAGCAGTACGATGAAATGTCGCCGGTCGTGGAAACGGTGGTTCAACCCGCCGCGCCTGTCACTTATCAGGTTTATCGTCCGCCGGTCTACTGGGCGCAGCCGCGCGTGTATGCGTATCGCGCACCGGTCTACAGCTATCGTATGTGGCGTTGAGGTATGACGCGTGTCGTGGCGGCTTTCCGCAAGAATGGAGCGCTGCGGCGCCGCGGCGACTACTCGCGCGCATCGATTGAATGCTCAATAGAAAGTACTCAGCCCGGCGCATTCGTGTCGGGCTGAGTACTTTCTATTATTCGCGTGGCGCTAATGACCGCTGGCACCTCTCGTGCGCACATTCAGACGGTTATTCACCTGTCTGACTCCGCGCACCGATCTGGCGACACTGCCGGCGCGCTGCACCTGAGCGCGCTGCGGCACCCAACCGGTCAGCGTCACGATGCCGTGGCGCGTCTGCACGTGAATCGCCGTTGAATGCAGGTTCGGTGTGCGTGCGAGCGCGCGCCGCACGTCGCGCGCGAGTTCGCTATCGGGTCTGTTGCGAGCCGTCGACGCCGCGATGGATTGGCTTGGCGCGGATGCATCGTTCGGCATCGCGCCATTGGTTTGCGCATTCGCACAGGTCGCTGTGCCGATTGCAATCACTGCTGCGGCAATCGCGCCGATTATGGTGCGCGCGCTGTCTTTTCTCACATGTCCTCCTGTACCGCCTGGGTTGAACCACGCGCGAGTCTTTCCATTAGCGCGTGATGCCGCGCATGCGATCGAGGCCGAGTGGATGTCGATGTGGTTCTGCCAGACTTTACCGTATTGGCGCCATCAATCGCCTGTATGATGGCGGGCTCGCGCCCGGACCAGAGCCCCGTGCGGGCGGCCTGCGCGGATCGCGCGCCGTCTGCCGCGCCCACCGGGCCGCAACGCATCCATTTACGATTAGCCAGAGGAAGACCGCGATGACGGCTGCAACGCAATTCGACCAGGTTTCTGTTGTCAAACGAGCCAACGTGTACTTCGATGGCAAGTGCGTGTCGCACACCGTGCTGTTCGCCGACGGCACGCGCAAGACGCTCGGCGTGATCCTGCCCGGCACGCTGAACTTCGGCACCGACGCGCCGGAACTGATGGAAGTGCAGGCGGGCACATGCCGCATCCGCCTCGACGGCAGCGACGAGTGGAAGACCTATGGCGCGGGCGAATCGTTTTCGGTGCCGGGCAAGAGCCGCTTCGATATCGATGTGGTTGAAACGCTGGACTACGTTTGCAGCTATCTGTAAGCGGTTTTTAACGCGCGTGCGATGGGATATTTGGTTGGCCTTTTCTTGAATTGTTATCGGTCTATTTGCGTTGCCCCTGTGCGGGGCGGCACTCACTTTCTTTGCTGCTGCAAAGAAAGTAAGCAAAGAAGACAGCTAAAACCGCAAACTCATAAGTGGGTCCCTTGGCTTGGTGGGGGTAGTGGTGCATCTGGAATCTGTGCTCCCGCACATTCGGCGCTAGTGACAACGCCGTCATCCTTCCCACTCTGCACTGCGTGCGTCGCGGACGGGTCTGCCAGGGAAACCAACGGTTTTGCCCGCGCGGCAGGGGCCGTCGAGTACGCCTCGGCGATGCGCCGAAACAACCGGTGGTTTTGGAACGGGGTTTCGGCGCGCGCAGCGCCGCCGGAAGAATGACTGTCTTGTCACTAGCGCCGAATGTGCGGGAGCACAGATTCCAGATGCACCACTGCCACGCGCGGATCGAGGGACCCGCTTAAGAATTTGCGGTTTGAGCTGTCTTCTTTGCCTACTTTCTTTGCAGCAGCAAAGAAAGTAGGTGCCGCCCCGCACAGGGGCAACGCGAATAGACCGATAACAATTCAAGAAAAGGCCAACGCCTCAAAAACAGAGAAAAAAGAAGGGTAAAAAACCATACAATTGACAGGATCTTACGCCATCTCCTTCGCCACAATCTCCTCGATCACCTGCACGAATTGCTCGACCGGCTGGCCACCGGTCACCAGATAGCGACGGTTGAAAATGATCGACGGCACCGATTGAATGCCCATTTCCTGATTGTTCTTTTCCGCTTCGCGCACTTCGCCGGCATACGCGCCGCTCGTCAGCACGTCACGTGCTTCGCTGGCGTCGAGTCCGACCGACTCCGCCGCTTCGACCAGCACGTCATGATTTCCCGGATTCTTGCCGTCGGCGTGATACGCGCGCAATAGCGCGAGCTTCAGCGGCAACTGTTGGCCCTTCAGGCCGGCCCAATGCAGCAGGCGATGCGCGTCGAACGTGTTGTAGGTGCGTGTGCGCGGTCCGAAATCGAAGCCGACGCTCGCGCCGCGTTCACGGATCATCGCCTGCGTTTCGGCGATTTGCGCGGCCGTGCGGCCGTATTTCTTGCCGAGATACTCGACGATGTCTTCGCCGTCCGGTCCCATCTGTGGATTCAGTTCGAACGGATGCACGACGATACGCGCGTCGATCTTGTCCTGAAGCCGCGCGAGCGCGAGCTGCAGCGACGACAAGCCGATCGCGCACCACGGGCAGGCGATGTCCGAAACGAAATCGATGGTGAGCTGCTGTTTCATGGTTGTCCCTGGCGAAATGAACTGCGATGCAGCCTAAAAAATGCGGCCGTCACAATACCAACAGCGTAGCGTGAATCGTTCGCCCGTGCAGCGCGGCCGAATTCGACCGCAAGACCCGGAGTGTTTTCCCGCCACCACACTCGTACACTAAGCTCATCGAGCCACTTTCACGGCGCGGGCAACGAGCCCGGCCGCCCCCGATCGACGATGAACGCAATCGCTCCGACCCAAACGATCCACCAACGCGTCGACGCACTCGACTGGCCGCGGATCGAACACGATCTCGATCAGTACGGTTGCGCGGCCGTGCCGCAACTGTTGACGTCGCGCGAATGCGACGCGCTGAGCGCGCTCTATGCACGCGACTCGCTGTATCGCAGCCGCATCGTGATGGCGCGCCATGGCTTCGGCCGCGGCGAATACAAGTACTTTGCGTATCCGCTGCCGCCGCTCGTCGGCGGCTTGCGCGGCGCACTGTATCCGCGCCTCGCGCCGATCGCGAACCGCTGGAACTTGGCAATGGGCATCGACGTGCGCTATCCGCCGAAGCACGCGGACTTCATTCGACGCTGCCACGACGCCGGCCAGGTGCGTCCGACGCCGCTGATCCTGCAATACGGCGAGGGCGATTACAACTGTCTGCATCAGGACCTGTACGGCGAACACGTGTTCCCGCTGCAGGTTGCGGTCTTGCTGTCGGAGCCGGGGCGCGACTTCACCGGCGGCGAGTTCGTGATGACCGAGCAGCGTCCGCGCATGCAGTCGCGCGCTGAAGTCGTGCCGCTCGCGAAGGGCGACGCGGTCGTGTTCACCGTGAACAGCCGGCCCGTGCAGGGCACGCGCGGACCGTATCGCGTGAATCTGCGGCATGGTGTGAGCCGCCTGCGCTCGGGGCATCGGCATACGATCGGCATCATCTTTCATGATGCGTTGTGAGGACCGCGGTCGGGGCAATGGCGCAACCCTGGCCGCCGTGAGACGATAACGGCCACGATTGCGGCGAGCCGCCGCCATTGTCGTCAGACCCGTCGCTTCGTCCCATGGAAAACCTGCTCAAGAAACTCGACCTCACTTCGCTGCGCCTGTTCGTCGCCGTATGCCAGGAGCGCAATATCGCGCGCGCGGCCGAGCGCGAGTTCATCGCGTCGTCGGCGGTGAGCCGGCGCATTGCCGAGCTCGAGGCGCTGATCGGCCTGCCGGTGATTCAGCGGCAGTCGCGCGGCATAACCGTGACGCCGGTCGGCGAAACCGTGCTGCGCTACGCGCTCGCGATCATCGGCAATATCGAGCAGATGAGCGCGGAGCTGTCGCGCTTTTCGGCGGGCGTTAAAGGGCGCGTGCGGGTGGTCGCGAATCTGTCGTCGATCGTGCAGTTTCTGCCTGAAGACGTGGCCGCGTTCGGCCGCGCGTTTCCGGATGTATCGATCGAACTCGAAGAAGAAAACAGCGCGGACGTGCTGCGTATCGTCGACGAACACGGCGCGGACTTCGGCATCTGCAATCCGGTCGCGGGCAGTGAGGCGTTCGAGCAGTTGCCGTACCGGCAGGACCGGCTCGCGGTGCTGGTGCCGGGCGGGCATCGGCTCGCCGGCGCGGCGCGCGTAGGTTTCGACGATCTGCTGCACGACAGCTTCGTCGGCTTGCGCAGCGAAAGCGCGCTCACGCGTCTGCTCGCGCAACAGGCGGCGAGCGCGGGCCGGCAGCTCGACGTGCGAATGCGCGTGAGCAGTCTCGATGCGCTGTGCCGGATGGTGCATGCGGGGCTCGGCATCGCGATCGTGCCCGAGCCAGCCGGACTGCTGTACCTGAACACGCTCGACGTGCGGCTGCTGCCGCTTGCCGATCCGTGGGCGGAGCGCCATCTGATCATCATCTTCAAGGCACGCGAGCAGTTGAGCGCGAGCGCGGCCGCGCTGGTGTCGTTCCTCGGCAATCAGCCTTAGACGGTCGCACATACACGCACGCCGCACCGCCGCGCAACCTCGAGCATTCGCGAAACGAGACGGCAGCGTTGTCGCACGGGCACTTCGGCATCGGCCTTGCGCGCCGTATAGTGAGCGCAAGGAGAATGCAGTGATGAGCGATACGATTCGTTTGGACGGCCGCGTGCTGTACCTGTCGCAGGACCCGGCCGTGATCGATGCGCAACTGGCCGGCGAAAATTTCACCCACGAGACGGCGGGGCCGTTGCGCGACAACGTGTCGACGGACGAGATCACGCCCGTCACCGTGATGCTCACCTACGACGAGCGTCTCGGCCAGTACCCGTACGTCGGCTTCAAGGCCGGCGAGCGTTTGCCGATCGGCCGCAATGCGGTGAAGGACGGCGGCTTTCGTGTGACTGTGGCGGGCAAGCGCTACGGCAAGGGCTCGTCGCGTGAATCGAGCCCGCTCGCGGAGTTGTCGGCGGGCATCCGGCTTATCGTTGCGGAGAGCTTCGAGCGTATCTATCAGCAAAACTGCGACAACATCGGCATTCTGACCACGACGGATTTTTCCGTGCTCGATCGACTGCTCGCAGGCGAAGCGGTGCCGATCGACGAATTCCTGAAGGGTCGCGACGCGCTCACGCAGCAGATCATCCGCAGCGGCGGGCTGCTCGCGTATAGCCGGTTCGCGGATTGGCCCGCGCCGGGCGAGCGCGCGAGCGATGCCGCAAACGACGCATCGGGCGCCGAGCCGAAAACGCTGGTCGAGAAAATCATCGACCGTCATCTGCGTCCGGGCACTGCAAGCGCGCAGCGCGGCGACGGCGTGTTCATCGCCGCCGACTGGCGCTTCAGCCACGACTATTTCACCGGCATGTGCGCGCATCTGATGCATCGCGCGTTCGGCATGCCCGCGCCGCTGCATGCGCCGGATCACATCATCGCGTTTCAGGACCATCTGGTGCTCGCGCCGCAGAGCATCCCGCACGTGCGCGACGGTCTGCTGCCCGGCGTCGCAAATCTGATGGCAGGTCACGCGTCGTTTTCGCGCGACTACCCGGTGCGCTCGCACGGCGCGCTCGACGGCGTGCCCGGCTCTGAGGGCATCTGTCATGCGTTGATGGCCGAGCAATACGCGCTGCCGGGGCAGGTCGCGTGCGGCACCGATTCGCACACCCCGCATGCGGGCGCGCTCGGCTGCCTCGCGTTCGGCGCGGGCGCGACCGACATCGCCAATAGCTGGGTCACGGGCTACGTGCGCTGCAAGGTGCCGCAGACGCTGCGCATCGAGATCGACGGCAAGTTGCGCGATGGCGTGACCGCGAAGGACGTCGTGCTGCATCTGTTGCGGATGGACGCAATCCGCTCGGGCGGCGCGATCGGCCTCGTGTTCGAATACGGCGGCGCGGCGGTGCGTGCGATGTCGATCGACGAACGCGCGACGCTGACCAACATGGTCGCGGAACTCGGCGGCTTCACCGGTATCGTCGAGCCGGACGAGCGCACGGTCGCGTTCCTGAAGGAGCGGCGCGGCGTCGATTTCGTGCTGGAAAGCTGGATGAAAAGCGACGCGGGCGCGATCTATCGCGACACGATCCATCTCGATGCGAACGAGATCGAACCGATGCTCGCGCGTCCGGGCGACCCCGGCAACGGCGTGCCAGCGCCTCAGCTTGACCAGGACGTCGCGATCGATATCGCGTATGGCGGCTCGTGCACGGCGGGCAAGCGCGAGGACTTCGATTTCTATCACGAGGTGCTGCGTTGGGGCGTCGAGCACGGGCTGCGTGTGCCAGAGCGCACGCGTCTGTTCCTGCAGTTCGGCACGATGGCGGTGCGCGCGTATTGCGAGGAGCAGGGCTATCTGCCGGTGTTCGAGCGCGCGGGCGTGACGCTTGTGATGCCCGGCTGCGGCTCGTGCGCGAACTGCGGGCCGGGACAATCGGCCAACGCCGGCGACGTGACGATCAGCGCGATCAATCGGAATTTCCCCGGCCGTTCGGGGCCGGGCGACGTGTGGCTCGCGAGTCCATACACGGTTGCGGCGAGCGCGCTGGCCGGAAAAATCACCACGTTCGAGCAATTGCAGCGCGTGCACGGCTAGAATGCAGGCCGGATTCCGGCTGAGGCATCGTGGTGCGTGCGACGCGCGACAGTACGCAAGGCCGGCATCGAACCGGCCGCGGCGAGCGATCAGCGTTGCCGTAAAAGCAGTCGCAACAGAAGGAGACAGGCAATATGGCATCCCCCGATCACGCGGGGTCCGTCGCGCGCAGCGGCGGCAACACGGCGCATTTCACCGAGGTGGCCAGCAGCACCGCCAGCAGCACCGCCGACCAGGCGTCGGGTCACGCATCGCTCGACGCCGGCAGTATTTCGGCGCGCCTCGACCGGTTGCCCGCCACGCGCTCGATCTGGAAGCTCGTGGCGCTGCTGAGCCTCGGCTTCTTCTTCGAACTTTACGACCTGCTGTACTCCGGCTACATCGCGCCGGGCCTCGTGAAAAGCGGCATGCTGAGCGCGACCACGCATGGCCTGTTCGGCTCGACGGGCGTCGCGAGTTTCATCGCCGCGCTGTTCAGCGGCCTGTTTATCGGCACGATCGCGTGCGGTTTCCTCGCGGATCGCTTCGGCCGGCGCGCGGTGTTCACCTATTCGCTGCTTTGGTACACCGCGGCAAAGCTCGCGGTTATTGAATATATACTTAGGATTCCACCCGTTTTTTTGGTCGAATCCAGATGGCACCCGTACGTCAATCAGCGCGCAAACTCGCGCCTTCCCATCCCCCTGGCAGAGTCTACAGCTACACGCGGTTCAGTTCGCTGAAGCAGGCAGCCGGCACGAGCGCCGAGCGTCAGGCAGAGTACGCCGCGAAGTGGGCGGCCTCGCATAGCCTCGAGCAGGACGAGTCGCTCACGATGCGCGACGAAGGCCTGAGCGCCTACCACCAGAAGCACATCAAGAAGGGCGCTCTCGGCGCGTTCCTCAAAGCCGTTGAGGGAGGCCGCATCCCTTGGGGCTCGGTTCTGATCGTCGAAAACTTCGACCGCCTTTCGCGCGCGAGCGCGCTGGATGCTCAGGCGCAGCTTGCCAGCATCGTCAATGCCGGGATTACGGTCGTCACCGCGACCGACAATCGCGAGTACAACGCAGACAGCCTGCGCGCCGACCCGATGAGCCTCATCTATAGCGTACTGTCGATGATTCGCGCGCACGAAGAAAGCGACCGCAAAAGCCAGCTTGTCGGGGACGCGTTCCGCAAGCGTGCCGAGCAGTGGATCGAAGGCAAGTTTCGCGGGCTGGTCGGTAGTCCCACGCAAGCCCCTTCGTGGGTGCGCTACATCGATAACCCGGACAAGCTCGCACGGTTCGAATTGATCCCGGAGAAAGCGGCAGCATGGCGGCGCGCGATAGAACTCTACCGGGCCGGATATGGCGGGCTCGGTACGGCGCAGCGGCTCGAAGAAGAAGGCCTGTCGGTCAGCGAGCGTTACCCGGTCGCCGCGATCAATCGCACTATCACTTCCCGCGCGCTGGTAGGCGACAAGGTGTTCACTACCGGTGGGCACCCAATCGGCCATGAAGGGACATTGGGGAATGTCTGGATGTGGACGCTCGAACGTCTCCTTCGCATTCGACAGCAGACACGACGTCGACGCATACGCTGAGGAGCGGTCGTAATGTGCCATCCGTAACCGACCGGCAGCGGCACGTCCGCGACGCCGATGTGCCGCCGTAGACGGGCGTCTGGGGAATTGGGCTGCCACTGCCGCTACCACGCGAAGGCGCAATAGAAGGGCAGGCCCGCAAGCAGGCGTGGGAAAGGCATGGACAACCGTAACGGACAGTCCGATGCTGGATCGCATTGCCGCATAATCAGCGATCCTTATGTCAAGCGTTTGGCCTGCGCCAATTAGAAAATCGACAATACCCTGCCGAATATTCGCCGCCTCAAAGAGGCCACAAACGGCCTTGTCTTAGCTCGACTCAGCATCTATCTTTAACTATTCGATTAATCTCTTTGCTCGTCCGTCAGACCGCCGCACAGAAAGGTAGCGCCTTTCGACGGCGGCAGGAGCGAGGCATCGCATCGATCGCACCGGAAGCGGCGACCGCATTTCCCGTACCACTCTGCTCGCTGGCCCGCCCCGGATGAGCTTCGCGTCAATCAATGGCACGTGGAACCTCCCTTCCTTCGAGAACCCGAAGACCGCGGGTGCCCGGGGCCGTCTGACCACGTCACCGACAAAAGGAGATATCAAATGCGCAAATCGCTTGTGGCTGCTTTGCTCTGTTTGAGCGTAACGTCACTCTCTTACGGTGGCGATGGCGACCGCTCCGACGGCCGGGAAAATGGCGAACGTGGAGAGCATCGCGTCCTGAAGGTCTTCGACGCTCAAGGAAAGAGTGTCGGGCCACTGGTCTCGGTCTCGAGCCCTCCCCGGACGGCCGGCGTCGTTCTCAACATTAACGGAGCCACCATTCTGGTACCGATTCAGCGGGCGTCCAACAGCGGTGGTCAGATTTCTGCCTCCCAGTATGAATGGGCTGGCGACTTCAACCCTGCTAAATATCCAACTTCGGACTGCAGTGGGGTTCCTGTTATTGATGACATATTCGCGAAATTGAGACCCTCCTCAGTCGTTAGACAGGGTGCTGACGCGACGGTATACGTGGCACCCGACACTTACTCAATGGACGTCACCTTGAGGTCGTCATTGGTTAACGGCGATTGCGTTTCATCTTCGCCCTTTCCCTTTAATGTACCAGGCTGGCAGGCGGAAAGCACCTACTCGCTCACGCAGAACAATCCGGAGCCGCTGACAATTCATTATTGATCGCTGTTGATAAAATTTGTGTCGGCAAGACTGCAAGTTCCCCGGGGCCGTCTGATCGCGTCGCCGATATAGGAGATGTGAAATGCTCAAATCGCTTGTGGCTGGTTTGCTCGCTTTAAGTGTAACGTCACTGTCATACGGTCACGATGGCAGCCGCGCCGATGGCCGGGAAACGGGCGAACGAGGTGACCATCGTGCCCTGAAGGTCTTCGACGCTCAAGGAAAGAGTGTCGGGCCACTGGTCGCCGCGGGCTCGGCGGCAGGCGTCGTTCTCGATGTTAACGGAGCCACCATTCTTGTACCGATTCGACGGGTATCCGACAGCGGTAGCCAGATTACTGCGTCCCAATATAAGTGGTCGGGCAAATTCTCCGATGACATCAGTTTTTATTCGAGTACTGACTGCAGTGGGCCCCCGTTAATCATTGGCGATATAACGGAGACATTGAGGCCCTCAGTAGTCGTTAGACAGGGTGTTGACGCAACGGTGTACATCGCGCCCGACACCTACTCAGCGGATATCACTGCCCTGACGTATCGGGCAGGGTCCCCGGCCCAATGCTACCCCAGGGTGCCCCCCTCCATCAGTGATAAAGGTTGGATTCCCGAAAGCGCCTACTCGCTCACGCAGAATTACCCTGAGCCGCTGACAATTCATGATTGAGCGCCCGTTCATAAAGCGCCTTGTGTCAGCTTGACTCAGCACCTATCGCTAACCATCTGGCACAGCCACTCTTTCGACTCGTACATCGGACTGGCGCGCCGGAAGGTAGCACTACTCGACGGCGGCAAGGAGCACGGACCTTAGGGCCGCCTACCCCGTCACCGCCAAGGGAGATTTCAAATGCGCAAATCGCTTGTGGCTGTTTTGCTCGCTTCGGGTATAACGTCATTGTCGTACGGAGGTGATGGCAACCGCTCCGACGGCCCGGAAGCCGGCAAACAAGGGGAACATCGCGTCCTGAAGGTCTTCGACGCAACAGGAAAGAATGTCGGGCCAGTGGTCACACTCGGTTTTTTCCCGGGCGTCGTTCTGCATGTTAGCGGAGCGACCATTCTTGTACCGATTTCGCGGCCGTTTGACAGCGGGGGCCAGTATCCTGCATCCCAGTATCAATGGGGGTGGTTGGCATCATCCCTTGGATATCCGACTACGGACTGCAGTGGCCCTCCGGTCGTTCCTGCGGGCGGCGATGCATCGGACATATTAAGGCCTTCGATAGTCGTGAGAGAGGGTGCTGACGCGACGGCGTACGTGGCGCCCGATACCCACACAACGGATGTCACTCTTCGGTCGTACGTAGCACACGGCAAGTGCGCGCCTGACACCAGTCGTCCCGACCGACTCCACATGGTAAAAGGCTGGTATGCCGAAAGCACCTACTCGCTCACGCAGAACTACCCGGAGCCGCTGACAATTCATTATTGAGCGACCCATTGTTTCGTCCAAGCGGCCAGCCTGGGGCGCTCCCTTTGGTCCCCATCAAGATGTCGCGGAGCACTTCCTAATAGCGCGAGGTTCTCGTGAAGAACGCGTAATCATGCGAATCCCGAACGCACAACTGACACGGCCGCCGGGAATGCCCGGGTTTGCTGCGCGGGTAGTCAACCACGCGAATGTCTGTTGTACATTGGAAGCGGCATTTGTCGTCTCGATGAGACGACGGGCCGAAGTGGGTCGGGATTTGCCTTTTGCATGAGAGCTGCGCAGGAGGAAACCCCCGCGTTCATTCATCGGGCGCTGGTCGGCCAGAAGTGGACTCTGCCCGTTCGAATCAACCTGCCAGGAAGCGGACGCCCTGTCAGCGGCCACTACACTGGAGCGTCGCGGCGCTTCGGCGACACCGCTTGCGCCAGACCCGCTGCTACTGCTGCTGCAGGGCGATGACGCCGTCGACGGTCCACACATTGCCCAGATGAAACTGCCGTCCCGGTCCCTGAGGCGCGGGGTGCACGCCGTGCCCTTGAAGCAACTGCCACTTACCCCACCCGGAGGCGGTCTGGTCCTCAGAGAGACCTAACTGAAGCACGAACCGCAGCGTCTGGTTGACGTTCATCATGTAGTTCGGGTTCAGCCTGCCAGGCGCATAGATCAGCACCGACTGGAAAAATTCGCCTGGCTGCGGCGCCACTTCACGCCGCCTGAAAGCGACCAGTTCGCACCATGGCGCTGACCGTGCGCCTGGTCCGTCACGCAGTCACGTCGTATCCACCGGCAAAGTGCGCGTCGTGATGACCAATTTACTCGACAGCGCACGCTATCCGGCCTGCCAGTTTGGCGATCTCTACCATCAGCGCTGGCGAATAGAAGAAGCGTACAAGCGTCTCAAGCACCGCTTGAACCTCGAGCATGTTTCGGGACTATCACAACGGGCGGTGGTACAAGATCTCGCCGCCAAAGTGCTGTGCGACAACCTTGCAGCCAGTGACCACGGACGCAAGCGCGTGGCGCGCCTGATGCGCCTTGCCGGTCTGTGCGGCGTAAGGCGGCGGCGCTGGCCCGCACCACGCGGCAGCACCCGGGTGCGCGGCGCGCGCCCGAACCGGTGCGCCGGCAATTCAGCGCCGAAGCACCCAACGTACGGTGGATGGCGGACGCCACCTATGTCCTGACTGGCGCAGGATTGCTTACGAAATAAGTTTAATCAAACGCGAAGATTTTCGCGTCCAGCGAACTGCTACATAACTCCTTGGAAAGAAGGCAGGACTGTCATGAAAAACGCGAAGCTTAATCCTAACAACGAAGGATCCGGCGCAATTTCGGCGAGGCATTTTTCGTTCCTATCCTATCTGTTCGCCGCCGTCTTTTTAGGTGCCTGGATGTCCGTCGCGTCCGGGCAGTCAGTTGGACAGCCTTTATCTCCAGAAGTCACCGACTTAGCTCCTGCCGCGACGGCATCTCCGATCAATACGTTGGCGGCCACGTCCGCGAACGTGTTGACCTATCATGGCGACACGAATCGTACTGGTTGGAATTCGAGCGAGACGACCCTTGCCCCTTCCAACGTCAGAGCCGGTTCGTTCGGCGTCGCGCATGCAATCAAGCTCGGCGACCCAGTGAACGACTGGGTCGACGCGCAGCCATTGGTTGTTTCAGCGTTGAGCGTAAACGGGACAACGCAGGATGTCGTATACGTCGCCACCGAAGCCAACAACATTTACGCCTACTCGGCTTCCACCGGCAAGCTGCTCCTCCAACGGAACCTCGGGACTCCGGTACCGCGATCGAGGCTTCCCGGCGGCTGTGGCAACAACGGCCCCACCGTGGGAATCAACTCCACGCCGGTGATCGATCTGGGCACCCACACGCTATATGTGGTCTCGTTCAAGCTGGTAGGCGGCACGCCGAGCTATTGGCTCCACGCTCTTGACATCACCACCTTGGCTGACAAAGCGGGTTCTCCGACCTCGGTCTCGGCTTCGCATACCCTGACGAACGGCACGACCCACCATTTCGCCGCACAGTTCAGCCGCCAGCGTGCCGGTATTCTTCTGGCGAACGGAAACGTCTACGCCGCTTTCGGCAGCTTTTGCGACATACGCGCCGATGAGTCGAGAGGCTGGTTGTTGGGATGGAAGGCGAGCACGCTGTCACCGCTGCCTGCGAATCAGTTGATGGACAAGCTGTCGACTTCACCCAACACCTTTTTTCTGTCATCCATCTGGATGTCCGGGTATGGCATTGCCGCAGGTCCGTCGGGGGTGCTGTACGCTGTCACCGGGAACTCAGACCCGTCTGGTACGACCTACGCTCCTCCAAACAACATCCAGGAAAGCGTGGTGAGGCTCTCTGCCGACTTGACCACCTTGCAGGACTATTTCACCCCTTCAGGTACTAATGGTGTCGCATCGCTAGATTCGAGGGACGACGATTTCGGTGCCGGTGGGGCCATGGTTATACCGGACATCCCTGGACAATCGGCTTCTACGCTCGTTGCCGGCGGAAAGCGCGGCCGTCTGTACCTCATCGACCGGGCCGCGATGGGTCACAACGACTCCGGCAGAGCGCGTTCCATCGCCGATTTCGGTTCCTGCTGGTGCGGCCCATCGTATTTTATGGGATCGGACGGCGTCCGCCGCGTTGTCAGCAGCGGCGGCAGAAGCATCAAACTATGGAAGGTTCCGGCAACGGCGACGCTGCAACTGGAAAAATCGTTTTCTAGCATCCAATCCGGCCAGGATGGTGGCTTTTTCACGACGATTTCATCGAACGGCACAACATCCGGGTCCGCGATCATCTGGGCCGTCGGTCGCCCCACCTCCACTACTGCGCCGGCCAACGTGACGCTATACGCCTTCGACGCCTCAGGTGGCACAACACCGATCTTCTCGTCCGTCGCCGGCTCCTGGCCTCACGGCGCCAACGCCAACATCGTGCCCACTGTCGCCAACGGCAAGGTCTTTGTGGCCAGCTTCGCAGCCCTGAACATCTTCGCTCCGGGCGGGACGCTCGCTCCGGTCGTAGTCCCGCCCCCGGCTACTCCGCCAGGACCTCTGCCCAGCCAAATCTACGGAATTGTCACTTCGGTAGGCACGTTGCAAATAACCATCCAACCTCAGACTGGAGCCCCTGTGCTCGTTGACACTTCGGCTGCCGAGCAGGCTCACCTGAGCGTTCCGCTCGTGGTCGGAAAGGCCGTCCACGTCTTCGGCCCATTCAGCAGTGGAGCGTGGCACGCGGAAACAATTCTTCGTGCCAAGGACGACCCTGAATCTTGGGTGCCCACGAACTGACGCCTTTGCCAATTCCAGTTTGTGCCGAAACCGATTGGCGCTAATGGAAGAACTGCTGCAATCGGTTTCAATCTGAACGAGGCAAAGACTGGTGGTCACCATTTACATAAGGGCTAGCCCTAGCTTCGCATGTGATGCCGGCTGCTGTCGACACCGGGCATGAAATTTCGCCGGGCCGCCGGCGCAACGCTGTTCCAACCGCTGTTTCAACCGAAGGAGAAAGCACGTATGCAATGGACGACTCCGAGCTACACCGACGTACGCCTCGGTTTTGAAATCGTGATGTATGTCGCTACGCGTTAAGCCCGCAACCGGGCCGCACGCCGCGGCCCCTTGCGGTTTCGGTTTGTGTTTGACCTCTGCTTCGAAAAGACATTTCGCAAGCACAAGCGCCCGGTGGGCAGGAGTTGGCGCATGGATGAAAGTTATATCAAGGTCAAAGGCCCGGGTTGAGTCGTAATCGCTGTCGGCCTCAACCCGCTCGATAAAACTGAATCCGCCGACGTGTGCTCAAAGATTTGGCGAAAATCCCAGATTGATATTGTCTCGCCGCGTGGCTATAACACTCGAGCATCCCGTCCCAGCACCACTCATCGTTGCCCGGCACAGATAAACGATGGGCTTCTCCAATCCTTCTTTTCATTGAAGGACCTGCTCTCCGCGTGGCAAGAAACCGCATTTTGGCCGTGGTGTGGTTGCCTGTCGTCGAGGACATTAACTCGTTTTCCTACGGAGAGATTCACCGAAGCGGCCAGGTGTTGATGGTGTTCATTATCTGGTGAAATCGAATCAACGTCGTTCTAATGATTAGGAAAACACAATGGATATCGAAATTGATGGAGTGCTTAAGGCGGCGAAGGTCAAGGCGTCTGCTTGCGCCATTGTATGTGTGCTCGGCTGGTCTACGTTAGGCCACGCGGCAACGTGGACAAAGCTGACGAATGCTGCACCCAGTGGAGTGGGGACCATGGTGCTGTTGACGGACGGCACAGTCATGGTGCAGGGAAATCCTTACGACACCTGGTTGCGCCTGAGCCCCTCCGCTACCGGAAGCTATGTGGACGGCACTTGGTCCGCTTTGGCGCCGATGAGCAAGGCGCGTCTGTATTTTGCGTTGAATGTGTTACCGAGCGGCAAGGTCTGGGTTCTTGGCGGCGAATATAGCGGCACCCCACTCCAGCAGAACATAACGAACACGGGCGAGTTGTACGATCCGCTGGCCAATACGTGGGCTCCCGTAACGGACTTTCCGGAGCAGTACTTTGGAGATGATCCTTCGATGTTGCTACCGAACGGGAAAATCCTCGCCGGGTCGATTTTCACAAACCAAACCTACCTTTACGATATCGCATCGAATTCGTGGTCGTTTGGGGGATCCAAGGTTTATCCAGATCGCAGCGACGAGGAGACCTGGGTCAAGATGGTCCGCGGTAAAGTACTTACCTACGACCTTTTCGAAAGCGTCGCGCAGAATGGTCAATATGCCGAGACCTACGATCCCACCACGCATACGTGGTCGAGCATCAGTCCGAGCGACGGCTCTGCACGCGGGACCATTCCAGCCCTGAGCAGCGCCGCAATCGGATACGAGCTTGGCCCGTTCCTGAAAATTCGTGGCAATGGAGTTCAGGGGCAGATCTTTGGTATCGGTGCGACCGGGCATACCGCTCTGTACTCACCCTCGACCAACACGTGGGCACCCGGCCCGGATGTCTTTGGTTCGCTTGCCGGCAAATCGGTTCTTTTTGGTTCTGACGATGCACCCGGCGCGGTGATACCGAGCGGCCATGTCGTCTTTGCTGCGGACGCCGGGCCCACAAGCGGTTTGTTCAGTCCTCCGACGCAACTGTTTGATTACGACCCAGTCGCAAATTCGATTACGCCTCTGTCGCCGAGCATTCCTGATTCTAACCTTGGCAGCATTGCGGCATTTATCACAAGGCTGCTGGTGTTGCCGAACGGCCAGATACTCTTCTCTGACTCGTCGCGCCAACTCTGGGTATACAGCCCGGATGGCGCTCCACAGCGATCATGGGTGCCCGTTTTTTCGAACGTCAAGTACAGCGGCGCAGGGGTTTTCACGTTGCACGGCGTCCGCATGAATGGCCAATCCGCGGGATCAAGCTACGGCGACGATGTTGAATCGGATGAAAACTACCCCATCGTTCGCCTCCAGGACGCGGCGGGCCACGTGTATTACGGAAGGACCACGAATTGGGCCAAGACAGGCGTCGGTCAGGGTGCGAACGAGGAGACGGTCGATTTCACTCTGAAGACAGGCATGGTACCCGGAAACTATTCGATTATCGTGAGCGGCGCGGGAATCTCATCCACGCCGCGGTGCGTCACGATCACGAGCGATCAGATCAAGGGAGTCGGTGGGGCATCAAACGCCGCCATTACGTGCCACGGTAACTGAGGGTTACACCCGAATCCGGGACGCCTGCGGCCTTCGCCCGCTGACCGCAGGCCGCTCCGGGCACGCGAGCTCGCCGATAATGCCGGATTGGGCAGCAGGTTGCCGACCAACCTTGGGCGAGCCGCCAAAAGTGACGTCTCCTGGGGCATAGTAATGACCGCTCCAGAACAAAAGCCGTCCACTACACGTCAGTGGGTCGACCGACGGCTCAGGGTCGCGTCAGTCCGCTCTTCAAATTCATCGCCGGAAAGCGGCCAGTGGAATTCCGCTTCCCGGAAGCGGCCAGTCGGCACTGCCTACTCCTGCGACCCACTGCGGACGTTGAACCTGCACAACCTTGACGGCAGTTTTCGAGGTGCAACGGCCATTCGATCGGTCACAGCGGAGAGCGGATGCTGGGCGAAAACTGACGCACGCCTCGCTTGCTCGCCGGTTAGCTCCGTCACTCCATGTGATCAGAGCTTCTCTGCGCGTGAGAGACAGTCACAGCTTGCACTTACTAACACGGCGCAGCCCGGGGGCGGATGTCAGCCGGGCGTCTTGGTCGGCCGACTGCTCACGTCGCAGTTTGGGAGTTAGCGTTCCGGGCGAGCTCACCATCCTCGATGCATAGGCCAGCACGCCATTGCCGTCGTGATTGGTCTGCGCATGCTAGCGCTGCGCATCGTAGATCGCGAGCTTCGTCTGGGTGACGGCCAGTTCGTTGCCGCTGGGGCGCCGCAAGCGCATTTCATCGGCGACCGGGTGCGTGTCGAAGTGCGATCCCCGACCAGCACCACCGCCCTCGACGATCTCGCGTGAGGTGTGTCCTTCGCCCTGCGAAGGTCGTCGTTGCAGGGTTCGTGGACGGCCCCCCAGTCGCTTTGGTCGGCATCGTCGTGACCGGGAAGACCCTCGCGTCTGAACTCGCGGCGCCTTTCAGGGCGATTTCTCGCAAGGCCATAAACGATCGCGACCGTGCTGGAGCGGCTCGCATTGCAATTAGCCTAGCCGTTTTCATTGCGCATGCAGCTTGCCGGTGTCGCTTCCCAGCGCACTGATCCATCTCCTGTGGCACGAACGGGTCAAGCAGGATGGGGGCAATCGCTGGCTTGTCCCGGCACCCAGCGGGCGATCACTAGCAGCGGCTAGGGGGTCATGGGTCGGTTAATGGCCCGGTTGCCAGCGCAGGACCGGGTGAGTCGCGCCGACCGGCATGACCCACGCGCCGGTCGGCCCAAAGTCCCAGCCGACGAAGCTGGCCGGATCGCTCATCTGCGCGGTGGTCAAGCCGTTCGAAGCCGGCAGATTGCCGCCGCTTTTTGCTTGTCCCGTCGTTTCGGTATTCCAGTAGACGTCGCTGCCGAGTCCTGTGCAGTATTCGCAGACCCCACCCACTGTCACAAGGTTGAACGCGGAGACGTTGCCTGACGCGAACGACTCTGTGATCGTCCCGGTGCTGCTGTTGACGAGGCCGCCGGACGAGCCGCGTGACTCGTTAGCGGCAACGTTGCCTGTCGCGTAGGACTGAGTGATAGTGCCTAGATTGCTATAGACGAGGCCGCCGCCGCCGGAGTCGGCCGTGACGTTGGCGCTGCTGCCGGAGCGCGCGATCGTTCCATAGTTGGTGCCGACGAGACCACCAAGCGTCGCGCCGGCGGTATTGCTTGCCGGCGCGATGTAACCCGAGGTGAACGTATTGATGATCAGGCCGTGATTGCTCATGGCGAGAATGCCGTCGGACCTGTAAGACGGCGCATAGGTGCCCGACTGTGCGTTCAGGACGTTCACGTCCCTGACCGCGCCGTTCGCGGCAATATCGCTAAACACAGCGTCCGTGTCGGGCCTGATGTTGGACACGTTGTGCCACATGCCGTCAAATTGACCGGTGAACGACAGCTTGCTGGCGAATCCGAGCGTCTTGAACGCGTAGCCGTCCGCGTCAATGTCGCGGCCCAGTGCATAGTTGCCGCTCATATCGCTCTCGATGTTCTGCAGATCCTGCGCCGTATTGACGATCTTGTAGCCGGTGGTCTGCGTGAGCAGCCCGCTATATTCTGGCGCGGCCCACGCACCGTTCGCGAGCATGGTGCCTGGCGTGAAGCTGCCGGTCATGTCATAGAACGCGCTCACCGTGCCAGTGCTTTGCGACCAGTCGATCATGCCGTTATTCGTGACGCTGCCGCCGTTGTTCACGCCGGCCGCGTCCGCGCGAAGCGTCAGCGCGCCGCCGCCCTGGTTGCTGAAGGTGACGCCCGGGCCGACCGATACGCTATGCGCCGCGTTCAGCGCGAGCGATGCGCCGCCTGTCCACTGAACGCTTTGATCCGCGTTGATGTCGCCGCTCCGGCCTGCCGCACCGGTGGTCGTCATTGAGATCGACGTACCGTCGTTCATGCTGCGCGCGAATGAGCGTCCCGCGCCGTTATCGAACGTGTAGGCGGGCAGCGTGACGTTCCATTGACCCGCGACGACCTTCGCGAAGTCCCCCCAGAACGTGAAGAGCCCCGTGTCCATATCGACCGTGCCGCCTTTGCCGTCCGCGTTCTTCGCGGCGATGTTGCCGGCGAGAATCACCTGTCCAAGGGGGCCCGTGACGAGCCACACATGCCCGTCGCGCACGGCGGTGCCGGTCGCACGCAGGACGTCGGCGTTGCCAGCGAGAGCATAGATGTTGCCGTCAACGGCTTGCAGGCTGACCTGCGCCGCTTCGACCGCGCCCGTGTTGACGATCGCGCCGCTGCTCGCTGTCTGCACGAACATCTGCTGCGAGCTGGAGGAGTCCTGCAACAGCACCTTGTTACCGACACCGATTTCGGCCGTGCCATTCGGCGCGCTGACGTTGCCGTAGTTGTCCACTTCCTTCGCGGCTATCAGCAGTACGTCGCCGTTCGTCGACCCGATATTGCCGAGATTGACTACGCGATGATCCGACTGGCCGGAAAACGTCAGCGCGCAGCCGTTCATGAACGACGCGTTGTCGGTGTCGAGCGTGGAGGCGACGAAACGGCCGCCCGTCGTGACGACACCTTGCGGCCCGATCAGCACGCCTTGCGGATTGATCAGGTAGACGCTGCCCGTTGCGTTGAGCTTGCCGAGCAGCATCGACGGCGTGCCGCCTGTCACGCGGTTCAGCGTCGCGCCGTCGCCGTTGTTGAAGATGACCGTGTTGCCCTGGCCGATAGAGAAGCGATTCCAGTCGATCACGCCGCGCGTCGAGCCCGGTTGCGTGATCACAAGATCGTTGCCCTGGCCGGCCATCGTGCCCGCGCCGGCGACGTAACGGCCGCCTTGTGGAAGGAGGCCCGCCGCGAGCGCCACGGGTGTCAGGGACAGTCCAGTCAGCGAAATGCCGATGGCCAGCAGGGAGCCTGCGTTTGAATGTTGCCGACGCTGTGCGCGTCGCACATTCCGAGGTAGGTTCTGTCGTGACATACCCTCTCCCGCGTCCACGCGAAATGGCTGCCGACGACCCGCAGAGTCGAGCGCAAATACGTTGGTCGCAGCGTCTGAAGAATAGCTCCTGGCCCCGCGCATGCACATGCCGATATCTCTGCGTTTTGCGCCTTGTTGTGTGTGCAGTTGGGGCCGCTTGTTGTGTGGCGGCATCTCCTAATGTGTCTAGGAAATCAATGTGAAAGCGCTACATGACGCGACTTGGTCTTCGCAGTCGCCCTCGACTGGACCTGTGGACAGCCGATAGCGATAGACAACAGCGGTATCCGTGTCCAAAGGCCAAGGACCGGTTGCAATGCGGAGCAGACGTTTGAACGCCCGTCCAACGGGAGGGGCGAACGACGCTTGATGGCCGGGTTGAGGCAGTGCCACCGGCAATTTGCTCGCCGGAAACCGGCCATTGAGCGGGGGCGGATGAGACCTTGCCTATTCAAATTGGATGGCGACCTCGACCGGCGGCTCGTGGCCGATTGGGTGCGGTCGTCAACGGCCGCTTGTTGGCACCCCAGTTCGCAAAACCTGAATTGGCTGACTGACCGGTTTGGAAAAAGTTATCTGACCGGAGTGGGTCGACTTGCGGCGGTGGTCGTCGGCCCGGGTGCTGGCACGATGCAGTTGTCTTGACGTCGATGTAGGCGAGCTTGACACAGGCGAATGCCTGCGGGCCGATCAGTACCTCGGTGCAGCCGGCGTAGGCGCAGAAGTGCTCGAAGTCGTCCATCGCGGTATGGCCGCGTTCGTTCGGTTCGAGCGGCACGGCTTCGAGCAGGTTTTCGAGTAGCTGAACGGGTTTCTGGTAGCACATGGCGCGGCCCTCCGGGAATTCGATACTCACGACGAGCATCAACGGTTCCTGCATGAACGCCGCGACGCGGCGCTAACCTTAGAATCTCGCAAACCGAAGCCAGGCAGCGGATTGACGATGGTCTGACTCTTATATATACAATAATCACTACCAACCTCGTGATGGCGTTCCAGCAAACCGCGACGGGCCTCAATTTCTGGCGCTTCGTCGCGGGTGTCGGCATCGGCGTCGAGCTGGTGACGATCGGCACCTACATCTCCGAACTGGTGCCCAAGCAGATCCGCGGGCGCGCGTTCGCGTGCGAGCAGGCGGTCGGCTTCACGGCCGTGCCGGTGGTTGCGTTTCTGTCGTTTCTGCTGGTGCCGCGCACGCTGTTCGGCCTGGACGGCTGGCGCTGGGTCGTGCTGATCGGCGCGCATGGCGCGCTATTCGTCTGGTGGATTCGTCGCGCCTTGCCGGAAAGCCCGCGTTGGCTCGCGCAGCAAGGGCGTCTTGCCGAAGCCGATCGTGTGATGAATGCGCTGGAGGCAAAGGTGCGCCACGAATACGGCCGCGAGTTGCCGCCACCGGCACCGCCCGCGCCGGTCGCACCGCGCGGCAGCTTCCGTGACATGTGGGTGCCGCCGTACCGCCGCCGCACGCTGATGATGACGATCTTCAACGTGTTCCAGACGGTCGGTTTCTACGGCTTCGCGAACTGGGTGCCGACGCTGCTGATCAAGCAGGGCATCACGATCACGACGAGCCTGATGTATGCGAGCGTGATCGCGTTGGCCGCGCCGCTCGGTCCGATCATCGGGCTCTTTATCGGCGATCGCTTCGAGCGCAAGACGGTGATCGTCGTGATGGCCGGCGTCAATATCGTATGCGGGCTGTGGTTCAGCCAGGCATCGGGCGCGGTGCTGCTCGTCAGTCTCGGGGTCTGCCTGACGCTGGCCGGCAACATCATTTCGTACAGTTATCACGCGTATCAGACCGAGCTGTTTCCGACCAGCATCCGGGCGCGCGCGGTCGGCTTCGTCTACTCATGGAGCCGTTTTTCCGCGATTTTCACGGCCTTTCTGATCGCGGCCGTGTTGCGCTACTTCGGGACGACCGGCGTGTTCGTGTTCATCGCGGGCGCGATGCTGATCGTGATGCTGTCGATTGGCTTGATGGGGCCGAAGACGAAAGGGCTCGAACTTGAGAAGATTTCTTCATAGCGACGGCCGGCCTTCGAGCCAGCCGTCGCCATGTGCCGCATTGGCATATGCGATCAATGGAATGCACGGTCAGGGCGTCGAGCTTCCCGCAAACTGCGATCCGGGACCGCTTCAGGTCCCGACAGGACGGATCGACAGCGCGTTCTTGACCGAAACTACGCCAGGTACCCCTTTCGCCACCTCGGTTGCCCGGTCGCTTTGTGCCTGAAGCGGTACGCTGCCCTGCAGCGTGACAGCACCATCGCGGGCGCGAACTGTGATATTGGCCGTTGAGATGTTCCTGTCTTTCACCAGCGCATTTCGAACCTGACGCTGTAGCGCCCGGTTCGCTGCTTTCATTGACTTGTAATGCGATCGGGCTTCGGGCGTCGTGGTCGGGGCAGACGCAGGGGCGTTAGCGTTGCTCGCCTGCGCATAGGCGTGAATCGAACCCGAAATCAGAAGGGCGGTACCGACCAGTCTGACGGCGTGGATTGCTTTCATGCATCTTCTCCTGTCGTTGCAGATCGTTGGGCTACAGATTCAGGGATGTCACACACGCCCCCACAATATTTCTGAGGCGGATCAAATGGCACTATAGGACAATAAAGGGTTAGGTCAAGCAACAATGCAAATCGGGCAATTGGACGGACAACCGACGATATTAGAGTATTTCAGATTACGATGGTGCTCTAATTCCGTGAATAGCATTGCAAATCAAAACTACCGATTAGTTTTTTTCCGCCTTTTAACCTTCGCCATGCACAAAACGCCGTCTGATAAAGACGCTGTGGCACCGTCCATGGTGAAGTAGGCCATTCGTCCGTGCTCGCAGCCGCGCGTTGGCCGCCACGATCAGAACAACTGCTTCTGCCCCGACGTCAGCGTCGTGAAATCGTCGCGCAGCAAAGGCAGAATCGCGTCGGCCACCGGCTGCAATTGCCGCGTCAAATAATGCTCGTAGTCGATCGCCGAACGCAGCGTTTCGAGCGGCTCGGGGCCGGCCACCGTCATCACGTAGCTGATCCAGCCACCGTTCTGATATTGCAGCGGACGTCCCTGCTGGCGATTGAACTCATCGGCGACGCGTGCCGCGCGCACATGCGGTGGCACGTTGCGCTCGTAAGCGTCGATCGGTCTGCGCAACCGCTTGCGATAGACCAGCTGATCGTCGAGCCGGCCCGCGAGCGTATCGCGCACATAGTCGCGCACGTAATCCTGATACGGCTGCTGCTTGAAAATGCGCCGATACAGTTCCTGCTGAAACTGCTGCGCAAGCGGCGTCCAATCCGTGCGCACGGTTTCGAGCCCTTTGTAGACCACGTCCTCGCGGCCGTCCGGCAATACCGTAAGGCCTGCGTAGCGTTTCTTGCTGCCTTCCTCGGCACCCCGTACCGTCGGCATGAAAAAGCGTCGGTAGTGCCGCTCGAATTGCAGCTCCAACGCACTGTCGATGCGAAAGCGCGCCTGCAGCTTCTGCCGCCATGCCGCGTTGATCTGTTCGACGAGCGCGCGGCCGATGCGCGCGGCGTCTTCCTCGTCATGCGCGTGCTTGAGCCAGACGAAGGTCGAGTCGGTGTCGCCGTAAATCACTTCGTAGCCTTGCGCCTCGATCAGCTCGCGCGTCGTGTGCATGATCTCGTGGCCGCGCATCGTGATCGACGACGCGAGTCGCGGATCGAAGAAGCGGCAGCCGGTCGAGCCGAGCACGCCATAGAACGCGTTCATGATGATCTTCAGCGCCTGCGACAGCGGCTTGTTGTGCTCGCGCTTGGCCGCTTCCCGTGCCTGCCACACCTGAGCGACGATCGACGGTAAGCAGTGACGCGTGCGCGAAAAACGTGCGCCGACGAAGCCGGGCACCGAGTGTGCGTCGTCGGGATGCAGCATGCCTTCGACGAGACCGAGCGGGTCGATCAGAAACGTGCGGATGATCGACGGATACAGGCTCTTGTAGTCGAGCACGAGCACCGAGTCGTAGAGGCCGGGCCGCGAATCCATCACGAAGCCGCCGGGGCTCGCGGCGCCGGCCACGTCGCCGAGATTCGGCGCGACATAGCCCTGCCGATGCATGCGCGGCATGTACAGATGCGTGAACGCCGCGACCGAGCCGCCGCTGCGATCGGCGGGCAGGCCGGTCACGGTCGCGCGTTCGAGTAGGAACGGCAGCAACTCGGTCTTCGCGAAGATGCGCGTGACGAGCTCACAGTCTTTCAGGTTATAGCGCGCGAGCGCGGGCTTGTCTTCGTCGAAGCGGCGTTGGATTTCGTCCATGCGCTGGTAGGGATTGTCGATCGCCTTGCCAACGCCCAGCACCGAGCGCGACACGTATTCGAGGCTGAACGACGGGAAGCTCCACGTCGCCGAACGCAATGCCTCGATGCCGTCGATGACCCAACGACCCGCGACGCCCGCAAAGAAGTGATTGCGCGTGACGTCGTGTTCGCGCCACTCCATCACCGCGCCGCCGCGGCCGATGCGCAGCGGCACGCGATACTGCTCGGCATGCTGTTGCAGAACCTTCAGATCGAACTGCACGAGGTTCCAGCCGATGATCGCATCGGGATCGTGCCGCTCCATCCACTCGATCAGCTTCTCGAGTAGCTGCGCGCGGGTTGCGCAGTATTCGAGCTTGAAGTCGAGGGCGCCTGCGTCGGTCAGGTTGCCATTGGGCGGCCCGAGCATATGCACCTGGCGCTCGCCGCAGCCTTCGAGCGCGATCGAATACAGCTCGGCGTGCGCGCTCGTTTCGATGTCGAGCGACACGAGCTTCAACGGCGGACGATATTGGTTGGCCGGTTTGAGTTCGGCATCGAGCCACGGGCCATCGAGCCCCGGGCCATCGAGCCCCGGGCCGTCGAGCCCCGGGCCATTCTGCCGCGGCTCGCCGCTGAACCACACCGGCGCGGTGATGAAGCGCTCCATCATGTAGCGCTCGGGCGGCTGGATATCGGCTTCGTAGACATCGACACCGCCTTCCCTAACAGGCTGCGGAAATACCTCGCGCTGAAGTCATCGCGACGGATAGCAAAAGCGTTGATGTAAGGACCTCACCCGCCCCCTGGAGATCATGCGCGGCACCGACACGTTCACCGAGAGTCTGTTTTCCGTGCGCAAGCTGGACGATTTCGTTCCGACCTCGCATCCGCTGCGCTCGATTCGCGTCATGGCGAACGAGGCGCTGGCTAAGATGGATCGGGTGTTTGCCGGGATGTACGAGGCCGACATCAAGGGAGGTCGGCCGAGCATCGCGCCGGAGAAGCTGCTTCGGGCGATGCTGCTGCAGGTGCTGTACAGCATCCGGTCTGAACGCCAGCTCATGGAGCAAACGCAATACAACCTGCTGTTTCGGTGGTTTATTGGTCTGTCGATGGACGATTCGGTCTGGG
>NZ_VZQQ01000160.1 GCF_014397785.1 Paraburkholderia podalyriae
ACATCTCGCGCAGTTCGTAACGGCGTTGCGGTGCGTCCTTGTTCATCAAGGTCAGGTACGGAGCGGCGAAGTACCATTCTTCGTCCGACACATCCGTTGGGTATGGCCTGCGTTTTTTCATCCTGCCAGGATACCAGGTCCGACAAAAAGTGCCTAACACCCTCTAGAAGAGCTGGCCCGCTGGAGGCATATTCGGGCTGGTATTAACGTCTCCTTGCCGGGGCCGCCGATGACAGATTGATATATTGGGGCGCGCATTCGATGCGCGCCTTTGCGCTACCTGGCGAGCTCCTTGATCTGTTCAACAATCTCCGGATTGGCGAGGGTGGACACGTCGCCGGGATCCTGATGACTGGAAATCGCCGCGAGCACACGGCGCATGATTTTTCCCGAGCGCGTCTTGGGCATATCGGGCACGATGACGACACGGCGCGGCCGCGCGATGGCGCCGATCTGGGAAACCACCGATGCCGTGACTTTATCCGCAAGCTTCACGGAGGGCGCGAGTCCCGGTTTCAATGAAACATAGAGGTCAGGCACCTTGCCTTTTATCGGGTCGGCGACCGGCACCACTGCTGCCTCGACAACCTCGGACACGAGAAGAGCTGCCGACTCGATTTCCTTGGTACCGAGGCGATGGCCGGCGACATTGATCACGTCGTCAATGCGGCCGAGGATCCGATAGTAACCGTCCAGTGCCTGCACCGCGCCATCACCAGCCATATACGGCCAGTCGCGCCAGTCCTTACTCCCGGGATCCTTGCAATAGCGCGCGTAGTACTGGCTGACGTAGCGATCCGGGTCCTTCCAGATAGTCTGGAAGGATCCGGGCCAGGGGTTGCGGATGCAGATGTTGCCGGCCTTCCCCGAACCGCCTGGCAGCTCCTTTCCCTCGTCGTCGTAGATCACCGGATGAATGCCTGGAATAGCGGGGCCCGTGCTGCCGGGTTTCATCTTGTGGATTGCCGGCACCGTGCTGCAAAGGAATCCGCCGTTTTCGGTCTGCCACCAGGTGTCCACGATGACCGCCTCGCCCTTGCCGACCACAGCGTGGTACCACTTCCACACTTCAGGCTCGATAGGTTCACCAACGGTCGTCATGTGTTTGAAACGGTAGTTGTATTTCGCGGGTTCGTCAGGTCCGCTGCGTCGTAGCGCGCGGATTGCCGTGGGCGAAGTGTGGAAGATGTTGACGCCAAGGTTTTCAGCGATACGCCACGGTCGTCCCGCGTCCGGATACGCGGGCACACCTTCGTACATGACCGAGGAAGCGGCGAGCGCGAGCGGACCGTAGACGATGTAGGAGTGGCCGGTGATCCAGCCGATGTCGGCCATGCACCAGTAAACGTCTTCGGGATGGATGTCCTGGATGTACTTTGACGTCCACGTGACGTAGGCAAGGTAGCCACCGGTGGAGTGCTGGCAGCCTTTGGGCCGCCCTGTGGTGCCGCTTGTGTACATGAGGAAAAGCGGCGCCTCGGCCGGCATCTGCACGGGCTCGACCCGTTTGCCACGGAATTTCCCGAGGACTTCGTTGATGATGACGTCGCGTCCATCCACGAGCTTCGTGGGACTTGAGTATCTGCCCGGGTAGCGCTGCCAGATCAGAACCTTGTCGACCGGATGACCGGTGCTGGCGGCCTCCGTGACTGCAGCATCAGCCTTCTCCTTGTGATCAAGGAGCTCGCCGGCGCGGTAATAGGCGTCCATCGTGATCAACAGGCGGCTCCCGGAATCCGCGACGCGATCGCCGCACGCCTTTCCACTGAATCCGCTGAAGACCTGCGAGTGAATCACACCGAGCCGGGCGCAGGCGAGCATGGTGATGGGGAGCTCCGCGACCATCGGCATATGCAGGGTCACCCGGTCGCCCGTCTTCAGGCCACCGAAATCGCGTAGCAGGGCCGCAAACTCGTTGACGCGTACGAAAAGCTCCTGGTAGGTGAGGTGCTGTATCGCTTCACTCTCCGGCTCGGGCACGAAATGGATCGCCGTCTTGTTCCTGTAGCTGGGGAGGTGGCGATCCACACAGTTGTAACACGCGTTGATCCTGCCGCCGACGAACCAGCGCCAGAACGGGGGATGGCTGGCGTCGAACGTCGTCTCCCAGTATTTGTACCAGTCCAGAAGGTCCGCGAACTCCTTGAAGTACCCGGGGAAGTTGTCGAGGGAAAAGCGTTCGAACACACGTGGATCTGCCAGATTGGCCTGGGCAACGAATGGAGTCGGCGGCGGGAAATAGTCTTCCTCCGGCCAGTGCACGGCGATCTGCGCCTCGGAGACGTCGACCGTCTGTTGCTCGGTGGTAGCGTGGCGCGGTGACTTGTTACGCGACATGACAGCTCCTCCTTGATTCCGGGGCCCTTCCGGGCTCGACACTGCCAAACGGCGCGACAGCATGTTTTTCTGTTGCCATTCAGGGCAACCGCTGAGATGACGTACTGCATGAACCCATTTAAGTCCAGGCCGGCTGTGTTACCAAGTCAGGCGGGTGAGCGATCGACTTCCGCGGCGGACCGGCATCAACATACCCTGCGTCGACCATCAGCGTATTCCGCCGTCCGCGGAGTCAACATACCCGATTACGCGCGGCCCGCTTTTTACGTGCAGGTTCGGTTAATCAGGTTAATCGACGGGACGCAATATCCACGTGTCGATCACGCTGGCCTTGCCCGCCGGTCGCTCGTGAAGTAGATTTTCTTGATTGAGACGTAACAGGCGGGAGGAACTGCCATGGAACTGATTGTGGAACGGGTTGATGTCTGGGCAGCCACCATCGAGGACAAACCGGGCGGGCTCGCGACAGTATTAAGCGCCCTGCGGGATGCTGGGGCGGACTTGCAGTTCGTCGTTGCGCGACGCACGCCGGAAGCACCGGGCAAGGGGGTCGTGTTTGTCGCACCGCTGCAGGGGGACAGCGAGATCCGTGCCGCCGCACAGGTGGGGTTCAACGTCACCCCGAGCCTTCACTCCGTCCGTGTGATGGGGCTGGACCAGCTGGGGATCGTCGCGGAATTGACCCAGAAGCTGGCAGACGGGGAAATCAACCTCCGCGGTGTGTCGGCTGCTGTACTCGGCTCCCAGTTCATTGCCTATCTCGCGGTCGACTCGCTGGAGGATGCCAATCAGGCGATGGACATCCTGCAGAGGGCTTGACGCACCGCGTCAGGCGGTGCCTGTCGCGAACAGGTGAACACGCCCCTAGCGCGCTGAGGAGCCAGAGATGCCAGTGAGCGGCCGCTATGAAGCACGTAATGGTCGGATTCGCACGGGTCCACTACGGCCGCCGATGACGCGACGAGTGTGATTGGCGGGCGAAGGTCCGATAATTGCGCGCAGCCGACGTTTGAGTGCCAGTCTGAGGGCACGAACGAACGGCCGTAGATGGCCGCGCGCCGCCTCATGCAATTGACATATGTTGCTTGAACCTCGCGAGGCTGCGATCGGCAGCACGCGACCCACGGCCGTCGTTCGAAGGTCCGTCACCGCAACGGCAGCTTACTCGGGAACAGCGGTCATCCGACATCCCGCGCTGAGCGACATGAACTGGCCTTTTCGGCCGGCAAGACAACTCGTTCGGATCCGATGGCACAGGTCGCTGGAGGTGAATAATTGACCCGGCTTGATAAAGACGCCCGTGATGGGCCGGTTGTCGAAACGGAAAAACCGGCTCACGCTAAGGTCATACGCCGCGCACTGACACCCGTGCCGATGAGCGAAGCTGACGAAGGGACAGAGACATGAGCCTTGTCGATTATCAACTGATGGAAGTGGCAAGCGGCAAGGCCGTGAAGATGTGGGCGCAGGGCGTCGCGATTGAGGAGGCGG
>NZ_VZQQ01000161.1 GCF_014397785.1 Paraburkholderia podalyriae
GATAACACCCGACGACTGCTTCGCGACGAGCGCGTCTGCTTGCTTCTGAAGTTTCTGGATTTTTGCTTGCAAGGATTCCAGGGTGGGCATTCCCGCCTCCGTAGTTGAGATGCCGCACTATGCCACGGACATAGCGCTGCGGGCTAGTTCCAGAGGGCATGTTGGACCTGGTGAGTAAGTAACCCATCATCGGTTGGGTTCGAGAGCACTCTTCCCTTAGGCGGCGTATCTCTGCACGAGCCGCCCGCGGGGAGCGCCCGATAAAACACCAGTGCGACAAAGGCGGCACGCCGCTCGGTTACAGTTTGCCGAATCGCTGTTCTACATATTGCGGAATATTCGCGGGTGTAACCACGACCACTGACGACGAGGTGCCGATGGCAGATGCCGGAAGCAGCTTATGGAAATGCATGATGTGATGGCAGGCAGTTCGCATGTCCTGCCGCAGGTCGTGATGCAAAACTGCGCTGAGTTTCCCGTCGCGCAGCAACTGGACATTGTCCCGGTCGAGGTCATGACCGATAAAGCACCTCGGTGTTTGACCTATCGATTTGAGCGCACGAAGTATTGCCACATTCCCGCCGCCCATCGAATAGACCGCCACGACTTTCCTGTTTGAACCGACGGCCCGCCGCACTCGCTCCTCAGTCTGCACGTCGAGCCCGTGACCGCCGCTGGCATCCTCGAGGGTCAACTTCGGATAGCGTCGTTGCATCTCATCGCGGAAGCTGATTTTCCGGTCCTCCTCGCCGCGGAAGCGTTCGTTGCTCATCGTAACGAGGACATCACCTTCCCGGCGAGCAAGCCATTGACCGATGAGATACGCGGCTGTCGCGCCCGCCATCCGGTTGTCGAGGCCAGCGTAAGCCAGGCGCGCTGACTGTGGAATGTCTGTGAAGATGGTGACAACGGGGATACCTCGTTGCTGCAACTCAGCAATAGCAGCGGTGACTTCCGGGACATCCCGCGCTTTCAAAAATACGCCGTGGCTGCCTCTCCGGCCAATCGCTTTCAGAGCATCTACGACTTCCGCCGTCGTCATGGTGTCCTGCATAAAAAAGCGCGGCCGGAACACCGCCGGCTGCAGGCCGGGTAGCTCTGACTCCAACGCTTCACGTATTTCGCCGGAAAACCGGCGCGGCGCTTCGACAACCGCGTCGACAACAAGCTTGCGCCCACTGGTCGCCAACTGGAACTGCTGCTTCTCGAGCTCCTTAATCGCGTGCTGGACGCGCTGACGCGTGTGCTCGCGAACGTGCTCCCGCCCGTTCAGCACCCGGTCGACCGTGGCTAGCCCAAGGCCCGCCTGGAGGGCGATTTCCTTCATGAGAAATCGGTGAGCCACGGTTAGCGTTTCCCCGATTGAGGTGTTTTTGATGTGTTTATGGTACCGCAAGCGCCCGCTGGAGTACTACTGTTGACCTTAGATAAGGAGGAGACGCCATGAACCGCACTGACCAGCGCCACAACGCGCCGGCACACCATTGGTATCGGGAGCGGGACTGTTCGCTCCATGACTTTCTTGCTGTCCTTAAGGCGCAGCCGGAGGACAGCAATCCGAGGTTCGCCGCCGACGTACGCGAACACGTTCCGGTGTATGACTGCCGCGAGCTTCGAAGTGACCTTGAAAACGTGTCGCGCCGCGCTGACCTGCAGGCCGAGTGGGCAAATGTATTGAATCGTGGGGCGGGCGTCCTCGTGCTGAAGCGGGTTTATACCGACACGGCGCCCGTCGACGAGGCGACGAAAGTCTTCGAATCAATCATCCGCGAAGAGCACGAAGCCGGCGCCGCTGCCGCTGACCACTTCGCCAAGGCGGGCGCAAATGACCGGATTTGGAATGCGCAAGAAAAGCTGTGCCTGCGTGCTCCCTCGGTGTTTGCCCGCTACTACGCAAGCGCCGCACTTCTCGCCATTGCCGAGGCGTGGCTCGGCCCGCACTTTCAGGTGACGTCGCAGGTTAACGTCGTGCGCCCCGGCGGACAGGCGCAGCAGGCACATCGGGACTACCACCTTGGCTTCCAGACCGTTGCGGAAGCTGAACGCTATCCTCCCCATGTGCACACGATGTCTCCTTTTCTCACGCTTCAGGGTGCCATCGCGCATAGCGACATGCCGGTGGAAAGCGGACCAACAAAGCTACTGCCGTTCTCGCAACGGTATGCCGAGGGCTATCTTGCGTGGCGTCGTCAGGACTTCCGCGACTACTTCGAGACGCACTACGTGCAATTGCCGCTCGAGAAAGGCGATGCGCTCTTCTTCAATCCCGCGCTCTTCCACGCGGCCGGCTCGAACAAGACGACGTCAGTCCAGCGCATGGCGAACCTCCTGCAGATTTCGTCGGCCTATGGCCGCGCGATGGAGACGGTGAACCGGGCAACGATGTGCGAAGTGCTGTATCCGGTCCTGCTGGAATGCCTTACGGCATCGAGCATGACGCAAGCGGAAGTCGACGCGGCAGTTGCTTCGTGTGCCGAGGGCTACCCCTTTCCAACGAACCTGGACAGAGACCCGCCGCTTGGCGGCCTCGCGCCGGAGAGCCAGCAGAGTCTGTTCTCCCGGGCACTCACAGAGTCGTGGACCGTTGACAGATTTCACGCGGCGATTCGGGAACAGGCCGCGCGACGAGATGCCTGGCCCGTAGGAGCTAGTGAGACGGACATGCGCGAATAAGCGCTTTGAAGACAGCTTGGGCGTTGGTAGTCAGAGGCGGTGCTGCGTCTTGCCGCTTGGTTCGAATACCTCAGCAGGTGATGTGCAGTTGGTCTGGAAGAAGACCGCACAGAGATGAAACGCGGAAACTCAGCAACCAACCAATGCGGCCTGCTGCCGATTTGGAAAATCCAGGCGTTCCGACAATCGCGAGTGTCTGAAGTTCGAGTTAAGCGCTGCGTTAGTGCTGCCCTGCGTTCAGTAGCATCCAAATCTGGCGCGTCGGCGCGCCTACAAGAATTCGCGCAAACACCGCGCGACACCGGACGCATGTGTAATGCTCTTCCGCACGCGCATCCTTGACCGCCCCGGCGCCGCTAAGCGTGAGGTCCAGATGCGGAGGCTCAGTGGCCGGCTTGCCGTATAGGTCAGCGCACTTGGCGCAGGGTTGAATCCAAAGGTCCATTCGTCAGTTGTCGGCAATTTCGAGCGATATGCGGCCAGTCGGTGCTCGTAGAAATCATAGGTTTTTCAAAGCGAGGAATATCTGCGACGGGGCGTCGCAAGGTAGACCATTTGAGGTAAGCGCACCATTAGTGCCCATGCTATCAAAAACGAACAACGAATCGATGTCTTTCGCGGTTAGTCCCCAAACGGGTTGCCGGTGTCTTTCATTTCTGTATTGAGGTTGTATTCCGCACGCACAGCCTTGAGCACGCCCTCGATGTCGCGCTCGAAGCCGACCGCGTTGCCGAAGTGAGTCATGTTCCAGTTGCAGCCTGTCTTGTCAGCCTCTTGCAACTGCGGCCGCGGCACACGAATCTTCACGCCATCCTCGACGACTTCGTGCAGTCGATGAATTCGACGGTTGACCTCCTGCTGCAGCTGCGAAGCATTGAGCGTCTTGCGTATCATCCAGGTCTCCTTCCGGTTGCTCAAGCCAGTCTAGCGCAAGTGAGGCCCCGGACGGTCAGTTGAAACTCCCCCACTTATGGTCGCGCAAATTCCCCCACCCTGTGCAGCAGGACTAAGGGTTTTATTTAGCTGGTTTTCGTTTTTCTCGCAAGCGTTTCAGCGGCCTCTTTAAG
>NZ_VZQQ01000162.1 GCF_014397785.1 Paraburkholderia podalyriae
CCTCTCGCCGAACGCATATAGGGTTCGAAGAGATGGGGCCGGTTCGGATGCGGCAGTATCTGATCGATACCGCGTCCCAACATCACGTCCCCGCACAGAAACAGCTTGACGCAGTTCATCCTTCGGGGAAAAACCAATGTTCCCGGTGCAGAAAGCCGCCCAAGACGCCTTCAAGATAGTTTGCTGGCACTTCGGCGTCCAGAGTTCGGGGCTGTACAGAAGCGCCTGCCGCGTGCAGTCACTGCTTCGCACTCGCGACGCAGGTTCTACAATCGTCCCGCTCTCATCGCTCACGACCGACGATGCGATCGCGTACCGGGGCGTTCCGGCGCCGGCCGGCGCCGGCCGCGCGCTGGACGGGCCCGCCGCGGCCGCGCGATTCCGCCGAATGGCGGCCGTTCGCGCGCGGCCTGACGGTCCGCTCCGCCGCGTATGCGCTCGCCGCGCTGCGCGCGCTCTTTGCGTGGCTCGCCGGCCAGCACTACGTGATCATCAATCCGTTTGCCGGCGTCATCGTGCGCGGCGACACTCCGAATTCTTGAGCGTTCGTGGCAGACGGGTTTGCGGCCCACGCTAACGTTCAATGTGCACATCGACCGCGTCGTGCGAATCTCGATGCGCAGTGCAGCCCATTCTCAGATGATTTTGGACGCAGCCGGCCGGAGCACCATATCGCATGGCGCCTCCTGAATTGCTAGCCCTCTTTCACTGAGCGCCTAGGAGCGGACTCCTCATCAGCGTCTCGTAATGTTGACGGCCACGATTTCATATCCGGGGTCGGCGTGCTCGTTCGCGACTTTGTTCGCTTCCTCATACGAGAGAAAGGATGTGGCTTCCTTAATCTCTGGTGCCATGCCGATATCGCCGTCCTCTGCGGTGCAGAGGAACTTCTCGCCAGTCTTCGCGACGTAGACGGTCGTCATGTCTCCCTCCATGGCTTGCAGGGAACTTCCAGTCTAGCAGGCCGGAAGGGTGCACACGGTTCGCTGAGTCGTTTCCGTAACGTCCTCGCCAGAGGCGTTCCGCCCTCCGATTTTTTATGCGTCATTCCATAACTCTGTTCGCAACCCATCAGTCAAATTGATGTACCGTCATCCTTCAGCATCCCCGTCATAGCGGTTGCGTCATAGGCCATGTGCTGCCCCTAAAGGCCAGCCCTTTCAAGATGGCTCTGGTGCAAATAGCGCGGGGGCGAATCGGTTAAGGTATCGGGCTGAACGAATTGAGAACCGACGATGGGCAAGCTGAAGAGCCTTGACGAACTGTTCGCAGGCCGTCACTTTGACCGCGATGTGATCATCCTGTGTGTTCGCTGATACCTGCGCTACAAGCTTAGCCTGCGCGATCTGGTCGAGATGATGGCGGAACGGGGTCTGTCGCTGGCGCACACGACGATCCTGCGCTGGGTGCGGCGCTTTGCGCCGGAGTTCGTGAAACGGTGGAACCGCTTTGGCAGGCCCACCGGGCAGTCGTGGCGTGTCGACGAAAGTGTGTCACGAACACAAGCTTTCGCTTGTGTTCGTGACACACTTTCGTCCATCCGCCAGCTCTTGCCGACCGGGCGCTTGCAGCGGCGGAACGCCTTTTCAAGCACCGGCAGAAGCTTGATGGCCCACCGGTGCACGGTCGAATGATCGACTGCGATCCCGCGTTCGGCCATCATCTCCTCGAGATTGCGCAAGCTCAGCGGGTAGGCCACGTACCAACGCACGCACACCAACATTATCTCGAGCGGATAGTGCAACCGCTTCAGCACCTTGGCTACCGCCGGACTCAGCGCTTTCATTGTCGTTCACATCATTCTGTAAGGTCCCGCAGCATACCAGCCTCCGCTATTGCAACACCCATTAGCCCGCCGAAGTCAAGGTACAAATGTATCCATCGCCGGATAACAATGACGATGGTAGTTTCATCGTCATTGTTATCCGGCGAAATACCTTCCGTCGACCTGTCGTGGCTGTCTGCAAGGTCGGTATCGCATCCGTTTTCTCGAGCTGGTTGCGAACCGGATCGCACCAAACACCCATCGGGATCAAGCATGCCGTGATGTTACTCACGGTTGCCTGGCGGCTATCGCCGCCCCAGAGAAACGTTGGTACCAGACAAGGTCCAAGTGGTTCCGCAGAACCGTGGCTGTTGCGTACGCAACGCCAGTCAAGTGTGGCTCATTGCCTGGACGACCCGGTTATCTGCAAACAGGCGGTGGTGCAAGGGGAAAACCCAATCAGAACCGTGGCTCTTCACCAGTTGCAATACTGGGTTCGTTCCCCTTGCACCACCGTTTAGCCGAAGCAGCGGGTTACCTCAAATGGCTTGTGCTCCCGAAGTATGTGAAAGCACGCACGCGCCAGTTTGTGCGCCAGCGCCTTGATCGCGACAATCCCGTTTCGCGCGCGTTTCTTGCGCTCGTAAAAGCGCCTGGCTTCCGGGCACGAACGGATGGCAAAGTTGGCGGCCTCGACAAACGCCCAGGCCAGATATTTGTTGCCGTTCTTCGTATTGCCTTTGCCTTTCTTCCTGCTGTTGCTCTCTCGTCGGCTGTCCACACAGCGGCAGTACGAGCTGAAATTGCCGACGTCGGCAAAGCGCGAGATGGTTCCGGTTTCCAGCATGATGGTGGTTGCCAGGATCGGACCGATGCCGGGTACCGACTTCAATAAGGCGTAGTCCGGACGCAGTTTCACCCGCTCATTGAGTCGCTTCTCGATGATCCCGATCTGTTCCTGCAAGGTTTGCATGACCGCCAGATTGGCTTGCACCGCGAGCGTCACATCAGGTTCAAAACCGAATCCGTTGACCTGCGTCTGATCCAGACACTTGACCCGCTCACCCTGCATCTGGGCGCCAGTATGGCGTGAGAACAGGTTTTCGATCGCAAGGATCTGGGCCGTTCGGCACTGCACCAGTTGCATCCGCTTGCGCGAGAGGTCCCGCACCGGACGTTCTTCTGCAGGATAAATGTACCCTTCCGGCAATAGCCCCAGACGCAGAAGTTGGGCGAGATGAGCGGCATCGGTAAAGTCGCCACTATATTTCAGTCCATCGTACTGTCTGATGGCCGCGGGGTTGGCCAGATGCACATGGTAGCCATCGTTCATCAACTCATCCACAAGCCAGTACCAGTTGAACGTTGCTTCGATAACAACCCCAACCAGATCTACGCGGTGCGGCGCCAGCGCGGCCCGGATCTGGACCGGATCGTTCGGTAACCGCCGCTGATAGACAACCCGATCAGCTTCATCGCTGACCACGACCACACTGTTGTTCGAGTGCAGGTCGATTCCACTAAACTTGTTCATGCCGGCCTCCTGTGCGTCACGTCGGTATTCGCACCCTGACTCTACGCCAGCCGTTCGAGTCGAACGGAGGGAGGCTGGCTATATGATTATCAGAACCCTTAACCATGCCTGCGTCGCCAACTGTGAGGCCGTCGAGGATAATGGAAGGGTCTACATTCAGGCGGTGTCGGATATTCAGCCCGGCGAGGAGCTGTTCATCGCATACGGTCTCACGACAGAGGGGCGCGCCTCGGCAGCAGGGCGAGCGCAGTATGCGTGCCGCTGCGGCCACCGGCGATGTCGCGGAACGATGCTCGCTGGTAGTTCATTGCGCTTTTCCGACTCATTCAAGGTTGAGCAGGCCAATTAACGAATCGACGCCAGAGAA
>NZ_VZQQ01000163.1 GCF_014397785.1 Paraburkholderia podalyriae
ATGCAGTCTCAGGCCTCGACCAACGCCGCCTGAGCAAAGAAAATCATACGTCCCGCTTCCGCGCCAGCAAATTTGCAGCGCTAGGCGACATTCATGCGCGCGCCCGTGCGCTCAAATTAGCGCTTACCGTCCTTCGGCATCGAACGCCAGAACAGCGTATGTGGTTCGAATGACGCGCACCGGTTCGCTGGCCACAAGTTCAACGACCACGTTGGCCATGCGCGCCCGTTGCCCTGCAAAAGCGGGCAAACGGTGACTTGCCGGATCGCGAAGCATGCGGTCGAACTTGCTGGTTGCCAGCCGCCAGAGGGTATCGTCAGGGGCGAGCAGAAACGTTCGGGACGAAAATCCCACAGCATGCCTGCTTGCGTCGCATCACCTGGGAGACGTCACGCCCGGCACATGATCGGAACGTGGCGTGGGCGGCACCGGCGCAGCGCTGGTGCCTGCAACTGGAAAGCGTCAGGCAGCATGGACGCGGGCGCAACATGATTGTCGCGGTCCATCATGCGGTCGACGATACGCAGCTGACGCTGAGCTGGCAAGGAAACGCCAGAATCTGCAAGGAACGGGCGAATATCCCAGCTTGCTGCGGGCGCGCATTCGCGGTGACTTTCCCGGATGCGGTCAAGTCGGAACGGCTGCTTCCTCGGTGACTGATTCAGACGGGCAGTTCCTGGCCGGAAATGCGTGAACTGCCACGACAGAATTCTTTAACTTCCCACGCAGGGTGCAGCGATTCGCGCATTGAGCGCCCGGGCTCGATGTTCCGGTTGGCGCACCTTACTCCCGTAAAAGCTCACCATTCGCAAAGATTAACAATTCCAGATTCGCAACTAACCGTCTGTGGCAACTGCTCACACCACAAAAGCAAACCCAGCTTGCAGCGTGTGACCGGCGATCACAGCGCCGGACCGGCGATGAATCGTCACGTCGCTGGCTATCGCGCTGCATTGCTGTCGGTCAGAATGCACCGAAGATCCGGTCGAGCGCCGCCAGGATGGCTTCACGTTCATCCGAAAGAGAACCGATGCGTTTGCCGAGTGCGTTCAGAGGAACTGCACTCATGCCGGGCGTATCAAGGAAACATTTTTCGCCATTAACTTCGAAAACCGGCAGCAGATCGGATGGTTTGCCCGAAAAAGCGAGATGCTCGACAGGTCGCAGAGGGATCACGATGCGCGTCGGCAAAATTCCAATGTGGGCGCTCTGTATGTCGAGCAGGTACGGCGCGAGTCTCCGCGTCTCTTTGTCGGGGTTGACGTAGAGATCGAACCGCGCCATTAGAACGTCCTGAATTTCGCTAGCGGAAGGCCGTCGCGATCGACCATCGCACTGTAGGCGGCGACCAATTCGGCGTTGTCATCGGCCCAACGGCGAGCCTCCGCCTCCTGAATTTCTTCCCGCACCCCGCGCTCGCTCGCTCGCGAAAGGTTAATCCCCAACTCCTTGGCCCGATCCAGGACTTCAGGCGGCAATGTGACGTTTGTCGACTTGCGCGGTCGAACTTCGAGTGCCTTACCCATGTGCCCATCCATGTTGCATTTTATGTGCATTATGGTCCACACAAGCGACCCGTGGCAAGTCTGCTTGATTCGGACTAGCTGCGTCTTGTTTCCATCAACACCCCAGGCATCCGTCTGATCCATTTTGTCAGGTCAGCAAATTGAGTCGTGTTCCTGTAGTCAGACCTTTGGCGCTTATAGAGACATACCATCAACATGGGGATCCTGATGTTTTAAATGCACCACGATGTCGGTGTCCCCGCCAAGTTCAAATGTCGGGGTCTGCGCTAAATTGAAATGTCGGGTTTTGACCTTGAGTTTGACTCTGTCTTTAACGGTTTGAATCTCACGTAGCGTTGAAGGACCGCGGCGTGAACGGGCAGGGCGTGTCAGTCCGTTCAGACAGATCCTGCAGACCGACGGCCAGGTTTGCGTGTCTGGTTCGGCTGCCTTCGTTGTGCCAGTTCCGCGATCACGCCGTTGATGTCGGCCTGGGTGAATTCACGCTGCTTCTTCGTGCCTTGCGCGCGTTCCGTTGCCCGAACCGGTTGTCCCTGATTCGTGCGCGCGGGGGAGCCGGAGATGCGCCGGTTGTCGCGTTGCGCCTGGATCGCCTGCGCGACCTGCAGCGCGTGACTCAGGCGTTTATGTTCAACGATCGCGCCCTGGTCGATTTCGGCCAGCCGGTCGTATTGCCGGTTCGGCAGCACCCGGCCATCTGCGCGGATCTCGATGCGCCCGTCCGGGTACTCCCACACGTCGATGTAGCGGTGGACCAGTTTCCGGTTCTCCGGCGTGTCATCCAGCAGGTACATCACGCGGTCGTACTGAATGGTCAGTGATTTCGTCACACGTCGCGTCTCGCGCCACGTCATCAGCAGGTCGAGATTCTCGTCACCCCGCAGCGGCCGGTGCGCGTCGAAATCGCTCTTCGGCGGCTTCGCGAAGCGTGCGTTGTAGGCCGCCATGAAGGAGGGCGCATACGCATTGGCTTCGACGATCGTGCTGATTCCGCGCAGCCGCAATTCCTTCACCAGCCGGTCCTGCAGCGTCAGGTGGGCGCGCTCGACGCGACCCTTCGCTGAGCTGCTGTTCGCGCAGAACGTGTCAATGTTCAGCTCGAACATCGCCCGGCCGAAATGTGTCACGCTGCTGCCCGTTTCATGGGCCTTGCCACTGCGAAACACGCTCGCCTTGTCGCTGTAAAACGCGCCAGGCTTGCCGTGGCATTCGATGTACGCCCGCGTCGCCTCGAAATAGCTGAAGGTCGATTCGCTCGCCGTGAAGTGCAGACGCATCAGCCGGCTGGTCGCATCGTCGACGTACACCAGCAGTGTGCAGGCCGGCGCCCGTTCCTCGAACCACCGGTGATCGCTGCCATCAATCTGGATCAGTTCGCCCAGACACGCACGACGCGCCCGCGGCTGATAGATCTTCGGCGGGCGCTGCCGGCGTGGTATCCACAGACCGGCGTCCGTCATCAGCCGCCTGACCGTTTCCTTGGCCATCCGGATGCCGTGGCATTCCCGAAGCTTCTCGCAGGCCAGTGTCGGCCCAAAATCGGCGTAGCGTTCACGAATGATCGCCAGCGCCTGCTGGGCCAGTCCTTCGTCCAGCTTCCGGTTGCCGGAACGGCCACGTCTGCGCGAGGCCAGTCCCGCTGCACCGGATTCCTGGTAGCGGATCACAAGGCGCTCAACCTGACGTACGGTCAAGCCCAGGCGTTCGGCCGCGCGACCAGGCTTGAGGCCCATGTCGACAACGGCCTGGATGACCTTCAGACGGTCGAGTTCGCGCATGTTCAATGTCACCAGTGCAGCTGCATGCATGGCCGGCTCCATAGTCCCGCAGGGAACCGGCAAGCATACCGAGACCAGAACACGACATTTCTAAATGGCTAGAACACGACATTTCTATAAAGCTACTACACCCGGAATGTTGATTCTTGGCACCTCGGGCATCGTGTTGCGAAGGTTTGTTCTTCAACTCTCCCTTTATCTATAGGGGGGAAGTTATCCACAGACGCCGCTATTCGCTGAAGGGCTGTTGCATCACCGAAGTGC
>NZ_VZQQ01000164.1 GCF_014397785.1 Paraburkholderia podalyriae
CGCGATTTCGCTCAAGTCATGCATGATGTTTTCCGTTTTGGCGCTGTGACAGATCGTGTTGGCCAATGACTGGAAAAATCACATTCTGCGAGCTGTTCAGAAAAGGGAGTCTGTCGCCATGGCACTCAGGATCTGCGCCGGATCGACACCGGCGCATGGTGTTGCCATCGCGAAACGGTGGAGCGTACCTATCAATCAGGTTTTTGTAAATGCTTTGTGGATAGGCCGCAACTGTGAGGGTTGATAGCTTTTTTGAGGAGGCACTTTCCATTTGCGCACTAGCGAGGTTGCCCGCGATGTGAAACGGCTGGATCGCGATTTATCCCGGCATTAGTGAGCGGCTCGGCTTGGCGTGGCGGGCGGTTAGGCCAGAGAAGTGAATGGGCGCTTCGTGCGCAACCTCGGCCATTCCAGTCACTTCGTCGACCGTCGCCTCATGGCCGGACTGAGACCCAGCCGCTTCGCGCTCGCGTGTACGCACGGCCGCTCAGTCTGTCGAGTCGAGGTCGCAACGGACGTTCGTAAGCGGCAGCCATGGCAGAAAGGGCGACCAGTTGGCTCGCCAGGAAGGAAACTAGCGAGTTCGCAGTCCGGCACGGCGCTTCAGTCCCTCTGTAGAATGTCCGTCGCTTTTTCGGCATCGTCCAACGAGTCGACCGCGAGATAAGCAATGAACTGCGTGCCAAGTACAGCGGCCGAAACGCCGCGGAGGTTGATCCCCCCGTCTGCCAGCATCTGGGTCAATTGCGCGATGATCCCCAGTTGGTCCAGACCCATTACACGGACGGAGTGAAGGCTCGGGGTGACGCTGAACCCCACCTGCGTAGCGGCACGGATCTCCGTGTCCCCTTGCAGCGGTGCGACAAAGACGATTCCCTTGCCCGATGCTTCCGGCGTGCGACGCGCAACGACGAACTGCAGGTCGGCCCCAGCATCCCGCAAGGCGCTTAATACTTTCGCAAGGCCGCCCGGCTTGTCCTCGATGGTCGCTGCCCAAACATCGACACGTTCGACGCTCAGTTCCATGGCGATACCTCCCGCCTGACACCTCAATAGAGACAATCTACTTCACCAACGGCACGCGAGCAAGGCCGGCACCGTAAGCGACATAAGGGAATGCCGGGAATCCCGGGGCAGCGCGCTAACCCACGCCATTCATCTATCGACAAAACTCTTCGATTTACTTGCAGACCGACGATATCTAACGGACTCACCAGATGAGTCAGGTGTTCGGCGCACGCGATAGGCACGCACCGTCCGACTGTCTCAGTTCGACCCTGTATAGCCGACGGTGGACCCAGCAGCACATATTCGGCAGCTTCCAACTACAGCGGCCATTCACTCCTGCCAGTCGCTCGGCGGGTCATCGGCCACACCGGTCATTTATAGATCACCAGGTACGACCTACCGCGAATGGCCGGTTCCGAGCGCTTCAAACAGGAGCTATCGACCCGTTGCAGTCCGCCGATGCCGTACTGAAATCAGGCAACGGTATGCGGGGCGATAATCCGTCACAACATTAACTTTTTTTAATGTTCGAGCGAACTCGCGGAAAGGCAACAGCTTTTATGCTGAACACAGCGAAGGTCTCGCTAATATGCTTCAGGTCATCGCTTTAACGTTAATTAGTATTCCTGTTTATATGTGTCATTACATATTCACAAAGCCTCAATAAAGTTTGCGCTTCCAATTTATTTATTGAGGATGGGAAATGAGTAAGGCAAAATTCCTTTGTCTCGCTGGTATCGCTTCAATTCTTTCGGCGTGCGGAGGCGGAAGTAGCGTGGGAGGGACTCCGGCGACTGCCGGGTCGGGGATCCAGGTGCCAGCGTCGGTAAGCGAAGCGCTTCCCGGTTACAAGATCTCGGTTTTCGCTAAAATACCGGGTTCACTTCAGCCCGATGATCTTCTCCTGCACGGCAATAACGTTTATGTCCTCGCACAGGATCCCAACAACAATCCAGATGGTACGGTAGTCGCGGGCACGTCGCCGCAGAGCCAGATCATCGAGTACGATCCGAATGGGAACGTACTGAAGACGATCAATGTGCCCGGGCACCCGGATGGAATTGCGGAGTACGATGCCAACACGATCTGGTTAACGTCGAATGAAGACGCGAACCCTGTGCTTACGGTTATCAACACGGCCACAGGCACGCAGCAAACGTTCACGCCCGACGCCCTGACCGCACACGGCGGTGGCCTTGATGACCTGAAAGTGGTCAACGGCACCGTGTATGTGTCGGGAGGGAACCCGACGCTGACTTCGCCATCCGCGAGCGCGCCCAAAGGGGTCAACGCGAACCCGGCGGTGTACAGCATGACGTTGAATCCCGGAAATAAAACGTTCCATCTCACGCCGGTGCTGATGGGCGAGGCGACGGCAACCAATGTCGTGACGGGCGCTCAGGTGACGCTCAACATGATTGACCCCGACTCGAATGCCATCGCCCCGAACGGCGATTTTGTCCAGGACAATCAGGCCGGCTCCCAGCTGGTATTCATCCACAACCCCGGCCCGAATCAATCGGTTAGCGTATTGCCGCTGACGGCGTACGGCAACCCGTCGCCTGTGGACGATACGCGCTGGGCGCCTTCGGGCAACTCCTTTATGTTGCTGTCCGACAATGCCACTCAGCTGATCTATCGCATTGATGCGACTGCTGGCTTTACTGCCGGCACGGCATACAGCGCAGGCAAGGGTATGGTTCTGCAAGACAATATCTCCACGGGAGTAATGACGCCGGTATTCACTGGAATGGGCAATCCGCACGGCCTTATCTTCGTAGGCCAGTAAGGTGGCTCTCCCGCGATGCTGACGGCTCGCGGGAGACGGTATCGGCCAACGAGATTCCGGCTGACGACGCCGGCGGCCGACAAATCAGCCGCTGCGCGAAGTGAATGCGATGCCACTCGACGTACGGTGCATTCACGCCAACGGCGAGGGCAGCAGCGATCACGCCTTCGAAACAACCGAGTGCGTTGTTACTGGTATTTCAATATGTTATTGGTCGTCCTCGCCATCTCGCCCATCGCCTGCCTGGCATTGTTTGCGTTCGCGAAACGGGTCGATCCTCTCACCGGTCACATTGGCGAGCGCCGGCATTACTCGAGCACGAGGAAACAAGGAAGCGATCCTTGCTCAAAAATAGGCGAGCGAAGGTAGTATGGGTGGAAGCCGCCAGGCGAACAACCAGATCGCCGGCGGCTCAGTGCTCTCTGAGGCGCTGGCTATTTGCTACTCCCATTGGAGCGAAAATGACGCAAAACAATCCTGTCTCGGCGTGCTAGGCCCCACCCTCGAGCCCCCGGAGACCATAGTCGGCCAGAAGTGTAAGCGGCCATTCGCTCAGCGTGAAACCCGATGTTGTGCGCATGACCGAAAAGGCCGATGAAGCACGATTCGTCCTCGCGAATTGAATGGCCGCTTCTATGGGGACTTGTTTGTCAAGCCGTGTTCGATCGTCAGGTAAGCGGATCAGATTTCATCCCGGCACCTTTGTATTGCGTGTGATGTGAAGCGGGCGTGCTGCGCGGTGGCTTGATCCT
>NZ_VZQQ01000165.1 GCF_014397785.1 Paraburkholderia podalyriae
CCTTTACGGCTGCCAGGCCTCTGAGTTGGCTCTGACAAAATGGTGTCCACCACTTCGAAAATGATGGACATCACTTTGATGCCGATTCTTGCGCCCGTCTACAACGGCCATCGCGAGCCGCTTACCGTTCAGGTGTGATTTGCAGGATGTCTTTGTCGACGGACCGGCAGTATTGTTGGACCTGATGCGGCGCTTTGGGCTCGGTCCAGAGTCGAACTAAGTGCGAGAGGTCAATGCGCATGACAGAGCTGTCGGCATATGGTTAGTGCAGCGCCCGCTGCGAGCGGGCGCGGGAATGACGAGCGGTACGATGGGGAAAAAGCCACCTCGAAGGGTGGCTTTAGTCAGATGTACAACTCCGTCTATGATTCCTGAGCTGTTTCCACTGCCGCGACTGGAGCGGCCGTAGGCTTCGCGATTTTCATGGCCTCGAATGCAATGACAAGTAGCGTCCCGGTGGGCTTGCCTTCACGCGACAGGTAAAAGTCGGTCTTGAGCTTGCCCGTTACCTTCACAAAATCGCCTTTCACGAGGCCCAGGTCGGCGTCTCGCATCACGCGAACCGAGTACCATGTCGGGTCTGAATCGGCTCCGCGCTGGCTCTCGCACATGCGGAATTCGAAATATCCTTTTCCAGTTGCCTTCGTTTCCTTGCGCACAGGCGCCGTCGCCACGTTTCCAAATGCCTGCATAGCTATGTCCTCAATCGATTGTCGATGGTTGTCCCATCGATTCATATAGCGAGTGCTATCAACTGACCTCCGGGAGTGGTGAACGCAACGGCGAAGCCGGACGGGGCCAAGGTCCTTGAGAGTCTGGACGTCGATACGGCAGGTAGTTTTCGCCGGGCCAGCCGGAGAGCGGATGCTTGTTTTTGGCATCCAGGCGGACTTTCGGCAGCCATGAAGGCAGGAGCTGAGTGACGACGTGACCGACGCAGCGGTTCTCGATTCCGATGCGACCATCGGGACGACGTTGTTCAATCTCGGTCCAGACCTCAAAGATACCCTCGTCGATTTCGAGAAATGTTCTGTCGGTCAGTGCGTGCGGCCTCTCCGACGCCTTCTCTTGCGTACGGAGGATGGCCAAGGCCCGCTTAAGAATGCGCTCATTTCTTGCATGCACGACAACTCGGCGCAGAACCTCGCCAGTCGCGATTTTGCTTCCAATGCGTTGAGTCAACGCGGCGAGCGATGCTTCGCGGTCGGCACCTCTTTTGCTGCGGTCAATCTCGTACCACGTAGCGCCGTCGGGCTCGTAGCAAAGTACATCGGGTCGCAGGATGCGCTTTGTGTTGCGAACATCGACTGTTACGAATCCCTGTCTTACTGAGGCTCCTTGTGCACGGTCGCGGTTCAGATGTCTAAGCGCCTCGGATTCCGTGAGCGCTGCCAAGCCTCGCACTTCGCAAGCGAGCGTGATGAAATGCATCCATAGCGAGTGTTCGGGATTCGTCATGTCGGCGACGCGTCGGACCGAACTGGCTGCATCTACTCCGTGGTCATCAAGCCACTGTGCGCCGGCTACTGTCAGGCCGTACACATGCTGAAATCGGTCCGTGCGATATCTAAGTAGCAGCTTCGCTTTTGTCATGGCGCGCATGGCGCGTTGCGCTGCCGTCAATGCGGCCTTGTACGGACGCTCGGGGAAGCAGGCAATTGCGACGTCGATTGTGCGAATAACGCGAAACCTGTTCGCAAGCGACAGCGCGCGAAAGACGACAGGTCAGCTCCGTGGCGAGACTGTCGACATGCTGCGGAATAGGGTGGCGGCCATGAATCTCGACAATTTCGTCGTTCGGCCACAACGGCAGTACGTCGAGAAATTCTCGAAGGGTGACTCCTGGCAGTCGATTGGCTCAGAAGAGATTCACGAACTGATATCTCGTTTGGCAGTCTTGCCGTCCGAGTTGACTGATGACGACGAGGAGGCCAAACGCTTCGACATGCTGGTCCTGAGGGCACAGCTTTCGATACTGCAGGCTACGTCGGCGTTTCCGGGGCTCCGCGAGAAGATTCAGTCCATTGCCAGTGCGCTCGAGGAGCAAATGGCCATCCCTGCTATCAAGGCAGAGATGGTGCTCATACAGAGCGTGGCGAGCGATGACTGGTGGGACGACGTGACGGTTCCAATGTTGGAAACCGTACGGCGCAGGCTGCGGGCGCTCGTGAAGTTGATACCGAAAGGTCAGAAGAAGATTGTCTACACCGATTTCGAGGATGAACTCGGTGAGTCAGCCATTATTGACCTGCCTCAGGTGACGGCCGGATTGAATATGGGTAAGTTTAAGGAAAAGGCACGGCAGTTCCTGAAGGCTCACGAATCGCATCTGTCATTGCAGCGGCTACGCCGGAATCAGCCGTTGACCCAGTCCGATTTGATTGAACTCGAGAAGATGTTGCTCGACGCTGGTGGGACTCAATCGCTTATCAACGAAGCGAAGGAAAAGAGTCAAGGACTCGGGATGTTTATCCGTTCGCTGGTCGGCCTTGACCGTGAGACCGCCATGCAGGCTTTCAGTGCCCTCATCAACGGCACAACTGCTACGCCGAATCAGATTGAATTCGTTAACCTGATTGTGCAGGAGCTTACTCAGAACGGTGTCATGGATGCGGAGAGGTTGTTCGAGTCGCCGTTCACCGACATGAATGCACATGGTCCATTTGGTGTTTTTCCTCAAGCCACGGTGACACAGATTGTGCAGGTGCTGACAGAGATTCGTGAGCGAGCCGTCGCCGCCTAGTTTGACGGACGGCCAGGCGGGCTATCCGCCGGCCGAACTCGACAATTTCTGGCTCACACTTGCCGCATTTGAGCGTCTGGTGCCGCACCTTTCCATTCGCCGCTTCAAGATAAAATAAAACTACCGGTTTCTTCTTCGCTCAACATGAAAAAATACTCGCCCACTCCCATCCGAATCCCGGTAAAGCTAGTAGAAGGAAGGTGGGAGTTCCTTTACGGCGGTGAAGTCCCGTTGCGCGACGGGACCGTCGGCGAGTTACTGATTAGCAAATCAGCAATCAGCGACAAACAGTTCTTCGATTCCTTGCAGCAAAGAACAGAACACAAGATTTTGGAGCCGGGAACGTCGCTTCTTGTGGCGCTAACTATATTGCCCAGCCTCCGCTTGGATGCCGATTTGCTAGATTGCCTTGTCTCGCCGAACAAGGTGGCTTTGTCGTTGGAGTACTTCGACGTCATGCGGTCGCCGCATACCGCCTTCGTCGAAGTAAAAGTGGGCGGACCGACTCTGCTTCAAGAAAGGAAGGCAGTTTATGAGAAGGGGGGCGTCTGGCTGGCTGTTCAGGGAATGCAACCTAAAGGAATTGTGCTTCTTTCGAATCTCGAGTGGGTGGTTGCCGGGTCAAGTGCGGGCGTCAGCCCGGCGAAGCGAACACTTGACGCGCGTGGCGCAAGTAAGCTGGCATAGGGCTGGTTGCGGCAGAATGCTGCAAC
>NZ_VZQQ01000166.1 GCF_014397785.1 Paraburkholderia podalyriae
TCACATACCCACGATATGAGGCTTTGCGGCGAAACCGTCCAACGAACGCCGAATCCGCGGTTCATTTAATTTTGAACTATCCAGACTTGGTTCATGATGCCAGCGCAGAGACGCGCGAACGTCTCCGCAACCCAAAACCGACATTGGGCCTGTCCGGGTTATGCGTCGGCAATGCGGCGGATTGCTGACGATACCTAGGACGAGCAGTCAGCCCGCAGCTTTTCGATCAGCGAAGACCACGTTCTCGACCCATCTCCTCTGACCGCTGTCCGACGCGGTCGGCAGAAACGCGACGTTTCTCGGACGCCCGGCATCCGGTGGGCGTATTTCTCTTATCGAAACTGCGATAATCATTCGAGGCGCTGGCGCCTGACTTTCTTCCCTTTGTACAGTGCACCTCTTCCGGTCACTGGACTAAGGCAAAATAGGCGAGGAAGTTACGGGCGACCGGCGGCATCGCGCCGCTGCGTTGCGCCAATCGGACGCATGGAGATGCGCTATGGAAAAGCTCACGAAAAGCTGCTCGACGCTTGCTGCGTTGGGGCTCCTTCTGACTGGCTATGCCGCCGCCGGAGTACCACACAGCGGGCCACACCTGACCCCAACCGAGTGCCATGACCTGGCCGCGACTAAAAGCAACGCGCCTCGGACGAGGTCACAACACCGAAGCGAGATTTCGGCTCTCAGCAAAGCGGGCTACAACCCATCACCATGGCACGACGACCCAAACTACCCAGCGGATCTACACGCGGCGCAGCGCCGGGTCGACCATTGGTTCGAAACAGAGTGCGAGCCGTCTCAACCTAGGTGAGAAGCCCCGGAGCCCCTACGGTCCTCCTCCGAGTTAGCGCGCAGCAACCGCGCGTCGCATTGCAGGGCAGCGCCGATATCTTGGAGCGTGGCCTGCAGATCGCCCCACGGGTCTCCCTTTCAACGAAAGTACATGGGCGCTGCGGTTTTTTCACTCCACTAGCCCGCGTTACTGACATCGCCCAGTTCGCGCCACCAGATCGGCATTGACAGCCTTTTCGTACCTTGCAACGGCACATTCGGAAGACCGCTTATGGCCGCCCTCTGCCTGACGGCGATCGGCAGCACGCGACCCCCTTGCAGTCATTCGAGTCTGCGCGACGGCAACGGCCGTTTTCGGAACTCAGCGGCCACTAGCTCATCTCTGGCCCGCGGAACTATGAATCGAGTCGAAGGGCCGCGGCCGACCCCTATCGCACCATTCGACCCGATGGCCAGCGGATTTTTTCGAGTCGAGCGGGAATATTTGAGGCCCAGCGGTCGTTTAGCCTGCGGCGTTTTCGCCAGTCAGACGAGGAGGAAGCTATGTCTCAGATCTCGTGGGGTCTCAAAGCGGCGGCCGGGATTGTCCTCGCCGCCAATTTCGCAATCGGGCAGGCCGCTGCCGACGAAGCTTACGTTGTCAAACCACTCGTGTCCAACCTGGCAGGTGCTGCCCCGAAGGTCGACGGGGTATTGCAGAACGCATGGGGTATTGCCTTTAGTCCGGCAGGAAGTCCATTCTGGGTCAACGACAATGCCACGGGCTGCTCCACGCTGTATGACGGCGAGGGGACAAAAGTGACGACGCTGCAGGTCTCCATCCCGCTACCAGGCAACGTCATACCGGCCGGCGCCTGTCGTGCCGTCTATCCTAACCATCCACCGAATCCCACGCCCGCGGCGCCAACCGGGATCGTATGGAATCCTTCGACAGCCTTTCTCGTGCCAGGTACAAAGATCCCGGCCGTATTCATCTTCGCCACCGAAGACGGCACGCTTTCCGCTTGGGCCGGCGGGTTAAATCCGGCGAACAACGCCGTGATCGCGGTCGACAACTCGTCTAATCCCTCCGCCGTCAACGGGGCCGTCTACAAGGGGTTGGTCTTCGCAGTGAATTCGCAAGGAGGATTCCTGTTTGCGACGAACTTCCGCTCGGGCCAGATCGATGTATTCGGACCGAACGGTCCGAACGACCTGTTCACGCCCGCGACGACGGATGGTGGTTTCGTCGACCCGAACATTCCGGTCGGTTACGCCCCGTTTGGCATCGCGAACATCGATGGGGACCTTTTCGTTACCTATGCGAAGCAGGACGATAAGAAGCACGACGACGTTGCAGGCCGAGGTCATGGATTCGTCGATGTATTCGATACCGACGGTCACCTGCTGCGCCGCTTTGCGAGCCAGGGAGCGCTCGACTCGCCGTGGGGCATCACGCGCGCATCGTTTGCATTCGGTCGCTTCAGCGGCAAGATCCTCATTGGCAATTTCGGCAATGGCCGAATCAATGTGTTTGACAATGACGGCAGGTTCGTCGATCAACTGGAGAACGAGGCCGGCAATCCGCTGGCTATCGACGGCCTGTGGACTCTGACACTTGGTGGCGGCCGCAATTCGAGTCCGGACACGCTGTACTTCTCGGCAGGTCCTAACAAGGAGACAAATGGGCTTTTCGGCATCATCGCTCCAGTAGGCGGCTCCAGGTAACGAGCGTCGGCTCGGAACGGGCAATAGCCGCTAGCACGCGGCTCCCTGGATAACTTCAGAACCACGACGTCGCTGACCATTGACGATGTCGATTCTGGTTCGATCCGAAGGATGACGCCTGTCGTCGGTCGCGACAGGCAGAGGGCGGCCAGTAACCGTCGTTCGTCGTCGCCACGACCTGGACATTGGGGGACCGCTGTGCTCCGGGCAAAAGAATATCCAGGGGTCTTCTCGCACTTGCTGCCAGTCCTGAGCCGACGCGAAAACTGGTCGTTCCCGGTCTCACCCAGAAGAGCCGGTCGCGTCTAGCGAGTTCCGCGACCGGCTGCGGTGGGGCGAATGCGCTTGCAGTACGCGCATGGGCACGCCTCGCGCAGGCGGCTATGGGCGACGCGCTGCGTTCGGCCAGCCGCCCAATGCAGCGTGAGCGCGCGCGCCGTGACGTCGTTGCGGATTTCGTCAGGCGTATTCCGAGCGTGGTCGCCGCTTCTTCGCGCACCCGCCACACGCTTTCTGATATCGATATCGCGTCGAGCGGTGGCGACAGGATGACGCCGGTTCTGCCGTTTTTGCGAGTTGCGACGGCAGGTCTTTTCGATTCCTGGCCGTGGCAAGGTTTTTAGCTTGCACGCCATTGCGCTCTCACGTCCCACGCACTTTAAAATGGCTTAATCGAATTACCGACGGATATCGTTAGATGAAAGACGCTTTTGAACGACGCGCGTTGCTGCTGCATCTCGGCGAGGCGTTGCAAGCAATCGCTGCCGCGCTCGCAACCAACAACCCGCGCGACACAGTGCGCGATCTATTGGACGCTGACGCGGCTCTCGCCACCCATGCATGGCTAGCCGCCGTACCGCCCGACATGGAGGTCGCGGAGTTCGCGAAGCGCGTTAGCGCGTCGTTTGCCGGTTGGCCCGCACAGTTGCTGGAAGCGCAGGTGGACTATAG
>NZ_VZQQ01000167.1 GCF_014397785.1 Paraburkholderia podalyriae
TGAGTATGGTGTGGTAAAAAATATGTGCCGCTCGCTTGCCAGCGAGGCTAGGGCAGCATCTTTGCGGAAATCGAACAGCACATATTATTCGGCTACAGGGTGCGGAGGAAGGTCATCAGGTCGGGCTGGTCGCGCCATTGCTTTTGTCCTCCGGCAACGCCTTCCACTTCGCATGTCGCCAGCGCCCGCGCCTTCGTTTCCAGATTGATTTCGGCATAGATATTGGTCGTCTCCAACGAAACGTGCCCAAGCCAGCCGCGTATCGTGTTGATGTCGACACCAGCCTGGAGTAGTTGCGAGGCGGTAGTATGGCGGATCACATGTGGGTGCACATTCTTGCCGGCAAGTGACGGCGCGCTGGCGGCGGCACGGATAGCACAGCGCTTGACGAGTGCATGAATGCCGGAGCGGGTCATCGTCTGGTGGAACCGGTTGAGGAACACCGGCGCGGCGGCGTCCCTTCCCCCGGACTGTGAGCGCAACGCATCGAGCGTGGATTTCCAGAGCGGGCACCGGCGATGTTTATTCCCCTTGCCGACAATGCTGACCGAGCGCGTGTGCCAGTCAACGTCGCCAATCTTGAGCTGCGCAGCTTCGCTTGCACGCGCTCCGGAGTTAAACATGAACAGCAGTAACGCATGTTCGCGTTGCCCTTGCGCCGTATTCACGTCGGAGGCAGCAAGCAGAGCGTCCATTTCCTGCTTGCTAAGATAGCTGATCTCCGGCCGACTGGTTCTCTTGACGGGGATCAGATGAATCTGCGCCCACCAGTCGACGTATTCCGGTGCATGTTCGCCGACGAAGCGGGCCAGCGCGTGAATGCCGCCGAGCCGCTGATTTCGTGTGCTGACCGTACAGTGGCGCTGTTCTTCCATGTGCGTCAGGAACAGGCGCACCATTTGCGCGGAGAGATCATCAACGGTCAGGCGGTCGATACGCTTGTCGACCTTGGCGGCCAGATACGGAAGCAACAGCACGAGCATGTCGCGGTAACTTCTTTGCGTATTGATGGCAAGGTTACGTTCGCCCACCAGATACTCGATCAGGAAACGTCGGATCCACGGACCCAGCAGGGATGAGTTATTCATGTTGCACCTCAAGGACGTAAGTTTCAAAGCGCGTGCTAGCTTCATTCAGCAACTCGGGCGTCAGGGTGAGGTAGCGTTGGGTGCCCGCGAGATCAATGTGGCCGAGATAGGTGGCGAGCTGCGGCAACAACAGTTGCAAATCCGCGCCGCAGCGATACCAGGCGATTAGCCGGTGCACTGCGCCTGAGTGCCGCAAATCATGCAGCCTCGGCTGGCAGGACGCACCGCCTTCGCGTTGGATATTTGCCAGGGTGCGCTGTCGCTGAAAGGCCCTGCACACAGCTTTCTGGCTCAGGGGGCGACCATCGCGTAAGCAGAAGAACGGCGCAGCCGGTGCCTGCCCAAATCTCTGGGCGCGTTGCCGGGCATAAGCTTGCATTGCACTATTCAGATCTGCGCCTAGCGGAACCAGCCTCGATCTGTAGAATTTGCTCTCGCGCACGTGCAGGACGGCTTCGTCGAGATTGACGTCCTGCATGGTTAGCCGCAAGGCTTCGCCATGGCGGAGGCAAGCGCCGTACAGAATCAGAATGAGTGCACGCAAAACGTATGCATCCAGCAGACCGTACGGACTGCATGCCGCCGACGCCACGTCGAGCAGGCGCTTTAATTCCTGCTGCGAATAAATATACGGTGTCAGCGGTGGCGGCAATTTCGGACTGTAGCGAGGAAGCGGCGAAGCCGTGACATGTCCACGCGAGAGGGCAAAACGAAACAGGCAGTCAAGCACTGACCTTCTCTTACCCCAATGGTTAGTCAGCGGCCTGTTGCCAGTCAGGAAGTCCTGTACCTGTTCGACTGTGACCGACTCCACATCAATGTTGCCATCAACCCGGCGGCAGAATGAGGCAAGCGTGGCCGCCTCGGACTCGAAGCGCATGCCCAACGCCCGTTTGTGGCTCACATATTGGGCGACAAGTTCGGAGAGCTTCATAGCAGACTCCCCAGATCGATTTCTGCCACACACCTCAGTCCGATCAGGTCAACCTTCGCATAGGTTCTCGTCGACGAAGCGCTGCGATGGCCGAGATGATCGCCGATCTCCTTCAGGGCAAAACCAGCGTCGAGTAAATGCCGGGCGTTTGCGTGCCTCAGGCAATGTGCGCCACGTCGCGGGATATCGATACCAAGCGTCGCGAGACGCGAGCGGACAATGCTACTTACGCGTCCGGGTGATAGCGGTCGGATCGGTGCCTCGACAGACAAGAACAGCTCGCGATGGGCGCTTCGTGGACGCGCTTCCTTCAGGTAGTGCAGAATGGCGTTTCCAACTGTCGCCACCAGCGGGTATTGCTGTGTGCAACGTTGCTTGGGACGATTGACATGAAGGATCTCGCCGCACCAGTCTATATCCTCCAGGCGGAGCCGCACTACCTCGCCGCGCCGCAGTCCGTAGACAACCAGCAGCATGATCATCGCACGGTTGCGTAGATCGATCGTGCTGTCGCCGACAAAGCTGGAGACGAATCTTTGCACATCTTCCCAATCCGGCCCGAGCGGCAAACCCTCCTCTCTATACACCACTGGTGCTTCAATGCCCGACGCAACGTTGGTAGCCCACCCTTGTCCTTCTACGTACCGGAAGAAATTACGGAGCGTGCTCGCAAGCGCGTGTAACGAAGCTCTGGCCCAACCATGGTTGCTTTCGTACGCAAGATAAGCGTCGACATCGTGGATAGTGAGAGCAGCGAGTTCCTTGTCAGGGCGACAGACCGTTGCCAAAAAATGACCGATCTGATCGCGACAGTTTGAAACCGTAGCAGGGGAAAGTCCCCGCTGGTCACGCATGAAATCGACGTAGTGTTCGACATAGCGAACAAATGGTTCTTCCATGGGACGCCATTCCTCCAGAAGCCCCAGAAAGCGCAGCCAGGCCGTGGCGGTATGGATGAACAGAAGCCGCGAGCTGCGGGACTCGTTCGTGCGCTCACTTCGGAGAAGTCGAATCCGATGGTCAACCGCAAACGCGATTTCCTCGTGCGTTATTAACCGCGGGCGGGACAGATCAATGCTCTGTGAAAAAACCAGCAGGATCCACGCGATCTTGCGGATCGACTTAGGCGGATAACCCAGTTCCTGACAATGTATGAGGAAGCGCTTCCTGGATTCCACGCAGGGCGCGAGAGTGTGGGCAGCAAGAGCATGCGGACGCGTAAAGAGAGTCTCAAACATGATGTTCCCCCAATGTTGATCAGTGGAATATCAGTATCAGCCTGAAATTATGTCGTCATGGACGCGTCAACCTGGGAGGCAATACAGGGTCATCGAGAGACACCGCGACATTTTTTTTACCACACCATACTCGTTC
>NZ_VZQQ01000168.1 GCF_014397785.1 Paraburkholderia podalyriae
GTAAACGCAAAAACCCCACCGCGAGGGGTGGGGTTTCTGACGGGGTAAGGAGCCTGACGATTACCTACTTTCACACGGGCAATCCGCACTATCATTGGCGTGGAGTCGTTTCACGGTCCTGTTCGGGATGGGAAGGGGTGGGACCGACTCGCTATGGTCATCAGGCATGACGGGTTGCTGCGTCGCGGGGTGCGCGCCACAGCCAATCTGGAAGAAGTAGTTTCTGGTGATGCTCACCAGGGTAAGGCAGGTTGTGTTGTTTCTGGCACAACACTGATCTCAACCGTGTGTGGTCTGCATAAGACCCTGCGCTTTGCGCAGGGTGGGGCATCCATAAGCGCTGAAGCGCTAACGGCTGCCGACACACACCGGTTATAGGATCAAGCCTTACGGGCAATTAGTATCAGTTAGCTCAGTACATTACTGTACGTGCACACCTGACCTATCAACGTCCTGGTCTTGAACGACCCTTCAAGGGGCTCGAAGCCCCGGGGATATCTCATCTTAAGGCGAGTTTCCCGCTTAGATGCTTTCAGCGGTTATCTCTTCCGAACATAGCTACCCGGCGATGCCACTGGCGTGACAACCGGTACACCAGAGGTTCGTCCACTCCGGTCCTCTCGTACTAGGAGCAGCCCCCTTCAAATATCCAGCGCCCACGGCAGATAGGGACCAAACTGTCTCACGACGTTTTAAACCCAGCTCACGTACCTCTTTAAATGGCGAACAGCCATACCCTTGGGACCGGCTACAGCCCCAGGATGAGATGAGCCGACATCGAGGTGCCAAACACCGCCGTCGATATGAACTCTTGGGCGGTATCAGCCTGTTATCCCCAGAGTACCTTTTATCCGTTGAGCGATGGCCCTTCCATACAGAACCACCGGATCACTATGACCTGCTTTCGCACCTGTTCGACTTGTCAGTCTCACAGTCAAGCACGCTTATGCCATTGCACTATCAGCACGATTTCCGACCGTACCTAGCGTACCTTCGTACTCCTCCGTTACACTTTGGGAGGAGACCGCCCCAGTCAAACTGCCTACCATGCACTGTCCCCGATCCGGATCACGGACCAGGGTTAGAACCTCAAACAGATCAGGGTGGTATTTCAAGGTCGGCTCCACGCAAACTGGCGTTCACGCTTCACAGCCTCCCACCTATCCTACACAGACCGGTTCAAAGTCCAATGCAAAGCTACAGTAAAGGTTCATGGGGTCTTTCCGTCTAGCCGCGGGGAGATTGCATCATCACAAACACTTCAACTTCGCTGAGTCTCGGGAGGAGACAGTGTGGCCATCGTTACGCCATTCGTGCAGGTCGGAACTTACCCGACAAGGAATTTCGCTACCTTAGGACCGTTATAGTTACGGCCGCCGTTTACCGGGACTTCAATCAGGAGCTTGCACCCCATCATTTAATCTTCCGGCACCGGGCAGGCGTCACACCCTATACGTCCACTTTCGTGTTTGCAGAGTGCTGTGTTTTTATTAAACAGTCGCAGCCACCAGTTTATTGCAACCCTTTCACCCTTCTGGCGCAGGCCAGTCAGGCTATGAGGGCGTACCTTATCCCGAAGTTACGGTACCAATTTGCCGAGTTCCTTCTCCCGAGTTCTCTCAAGCGCCTTAGAATACTCATCTCGCCCACCTGTGTCGGTTTGCGGTACGGTCACTGTGAAACTGAAGCTTAGAGGCTTTTCCTGGAACCCCTTCCAGTTGCTTCGTCGCCTAAGCGACTCGCCTCGCACCCTTGAATCCCGCGCCCGGATTTGCCAAAGCGCCTTCTCCAATGCAAGGACCGGGACTTCCAACACCCGGACAACCTTCCGCGATCCGTCCCCCCATCGCATTTCACAATGGTGCAGAAATATTAATCTGCTTCCCATCAGCTACGCATTTCTGCCTCGCCTTAGGGGCCGACTCACCCTACGCCGATGAACGTTGCGTAGGAAACCTTGGGCTTACGGCGAGGGGGCCTTTCACCCCCTTTATCGCTACTCATGTCAGCATTCGCACTTCCGATACCTCCAGCACACTTTCCAGTGCACCTTCGCAGGCTTACGGAACGCTCTCCTACCATGCACATTACTGTGCATCCGCAGCTTCGGTATATGACTTAGCCCCGTTACATCTTCCGCGCAGGACGACTCGATCAGTGAGCTATTACGCTTTCTTTAAAGGGTGGCTGCTTCTAAGCCAACCTCCTGACTGTTTTAGCCTTCCCACTTCGTTTCCCACTTAGCCATATTTGGGGACCTTAGCTGGCGGTCTGGGTTGTTTCCCTCTTGACACCGGACGTTAGCACCCGATGTCTGTCTCCCGTGATTGCACTCTTCGGTATTCGGAGTTTGCTATGGCGTAGTAATCCGCAATGGACCCCACAACCATGACAGTGCTCTACCCCCGAAGGTGATACACGAGGCACTACCTAAATAGTTTTCGGAGAGAACCAGCTATTTCCAGGTTTGTTTAGCCTTTCACCCCTATCCACAGCTCATCCCCTAACTTTTCAACGTTAGTGGGTTCGGTCCTCCAGCACGTGTTACCGTGCCTTCAACCTGGCCATGGATAGATCACCTGGTTTCGGGTCTACACCCAGCGACTGGACGCCCTGTTCGGACTCGCTTTCGCTACGCCTGCCCTAATCGGTTAAGCTCGCCACTGAATGTAAGTCGCTGACCCATTATACAAAAGGTACGCCGTCACCCCTTCGCAGAGGCTCCGACTGTTTGTATGCATGCGGTTTCAGGATCTGTTTCACTCCCCTCCCGGGGTTCTTTTCGCCTTTCCCTCACGGTACTGGTTCACTATCGGTCGATCACGAGTATTTAGCCTTGGAGGATGGTCCCCCCATCTTCAGACAGGATTTCACGTGTCCCGCCCTACTTCTCGTACACCCAGTCCTTCCATGCTGTTTTCGTCTACAGGGCTATCACCTGCTATGGCCGCACTTTCCAGAGCGTTCGACTAACAATACAGATAACGTGTACAGGCTGCTCCCATTTCGCTCGCCACTACTCTGGGAATCTCGGTTGATTTCTTTTCCTGCGGTTACTTAGATGTTTCAGTTCACCGCGTTCGCTTCGCGTAGCCTATGGATTCAGCTACGGATACCTCAGAAGAGGTGGGTTTCCCCATTCGGACATCTCCGGATCAAGGCTCGTTTGCCAGCTCCCCGGAGCTTTTCGCAGGCTACCGCGTCCTTCATCGCCTGTGATCGCCAAGGCATCCACCACATGCACTTGTTCGCTTGACCCTATAACGGGTGTGTCTC
>NZ_VZQQ01000169.1 GCF_014397785.1 Paraburkholderia podalyriae
TAAGAATCATGTTACGTCAATTATGAGAGTTGTCAAGGGTGCAGTTGACCGGTCGCTACAGGCGATCGAGTTGCTCGCAAGAGAAGCGCGATGGATGCGTATGTCGGACATCGCCGCGGAACTGGAGTTGGAAAAAGGGCCCGCTCACCGGGTGCTCGCGCAACTCTGCGAGCAGGGTTGGGCGGAACAGGATGAGCAGACGTCCCAGTACCGTCTGACCTTGAAGCTGTCCTTGCTGGGTCAGCGTTACCTGCATGGGCTCGGGTTACCGGGTCTGGTGCAGCCCATCCTCGATGAAGTCGCAGCCCAGTGCCGCGAGCTGGTCCGGTTGACGGTTGTCAACGAAGGCACGCTCGCGTGGCTCGCGTCGTCCCAGGGCGCGGCGCCTGGCCTGATGTATTCGCCGTCGATGGACAAGCCCATCGTCCTGCACGCCACGGCCAACGGCAAGGTATGGCTGGCGACCATGTCCAACGACGAGGCGATTGAATGCGCGTTGCGCGGTGGACTCGGCAAAGCGGCCGCCAGCGGCGCATGCGCGCCGAAGGCCATCGGCAGCGTCGAGCAGTTGATTCCGGAGTTGGAGCGGACCCGGCAGCGTGGCTACGGTCTCGTTGTCGAAGAGGCCGAGCCGGGCGTCGCGGCTCTCGCGGTGCCGGTGCGTGCGCTGCCTGACGGTGAGGTGGTGGGCACCATGAGCATTGCAGGGCCGGTCACACGGGTTCAGCCGGAGCGTTACGAGGCCTTTTACGCGCTATTGCAGCAAGCGTCCGCGAAGCTGGGTGCCGTATGGCCGCGCCAGAGTGCCGGTGCGCATGTGAGTGAGGCGGCATGAACACGCCGGGCGCAGCTCAGGCTCTCGGGCGACTCCCTGCGCTGGACGACCAGGCAGCACGTCTTCTCGTCGCGGCGCGCCGGCAAGGCACGCCCTCGGAGCGCCTTCCCGTCGAACTGCGGCCTGCGAATCTGGACGAGGGTTTCGCGATCCAGCAGCAGGTGGGCGATCAGCTCGGCTGGAAGGCTGGCGCGTGGAAATGTGCGCTGCCGGCGGCGGGCAAAGTCATCGCCGCGCCAATCTATGACGCCGTCATCCACCGAGGCGCCCAATGCCGCATTCGCGCCATGCCTGGGCAGTCTTGGGTACGGGCAGAGCCTGAACTGGCCTATTTGCTGGCTCGCGATCTGCCGCCACGGCGCGAAGCGTATGGCGAAGCCGAGGTGCTCGACGCTCTCGGGAATGTTCACCTCGCGCTCGAACTGCTGGGCAGTCGCTATGCGCATCCGGAATCGCTGACGTTTCCTGAATTGCTGGCAGACGGCCTGTTCAATGCCGGTCTTGTCATTGGGCCGCGCGTTCAGTTGCGCGAGGGCGCGACGCCGGCCGATCTCCCGGTTGAATTCACCGTCAGTCTGGCTCGCGCCGGACAGGACACGGTCAGTTTTGCAGGCCGCCACCCTGATCGCAGCGTGCTCGCGCCGATCGTGTGGCTCGCCAATTTTCTCCGCGTCCGCGGCCTTGGACTGCATGCCGGCCAGGCTGTGATCACGGGCTCCTACGCGGGCGTGCTCGAGTTGCCGATCGGCTGTGCGTTGCGTATCGGCTTCGGTGATCTCGGCACGTTGCCCGTTCTTTTTTTGTCTTGATAGGAGCATCTAAATGCGTTTCGTCCGTTTCGGCCAGCCTGGTCAGGAGCATCCCGGTGTCATCGATTCGAGCGGCGCGATCCGCGATCTGACGGGCATCGTCGACGACATCGATGGAACGACTGTTTCGCCAGCGGCCCTTGCAAAGCTGGGCGAACTCGATCTGAATCGCCTGCCCGTCGTGGAAGCGGGCACGCGCCTCGGCGCCTGTATCGGCAATGTTCGTAACCTCGTGTGCATTGGTCTGAACTACTCCGATCATGCCGCTGAAACCGATACGCCGATCCCGCGCGAACCTGTCGTGTTCAACAAGCATACGGGTTCGATCAGCGGTCCGAACGATCCGGTCATCCTGCCGGCAGACGCGCAAAAGCTGGATTGGGAGGTGGAACTGGGCGTGGTAATCGGCAAACCCGCCTGGCAGATCGATGAAGCCACCGCGCTCGATCATGTGGCGGGTTACTGCCTTGCCAATGACGTTTCCGAACGCGCGTATCAGCTCGAACGCGAGGGTCAGTGGACCAAGGGCAAAAGCGGCTTCTCTTTTGCGCCGCTCGGCCCATGGCTCGTGACGCGTGATGAAGTGCCCGACCCACAGGTGCTCGACCTGTGGCTCGACGTCAACGGCACACGTCGTCAGACAGGCAACACGCGCACGATGATTTTCAACGTCGCGCATATCGTGGCGTATCTCAGCCGCTTCATGCCACTGATGGCTGGCGACGTCATCATTACCGGGACGCCTCCCGGCGTCGGCCTCGGTCAGAAGCCGCCCGTCTTTCTGAAAGCGGGCGACACGATGACCCTGGGCGGCAGCGGACTCGGCGAGCAGAGCCAGAAGGTCGTGCCGTACGCGGATTCGCTTGGCGCGGCATGGGGCCGCGGCGAATACCCGTTGGCACGATAAAACGATTCGATCTATAGAAGGAGGAGATATGAGCCTTGCTGGAACGGGCGTGGTCGCAATCTGGCATGACCTGCTGCCGGAAGCGAAGGATGAATTCTACGAGTGGCACAACCGCGAGCACATGCCGGAACGCGCCGGGATTCCTGGGTTCAGGCGCGGCCGGCGCTATATTGCGCTGGATGCGGGCCCCGAGTACTTCAATCTGTACGAAGCCGACACCGTGGAGGTGCTCGGCGCGCAGGACTACCTGCTTCGGCTCAATTCACCGACGCCATGGACGAAGCAGGTCGTCGCCTCGTTTCGCAGCGTGGCCCGCTCGATCTGCCATGTGGCGTATTCGGAAGGTGTTGGGCAGGGAGTCAATCTCATGACGGTGCGCTTCGACGTGCCTTCGGCGGCGCGGGCCGATGTCGTGAAGGGATTGCGTCAAGAGGTCTTGCCGCCGCTCGCCGACCGGCCCGGCATCACGGGCGTACACCTGTGTCTGGCCGA
>NZ_VZQQ01000016.1 GCF_014397785.1 Paraburkholderia podalyriae
CGCCAGGCTTCGCCTGCCCTTGACGCTTGCTACGCGCTTTCCTGACAAGGGACCTCGTAAACTTGATGACGTCTCAGGAGGGATCTGTGCAAACCGGGCCTTGACAATTACTTACCCTTCATAGAAGTCTCAGGAGGGATCTGTGCAAACCGGGCCTTGACAATTACTTACCCTTCATAGAAGAAGTTGGTGAGACGTTGCTGTCTTACGCGCGCGATAAGCGGCTTCAGGCTAACGACGTTGACCGGACTGTAGCCATGGTTGAAGTTGAGGGCGGTGGGAATCCGCCGGACTATGCCGCGAAAATGCGACTTGTATGGCGGCGAGCGCCATCACTCGCGCTTGCCGCCATACGCCAGCATGTCACCACTTTGCAGCGAGGAGAAAGAGACTTGACCCATCCTTTGTAAGCCAGTTCGCAAATGGCCTTGACAACTTTCTGCTCATAGAAGCCATCATCCACAGCGAGCCGTAGAGCGGCACGAAGGTGCTCAGTGTGCGCACCTGTGCGAACGCGGCGCACAGATCGTCGAGCAGCGCGGCGATGCGCGGCGCGTGGTAGTACGGCGAGCCGAGATGCAGCGATAGCAGCGCGTCGGCGCGCAGCACGCGCTTTAACTGCGCGTAGAAGGCCGGTGTGTACAGGCCGGCCGCGGGCGAGTCGGGTGGCGTCAGGTCGAATACGACGAGGTCGAACTGCACGGCCGGCACACGCATCGCACCGTGCGTCGCGCCGGCCGCCGCCGCGACATAATCCGCCGCATCGCCGATCACGAGCTCGACGCGTGGATCGTCGAACGCGCCGCCATGCACGTGTGGCAAATGTTCGCGTGTGAGCCGCACGACCTCGGCATCGAGTTCCGCGACGACGATCCGTTCGATGCCCGGATGCCTGAGCAGTTGCCTCGCGGCCCCGCCATCGCCACCGCCGAGCACCAGCGCCGCGCGCGCTGCCGGATGCGCGAGCGCGGCCGGATGCACCATGCATTCGTGATAGATGAACTCGTCGCCGGCGGACGTCATCGGCCGGCCGTCGAGCGTGAACAGGGCGCCAAGTTGCGGCGTGTCCCAGATCTCGATCGTCTGATGACGCGACTCGACACGCTCGACGAGGCGCGCGTGAGGAAAGCCGTAGACGGCGTCGGGACAAGGCTGGAACAACAGGGGGGCGTTCACGGCGGACGGGCTCGATCGGCAGCGTGGCGGAAACAGCTGCTCGAATTGTAAATGCCGTCGCGTGGTGGTGTGCGTTGAACCACGCGGCCAGTCGGCTTTGGGGCCGGCTAGGGGTTGACCTTCTGCTAGAATGTAACGCTTTCAGCCTTGTCCGCTTGCTCTGCCCGTTTCGCGTCTCCTGGCGCCGCATCGTGCGCCGTAGCGAACTGACCGCCGAGCTTCCGGGCCACAAGCGCGCCACCGCTTTCTGACTCTGTCTCCGGACTCGACATGACGACCCCGTCTCCCGCACCCACCTCCCTGATGGCTAACGCGATCCGCGCGTTGTCCATGGACGCCGTTCAAAAGGCGAACTCCGGCCACCCCGGCATGCCGATGGGCATGGCCGAAATCGGCGTCGCCCTGTGGTCGCGCCATCTGCGCCATAACCCGAAGAACCCGCAATGGGCCGATCGCGACCGCTTCGTGCTGTCGAACGGTCACGGCTCGATGCTGCTGTACTCGCTGCTGCATCTGACCGGCTACGATCTGCCGATGGAGGAGTTGAAGAACTTCCGCCAGCTCCATTCGAAGACACCGGGTCATCCGGAATACGGCATCACGCCGGGCGTCGAGACGACCACCGGCCCGCTCGGCCAGGGTCTCGCGAACGCGGTCGGCATGGCGCTCGCCGAGTCGCTGCTCGCCACCGAATTCAACAAGCCCGACGCGAAGATCGTCGATCACCACACGTACGTGTTCGTCGGCGACGGCTGCCTGATGGAAGGCATCTCGCACGAAGCGTGCTCGCTCGCGGGCGTGCTGAAGCTGAACAAGCTGATCGCGTTCTACGACGACAACGGCATCTCGATCGACGGCGAAGTGGTGCACTGGTTCCACGACGACACGCCGAAGCGCTTCGAAGCGTACGGCTGGCACGTGATCCCGAACGTGGTTGGCCACGACGTCGACGCGGTCGACGCGGCGATCAAACAGGCGAAGCAGTCGGACAAGCCGACGCTGATCTGCTGCAAGACCGTGATCGGTGAAGGCGCGCCGACCAAGGCGGGCTCGCACGATTCGCACGGCGCGCCGCTTGGCGACAAGGAAATCGCGGCGACGCGCGAAGCGATCGGCTGGAACTGGGAGCCGTTCGTGATTCCGCAGGAAGTCTACGCGGCATGGGACGCGAAAGAAGCGGGTGCGCGCTTCGAAGCGGACTGGGACGAGGCGTTCGTGGCCTACGCGGCGAAGTATCCGCAGGAAGCGGCCGAATTCAAGCGCCGCAGCGCGAAGCAGCTGCCGGCGGACTGGAAGGACAAAGCTCACGCGATCATCGCTGGCGCGAACGAACGCGCGGAAACGGTCGCCACGCGGAAGGCATCGCAGCAGGCCATCGAAGGCCTGTCGGCCGTGCTGCCCGAACTGCTCGGCGGCTCTGCCGACCTGACCGGCTCGAACCTGACCAACTGGAAGGCCGCGAAGCCCGTGCGCGTGAACGCCGAAGGCCGTGCCGCCGGTAACTACGTGAACTACGGCGTGCGTGAATTCGGCATGAGCGCCGCGATCAACGGCCTCGCGCTGCATGGCGGCTTCAAGGCATTCGGCGGCACGTTCCTGACGTTCTCCGACTACAGCCGCAACGCGCTGCGCGTTGCCGCGCTGATGAAGTCGCCGTCGATCTTCGTATTCACGCACGACTCGATCGGTCTCGGCGAAGACGGCCCGACCCACCAGTCGATCGAACACGTCGCGAGCCTGCGCCTGATCCCGAATCTGCAAACGTGGCGCCCGGCCGACACGGTCGAAACCGCGGTGGCCTGGACCCATGCGATCGAGCATGAAGGTCCGTCGTGCCTGATCTTCAGCCGCCAGAACCTGGCGTTCAACGAACGCACCGACGCGCAGATCGCTAATATCGACAAGGGCGGTTACGTGCTGCGCGATTGGGATGAAGAGATCGTCGCGCGTAAGATCATCCTGATCGCGACGGGCTCCGAAGTCGAACTCGCGATGAAGGCCGTCGAGCCGCTCGCGCGCGAAGGCATCGCGGCACGCGTCGTGTCGATTCCGTCGACGACCGTGTTCGACAGGCAGGACGCCGACTACCGCGAGCGTGTGCTGCCGCACGGTGTGCGCCGCGTCGCGATCGAAGCGGGCGTGTCGGATTTCTGGCGCAAGTACGTGGGTCTGGAAGGCGGCGTGGTCGGCATCGATACGTTCGGCGAATCGGCCCCGGCAGGTGTGCTGTTCAAGCATTTCGGTTTCACCGTCGAGCACGTCGTGGCGACGGTCAAGGCCGCGCTCGGCTGATGGTTGCGTCGCGTTGCCGTCGCGCCCCTCGTGGCTGCGCGGCAGCGCACCGAACCGGATGTCGGACCAGCGGAACATGAACGGATTTTTTAGCCATCAGGAGATAAATCATGACGATTCGCGTCGCAATCAACGGCTACGGCCGGATCGGCCGCAACACCCTGCGCGCCTTCTATGAAAACGGCAAGAAGCACGATATCGAAATCGTCGCCGTCAACGATCTGGGCGATGCTAAGACCAACGCCCACCTGACGCAGTACGACACCGCGCACGGCAAGTTCCCGGGCGACGTGTCGGTGGACGGCGACTACCTCGTCGTGAACGGCGACAAGATCCGCGTTCTGGCGATCCGCAACCCGGCCGAACTGCCGTGGGGCGAACTCGGTGTCGACGTCGTGATGGAGTGCACGGGCTTTTTCACGACAAAGGAAAAGGCGAGCGCGCACATCAAGGGCGGCGCGAAGAAGGTCATCATCTCGGCGCCGGGCGGCAAGGACGTCGACGCGACCGTCGTCTACGGCGTGAACCACAACGTGCTGAAGGCTTCGGACACCGTCATCTCGAACGCATCGTGCACGACCAACTGCCTCGCACCGCTGGTCAAGCCGCTGAACGACAAGATCGGTCTCGTGAACGGCCTGATGACGACGATCCACGCGTACACGAACGACCAGGTTCTGACCGACGTGTACCACGAAGACCTGCGCCGCGCGCGTTCGGCTACGCATAGCCAGATCCCGACCAAGACCGGTGCGGCATCGGCGGTCGGCCTCGTGCTGCCCGAGCTGAACGGCAAGCTCGACGGCTACGCAATCCGCGTCCCGACGATCAACGTGTCGGTCGTCGACCTGTCCTTCATCGCCGCGCGCGATACGACGGTCGATGAAGTCAACGCGATCATGAAGGAAGCGTCGGAAGGCGCGCTGAAGGGTATCCTCGGCTACAACGACGCACCGCTCGTGTCGATCGACTTCAACCACAACCCGGCTTCGTCGACGTTCGACGCGACGCTGACGAAGGTGTCGGGCCGTCTCGTGAAGGTGTCGAGCTGGTACGACAACGAGTGGGGCTTTTCGAACCGCATGCTGGACACGGCTGTCGCGCTCGCGAACGCGAAGTAAGTTTCGGGTTTCACGCTACATGAAAAGCCGCTCCTCGGAGCGGCTTTTTTTGTCTGCGGTTTTTACCGCCTACGGCGTCGGGAAATAGACGCCGGCGCGCTGTGCGGCGTTCGCGATGTGCGTCTCGATTGCCTTGCCTGCGGCGAGCGAATCGCGGGCCTTCAACGCGTCGAGAATCGCGCGATGCTCGGTGTACGTGGACAGCACCCGCTCGCGCCGGTAGAACGGCATGCGCTGGCTTTCCTGCATGATCTCGGCGCTGCTGCGCAGGATCGACTCGATCGCCGCATTGCCGGCGATGCTGACGATGCGCATATGGAACGCGTAATCGAACCGCGCCGCTTCGTCGAGTTCCTCGCAGGCGAGCGCGCTTTGCATCGCGGTGATGTTCTCCTCGAGCCACGCGAGGTCATCGTTGCTGACCGCGAGCGCCGCCATGCGCGCGACGAAGCCTTCGAGCGCATAGCGCATCTGATAGGTGTCGGGCAGCGACGACTGTTCGGCGAAGCGCCACGCCTGCGCGTTTTTCGCCTGCGCGCTTTCCACGTACACGCCCTTGCCGGGGCGGATCACGAGCAGGCCGAGCGCCTCGAGCGTGGACAGCGCCTCACGCAGCGACGCGCGGCTGATCGACAGTTCATCGGACAGCTGGCGCTGCGCCGGCAGCAGGCTGCCCACCGGATAGACGCCCGCTTCGATGCGTTCACGGATGGTCGCGATGGCCGCGTCGGTGACGGTGTGCGGGACGTTTTTCATGACGGCTCACTCGTAGCGTGGTCTGACCGCAATTCTAATACGTGCTCGTCGAAGACGTGCCGCACGGCGCCCGACTCCCGAATCCGACCCGAAATCGCGGAGAAAAAACAACGGGTAAACACTGTTCGACGAGTTCTTGACGGGAGTATATCGGCTTCCTACTATTCGCCATAACAGTGCTGGTCGGACCAGTCTGAACAGAGTCACCGAGACAACCATCCGCAGGAGGAAGCCGTGTTGAAATTCTTCAATTCGCTATTTGGCCGGGTCGTGATAGCGCTCGTCGTGGGCATCGTGCTCGGTGCCGTGTTTCCGCATTTCGCGCAGTCGCTGCGGCCGCTTGGCGACGGCTTTCTGAAACTGATCAAGATGGTGATCGGGCCGATCGTGTTCTGCGTGGTGGTGAGCGGCATGGCGCACGCGGGCGATCTGCGCAAGGTCGGCCGCGTCGGCCTGAAGGCGGTGGTCTACTTCGAGGCGATGACGACGATCGCGCTCCTGATCGGCGCGCTGCTCGCTTACGCGACGCGTCCGGGCGCCGGCATGAACGTGAATCTGAATTCGCTCGATGCGGCGTCGCTCGCGACCTACACCGAGCACGCGAAAAGCCTGAAAGACACTGCGGGCTTCCTGCTGAAGATCATCCCCGAGACGGCGATCAATGCGTTCGCGACCGGCGACATCCTGCAGATCCTCGTGTTCTCGGTGCTGTTCGGCTCGGCGCTGTCGCTGCTCGGCAAGCGCGCGCAGCGCGTGAGCGGGCTGATCGATGAACTGGCGCAGGTGTTCTTCCGCGTGATGGGCTTCATCATCAAGCTCGCGCCGCTCGGCGTGCTCGGCGCGATCGCGTTCACGACCGGGACCTACGGCGTCGAGTCATTGAAACAGCTCGGCATGCTCGTGCTGGTGTTCTACGCAAGCTGCGCGGTGTTCGTCGTGGTCGTGCTCGGCGCGGTGATGCGGCTCGCCGGCTTCAGCATCTTCAAGCTGATCGGCTATCTGCGCGAGGAACTGTCGATCGTGCTCGGCACCGCGTCGTCCGACGCCGTGCTGCCGCAGATCATGCGCAAGCTCGAATGGATGGGCGTCAAGGATTCGACGGTCGGCCTCGTGATTCCGACCGGCTACTCGTTCAACCTCGACGGTTTCTCGATCTACCTGACGCTCGCGGTCCTCTTCATCGCGCAGGCGACCAACACGCCGCTGTCGATCCATGACCTGATCGTCGTCGTGCTGGTGTCGCTGGTGACGTCGAAGGGTGCGCACGGCATTCCGGGCTCGGCGATCGTGATTCTCGCGGCGACGCTCTCCGCTATTCCCGCGATCCCGGTGCTCGGTCTCGTGCTGATCCTGCCGGTCGACTGGTTCGTCGGCATCGCGCGTGCGCTGACCAACCTGATCGGCAACTGCGTCGCCACCGTGGTGGTCGCCGTGTGGGAAAACGATCTCGACAAGGCGCGCGCGCATCGCGTGCTGAATCGCGACGCGGCGCTGCGCTACGTGCCCGCCGTCGACGACACGCCCGTCGAGCCGGCTGCGGCCGAACACGCGCCCGCAGTCTGATCGCGGTGCGCCGGTTCTGGTCTGACTGGACCAACCGGCATCGTTTCAGACAGCTCTCGAGCTCTTTTCCCAAGCCGACGGATGCCGTGGCGCCATCGGCTGTTTCTGACCTCTTCGACACTGACCGACATCATGGCCAATCCGATCCTCGACCCGAACGCTCCCGCCTTCACACGCCGCTACATGAACCTCGCCGATCCGCGCCTCGGCGCGAAAGCGCTGTTCGCCAGCGACGAATTCTTCGCGCCGAAAGAGCGCATGCTCGAGCCGCAGCCGGCGGTGTTCATCCCCGGCAAATACGACGACCACGGCAAGTGGATGGACGGCTGGGAAACGCGTCGCAAGCGCACGACCGGCCACGACTATTGCGTGATCCGCCTCGCGCGGCCGGGCGTCGTGCATGGCGTCGATCTCGATACGAACCACTTCACCGGCAATTTCCCGCCGGCCGCGTCGATCGACGCCTGCCATAGCGACGCCGATGTGCCGCCCGATCACGCCGACTGGCAGCCGCTGGTGCCGGCCACGACGCTACAGGGCAACCAGCATCATTACGTCGAGGTGAAAGACGCGCGCCCAGTCACCCATCTGCGCGTGAATCTTTATCCGGACGGCGGGCTCGCGCGATTGCGCGTGTACGGCCAGCCGCAGTGCGATTGGGGCCGCGTCGAGCGCGGCACGTTGCTCGATCTCGCCGCGATCGAAAACGGCGCGTACCTCGTCGCCGCGAACAACCAGCATTTCGGTCCGGCCTCGCAGATGCTGATGCCGGGGCGTGGCGTGAACATGGGCGACGGCTGGGAAACGCGGCGGCGTCGCGAGCCGGGCAACGACTGGGCGATCGTCGCGCTGGCGCGGCCCGGCGTGATCCGCAAGATCGAAGTGGACACCGCGCACTTCAAGGGCAACTTCCCGGACCGCTGTTCGCTGCAGGCGGCATCGGTGACCGGTGGCACCGACGATTCCCTCGTCACGCAGGCGATGTTCTGGCCGGTGCTGCTCGGCGAACAGAAGCTGCAGATGGACCACGTGCACACGTTCACGGACGATATCGGCTCGCTCGGGCCGGTCACGCACGTGCGCTTCAACATCTTCCCGGACGGCGGCGTGTCGCGCCTGCGTCTGTTGGGCGAGATCGTTTAACGCATGCAACGTAATGGAGCGGCACGCATGAAGAGCCTGCAGATGGAACGCCTGACGCGCGCGGCGTTCGCGCCGTTTGGCGACGTGCTCGAACTCGAGGGCGCGCGTCATTTTCCGATCAACGGCGGTACGACCGAGCGTTATCACGACCTGGCGCACGTCGACGTGGTGGAGCAGGGCGGCCGGCCGCTCGTCAACCTGTTTCGCGCGCAGCCGCGCGCGCTGCCCGTCGAGATCACGATGATGGAGCGGCATCCGCTCGGCAGTCAGGCTTTCATTCCATTACGCGCGGGCCGCTACCTGGTGGTGGTCGCGCCGGCCGGCGAGTTCGATCCCGCACGGATGCGCGCGTTCTGGACTAACGCGTGGCAGGGCGTCAATTACGCGAAAGGGGTCTGGCACCATCCGCTGCTCGCGTTGGATCAGGTCAGCGATTTCATCGTCGTCGATCGCGGCGGCGACACGCCGAATTGCGACGAACTGCAGTTGGCCGAGCCGTGGCGGCTTGCATTCGAGCCGCGCGTGGAGTTGATCGGCTAGCGGTGCGTGCGGCCGCCTGAATTAAAAAGACCCGGACGATCCTCATCGGCCGGGTCTTTTCCGACTTGCCAGGCCGCATGCTCCGATGCGACCCGCCACGCATCAGTGCTTGCGATGCGGGCAATTCTCCTTCGTGCACGCCCCATACAGTGCCAGCGCGTGTTCCTGCAGCTTGAAGCCGCGTGCCTTGGCAATGGACTGCTGTCGGCTTTCGATCTCGGGGTCGAAAAATTCTTCGACCAGCCCGCAATCGAGGCACACCAGATGGTCGTGGTGCGTCCCTTCGTTCAGCTCGAACACCGCCTTGCCCGATTCGAAATTGCTGCGCGACAGCAGGCCGGCCTGCTCGAATTGCGTCAGCACGCGATACACGGTGGCGAGACCGATATCGAGTTCCTCGTGCAGCAGGTTGCGGTATACGTCTTCGGCGGTCAGGTGACGCACCGGGCTATGCTGGAAAATCTCAAGGATTTTGAGGCGCGGAAGGGTCGCCTTGAGCCCGATATTCTTGAGATCGGTTGGATTGGTCATGACAAGGGATCCCTAGAGTACAATGCTGGGCTCTCATAGTAATGTGTTTTGCCGTTCAGGTCATTTTCGATGGAATGAGCGTGGCCCGCAAGCGGGCCCGCACGGTGAGTGAAATGATTTCTAAATCTCAATTGATCTACCGGGGGAGCCGCATGCGGGGTACCTTGATCGCTGTTGCGACTGTCGCGGTTCTTGCCGGATGTTCCACGTACGACAGCCTGACGCAGCGCGTTGCCCAACGCATTACGCCGTATCGGATTACGGTCGTGCAAGGTAACTTCGTGTCGCAGGAAATGGCCGACCAGATGAAGGTCGGCATGACGCGCGCGCAGGTGCGCCAGGTGCTCGGCACGCCGCTGTTGACTGACATGTTCCACGCGGATCGCTGGGATTACGTGTTCTATTTCAAGCGCGGCAACACGTCGATCGTTCAGCAGCGCGACTTCGTCGTGTTCTTCTCGGGTGACATCGTGACCCACTGGACGGGCGGCGAGGATCTGCCGACCAATCTCGAATTGCTGGCTGAAATCGACGGCGACCGTAGTGGCCGCCGCCCGAACGCGACGCCGCCGCGCGCGGCGAGCGCGGCCGAGGCCGCCCACGCCGTGGCCGCCAGCGACGCAGCCGCCGCCAGCGCAGCCGCTGCCGCCGCGGCCCCGGCCACGGTGGATACGACGCGCTCGCCGTCGGTCGAAGGCGCGCAGCAGGCCGCGACGCCGTCCATGGACGCCAACGCGGAAGCCGCCCAGGCCGCCAATCGCGCGACGAGCGCGGTGTCGACCTCGAAGGGCGCGCCGTCCGTGCGTTCGGGCGTGCCGAGAGCGAACGCCGGCGGAATTCCGACTCAAGGTCCGACGTCCGGTGGCCAGCCGCAGTTCCAGTTCAAGCGTCCTCCGCCGCCGGCTCCGGACAACGAGAGCAACCCGGTCGGACCGACGGGCTCGCAAAGCAGCGGCAACGCGACGCCGAACGGCTCGCCGTCGACGTCGGGAACGAGCAACTGATCTGCATGTCGGGGCTGTGAGGCCGGCTGCGCGCCACGTGTGCGGCGCCCGCCGGTTGTGGGTTTGTCCGGCGCCAGGTGAGGCCGGAAATGCGCTGCCTGGGCCGCTTGATGTGTTGCCGCAGTGGGCCGCCGCAGCGCTTCAGTCGCACACCTGAGCGAGCCATCACGGGCGGCCGCCCACATCGGCTCCGGGAGCGAGCCGGCTGGTTTTGCCGCCGGATTTTGCCGCCCGCCGCCGCTTGTCCCTATATCGACGGGACGCATTCCCCGGCACACTGGTCGGTGCATTCGCCGGGCCGCGTTTGCCGGGCTCCATCCCGGTCGACTCTTTTCGAATCCTCATCGTCATGAAAATTGCCATTGCAGGCGCATCGGGCCGTATGGGCCCCATGCTGATCGAAACCGTCCTCAACGATGCCGACGCGACGCTGTCCGGCGCGCTGTGCCGCACGGGTGCGGCGCAGCTCGGTCAGGACGCCGGCGCATTCCTCGGCAAACAGACCGGCGTGCCGCTGTCCGACGACATCGAGCGTGTGTTCGCCGAATCCGACTACCTGATCGACTTCACGCGCCCCGACGCGACGCTCGCGCATCTCGAGGCTGCGCAGCGCCACGACGTGAAAATGGTGATCGGCACGACCGGCTTCGACAACGCGCAAAAATCGCAGATGCGCGCGGCGGCGCAGAAGATCGGCATCGTGTTCGCGTCGAACATGAGCGTCGGCGTGAACGTCACGCTGAAGCTGCTCGAATACGCGGCGCGGCACTTTTCGACCGGCTACGACATCGAGATCATCGAGGCGCATCATCGTCACAAGGTCGACGCGCCGTCCGGCACCGCGCTGACGATGGGCGAAGTGATCGCCAACGCGCTCGGCCGTAATCTCGACGACTGCGCGGTCTACGGCCGCGAAGGCGTGACCGGAGAGCGCGATCCGTCGACGATCGGCTTTTCGGCGATTCGCGGCGGCGACATCGTCGGCGATCATACGGTGCTGTTCGCGGGCATCGGCGAGCGCATCGAGATCACGCACAAATCGGCGAGCCGGCTGTCATATGCACAAGGTGCGCTTCGTGCTGTACGCTTCCTCGAAGGCCACGACAACGGCTTCTTCGACATGCAGGACGTGCTCGGACTGCGTTGAGCAAGGCCCGTTGCGCATAGGCGGGGCGGCGCATCCTGAGCGCGCCCTCCCGAAGTCACTTTCCCACGGCGAGGTCAGATGGCAGGCAGCAGCGGAATCATCCATTACCTGCAAACGAGTGACGCGATCACGCATGGCGTCGCCTATGTGCTGCTGGCCATGTCGATTGCGAGCTGGTGCTTTCTGATCGTCAAAAGCTGGATTCTGACGCGCGCGAAGCGCCAGTCCACGCGGGCGATCGCGCGCTTCTGGCAGGCGCCGACGCTCGCCGAAGGCGTCGCCGTACTGCGCCGTATCGACCGCGAGCGCGTGTTCGCGCCGCTCGCCGAAGCGGCGCTCAATGCGGCCGAGGTCGACATTCCAGGCGCGCTGCTCGCGCGCGTCGAGCGCAGTGAACGGGTGCTGCGCGCGCTGCGTCAGGCGCTCAACGCGTCGCAGCGGCGGCTCGAGTTCGGTCAGGTGCTGCTTGCGTCGGTTGGCAGCACCGCGCCGTTCGTCGGTCTGCTCGGCACCGTGTGGGGTATCTATCACGCGCTCGGCAGCATCGCGGCGAGCGGGCAGGCGCAGATCGAGAACGTCGCGGGACCGGTCGGCGAGGCGCTGATCATGACGGCATTCGGTCTGGTGGTCGCGATTCCAGCGGTGCTCGCGTACAACGTACTGGGCCGCCTCGTGCGGCAATTGTCCGAGGAACTGGACGGCTTCGCCCACGATCTGCATGCGTACGTCTGCGCCCCGGCCGAACACGCGCCGACGGCGCCGCGCGCGCAGCAGGCGGCGCACGAGGCGCACCGCTGACGTGTCACGCACGGCAGGCTCGGCGCATCGCGACACACCCCGACACACGGCACACCGCTCATCGCACAGGCAAGCTCAGACGTAAGGACGGGACATGGCATTCGGCGGACTCGAGAAGAAGCAGACGGCCGCGCCGATGGCCGAAATCAACATGACGCCGCTGATCGACGTGATGCTGGTGCTGCTGGTGATCTTCATCATTACCGCGCCGCTGTTCTCGCACGCGATTCGGCTCGATCTGCCGAAGGTCGCGGCGGCGCCCTCGCGCCAGACCCCGCAAACCATCTCGCTTTCCATCGACGGCGCCGGCCGGCTCTACTGGAACGGCAAGCCGATCACGCTCGCGCAGATGCGCGCGCAATTCGCCGAAGCCGGCAAGCAGGCGGACCAGCCCGACATCCAGCTGCGCGCGGAGCGCTCGACGCGCTACGAAGTGATCGCGCAGGTGATGGGCGCCGCGAAGCAGGCGGGGCTCGAGCGGATCGGCTTCGTGACGGACCCGCCGCCGCCCGCCGCGCAGCACTGAGCGCCGCCGGGCGTGCACCGCGCTCACGAATCTGGCCTACCCAGCGCCGCACTACGCCGCGCGGCGCACCCGTCCGCGAACGGTATAATCAGCCCTTTCCCCGCCGAAGGGGAAACGATGCAACGACATTCTGCAGAGCACCAGGCCGGTGCGAAAGCACCGAACCTAGCGATCCCATCACACCATGCACGAAAAATACGTTCCCTCCGACGTCGAAGCCGCCGCGCAAGGGCAATGGCGCGCCATCGACGCCTATCAGACGACGGAAACCACCGAAAAACCCAAGTTCTACTGCGTTTCGATGCTGCCGTATCCGTCGGGCAAGCTGCACATGGGGCACGTGCGCAACTACACGATCAACGACGTGATGTACCGCTATCTGCGGATGAATGGCTACAACGTGTTGATGCCGATGGGTTGGGACGCCTTCGGCATGCCGGCGGAAAATGCCGCGATGGCCAACAACGTGCCGCCCGCGAAGTGGACCTACGACAACATCGCTTACATGAAGAAGCAGATGCAGTCGATGGGCCTCGCGATCGACTGGTCGCGCGAAGTCGCGACGTGCAGTCCCGACTACTACAAGTGGAACCAGTGGCTGTTTCTGAAGATGCTCGAAAAAGGCATCGCGTACAAGAAAACCGGCACCGTGAACTGGGACCCGGTCGACCAGACCGTGCTCGCGAACGAGCAGGTGATCGACGGGCGCGGCTGGCGCTCCGGCGCGCTCGTCGAAAAGCGCGAAATCCCGATGTACTACATGCGCATCACGCAGTACGCGGATGAACTGTTGAACGATCTCGAAGGTCTCGGCTGGCCCGAGCGCGTGAAGATCATGCAGCAGAACTGGATCGGCAAGAGCTTCGGCGTGAACTTCGGCTTCCCGTACGAAATCGACGGCGAACAGAAGCTGCTGCGCGTGTTCACGACGCGCGCCGACACGATCATGGGCGTCACGTTCTGCGCGATCGCCGCCGAGCATCCGCTCGCCACGCGTCTCGTGCAAGACAAGCCGGAACTGCAGGCGTTCATCGACGAATGCAAGCGCGGCGGCGTCGCCGAAGCCGACGTCGCGACGATGGAAAAGAAAGGCATGGCCACCGGCTTCTACGTCACGCATCCGTTGACGCGAGAGAAGGTCGAGGTGTGGATCGGCAACTACGTGCTGATGAGTTACGGCGAAGGCGCGGTGATGGGCGTGCCGGCGCACGACGAACGCGATTTCGCGTTCGTGAAGAAGTACGGTCTGCCGGTCAAGCAGGTGGTGGCGGTCGAAGGCAAGGAATTTTCGACGCAGGCCTGGGCGGAGTGGTACGGCGAGAAGGCCGGCACGCTGGTGAACAGCGGCAAGTACGACGGCCTCGCGTACGACGAAGCAGTAGACTGCATCGCCGCCGATCTCAAGGAACTGGGCCTCGGCGACAAGCAGATCACGTGGCGCCTGCGTGACTGGGGCGTGTCGCGCCAGCGTTATTGGGGCACGCCGATTCCGATCATCCACTGCCCGAAGTGCGGCGACGTGCCGGTGCCGGAAAAGGATCTGCCGGTCGTGTTGCCGGAAGACCTCGTGCCGGACGGCACGGGCAATCCGCTCGCGAAGTCCGGGGCGTTCCTGAACTGCACGTGCCCGAACTGCGGCGGCGCGGCGAAGCGCGAAACCGACACGATGGACACCTTCGTCGATTCGTCGTGGTACTTCTACCGCTACGCGTCGCCAGATGCGAAGACGATGGTCGACGAGCGCACCGACTACTGGGCGCCGATGGATCAGTACATCGGCGGCATCGAGCACGCGATCCTGCACCTGCTGTACTCGCGCTTCTGGGCGAAGGTGATGCGCGACCTCGGTCTCGTGAAGTTCGGCGAGCCGGCCAAAAACCTGCTCACGCAGGGCATGGTGCTCAACGAAACCTACTACCGCGAAAACGAAGCGGGCAAGAAGACCTGGTACAACCCGGCTGACGTCACCGTGTCGTTCGACGACAAGGGCCGTCCGGTCGGCGGGGTGCTGAACGCGGACAGCCAGCCGGTCGTGCTGGGCGGCGTCGAAAAGATGTCGAAGTCGAAGAACAACGGTGTCGATCCGCAAATGCTGATCGATCAGCATGGCGCGGACACCGCGCGTCTGTTCGTGATGTTCGCGGCACCGCCCGAGCAGCAGCTCGAGTGGTCGGGTTCCGGCGTCGAAGGCGCGAGCCGCTTCCTGCGTCGCGTGTGGAACTTCGGCTACACGAACGAAGCCGCGCTGCGCGCGGGCGGGCGGTTCGACGCTGCTCAGCTCAACGACGCCGACAAGACGCTGCGTCGCGAGATCTACAGCGTGCTGAAGCAGGCAGACTTCGACTATCAGCGTTTGCAGTACAACACGGTGGTGTCGGCCGCGATGAAGATGCTCAACGCGCTCGACGGCGCGAAGGGTGCGCAGAGCGCCGTGCTGCGCGAAACCTACGGCGTGATGCTGCGCGTGCTGTACCCGGTCGTGCCGCACCTCACTTTCCAGCTGTGGCAGGAGCTCGGCTACGCGGAGGAATTCGGCCCGCTGCTCGACGCGCCGTGGCCGAAGGTCGACGAGAAGGCGCTCGAACAGGCCGAGATCGAACTCGTGCTGCAGGTGAACGGCAAGGTGCGCGGCGCGATCACGGTCGCGAAGGACGCGTCTCGCGAAGCGATCGAGCAGCAAGCGGCCGCGCACGAAATGGTCGCGAAGTTCAGCGAAGGCAAGGCGGCGAAGAAGATCATCGTGGTGCCGGGCCGTCTCGTGAACGTGGTCGTTTGACGTTCCAAGCCTTCATCCGGCAGATGGAGCGCCGCCCGCCCGGCGGCGTTCCTCGGCACCGCGAATCCACTGCGAACCAGGAGCGAATGTGACTCGCAGATCGTTTTTGACGCTCGCTTGCAGCGTAATGATGTTGTCGGCCTGTGGCTTCCAGTTGCGCGGCCAGCAGGACTACGCGTTCAAGCGCCTCTACGTGGCGGGCGGCTCGCCCGCGGCCGTCGCGCGCTTCACGCGCATGGTGCAGGGCGGCAGCGACACCGTGGTGGTCAGCTCGCCAGCCAACGCCGACGCGCTCCTGCAGATCACGCAGAACCGCAACGTCAGCACGTTGACGCTGAATTCGCTGGGCGTCGTCGCCGAGTATCAGCTGAACCTGCAGATGACCTACACGCTGACCGGCAAGGACGGCACTGTGCTGATTCCGGGCAGCGTGATCGCGCTGAACCGCGCGATGACCTATAGCGACCAGTTCTCGCAGGCGAAGGCCGCCGAGTCCGACATCCTGTTCGCCGACATGGAAAACGACGCGGTCGATCAGCTGATCCGCCGTCTCGGCGTGGTGCGCTCGCTGCATCCGACGCCGGCCGAGGCCGTGCCGGCCATCGCGCCGCGCGCGCCGTTGCCGCCGCCGCCGCTGTGAGCATCGCGCCGTTCGTGATGCGTCGAATCTCATCCACCCGGTCAACCGCCAGCCATGCAACTGCGACCTGACGCGCTCGAAGCGCATCTTGCCAAAGGCCTCGCCGGGCTGTACGTCGTGTACGGCGACGAGCACCTGCTCGCGCAGGAAGCGTGCGACCGCATCCGCGCGGCGGCGCGCGCGGCCGGTTTCACCGACCGCTCGGTGTTCACGGTCGAGCGCGGTTTCGACTGGAGCTCGCTGCTCGGCGCGAGCCAGTCGATGTCGCTGTTCGGTGACCGTCAGCTGGTCGAGTTGCGCATTCCGTCGGGTAAGCCGGGCAAGGAAGGCGCCGATGCGCTGAAGGCGCTCGCATCGACCGTCAACGACGACGTGCTGACGATGATCACGCTGCCGCGCCTCGATGCGGCCACGCAGAAGTCGGCATGGTTCACCGCGCTCGCCGACGCGGGCGCCGCGCTCAAAATCGATCCGGTCGAGCGCGCGCAGCTGCCGAACTGGGTCGGGCAGCGGCTCGCGGCCCAGGGTCAGCGGGTCGCCGCGGGCGAGGAAGGGCGGCGTGCGCTCGCCTTCATCGCCGAGCGCGTCGAGGGCAATCTGCTCGCCGCGCATCAGGAAATCCAGAAGCTCGGGCTGCTGTATCCGGCCGGCTCGCTGAGCTTCGATCAGGTGCAGGACGCGGTGCTCAACGTCGCGCGTTACGACGTTTTCAAGCTCAACGAGGCGATGCTCGCGGGCGATGTCGGCCGTCTCGCGCGCATGCTCGACGGGCTGCACGGCGAAGGCGAGGCCGCGGTGCTGGTGCTGTGGGCCGTCGTCGAGGAAGTGCGCACGCTACTGCGGATCAAGCGCGGCGTCGCGGCCGGCAAGCCGCTCGCGATGCTCACGCGCGAGAACCGCGTGTGGGGTCCGCGTGAGCGGCTGATCGGGCCGGCGCTGTCGCGTGTCAGCGAAGCGGCGCTCGAGAAGGCGCTCGCGCTGGCGGCGCGGCTCGACCGGCAGGTGAAGGGGTTGTCGGGCGGCACACCGGGCAATCATCGCAATGATCCGCCGCCCGATCCGTGGGACGGCCTGTTCGAACTCGCCATGACGGTGGCCGCGCCGAAACCGTCGGCAGCGTCGCCAGTGCCGCCGCCGCGACCTCGGGCGCTAACGGCGGCGCCAGCGCGGCGGCCAGTCTGAAGCGGCACAGCTGATTCGCGTGAGCGTCGAAGCAGTGGCTGACGCGAGCAATCGCGGACCAACTGCCAGTCGTTCCACATACAGGCCAGCGCGTTTCGCGTGCCACGCGCCGAACGAAACGCATCGGCGAACCGGCGACAGCACAGCGCACCCGCCGCCCGCGTGCGAGCAAAGCCCCGGTACCCGACTTACAATCGTTCGATCTTTCGCTAATCTTGCCCGACCACCGCACGCCAACGTGCGGGGGCATCACGAGACTGACCATGGATATCGACCAGTACATGACCGACCTCGGCCAGCGCGCCCGCCAGGCTTCGCGCGCGATGGCGCGGGCGTCGACCGCCGCGAAGAATGCGGCGCTTGCGGCCGTCGCCGAGGCTATCGAGCGCGATGCCGATCTGCTGAAAGCGGCCAATGCGCGCGACCTCGAACGCGCCCGCGGCAAGGGCCACGATGCCGCGTTCATCGACCGTTTGACGCTGTCCGACAAGGCGCTGAAAACGATGGTCGAAGGCCTGCGCCAGGTCGCCGCGCTGGCCGATCCGATCGGCGAAATCAGCAATCTGAAGTATCGGCCGAGCGGCATCCAGGTCGGCCAGATGCGCGTGCCGCTCGGCGTGATCGGCATCATCTACGAATCGCGCCCGAACGTGACGATCGACGCGGCCGCGCTGTGCCTGAAGTCCGGCAACGCGACGATTTTGCGCGGCGGCTCCGAAGCGCTCGAATGCAATACCGCGCTCGCGAAGCTGATCGGCGAGGGCCTCGAAGCGGCCGGTCTGCCGCAGCACGCGGTGCAGGTGGTCGCGACGCCGGACCGCGCGGCGGTCGGCAAGCTGATCACGATGACAGAATACGTCGATGTGATCGTGCCGCGCGGCGGCAAGAGTCTGATCGAGCGTCTGATGAACGAAGCGCGCGTGCCGATGATCAAGCACCTCGACGGCATCTGCCATGTCTATGTCGACGATCGCGCGGACCTGGCGAAGGCGCTGAACGTCTGCGACAACGCGAAAACGCACCGCTACGGCACCTGCAACACGATGGAGACGCTGCTGGTCGCGCGCGGCATTGCGGCCGAAGTGCTGGCGCCGCTGGGCAAGCTGTACCGCGGCAAGGACGTCGAGCTGCGCGTCGATGCGGCGGCGCGCGCGGTGCTGGCCGATGCGGGCGTCGGTCCGCTCGTCGATGCGACCGAGGAAGACTGGCGCACCGAATATCTCGCGCCGGTGCTCGCGATCAAGGTGGTCGACGGCATCGACGCGGCGATCGAGCACATCAACACATACAGCTCGCAGCATACCGACGCGATCGTCACCGAAGACCACGACCGCGCGATGCGCTTCCTGCGCGAAGTCGATTCGGCAAGCGTGATGGTCAACGCGTCGACGCGTTTCGCGGACGGCTTCGAGTTCGGCCTCGGCGCCGAAATCGGCATTTCGAACGACAAGCTGCACGCGCGCGGTCCGGTCGGCCTCGAAGGGCTGACGTCGCTGAAGTACGTCGTGCTCGGTCACGGCGAAGGCCGTCAATAAGCACGAACCGAAGCGCCGCAACTAGCAACGCCATAACAACAAGGACAACAAGGACCACAAGGACCCGCCGATGCTCTGGGTAAAGACGTTTCACATCGTGTTGATTGCTTCCTGGTTTGCCGGCCTGTTCTATCTGCCGCGCATCTTCGTCAATCTGGCGATGGAAACGGAACCCGCCGCGACGGCGCGTCTTCTGCTGATGGCACGCAAGCTGTTCCGCTTCATGAGCTTCATCGCCGTTCCCGCGATCGCGTGCGGCCTGTGGTTGTGGCTCGTGATCGGCATCGGCAGCGGGCAGGGCTGGATTCACGCGAAGGTCGGCGTGGTCGTGCTGCTCGTCATCTATCACGCGTATTGCGGCGTGCTGCTGCGCAGGTTCGAGCGCGGCGAGAATCGCCGGTCGGACAAGTGGTATCGGATGTTCAACGAGCTACCGGTGCTCGGTATGCTCGCCGCGGTCGCGCTGGTGGTGATCAAGCCGTTCTGAGCGGCTGGCGGCGTTCAGCGCGGCGCAGCATGTCACCGCTGCGAATCCACCCGCCGCCGGTGAATCACTTCCTTGGTCTGCGCGAGCTTCTCCACGAGTTCGGGCCCGCGGCTCAGCGCGACGCCGACCGCCAGAATGTCGCCGATCGCCAGATGCGACACCCGCGAGGTCATCGGCGAAAAAATGTCGGTGTCTTCGTCGACGTTCGCAAAGAGGCCCACGGTCGCGAGCCGCGCAAGCGGCGAGTTGCCGTGCGTGATCGCGATCACCTTTGCGCCCGCGTTCAGTGCGGCCTTCGCGGCATCGATGATGTCGCGCGTGCGGCCCGTGTTGGAGATCGCAACGACTACATCCCCGGGCCCGAGCAGCGCGGCCGACATCAGAAACGTATGCGGGTCCGAATACGCGACACTCGGCATGCCGAGGCGAAAGAACTTGTGCTGCACGTCGAGCGCGGCGATGCCCGAGCCGCCCGCGCCGTAGAACTCGATGCGCTTGGCCTGCGCGAGTATGTCGATCGCCGCCGCGACGCTATCCGACGACAGATTGTTGCGCACCTGAATCAGCGCGCCGATCGTCCGGTCGAGCACTTTCGCGGCGACGCCCGGCGTCGGCTCGTCGGGCCGCACGTCGCGATAGACGGCGGGCACTTCGCTGGCGATGCCCTGCGCGAGGCGGATCTTGAATTCACGAAAGCCGGAAAAACCGAGCGCATGACAGAAGCGCGCGATGGTCGGCTGACTCACGCCCGCGCGCGCGGCCACTTCGGTCATCGACAGATCGAGCACCTCGCGCGGCGCCTCGATCACGTAATCGGCCAGCTTGCGCTCGGACGGGCGCAACTGGTCGCGCATCTCTTCCACTTGAGACAGCATCATCGGAAAACTCGCACTATGCTGAAGAACGTGTGGACTATATCCGATTGGTCGTTGGCGCACAAAAGCTAGGTACAAAAACTACATATCGATGAGTAGGTGTATTCCCTAAGTTTTCGATGCAAAGCGTTGAAGCACCGTCGATAGGGCGATTCGGCGCTTCATGCGATGCGGCGCCGCAGCAGAACTCATCGTTGCTGGCGTGTAGTTTTTCTACTAAGATGGTCGTCGTTCGATAACCCAACCCGCAAAACCGCCTGGCGTCATGCGTGCGCCGCCCCCAGCGACGAAGGAGCTCCGATGGTTTCCCCGCATTCGCAATTGTTGAAGGTCACGCAACGCGTGATCGAGCGCAGCAAGCCCACGCGTGAAGCGTATCTGGCCCGTATCCAACATGCGCAAGGGCGCTTCCCGGCACGTGGCGCGTTGTCCTGCGCGAATCTCGCTCACGGTTTCGCCGGCCTCGAAGGCAACGACAAGCTCGTGATCAAGCAGATCCGCGAGCCGAACATCGGCATCGTGTCGTCATACAACGAGATGCTGTCGGCGCACGCGCCGTACAAAAACTACCCGGACATCATCAAGCAGGCCGCACGCGAGAACGGTGGCGTCGCGCAATTCGCGGGCGGCGTGCCGGCGATGTGCGACGGCATCACGCAGGGCAACGCGGGCATGGAGCTGTCGCTGTTCTCGCGCGAAGTGATTGCGATGAGCACTGCCGTCGCGCTCACGCACAACATGTTCGACGCGGCGCTGTGCCTCGGCATCTGCGACAAGATCGTGCCGGGCCTGCTGATCGGCGCGCTGCAGTTCGGCCACCTGCCGACCATCTTCGTGCCGGCCGGTCCGATGGCGAGCGGCCTGTCGAACGACGACAAGGCCAAGACGCGGCAACAGTTCGCGACCGGCCAGTGCGGCCGCGACGCGCTGCTCGAAGCGGAAGCGGCCGCCTATCACAGCCACGGCACCTGCACGTTCTACGGCACCGCGAACAGTAACCAGATGCTGATGGAAGTGATGGGCCTGCATCTGCCGGGCTCGGCCTTCGTGCATCCGCACACGCCGCTGCGCGACGCGCTGACCGCGCAGGCCGCGCGCCGCGTGCTCGATCTGACGGTCGAGCGCGGCCACTACATGCCGATCGGCCATGTAGTCGACGAGAGGGCGATCGTCAACGGCATCGTCGCGCTGCTGGCAACCGGCGGCTCGACCAATCACACGCTGCACCTCGTCGCGATCGCGCGCGCGGCCGGCATCGTGATCGACTGGGACGACTTCGATGCGCTGTCGCAGGCAGTGCCGCTGCTCGCGAAGATCTATCCGAACGGCAAGGCCGACGTGAACCACTTCCACGCGGCGGGCGGCGTAGCGTTCCTTGTGCGCAATCTGCTCGAAGGCGGTCTGCTGCATGAAGACGTCAATACGGTCGCGGGCAAGGGCCTGAAGCGCTACACCGAGGAGCCGAAGCTGCTCGACGGCAAACTGCAATGGGTTGCGGGCGTCGAGGCGAGCGCGGACACCGCGGTGCTGCGCGGCATCAAGGAACCGTTCCAGCCGGACGGCGGCCTGCGCCTGATGCAGGGCAAGCTCGGCCGCGGCGTGATCAAGATTTCGGCGGTCGCGGCGCAGCATCGCAAGGTGCAGGCGCCGGCAATCATGTTCGATTCACAGGAAGCGGTGCAGGAAGCGTTCGACAAGGGCGAACTCAAGCGCGACTTCATCGCGGTGGTGCGCTTCCAGGGCGCCCGTGCAAACGGCATGCCCGAGCTGCATCGTTTGACGCCGCTGCTCGGCGTGTTGCAGGATCAGGGTTTCCATGTCGCGCTGGTGACCGACGGCCGCATGTCGGGCGCGTCGGGCAAGGTGCCGGCGGTGATTCATCTGTCGCCGGAGGCGTTGCTGCAAGGCCCGATCGGCAAGATCCGCACCGGTGACATGCTGGTGATCGACGCCGAAGCCGGCGTGCTCGACGTCGAGATCGACGAGGCCGAATGGGCCGCGCGTCCTCATGCCGAACCGCTGCATCAAGCGGACAACGAAGTCGGCTTCGGCCGCGAGCTGTTCGGCGTGTTCCGCGCGGCGGCGGCGCCGGCGGAGCAGGGCGCGTCGGTGTTCGGCAAGCTGGTCGGCGAAGGCGGCGCGGCTGACGGCCAGCACGGCCACGGCAGCCACCACCAGCACGGTGACAAGCCCGGCCATCAACGCAGCGACCATCACACGAGCACCGCGCAAGCCGGCGCGGCGCTGCCGAAACAAGGAGTCTGACTATGACGTCGAAAACAGTAAGCGATATCGTGCGCCTCGGCCCGGTGATTCCGGTGCTCGCGTTCGAAACGGTCGAACAGGGCGAACACGTGTCGCGCGCGTTGCACGCGGGCGGCGTGAAGGTGCTCGAAATCACGCTGCGCACGCCGGCGGGCCTTGGCGCGATCGAGCGTGCGTGCGAGCTCGCTGACGACATCGTGGTCGGTGTCGGCACGATCACGAAGCCCGAGCATTGCGCGCAGGCGAAGAAAGTGGGCGCGCAATTCGGCGTGTCGCCGGGTCTGACCAAGGACATGCACCAGGCCGCGCAGGACGCGGGTCTGCCGCTGTTGCCCGGCGTGATGACGCCGTCGGACATCATCCTCGCGCTCGAACTCGGCTACGAAATCGTCAAGTTCTTCCCGGCTCAGCAGGCGGGCGGCGTGCCGATGTTGCAGGCGTTCCACGGGCCGTTCCCGGCGCTGAAGTTCTGCCCGACCGGTGGCATTACGGCGGAAAGCGCGCCGCATTTCCTGGCGCTACCGAACGTGGTCTGCGTCGGCGGTTCGTGGCTCACGCCGAAGTCCGCGCTCGCCGTGCAGAACTGGGATGAGGTCACGCGCCTCGCGCGCGCCGCGAGCCAACTGGCGGCGCCCGCGCACTAAACCCGCGACAGCGCATCGGTCAATTGAACCGAACAAAAGGAGTCTCGTCGATACAGCCGCATCAGGCTGTCGCGCCGAGGCTCCTTTTTTACTTGATATGCGTGGTGGATTTGCGCGCGCTTTCGGGAAACAGACAGTAAAATTCAGCGTCCGCGCGGCTAGCCGGATTGTCAGGCATCGCGCAGGTTGCCGTGAGGCGAAGTCGCGGCCGCATCCGCACTCAGAAATCAATAATTTAAAGGAGGAGCTTCATGGAAGCTGTCCACGGCAGCATGCTGCTGGTCTACGCGTTAATCGCGATCGCGTTGCTGATCTTCATGATCACGCGCTTAAAGGTCTATCCGTTTCTCGTCCTGATCATCGTCTCATTGCTGCTGGGCCTCGTGGCCGGCATGCCGATGCAGACCATCGTCAAATCGTTCGAAACGGGTAACGGCAACACGCTCGGGCACATTGCCGTCGTGGTCGGTCTCGGCACGATGCTCGGCAAGATGATGGCCGAATCGGGCGGCGCCGAGCGCGTCGCGACCACGCTGATCAACTGGTTTGGTGAGAAGCACATTCACTGGGCGATGATGGTCGTCGCGATCATCGTCGGCTTGCCGGTGTTCTTCGAAGTCGGCTTCGTGCTGCTGATTCCGATCGCGTTCAACGTCGCCAGGCGCACCAACAAGTCGCTGCTGCTGGTCGGGCTGCCGATGGTCGCGGGTCTGTCCGTCGTGCACGGGCTGATTCCGCCGCACCCGGCCGCGCTGCTGGCCGTGCAGGCGTATCACGCGGACATCGGCAAGACGATCGCCTACGGTCTGATCGTCGGCGTGCCGTGCGCGATCGTCGCCGGTCCGCTGTTCGCGCTGCTGGTGAGCCGCCATATCCAGTTGCCGAAGGAAAATCCGCTTGCCGCGCAGTTTCTGGGTAGCGACGTGAAGGACGCCAACGGCGTGCAAAGTGGTAACACCGCGAAGGCCGCCGCACCGAAGCGCGAACTGCCGGGCTTCGGCATCACGCTGGTGACGATCCTGTTGCCGGTGGTGCTGATGCTGGTCGGCAGTTGGGCCGACCTGGTGTTCGCGCCGAAGACTCTGCCGAACGATCTGCTGCGCTTCTTCGGCAACACCGACGTCGCGCTGCTGACGGCCGTGCTGGTCAGCTTCTGGACCTTCGGCGCGAGCCGCGGCTTTACGCGCGAGCAGATCCAGAAGTTCTGCGGCGAATGTCTGGCGCCGATCGCCGGTATTACACTGATCGTCGGTGCGGGCGGCGGTTTTGGCCGCGTGCTGATGGATAGCGGCATTTCGAAGGAAATCACCAACGTGGCGACCGCGGTGCATCTGTCGCCGCTGCTGTTCGGCTGGCTCGTCGCGGCGATGATCCGTCTCGCGACCGGTTCGGCCACCGTCGCGATGACGACCGCCTGCGGCATCGTCGCGCCGATCGCAGCGGCGGGCGCGGTGCAGGTGAAGCCGGAACTGATGGTGCTCGCGACCGGCTCGGGCTCGCTGATCTTCTCGCACGTGAACGACGGCGGCTTCTGGCTGATCAAGGAATATTTCGGTATGACGGTGGGGCAGACCTTCAAGACGTGGTCGCTCCTCGAAACCATCATCTCGCTGATGGGGCTGGGCCTGACCTTCGCACTCGCGGCGGTCCTGTAAGGAGTTTCAAATGATTCTGATCGCAATGGGCGTGTCGGGCGCCGGCAAGACGAGGATTGGCGAAATGCTGGCTGAGCGCCTGCATTGCACGTTCACCGACGGCGACGCGTTCCATAGCGCGGCGAACAAGGAGAAGATGCACCACGGCATCCCGCTCACCGATGAAGACCGCTGGCCGTGGCTGAAGACGATCCGCGCGGCGATCGAGGAAAAGCAGAAGGCGGGCGAGACGGCGGTGTTCACGTGCTCGTCGCTGAAGCGCTCGTATCGCGATGTACTGCGCGACGGCGACAAGGACGTGTGCTTCGTCTACCTGAAGGGTTCGCGCGAGGTGCTCGCGGAGCGTCTCGGGCATCGCACCGGGCATTTCTTCGATCCGTCGCTGCTGCAAAGCCAGCTCGATACGCTCGAGGAGCCCGGTGACGATGAGGCGGTCACGGTCAGCATCGAGCTGACGCCGGAGCAGATCGTCGACCAGGTGCTCAAGCAGGTCGAAGCGCGCTGAGTCTTCTTTGATTGATCCGCGTTCCAGCTTCGAACGCGGGACGAAAAAAAGCCGCTCCTCGGAGCGGCTTTTTTGCGCGCTGAAGCTGGGCCCGCGGATCAGCCGATCCGCTTCGCCAGCTCGGCGGCTTTGCCGATGTACGAGCCGGGTGTCATCGCGAGCAGACGGTCCTTCGCGTCCTGCGGAATCGCCAGGCCGCCGATGAAGCTCTGCAGTGCCTCGCGCGTGATGCCCTTGCCGCGCGTCAGCTCCTTCAGCTGCTCATACGGATTCTCGATGCCGTAACGGCGCATCACGGTCTGCACCGGCTCGGCCAGCACTTCCCAGCAGTTGTCGAGGTCGTCGTTCAGACGCTGCGCGTTCACTTCGAGCTTGTCGATGCCGCGGATCAGCGAGTCGTACGCGAGCAGCGAGTAGCCGAACGCGACGCCGATGTTGCGCAACACCGTCGAATCGGTCAGGTCACGCTGCCAGCGCGACACCGGCAGCTTGTCGGCGAGATGGCGCAGCGTCGCGTTCGCGAGGCCGAGGTTGCCTTCGGAGTTTTCGAAGTCGATCGGGTTGACCTTGTGCGGCATCGTCGACGAGCCGATTTCGCCGGCCTTGGTGCGCTGCTTGAAATAGCCGAGCGAGATGTAGCCCCACACGTCGCGGTCCAGATCCAGCAGGATCGTGTTCGCGCGCGAGATCGCGTCGAACAGCTCGGCCATGTAGTCGTGCGGCTCGATCTGGATCGTGTACGGATTGAACGTGAGCTTCAGACGATTCTCGACGACGTCCTTCGAGAACGCTTCCCAGTCGAACTCCGGATACGCGGACAGGTGCGCGTTGAAGTTGCCGACCGCGCCGTTCATCTTGCCGAGCAGCTCGACCTTCGCGATACGCTCGATCGCCCGCGCGAGACGCGCGGCGACGTTGGCGATTTCCTTGCCGAGCGTGGTCGGGCTGGCCGGCTGGCCGTGCGTGCGCGACAGCATCGGCTGGGCGGCCTGCGCGTGCGCGAGCGCGACGAGGCGTTGATGCACCGAGCGCAGCGCCGGCAGGATCACGTGTTCGCGCGCGCCGGCGAGCATCAGGCCGTGCGAGGTGTTGTTGATGTCTTCCGACGTGCACGCGAAGTGGATGAACTCGCTCGCGCGCTCCAGTTCTTGCTGACCCTTCACCGATTCCTTCAGCCAGTATTCGACGGCCTTCACGTCGTGGTTCGTCACACGCTCGATTTCCTTGATGCGCGCGGCGTCGTGCGCGGTGAAGCGCTCGGCCAGTTGCAGCAGGAACTGCTCGGACGCGTCGGAGAAGCGCGGCACTTCGGCGAAACCGGCGCGCGACAGCGCGATCAGCCAGTGGATTTCGACCGTCACGCGATTGCGCATGAAGGCGGCTTCCGAGAGCCAGTCGCGCAAGGCTTCGGTTTTGGCGGCATAGCGGCCGTCGAGCGGGGAGAGCGCGTTCAGCGCGAACAGGGTGTCGGGGCGGGTGTCGGACATGATGAGGACCGGGTTGAGGCGTTGAGCGCTCGGCGAGCGGATCGGAAACGGAGGGAACCGTCGATTTTACCACTGCGATCCGATGCGGCCGCCCGGATACGCCGGCCGCAGCTCGCGCCGCTAGAATGCAGACTTCTTCCCTCTCGCCGGCAAGCGCAATCGCATGGAACTGAAATGGCTCGAAGACTTCATTTCGCTCGCGGAAACGCGTAGCTTCAGCCGCTCGGCCGAATTGCGCCACGTCACGCAGCCCGCTTTCTCGCGCCGCATCCAGGCGCTCGAAGCGTGGCTCGGCACCGAACTGATCGATCGTTCTGTTTATCCGACGCGGCTCACGGCGGCCGGCCAGGTGTTCAACGAGCAGGCGCTCGCGATGCTGTCGCAGTTCCACGAGGCGCGCGCGCTGCTGCGCGGCCACACGGCGACGCCGCAGGCGACGATCGAATTCGCGGTCCCGCACACGCTGTCGCTGACGTACTTCCCGCGCTGGCTGCAGCGCATCGAGGCGCAGATGGGCCCGATCCACACGCGGCTGCGCGCGCTGAACGTGCATGACGCGGCGCTCTCGCTGGTGGAAGGCGGCTGCGATCTGATGATGGGCTATCACCATCCGAGCCACCCCGTCGCGCTCGACCCGGCACGCTACGACATGCTGACGCTTGGCCACGAGCCGATCAGCCCGTTCTCGGCGCCGGCCCGCGCGGGCCGGCCGCGTCATACGCTGCCGGGCTCGGCCGATGCGCCCGCGCCGTATCTGTCGTACACGCCGAACGCGTACCTCGGGCGCATGACCGAGGTGATTCTCGCGAACGCGCCGCAGCGCCTGTACCTGGACCGGCTCTACGAAACCGACATGGCTGAGGGACTCAAGGCGATGGCGCTCGCCGGTCACGGCGTCGCGTTCCTGCCGCATAGCGCGGTCGAAGATGCGGTGACTGAAGGCCGGCTGATCCGCCTCGATCGCGCGACGCGAGGCACGCCCGAAGGGCAGCTAACGCTCAGCATGGAGATTCGCCTGTATCGCGACAAGCTCGCCGCGAAAAGCGACGACGCCCGCCAGCTACTCGTGCGGCAGTTATGGGACGTGGTGTCGGAGGCACTCAGGCAGAGCGCCGCCTGAAACGCGGCACAACACTCAGGCTCGGACCTGCGTGGCGACGACGCGAATTTGCGCGTTTCAGAACGTTATGCAAGAAAAACATAATGAGATAAGGAAACGGCATTGGATTTCAATACGGCGATTTTCCACAATGCCCGTATTCGATCAAACGCCGGAGCGTTCATGTCATCCCAGCAAGAAGCCGCACAATCGATCCAGGCCGCCTCAACGTTGCAGTCCATTCCGTCCTACCTCAATCGCGAAGACCTCGGCCCCTGGGGCAACTATCTGCGTCAGGTCGACCGCGTCGCGCCGTATCTCGGTTCGCTGTCCCGCTGGCTTGAAACCCTGAAGCGCCCGAAGCGCATTCTGATCGTGGATGTGCCCATCGAACTCGATAACGGCACGGTCGCCCACTTCGAGGGCTATCGCGTGCAGCACAACGTGTCGCGCGGTCCGGGCAAGGGCGGCGTGCGTTATCACCAGGACGTTACGCTCTCCGAAGTGATGGCGCTTTCCGCGTGGATGTCGGTGAAGAACGCGGCCGTGAACGTGCCGTACGGCGGCGCGAAGGGCGGCATCCGTGTCGATCCGCGCACGCTGTCGCGTGGCGAGCTCGAGCGCGTGACGCGCCGCTATACGAGCGAGATCGGCATCATCATCGGACCGAATACCGACATTCCCGCGCCGGACGTGAACACGAACGAGCAGATCATGGCGTGGATGATGGACACGTACTCGATGAATCAGGGCCAGACGGCCACTGGCGTCGTGACAGGCAAGCCGATCACGCTCGGCGGCTCGCTCGGCCGTCGCGAGGCGACCGGCCGCGGCGTGTTCGTGGTGGGCTGTGAAGCGGCTCGCCGCATCGGTTTCGACATCGAAGGCGCGCGGATTGCGGTGCAGGGCTTCGGCAACGTCGGCGGCATCGCCGCGCGTCTGTTCCAGGAAGCGGGCGCGAAGGTGGTCGCGGTCCAGGACCATACCGGCTCGGTATACAAGTCCACCGGCATCGACGCGGTCGCCTTGCTCGCTCACGTCGCGAAGACGGGCGGCGTCGGCGGCTTTGCCGAAGCTGACGCGATCACCAGCGAAGAGTTCTGGACGGTCGAATCGGACATCCTGATTCCGGCGGCGCTGGAAAATCAGATCACCGAAAAGAACGCCGGCAAGATCAACACGAAGATCATCGTCGAAGGCGCGAACGGCCCGACCACCACGGCAGCCGACGACATCCTGCACGATCGCGGCATCCTCGTGATTCCGGACGTGGTCGCGAATGCAGGCGGTGTGACAGTGTCATATTTCGAATGGGTGCAGGACTTCTCGAGCTTCTTCTGGACCGAGGACGAGATCAACGAGCGCCTCGAGCGCGTGATGCGCGAAGCGTTCGCGGCGGTGTGGCAGGTGTCGAGCGAGCAGAACGTGTCGGTGCGCACGGCGGCGTTCATCGTCGCGTGCAAGCGGATTTTGCAAGCGCGCGAAATGCGTGGCTTGTATCCCTGATCGACTCTGTCCTATCTTGTTTGAAATGGCGGTTGCGCGGCCCGGTTTCCGGGCCGGGAGGCGCAACCGCCGCAATTTGTGCATCAGCGCGGTCCACAAGACGGCGTGTTTGACCGGCGGGCGGCATCCTATCGATGCCGCCCGCCTTCTCATATGCGCGAAACGGCTGTGCGACGGCGCCGCGTACCCGTCGCGGCGTGCGCGCAACAGAATGGTTAATAGCCATACTTTCAGAAAAATTACTTTGTTACACTGGCGCCGGTTCTTGCCAAGGAGATCAGGATGAAGATTAAAAAAGCTGCGCTGCTGCTCGCGACTCTCGGACTATTTACGGTTGGCGCGCACGCGCAAGACTCGGGCACGTTGAAAAAAATCAAGGACACGGGCGTCATTTCGCTGGGTCATCGCGAATCGTCGATTCCGTTCTCCTATTACGATGAGAAGCAGAACGTGATCGGCTACTCGCAGGATTACGCGCTGAAAGTGGTCGAGGCCGTCAAGCAGAAGCTGAACATGCCGAATCTGAAGGTGAAGCTCGTGCCGGTCACGTCGCAGAACCGCATTCCGCTCGTGCAGAACGGCACGGTCGACATCGAGTGCGGCTCCACCACGAACAATCTCGAGCGCCAGCAACAGGCCGCATTCACCAACACGATTTTCGTGATCGGCACGCGCCTGATGACCAAGAAAGATTCCGGCATCAAGGATTTCCCGGACCTCAAGGGCAAGACCGTCGTGACGACCGCCGGCACCACGTCCGAGCGCCTGCTTCGCAAGATGAATCAGGACAAGAGCATGGGCATGAACATCATCAGCGCGAAGGATCACGGCGAGTCGTTCCTGACGCTGTCGACGGGCCGCGCCGCCGCGTTTATGATGGACGACGCGCTGCTCGCCGGCGAGCGCGCGAAGTCGAACAATCCGGGCGATTTCGTGATCGTCGGCACGCCGCAATCGCGTGAGGCGTACGGCTGCATGCTGCGCAAGAACGACCCCGACTTCAAGAAGGTCGCCGACGACGCGATCGCGAAGGTGCAGACGTCGGGCGAAGGCGAACAGATCTATAAGCGCTGGTTCGAGTCGCCGATCCCGCCGAAGGGCCTGAACCTGAACTTCCCGATGAGCGACGACATGCGTGCGCTGTTCAAGAATCCGAACGACAAGGCAATCGACTAAACCCTAGCTGTCTTTTCGACACTTTCGAAACGCTGAACGGAACGGAAGGGGCCACGCGCTTCTTCCGTTTCTTTTTGCCGGAGTCTTGGTCATGTCATATCACTGGAACTGGGGCATTCTGCTGAGTCCGGTCTCCACGGGCGAGCCGACCACCTATCTGGGCTGGCTGTTGTCGGGGCTGTGGGTGACGGTCACCGTGTCGTTGTCGGCATGGGTGATCGCGCTCGTCGTCGGCTCGTTCTTCGGTGTGCTGCGCACGGTGCCGAACAAATGGGCGTCGGGTGTCGGCACCGTCTACGTCGCGATTTTCCGCAACATTCCGCTGATCGTGCAGTTCTTCATCTGGTATCTGGTGATACCCGAGTTGCTGCCTGTGTCGATCGGCAACTCGTTCAAGCAATTACCACCGGGCGCGCAGTTCTTTTCGTCGTCGATCGTGTGTCTCGGGCTCTTCACCGCCGCGCGCGTGTGCGAGCAGGTGCGCTCGGGCATCAACGCGTTGCCGCGCGGCCAGCGCGCGGCCGGTCTCGCGGTGGGCTTTACGCAATGGCAGACGTATCGCTACGTGCTGCTGCCGGTCGCGTACCGGATCATCGTGCCGCCGCTCACCTCCGAGTTTCTGAACATCTTCAAGAACTCCGCGGTCGCCTCGACGATCGGTCTGCTCGATCTGTCCGCGCAGGCGCGCCAACTCGTCGACTATACGTCGCAAACTTACGAGTCGTTCATCGCGGTCACGGTCGCATACATGCTGATCAATCTGATCGTGATGCAACTGATGCGCTGGGTCGAATTGAAGGCCCGGCTGCCCGGCTATATCGGAGGCAAGTGATGCATCATTTCGACTGGAGCGGTATTCCGGGCGCGCTGCCTACGCTATGGACCGGCGCGATCATCACGCTCAAGATCACGCTGATCGCGATCGTGTTCGGCATCATCTGGGGCACCATTCTCGCGATGTTTCGGCTGTCGTCGATCAAGCCGCTCGGATGGTTCGCGCAGGGTTACGTGACGCTTTTTCGTTCGATCCCGCTCGTAATGGTGCTGCTGTGGTTCTTCCTGATCGTGCCGCAGGTGCTGCAAAGCGTGCTCGGTCTGTCGGCCGACATCGACATCCGGCTCGCCTCGGCGATGGTCGCGTTCTCGCTGTTCGAGGCCGCGTATTATTCCGAGATCATCCGCGCCGGCATTCAGTCGGTGCCGCGCGGCCAGGTCAACGCGTCGTTCGCGCTCGGCATGACCTATGGGCAGGCGATGCGCCTGATCGTGCTGCCGCAGGCGTTCCGCGCGATGGTGCCGCTGCTGCTCACGCAAGGTATCGTGCTGTTTCAGGACACCTCGCTCGTCTACGTGATCAGCCTCGCCGACTTCTTCCGCACGGCCACGAATATTGGCGATCGTGACGGCACGAACGTCGAAATGGTACTGTTCGCGGGCGCGTGTTATTTCGTGATCTGCGTGATCGCGTCGAGCCTCGTCAAAGGTCTTCAGAAAAAGGTCGCAAGATGATCTCTATCAAGAATGTTTCGAAGTGGTACGGCCAGTTCCAGGTGCTGACCGACTGCACGACGGAAGTCAAAAAGGGCGAAGTGGTCGTGGTGTGCGGGCCGTCCGGTTCGGGCAAGTCCACGCTGATCAAGACCGTCAACGGACTCGAGCCGTTCCAGAACGGTGAGATCGTCATCAACGGCCAGTCGCTGACCGACAAGAAAACCAATCTGTCGAAGCTGCGCTCGAAGGTCGGCATGGTGTTCCAGCACTTCGAGCTGTTCCCGCATCTGTCGATCGTGCAGAACCTGACGCTCGCGCAGGTCAAGGTGCTCGGCCGCTCGAACGACGAGGCGACCACGAAGGGCCTGAAGCTGCTCGATCGCGTCGGTCTGCGCGCGCATGCAGACAAGTATCCGGGGCAGTTGTCCGGTGGCCAGCAGCAGCGCGTGGCGATTGCGCGTGCACTCTCCATGGACCCGATCGCGATGCTGTTCGACGAGCCGACCTCGGCGCTCGATCCGGAGATGATCAACGAAGTGCTCGACGTGATGGTCGAACTCGCGCAGGAAGGCATGACGATGATGTGCGTGACGCACGAAATGGGCTTCGCGAAGAAGGTCGCGCATCGCGTGATCTTCATGGACCAGGGCTTGATCGTCGAAGACGACCGCAAGGAAGACTTCTTCGCGAATCCGAAGTCGGATCGCGCGAAGGATTTTCTCGCGAAGATTCTGCACTGAGGGTTGGCGCGCAGGCCTCGTTTCGGGGCTCGCGCGGGACGAAAAAAAGCCGCTCCGTGGAGCGGCTTTTTGTTGCGCAGGCGTAGGGTGAAGGCTGCGGCTTACGACTCGAACGCTGCCGCGTCATCGGCGGCTTCGAGATCGGGTTCGCTGTCGGGGGAAAGCGTGGTTCCGCTCGTGCCCACCGCGTGCGCGCCGTTCGACGCCGCGATCGTCGTGGCCGACGCCGATGCGTCGAGCGCCGGATTGCGCAACTTTTCGAGCACCGACTGCGGCACCGGGATATTGGCGCGGCCGATCACGTCGCCATGCTGGAACATCAGCAGATCGCCGGGCTTGAACGCGGTCCACACTTCGTTGTCGGTCAGCGGCTTGGTCGCGATCACCGCGACGCGGTCTTCGGGCGTCGTGTATTTGGCGAAATCGATCGACACGTCCGCGTCGACCAGATGCGCGGTCGAAAACGGCCAGCGACGCACGAGGTAATGCAGATGCGTCGAGCAATGCGCGAACAGCGCCTGGCCATTCGACATCAGGAAATTGAACACACCGTACTGCGTGATTTCACGCGCGAGCGTCTCGAGCGCGGCAAACAGTTCATCAAGCGGCGGCTGCTGCGCGCCCGGAAAAGCCTTACGCAAACCTTCCAGCAGCGCGCAGAACGAGAGTTCGCTGTCGGTCGTGCCGACCGGCTGATACACGCCGTTCAGCTCCGGCGCGTAGGCCTGCAGATCGCCGTTATGCGCGAAGATCCAGTGACGTCCCCACAGTTCGCGCATGAACGGGTGGCAGTTTTCGAGCAGGATATGCCCTTGCGTCGCCTTGCGGATGTGCGCGATCGTGTTTTTCGATTTGATCGGGTAGCGTTTGACCATCTCCGCGATCGGCGACGTGGCCGACGATTGATGATCGATGAACAACCGGCAGGCCTTGTCTTCGAAGAAAGCGATGCCCCAGCCGTCGGCATGGTGATCAGTGACGCCGCCGCGCGCCGCAAAGCCGGTGAAGGAAAACGTGACGTCCGTCGGCGCGGCGCAGTTCATTCCGAGAAGTTGGCACATGTTGCAGGTGAGCCTGTGAACGGAGCGAGCCGTTACAATGATGATTTTTCAAGCATATCACCGAGCCGAACACGCCAAATAGCGAAATTGACCTGTGTTTGGGCCGCTACAACGCGGTTTGACCGGTCGATCAGCGAGGCGCGCGAAGTCTCGTATTCCTGCCATGACTGTTTCCAACGTTTCCCCCGATTCCGTCACGCTGGTCCGCCCGGACGACTGGCACCTGCACGTGCGCGACGGCGCGATGCTCGCGGCCGTGCTGCCTGACACCGCGCGCCAGTTCGGGCGCGCAATCATCATGCCGAACCTGAGACCGCCGGTCATCACGACCGGGATGGCCAGCGCGTACCGCGAGCGCATCATCGCCGCGATTCCCGAGGGCGCGATATTCGAGCCGCTGATGACGCTGTACCTGACCGACAACACGCCGCCCGACGAAATCCGCCGCGCGCGCGAAAGCGGCTTCGTGCACGGCGTGAAGCTATACCCGGCGGGCGCGACGACGAACTCCGACGCGGGCGTCACCGATTTGATGAAGTGCGCGAAGACGTTGGAAGTGATGCAGGAAGTCGGCATGCCGCTGCTCGTGCATGGCGAGGTGACGGATTCGGACATCGATCTGTTCGATCGCGAGAAGGTCTTTATCGACCGCGTGATGATGCCGCTGCGCCGTGCGTTTCCGGCGTTAAAGGTCGTCTTCGAGCACATCACGACGAAAGACGCGGCCGACTACGTCCGCGAAGCGGGCGTCACGCCGGAACTGCTTGGCGCTACCATCACTGCGCACCATCTGCTGTACAACCGCAACGCGATTTTCCAGGGCGGCATCCGTCCGCATTACTACTGCCTGCCGGTGCTCAAACGCGAGACGCATCGCGTCGCGCTGGTCGAGGCAGCGACCTCGGGCAATCCACGCTTCTTCCTCGGCACCGACAGCGCGCCGCATCCGAAGGGGCTGAAGGAGCACGCGTGCGGCTGCGCCGGCTGCTACACGGCGCTGCACGCGCTCGAGCTCTACACCGAAGCGTTCGACAAGGCCGGCGCGCTCGACAAGCTCGAAGGCTTCGCGAGCTTCCACGGTCCGGACTTCTATGGTCTGCCGCGCAATACGGGGAAGGTCACGCTGCGTCGCGAGGAATGGACGCTGCCGGCCGAGCTGCCGGCCGGCGATACGCCGGTCGTACCGCTGCGAGGCGGCGAGTCGATCGGTTGGCGTCTCGTTTAAGGACGCGGTAGATGCGCGAGCGTGAGGCGGGGCCGCGCGCTGCGGATGACGACGTGGCGGCGACAGTGAAGGCTGCGCGCGGCATGGCACCCGAGCCTTTGCCATCAGGCTTCGCCGCAATCGACTGGTCGAAGCCATGGTTCGCGCAATTCGCCGCGCGCGGTCAGCGCTGGCAGCAAGCCGCTCTGGCCGGCTACGCGAACCTGCTCGCCGAGATGAACGCCGACGCCGCTCGGATTCAACCGACCACCGGCCGCGGCCAGCGTCTCGCGTTCATCGCGCAGGACGATCTGCCACCGGGCGCCGCGTACGAGGGACATATCGCGTCGACCGGTTGCGTGCCGACGCGCCACAATCTGCACGACTTCTTCAACGGTTCGATGTGGTTCGCGTTTCCGCGCATCAAGGCGGCGCTGAACGCGCGCCAGTCTGCGGAACTCGACGTGCTGGGTGTTGGCCCGACGCGTGGCGGCGTGCGCGATATGCTGACCCTCTTCGACGAAAACGCGCTGCTGTTCGCTTGCGCCGATCCTTCGCTGTGCGCCGCGCTACACGGCTTCGACTGGCAGACGCTGTTCGTCGCGCGGCGCGACGCGTGGGGACGCGGCTGCGAAGTGCGTTGTTTTGGCCATGCGCTGCTGGAAAAGCTGATCGCGCCGTTCAAGGGCTGCACCGGACATGCGTGGATCGTCGAGGTGCCGCCCAACTATTTCGAATGGGACCCTGCCGCGCGCAACGCGTGGCTCGACGAGGCGGTCAGCGCGGCGCTGCTCGGCACCGACGCCTTGACCAGCCGCATGTTCGCGCCGCTGCCCGTGCTCGGCATTCCGGGCTGGTGGCCCGAAAATGAATCACCGACGTTCTACGACGACACGTCCGTGTTCCGAGCGGGGCGGCGCAAGCGCTAGGTGCATCCCCGTTCGGTGTTAAAATCCGCTCCAGCAAAGCAGGCTAGGCAGTCGCGGCCTCGACGGCTTCGGCCAACGAGGGCGAGGAAAGTCCGGACTCCACAGGGCAGGGTGATGGCTAACGGCCATCCGTGGCGACACGCGGAACAGGGCAACAGAAAGCAAACCGCCGATGGCCCGGCGCAAGCCGGGATCAGGTAAGGGTGAAACGGTGCGGTAAGAGCGCACCGCGGCTGTCGCAAGGCAGACCGGCACGGTAACCTCCACCCGGAGCAATTCCAAGTAGGCAGGCGCGCATCTTCGCGATGCAGGACGGGGCCCCCGTCTCGTCTGCGGGTAGGAAGCTTGAGCGCGTCAGTAATGGCGCGCCTAGAGGAATGGCTGCCACGCGCGTCGCGTCTTCGGACCCGGCGCGTGCACAGAATCCGGCTTATCGGCCTGCTTTGCCGGTGAATTAGAAAAGCCGGCGTCCGTTGGGACGCCGGCTTTTTCATTTGGGGCGCGGATGGTGGCCGAGGCCGCTATCGCGCTCAGAGCGCGACGATGTCGAACGAATGCGTGAGCTCGGCGGTCTTCGCGATCATGATCGACGCCGAGCAGTACTTGTCGTGCGACAGATTGATCGCGCGCTCGACGGTCGCCGGATTCAAATTCTTGCCCGTCACCGTGAAGTGGAAGTGGATCTTCGTGAACACCTTCGGATCTTCGCTCGCGCGTTCGGCCTTCAGCGTCACCGAGCAGCCGGCGATCTCCTGGCGGCTCTTCTTCAGGATCATCACGACATCGTAGGCGGTGCAGCCTCCGGTGCCGAGCAGCACCATTTCCATCGGACGCGGTGCGAGGTTGCGCCCACCACCTTCGGGTGCGCCGTCCATCGCGACCAGATGACCGCTGCCCGTCTCGGCCGCGAACGCCATCCCGTCTTGCCCTATCCAGCTTACTTTGCATTCCATGCTGTCACTCCCACCGCGCATCGCTTCGTCGAGACGGCATTGTAGCCCGGTGTCCAACAATTAGCGCACGCTGAGCGCATCCGAGTTTATGCTGCGTGGGTGCCTTCTTGCTGCAGTGCAAAATGGGCGGGCGGTTGGCGAATTCCCTGCGTCCGCCAGGGTTTTACTCTAGGGGGAAGTCTGACGCGACTTGGATGCTTCAATCGTTAGTAATTGATACAAAAGAAGTTTCGCTAAACGTAGTCTGCGCACCTTCTCTGCCACATTATGAAAACACATTTCGTAATGCGGATGTTCTTGCGTCGCACAAGGACGGCACTTATAATTCATCTCATCGTTGCAGCAGTTTTGCAACCTCCGCTGTCTCCTCCCACCTCCTCCTTTGGTGGATTAAACCCGCACCGCTTGTTCGGGTTTTTTTTCGCCCGCGGTTGCCCGGCGTTTCGCCCCGTTTTCAGACCGCTCGCGGCAAGCGCATCGCACATTTTGACTTGCGAGCACAAATTCCTTTATAATTCAGGGCTTTTCCGCATCCGCGCCCGCGGAGGAAGAACCAGGGAGAGCCTGCACGCGCCTCGATGCGCACATTACAAGCAGGAAAGAACACATTGGGCGCAGCAATTTTTTTGGATCGATCATGAAGACGTTTTCCGCAAAAGCCCATGAGGTGACGCGCGAATGGTACGTGATTGACGCGACGGATAAGGTTCTCGGGCGTGTCGCCAGCGAAGTGGCACACCGTCTTCGCGGCAAGCACAAGCCTGAATTCACTCCCCACGTCGACACTGGTGATTTCATCATCGTTATCAACGCCGGCAAGCTGAAGGTCACGGGCAACAAGGTTACCGACAAGAAGTACTACCGTCACTCGGGTTACCCGGGCGGTATCTATGAAACGACGTTCGGCAAGATGCAGGAACGCTTCCCGGGCCGCGCGCTCGAGAAGGCGGTCAAGGGCATGCTGCCGAAGGGCCCGCTCGGCTACGCGATGATCAAGAAGCTGAAGGTCTACGCTGAAGCAACGCATCCGCATTCGGCGCAACAGCCGAAGGCGCTTGAGATCTAAGGGGAGCCCACATGATCGGTAACTGGAATTACGGCACGGGCCGCCGCAAAAGCGCCGTCGCACGTGTGTTCATCAAGGCAGGCAAGGGCGATATCGTTGTGAACGGCAAGCCCATCGCCGACTACTTCTCGCGCGAAACGTCGCTGATGATCGTGCGTCAACCGCTGGAACTCACGAACCACGGTGTCACGTTCGACATCAAGGTCAACGTGACGGGCGGCGGTGAAACGGGGCAAGCCGGTGCGGTTCGCCACGGCATCACCCGCGCGCTGATGGACTATGACGCGACGCTGAAGCCGGAACTGTCGAAGGCTGGCTTCGTCACGCGTGACGCTCGTGAAGTCGAACGCAAGAAGGTCGGCTTCCACAAGGCACGTCGCCGCAAGCAGTTCTCGAAGCGATAATCGTTTCGGGCGCGAACCGGCCTTCACGCCGGTTTGTAGCAAAAGCCGCCAACGCCATGCGCGAAGGCGGCTTTTTTTATGGATTGCCGGGTTCGTAGGCCGGTCTCGTTCGCTCAAGCGGCATCGTCTCGCCTTGCATCGACCTTGCAGCAAGAACCCATTGATTTTGTGGGCTTCAGCACGATATCCGGAACAGCCCTACAATATCGGTTAAAGCTATTTGGAGAGTTCGAATGAACGCAGTCACCGACACCCCCGTGACCGAGATGCCGGCCCCCTTCGTCTTTACCGACGCAGCGGCTGACAAGGTCAAGCAACTGATCGATGAGGAAGGCAACCCGGAGCTCAAGCTGCGCGTGTTCGTGCAGGGCGGCGGCTGCTCGGGCTTCCAGTACGGCTTCACGTTTGACGAAGCGATCAACGAAGACGACACCGTGATGAACAAGAGCGGCGTCCAGCTGCTGATCGACTCCATGAGCTACCAGTACCTGGTCGGCGCAGAGATCGACTACAAGGACGACATCAACGGCGCGCAGTTCGTCATCAAAAACCCGAACGCGAGTACGACCTGCGGCTGCGGTTCGTCGTTCTCGGTCTGAGCGGACAGGCTCTTCGTGCCACAGTGAAAACGGCGCCTCGGCGCCGTTTTTTTATTGTTTTCGCGCTGCAGAGGCAACCCGCGACGTCAAAAGGCGTGGGTTTGTTCGCATCTGCCTTTTCTTAGCGCGGATAAATAGCCCCCAACACCCGCTCCGCCGATGCCCCGGTCACGCTTGGCAGACTGCCCGGCAGACGCGCGATGCAGCGCATCGCGAGCCACGCGAACGCGAGCGGTTCGACCTGGCTCGGCGGCACGCCGAGCGCGTCGGTCGTCATCACGGGCACGCCGCCTACGCCGCTATCCTGGAGCGCCTGCTGCAACGCCTTCATGATTTCCGGATTGCGCGCGCCGCCGCCGCACACGTACACGGCGCGCGCGTCGGATGCATGCCGCTCGATCTCGCGCGCGACCGTCACCGCGGTCAGCGCGACCAGCGTCGCCTGTACATCGGCGGGCGCGAGCGCAGCGAAGGGCGTGAGCTTCTCATCGAGCCATGCGGTGTTGAACAGATCGCGCCCGGTGCTCTTGGGCGGCTGCTCGGCGAAGAATGGTTCGTCGAGCAACGCGTTCAGCAGCTTGCGATCGACCTGGCCGCTCGCCGCGAAATGACCGTTTTCGTCGAATGGCTTGCCGAGATGGCGCTCGGCCCACGCGTCGAGCAGCGCGTTCGCCGGGCCGCAGTCGAAGCCGCGCACGCCGCCGGTCGCGTTCAGGATCGTGATGTTGCTGATGCCGCCAAGATTGCAGACGACGCGCGTTTCGTTCTTCGCACCGAAGATCGTCGCGTGAAAAGCAGGCACGAGCGGCGCGCCCTGGCCGCCGGCCGCGACGTCGCGGCTGCGGAAATCGGCGATCACGTCGATATGCAACATTTCCGCGAGCAGGGCCGGGTTGTTGATCTGCCGCGTATAGCCTTTTTCCGGCCGATGCCGCACGGTCTGCCCGTGCACGCCGATCGCGCGGACGTTATCGGCCGATACGCGGCTGTCGCGCAGCAAATCGTGGCAGCACACCGTGTAGCGCGTCGCGAGCGCGTTGGCGGCGAGCGCCTCGCGCTCGATCTCGTTGTCGCCCGGCTGCTGCAGCGCGAATAGCGCCTCGCGGATGCCGGCCGAAAAGCCGACAAACGCCTCGGCCAGCACCTCGGGCGGCTTCCCTTTGGCAAACCGGACAGCCACGCCGTCCACACCGTCCATGCTGGTTCCCGACATCAGTCCGAAATAGATGCCGTCTGCGGGGTCTTGCGCCACGTCGCTGCTCCTGTCGATGTTCATTGCGATTCGTTGTAGCAGATTATCGGCGCAAGCGCGGCCGAAGATAAGCGCGTCGCGGCTGTCGCGCGTGCGTCAGCACCGGCTCGCCGCCGCGGCGCTGCCGGCGAAGGTGGCGCGGGCGGCCACAACACCGCTCGTCGCGAGGCCGGGCGGGCGCGTCAGGGGGCGCGGCGGCGCGCATCTATGGGACAATCCTGTTTTTTCGCGACTTCAAGTTTCCAGCATGAGCACCGAGTCCACCCAGCCCAATCCCGCCTCCGCCTTCCCGATCACCGACGAAGTCCGTCACGCGCTCGCCGTGACCAGGCGCGGCGTCGACGAACTGCTGATCGAGGACGAATTCGCGCAAAAACTCGCGCGCAGTGCGGCTACGGCCAAACCGCTGCGTATCAAGCTCGGGCTCGATCCAACCGCGCCCGACATCCACATCGGCCACACGGTCGTGCTGAACAAGATGCGCCAACTGCAGGACCTCGGCCACACGGTGATTTTCCTGATCGGCGATTTCACGTCGCTGATCGGCGATCCGTCCGGGCGTAACGCGACCCGCCCGCCGCTGACGCGCGAGCAGATCGAATCGAACGCGAAGACCTATTTCGAGCAGGCCGCGCTCGTGCTGGATCGCGACAAGACCGAGATCCGCTACAACAGCGAATGGTCGATGCCGCTCGGCGCCGATGGCATGATCAAGCTCGCGTCGCGCTACACGGTCGCGCGCATTCTCGAGCGCGAGGACTTCACGAAGCGCTTCCAGGGCGGCGTGCCGATCTCGATTCACGAATTCCTGTACCCGCTGATGCAGGGCTACGACTCGGTCGCGTTGAACGCGGACCTGGAACTCGGCGGCACGGACCAGAAGTTCAATCTGCTGGTCGGTCGCGAACTGCAGAAGCAGTACGGCCAGGAGCAGCAGTGCATCCTGACGATGCCGCTGCTTGAAGGGCTCGACGGCGTCGAGAAGATGTCGAAGTCGAAGAACAACTACATCGGTATCAGCGAAAAGCCGACCGACATGTTCGGCAAGCTGATGAGCATCTCGGACACGCTGATGTGGCGTTACTTCGAACTGCTGTCGTTCCGCCCGCTGGACGAGATCGCCGGCTTCAGGCGCGAGGCTGACGCCGGCCGTAACCCGCGCGATTTCAAGGTGATGCTCGGCCAGGAAATCGTCGCGCGTTTCCACTCGCAGGCGGACGCCGAGCGCGCGCTCGAGGACTTCAATCATCGCGCGAAGGGCGGCGTGCCCGACGATATCCCGGCGGTGGCGCTCGCGGGCGCACCGCTTGCGATCGGCCAGCTGCTGAAGCAGGCGAACCTCGTGCCGTCGACGAGCGAGGCGCTGCGCAACATCGAACAGGGCGGCGTGAAGATCGACGGTACGGCGGTGTCCGACAAGGGGTTGAAGGTCGAAGCGGGCGAGTACGTCGTGCAGGTCGGCAAGCGCCGCTTCGCGCGCGTGACGCTGACGGCGTGATCGCGCTGATCCAACGCGTGCGGCGCGCCGAAGTGCGCGTCGCCGATCGTGTGACCGGCGCGATCGACGCAGGCCTGCTCGCGCTCGTCTGCGCGGAGCGCGGCGACACCGAAGCGGCGGCCGACAGGCTGCTCGCCAAAGTGCTCGGCTACCGGGTGTTCAGCGACGCGGCCGGCAAGATGAACCTGTCGGTGCAGAACCTCGACGGCGCCGGGCGCGCGGGCGGACTGCTGCTCGTGTCGCAGTTCACGCTCGCGGCCGATACCAATAGCGGCCTGCGTCCGAGCTTCACGCCGGCCGCGCCGCCCGACGAGGGCAAGCGCCTGTTCGACTACTTCGTCGCGGCCGCGCGCGCGAAGCATCCGATCGTCGAGACGGGCGAGTTCGGCGCGGATATGCAGGTGTCGCTCGTCAACGACGGGCCGGTCACCTTCTGGTTGCAGACCAACGCGTGATCGGGCGATAACGCGCGCCGCCGCCGCACGCGAGGCGCGCCGCTGCATTTTGCGACAATAGCCGCTCGACACACCCGCGAACGGCAACCCTCTCTCATGACGACGCAGATCCTGTTCATCCGGCACGGCGAAACCGACTGGAACCGCATCAAGCGCATTCAAGGCCACATCGACATACCGCTCGCGACGACGGGCGTCGCGCAAGCGAAACGTCTCGCGCAGCGCCTCGCCGATGAGGCGAAGCAGGGCGCGCGGCTCGACGCGATCTATTCGAGCGACCTGCAGCGCGCGCAGCAGACCGCGCAGCCGATCGGCGAGGCGCTCGGCCTGCCGCTGCAATCGCGCGAGAATTTGCGCGAACGCTCGTACGGCGCGTTCCAGGGCCATGACAGCGACGAGATCGCGCTGCGTTTTCCCGACGAATACGCACAGTGGCAAACCCGCGATCCCGGCTTCGCGCCGCCCGAGGGCGAGTCGCAACGCGTGTTCTACCACCGCATCGTGCATGCGATCGAGCCGCTCGTCGCCGCGCATCCGGGCGGGCGCATCGCGTGTGTCACGCATGGCGGCGTGCTCGACTGCGTGCGCCGCTTTGCAACCAGTATGCCGCTCAACGCACCGCGCGATTACCCGTTACTGAACACCAGCCTGAACATCGTCGATTACGTGAACGGTCGCGCGACGATCGTGTCGTGGGCGGACGTATCGCATCTCGACGCGGGCAGCGCCGACGACGATGGTTTCAGTAAGGGACCGGAGTCGAACCGCTAACCAGAGCAGGCGATGGCCCTACCCGCGCGCCGTGTTCAGTCCTGCTGTCGCGCCGCCGCCGCGCGCCGCCGCGCCCGCTTCGATACCCCATTGACCAGCGCCCAGCGAATCATCGGCGCGACGACCCGCACGCCAGGCCGCATGAACGTTCGACGCAGCGCCGCGTGGCGACTCAGGCCGAGCATCGTCTGCGCCCAGTCGGGCAACAGATCGATCCCGGCGTTGAGCATCAGCATGCCGGCGGGCCGCATCGCGAAGCTCGGTGCCGGCGCGTTCATCAGGATCGTGACGACTTCGCGCGTGCGCTCGCTGGCGACGAGCGCGGGCCGCATCGCGAGCAGGTACGCCTCGATTTCGGCGCGCGAGCGCGGAATCTCGACGGCGCCGAGCATTTCCGCGATGCGCGCGGTTTCCGCAAAGTATTGATCCTGCGCGGCGACGGACAGCACCGGGTTCACATAGCGCAGATGCGCGGTCATGAAGCTCGACACTTCGGCGACGTGCACCCACGTCAGCAGCGCGGGCTCGCTCGCGCGATACGCCTGGCCGTCCGGCGCGACGCCGGTCACGTCGAGATGGATGCGCTTCACGCGCTCGATCAGCGCGAGCGCATCGTTCTTGCTGCCGTATGTCGTGCCGGCGATGAACGTCGCCGTGCGACGCAGCCGGCCCAGGATGTCGGTGCGAAAGCTCGAGTGATCCCAGACGCCCGCGAGCGCGAGCGGATGCAGCGCCTGCAGCAGCAGCGCGCTGATGCCGCCCGTCATCATCGACGTGAAGTCGGCGTGGACTTTCCAGCACACGGAGTCGGGCCCGAACAGGCCCGGGTCGCCCGGCGGTGACGAGTAGTCGAGCACCGGGCCGCTGCCGGTCGTCAGATGCGTGACGCCGGCGGCGAGCTTCGAGCGCAGGCGGTGGGTGAGGCGCTGCGTGAAATTGCCGGATGGGTCGCCGGCGGGATTGACGGGTGAACGATCGGATGGGCCTGGTTGCTCGGTCTGGTCGGACATCCTGGTCGGCCTCGTTGCGTGACTCAGTTCGTGGAATCCCACAGACCCGGCAGCGCGCTCGACGAATCCGGCGCGGCCAGCCCGAAATGCCGGTACGTGAGCAGCGTGGCGACGCGGCCGCGCGGCGTGCGCTGCAGGAAGCCCTGCTGGATCAGATACGGTTCGAGCACGTCTTCGATCGTGTCGCGCTCCTCGCCGATCGCCGCGGCGAGGTTGTCGACACCGACCGGGCCGCCGTCGAACTTGTACAGGATCGCTTCGAGCAGCTTGCGGTCCATCAGGTCGAAGCCGACCGCGTCGACGTCGAGCATCCTGAGCGCGGCGTCGGCCACCTGCGCGGTGATGTTGCCGTCGGCCTTCACTTCGGCGAAGTCGCGTACGCGCCGCAGCAGGCGGTTCGCGATACGCGGCGTGCCGCGCGCGCGACGGGCGATTTCGACCGCGCCGTCCGGATGGATCTGCGCGCCGAGCAGCGCGGCCGAACGCGTGACGATGCGCGCGAGCTCCTCCGCGTTATAGAACTCGAGCCGCGCGACGATGCCGAAGCGGTCGCGCAGCGGATTGGTCAGCATACCCGCGCGCGTGGTCGCGCCGACCAGTGTGAACGGCTGCAGATCGAGCTTCACGCTGCGCGCGGCCGGCCCCTCGCCGATCATGATGTCGATCTGATAATCCTCGAGCGCCGGATACAGGATTTCCTCGACGACCGGCGAGAGCCGGTGGATTTCGTCGATGAAAAGAACGTCGTTGGCTTCGAGATTGGTGAGCAGCGCGGCGAGGTCGCCGGCGCGTTCGAGCACCGGCCCCGACGTTTGCCGCATACTGACGCCCATCTCGCGCGCGATGATGTGCGCGAGCGTGGTCTTGCCGAGGCCCGGCGGTCCGAACAGCAACACGTGGTCGAGCGATTCGGAACGGCGCTTCGCGGCCTCGATGAAGATTTCGAGCTGGCCGCGCACTTTCTCCTGCCCGACATATTCTTCGAGCTGGCGCGGACGCAGCGCGCGCTCGAACGCTTCTTCGTTCGGCGACACGGGCGTGGCCGCGATGATGCGCTCGGCGGCGAGTTTGTCGGTTTCGATCATGCGGCCATTGTACCGCGCGTGGCTTGTAGCTTAGCCCTTCGACAGCGCCTTCAACGCGAGCTTGATGCCCTCCGACACGCCCGTCCCGGCCGGCACGTTCTTGATCGCCGCGAGCGCTTCTTTTTCCGAGTAGCCGAGCGCGAGCAGCGCGTTGAGGATGTCGGACGCGTGGCCGGATGGCGACGCGGCGCCCGCCATCGCGCCGAGGTCGGCGCCGAGCTTGCCCTTCAGTTCGAGCAGCAGTCGCTCGGCGGTCTTCTTGCCGATGCCCGGCACGCGAGTCAGGCGCGCGGCGTCCTGCATCGTAACGGTCTGCGCGAGCTCGGCGACGCTCATGCCCGACAGCACCGCGAGCGCCATGCGCGCGCCGATGCCGGAAATCTTCAGCAACTCGCGGAACGTCGCACGCTCCTGCGCGGTGCCGAAGCCATACAGCAGATGCGCGTCCTCGCGCACGATCATCTGCGTGAGCAGCACGATGCGCTCGCCGGTCGACGGCAGGTTGTAGAACGTGCTCATCGGCACGTCCACTTCATAGCCGATGCCGTTGCAGTCGACGAGCAGATGCGGCGGGTTTTTTTCCAGCAGAACGCCGGCGATGCGACCGATCATGGTGGATTAGTTTTCAGAGTCGGATGGGAAAGCGCGAGTGTAGCGCAGCGGATCGGCGGCGCGGGGCATAGTTGCGCTAGCCGACCAGACGCCCGCGCCGCACCCGCAACCCCTTCTTTGCGAGCGCCGGCGCGATGCCGCCGAGCGTGCTCAGTATCGAGCCGCCGTGCGCGTGGCAGATGGCCATGCCGAGCGCGTCGGCAGCGTCGGTGCCGGGCACGCCTGACAGGCTCAGCAGGCGCACGACCATCTGCTGCATCTGCTCCTTGGTCGCGCGGCCATAGCCGACCACCGACTGTTTCAGCTGCAGGGCGGTGTATTCGGCGACCGGCACGCCGCCCGCGACGAGCCCGCAGATCGCGGCGCCGCGCGCCTGGCCGAGCAGCAGCGTCGACTGCGGATTGACGTTGACGAAGACTTTTTCGATCGCCGCCTGATCCGGCGCGTGCTCGCGGATCAGCGTCGAGATGCCCGCGAAGATGGTGCCGAGCCGCGACGGCAGATCGGCGTCGGCGGTGCGGATCACGCCGCTCGCGACATAGCGCAGTGTGTGGCCGTGTTGTTCGATCACGCCGAAGCCGGTTACGCGCAGGCCGGGGTCGATGCCGAGAATTCTCATGAGGTGCCGCACAAGCGATAAAAACCAGGTGCCTGCGATACTACAACGAACGCGGCGCGCGGCGGACCGCTCGCCGCATGCCTGGCGGAATAAAAGCGGCCAGGGCTTTGCGCAAGGAGGCGATCGAGAATGGAGCGCTACCGCAACCTCAGCGGCGACTCGGGCGTCGACGCCTACGAAATTGGCGACGATTTCATCAAGGTGCGCTTTCGGCCGGGCGTCGTGTATTGGTACACAGAGGCGAGTGTCGGCGCCGGACATGTCGCGGTGCTAAAGCGACTCGCGCGGCGCGGACAGGGTTTGGGCACGTACATTAGCCAGCATGCACAAGTGCGGGACGGTTACGCGCGCAAAGAGCCGGACGATTGAGCGTCGTCCCAAAACAGAAGGCCCGGCGGGATAACCCGCCGGGCCTTTCTTGCCGCTACCGAAGCTCGGCCAATCAATGACGGAAGTGACGCACGCCCGTCAGCAGCATCGCGATGTTGTGCTCGTCGGCGGCGCCGACCACTTCGTCGTCACGCACCGAGCCGCCCGGCTGGATCACGCAGGTCGCGCCTGCCGCGACGACCACGTCGAGACCGTCGCGGAACGGGAAGAACGCGTCCGATGCGACCGCCGAACCGTTCAGCGTCAGACCCGCGTTCTGCGCCTTGATGCTCGCGATCCGCGCCGAGTCCACGCGGCTCATCTGGCCCGCGCCGACGCCGAGCGTCATGCCGTTCCCGCAGAACACGATCGCGTTCGACTTCACGTACTTCGCGACGCGCCATGCGAACAGCAGGTCGTCCATTTCCTTCGGCGTCGGATGACGCTTCGTGACGACGCGCAGTTCGCGCGGCTGAACGTTCTTCGAGTCGAGCGACTGCACCAGCAGGCCGCCGCCGACGCGTTTCAGATCGAACGTGTTATGGCCTTCGCCCAGCGCGATTTCGAGCAGACGCACGTTCTGCTTCACCGCGAACACCTGACGCGCTTCGGCGCTGAACGATGGTGCGATCAGCACTTCGACGAACTGCTTCGCGACCGCTTGCGCGGCCGTTTCGTCGACTTCCCGGTTGAACGCGATGATGCCGCCGAAGGCCGAGGTCGGATCGGTCTGGAACGCCTTCGAATACGCTTCGTGCGCGTTCGCGCCGATCGCGACGCCGCACGGATTCGCATGCTTGACGATCACGCAGGCCGGCACGTCGAAGGTCTTCACGCATTCCCACGCCGCGTCGGAGTCGGCGATGTTGTTGTACGACAGTTCCTTGCCCTGCAACTGGTTGAAGTTGGCGAGCGCGCCGGCCGGCACCGCCAGGTCGCGGTAGAACGCCGCGCTCTGGTGCGGGTTTTCGCCGTAGCGCAGGTCCTGGACCTTTTCGAACGCCATGTTGAAGGTGGCCGGGTATTGGTTGCGCGACGAGTGCTTCAACTCGCCGGTCAGGCTCGTCAGGTAGTTCGTGATGGCGCCGTCGTACTGCGCGGTGTGCGCGTACACCTTGGTCGCGAGGCGGAAGTTCGTCTTGTACGACACCGTGTTGCCATTCGCGCGAATTTCGTCGAGCACGATCGCGTAGTCGGCCGGATCGACCACCACCGTCACGTCGCGGTGATTCTTCGCGGCCGAGCGCAGCATCGTCGGGCCGCCGATGTCGATGTTCTCGATTGCGTCCTCGAGCGAGCACTCTTCCTTCGACACGGTCTGCACGAACGGGTACAGGTTCACCACCAGCAGATCGATGGTCGGAATGTCCTGCTTCTCGAGCGCGGCCATGTGCTCGGGCAGATCGCGGCGCGCGAGGATGCCGCCGTGCACCTTCGGATGCAATGTTTTCACGCGCCCGTCGAGCATTTCCGGGAAGCCTGTGTAGTCGGCGACTTCGGTGACGGACAGGCCCGCGTCCGCGAGCAGTTTCGCGGTGCCGCCGGTCGACAGAATCTTGATGCCGAGGTCCGACAGCGATTTGGCGAAGTCGACGATGCCGGACTTGTCGGAAACGGAGATGAGCGCTTGCTTGATCATGATGAAGACGAAAAGCCGAAGGGGAAACGTGGCAGGGCGCAGAAACTACATCGCGCTACAGCAAACCGTGTTGTTGCAGCTTCTTGCGCAGCGTATTGCGGTTGATGCCGAGATACTCGGCGGCCAGCGACTGGTTACCGTTGGCCTGCTCGAGCACCACTTCGAGCAAGGGTTTTTCCACGCACGAAATAACCATGTCGTAGACGTCGTGCGGATTGGAGCCGTCGAGATCCTGGAAATACACGTCCAGGCTGTCGCGGACAGATTGTTCGATATTGTTCTTGCTCATGCTGCTAGTCGGTCGGTGTTGTCCTCGCTCTCGCTGTCGAGCCCGGGGTTGCCGGGCGCTTCGTCGACGTAGACGAGGCGGTCTGAGATCGCCTTTTGCGCGTCAAAGAACTCGTTGACGGCGAGGAGCTGTTCGCGCGTGGTGTCCAGCGTATTCATGCGATGCCGGAACAGGTTGGCGCCGGAAAGGCCGCGAGTGTACCAGCCGATGTGCTTGCGCGCAGTGCGAACACCGGTAAATTCCCCGTAAAAGGCGTAGTGATCTTCGAGATGTTCGTTCATGACCTGCTGGATTTCGTCGATGCGCGGCGGCGGCAGTAGCTCGCCCGTTTGCAGGAAATGCTCGATCTCGCGGAACAGCCACGGACGGCCCTGCGCGGCACGCCCGATCATGATCGCGTCCGCGCCGGTCGCGGCGAGCACCTCGCGCGCCTTTTGCGGTGATGTGATGTCGCCGTTCGCGACCACCGGAATGCGCACCGCCGCCTTTACCGCTGCGATGGTTTCGTACTCGGCGTCGCCGTGGTACAGGTCGGCGCGCGTGCGGCCGTGCACGGTCAGCATCGAAATGCCCGCCGCTTGCGCGAGACGCGCGACGTTCAGCGCGTTCTTGTTCTCGCGATTCCAGCCGGTGCGGATTTTCAGCGTGACGGGCACCGCGTCGGGCCCGACGCCGACCGCGTTGACGACCGCCTCGACGATACGCTGCACCAGCGGTTCGTTCTGCAGCAGCGCCGAGCCGGCCGCGACGTTGCAGACCTTCTTGGCCGGGCAGCCCATGTTGATGTCGATGATCTGTGCGCCGTTCGCGACGTTGTAGCGGGCGGCCTCGGCCATCATGTCCGGGTCCGCGCCGGCGATCTGCACCGCGATCGGCTCGACCTCGCCTTCGTGATTGGCGCGGCGCATGGTCTTTTCGCTCTTCCACAACTGCGCGTTCGACGCGACCATTTCCGAGACCGCGTAGCCCGCGCCGAGCCGTTTGCACAGCTGGCGGAACGGCCGGTCGGTCACGCCGGCCATTGGGGCGACGAACAGGTTGTTACGCAGATGATGGGAGCCGAGAGTAGGCATGGCGTGAGCGCGCGCCGGCGACAGGTCAGGATTTGACAATCGTGACAGCCGGCGCAGCGCGAAATGCGAGGGAAAACGGATATTTTAGCGTTAACGGCTTATCGGGACTCGCCAACTGAAGCTCGTAACCCGTTAAATCTTCTATGAAAGTCGCGCAGCTCATAGAGCCGCGCCGCGCTTTGCTCGCCTAGCGGCGCTGGCCGAACATCATCTGCCGGGCGAGCGCGGCTTTCACCGGCGGGACGAATTCGAGTGCGGTCAGCGCGAGGCCGCGCAGTACCGCGAGCGGCGCGAAGTCGATGGTGAACAGGCGCGCGAGCGTATCGGTCGAGCCGATCGTCAGGCGCCGGTCGAGCGCCCGGCGTTGCGCGAAGGTCGCGAGCGCGAGCGGGGTCGGGCCTTCGGCCGACAGCGCATCGACGAGCGCGTGCGCGTCGCGCAAGCCCAGATTGAGGCCCTGGCCGGCGACCGGATGCAACGTCTGCGCCGCATTGCCGATCGCGACGATGTGGCCATTCACGAGCGTGTCGACCGTGTTCAGACCGAGCGGGAACGATGCGCGTCCCTTGATGTGCGTAAAGCGGCCCATGCGATCGCCGAACGCGGCGTCGAGCTCGCGCAGGAACGCCTGGTCGGAGAGCTGGGCGCGACGCGCGGCTTCGTCGGGCGCGCAGCACCAGACGAGCGCGTAGTCGGCGCCGCGCACGCCGCCCATCGGCAGCAGCGCGATCGGACCTTGCGACGTGAAGCGCTCCCATGCGACGTGCGGCTGCGGCGCGGACACGGTGACCGTGCCGACCAGCGCGGTCTGGCCGTAGTCGCGCGAGCCGGCGTTGTGTTTGGCGATGTTGCGTGCGCCGGCGTCTTCGTCCGTGGCGCGGCTGACGTTTTTCGCGTGCTTCTGATCGCCGAACAGCCCGCCCTCGGCGTTCACCAGAATCCGCGTGCGCAACCTGCGCGCGACGCCCGCGGTGGCGATCGGCAGCGTGACGCCGTCGAGTTCCTGAACCGGCGCGCCGGCCGACGTCGAGCGGAACCAGTGGACCGGCGTCGCATGCACGGCGTCGGCGAGGCCGTGCACGATCGAGCCGTAGCGCAGCACGTAGCCGAGCGCGGGCAGCCCGTGCTCGCGATGATCGATCAGCGTACGGCCGAAATGACCGCGCTGTGACACGTGGATGCGCTCGATCGCGGTGGCGTCGGCGGGCCAGCGCAGCGGCTCGAGGATCATCCGGCTGCCGTGCGAGACCGCGATCGCGCGCGGATCGGCGATCGAGTCTTCCGGCTCGCGCGCGTCGACGAGCGCGATCTTCAGCTCGCGCGTCACGCTGCGGCGCGCGAGCCAGCCGGCGAGCGCAAGGCCGACCGGCCCGGCGCCGACGATCGTCACGTCGAAATCGAACCCGTGCTGGTGGGAGGCGGGCCTCAGGATCACCGCCGATGGAGAGGCTTCGTTCATCGTGACTCAGGTCCTCGCCTGGTGAGACGCTTGATGGGCCGTGCGCGCTTCCTGCATTAGCGCCTCGATCTCGTCGGCGGCTACCGGCACGTCGCGCGTGATCAGCTCGCAGCCGGTCGGCGTGACGATCGCGTCGTCCTCGATGCGAATGCCGATGTTCCAGTAGCGCTCGGGCACACCCTCGGCCGGGCGGACGTACAGGCCCGGCTCGATCGTCAGCGTCATCGACGCGCGCAGCGTGCGCCAAGGCAGCGCGCCCGCCTCGTCGCGCGGCGCGCCGCGCTCGCGGTAGTCGCCGCAGTCGTGCACGTCCATGCCGAGCCAGTGGCCGGTGCGGTGCATGTAGTACGGCGCGTAGCCGCGCTCGGCGATCACGTCGTCGACTGATGCGAACTTCGCGCGCGGCACGATGCCGGTGTCGAGGAGCCCCTGCGACAGCACGCGCAGCGCGGCCTGGTGCGGATCGTCGAAGCTCGCGCCGGCGCGCGTCGCATCGACGGCGGCCTGCTGCGCGGCCAGCACGATGTCGTAGAGCTCGCGCTGCGCTGGCGTGAAACGGCCGCTCGCCGGAAAGGTGCGCGTGATGTCGGACGCGTAGCCGTCGAGTTCGCAGGCCGCGTCGATCAGGATCAGGTCGCCGTCGCGCGCGATCGCGTTGCCGGCCGGGTAGTGCAACACGCACGCGTTGGCGCCCGCTGCGACGATCGACGTATAGGCCGGCGCCTGCGCGCCGAACTTGCGGAACGTGTAGACCAGTTCGGCCTCGAGCTCGTATTCGCGGATGCCGGGCCGGCACGCCGCCATCGCGCGACGATGCGCGGCCGCTGAAATCTGCCCCGCGCGGCGCATGATCGCGAGTTCGTGGTCGTCCTTGACGAGCCGCATCTCGTCGAGCAACGGCAGCAGGTCGCGCGCGGCCGTGGGCGCGACGGTGCCGCTCCGGCTTTGCGCACGCACCGCGTTGAGCCAGCCGCGCACCTGTTCATCGAAATGTGCCGACGTACCGAGCGCGTAGTGCAGCGCCGGCTGGTCCGCGATGATGCGCGGCAACTGCGTGTCGAGCTCGCCGATCGGGAACGCGGCGTCGAGCCCGAACGCTTCGCGCGCGCCGTTGGGGCCGAAGCGGAAGCCTTCCCATGTCTCGCGCTCGACGTTCTTGTCGCGGCAGAACAGGATCGACGCGGGCGCGCCGGGCGCGGCGCTGGCGTCGAGCACGAGCAGCGCTTCGGGCTCGGTGAAGCCGGTCAGATAATAGAAGTAGCTGTCGTGGCGGTACGGGTAGTCGGCGTCGCGGTTGCGCAGCGCTTCCGGCGCGGTCGGGACGAGGGCGACGCCGCCACCCGCGGCGCGCAGCGCGGCGAGAACGCGCTCGCGGCGCGTGCGGTAGACGTCGATGGCGATGGTGGGTTCGGTCGGCTGGTTCATCGTGCGATTGTAGCGCCGCGATTCTGCAGGCCCTATTCTCCGCGCGCTACATTCGACTCGCTTTGTGCGGATCCCGACGGCGTGGCGGCCGCCATCATGTTGCAATCCGTCCACAGCGGGTCGGCGGGCAGTTCGGGAAGACGTTGACGGCACGTTCGTGAACGCCTTGGACCACTTATACTTTCGCCGGATTCAGAAAAAGGCAGAAGGTCATGATGAAACTCATCGGTTCGTTCGGCAGCCCGTACGTGCGCAAAGCGCGTATCGTGCTCGCCGACAAGAAGATCGACTACGAACTGGTGCCCGAGAACGTCTGGGCGCCGGATACCCGGATTCACACCTTCAATCCGCTCGGCAAGGTGCCGTGCCTCGTGATGGAAGACGGCGAGGCCGTGTTCGATTCGCGGGTGATCTGCGAATACGTCGATACGCTGTCGCCGGTCGGCAAGCTGATTCCGCCGTCGGGGCGCGAGCGCGTCGAGGTCCGCTGCTGGGAAGCGCTCGCCGACGGCGTGCTCGACGCGGCCGTGCTGATCCGTCTTGAAGGCACGCAGCGCGCGCCCGAGCAGCGCGTGGACGCATGGGTCGCGCGACAGCAGCGCAAGATCGACGAAGCGCTGATCGCGATGTCGCAGGGGCTCGGCAGCAAGCCGTGGTGCGCGAGCAATCACTACACGCTGGCCGACATTGCGGTGGGCTGCGCGCTCGGTTATCTGGACTTCCGTATGCCGCAGCTGAACTGGCGCGAAGCGCATCCGAACCTGGACAAGCACTTCCAGAAGCTGTCGCTGCGGCAGTCGTTCATCGATACAGTGCCGAAGGATTGATGAAGCTCGGATGAGCATAAAAAAAATGCGCCTGCATGTCAGGCGCATTTTTTTGCGGGTGTCGTTCGTTTGGCGTTGGCGTTACCGCTTGCCGTTGCGTCGCCGCGCGATTCCCGGTCCGAACGCGAAACCGAACGCGAGCAGCAGCGCCGACACCGCGAGCACCGTGTTGTTGCCGCTCGTCACGTAGGGCGTGTTGCCCGAGGTGCCTTGCACCGTTACGTCGAGCGAGCCGACCGTGTACGGCGTCAGGCGCCCGATCACGCGGCCGTTCGCGTCGATCGCGGCGGTCATGCCGGTGTTGGTCGCGCGCAGCATCGGCCGGCCGGTTTCGAGCGAGCGCATGCGCGCAATCTGCAGATGCTGGTCGAGCGCGATCGTGTCGCCGAACCATGCGAGATTGGTCGCATTGATCAGCACGCCGGCGGGCGTCGCGTTCTCGCGCAGCGTGCGCGCGATCTCCTCGCCGAAGATGTCCTCGTAGCAGATGTTCACCGCGACCGGCTGGTTATGCACCATGAACGGCTTTTGCACCGGCGGCCCGCGGAAGAAGTCGCCGAGCGGAATATTCATCAGGTTCACGAACCAGCGGAAGCCCCACGGCACGAATTCGCCGAACGGCACCAGATGGTGCTTGTCGTAGCGATAGATCTCGTGCGAGCCGGGCGTGACGCCGAACAGGCTGTTGGTGTAATCGACCACCCGTCCGTCCGGCGTGATCGTGCCGCCGATCGCGCCGAACAGCAGCGCGCTGCCGGTCGAATCGGTGAACCGGCGGATAGCCGCCGCGAAGTTCGGCGGCAGTTGCTGCGCGAGCACGGGGATTGCGGTTTCCGGTGTGACGATCAGATCGGCCGGCTTCGACGTAATCATCTGCTGATACTCGTCGATCGCCGCGCGCATGCCGGCTTCCTCGAACTTCATCTCCTGCTTCACGTTGCCTTGCAGCAGACGCACCGACAGCGCCGCGTTGGCGGGCGTGGTCCATTGCACCAGCGGCAGCAGCAGGCCGATCACGATCAGCGCGAGCGCGACGCCGGCAGGTACGGCGAGCGGGGCGACGCGCGGGGCGCGGCCTCGCGCGGCGCGGCCGCCGGCGTCATGATCGGCGCTGGTGCTCGGATCGCGCGATTCGTTTGCACGCCGGGAGCGCCACGACGGCAGCAGCGCCAGCAACGCCTGCACGATCAACGCGGCCGTCAGCGCGACCATCCAGCCGACGCCGTACACGCCGACCACTGGCGCAAACCCCGCGAACGGGCCGTCGACCTGCGCATAACCGGTGGCGAGCCACGGAAAGCCGGTGAATATCGTGCCGCGCAGCCATTCGCCGATCGCCCACGCGCTGGCAAAGGCCAGCGCGCCGTGCCAGGTCGGCGCGAAGGGTGAGAGCGGCGCGCGCTCGTCGGCCGCGCTGTTCTGCGCATGGCCCGCGCAGAACGACCATACCCCCGCGGCGAGCGCCGGATAAACGGCGAGGTAGAGCGAGAACAGCACCAGCGCCGTGCCGGCGAGCGGCGCCGGCATGCCGCCGTAGTAGTGCATGCTCACATACAGCCACCAGACGCCGCTCACGAAGTTGCCGAAGCCGAACGCGCCGCCTGTCAGCGCGGCGCTTTTCCAGCCGGTACTGCGCGTGAGCCACGCGAAGAAGAACACGAAGATCGCGAGTTGCAGCCAGCCGCCGTGCGGCGTCGGCGCGAACGACAGCGTATTGGCCGCGCCCGCGGCCAGTGCGACGAGGTAGTGCCAGCGCGGCAGCGCGCGGCTGCGCGTGCCGTTGTCGGTGGGGGCGGCAGCGGGGGTGCTCACGCCGCGTTGCGAATGGGAAGTGATCGGGTCGGCCATTGTTGCGCGGTCGGCGGTCGGAAGTTGAAAGGTCAAATCAGTAAGCAGGATGCGCACGCAAGAACGTGCGCGGGCGCACAGGCCGTGCCTTGGCCCGAGCCACCGGCTCAGGTCTGCTCGTGCTGCGTTTCCCGCTCGCGCTGACCCGCGAGCGGGTCGCGGCGCACCAGCAGCATGTGAACCTGGCGGGCGTCGCCGCGCAGGATCTCGAAGATCAGGTCGTCGAGGCGGACCTTCTCGCCGCGATGCGGCACCCTGCCGAAGTGATGCGTGACCAGCCCGCCGATCGTGTCGACTTCGTCGTCCGAGTAATGCGTGCCGAAGGTGTCGTTGAACTGCTCGATCTCTGTCAGCGCGCGCACGCGGAAGCGTCCGTCCGGCGACGCGATGATGTTGCCGCTTTCCTCGTCGAAATCGTATTCGTCCTCGATGTCGCCGACGATCTGCTCCAGCACGTCCTCGATCGTGATCAGCCCCGCGACGCCGCCGTATTCGTCGACGACCACCGCGAGGTGGTTGCGGTTCACGCGGAAGTCGTGCAGCAGCACGTTCAGCCGCTTCGACTCGGGGATGAACACAGCCGGGCGCAGCATGCCGCGCACGTCGAACTCTTCTTCGGCGTAATAGCGCAGCAAATCTTTCGCGAGCAGCACGCCGATGATGTTGTCGCGATTGCCCTCGAAGACCGGATAGCGCGAATGCGCCTTCTCCAGCACGTAGGGGATGAATTCAGCGGGATTGTCCGCGATGTTGATCGCGTCCATTTGCGCGCGCGGCACCATGATGTCGCGTGCGCTCAGTTCCGACACCTGGAACACGCCTTCGATCATCGACAACGAGTCGGCGTCGATCAGGTTGCGTTCGTGCGCGTCCTGAAGAATTTCCAGAAGTTCGGCGCGCGAGTCGGGCTCGGGCGAGATGAAGTCGGTCAGGCGCTCGAGCAGCGAGCGCTTTTCCTGCGGTTTGTCGGGTTGGCGTCCGGTATGGCGTCGACTGGGATACGTGTCGTTCATGGTAGTGCGCCCGGCGAGACTGGGCGCGCTGTTGCAGAGCATTAAGGATACACCAGGCACATGGCGGAACCGTGTCCCGCCGGGCCGGGCGATGAGCGAAGCCAGGGTGAATCGGCTGCGCCTCGACGGCGAAGCGTGGAACCATCCTAACCGATTACGCGGGCAAAAGCGCTCGCGGGCAAAAAAGTCGCGGGTGGGGTTTTTGCGGAGCCGCCGCGGTCACGCCGCCGGCTTGCAGCGCGCGAGCAGCGCTTCGAGCGCGCGGTCCGGCATGCCGCTTTCGCGCAGCGCATGCACGGTGCGGCTCACGTAATCGAACGTCGTGCCGTAGCGGCCGCTCGCGCAGCCCAGCACGGTCTGGATGATGTCGTCGCGCAGCTTGCCGGTGTAGCTCGGCACGTCGCGGCGCATCACGAATGCGAGCGCGTCGACGCGCCGGCCATCGGCGAGCACGCACGGCAGCCACGCGGGACGGTACGAACCCATCGGCATTTCACGGCGCCACAGTGCTTCCAGATGCGGCATCGAGCCGGCGGCTGCGAGCCGGAACGCCATGCCGGTGCACGAGCCGCCGCGATCGAGCGCAAGCACGAGGCCGGGCTGCTCGGGCGTGCCGCGATTCACGCGCGACCACAGATAGAGGCCACGGTGATAGCCGTGCACCTTCGAGCGCATCGACTCGACGGTGGACAGTCCCGGATTCCAGATCAGCGAGCCATAGCCGAACAGCCACAGATCGCTATTGCGGTCCCAGCCGCGCAGTGTGGATTCAAGCGACGCGCGCAGTTCGTCGTCCGTCAGAAGCCGCGATTCGCCGAGCACCGGCGGGTAGTCCGGACAGCGCACGGGGGTATCGGCTTCGGGGGACGGAGTGCTCACGGTGGGTTCGATCGGGCTGGCGTGGAGGAGGGGTGAGGCCGCGACGCAGGACGCCTATCGATAAGGGTCCGGAAAGCCGAGCTTGCCGAGGATTTCGGTTTCGAGCGCTTCCATTTCCTCGGCTTCTTGTTCGACGTCGTGGTCGTAGCCCTGCGCGTGCAGCGTGCCGTGCACGAGCAGATGCGCGTAATGCGCGGCCAGCGGCTTGCCCTGCTCGGCGGCTTCCTTCTCGACCACCGGGCAGCACAGGATCAGATCGCCGGTGACCGGTTCATCTTCCGATTCGGCATAGGCGAAGGTCAGCACGTTGGTCGCGTAGTCCTTGCCGCGATAGGTGCGGTTCAACGTGCGGCCTTCTTCCGCGTCGACGAAACGCACGGTCAGTTCGCCGTCCGCGAAGAGTGCCCCCTTGATCCAGCCGGCCACCGTCGCGCGTGGTAGCAGCGTCTTGTGTTCCGGCCAGGTTTTGGCGGCGGGGAATTGCAGGGTCAACGTCAGTTTCGGGGTGCGGCTCATGCGGTGTCTGTGCGTGGCGGTCGTGGCTTAAGCGCTCTTTTGCGGCGTACCGGATTGCGCCTCGCGTGGCGAAGCGCATCGCTCTAGCGCGGATCGCCCGGAGTCGCCGTCTTCTGCGAATGCGCATCGTACGCCTCCACAATTCGCGCGACCAGCGGATGGCGCACCACGTCCGCGCTCGTGAAACGCGTGAGCGCGATGCCGCGCACGTTCGCGAGCACCTGCTGCGCTTCGATCAGCCCGCTCTTCTGGCCGCGCGGCAGATCGACCTGGGTCGTGTCGCCGGTGACAACCGCCTTCGAGCCGAAGCCGATCCGGGTCAGGAACATCTTCATCTGTTCGGGCGTGGTGTTCTGCGCCTCGTCGAGGATGATGAACGCGTGATTCAGCGTGCGGCCGCGCATGTACGCGAGCGGCGCGATTTCGATCATCTGCCGCTCGAACATCTTCGCGGTCTTGTCGAAACCGAGCAGGTCGTACAGCGCGTCGTAGAGCGGGCGCAGATACGGATCGACCTTCTGCGCGAGATCGCCCGGCAAAAAGCCGAGCCGCTCGCCCGCTTCGACGGCCGGGCGCGTCAGCACGATGCGCTTGACCTGGTCGCGCTCGAGCGCGTCGACCGCGCAGGCCACCGCGAGGTAGGTCTTGCCGGTGCCGGCCGGGCCGACGCCGAACGTGACGTCGTACGACACGATCTGCTTCAGGTACTCGCGCTGCGCCGGCGTGCGGCCGCGCAGATCCGCGCGCCGCGTGTACAGCTTCGGGCCGTATTCCTCGAAGTCGTCTTCGCTCGCGTTGGTATCGGCGGGCTGGTCGAACGGATGATCGGGGTTGCCGTTCAAGCGCGGCTCGACGGCGTCGTCGCCACTGGCGTTGCCGTTGCCGTTCGGCCGATGGCGCGCCGGATGGCGCACTTCGACGAGCGCGAGCTGGATGTCGTCGACCGACAAAGGCTCGCGCGCGCTGTTGTAGAAGTTTTCGAGCGCGGTGAGCGCGAGTTTCGCGCCGCGCCCGCGGATCGTGATGCGATGGCCGCGACGCTGCAGGATCACGTCGAGCGCCTGCTCGATCTGCCGCAGATTTTCATCGAGCGGTCCGCAGAGGTTGGCGAGCCGCGCGTTGTCTTCGCGCGGTGCGGTGAATTCCAGATGCTGCTGAGCGGTCTTCAAGGCGGTGAGTCGATCCTGTCGGTTGCGGTACTCGGAATGTCGTTCAGTGCGTCGTGGCGGCGCTGTCGTCGTGAATCATCACGAGTTCGCCACGCAGCGAGTGCGGATACGCGCGCACGATCTTCACGTCGACCATCTGGCCGATCAGCCGTGCATGCGACGCGACCGGCACCGGGAAATTGACGACGCGGTTGTTTTCGGTGCGGCCGGCGAGCTCGTTCGGGTCCTTGCGCGCCGGGCGCTCGACCAGAATGCGCTCGACCTTGCCGACCATCGCGTCGCTGATGCGCCGCACGTTCTCTTCGATCGTGGCCTGCAGATGCTGCAGGCGCTTCAGCTTCACCTCGCGCGGCGTGTCGTCGTGCAGGTTCGCGGCCGGCGTGCCGGGACGCGGGCTGTAGACGAACGAGAAGCTTGTGTCGTACTTCATCTCATCCACGAGCGCCATCATCTTCGCGAAGTCTTCCTCGGTCTCGCCGGGGAAGCCGACGATCATATCCGTCGACAGTGACAGGTCCGGGCGGATCGCGCGCAGCTTGCGGATCACGGACTTGTATTCGAGCACGGTGTAGCCGCGCTTCATCGCCATCAGGATGCGATCGGAGCCGTGTTGCACCGGCAGGTGAAGGTGGCTGACGAGCTTGGGCACCTTCGCGTAGGTGTCGATCAGGCGCTGCGTGAATTCCTTCGGGTGCGACGTCGTATAGCGGATCCGTTCGATGCCGGGGATGTCGGCGACGTACTCGATCAGCGTCGCGAAGTCGGCGATCTCGGTCGAGCCGAGTGTCGGCGCGCCGCCGAATTTTCCACGATAGGCGTTCACGTTCTGGCCGAGCAGCGTGACTTCGCGCACGCCCTGGTCGGCGAGACCGGCGATTTCGGTCAGCACGTCGTCGAGCGGACGCGACACTTCCTCGCCGCGCGTGTACGGTACGACGCAATAGCTGCAGTACTTGCTGCAGCCTTCCATGATCGACACGAATGCGCTCGGACCTTCGACGCGCGCGGGCGGCAGGTGATCGAACTTCTCGATTTCGGGGAACGAAATATCCACTTGCGCGCGGCCGCTCGCGCGGCGCTCGTCGATCATTTGGGGCAGGCGGTGCAGCGTTTGCGGACCGAACACGATATCCACGTACGGCGCGCGCGCGACGATCGATGCGCCTTCCTGGCTCGCCACGCAGCCGCCGACGCCAATGATCAGATCCGGATTCGCGTCCTTCAGCTCGCGCACGCGGCCGAGGTCGGAGAAGACTTTTTCCTGTGCTTTTTCGCGCACCGAACAGGTGTTGAACAGGATCACGTCGGCGTCTTCCGGCGTGTCGGTCTTGACGAGTCCTTCAGCGGCACCGAGCACGTCGACCATCTTGTCGGAGTCGTACTCGTTCATCTGGCAGCCAAAGGTCTTTACATAAACTTTCTTGGTCATCGAATTTCGCCGGTCGCAGTGATTAATCTGGGGGCGTCGCAAAAAGGTGAAGGAGGCCGCGGTGCGGGGCAGCGCGGCGCGTGGAGCCCGGTTTGCGCATGTCTTCGCAGCGGAACTGCATATTATAGCCCTTCATGCTGCGGGGGTTTTGGTGCTCATCGGTCGGTCCGGCGGCAGTCCCAGCAAGCTTTCCAGCTCTCCTTCGGCTCGCCGCGACGCGCGATGTATTCCGGCGATGCGCACCGCACCCGCCGGTTCGGCGCGAGCCGGCGCGCGACCAGCGAGCTGTCCTGCGGTACACCGAAGCGGATCGCCAGATCGATATCCTCCTGCACGAAGTTCGCCAGCGCATCCGTCAGCGTCAACGCGAACGTCACTTGTGGGTATCGCGCGTTGAATTCGTCGAGCCAGTGCAATCGTCACCGCCGAGCCTGATACCGCCCGGCAATCTTCTGTCGACATCGCCGGGCGCTCTTGCCGTGGGTGCAGGCGTCGGCCCTCGCGCAGCGCGCGCGAGTTGTCAGTTGCTTGCCTCCGCCATGCTGATAACAGTGTGAAGATAACTTCGTTGGGCGCGGCCAAAGCCGATGCTATCTTGCTTCCACTCACTGCTCTTGCGCCGCCCGGCGGCGCTCTGGAGGCCAATATGCATTCCCCGCTCGCGCTGGTCCGCGATCCCTCCGCCGATGCCGATACCGATGCGGCGCCGCGCTCCGCCGAACCCTTCGATGCGCTCGAACAGCTGGTCGGCGTGAATCTGGCGCGGCTGCGCGCCGAACGGCAGCTTTCGCTCGATGCGCTGGCGCGTGCGTCCGGCGTGTCGCGCGCGATGCTCGCGCAGATCGAGTCGGCGCGCAGCGTGCCGTCGATCAAGGTGCTGTGCAAGGTGGCGGCGGCGCTGAAGGTGTCGGTGGCGGCTTTTCTGCGGCGTCACGCGACCAACGGTTTCGAGCATCTGCCGGCCGAGCGCTCGGCACGCGTCGTCAGCGCGAACGGACGCTACTCGGTGCGGCCGCTGTATCCCGACGACGAGTCGATCGCCGCCGAGTTTCACGAGCTGCGCATCGCGCCGCTGCATACGGAGGCGGGCATTCGCCGCGCGCCTGGCACGACGGTGAATCTGGTGGTCAGCGACGGCACGCTCGAAGTCAGCGTGCACGACCAGCGCCAGTTGCTCGCGACCGGCGACGCGATCGTGTTCGACGCCGACCAGCCGCACAGCCTGCGCAATCCCGGCGACACCGAGGCGCGCGCGTTTCGCGTGACGGTGCGAGCGGAGACGCCGCCGCGCTGGGATGTGCCGGCCGCCGGCGCCGCACGCGATGAAGCCGCGCGCGAAGGCGTGCCGGGTTGAGGATCGACGGCGCGCGAGGTTCCGGCGCCGCTCAGCGCGTCGATGCAGGTCCAACGCCGCGAGTAGGGTCTTTGTTTGCCGCGCTGCAGCTCCCGCGCGGCTGTTGTATGCTTCGCCGGCCGGTCGAACCGGCAATCAGTGCGTCTTCAGGGCGGGGTGAAATTCCCCACCGGCGGTAGGCCGGCAGCGCGACAGCGTGAGCCGGCAAGCCCGCGAGCGCCCGCATCGAGCGGTCTTCGGCATATCGGAGGCAGCGGCGGGGTCAGCAGATCTGGTCAGAAGCCAGAGCCGACGGTCATAGTCCGGATGGAAGAAGATGTGCAGATGGTCATCTGCGTTCCGCGGCGCCGCCTGTCACTGAGGCGGCGGATGAGCGCCCGCTTTCGCGCGGTGCCCGGCGGCGCGTCCTTGTCTATTTGCAATGCCCTGAAACGTTTCTCGCCCAACCTTTGCGATGAGCGTTTCAACACCATGTCCTTTGCAACTTTTCCCGCTCCGTCGACGATTGCAGACGATGCCTTCGCCGATCTCCCGCTGCTCGCCACCGAAGCCGTTCCGCCGCGTATCGCCGCTGCCTTGCAGGCGCTGCGCGACGGTCGCGCCGTGGTGCTGCAGGACGACCACGACCGCGAGAACGAAGCCGATCTGATCGTTGCGGCCGAGCGTCTGTCGATCGAAACGATGGCGCTGCTGATCCGCGAATGCAGCGGCATCGTGTGTCTGTGTCTGCCCGACGACAAGATCCGCGCGCTCGAACTGCCGCCGATGGCCATCAACAACGAAAGCCGTCACGGCACTGCGTTCACGGTGTCGATCGAAGCGCGCGAAGGCGTTAGCACCGGCGTGTCCGCGCAGGATCGCGTGACGACGATCCGCGCGGCGATCGCCGATACGGCCAAACCCGCCGACATCGTGCGCCCCGGTCACGTGTTCCCGTTGCGCGCGATGCCGGGCGGGGTTCTCGCGCGACGCGGCCACACTGAAGGCACCGTCGATCTCGCGATCCTCGCGGGCCTGAGGCCGGCCGGCGTGCTGTGCGAGCTGATGAACGCCGACGGCACGATGACGCGCGGCGCGGACGTGGAGCGCTTCGCCGCGCAACACGATCTGCCGATGCTGACCATCGCCGAGCTGGTCGAGTTTCGCGAGGCGCTCGCGCGGGCGCGCGAGGGCGCGATGGTCGAGGCTTGACGGCCGTCCCCCTGGCGCGGCACGCGACGCCATTACGCAAAAAGCCGGTTCTGCGGAAGAAGAACCGGCTTTTTTGGCCTTGCAAAAACCGCTACGACTGCACGTCGCCAAACTCGCCGCGCACGCCCGCCTCGATGAGCGCCGGCAGCTCATCCATGTGCTTGATGATTCGCGTGATGCCCATCGCGCGCAGCGCGTCGGCATAGCCGTCCGGAATATGGCTCGCGCCGACGAACGCGATCGTCTTCATGCCGGCCGCGCGCGCCGCATTCAGACCCGCGACGCTGTCCTCGACGACGAGGCAGCGCGCCGGCTCGACGCCGAGCGTCGTGGCCGCGAACAGATAGACGTCGGGATACGGCTTCGGCCGCGCGACCTGCTCGGCGCTGAACACGCGCTCGCCGAAAATCTGCTGCAAACCCGCGCGCCGTACCGATGCGGCGACGCGCGTGATGCGGCTGTTCGACACGACCGCGGCCGGCAGCGTCACGCGTCGCAGCGCGTCGCGCACGCCGTGGATAGGACCGAGCGACGCGGCGAGCGCGAGCTCGACGTTGTGCTCGATCGTGTCGAGGAAGTTAGCGGGCAGCGTGATGTCGAACTGCTTTTCGAGGCCGGCGAGAAAGCGCGAGGTTTGCTGGCCGAACGCGGTTTTGACGACAGGGGCGAAATCGAGGCTGGGGAAGGTGGCCGTCAGCGTGTCGAACATCACGCGATCGGCGATGACTTCACTGTCGACGAGCACGCCGTCGCAGTCACAGATGAGGTGGTCGATCATGCCTGAAATACGATAAGCGCAAAGCGCGCGGGCGGCGGGTTGCGGGCCCGCGCGCCGGGATGAGAAGTGTCATCATACGTGCTTTCGGACCCGTCCTCCGGGTTCTGCGCGGCCGCTGCGTTACGGCGTATCGGCCCAGGCCTTCGCCGCGCGAATCGCGCGCTGCCAGCCTTCGAGGCAGGTCCTGAGTTCCGCGTGCGGAAGCGCCGGCGTGAAGCGATGCTCAAGCTTCCACTGGCTTTTCAACTCGTCGATGTCCGTCCAGTAACCGACCGCGAGACCGGCCAGATAGGCGGCGCCGAGTGCGGTCGTCTCCGACACCTTGGGGCGCACCGTGTCGACGCCGAGGATGTCGGCCTGGAACTGCATCAGCAGATTGTTCGCGCAGGCGCCGCCATCCACGCGTAGCTCGCCGATGCGAATGCCCGAGTCGGCCTCCATCGCCTTCAGTACATCGAGCGATTGATACGCGATCGAATCGAGCGCCGCGCGCGCGATATGCGCGGACGTCGTGCCGCGCGTGACGCCGAACAGCGTGCCGCGCGCATGCGCGTTCCAGTGCGGCGCGCCGAGGCCAGCGAACGCAGGCACGAGATATACGCCGTCGCAATGGGGCACGCCGCGCGCGAGCGTTTCGATTTCCGCCGCGTTCTTGATGATGCCGAGGCCGTCGCGCAGCCACTGTACGACCGCGCCGCCGATGAAGATGCTGCCTTCGAGCGCGTAGTCGATACGCGCGCCTATCTGCCAGGCGATCGTCGTAACCAGATTGTTGTTCGATTCGATCGGTTTGTCGCCCGTGTTCATCACGAGGAAGCAGCCAGTGCCGTAGGTGTTCTTCACCATGCCGGACTCGGTGCACATCTGGCCGAACAGCGCGGCGTGTTGATCGCCGGCGATGCCCGCAAGCGGAATCTTCGACGCGAACACGGTAGTCACCGTCGGTCCATACACCTCCGAGGACGGTCGCACTTCCGGCAGCATGCTGCGCGGAATGTCGAGCGCGGCGAGCAGTTCGTCGTCCCACTTCAGCGTGTGGATGTTGAACAGCATCGTGCGCGACGCGTTGGTCACGTCGGTGACGTGCAGCGCGCCCTTCGTGAAGTTCCACATGAGCCAGCTGTCGACGGTGCCGAACGCGAGCCGGCCCTGACGCGCTTTTTCACGCGCGCCTTCGACGTTGTCGAGAATCCAGCGGATTTTGGTCGCCGAGAAGTACGAGTCGATCGGTAGACCGGTCTTCGCGCGCACGCTCGCTTCGAGCCCCTGCGCCTTCAGCTGATCGCAGAAGTCGGCGGTACGGCGGTCCTGCCAGACGATCGCGTTGTAGATCGGGTGGCCGGTTTCGCGATCCCACACGATGGTGGTTTCGCGCTGGTTCGTGATGCCGATCGCCGCGATCGACGTGCCGTTGATGCCGGCTCGCGTGACCGCCTCGGCGGCGACGCCGGCCTGCGTCGACCAGATTTCCTGCGGGTCGTGCTCGACCCAGCCCGGGTGCGGGTAGATCTGCTGGAATTCCTTTTGCGCGGTGGACACGACGTTACCGCGCCGGTCGAACAGCATCGCGCGCGAGCTGGTGGTGCCTTGGTCAAGCGCGAGGACGTACTGATCCTGCATTGTCTTCTCCATGCATGTTACGGATCGCCGGATTGCAGGCCGGCGATCGTAGCGGCGTGTTGTTGTGAGCGGGCCGCCATAGTGTGAGGGCGCGTGCCGGCGTCGTCCAGCCGAAGCTGCTGTGGCGGACTGGCTTCGGGTCGTGGGCGGCGCGCGCCGCTTACGCGCTTTGCCGCGCCGGTTCGCGCGCGAACCACGCGTCGATGTCGCGCGTGACCTGCTCGAGCGTGCCCGGCTCGACGTGCAGGCCGAGCTTCGAGCGCCGCCACAGCACGTCCTGAGCGCTGCGCGCCCATTCGGTGTCGCGCAGATAAACGAGTTCAGCTTCGTGCAGTCCCGGCGCGAACTCGCGACCGAGCTCGGCGCGCGAACGCGCGAGGCCGATCATGCGATTCGCGCGCGTGCCATACGCGCGCGCGAGCCGATGCGCGAGCGACGCCGGCAGCCACGCATGTTCGCGCGAGAACTCGCCGAGGAAGCGATTGAAGTTCGCCTGCGCGATGTCGCCGCCCGGCAGCGGCGCGTCGGCGGTCCACGCGGGTGCGCCGTGAGCGAGCGCCTCGGTGAGCGTATCGACGGCCTGCTCGGCGAGCTTGCGAAAGGTCGTGATTTTGCCGCCGAACACCGATAGCAGCGGCGCCTGGCCCGCGGGCGCGTCGAGTTCGAGCGAGTAGTCGCGCGTGACCGCCGACGGATTGTCCGCGTTCTCGTCCTCCAGCAGCGGGCGCACGCCCGAATAGCTCCAGCGCACGTCGGCGGACGAGATCTTCCGCCTGAAATAGCGGTTGATCGAATCGCACAGGTACTGCGTTTCGTCGGCGTCGATCGCGACCCGCGACGGGTCGCCGCGATATTCGAGGTCGGTCGTGCCGATCAGCGTGTAGTCGTGCTCATAGGGAATCGCGAAGATGATCCGCTTGTCCGGGTTCTGGAAGATGTACGCGTGATCGTGCTCGAACAGGCGCCGCGTGACGATGTGACTGCCCTTGACGAGCCGCACGCTGTGCGACGACGGCCGGCCGAGCGCCCCCTTCAGCAGTTCGCCGACCCACGGGCCCGCCGCGTTCGCGATCGCCGAGGCGCGCACCTCCAGCGCCGTACCGTCCGCGCGTTGCAGTTGCGCGCGCCACTCGCCGCCGGCGCGCTCGGCGTTGACCAGCGTCGTGCGCGTGAGGATCGTCGCGCCGCGCTCGTGCGCGTCGAGCGCGTTCAGCACGACGAGGCGCGCGTCGTTGACCCAGCCGTCCGAGTAAACAAAGCCGCGCTTGATCGAATCGACGAGCGGTGCGCCGGCCGGATGCCGGCTCATCACGATGCCGCGCGAACCCGGAAGCAGCTCGCGTTTGGCCAGGTGATCGTAGAGGAACAACCCCGCGCGGATCAGCCACGCAGGGCGCAGATCCGGCATATGCGGCATCACGAAGCGCAGCGGCCAGATGATGTGCGGCGCCGCGCGCAGCAGCGTTTCGCGCTCCTGCAGCGCTTTGCGCACGAGCCCGAACTCGCGGTACTCAAGGTAGCGCAGGCCACCGTGGATCAGCTTGGTGCTCGCCGACGACGTATGCGCGGCCAGATCGTCCTGCTCGCACAGCAGCACCGACAGGCCGCGGCCGGCCGCGTCGCGGGCGATGCCGGCGCCGTTGATCCCGCCACCGACGACGAGCAAATCGTATTTCGTGCCTTGCGTCACCTGCTGGGTCCTCTGCATCGAATCGGAATCGAGTTGGAAAGCGAATTGAATGAACGATGTTCGTTTTCGAACTTTAATGAACGGAAACGAAAAAGTAAAGTTCGCTTTGTCCTGCCGGCGCTGGCCGAATGGCGAGCGGAGTGGCGTAACGCATGGCCGCGGACGATACTCTTGGCAGCAGCCATTTCGAGGTGATGAATGCGTGGACTTTTGATGATCGGCGCGGCGGCGCTTGTGGCGGGATGCGTGAGTACGCCGAGTCTGGAAGGGACGCGGGGCGCGACGTCGTTCGAGTCGTTGCAGAAGATGTGTTCGCCGCAGACCGTCGATTACGGCAGCGACGCGCAGATCGTCTACGAGACGTTCTTCGACGCCTACGTGGCGAACCGGCGCGGCCGCTTGTCGAACGACGACTTCTGCGCGTTCCAGGCGTCGATTGCGCAGCGCCATGCGAGCGAGGCGGCGAGCAGCGATCCGAAGGTGCGCAACCAGTGGGTCGAGTTTTTCAACGAACAGCGCGCCAGGGCGATCAGCTGGCGGGCGGGTGTCGATCCGACCTTGCGTAATGGGTAAGCAGCAGCGGGTTCACCGACGAGCCTGATTCTCGTGCCGCCTGCCCGGTGCGCAGGTTCACTTTTGCTGCGCCAGCGCTCCGCGCCACAGCATGCGCAAAATCTGCGCGAACACCGCTTCGCGCGATGGCTGCTGTGCATCGCGGCCGGCGACATCGGCCTGTTGCGCCGCCGACGGCGGCAACTGGTTCGCGAGCGCAAGCATCGTGAAACCGTGCAGGCTAGTCCAGTACGCGTAGCCGATCAGGCGCGGATCGCCTTCGAGAATACCCGCCTCGACGAGCCGCTCGAAGTGCGCTTCCAGCAGATGCCACGCGCGCTGCGAAGCCGCGGCCAGTTCAGGGTAGGCGCCTTGTTGTTGCGGCGTCTGGTCGAACATCAAACGGTAGGCGTGCGGTTCATCGAGCGCGAAAGCGACGTAGGCCTCGCTGACGGCGCTGCGATCGATGGCGGGGACGTTCGCCGGGATGGCTTGTGCGGCCGCTTCGAGGCGCGCGGCGAAGCGGTTGAACGCGGCGGCGCGGACCATCGCCAGAATTTCTTCTTTGTCGCGGAAATATCGATATGGTGTCATCGCGCTGCAGCCGAGTTCCTTCGCCAGCTCGCGCATCGTCACGCCTTGCGCGCCGCGGGTCGCAAACGCGTTCTCGGCGACGCGCCGCATGGCTTCGCGAAACTGTTGGATGTCGTCGGCGGAGAGCGTCTTGGGCATGCGCGAGGGGTGGGAAGTCCGTCGCGTGAATTTACTGTGTAAATGAGATGCGCACAACAAGGGGCCGCGAAGGCGGCCCGCTGTCAGGCGAATCGGGTGACGCGAAGTCGGAAGGCGGCGCTAATACGCCGCCAACGACTGTCGAACTGACTGCAGGGAAACTCAGGAAAAACGTTTGATGGCCCGCAATGCGGTGTCGCCGGTTTCGGTCACGCGCCATTCTTCGTTGCCCGATGCGAGGCGTTCGAGTTGCACCAGCTGGCGTTCGAGCAAAGCATCGAGTTCTTCTCGGTCCATTTCGACCTGGTTGGGGGCGTCCTTGACGAGCAACAACGTGGCGAATTCATGCGGACTCAGCATCGTTCTCTCCATGTCAGCAAATTGCGGACAGCCTTGCAGTCGACCGGCAGGCCGGGGCGGGGTCCGCTAAAGGATCAGTGCGGGAGGTGCGGCTTCACGACAGATTCACACAACCGACGCGGTGCGAAACTCGCAACGTGCGTTGGGGAACTGGAGTGTAGGCGAGCACCGGTGAAACGCCAACCTGGCGCCCGCAAATTTTCCGTTTGACAATTGGATGCGCGAGCGGCGGTCCGGCCAAGCGGGCAAATTCTTGATTTCACGCGAGGTTTTGCGTGCACCGCAGCATGGCGGAGGACGCCTGGAATTATCCGGCGGTATAGATTTGACAATTGGCGGCGCCCAGCGCCTCGGCGAAGTCGGCAGGCGGGGTGGCGTCGGTGAACAGCGCGTCGATCTGCTCCAGATGTCCCTGGCGAACTAGCGCCGGGCGGCCAAACTTGGAGTGATCGGCGGCGAGGAACACGGTGCGCGCGTGTTCGATGATCGCCTCGGCGACACGCACTTCGCGCGTGTCGAAATCGCGCAGCGTACCGTCCGTTTCGATGCTCGACGTGCCGATGATCGCGAAATCGACCTTGAACTGCCGGATGAAATCGATCGCCAGTTCACCGACGATGCCTTTGTCCCACGGCCGCACGATGCCGCCTGTCACCAGCACTTCGCAATCCAGGTAGCCGCTCATCATGCTCGCGACGTTCAGATTGTTCGTGATCACGCGCAGTCCGCGGTGGCGGTTCAGCGCGCGCGCCACTTCCTCTGTGGTCGTGCCGAGGTTGATGAACAGCGACGCCTGATCGGGAATATGAGTGGCTACTAGCGCTGCAATGCGTCGTTTCTCTTCATGGAACATGCGCTGACGCGCGGTGTAGGAGACGTTCTCGGAGCTGGTCGGCAGACTGGCGCCGCCGTGATAGCGGCGCAGAAGGTTCATATCGGCGAGCCAGTTGACGTCGCGGCGGATCGTCTGCGGGGTCACGTCGAAATGGCTCGCGAGGTCGTCGACGGTCACGAAGCCGTCGCGTTGCACCCACTCCAGCAATTCCTGTTGCCGGGCGTTGAGAGTCAGGCGGGGGTCTCGTGTCATGTGTTTCGTGTCGTGGCTGTTGTGTCGGCGCTATCCGTCGACGATCGCGGTTGCGGCTATTGTAAGACCATCGCGCCCGTTGTCCGCCAACTGGCGCAACTCGCGCAAATCCGGCGCGAAGGCGTGGAAGCAGGTTCGACACCCATTCAGGCGGACAACGCACTTATTCATTTCATAAATGAATTTGTTTTTTGGGCCGGTTCGCGCTGCAATCCGGGTTTCCGCGTTTTACCTGCTTACAACCTTTCCCATGATGTCCGGCGACTTTTCGTGCCGGGCCGCGCTTTCGAGAGTGTTCGATATGACTGGCTTCAACTGGCAAAACCCCTATCCGACGCAACGTCTGCCCGTATTCGCGCGCAATATCGTCTCGACCTCGCATCCGCTCGCCGCGCAGGCCGGCCTGCGCATGCTGTGGAAGGGCGGCAATGCCGTCGATGCGGCCATCGCGGCCGCCGCCGCGATCACGGTGGTCGAGCCGGTCTCGTGCGGCCTCGGCGGCGATGCGTTCGCGCTCGTATGGGACGGCAGGAAGCTGCATGGTCTGAACGCATCGGGCGTGTCGCCGGCTGCGTGGAACGTCGATTACTTCAAGCGCAAATACGGCGAGGAAAACGGCCTCGCGAAGCAGCCGAAGCGCGGCTGGGACGCCGTCACGGTGCCGGGTGTGATCGCCGGTTGGGAGGCGCTGCACCAGAAGTTCGGCAAGCTGCCGTTCGCCGATCTGATGGAGCCGGCCATCGAGATCGCCGAGCGCGGTCACGCGGTAGCGAGCATTGTCGCGTACAAGTGGGCGAACGCCGTGCCGGAACTGCAGGATCAGCCGGGGTTCGCGCAAACCTTCATGCCGCGCGGCCGCGCCCCCGAGGTCAGCGAGCTGGTGCGCTTTCCCGGTCACGCGAAGACGCTGCGCCTGATCGCCGAGCAAGGTCCGCGCGCGTACTACGAGGGCGAGATCGCCGAGCGTATCGTCGCGTTCGCGCGCGAAGGCGGCGCCGCGCTCACCGCCGACGACCTGCGCAACTACCGTGCGGACTGGGTCGAGCCGATCGGCAAGGACTATCGCGGCTATACCGTGCATGAGATTCCGCCGAACGGCCAGGGCATCGCGGCGCTGGTTGCGCTCGGCATTCTCGACAAGTTCGACGTCAAGTCTCTGAAGGTCGACAGCGTCGAGTCGCAGCATCTGCAGATCGAAGCGATGAAGCTCGCGTTTGCCGATCTGTATCGCTACGTCGCCGATCCGCGTTCGATGGAAGTCACGCCCGAGCAGATGCTCGACGACGCGTACCTGAGCTCGCGCGCGAAGCTGATCGATCCGAAGCGCGCGACGCACTTCGACTTCGGTATGCCGAAGGCGGGCGGCACGATCTATATGTCGGCCGCGGACGAGAGCGGCATGATGGTCAGCTTCATCCAGTCGAACTACATGGGCTTCGGCTCGGGTGTCGTGGTGCCGGGCAGCGGCATCGCGCTGCAGAACCGCGGCTGCGGCTTCTCGATGGATCCGAAGTCGGCCAACGTCGTCGAGGGCGGTAAGCGGCCGTTCCATACGATCATCCCGGCTTTCCTCACGCAACAGGTGAACGGCCAGCAGCAAGCGGTGATGAGCTTCGGCGTGATGGGCGGCGACATGCAGCCGCAAGGCCATCTGCAAACGGTGGTGCGCATGCTCGACTACGGTCAGCAGCCGCAGGCCGCGTGCGATGCGCCGCGCTGGAAGGTCAACCGCGACTTCACGGTCGATATCGAGTCGACACTCGATCCGAAGACCACCGGGGGTCTGCAGAAACTCGGCCATACGATCAAGTCGGTCGACGATCCGTACATGGACTTCGGCTCCGGCCAGTTCATCTGGAAGCTCGATCGCAACGAGCTGGAGCGCGGCTACGTGGCGGCGAGCGACAGCCGCCGCGACGGGCTCGCCGCCGGCTTCTAGGCCGCAGCGACGCAACGCCCGGGCAACAGGTAACGAACGCGCGGCCTTACGCATGCCGCGCTACTGCGCGCCCGCCTCGGCGCCTCGCTGGCGCAGGCGGTGCCGCAGCTACGACCGATATCACGCAGCAGACCAGCAGGAGACCAACAAGAACACCCCCGCGTCGCATTCGACGACCGCTTCCCCTCACGTCGCGCCGTTTTCGAAAGCGATGGTGCGGCGGATCGTTTTCTCATCGTCGATTGGTAACGCGCTCGAGTGGTTCGACTTCCCGGTGTATGGCGACTTCGCGACGATCATCGCGACATTTCTTCCCCATGCAGGACGAGCGGCTCTCGACGCTGCTCGAGGACGCGCACACCCGCTTGGGGCGCCACCCCCGCCGGGCCTGATGTCTGTCCGGAAAGCTAGCTTTTTGGGCTGGCTTTTTTGCGTTTGTGCACATCGCTTAATGCGTTGGAAGATTTCGACTATCCTGGAATCGGAACTGCATCGATGCGGCATGGTCTGTGCTATGTGATCTGCAGGGTCGGACATCTCCAGCTACCATGCAGAGTAGAAGGGCTCAACTCAAATTCACGGCGTTGTATCCGACACGGCGAAACATCACGGCGAGCGCGGGGCAGTTGCGAAGAACTCCACCGGTCGGTACAGCATGGGAGCAAGACACGATGCACACAGAGCTGAACCACGTCATGCCCTGGCGGATCGAGGACATCGATCTGACGCGCATTGACCGGCGGAAAGCCGCGGCCAACGAAGATCTGCTGCTGTTGCTGTGCGCGGCTTCGTTCATCGAAAGCGGCACCGATCTGTACACCAGCAATCTGAGTACATTCTTCAACGACGACCCCGAGGTCTCCGCCTGGCTCAACAACGAGTGGGAGCCCGAGGAAATGCAGCACGGCCGGGCGCTGAAGACCTATATCACGCATGTGTGGCCGGAGTTCGACTGGGACACCGCGTTCCGCAATTTCATGGGCGAGTATTCGCTCACCTGCTCGGTCGAGGATTTCGAAAAGACCCGCGCGCTCGAGATGGTCGCGCGTTGCGTAGTCGAAACGGGTACGGCGACGCTGTATCGCGCGATCAACGAGTGCTCGGACGAAGCGGTGCTCAAGCAGATCACCGACAACATCCGCACCGACGAAGTCCGTCACTACAAGCACTTTTTCAAGTACTTCAAGAAGTACAACCGGATCGAGGGCAATGGCCGGCTCGCGGTGCTCGGCGCGTTGATGCGTCGCGTGATGGAAATCAAGAACGAAGATTCGGAGATCGCGTTGCGGCACGTGTTCGCGATTCGCTATCCGGAACGCGTGCACGACTCCGCGTATAACCGCGAGCGCGCGGCGCGCATCAATAAGCTGGTGCGGCGCAATCTGTCCGCCGACATGTGCGTGAAGATGCTGCTCAAACCGCTCGATCTGCCCGCGCGCATTCAGCCGGGCGTGCATTACCCGCTCGCGAAGATCACGCAGCATGTGTTCTTTCGCTGAACTCCCGATCGTTGCGCGATGCATGTGCTGGATGCACGGCAACGACTCGAGAAGCGAATCCAGGCCCGCTCCCGCGGGCTTTGGTTTCTTCGAGGCATGATTGCGCTTTACTGACTACTTCGACTGGATCGATGGCATGAGCGACTCCTTCTCCGCATCTACGTCCGCGCGTCCGCTCGAACAGACCGTATTCGACGAATGGCCGGCCAACGTGCGCGCGTTGCTCGACGGTGCGTCGCTTGCGGACAAGGTGGGCTTCACCGCGTCGCTGCTGACTGTCGATGCGAACGGCCACGTGCGCACATCGCTGCTGAGCGTCGGCGAACTCTATGCACCCGACTCGCGCACGCTGTGCATCGCGCTATGGCCGCAGGCGCGAGCCACGCGCGCGATCGCGCAAAGTGGACGGGCGGCGTTGAGCTTCGTATGTGATGCGGCGTTCTATCAGGTGCAGTTGCGTGTCGCGCCGCTGCCCGGGGTCGCCGACGACGATAGCGGCCTCGTCTATCTGCTCGGCTCGATCGACACAGGGGAAGCGCAAAACGTCCGTTATGCGCACCTGACGGGCGGCATCACGTTCGAATTGCAAGGAGGGGGGAGTGCGGTGCTCGAGCGATGGGAACAGCAGGTCGAGCATTTGAAGCGGGCCGCCGCCGCAAACAGCCGTTAGTCTTCGAGCAAAGCGCTAACGGCTGACACGCCGGCGGCTTTCAAGCAAGGCGACGCTTAACGGCCGCGCGCGCCATTGCGCGACGGTTGCGCGCCACGCGGCGCATCGTTGCGCTTGACGCCGCCGCCGAGCAATGCGCCCCGATTGTCGCCGTGCGAACGATTGCCCTGCGGTTTGCGCGGCGCATGATTCGCGGCACCGCCGTCATGCGCTGCGGCGCGCGGCCGATCGTCGTGACGCTCGGTATCGCGGCGCGGCTGTCCACCGTTGCCGGCCGGCTTCGTGCCTTGCGGCCGCGGTGCGGGCTGACCGTTCGACGGACGCTGGCCCGAGCGCTGACCTGTGCCTTGCCCCGCACGCTGACCGGAACCTTGAGCGGACTTAGCCGATGCGCCACTGCCCGCAGCGCCCGCGCTCGCGCCCTCACGGCGCCCCGCACCTTGTCCCTGGCGCGGCGAACGCCCACCGCCGCCCTGGCCGCGTCGCAGGATCGGTTCCGGCTTCGCGGTCGGGTCCGGCTCGAAACCGGCGATCACGTCCTGCGGAATCGGACGCTTGATCAGCTTCTCGATGTCCTTCAGCAACTGCAGTTCATCGACGCAAACGAGCGATATCGCTTCGCCCGTCGCACCCGCGCGACCCGTGCGGCCGATGCGGTGCACGTAGTCTTCGGGCACGTTCGGCAGATCGAAGTTGACCACGTGCGGCAGCTGATCGATATCGATGCCGCGTGCGGCGATGTCGGTCGCGACCAGAACCTGCAGCGTGGCGTCCTTGAACTCGGCGAGCGCGCGCGTGCGCGCCGACTGGCTCTTGTTGCCGTGAATCGCGAGCGCGCTGATGCCGTCTTTCGTCAGTTGCTCGGCGAGGCGGTTCGCGCCGTGTTTGGTGCGCGTGAACACGAGCACCTGGAACCAGCTGTGCTGACGGATCAGATGCGTGAGCAGCTCGCGCTTGCGGTCGCGATCGACCGGGTGAATCTTCTGCGCGACCGTTTCGGCCGTCGTATTGCGTCGCGCGACTTCGATCAGCGCCGGCGAGTCGAGCAGGCCGTCGGCGAGAGCCTTGATCTCGTCGGAGAACGTCGCCGAGAACAGCAGGTTCTGACGCTTCGGCGGCAGCTTCGCGAGCACGCGCTTGATGTCGTGGATGAAGCCCATGTCGAGCATGCGGTCCGCTTCGTCGAGCACGAGGACCTCGAGATGCGACAGGTCGATGGTCTTCTGCTGCATGTGATCGAGCAGACGGCCCGGCGTCGCGACGACGATGTCGACGCCGCGCCTGAGCGCATCGATCTGCGGATTGATGCCGACGCCGCCGAACATCACGGTCGATTTCAGCTTCAGGTACTTGCCATAGGCGCGCACACTTTCTTCGACCTGCGCGGCGAGTTCACGCGTCGGCGTGAGGATCAGCGCGCGCACCACGCGCTTGCCGCCGGCGGCCGGCGGCATTGAATTCAGGCGCTGCAGGATCGGCAGAGTGAAGCCGGCAGTCTTGCCGGTGCCGGTTTGCGCGCCGGCGAGCAGATCGCCGCCGTTGAGCACGGCCGGGATCGCCTGAGTCTGGATCGGAGTCGGGATGGTGTAGCCGAGTTCATTGACAGCGCGGACCAGCGGTTCGGACAAGCCGAGGGAATCAAAAGACATAAAAACTCTTTGCATTGCAGTTTCGCGAACGGTCCCGCGGGGCACAACGGCCCCAACGCGGAATAACCAGCGCGGCATCGACACGCCCGCATGGCGTGTGCGAGGCCGCAGCCCGGTTCCGTTCACGGAGAAATCGGCGGCACGTTCACAGATGTGCCGAATGTTTCAACGCGCTATGCAGACACGTCGACTGGCCTTAAGTTGCAATTCGTCGCCGTGGAATGTCACGCGACGTAGCGCGCGACACTGACGAATTGACACAGACTGCCCGCCAGTACGAACAGGTGCCAGATACCATGTCCGTGGCGGATGCGCTCGTCGTTGATGAAGAAATAGATGCCTGCGCTATAAATGACGCCGCCGGCCACGAGCCACGCGGTCCCCGCGGCCGGCAACGCCTGCACCAGCGGGTGGACGGCTACGAGCGCGAGCCATCCCATCAACACGTACAGCACCATCGACACGCTGCGGGTGCGTCGCCCGAGCGTCAGTTCCTGCACGATGCCGAGGGCAGCGAGCCCCCAGCTCACGCCGAATAGCGACCAGCCCCACGGTCCACGCAATGTCACGAGCGCGAACGGCGTGTAGCTGCCGGCGATCAGCAGGTAGATCGCCGAATGATCGCATTTCTGCAGAATCGCCTTCAGACGCGGATGGCCCACGCTGTGATACAGCGTCGAGATCGCATACAGCACGAACAGCATCGCACCATACACGCTGAAGCTCACGACCTTGTACGCGTCACCGGCGAGCGCGCCCATCGTGACGAGCGCCGCCAGCCCCACCACCGACAGCACGGCGCCGACGAGATGGGTGATGCTGTTCAAACGCTCACCGACGGGCACAACTCTTTCCTCCTGCGGGGTCCCACGCGGGCGACCATCGATACGAACAGGCCCACATGATACCGGTCCTGAAAAAACGAAGGGCGCGGCCGCGAAACTCGCAGGCCGCGCCCGGGTGCGTCGAACGCTGCCTAGTCGAGCGGCGCCGAACGCAGATCGGCCACCTGCTGCGGCGACACGGCCGTACCGTGGTTGCCCCAGGACATACGGATATACGTGACGACCGCCGCGACTTCCTGATTCGACAGAGCCTGTGCGAACGGTGGCATGCCGTACGGATGCGGGTTCGCTTCCGTGCTCGGCGGATAGCCACCGTTCAGCACCATGCGGATCGGGTTGACCGCCGATGGCATCTGGATCGACTGGTTGTTCGCAAGCGGCGGGAATGCCGGGGGCCGGCCGAGACCGTTTTCCTCGTGGCACTTCGCGCAGTTGTCAGCGTAGATCTTCTGACCTTGCTTCAGCAGTTCGCCGCCGAACTTTTCCGAGGTTTCGAGCTGCAGCGGTTCCGGTGCTTCGCTCTTTTGCGGAATCGTCTTCAGGTACGTCGCCATCGCGTTGATGTCTTCGGCCGACAGATACTGCAGGCTGTTGTGAACCACTTCGGCCATCGGACCGAACACCGCACCCCGGCTCGACACACCGGTCTTGAGCAGATCGGCGATGTCCCTGAGGTCCCAGTCGCCGAGACCGGCCTCCTTGTTCGACGTCAGCGACGGTGCATACCAGTTCTGCAACGGAATCAGGCCGCCCGCGAACGCGGCCGAGTTGACCGGGGCGCCCATTGCATTGATCGACGTGTGGCACATGCCGCAGTGACCAAGGCCTTCGACCAGATACGCACCGCGGTTCCATTCGACCGACTTGGTCGGATCCGGCTTGAACTCGCCTTCACGGAAGAACAGCGTGCGCCAGCCAATCAGCATGTTGCGCTGGTTGAACGGGAATTTCAGTTCGTGCGGACGGCTCGGCACGTTGACCGGCGTGACCGAGCGCAGGTACGCGTAGATCGCGTCCGAGTCGGCGCGCGTGACCTTCGTGTAGCTCGTGAACGGGAAGCCCGGATAAAGCAGGCTGCCATCTTTCGAGCGGCCGGTGTGCATCGCGCGATAGAAGTCGTCCTGGGTCCACTTGCCGATGCCGTACTGGTCGTCCGGCGTGATGTTCGGTGTGAACATCGTACCGAACGGCGTGGCCATCGGCAGGCCGCCCGCGAACGGCTGGCCGCCGCGCACCGTGTGACAGGCGATACAGTCGCCGGCGCGGGCGAGGTACTCGCCCTTCTTGATCAGGTCGGCCTGGTCCGCGGGCGTTGCCGCCACCGCCGCGCCGCTGCTATGCAGATTGTCGCCGCCCGACCACAGGACGGGAACGAGTGCGGCGGCCGCGACTACGACGACTGCCGAGAGGGCGAACAAAGACTTGCGTTTCATTTGAATGTCTCTCCCGGCGCCTTATTGCGGTTCGCTGCCGCAGGCAAGCGGAGTCTTCAAGGAGCGGGCCGGAGCCGGCACGGGGTTTTGCGGAGCGCGCTGCGTGGAAAGCCAGGCCGCGACGGCGTTCACGTCTTCGTCGCTAAGGCGCGTGGCGATGGTGTGCATGCAGTCCGGCGCGATCGCGCGACGCGTGCCCGAGCGCCACGAGCCGAGCTGCGCGCTGATGTAGTCGGAGTGCAGGCCGACGAGACCCGGGATTGCCGGTTCCATACCAGTCAGCGCCTTGCCGTGGCAGGCCGCGCAAGCGGGCACCTGCTTCGAAGCATCACCGTGCAACACGATCTGCTCACCGCGCGCGAGCGTGGCGGCCGAGACCGTCGGCTTGGCCGGCGTCGGATACGGCGGGCGCTGTTGCGAGAAGAAGGTGGCGAACTGATGCAGGTAGTCGTCGGAGAGATACGTGACGAGGTAGTTCATCGGCGGGTACTTGCGGCGCCCTTCACGGAAGTTCTGCAACTGATTGGACAGATATTCCGCCGGCTTGCCCGCGAGGCGTGGGAAGTAGTCGTTGTCGGTACCTTGCCCACGCGAGCCGTGGCAGGCCGTGCAACCTTGCACGCGCGCTTCCATCGTGTCGGGGGCCTTCGGTTGAGTCTGCGCTTTCGCTGCGCTATAGACACCCGCGGTGCCGATCAACAGAAGGGCAAGCAACGGGCGGAAGAGGCGTCTTGAAGACACGCGTAACTCCATCAGAATCGGGGACCTGACCGAACTTCGGGCGGCTCGGTGTGAAGGACAGCCGTCGCTGCGGCGACGCAGCATTCTATCATCGCAGGGTGATGGTGACTATTTGCCGCATTAGAGACGCTCCCAGGTGTGACCGCCATGCGACAGTGTGTCGCGTTGTGCCGGTTTGCGACTTCTGTCGCGTCACGCGTGAGGTTCAACGTCCTCTACGTCTCATCGATAATCGCGGCGCGGTAGCCGCAAGCGCGATGCCACGTCTCGCATTCGATCAAGCAAGGTTGAACCGATCCCCGCCCCCGCACGCGCCATCGAAGCGTACACTTCCGGGCTCGCGGGCTGTCGTCCAGACGATGCGCGCCGCCGGCCCGGCTATGTTTCGTTCGTTCTCATCCGCTATCGGCCTTACATGAAGCTATCCGATCTTTCCTCGTCGACGCTGCGTGCGTTGACGTCCAGCGCGGTGGCGCTGGTCATGTCGTCCACCGCGTTCGCGCATGCGCATCTGATCTCGAGCGTGCCGGCCGCGAACGCCGACACCGTCGCGCCCGCCGACGTGACAATCCATTTCACCGAGCCGCTCGAGCCGGCGTTCAGCAGGATCACGCTCGCCGACGCGGGCGGCAAGCCCGCGACGCCGACCGCTTCGACGGTCGATAGCGCGGACGCGCGCGTGATGCGCCTCGCACTGCCTCAACTGATGAGCGGCCGCTATGCGGTGCACTGGATCGCGGTGGCCACCGACGGCCATCGTACGAAAGGCGACTTCGCGTTCAACGTCAAATGAACTTCGACGGATTGTGGATCGGGCAGGTCGCAATGGCCGCGCTCATGAATGTCGCGTTTGGCTTCGCCGTCGGCTCGGCGCTACTCGGCGCATGGCTCGCGAAGGACGCGCTCCCGGGCACATCACCGGCGCGCCCGGGCTGGATGCGCGCGCAACGCTCGATGCTCGCGGCCACCATCGTGCTGGTGCTTGCGGATCTCGGCTGGCTGTTGTATCAGGCGGCCTCGATGGGCGGCGTTGCGTTGCCCGCGGCGTTCGGCATGGTGCCGACGGTGCTGACGCAAACCCATGTCGGCTACGGCTGGAGCGTCGCGTTCGGCGGTGCGCTGGTGCTGCTCGTCACCGCGCTGAGCCATGGTACGGGCGTGAGGCGTAACACGGTGCTGTGGCTGGCGGTGCTCGCGATCGCGGCGGGCAAGGCGTCGCTCGGTCATGCGGCCGACGCCGGCGCCGTCTCGGCCGAGATCGGCATGCAGACGCTGCACGTGCTGGCGACGAGCGTATGGGGCGGACTCGCGATGGCCGCCGGCCTCGCGGTGCTTCCCGCGCTCGGCGCCTCGACCGCGCGCGGCATGCTGATTCGCACGGCGACGCAGGTCTCGAACGTGTCGATCGTCGCGGTCGTGTTCGTGTTGCTATCGGGTATCTTCAATGCGGTGCGCGGCTCAGGCGGCTCGTTCGAAGCGATTCAGGCGAGCACGTGGGGTCATGTGCTGACGTTGAAGTTCGTGCTGGTCGCGCTCGCGCTCGTGCTCGGCACGCTGAACCGGAGCTCGGCGCTGCCGCGCCTGCGTCGCACCGCATCGACGATGGATGCGCACACGTTCGTCAACGTGATGTATCTGGAAGCGCTGGTGATGATCGGCGTGTTCGTCGTCGCGGCCGCGTTGTCGCATAGCGTGCCGGCGTTCGCGGGGCTCGGTTGAATGCGCGGCGCGGTTCGAAGGCCGCTCACTCGAAACCGAGGTGATGTCCAACAATGGGCGCGCAGAACAGCGCGATCGCGCAGCCCGCGGCCTTGCCTTCGAGTTCGGCGCCGGCCGCGTGCGAGCCGACCATCTGCGTGAGCAGATCGAAGACCTGCGGCAGGCAGTACAGCACCGCCGCGGCGATAAACCATTTCCCGACCACCGAGATGCTCCATCCGCGCTCGTACGCGAGCATCGCGCCGATGATGCGCAGCACGCCAAACGCGACCAGCGCGCCAACCGCCGCCTGTTCGCGGATCAAATAGTCAGGAAGGAATTCGCCCATGGGCTCCCCGATGCATGCATTGTTTGCATGCATTTCAGCAAGGAGTAGGGCATGGGTATGTCCGATACCGAACACACTCACGAAAGCCAGGCGGGAAAACAGATACGACAGCGCAGATACGACAGCGCGCCGACGACGCCGGCCGCGCTGATGAACGTCAGCCGCCCGCCGGCGGCATTCCGCTCGATTCGCTCAGGTGCTCAGATCACCATTCGGCGACGCTGCCGTCCGCGTGACGCCACACCGGATTGCGCCAGCGATGACCGACCTTCGCCATCTCGCGCACCTTCACTTCGTTGACCTCGATGCCAAGTCCCGGGCCCTGCGGAATCGACACGAAGCCGTCTTCGTACTTGAAGACTTCCGGGTTCTTGATGTAGTCGAGCAAGTCGTTGCCCTGGTTGTAGTGAATGCCGAGGCTCTGTTCCTGGATGAACGCGTTGTAGCTGACCGCGTCGATCTGCAGGCAGGTTGCGAGCGCGATCGGGCCGAGCGGGCAATGCAGCGCGAGCGCGACGTCGTACGCTTCGGCCATCGCGGCGATCTTGCGGCACTCGGTGATGCCGCCCGCGTGCGACGCGTCCGGCTGGATGATGTCGACGTAGCCGCCCGACAGGATGTGCTTGAAGTCCCAGCGCGAATACAGGCGCTCGCCGAGCGCGATTGGCGTGTTGGTTTGATTGACGATGTCGCGCAGCGCCTCGGCGTTTTCCGACAGCACCGGTTCTTCGATGAACAGCAGCTTGTACGGATCGAGTTCCTTCGCGAGCACCTTCGCCATCGGCTTATGCACGCGGCCATGGAAGTCCACGCCGATGCCGATGTTCGGCCCGACCGCCTCGCGCACCGCCGCGACGTTGTTGATCACGCCTTGCACCTTGTCGAAGGTGTCGATGATCTGCAGTTCTTCCGAGCCGTTCATCTTGACGGCCTTGAAGCCGCGCTCGACCACCGCGCGCGCGTTGTTCGCGACATCGCTCGGACGATCGCCGCCGATCCACGAGTACACCTTGATCCGGTCGCGCACCTGGCCGCCGAGCAGCGCATGCACCGGCACGCCGTGATGCTTGCCCAAGATGTCCCACAGCGCCTGATCGACACCGGCGATCGCGCTCATCGTGATCGGGCCGCCGCGATAGAAGCCCGCGCGGTACATCACCTGCCAGTGGTCCTCGATCAGCAGAGGGTCCTTGCCGATCAGATAATCGGACAGTTCCTCGACGGCCGCGGCGACCGTATGCGCGCGGCCTTCCACCACCGGCTCGCCCCAACCGACGATGCCCTCGTCGGTCTCGATCTTCAGGAAGCACCAGCGCGGCGGGACGATGAAGGTTTCGAGCTTGGTGATTTTCATGGTGTGCGTCTCCTATGTCGGCGGGAGTTGGCGCTTTAGCGTGTACGCCAGCCCGTGCAAGATGGGTGCAGCAGGCCTCGACGCCTGCGAAAAATTTCGAGGATTCCATGCTACAACAAAAGTGCATTAAAGTACTATTAATAGTATTATTGATCACATAGTGGTGAGATTCGGAAAACTTACCGCGCGCGTTGCGCGCCGAGACCACCGACCGCGAGGAGACAACCATTCCGCACGATCTGCACGGGCGAGTCGCCCAAATGCTCGCGACCGCGATTCTGCGCGGCGACTATGCGCCGGAGTCGATCCTGCCTCGCGAAGCCGAGTTAATGGAGATGTTCGGCGTGAGCCGCACGGTGCTGCGCGAGGCGCTGCGCACGCTCACCTCGAAAGGGTTGATCGAATCGCGGCCGCGGGTCGGTACGCGCGTGCGAGTCAAGTCCGCGTGGAATCTGCTCGATGCTGATCTGCTCGACTGGTATTCGCGGGTCGCCGAGCCGATGGCGTTCGCGCTCAAGCTCCAGGAAATGCGCGAGATGGTCGAGCCTTACGCCGCCGGCCTCGCGGCCGCCGCGTATACCGACGACACGTTGCGTGAGCTTGCGGCCGCGCATACCGCGATGGTGGCGGCGCGTAACGTCGACGAATGGGTGCGCGCGGATCTGCAGTTCCATCTGTGCGTGCTCACCGCGTGCAGCAACGAATTACTGATTCCGCTTGGCGCGCTGATCGAGCGCACGCTCGAGGCACAGCTGCGGCTCAATGCGAAACGCGCCGATGTGTTCAACGCGTCGCTCGCCGAGCACACGGCGGTGTTCGAGGCGATCCGCGCGCGCGATGCCGCCGCGGCGTACGCGGCGATGGCGGCATTGCTCGGCGTGACGCGCGGGCGAATCGAAGGCTAAGACGGACGTCGGCGCATTCGGTCTCAATCCATCGCCGCATGCGCGATCGACGCATCCGGTGCCTTGTGCGACGGCCGGATCAGCACCAACAACGGGATGACCAACAGCGTCGCCACGAACATCAGCTTGAAGTCGTTCAGATACGCGACCATCGCCGCCTGCTGCGTGATCGACGCGTTCAGCGCCGCGATGTCGTAGTTCGAACCGCTGTTGAGCATCGACTGGAGCGCCGGATTGAACGCGGTGACGTTCGCGGCGAGGTCCGCGTGCGCGATCTGCGTGTTGCGCGTCATCAGCGTCTGCACGATCGAAATGCCGATACTGCTGCCGATGTTGCGCATCAGGCTATAAGTCGCGGTGCCGTCCGCGCGCAGCGCCGGCGACAGCGTCGAGAACGTCAGCGTGGACAGCGGCACGAACACGAGGCCGAGTCCGACGCCCTGGATCACGCCGGGCCACACGATGTCAGACGCCGATAGCACGATCGTGTAATGCATCATCTGCCACAGTGCGAACGCCGAAATCAGGAAGCCGCAAAGCAGCAGCAGCCGCGCGTCGACGCGCTTCAGCAGCCGGCCCGCGATCAGCATCGCGACCATCGTGCCGGCGCCGCTCGGCGCGGTGACGAGGCCCGTGGTCGCGACCGGATAGCCCATCAGGTTTTGCAGCATCGGCGGCAGCAGCGCACGCGTCGCGTACATCACCGCGCCGATCACGAAGATGAACAACGTGCCGGTCGCGAAGTTCGGGTCTTTCAGCAACTTGTACTTGAAAAACGAGCGCTCGCCGATCGTCGCCGTGTGCACGAAAAAGAACGCGAAGCTGATTGCCGCGACGAGCGCCTCGATCACGATCTCGGTCGACGAAAACCAGTCGAGCTGCTCGCCGCGATCGAGCATCGCCTGCAGTGCGCCGATCGCGAGGCCGAGCGTGATGAAGCCGAACGCGTCGAACTTCACGTCGTGTTTCGGCTCGCGCGTCGGCAGGAAGCTCGCGACGCCGAACAGCGCGAACGCGCCGATCGGCACGTTGATGAAGAACACCCAGCGCCAGTTGTAGCTATCGGTAAGCCAGCCGCCGAGCGTCGGGCCGAGAATCGGCCCGACCATCACGCCCATGCCCCACACGGCCATCGCCTGGCCTTGCTTTTCGCGCGGGTTGATGTCGAGCAGGATCGACTGCGACAGCGGCACCAACGACGCGCCGAAGATCCCTTGCAGCAGACGCGATACGACGATCTGCGGCAGCGTCTCGGAGAGTCCGCATAGCGCGGACGACACCGTGAAGCCGCCGATCGCGATCAGCAGCAGCCGCCTGACGCTGAGGCGATCCGCGAGCCAGCCGGTGAGCGGTGTGGCGATCGCGGCGGCGACGATATAGGAGGTCAGTACCCACGTGATCTCGTCCTGCGACGCGGACAGCGTGCCTTGCATATGCGGCAGCGCCACGTTGGCGATCGTGCTGTCGAGCGTCTGGATCAGCGTCGCGAGCATGATCGAAATCGTGATCATCGGCCGGTTGAGCAGCGCGGTGGCGCTCGCCGACGTGGAGGCAGAGGACATGGACGGTGGGGAGGGTCGAGATCGTAAGCATGCTTATTATATCGGCTATGCAGGTTTGCGCTATCGGGAGTTTTGCCGAGGTTGGAACGCATGCACAGGCGCGCTGCAAACCGAACCGCTTCCGTATAATCCGCGCATGAAAACCCAATTCGAAGAGCGCTTCGGCTTTCTGATTTACGACGTCGGCCGGCTGGCGGGCAAGCGATTCGACGATCTCGCGAAGTCGTCGGTCGATCTGACGCGCGCGCAATGTCGCGTGCTGGCCTATCTCGGCCATTACGGCGACATCAATCAGGCGCGGCTCGCGGATCTGCTCGAGGTCGCCCCGATCTCGGCGGGCCGGCTGCTCGACCGGATGGAGGAGGGCGGTTGGATCGAACGAACCGCGAATCCGCAGGATCGCCGCGAACGTCAGGTACGCATGACGCCGAAGGCTGAGCGCACGCTCGGCAAGGCGCGCAAGGTCGGCGACGAGATCGCGCTCGAAGCCCTCAATGGTTTCGGCGATGAAGAAGCGGCGCAATTGATCGCGCTGCTGCAGCGGGTGCGCGGCAATCTGAGCCGGCTAGTGGATCGCTGAAGCGTCGCGGGGTTTGCGCGAGCCGGGGGTGGTGATGGGCTCGCGCTTCAAATCACGTTATTTGGCTTCTGACGCCGGCGCGCCGCCGCTCGGCGGTACCAGCTCGTAACAGCCGGGCGCCGCCGACGTTTTCGCTTTTGCATCCGGCTGCTGCGGATCGATGCATTTGAACGCGCTCTGATCGCGCTGCACGAAGATCGTGTCGGCCGGGCCGGTGTTGACGACGGCGACGATCCTGTAGCCGTCCTGCAGCAGCGTCGCGAGCATGGTCGAACTGGCGCGCCATTGGCTGTCGGACGCGGTCGGGGTTTGGGCCTGGGCGGTGAGGGTGGCGGTCGTGCCGGCGAGCGCGAGCGCAGCGGTGGTTGCGGCGAGCGCGACGGTGCGGAACGTCATCAGTGAACCTCCTCGAAGTTGCGACGGATTGGCGATTCTGGAAGGAAGCCTGACAGGCTCCTTGTCAGGCTGGCTCATGACTCTATTCTCTCAAGAGAAGGAGGCTGCAACAAACCTGGAGCGCTTCACTGCCCATACCCTGTGATGCCGATGCCCACCCGTTCGTTCGATCAGGAACTCGTGCCACGCTCGCTGGCAAGCCACGCTCGCCATCCGCCGAACCCCGAGATGTCGGTTCCCGACTGCACGCCATACGGCTCGCACAGGAAGCCGATAACCCACGAACCGTCGACGAGTTCGACCTTCCCCAGAACCAGCGGAGAAGGAACGGTCGCGATGAACGAGCCGAACTCCACGCTGGGCATATCCCACACTTCGACAGCAATTTTTGCGCCGCCATCCGTGACGCGCCACATGCCTGGGCGCCTCGTGCCGTCCGCCGACGCGGGCAGCGCAGACAACCGATAGTGTCCGGCAGTGTGAGTGGCCTGCACGAGCCGTGCGCGTCGGGCAAGCAGATCCCGGTTGAGCGGCAAACCTTGCATGTGGGCGCCGCAGACCGCGATCTTCATGCGGTCGTGGGTCGCCGTGTGTCGTTCGCCGGGCTCGCCTGGCGCGACGGCCAGGCCGCCGACGCACTGCACGCCGCTCTCTCGTTGCAGCAGGTCGGCCACGCCCAGCAGATACTGGTCGGTGAATGCGCGACCAAAGACGGTCACGCCCCACGGGAGACCATTGTTCATGAAACCGGTCGGCGTAGCGACGGCGGCATAGTCCAGCAGATTCATGAAGTTCGTGTAGTAGCCGAGCAGCGAATTCGGCCCGATTGGGTCGCGCTCCAACTCGTCGAGCGTCACGGGGCGCGGATACGTCGGCGTCAGGACGAAATCGAGCGACTCGATCGATGCGTCGCAGACGGCCTTCAATTCCTGCAGGCGATATTGCGCGCGAAACAGCTCGACCGCGGTGGCGCCCGGCGCCCTCGCCAATACGTCGCGAATGACGGGCAAGAGCGCAGCGGGCCTCGTTGTCATCAACTCGGCCGCCACGTTGTAACGCTCGGCCACCCATGGACCCTGATAGAGCAGATTGGCGGCTTCGACAAACGGCTCGAAGTCGATGTCGACCGCCTCGCCCCCCGCCGCTTCGAGCAACGCGCGCGCCTTGGCGAACAGTTCGGGGCTCTCGGAACAGCCGGCAAATTCCAGTTGCGCCGGCACGCCAAACCGGAACGCCGTGGGCCCGCCAAACGCGCGTGGGGTATTCCATTGTGGATTCGCGCGGCTGTATGCATCGCGAGGATCGGGGCGCGCGCTCAACGCAAGCAGCTCGCTCGCTTCTTGCGCCGTCGCCGTGAAGAACGTCACGCAATCGAGCGTGCGGCAGGCGGGCACCACGCCCGCGGTGGACAACAGGCCTTTCGTCGGCTTGAGACCGATGAGATTGTTCAGTGCGGCAGGCACGCGACCTGAACCGGCCGTGTCGGTCCCGAGCGCGAAACTGGCGACGCCGAGCGCGACCGCGACCGACGAACCGGCGCTCGAGCCGCCTGACGGATAGTCGGGATGCACGCTATTGCGGCACTTGCCGTACGGCGACCGGGTGCCGTTCAGACCGGTCGCGAACTGGTCGAGATTGGTCTTGCCGAGCGGTATCGCACCGAGCGCGATCAACTGGGCAACGACGCTCGCCGACTGCGACGGCGTGTACGCGAATGCGGGACACGCGGCCGTCGTCTGAATGCCGGCGAGATCGATGTTGTCCTTGATCGCAAACGGGACACCATAGAGCGGCAGGCTTTCGATGTCTTGCGTGTCGAGCCAGTCGAGGTAGGGCGCGACTTCGTCTTCGGTCAGAAGATGGATGAACAGATTGAACGAAGGATTCAGCGCGGCGGCTTTTGTGAGCAGTTCAGCGACGAGCTTGCGCGGCGTGAGCGTTCCCGCACGATATGCGGCGCGAAGCGTCGGGAGACGTAGATCGAATGACGACATGGTTTTCCTTCCAGGTATTTAGTGACGTTCGACGACCGCAACGCGTTGCCCCGCGCGCACGGGCGAACCCGGCGCCACGTGGATCTCGCCGACGGTTCCGGCGCACGGCGCGCACACCGAGATCTCCATCTTCATCGACTCGATGACGAGCAGCACGTCGCCTGCGTCGACCGCGTCGCCGGTTTTCATCTTGACTTGCCAGAGGCTGCCGGCAATCTCGCTGTCCACGGCGACTTCGCCGTTTTTCAGCGGAGCTAACTGAGTGTCTTCGGCGACCGGCGTCTCGATCGTGTCTTCCGAGGTGCCTGCTTCACGCCATCGCTCGCGCTCCGCCTGGAAGGCCGACTGCTGCCGAGAACGGAACTGCTCGATGCTGACGGATTCGCTGGCGAGGAACGCCTGATAGTCCGGCATCGAAAGCTCGGACTCTTCAATCCGCAACGGATAACGCCCAAGCGGGAAGTCCGCGCGAATGCGCAACAGTTCGTCGGCCGACACTTCGTAGAAGCGAATCTGGTCGAAGAAGCGCAGCAAATAATGCTGCCCGGCGAAATCCGCGACTTCGCGGTAGCGATTCCACATCTGCAACGTGCGGCCGACGAATTGATAGCCGCCTGGTCCTTCCATGCCATATACGCACAGATACGCGCCGCCGATGCCGACCGAGTTCTCCGCGGTCCACGTACGCGCCGGGTTGTATTTCGTCGTGACGAGTCGGTGACGAGGATCGAGCGGCGTCGCGACCGGTGCGCCAAGGTACACGTCGCCGAGTCCCATCACGAGATAGCTCGCATCGAAGACGATCTGCCTAACCGCGTCGATGGAGTCGAGGTCGTTGATGCGGCGAATGAATTCGAGGTTGCTCGGACACCACGGTGCATCCTTGCGCACGGTGGTCATGTATTTCTCGATCGCGAGCTGGCACGCGGGGTCATCCCACGACAGCGGCAAATGAACGATTCGCGATGGCACACGCAGGTCCTTGTGCAGCAAGACCTCGTCCCACGCCCGCGCGACGATGTCGAGCAACCTGGCGAGCGGCAATTCTTCCGGCCGGTAGTGGATCTGCAGCGAACGGATGCCCGGCGTGAGATCGATGACGCCATTCAGATGCATCGCCTCAAGAGACTGCATCAGCGCATGTCCGCGAAACCGCGCAACGAGATCGAGTTCCGCTGGCCCGATTTCGAGCAGCAGATGCGTGTCGCCCGATACACGCGCGACGAGTCTTTCGCGGTCCGCGCCGGTATCGAGCACGATCGGCGACGTTAGCGAGGTTCTTCTTTCGCTCGGCGCGCTCGGTGCAATGTCGAGGCTCTCCAGCTCCCGGCGACGCTCGTGCGCAGCCTCACGCGCTTCCTCGACTTCGACCGGAGCGAAACGGATCTTGTCGCCCGCTTTCAGCTGCCCGATCTGCCAGAGGTCCGCCTCGATGATCGTCACCGGACAGACGAAGCCGCCGAGACTCGGGCCGTCGGGTCCGAGAATCACGGGCATGTCGCCGGTGAAGTCGACGGCGCCGACCGCGTACGGATTGTCGTGAATGTTCGACGGATGCAGTCCGGCCTCGCCGCCGTCCTCGCGCGCCCACTCGGGTTTCGGTCCGATCAGGCGCACGCCGGTACGGCTGGAGTTGAAGTGAACCTCCCACTCGGTGTCGAGGAACTGAGCGATATAGCGGGCGCTGAAGTATTCCGGTGCACCGTGCGGGCCATAGATCACGCGCAGAGTGCGCACGCCGTCGAGCCTCGGCGCGTTGACGAGCGCCGCGCCGGCCTGCGCGTCGTCGAGCGGATAAAGATGGAGCACGTCGCCGGCGCGGATCGCGCGGCCGCCATGGCCGCCGAACTGGCCGAGCGTAAAGGTGCTGCGGCTGCCGAGGTAGAGCGCGACGTCGAAGCCGCCGCGCACGCATAGATAAACGCGCGCGCCCGCGCCGCGTATCGTGCCGAGCGCGAGCGTCGCACCCGCCGGTACATGAATGCTCGTATTCAGTGGCTGCGAGACATCGTCGAGCAGCACAGGAATCTCCGCGCCCGTGATGGCGACCACTGCATCTGTGTTGAAGCGCAGTGTCGGTCCGCTCATCGTGACTTCGAGAGCGGCGGCATCGGCCGCATTGCCGAGCAGGCGATTGCCGAGCCGCATCGTCCGGTCATCCATCGGCCCCGACGGCGGGATGCCGACTGCCCAGTAGCCCAGGCGGCCGGGATAGTCCTGCACCGTCGTCTGCGTGCCGCCGCTGACGACTTCGACCGTACTGGCCCGATACCTGAGCCCTTCGAGACATCGAGTCCACGGTTCGCCCGACGCAAACGGCCGGTCGCGCAGAATCTGGCGCAGATAGTCGCGATTCGTCTCGACGCCGTAGAGCCGGGTGTTGCGCAGCGCATCGTCGAGCGCATGGCGCGCTTCATCGCGAGTCGGCGACCAGGCGATCACTTTCGCGAGCATCGGGTCGAAGTACGGTGGCACTTCGCAACCGGTCTCGATCCATGTATCGATGCGCAGCGCGCGGCCGTCCGCGTGCGGGAACGCGACATCGGTCAGCAGACCCGGACTCGGTTTGAAGTCACGCCCAGGGTCCTCCGCGTAGAGTCGCGCCTGGATCGCGTGTCCGCGCGGCGTTAGACCCGCCGCCAGTTCCTGTAGCGGCGCGAGCGTGCCGGCCGCGAGTTCGATCATCCAGCGCACGAGGTCGACGCCCCACACCTGTTCGGTTACGCCGTGCTCGACCTGCAGACGGGTATTGACTTCGAGGAAGTAGAACTGTTCGGCGGCACTGTCGTACACGAACTCGACGGTGCCGGCGGAGCGATAATCGACGGCCTTCGCGAGCTTGACCGCGGCCTCGCACAACGCGGCCTGAATACCATCCGGCAGGCAGGGCGCGGGGGTTTCCTCGAGCACCTTCTGATTGCGCCGCTGCACCGAGCAGTCGCGCACGCCGAGCGCGAGCGCAGCGCCTTTGCCATCGCCGAATACCTGCACTTCCAGATGCCGCGCCCGTTCGATGTACTTCTCCAGAAACACGCCGGCATCGCTGAAATTGTTTTCGCCGAGGCGCTTGACCGCGTCGAAATGGGCGCCGAGCTCGTCGGCGTTCCAGCACACCCGCATGCCGATGCCGCCGCCGCCCGCGGTGCTTTTCAACATCACCGGATAGCCGATGTTCTGCGCGGCCGCGAGCGCCGCCGGCAAGTCCGCGAGCAGCCCGGTGCCTTCGAGCATCGGCACGCCTTCGTTGGCCGCGATTTCGCGGGCCGTGTGCTTGAGGCCGAACGCGCGAAGCTGCGCAGGTGTCGGTCCGATGAACGCGATGCCGGCCGCTTCGCAGGCTTCGCCGAACGCCGCGTTCTCCGATAAGAAGCCGTAGCCAGGATGGATCGCCTGCACGCCTTCGCGACGCGCAATCGCGAGGATTTTGTCCACGTCGAGATATGTCAGCGCGGCTGGACCATCGCCTAGCGCATGTGCTGCGGGCGCTTCGCTGACGTGGCGGCTCGCTCGGTCGGCTTCCGCATAGATGGCGACGCCGGTGACGTCGAGTTCGCGCAACGTCCTGAGAATGCGGCACGCGATAGCGCCGCGATTAGCGATCAGAATCTTCTCGAACATGGAAGGTGTGTTGATTCGGAGGCGGGCCGTCCCGCCGTGGGAATGGCCGGCCGTGGTCGTCCACGGCCGAAGTCGCGTCAGCGATCTGTCTGGGTCAGTTCTTCGCGCGTACTGGTGAAGTAGCGTCCCGAGCGAACCAGCATGATGAGAAACAACCAGTGGCGGATGCGCTTCAGTTCCATATCAGCAGCTCCGCGGGCGTCGGGTTGTAGGCGTTGCACGGATTGTTCAGCTGCGGGCAGTTGGAGATCAGCACGATGACGTCCATCTCGGCGCGCAGTTCGACGTACTTGCCCGGCGCGGAAATGCCGTCTTCGAAGGTGAGCCCACCTTCGGCCGTCACCGGCACGTTCATGAAGAAGTTGACGTTCGCGCCGATGTCCTGCTTCGACAGGCGGCCGTCATGAGCGCAGGCACGCAGGAAGTTGTCTCGGCAGCTGTGCATGTAGCGCTTCTCCAGTGCGTAGCGCACCGTGTTGCTTTCCTGCGCGCACGCGCCGCCGAGCGTATCGTGGCGGCCGCACGTGTCGGCCACGATCGTCAGCATCGGATTGCCGAGGTTCGAGTACAGCACGGAGCTCGACGTCAGGTACAGGCTCTTTTGCCGGCGCAACGTGCGTTGCGGGTCGAAGCGCTCGCGCGGATCGGCGAGGCTGTAGAACAACGTGTCGACCGCCTGGTTGCCTTCGAGATCGACGATGCGCAGTGTTTGCCCGGCCTTTACCTCGTGAAGCCACGGCTCGCCCGCGGCGAGTGTCTCGCGATAGACCGCGGTTTCCGGACGTTTGTCGCTGACGATAAGCGTGCTGGTCATAAGCGTGGGCCTTCGCTCAAAGAAAGAAGCGTTCTGTGTTGATGAAACCGCGTGCGTTCTCTTCGCATGCGGTGCGGCAAACTTCGGCGACCTCGGGCCGCGCGTCGCTCAACTCGAGCTTGACGGGCCGGGGCGCGTATTCGGGGTTCGGGTCGAGCGGGTGCTGGATCGCGGTGAGCACGACGAGCGTGTTCATCGGCGCGTAGAGCTCGACGTAGTCGTTGGCCTGCGAGTTGCCCCGAACAAAGTTGAGCGATCCGTCGTCGCTGACATCGACACGGCTGAACAGATTCAGCGTCATCAGCAGGTCGGTGATGCCGAGCCCCCACTTGCCCATTTCGACGAGCAGGTTGTCCGTGCCGTTGCGATAGAACGCGTTGCGCAGTTCCTGGTAGCGGCCCGCGCCGTATCGTTCGCGAACCTCGTCGGCGTTCGACACACCGCCGATGCTGTCGTGCCAGCCGCAGGTATCCGCGACGATCGCGGCAAGCACGCGGCCCATGTCGGAGTACAGGCAGTGACCCGCGGTGAGCCTGGCCGTGTGCTGGCACTTCAACGAATCCGGCAGATTGAGACGCTCGCCTTTCTCCGTCGCGTTGACCATCATCACGCTGACGTTCGCGCCGCCGCGCAGGTCGGTAATGCGCAGTGATCGACCGCGCTTGACGATCAGCGACGTATGACCGCCGCCCGGGACGGTTTCTTCAAGCAGTAATGTCATAACCTGAGTTCCTTCAGTCGGAGACCAGCTCGAAATGCGATGCGCCTCGCACGGCCGCCTCAGCGATATGCACGGCGGACACGGAATCGCGGCTGCGGTCGAGCGGAATGTTGTAGGTGATGCGCGCGCCATAGGCACCCGGCGCTTGCGGGTCGACGCGCACCTTGTCGAAAACCAGCACGCGGCTTCCCAACGTGAAGCCTTCTTTCAGGTCATGCGTGACCATGAAGATCGTGAGCTTCGATTCGTGCCACAGGTCGGAGAGCAGCTCGTGCATGTCCTTGCGAATGCCGGGGTCGAGCGCGCCGAACGGTTCGTCGAGCAGCAGCACGCGAGGCTTCATCATCAGCGCCTGCGCGATCGCGAGGCGTTGCTGCATGCCGCCCGACAACTGCTGCGGAAACTTGTTCAACGCAGCGCCCAACCCGACCCGTTCGAGCATGGCCGCTGCCTCGTCTTGCGCCACGCGCCGACGGGCACCGAATAGCCGGCCGGTGACCTTCGCTCGTGGAAGCTCGAGCCCCAACATCACGTTGCGCAGCACGCTCAGATGGTCGAACACGGAGTAGCGTTGAAACACGACGCCGCGATGTCTGTCCGGTTCGGCGGGCAGCGGCTTGCCGTCCAGCAGGATCTCGCCGCGCGTCACGCGTTCCTGGCCTAGCAGCAGCCGCAGAAACGTCGACTTGCCGCAGCCCGATGCGCCGACCATCGAACAGAACTCACCTTCCTTGACGGTCAGATTCAAACGCTCGAGCACGACCTGGTCGCCGTACTCTTTCCAGACGTTGCGGACTTCGATCATCGTGCGCCTCCGTACCAGGGGAAGCACCACTGCGTGATCCGGTGTAGCAGTTGGTCGGTGAGCCATGCGAGCAGCGTGATCCACGCGACGTACGGCAGGATCAGATCCATCGACAGATAGCGGCGCACGAGGAAGATGCGATAGCCGAGGCCGTCGGTCGACGCGATCGCTTCGGCGGCGATCAGAAAGAGCCAGGCCGCGCCGAGAGACAGACGCGTCGCCACCAGCAGACGCGGCAGCAGTTGCGGCAGGACCAGACGCAGAATCAGGGTCCAACTGGTGGCACCGAGCGTCTGGGCCTTGACCCACAGCTCGACCGGAATCTCGCGGGCGCGGGCATGCAGATCGCGAATGATCACCGGCGTGATGCCGACGACGATCAGCACGACCTTCGACAACTCATCGAGCCCGAACACGATGAACAGGATCGGCAGCACCGCCAGCGGCGGCACCATCGAGATCACGGTGATGAACGGGGAGAGCGTCGCGCTGACGAGCGGCAACGAACCGGTCGTGATCGCGGCTACCAGTGCGATCACGGCACTGACGACGAGGCCGATGCCGAGCCGCCGCAAGCTCGACAGCGTGTCGGTCCACAACAGATACTCGCCGGTGCGCTTGTCCTCGGTGAACGCGGCCAACTTCACCGCGTCGCTCATTTGCGCCGCGCTCGGCAGCAGCTTGTCATCGGGATTGAGCGAGAGCCGCATCGAGGACCCGGTGAAGTAGACCGCGAACAGCACGACGAACGGCAGCAGGAGCAGCATCAAGCCGCCGATCCGGCTCGGATGTCGATTGATGAGTCGCATGGTGAGCGCCTGGTTGGAAAGCTGGGATGCGAGCCCGCGATAGCGAGCCCGCGGCGAGTGCCTGGAAGGTCCGTCTCAGAGCTTGCCCGCGGCCGCCATCGCGACGTAGGTCGGATCGAAGCGCAGCTTGACGTTGCTCCTGTTGCCGACCACGATGCCCTTGTCGAACGCCATGCCGACCGCGTCTGCGCTTTTCGCGTCCTGGCCGAGCAGGCCGTGATCGAAAGAGAACTTCGCGACGCGCGTCATGATCTTCGACATGTCGGCGCTCGTGACGAAGTCGAGCGCGGCTTGCGGCGAATAGAAGAGGGCGGTCGTCGACAGTTGGCCCTTGAAGTTGGCGAGGTCGGTGCCCGAGGCCTTCGCCATTGCAGTCAGCGCGGACGTGCTGGCCGCGGAGTCGGTGTGCATCAGCGCGACCATTTCGAACCATGCGCCGGTCAGCGCTTTGCCGAGGGCGGGGTTCTCGTGCAACGTTTTCGTGTTGACGACCATCATGTCCATGATTTCGCCGGGAATCTTGCTGGAGTCGAACACTTCGCTGACGTTCGGCTGCGACTTCAGGTCGGCGAGCATCGGATTCCAGGTGACGGCGTTGTGAACCGTGGGGGTCGCGAATGCGCCGGAGATGTCGGCATCCGAGGTGTTCACGACCTTGAGGTCGCGCTCGCTCATATGCGCGCTTTCGAGCGCGCGTGCGAGCAGGTAATGGGAGACGGAGAACTGCACGAGATTGACCTGCTGTCCTTTCAGGTCGGCGATCTGCTTGCCCTTGCCCTTTATCAGCACGCCGTCGTTGCCGTTCGAATAGTCGCTGACGATCAGGGCCGTCGAATCCACGCCGCCAGAGGCGGGAATCGTGAGCGCATCCATGTTGGTCATCGCGCAGCCATCGAACTTGCCGGCCGTGTACTGATTGATGGACTCGACATAGTCGTTCAGCTGCACGACATCGACGTTGATGCCGTATTTCTTGGCCCATTTAGACACGATGCCCTGGGTTTTCGCCTCACCCCACGGCATCCAGCCGGCGTAGATGGTCCAGCAGACCTTGAAGTCGTTGCGGCCCGCGGCGAACGTGGGGCTCGAGGCGAAGGTGGCGAGGGAGACGGCGGCGATGCCAAGACAGCGAGCGAGCTTGAACATGGGTTGACCTCGGAGGGGACGGTTAGCGACGGCAGGGAGCAGCGCAAACATCGCGTTCTCTCCCGGGCTTTTATCCCGCCGTGTAACCTCGCCTGAGGTCGACAGCTCTCGGACCAGCACCTGCGTGAAGCAGGCCGGAACCCTAGCCGTCCATTTCCAGATTGTTTGTCGAACCGGAGGTTGCGCCGGCTCCTTGCGCGCTCTTTAAAGCGGGAAGTGTGCCAGCCCGGATCTCTTGGGCTGGTCGTGGCTTTGTGTGGCGAAAGGGAAGTTTTGCCCTAGGGTGGGGAAGGTGTGCACTGATGTATGTCAGGGTGTGCACTTGATTCGGGCGGAGGGGAATTGAACGTCGCCGAGTTTCTGCGGGACAAAAGGCATCCTGGGCTGCAGCGAACCGCATGGTTCGAACGATATCGCGTGAGATTCGTCCTTCAGTTGCTGCTGGGCTGCGATCCTCGGGCTATCCTGTTGCTCTACTGGATAGCTCGCCGCACGCCATGGCTCTCTCTCCGTTGCCTCCACTCGCATGTCTGCAAGCATTCGAAGCTAGCGCCCGTTATCTGAGCTTCACTCGTGCGGGGCAGGAACTGCACCTATCCACCAGTGCTGTGAGCCGCCAGATATCTCAACTCGAAGAATTCCTGGGGCGCCGGCTGTTCGTGCGGGAGCACAACACCCTAAGGCTCACGCCAGCAGGGGAAACGTATGCGGTGGATGTGCGGCGCATGTTGGAGCTGTGCACTAGCGCTACGTCGAGTCTGATGGCTCGCGTTGTCAGGTCTCGCCTCACGGTGTCCTGCACAGCTGGCATCTCGGTATTCTGGCTCGCGCCCAGAATCGGCTCGTTTATCGACGCAAATCCCGATGTGGACCTGCGCATCATTGTGCGGGACCACTTTGGAGCCGTCTCGCCAGCGGAATACGACGTAGGTATTTTTTATCTGCGCGACCCCGAGGTTCCCGGAACGCATACACGGAAGCTCTTCGACGAAGAGGTGTTTCCCGTTTGTTCGCCGACCTATCTTGATGGGCGCAAGCTGAAGCCAGTGGAACTACTGTCCTGCACGCTGCTTGTTCTGGAGGACGCGGAACGTAGCTGGATGTCCTGGCACACCTGGTTCGAACAGGCGGGGCTTGAACGACCAGCGCTCAATCAAACCATCATTGTCAACAGCTACCCACTCATCGTGCAGCTCGCGACGCATGGCAAGGGCGTCGCGCTCGGTTGGAACCGGGTCATTGACCCGCTCCTTGAGCACGGCGCACTCGTCAGGGCATCGGACTCTCACGCCACCATGGGCGGCTCATACTTTGTCACCTGGCCATCAGAGCGTGCGGAAACACCTGCCACACGTCGTTTCCGTGAATGGGTAATCGGTCAGACACTCACACCCTGACGTCTCCGTTCAAGCCTCTCGATGCGGTTGCGTTTTTTGCAAGCGCGTTTGCGAATTTAGCGTTATGCGGTCGTCACGCCAAAAATTACATTGATTGCGTGACGAACCGCGAACGCTCATCTCGCTAATCGACAATTGAGAGAGGTCTATATGGCAACGAGTGCATCAAGCGGCATGCTGGTGGGCGAGCCGCCCATAAGGACAGTGACGCGCCGGAAGGCGATTTTCGCGACTGTCATTGGCAGCGGCCTGGAGTGGTTCGATTTTTCCGGGTACGCGTTCTTCGCAGCAACCATCGGCAAGTTATTTTTCCCCGCAGGCAACGAGACAACGTCGCTGCTGCTATCACTGGCAACTTTCGGCGTTGGTTTCGTGATGCGACCGCTCGGCGGCATCGCGTTCGGCATCTACGGCGACAGGGTGGGTCGCAAGCGGGCGCTGTCGCTCGCCATGCTCATCATGGCGCTCGGCTCGGGCATCATTGCTTTCGCCCCTACGTACCAATCTATCGGCATCGCCGCGCCGTGTCTTATCGTCGTCGCGCGATTGCTGCAGGGGCTATCCGCCGGCGGTGAAATGGGCGGCGCTACCGCGTTCCTTACCGAGCATGCTCCAGCTAAACGTCGTGCTTTCTATTCGAGCTGGATTCAGACGAGTATCGGTTTCGCCGTGGTCATCGGCAGCCTTACCGGCACGCTCATCACGTCGAGCATGTCGGCTGATTCGCTGACCGCATGGGGATGGCGTATTCCGTTTTTCATCGGCATGCTGGTGGCTCCGGTTGGATACTACATTCGGCTGAAAATCGAGGAAACGCCCGAGTTCGTATCGGAGAAGCGCCACACCAACACGCCGCTGCGTGACGTCATCCGCGAGTATCCCCGCCAGGTGCTCTCCAGTCTGCTGATGGTCGTACTGTGGACCGTCTGCACGTACGTCATCCTGTTCTACATCCCGACTTATGTTGTGAAGTATCTGCACATGACCCAGCGTGAGGGCTTCACGTCGGGCGTCGTCAGCGGTGTCGTGCTGATGGTCATGGCGCCCGTGTTCGGGGCACTGTCGGATAAGGTCGGCAAGCGGAGGGTCCTGTCGGTTGCTGCGCTCGTTATTCTGGTTGCCAGCTATCCACTGTTCTCGCATCTGATTAAATCGCCCGACTTTGCCACGCTGCTGACCTTCCAGGCGATTTTCGGCGTACTGATTGCTGCATACACCGGCCCGATTCTGGCTCTCTTCACGGAAATGTTCCCGAGCCGCGTCCGTGCGACCGGACTGTCTTTGGCCTACAACGGCGCAGTGACCATCTTCGGTGGCTTTGCCGGTTTCATCATCACCTGGCTCACCCAACACACGGGTGACGCCGAGTCTGCGTCTTATTACATCATCTTCGCCGCGGTGGTTAGCCTGCTCGGCATCTTGCTGACAAAGCCATCCCAGGCTTGAGGAATTTCACATGAGCATGTTGGTAATCGAAGGGGTGAATGTTTTCGACCCCGCAACGAAGAAACGCCAGACAAACGTCAATGTCTGCATCGCCGACGGGAAGATTGCGGCAATAGGACAGATACCGTCGTCGTTTGTCGGTGCCCGCAGAATGAGCCTCCCCGGGCGCACCGTTTTGCCGGGTTTCATCGACCTGCATGTCCACGTTGTCGCGTCGAATGCGAATCTGGGCGCTAACGCGATGATGCCAAACTTTCTGGCTGCGCTTAAAACGTTGCCCATCCTGCGCGGCATGCTGAATCGCGGGTTCACCACCGTTCGTGATGCAGGTGGCGCTGACTTTGCAATGTGCGATGCTGTCAACAGCGGCGTGCTTTGGGGCCCGCGCATCCTGTCTTCGGGCAAGGCGTTATCGCAGACCGGTGGGCACGGCGACTTCCGTCAGCGCAATGACAAGCTTGACGATGCCTGCGGGTGCCTGGGACGTCAGGGAGCGATTGCCCGGGTGGTCGATGGTGTCGAGGCGATGCGCCTGGCAGTACGCGAAGAACTCCTCAAAGGTGCCTCCCAAATCAAGATAATGGCGTCGGGCGGTGTCGCTTCGCCCAACGACCCCATCACGAACACCCAGTATTCGGAAGATGAAATCCGTGCCGCGGTTCAGGAAGCGGCGGCGGCCGGGACTTACGTGATGGCGCACGCCTACACCGCTCGTGCCGTCCGGCGCGCCGTCGAGTGCGGGGTGAAATGTATCGAGCACGGAAACCTCATCGACGAGGAGACTGCCCGTCTGCTGGCGGAGCGCGGCGTAGCGGTTGTGCCCACAATCGCTACTCTCGACCGTCTCATTGAACAAGGTCCCGCGCTTGGTTTCCCCGTTGAATCGCTCGCAAAGATTGAGGGAGCGCGCTCCGTCGGCCGGCAGGCACTTGCGCTGATGGCGCGCGAAGGCGTGAAGGTCGGGTTCGGCTCGGACATGCTGGGCGAGCTGCACGCCTTCCAGTCCGACGAGTTCGCGGTTCGGGCAGAAATCGTCGGCAACGTTGAGGCCATCCGGTCGGCAACCTGCGTTGCCGCCGAAATCACGGGTGAAGCAGGCGTGCGGGGAACGGTCGCCGTCGGAGCCGTGGCTGACCTCATCGTGGTCGACGGTGACCCGATTGAGGACATTTCCCTTCTGCTAGGGCAAGGCGAACACATCCCCGTGGTCATCAAGGCTGGGGTGTGTATGAAGGAAGCCGGCCGACTGCTCGAACCCATCGCAGAGTGAACTGCTGGCGCGCGCCACGGGTCGCGCCCACCCCTCCAAAGGCGAAACCGAACATGACCTCTCTCAGCACCCGAAGTTTCGACGCCCACGCAACAGCTGCACTGCTGGACTATCCCTCGCTGGTGCGCGTTCTTCGGGAGACCATCATCGAATACGGCGCGGGACACATCGTGAGTCCTGAGCGGCTGGCCATTCCGATGCAAGACGGCGGCCTGATGTTATCGATGCCTGCTAGTGCCAAAGACATCGCCATCCATAAGTTAGTGACCGTGTGTCCTTCGAATGGGAAGCGCCAGCTTCCGACCATCCATGGTCAGGTCATCGCATGCGACGCGCACACTGGGGAAATGTTGTTCGTGCTCGACGGGCCGACCGTGACCGGGCGGCGAACGGCAGCGGTCTCTGTGCTGGGCATCCAGACCCTGCATGACATGGCTCCGTGTGAAATTCTCATCATCGGCACTGGGAAACAGGCGGCCAACCACGCGGAAGCTCTCGCGGCCTCCTTCCCGGAAGCCAAACTGTTCGCAAAGGGCACCTCGCCGGCAGCAGCGGAGGCCTTCGTGGCCCGGAGCCGGTCGGTAGCACCGAACCTGTCTGTCCTTGATGGCGATGTGATTCCCGAGAGCATTGAAGTCGTCATCACTTTGACAACCAGCAAGTCTCCGGTCTACACGTTGCCGGCGCGACCCGGCCGTCTCGTCGTCGGGGTCGGCGCTTTCACGGCAGACGCAGCGGAAATCGGCAAGGAAACCGTCGGCGGAAGTTGCGTGGTCGTAGACGACCCCGTCGGCGCAAAGCATGAAGCGGGTGACCTTATCCAGGCCAAGGTCGACTGGACCTCAGTTTCTCCGCTTGCCAAGGCACTGGCCGGCGAGCTGAAGCCGGGTGCGCCGATTCTGTTCAAGAGCGTTGGCTGCGCTGCGTGGGACCTGGCCGCGTGCCGCGTAGCACGTAAAGCGCTCGACGCAAACGCCTGTCAAGTCGGCGCTGACGTATAAGAAGCGCCGATTTAAATTGCTTGCCGGTTCCGTACGGCGAGTAAAAGCAGGATACCCACCGACTTCACTGAAGCAGACATGAAAATCACACGCACCATCTCGACTGTTGAAGTCCACACCGGCGGTGAAGCATTCCGCATCGTTACCAGTGGCTTGCCGCGCCTGCCTGGCGACACTATCGTCAAGCGACGTGCATGGCTGAAGGAAAACGCCGACGATATCCGCCGGGCCCTGATGTTCGAACCGCGTGGGCATGCCGATATGTACGGCGGCTATCTGACGGAGCCGGTTAGCCCGAACGCTGATTTCGGCATCATCTTTGTTCACAACGAAGGTTATAGCGACCATTGCGGCCACGGTGTCATCGCGCTGTCGACGGCGGCGGTGGAGCTTGGCTGGGTGCGACGTCAGGTGCCCGAGACACGCGTCGGTATCGATGCGCCGTGCGGATTCATCGAGGCATTCGTGCAGTGGGACGGCGAACACGCGGGCAATGTCCGTTTCGTTAATGTGCCGTCCTTCATCTGGAAACAGGACGTGACGGTCGAGACGCCGTCGTTTGGTTCGGTGACTGGCGATATTGCGTTCGGCGGCGCATTCTACTTTTACACCGATGGTCAGCCACATGGACTCGAAGTTCGTGAATCGTCGGTGGATGAACTCATCCGTTTTGGTGGGGAAGTAAAGGAAGCTGCGAACAAGGCGTTCCCGGTCGTGCACCCTGATATCCCTGAAATCAACCATATCTACGGAACCATTATCGCTAACGCACCGCGGCACGAGGGTTCCACGCAAGCCAACTGCTGCGTATTCGCCGACCGCGAAGTGGACCGTTCACCGACCGGCTCAGGTACCGGCGGACGCGTCGCTCAGCTATATCTGCGCGGTAAGTTGGGAAAGGGCGACACGCTCGTGAACGAGTCCATCATCGGCACGGTATTCAAAGGACGGGTGCTGAGCGAGACGACGGTGGGCGATTTCAGGGCAGTCATCCCCGAGGTAGAAGGCAACGCTTTCGTTTGCGGCTTTGCGAATTGGATTGTGGACGAGCGTGACCCTCTGACTTACGGGTTCCTGGTTCGATAGACAGATTGCAATGCTTGTGCAACTGACACGAGCAATGCTTACACTTCGATGCCCCAATGACCGCTTTCTCAGGACGCCGACGCCGGCTCCGCATCTCGTTTCGGAGCCTTCGCGGATGAGGGCGCGCGGGTGACGAGCAACCCGTCTGTAGCGCAACCCGAGTCATCTCGACGGAAAGAGTGCCGAGCTGACTTGCAACCGATAAGATGCACTGGTCAGAACCTTGTTTTCATGCCGATTCTTGCGACCAACGTAGGCCACAGTCCGACCGCCGCAGGAAGTGGGGCGTAGCAGCGGCGGGCAGCTGTAGAACTCGGCGTACACAGCGTCGAACAATCTCGCGAGACTCTCTCGCCACTACAACGTGGGCAATCGCTCAAAGCGGTCAAAGCGAGCAAATGGCGGCTGCAGTTCGGCCACCTCAAGCTCGTCGACCAGCGCTGCGGACATGCCTTCGCTTAGCCATGCACACATGTTGTCAAGCTGTTCCGGTGAACCCTGCAGCATCACCTCCACGGAACCGTCCATGCGGTTCCGAACCCAGCCGGTGATGCCCACTGCCTGGGCCTGGCGTACGCAGGCTTCCCGATAACCGATGCCCTGCACCTGGCCGCGCACCTGCACGAGCCGTGTTTCAAGAATCTCATCGTCGTTGGCAGGTTCCATGCGTGTAGCCCTTTCAAGTGCTGGCGCAGCTTCGACTTTCAATGAAGCGGGGTCCGTTCTAGTCGCATACTTGCTCATTTTCTCCCGCAGCCTTTCCTTGGAGATACCTAGGAACCCGCTGTCCGGAAATCGCGTCCGGCGATGCCGACCAGGCTCATGGTATGCGTATTGCTGCGTTGAACAATTGCGCTGCCAGTTTAAGTAAGGTGCCTGGATGGTCGACCGTACTACTGGTCGATGAAGCCTGAATATTCCGCGTCCGCTTCGGCTGCTGGGTTGAAGAGGAAGCATACCGCGTGCTCAAGACCGGGGCGCTGATACAAGTTGGGTCAACCTCCCCACCGGGGACTCTGTAAATTGTTGGAAGAGGAGCTGCCATGGAACGAACCGGAAGCATCGAAATTCTGTTCGTCGCGGGCTTTGGTCCAATCGTCCGTGATGCGTGGGCAAGCCGCAAGCTCTACGGCGAGCATCTTGGCATCCCCTTCAAAGTGGAGGGCGGCAGTTATCTCCATACGGAGGCTCTCGATGGCGCGAAAAGCTTTGCCCTCTGGCCTCTCTCTCAGGCAGCCCAGTCCTGCTTTGGCAAGGAGGTCTGGCCCGACGACATTCTTGTTCCACAAGCCTGGCTCGAGTTCGATGTGGAGAACGTCGAGAAAGCAACAACGGAGCTTGAGTCGCGAGGATATCGAATGCTCGTCAAGTCCAGGAAAGAACCTTGGGGGCAGACAGTCAGTCGTTTCATCTCACCGGAAGGATTACTGCTGGGTATCACTTTCACCCCGGGGATGCGAGAAGCAAAGTAGCATCGACCTGACACAAAAAATGTGCCCTGACAGGGGGTAGTGTCCGGACTGTGGTCCTGCCGGGCGAGCAATTACTGGCCGCAGAACCCGATGGCCGGCCAGTACGCCGATGTGTTGCAAATGGTCCATACGCCGAGGCGGCCCACATGCCAGTTACAGAGCCGTCGCGTACGAGCCGCTTGTCTTACCACGACTTCCGCAGCGTCGCTTCTGGTTTGGCGCATCTTCATCGAACAGTTCATCGTCCTCTGACTGCAGGATGTGGGCCGTGGTGTCAGGCGCCGGCGAGCCGGAGGTGTGCGGGGCATTTCGTGGTCGCGGTCGCTCATCTTTATCGTCGGTGCGGCCTACGTCGCGCGTCTGTTTCTTTCGATGATTCGTCATAGTTTCCTCCGTGACCGAGGCAACGCCCGATGTACTGGGCCTGCCTGTGCGGCATGATGTCGGATATTTGGCCAATCTCTGCTCCGTCCGAAGAGACCACCTTGTTGCCATCCAGAGTCGACGCAGCCATCACCTCCGGCCCCGGCCCTGCACCCACTCCACCGCCGACGATGTTCGCACCGGAACCGCCCGTCCGCGACGGTATTTTGGGGTCGTGGATTGTCATGGTCGTCTCCTGAACAGTTGATGCACGGACGCGCGCAACGCGCATGCCACGGCGGAAGCCCTTTTTGTGCCCGACATGCGGCGACTGCTGCCGTGACCGTGACGGCAGCCGGCTCGTGCGAGACGGTCGGAGTCCAGGGTCACAGGGCAAGCTTGGCCGGCAGGTCTGCAGCCGTCTGCAGTACCGGTGATGAACAATGTCTGTCCGTGGGATGACGTGCGCACCGCGCTGCCGGTCAATGGCAGGAGCCAGACACGTGACCCGACCGAGGTGCCGGTGAGTGGCGACAAGCCGAACCGCGTGCGAGGCCCTGTCCGATGAGAACTGCATGACATGCTGTCGCTTACGCTTGGCCTGCGCATAGCCAGACGACGTCCACGTCGAGAAGTTCAGAAAGGCGCGCACAATCGGTACTCTTCGGAACGGTAACTCCGGCGCGCCAAAGGGTCACCTCGCGTTCTGGTACGCCGAGTGACCTGGCCACTCGACCGGAGGTCACCTTGGCGCGCTTGATGGTCATGTCCAGTCTTGCTGCGAAGGCCCGCCTGGAGCCGTTGTGTTTGAGAATGCCTAGCAGATGTGCATCTAAATTCAGACGACGATTCATGACGTGCAATGCTCCGTGTAACTCATGACACGACTTCGATGTTGAGGCTTGAAGTCGAACGCCGTCAACCGGGCTGGCATGTCGTTCGCGTGAACTTCAATGCGCCTGAACGCCCGTTGCGGCGCGTCTGCCCCGGTTTGAGTTAACGCTTTAAATGCCCGGTGTAATCGACACGGATGCCGTTTTCCCTATCCCGTACAGGGCCAGAAGTTAGTCCGCCGCTTTCTTCGAGTGAAGTAGCAGCGCAATGACAACGCTCGCAGACGTAGGTCTGTCGGAAAACTTACCCGAAGGGCGGCACCTGTCCGTGCATCACCGGCTTTGGTCATCAGCGGGTCCGGAAGTTCCACTGGCGAATATCTGCTTTGCGTGGAAAAGAGCGGCGTACTGTTCCACGACCTCGTCACACATCGCGATGATGGTCTCCGGCGAAAGCGCCATCGCAACAAGGATGCAGAAGCATCCAGCAGGTGGCTGGCGAGAGAAAAAACATCCTTCTTCAAGGGTGCCCCGGATAGGCAGATTCAATTGGCACCCCGACCGCTACCGTCCTCTAATTGAATTTTCGTCGTTTGTAGCTCGTGCATCTGTCGACGTCCGCAGAGCACCCTTACGCAGCCCAGCGCTGAGGACGTTGTGCGGGCTCGCGGCCGAGACCAATACGCCTGCGGAGCCGGTGTCGAAAATGCAGCCGACCCGAGAGCTTCCAGGCGACGCGCTTCATCAGTTGGTCACCGTTGCGGAACATGCTGGCGTTGGGCATACATCTTCCGGAGGCGAACATGACTGATTTTCAGAGACAGGCTGCTACAACGCAGCAAGCCAATCTTGACTTCTTTTTCGGCCTGGCCAGCAAAATGCTGGAGGGCGAGGAAAAGCTCGTCAGACTGAATCTGGATACGGCGAAAATGACGCTTGCCAATTGGCACCAACGCGAGCAAGACGGGCTGGCGAAAAAGGACCGACAGGAACTTACCAGTCTGCAAGACGCGTTGACGCTGCACTCGGCGGAGAAGGTTCTGACGTACGAACGTCAGGTTGCGGAGATTGCGTCGACCACTCAAACGCAGCTGGCAGAGGTCGTTAATGCGCGATACCAGGAGGTTAGCCGCCAGGTTCAATCGTTTGTCGAGAATCTCGCGCAAAACGCCCCGGTTGGCTCCGAAGCCGCAATCGCATTTCTGAAACAAGCTATTACGTTGTCCAATGCCACTCAGGAAAGTGTGCAAAAGGCCACGAAGCAGGCAGTCGAAGTCGCGCAAAGTAACCTGGACGCTGCAACAAAAGCCGCATCGGAGGTGACCGAAGCGGCTGACCAGGCAGTCGAGAAAGCAGCAAAAGCGGCGAAGCAATAATTTTAAGGAACGTTGAACCCGGGGTCGCACGGCGCGGCGAGCTAAGGTGAACACGCAATGCGTGGCGCCTTGGCAGCCGTGCGCGTCGGTCTAGCTGCTGGTTAGAGGAACAGCCTCACTGTTCCAGTTGCCATCGTCCTTTCCCCGACAAAATTCGAAGAGCGCATTTGCTTCAGTGAGCGTGAGTGTTGCAAGCCTTAGCCCAATCGCAATTAACAATGTGCTTTGATGAAGGAGCCGTGTCTTCAAGGGGCCGTTGCGGGTGAGCTGTCGCCTTGCTTTCCCGGCTCACACTTGCTCGATTTGTGCCGAGATGACGGACGCGCCGTGCAGTGGCGCCCCACGTGTCCGTGGACTTCGCGCATCCTGCGAAAATGCGGCTCAATAGCCGTGCACCGGCCCGAAACCAGATTGAATCCCGAGCGCCTCGATTGAGCGCGGCGAACTCGTGACCGTCATCAAAAGGTGGTGGCGGCCACCTGTACCAGAGGGTGCTCTGTAGTTGACTTCCGCCTGTCGGCAGTGGGCGGGAACACGCTCCACCTGCCGTCATCGTGCCTGAAGAAAAACAACGCCCGCGCTCCGGCTGGTGACGACGTTTCGACGCACACGTAGCGTCTCCCATTCCCTGCGGTGCGACTGAATCTGGTTACATGAACGTGCATCGTGGGAGCCGGTGCGAGCCACTTTTCGACCTGACAACGCAGGGACTGCTCGTTCGTGTTTTTCATGTTCCGCTCCAGCAGGTTTTCCGTTCGGGTAACGGGACGGTTTCGCACCGTTCATCTCCTTAACGCCGCAGACGCCCGCAATGTTGACCAGGGGTTTGTGATTTCTGAAACCGGATATTTCGAGGTGAGTGGGCCTCAGAGAATTGCCAGGAACCGGACGACCGACGGCACAGTCCGGCTCGTCCCTGACCATCGAAATCCGCGCGCCCGCGTTGCCTGAGGGCGACTCCTGTCGCCTCGCCATGCACTGGCAGTTCCGGGTTGCTGATAAATCGACAGGATGGACGCTTTGTCAGGCGGGTCCGCGGAGGAGTCTGGGCTTTTGCCGCTCGAAGCACCGCGAACACCGTGCCTCTCACAGCGCTGCGCGACAGGCAAGCTAGAATCGTGCTTCGACTCACGTAGAGAGAAATGGGCAGATGAATGATGCATTCGAGCGCCGTGCCTTGTTGCTTCACCTTGGAGACGTACTGGAGGTCGTGAACCGTCTCCTGAAATGTGGCGATGGCCCCAAGACCGTACGCGAATTGGCGGCAGCGCACGACCCGCTTGGAGGCTTCCCGCTCCTGGAACAGGTATCGCCGCGGATGACAGCAGAGCAGTTTGTTCAGCGGGTGTCAGACGCCTTCTTCGCATGGCCACGGGAACTGCTTGAGCCTAAGCTGAATCGCAAGCGTCTTGCTTCCACTGTTCGACGGAAGCTGTTTGCCGACAACGCAAACGGATGGCGTGCGTACGTCGCTGCGTTGCGTAGCGACGTCCGGTGGTTCGGTGTGGGCCTGCCGTCGGTGAAAGCTGGCGAGGACGTGTGCGCTGATTCGACCGATGTCAGTTTCGAGAGCTTGCAGGCGGCCGAGGCTCCGAGCGCTGGCGATGTCGAGCGCAATGGCGGACAAGCCGAGGACCAACGGGAGAGCGTTGAAAGCAGCGGGCGAGTCTACCCCTCATGGCCGTGGAAGTCCGGCGCGTAAGTTGTGGAGACGACGTGAGGGTGGATGAACGGTTCGCTTGACCCGACTCAACGTCGCCGGTGATTGCGCTGCGTTCGTCGACGTCGACAGGGTCCGAATTGTGCGCGCCGCTGCTCTACGGAGCGCTACGCTTGGGGCGCTGACAAACCGTGCTGGTAGTACTCCTCGACTGCCTATATCTGTCGTATCGCTCAAGGAAAGACGTAGTACTGACGGACGCGTCTTGGTCCCTGCCGGAATCGAAATTCCTCTTGCAGAGTCAGGGAATTTCTCATGCGACGGGCGCCTTTGGGTAGCCGTTGGTTTTGCGGATTCGTGCCACAGCCGATTGGCTTGTGCATCCTTCCTTCTCGCATATCAAACGTACGCCATGTCCAGCCAATCACCACTTCACGACATCATTAGCCTCGCCGAAATCCAGTCGCTCGCGGACACGAAAACGTTCGCGCGCGGCAAGGCGTATTTCCACGAGGGCGCCGTCTCGCGCCTCGAAGAGCGCGATGGTGTCCTTCGCGCGAACGTACGCGGCACGCACCGGTACAGCGTCGAGCTTGGCGTAGGCGGCGACGGCGAGCTGACCTACGAATGCGACTGTCCGGTCGGCGAGGACGGTATCTTCTGCAAGCACGCGGTCGCGGTCGCCCTGTCGTGGCTCGAGAATACCGGCGCGGAAGTGTTTCATGCCGATGAGTCAGAGCCGGCAAAGCCTCGTAAAAAGCGCAAGACGTACGAGGAGCAGATTCGTGAATATGTTGCGACGCTGAATGCGGAAGCCGTGCGCGAACTTTTGCTGGAAGCGGTCGAGCGCGACATGGCGCTGCGCGACAGGCTGTTGCTCGCGGCGCGTGCGGCGAACGCCAGTGACCTTCCGAGCATGAAGACCGCGGTACGACAGGCGACGCGCATTTCGCGGCCGCTCGACTGGCGCGAAGCCGGCGCGTACGGCGACGGCTTGATGGCGCTCGCGGACATGCTGCGGCAGCGGCTTGCCAATCGTCAGGCCGCCCAGGTGGTCGAGCTTGCGGAGCTTGCGATTGCCGGCGCCGAAGCAAGTCTCGAGCAGATTGATGACTCCGGGGGTGATGTGATGCCGGCCATCATGGAGCTTGCCGCCGTACATCTCGAAGCATGTCGTCAGACGCGACCGGACCCAACGAAGCTCGCGGAGCGACTGTTCCGGTTCCAGACCGACGGCGTGTGGGATACCTTCTACGATGTGTTGCCGGCTTACGCCGAACCGCTCGGCGACCTTGGGATTCATCGGTACCGCATGCTTGTAGAAAACGGATGGGACGGCCTGCCGGCACTGGCGCCGAGCAATGAATTTCGCCGGTCGTTCGAACCGCTTCGCATGCGACTGGAACGCGCGATGGAGGCGCTGGCGGACCTCGACGGCGATGTGGACGCACTGGTTCGCATCCGGTCAAAGGACCTGTCGAGTCCCTACCGTTTTTGGCTGGTCGCAGAGCTTTGCGCGAAGCACGGGCGCTGCGACGAAGGACTCGCGTGGGCCGAACGCGGCCTCACAGAGTCTGGCAAGAACGTGGACCAGCGTCTGCTTGACTTCTGCATCCAGGAGCACCTGCGGCGCGGCGAATTCGAAAGGGCTGATGTGCTCGCGTGGCAGCGTTTCGGGATGCACACGGGCGCAGAAGCATTCGCCGCCTTGATGGATATCGCAAAGGCTACCGGACGGCATGATATGACGCGCGAGCGCGCGCTTAATCACTTGTGGGAACTTGTTCGTGCTGAAGAGGGCGCGACCAAAGCGCAGCGCAGCTCCTGGCAGATGCCGACGCGAACCGAACTTGTCAAAATCTTTCTTGCCGGGCGCGAGCACGATATTGCCTGGGAGACGTTCTGCGGCGGTCCGGTGGCGACACACTTGTGGGCAACAATGGCAACCATTCGCGCAAAGACCCATCCGAATGATGCCATTGCGCTGTACCACCGCCTGCTGCCCATCGCCGCCGAAAATGGAACCCGGAACGCCCGGTATGACGAGGCGTTCGGCATCGTGCGGAGTATCGGAAGACTAAGGGCACAACTGAAGGAGCATGCGCAGTTTGACGATGAACTACAGACCATTCGCGAGACATATCGTGCGAAGCGCAACTTCATGAAGCTGCTGGCGACGATGGGTTAGCTGCGGCTAAAGCAGCAGCTTCTCTGACGCATCGGCGGTGAGGATGGAGGAGTTCATGGCATGGGAACGATAGGACATTGGCAGCTCTTTGAAAACCATGCTCAGTCAACAGCCGTGCCCCGCGTGGGCGCGTGGGACTGTCCGCTTCGTCGCTGAGCAAAGCTTTGCCGGCGGCATCGAGACGCTAAAAAGGCCGGTCTTGCGACCGGCTGGAAAGCACTTCCCTTGGAGCAGAGTTCGGCGCTGATGACCTCTCCTGGTCATCGTTCCGAGAATCTGTCAGGCCGCAGTTCTCAGACTACCGTGTGGGTCGATGACAATCTTCTTGGGTACGCCAGAATCAAATTCGGCATAACCACTGGGAGCCTGGTCGAGCTCGATGACAGTCACATTGACGACTTCTGCAATATTCAACCGGTCCCACAAAATCGCCTGCATGAGATTCTTGTTGTACTTCATCACTGGAGTCTGGCCGGTGAAGAACGAGTGCGATTTTGCCCAGCCAAGGCCAAAGCGAACGGAAAGACTGCGCGACAAACCGCTTCTTCCAGTGCGTGATCGCCGGCGGCGTCACTTCGCACTGCGTCGCGATTTCCTGACTCGTATGACCGTCAGCGGCCATCAAGACAATCTTTGCCCGGCGGACCAGAGAGTGAGGCAGTGAACGCGAGCGGCTCATTGATTGCAATTGTTCTCGCTCCAGCTCGGATACGACAACCTCGATTCCTTTGCGTCCCATGATCGCCTCCTACACACCGTGACTCGATCATAGAAACAATCTGGATTTATGCAAAGTTATTTCTGGGACGGAACACTAGCAGGGTTTATACGTTTCGCTACTTCCTGGATGCCGATGGGGGTGCGTAGGTATTCGTTGAACCAGTTGCTGAACACTGCGCCGCGTTTCTCGTACTTGTTGGTCGCGAGGTCGGGGAAGAGCCATGCAGAGCCGCCGGCTGACCGGCGGGATTCGACATAGTCGAGCCAGCCAAGTTGCAGCAGGTTATGGTGGGCCGGGACGTGGCGCATGACAGTCCGGTACCCGGCGCGACTCTCACGCTTGGAGTCGTGCAGGTGAAAACACCATACGCCATCGCGCTGCACGACATCGGCACTCGTGAGCCGGCACAGGTCTTCGACCCGGGCACCCGTATGCAGGCCAAGAAGCGGCACCCAGAAAGCGGCATCGCTGCCGCCCTTCTCCGGGCGGTGTCCTCGTGTCCATACGGGTGAGGCAAAGACCTCGTTCACCTGGGCCATCGTGAAGGCCGTGCGTACGGTCTTCCGGTTGAGCTCGACCACCTTCTCGGGATATTTCATGCCGCTGAAGGGGTTGGTGGCCAACTTCGTCAGCTTTTTGCGCATGGCAAGTCTGATGAGCGGCGACAGCAGCGACAGAATCGTGTTTACGCGGCCGTGCTCAACGTCGTCCTTTTCGAGGAAGAGCGCCTTGAATTTTTCGACGTGGTCTCGTCGTCGCCCGCCGCACGCAGGCCGTGCGGCAGCCAGCTGTCGCCGGTCGCTGCGGCGGCCCGCGCCGGGGCGACGAGCTGTTCATATGCCAGGGCGGCCATCGGCAGGCGGGTGATGGCCTCGTTGCGACACGGCGTTTCCAGGCTCAGCCAGATTTCGGTCTTCGCGAGCGTGGCGCGCAACTTGGGCGGCACCTTGCGGCGGAAGTAGTAATGGGTCGAATCGGTGCGGGTGGTCAGGTAGGGGTGTTTCATGGGGTGCTCTCCTCAGGAAGGTAACAGAGGCGTGTAGCACCCGGACTCCGGAAACCGGCGGCATCTGAAATTTTAGATGCGTAATGCGCCGTTTCCGGTGCATTACCGGCATTCCAGAACAAAAAAGCCGCTGCTTCGTGAGAGGCAGCGGCTTTTTCTTGAAGCTGGTGGCGAATCAGGGACTCGAACCCCGGACCTGCGGATTATGATTCCGTCGCTCTAACCGACTGAGCTAATTCGCCGAAAGAAGCGAAATTATGCTGGCGCAGCCGAGGGCTGTCAACCCCAGGCGCACGACTTTTTCAGATAGCCCAGACTGTTCGTCCACTCAATCCTTCGCGTAGATATCCGAGTCCTTGGTCTCCCGCACGAACAGCATACCGATCACGAACGTGACCAACGCGATCACGATCGGATACCAGAGTCCCGAATAGATGTTGCCCTTCGCCGCGACGATCGCGAACGCGGTCGCTGGCAGGAAGCCGCCGAACCAGCCATTGCCGATGTGATACGGCAGCGACATCGACGTATAACGGATGCGCGTCGGGAACATCTCGACCAGCATCGCCGCGATCGGCCCGTAGACCATCGTCACGTAGATCACGAGGATCGTCAGGATCACGATGCTCATGGGCCAGTTGATCTGCGCCGGATCGGCCTTCGGTGGGTAGCCGGCGGCCTTCAGCGTGGCGGCGAGCGTCTTGTCGAACGTCTTGGCTTGCTCCTTCGCGTCGGCGGCGCGGCCGTCGAAGGTGTTGACGACCGTATCGCCCACGCGGATTTGCGCGATCGTGCCGGCCGGCGCCGCGACATTGTCGTAGTTCAGGCCGGCTCGGGACAGCGCGCCCTTCGCGATGTCACACGAGCTCGTGAACTTCGCGGTGCCCACCGGGTTGAACTGGAACGAGCACTCGGCCGGATCCGCGATCACGACGATCGGCGACTTCGCGGTCGCGGCTTCGAGCGCCGGGTTCGTGTAGTGCGTAAGCGCCTTGAACAGCGGGAAGTACGTCAGCGCGGCGATCAGCAGGCCGGCCATGATGATCGGCTTGCGGCCGATGCGATCCGACAGCGAGCCGAAAAACAGGAAGAACGGCGTGCCGATCAGCAGCGCGAGCGCGATCATGATGTTGGCGCTGGTGCCGCCGACCTTCAGCGTCTGCGTGAGGAAGAACAGCGCGTAGAACTGGCCCGTGTACCAGACCACGGCCTGGCCGGCCGTCAGGCCGACCAGCGCGAGGATCACGACCTTCAGGTTTTTCCACTGCCCGAACGCTTCGGAGAGCGGCGCTTTCGAGGTCTTGCCCTCGGCCTTGATGCGCGCGAACACCGGCGACTCCTGCAGTTGCAGACGGATCCAAACCGACACCGCGAGCAGCACGATCGACGCGATGAACGGAATGCGCCAGCCCCATGACCCGAACGCGTCTTCGCCCATCGTCGTGCGCACGCCGAGGATCACGAGCAGCGACAGGAACAGGCCGAGCGTGGCGGTGGTCTGGATCCACGCGGTGTAGAAGCCGCGGCGTCCCGCCGGCGCGTGTTCGGCCACGTAGGTCGCGGCGCCGCCGTACTCACCGCCGAGCGCGAGGCCCTGCAGCAGGCGCATCGCGATGAAGATCACCGGCGAAGCGATGCCGATCGCCGCATAGCCCGGCAGGAAGCCGACGAGGAAGGTCGACAGACCCATGATGATGATCGTGATGAGAAACGTGTACTTGCGCCCGACCATATCGCCGAGTCGCCCGAACACGATCGCGCCGAACGGCCGTACCGCGAAGCCGGCCGCGAAACTGAGCAGCGTGAAGATGAACGCTGCGGTCGGATTGACGCCGGAGAAGAAGCTCTTGCTGATGAAGGCCGCGAGCGAGCCGGCCAGATAAAAGTCGTACCACTCGAAAACCGTACCCAGCGACGATGCGAAGATCACCCGCTTCTCATCGCGCGTCATCGGCACGTGCGACATTTGCCCGCCAACGGTAGCCATATATGTCGTCTCCAATATTGATATACACGGATCGCCGGCACAGGCGTTCCCATGCAACCGATTATTGGAGCGGAAACTTACGGCGTTCTGACTCGACGCCAGAACTTCTAATAGTCCGGTAAACCGACGAATCAGCGCTCAATTTCCGTTAACCCGCAGTGATGTTCCGGCAATCCGCGTTGAAATATCTCAAAATCACGCCGTCGATTCGCTGACGATCAGGTCGCGTTAGGGTAAGTCCCGCCCCCGTTCCAGCGCATGCAAGCTGACACGCACGAGCGTGCCGGCAAGCCGCGGCGACGCCTGATAGACGTTGTCATCGATGGCGAGCTCGCCGCCATGCATCGCCGCGATCTCACGCACGATCGCGAGACCGAGGCCGCTGCCGTCGCCTTCGCGGCCGAGAATCCGGTAGAACCGCTCGACCACGCGCGAGCGCTCGCTGGCCGGAATGCCGAGCCCGGTGTCCTCGACTTCCAGATGCACGAGCCGCGCGGCGGCGTCGTGCCGCACGCGCACGGTGATGCGGCCGCCCGCCGGCGTATAGCGGATCGCGTTGTCGATCAGATTCGACAGCATTTCGCGCAGCATGACCGGATTGCCAGCGACTTCGACCGGCTCGTCGGGCGCTTCGTAGCCGATGTCCATCTGCTTCGCGAGCGCGGCCTGCACCCATTCGCGCACCGCGCTGCGCGCGAGTTCGCCCAGTTCGAGCGGCATGAAGATCTGTCCCGACCGACGGTTTTCCGCGCGCGCCAGCGCGAGCAACTGTGTGACGAGCCGCGCGGCATGCTCGGAGCTCGTCGCGATCTGTTCGAGCGAGCGATGCACCTCGGCCGACGCGTTCAGGCGCAGCGCGAGTTCGGCCTGCGTGCGCAGGCCGGCCAGCGGCGTTTTCATCTGATGCGCCGCATCGGCGATGAAGCGCTTCTGCAACTCCATGTTCTGTTCGAGGCGCGTGAGCAGATCGTTGAACGACGTGACGAGCGGCTCGATTTCAGGCGGCGCGCGGCGTGCCTCCAGCGGCGACAGATCGTCCGGTCGGCGCGCGCGGATATGCGCCTGCAGCGCATGCAGCGGCTCGAGCCCGCGCGACAGCCCGAACCACACGAGCAGAATCGCGAGCGGCAGGATCACGAACTGCGGCAGGATCACGCCCTTGATGATGTCGTTGGCGAGCTGGCTGCGCTTGTCGAGCGTTTCGGCGACTTGCACGAGGACGGCCTGCGCGCCCGGCGTCTGCGGAAACTCGACGGTCGTGTAGGCGACGCGGATGTCGTTGCCGCGCAGCACGTCGTCGCGGAATTCGACGAGGCCCGGTGGCGGGCGGTCCTCCTCGTGCGGCAGTGGCATGTCACGCTCGCCGGCCACCAACTCGCCGCGCGTGCCGAGCACCTGAAAGAAAACGCTGTCGACGTTGTCGGCGCGCAGGAAATCGCGCGTCGACTCGGGCAGCGAAAGCTCCGCGACGCCGTTGACCGGATGGATCTGGCGCGCGAGCACGTAGGCGTCGGTTTCGAGCGCGCGGTCGAACGGGCCGTTCGCGATCGATTTTGCGACCAGATACGTGACCGCGAGGCTCATCGGCCACAGCAGCAGCAGCGGCGCGAGCATCCAGTCGAGAATTTCGCCGAACAGCGAGCGCGGACGCGCTTCGGCGGCGGCTTCGGTTTCGTCCGGCGGGGCGAACGGATTGGCATAGCGCGCGTCGCGCGCCTCGTCGAGGTCCGCAGCGTGCGCCGTGGCGCGATCAGCGCGTGCGGACATCGCGGGCCTCTATTTGTAGTGGTGGCTCGCCGGCATCGCGGCGGACGACGGCGCGGTGGACGGTTGTGCCGCTTGTGCCGCTTGCGCCGTTTGCGGCTCGGAACCGGCCGGGGCGGCGGGCCCGCTCGCATTGGCCGGCGGCGCCGCTTTTTCGAGGCAGTAGCCAAGCCCGCGCACGGTGATGATGCGCACGCCGCTCGGTTCGATCTTCTTGCGCAGTCGGTGCACGTAGACTTCGATCGCGTTGTTGCTGACTTCCTCGCCCCATTCGCACAGATGGTCTACGAGCTGCTCTTTCGAGACCAGCCGGCCGATCCGTTGCAGCAGCACTTCGAGCAGACCGAGCTCGCGCGCGGACAGATCGATCACCTGGTCGTTGACATGGGCAATGCGGCCCACCTGATCGAACGACAGCGAGCCATGCCGCACGACGGTCGGGCCGCCGCCCGCGCCGCGCCGTGTCAGCGCGCGCACGCGCGCTTCGAGTTCGTTCAGCGCGAAGGGCTTGGCCATGTAATCGTCGGCGCCGAGGTCCAGGCCTTTGACGCGTTCGTCGACGCTATCGGCGGCGGTCAGGATCAGCACTGGCAGGTTCGAATTGCGCGCGCGCAGGCGGCGCAGCACCTCGAGCCCGGACATGCGCGGCAGGCCCAGATCGAGGATCAATAGGTCGAACGTCTGCATTGACAACGCGGTATCGGCTTCCACGCCGCTTTTCACGTGATCGACCGCATAGGCCGATTGGCGGAGTGATCGAACCAGACCGTCCGCGAGTATGCTGTCATCTTCGGCAATCAGAATTCGCATGATGCGCCAGCCTGGCTTTGCCGGCACCGTGGGGTTGCCCCGGCGCGCAGCGGTCTCCGAACATTATTGTGGGTAGTTGGGGCGACGCGACAGTAAAAGATGCGCGTTCGCATCACAATCGCGCTTGCCAAAACTACTGTTTTTTTATACAGTGTCTGCGTTTCGTGTGATGTCCTGAAGACTCCGCTCAATTTGAGTGGAACCATGGGTGCACACCTGCCTCAGACGCCGTTCATCATAGCAAAGGACGATTCATGGAAGAAAGCAAGAAAGGCTCGGCTGGACTGACTGCTGAAAAGAGCAAGGCACTGGCCGCCGCGCTCGCGCAGATCGAAAAGCAGTTCGGCAAAGGGTCGGTCATGCGGCTCGGCGCAGGTGAGGCAGTCGAAGACATCCAGGTGGTCTCCACCGGATCGCTCGGCCTCGACATCGCGCTGGGCGTCGGCGGTTTGCCGCGTGGCCGGGTGGTCGAAATCTACGGTCCGGAATCGTCCGGTAAAACCACGCTGACGCTGCAGGTCGTCGCCGAAATGCAGAAGCTCGGCGGCACCGCGGCGTTCATCGACGCGGAACACGCGCTAGACATTCAATACGCTGGCAAGCTCGGCGTGAACGTCGCCGACCTGCTGGTCTCGCAGCCGGACACCGGCGAACAGGCACTCGAAATCGCCGACGCGCTGGTGCGCTCGGGCTCGATCGACATGATCGTGATCGACTCGGTCGCGGCGCTAGTGCCGAAGGCGGAAATCGAAGGCGAAATGGGCGACTCGCTGCCGGGTCTGCAGGCGCGTCTGATGTCGCAGGCGCTGCGCAAGCTGACCGGCACGATCAAGCGCACGAACTGTCTCGTGATCTTCATCAACCAGATCCGCATGAAGATCGGCGTGATGTTCGGCAACCCGGAAACCACCACGGGCGGTAATGCGCTGAAGTTCTACGCGTCGGTGCGTCTCGACATTCGCCGCATCGGTTCGATCAAGAAGAACGACGAAGTGATCGGCAACGAAACCCGCGTGAAGGTCGTCAAGAACAAGGTGGCGCCGCCGTTCCGTGAAGCGATTTTCGACATCCTGTACGGCGAGGGCATCTCGCGTCAGGGCGAAATCATCGACCTCGGCGTGCAGGCGAAGATCGTCGACAAGGCTGGCGCATGGTACAGCTACAGCGGCGAGCGGATTGGTCAGGGCAAGGACAACGCGCGTGAATTCCTGCGCGAAAATCCGGATATCGCTCGCGAAATCGAAAATCGTATCCGCGAATCGCTGGGCGTCACCGCGATGGCGAACGCCGTGACCGGCGCGGACGCTGAAGTCGCGGGCGAAGAAGAGTAAGCATCACGTGATACGCAAAGGCCGACCGTTGTCCGACTCCGGACGCTATCCGGACGGCCCGCGCGACGCGGCGGACGGATCGCCTGAGTCCAGCGATCCGTTCGAATCGTTCGAATCGTTCGACGCACACGACCGCGCCGCGGGCCGCGGCCCGCAGCGTACGCGGTCTGCACCCGCTGCAGTGTCGTCCAGCCGGGATTCCTCCGGGCTCGATTCCCCAATCCCCTCCGAAGTCACCTACACCCGCTCACGCCGCCAACCCGGCGAACAGAAGCCGGGCCGGTCCGACGAAGACGCCAGCAGAAAATCCCAACGCCCCGCCCGTTCGCTGAAAGCGCGCGCGCTTGGCTATCTGTCGCGCCGCGAATATAGCCGCGCCGAACTCGCCCGCAAGCTGAAGCCCTACGTCGAGGAAACCGATTCGCTCGACGCGATGCTCGACGCGCTGCAGGCCGAAAACTGGCTATCCGACTCGCGCTTCGCGGAAAGCCTGGTCCATCGGCGCGCATCGCGGCTCGGCACGAGCCGCATTCTCGGCGAACTGAAGCAACACGCGCTCAACCCGGCGCTCGTCGAAGAGGCGAGCGCGCAGTTGCGCGAAACCGAGCTCGCGCGCGCCCAGGCGGTCTGGCGCAAGAAGTTCGGCCAGTTGCCGCAAACGCCGGCCGAGCGCGCGAAGCAGGCGCGCTTTCTCGCGTCGCGCGGCTTCTCCGGCGCGACGATCGGCAAGATCCTGAAGGGTATCGGCGACGTCGACGACATCGGGGACGGCGACTAATACGCCAGTCTCGACGGGTAGGGTAATTGCCGCGCCGTAACCTGGCGCCAGGCCGTGCGCAATCGGGGCTGTCCCAAATACCCGTTATGCTAAAATCCACACGTTTTCCAATCCGGTCTTTCCTTCCCGCATGTCGCTCTCCCTGCCAGTGTCCCGTCAGTTGCGCCATCGTCGCGCAATCAGAGCGGAAGCTTACGAGCGAACCGATGGCCTGTGGGATGTGGAAGCGTGCCTGACCGACGAAAAGCCACGCGATGTGGCGCTTGCGTCGGGTATCCGGCCCAATGGTCAGCCGATCCATGAACTCTGGCTTCGCATCACCATCGATCGCAAGCTCAACGTCGTCGACGCCGAAGCGTCGTCCGACTGGGTGCCCTATCCAGGGTTGTGCCAGGCCAGCAATCCCGCCTACCGTGCCCTCATCGGGCTCAATCTGTTCCACAACTTTCGTCGCGATGCTGCCCGTTTGCTGGCCGGCACGGCCGGTTGCACGCATCTCACCGAGCTGTGCGCGATCCTGCCGACCGCCGCGATCCAGGCGTTCGCCGGCGAGGTGTGGAACACCGATGCCGGCACGCCGGGCGCGAACGCGGGTTCGGGAGACGAATCGTCTAACGGCACAGGCGATCATTCCAACGACAAACCGCCATTCCAGTTGGGGCGCTGCCACGCGCTGCGTTTCGACGGCGAGGCGGTGAAACAGTTTCATCCGCGCTGGTATGGCCACGCTCCGCGTCCAGCGGAACGCGCGGCCTCGTCGGACGACGCGGCCGGCCGCGAACCAGGCGGCGACGCGTCGGCCTGAACGGCGGCAACGGAAACGAAGTTCAATCCAACTCTCAGACTGAAGGGAATCACGCATGAAGATTCACGAGTACCAGGGTAAGGAAATCCTGCGGAAATTCGGCGTCGCGGTACCGCGCGGCAAGCCGGTCTTCTCGGTGGATGATGCGGTCAAGGCCGCGGAAGAGCTGGGCGGCCCGGTGTGGGTCGTCAAGGCTCAGATCCACGCGGGTGGCCGTGGCAAGGGCGGCGGCGTCAAGGTCGCCAAGTCGCTGGAACAGGTTCGCGAGTATTCGAACCAGATCCTCGGCATGCAGCTCGTCACGCACCAGACCGGTCCGGAAGGCCAGAAGGTTAACCGCCTGCTGATCGAAGAAGGCGCTGACATCAAGAAGGAACTGTATGTCGGTCTCGTGATCGATCGCGTTTCGCAGAAGATCGTCGTGATGGCGTCGAGCGAAGGCGGCATGGACGTCGAAGAAGTCGCGGAAAAGACGCCTGAGCTGATCCACAAGGTTGCCGTCGATCCGTCGACCGGCCTGAAGGACTCGGAGGCAGACGACCTCGCGAAGAAGATCGGCGTGCCCGACGCTTCGATCCCGCAAGCTCGCGCGATTCTGCAAGGCCTGTACAAGGCATTCTGGGAAACCGACGCATCGCTCGCCGAAATCAACCCGCTGATCCTGACCGGCGACGGCAAGGTCATCGCGCTTGACGCGAAGTTCAACTTCGACTCGAACGCGCTGTTCCGTCACCCGGAAATCGTCGCGTACCGCGATCTGGACGAAGAAGATCCGGCTGAAATCGAAGCGTCGAAGTTCGACCTCGCGTACATCTCGCTCGACGGCAACATCGGCTGCCTCGTGAACGGCGCTGGCCTCGCAATGGCAACGATGGACACCATCAAGCTGTTCGGCGGCGAACCGGCGAACTTCCTCGACGTCGGCGGAGGAGCTACGACGGAGAAGGTTACCGAAGCGTTCAAGATCATGCTGAAGAACCCGAACCTGACCGCGATTCTGGTCAACATCTTCGGTGGCATCATGCGCTGCGACGTGATCGCGGAAGGCGTGATCGCGGCATCGAAGGCCGTGTCGCTGAAGGTGCCGCTCGTGGTCCGCATGAAGGGCACGAACGAAGACCTGGGCAAGAAGATGCTCGCTGAATCCGGCCTGCCGATCATCTCGGCGGACAGCATGGAAGAAGCGGCCCAGAAGGTCGTCGCGGCTGCTTCGGGCAAGGCGTAAGCCAGCTGTCCACGGCGCATTTACCGGCTCATTTGCCAAATTGACGAGTGGCGGCGCGCGAGCGACACCGGCGTGAAGCATCGCGCCGAGTGACGCTACTGCGCGACGCCAAACGAACAGAGGTCAGTACATGTCGATTCTGATTAACAAAGACACCAAGGTCATCACGCAGGGCATCACCGGCAAGACCGGTCAGTTCCACACGCGTGCTTGCCGTGAATACGCAAACGGCCGCGAAGCGTACGTCGCGGGCGTGAACCCGAAGCGCGCCGGCGAAGATTTCGAAGGCATCCCGATCTACGCGAGCGTCGCTGAAGCCAAGGCTGAAACGGGCGCGACCGTGTCGGTGATTTACGTTCCGCCGGCAGGCGCCGCCGCCGCGATCTGGGAAGCCGTCGAAGCCGATCTGGATCTCGCGATCTGTATCACGGAAGGCATCCCCGTGCGCGACATGATCGAGATCAAGGATCGTATGCGTCGCGAAAACCGCAAGACGCTGCTGCTCGGACCGAACTGTCCGGGCACGATCACGCCGGACGAGCTGAAGATCGGCATCATGCCGGGTCACATCCACCGCAAAGGCCGCATCGGCGTCGTGTCGCGTTCGGGCACGCTGACGTATGAAGCAGTCGGCCAGCTGACCGCGATCGGCCTCGGCCAGTCGTCGGCAGTCGGTATCGGCGGCGACCCGATCAACGGTCTGAAGCACATCGACGTGATGCAGATGTTCAACGACGATCCGGATACGGACGCCGTCATCATGATCGGCGAAATCGGCGGTCCGGACGAGGCGAACGCCGCGCACTGGATCAAGGACAACATGAAGAAGCCGGTGGTTGGCTTCATCGCTGGCGTCACGGCGCCTCCGGGCAAGCGCATGGGCCACGCCGGCGCGCTGATCTCGGGCGGTGCGGACACCGCTGAAGCGAAGCTGGAAATCATGGACGCGTGCGGTATCAAGGTCACGAAGAACCCATCCGAAATGGCGCGTCTTCTGAAGGCGATGCTGTAAATCGAATTCGCGTGCCGTAGGCGCGCGATTTTTGATACGCTTACGAAATCCTTTCGTGAGCGGGCGGTCCCGAAAAGCGGGGGAGTGCAGACTCCCCCGCTTTTTTTTCGTCCGCGCTTGCGTCGGGTTTCTGTCCGCCCGGCCGATTTTTTCTTATTCTTTCTTCCATGCTCGAATTCTTCACGACCCTCCATTGGGGCGCAGTCTTTCAGATTGTCGTCATCGACGTTCTGCTCGGTGGCGATAACGCGGTCGTGATCGCGCTCGCCTGCCGCAACCTGCCGCAGTCGCAGCGCATGCGCGGCATCGTGTGGGGGACCGCCGGCGCGATCCTGTTGCGTGTCGTGCTGATCGCGTTCGCGGTCGCGCTGCTCGACGTGCCGTTCCTGAAGTTCGCGGGCGGCGTGCTGCTGCTGTGGATCGGCGTGCGCCTGCTCGCGCCGGCGCACGACGGGCATGAGAACGTAAAGCCGGCCGACAAGCTGATCTCGGCGGTGAAGACGATCATCGTCGCGGATGCGGTGATGAGCGTCGACAACGTGATCGCGATCGCCGGCGCGGCCGAAGCCGCGGAGCCCGAGCATCGGCTGGCTCTGGTGATCTTTGGCCTCGTCGTGAGCATTCCGCTGATCGTGTGGGGCAGCCAGCTGATTCTGAAGCTGCTCGATCGCTTTCCGGGCATCGTGCTGTTCGGCGCGGGTCTGCTTGGCTGGATTGCGGGTGGCCTGATGGTCAACGACCCGGCCGGCGACCGCTGGCCGATTCTCGACACGCCCGTCGCCGAGTACGGGATGAGTATCGCGGGTGCGCTGTTCGTCGTGATCGTCGGTTATCTGCTGAAGCGCCGTAACGCGAAGCGTGCGGCGGTGTGAGCGTGGCGCTGCCGCTGCCTAAACGGTGATGCCGTCCGAGCGCAAGCCTGGCCATCCGGCTGACTGTGACGCGTGAGCCTCGCTCGCTACGATAAAAACGCCTGTTCCCGATCCACGGGCCAGGCGTTTCTCGTATCAGGAGTCTGCCGATGATCGTTACCCTGCCGTATTCCCCGTACTCCCAATCCCCGTCGCGCTGTGCACGCTGGCGCGCGAGCTGGTTCGCGCGCATCTGCCGCCGCTGCGGCGTCGGCTTCACGCTGATCGAACTGATGATCGTGCTCGCGATCGTCGGTGTGATCGCCGCCTATGCGATTCCCGCGTATCAGGACTATCTGGCGCGCAGCCGGGTCGGCGAGGGCTTGTCGCTCGCGGCGTCGGCGCGGCTCGCGGTGGCCGAAAACGCCGCGAGCGGCAACGCCTTCAGCGGCGGTTATGCGTCGCCGCCCGCCACGCGCAACGTCGAGTCCATCCAGATTGACGACGACACCGGCCAGATCACGATCACGTACTCGACGCGCGTCGCGCAGGCCGCTGCGAACACGCTGACGCTGGTGCCCTCGGTGCCGGACAACGCGGATGCGCCGAGCGCGCGCGTCGCGTTGAGCAAGGACGCGGTGCAGACCGGCGCGCTGACGTGGGAATGCTTTGCGAGTGGCAAGAACGCGTCGTCGTTGCCGGCGCCGGGCTCGGGGCCGATGCCGATCGAAGCGTCGACGCTCGCGGCGAATCTGGCGCCGCCCGAATGCCGTTCGTAAGTGGCAAACAAGTCAGCGACGAGACAGCGACCGAGCGCTGACTGGATGACTCGAACCACAACGTAAAAGGCTGATTTTCAGCCTATTTCGGCCGGGCCGGCGCACAGTGCAACGAATTTTTTGTATAGTGCGCCGGTTGCTGACGCCCACCGTTGATTCGATGCCCACCCCTTTCGCGCGCTACCTGTCTCTCGTACTGCTGGCTCTTGCGTTGATCCTGCCCTATGCGGTTGCCAACCATACGTATCCGATCCCAACCTTCTACGCCGAATTCACCGCACTCGCGCTGTATCTGCTGACTGGAGCGGCCGTCGTGCTGCTGGTCGCGACCACGCGGCCGCGCGTGGCTTTCGCGTCGCCCATCGTTGCGCTCGTGCCTTTGCTGTTCGGCCTCGTGCTGGTCGTGCAGACGCTGGTGCTGCCGGTCGCGGAGCCGTCGATGAACTGGCTCGGCGCGGGCTTCCTGCTTGCCGCGTGGATGGCTGTGCACGTGGGCTACGGCTTCGCGCGCGTGAAGCTCGACGAGACCGCGTTGCGCTGGGCGGCGGGGGCATTGATCGTCGGCGGTCTGTTCGCGGTGTTCAGCCAGATGATCCAGTTGTTTCACCTCGAGACGCGCGTGGCTCCGCTCGTCGTCGCGTATAACGTGACCGTCGAGCGCCGGCCGTTCGGCAACATGGCGCAGGCGAACCACCTCGCGACGTATATCGCGTTCGCGATGGCCGGAGCGCTGTATCTCGTGCAGACGCGCCGCATCGCGGTGCCGATCTGGCTGCTGGTGTCGACAATTTTCTCGGTCGGCCTCGCGTTGACCGTGTCGCGCGGTCCGTGGCTGCAGATGGGTGTGATCGTCGTGGCCGGCTTCTGGATGGCCTTCGCGCAGACGCGCAACGAACCGCAACTGCGCCGCAGCAACCGTGAATGGCTGGTCCCGATCGCGCTCGCGGTGCTGTTCTTCGTGATCAATGCGCTGATCCGCTGGGCCAACGTGCGCTATCACCTCGAACTCGGACAGTCGGCGGCCGAGCGCTTCCAGGACGCTGGCCAGATCGCGCCGCGCCTCGCACTGTGGAAATACGGCTGGACGATGTTCAAGCAGCATCCGCTGCTCGGCGTCGGCTGGGGCGAATTTCCGGGCTATCAGTTCGAGCTCGTCAAGCAACTGGGCGGCGTCGAGATCGCCAACAACTCGCACGACATCTTCGTCGACCTGCTCGCGAAAACCGGTCTGATCGGTCTCGGGATCGTGCTCGTGGGCCTTGTCGCATGGCTCGTGCGCGTCGTGCGTGCGCCGCAAAGCGCGGCGCGCGTATTCGGCATCGCGCTGATCGGCGTGCTGACGATGCATGCGCTCGTCGAGTATCCGCAGCAGTACATGTTCTTCCTGTTGCCCGCGATGTTCGTATTCGGCCTGCTCGACACGCGGCCGTTGCGCGCGGTGCCCGCGAACCTGTCGTTCGGCGCATTCGCGGTCGTGGTGTTTGGCGGACTCGCCGCGCTGTATTCGGTGTATCGCGACTATGCGCGCGCCGAAGTGCTGTACTACGGCGCGCGTCCGGCCGAGCAGTACAGCGCCGATCCGTCGTTGATGTTCGGCGCATGGGGCGAATACGGTCTCGCGACGCTGCAGCCGATGAATCCGCTGAACCTGCAACGCAAGCTCGCGATGCACAAGCAGGCCATCGCTTTGTTGCCGGGCGAGACGGTGCTGCGTCGCTATGCGGTGCTGCAAGCGTTGACCGGCGATACCGCGGCGGCGCTCGATACGGTCGAACGCTTGCGGATCTTCGCCGAGGAACTGAAGGACTGGCCGGCGCAGCTCGGCTATCTGTACGAACTCGTCGACGAACAGAAGTCGCTCGCGGGATTCAAGGAGCAACTGGTTAAGCGCTACGGCACGCCGGCGCCCGATGCAACGCCGGACGACGACAGCGGCGACGATTGATGGTGCCGCGCCAGCTTAGGCGTGCTGCCGCCGCGGCTTCCGTGCTTCAGAGTTCAAAGCTCGGAATACTTCGCGGCGGTGCCTTTTGCCTTGTCGACGGGGTAGCGCGCTTCGTTCAGCTTCAGTTTTTCCGCTGCTGCGTCGACGAGATCGAAGCCCGCAGTGTGGGCGACCAGCAGCAGATACATGAACACGTCGGCGCACTCGTGCCTGAGGTTCGTCGATTGCGCGGAATCGCTGAGCAGTGCGTCGATCTGCGCGTCGGTTTTCCATTGGATCGTCTCCAGAAGCTCGCCGGCTTCGATGCCGGTGGAGACGATCAGATTGCGCAGCGTGTGAAACTGCCGCCAGTCGCGCGCGTCGCGAAACGCCAGTAGCTGCTTGAGCAGGTCGTCGATGGTCATTTCGCTACCCGGATAGTTGCCGAACCGCGCTTCAACTTTGCGCGACCCAATCTCCCGACTTCCCGCCATGCTTTTCCATCACCTTCACGTCGGTGATGGTCATGCCGCGATCGACCGCCTTGCACATGTCGTACACGGTCAACAGCCCAACCTGCACGGCGGTAAGCGCCTCCATTTCGACGCCCGTGCGTCCAAACGTCTCGACCTGAACCGTGCAATGCACGCCCGGCATCTGCTCGTCGAGCTCGAAATCGGCCTTCACGCGTGTCAGCGCGAGCGGGTGGCACAGCGGAATCAGATCGGCGGTGCGCTTCGAGGCCTGGATCGCCGCAATCCGCGCGACGCCGATCACGTCGCCCTTTTTGGCGTTGCCGTCGCGGATCAGCGCGAAAGTGTCGAGTAGCATGCGGATCGAGCCGCGCGCGATCGCGACGCGCCTGGTCTCCTGCTTGCCGCCGACGTCCACCATATGCGCGTCACCGGCCGCATCGAAATGAGTGAGTTCAGGCATGGTTGACTCCTTCAGAAGGCGCCTATCATAGCAGTGCGGCGCGACCCCGAATCGTCGCGGCGACTGATTACACCTGCGCTGTGTCGTGCTCTGCGTTTTGCCTCGTACGCGTCCTGCGACGCCCTTGCCCGTTATCTTAGTCCGGGCCGTGGGCGGCGTTTTTCGACTTCGTCAGACCGGCTTCGCGATGCATTCAAAACGGTTCCTTGCTGCATGGCTATCCGTCGCGCTCGCTATGCCACCGGGCGCATTCGCGCAATCGACCGGCGAGGCGGCCATCGCGCCGCGAACGACACCGTCCGAGGCGCCGCTCGTCAGCGGCCCGAGCGACGCGCGTGTCGATCCGATCCTGCCGCCCGACATCGCGCGCGGCGTGTTCGGCACCTACGGCGGTGCCCAAAGCCGCTTTTCCAATGGCGGTGGGAACGGCGGCAACGGCGGCGACAATGGCGGCGGCGGCGACTGGCGCGCACCGATCGTCGCACAGCAATTACCTGATCTCGGCAGCGGCGGCGCCGGCTCGCTGACCCCGCAGGCCGAGCGCAAGCTCGGCGAGCGCGTGATGCGCGAGATACGCCGCGACCCCGACTATCTCGACGACTGGCTCGTGCGCGACTACCTGAATTCGGTCTCGGCCAAGCTCGCGGCGGCGGCCGGCGCGCTTTACATCGGCGGCTATCGACCGGACTTCGAACTGTTCGCGGTGCGCGACGCGCAGATCAACGCGTTTTCGTTGCCGGGCGGTTTCATCGGCGTGAACGCGGGGCTGATCGTCGCGACGCAGACCGAATCCGAGCTCGCGTCGGTGCTGGGTCACGAGATGGGGCACGTGCTGCAGCGGCACATCTCGCGGATGATCTCGAATGGCGAGCGCGGCGGCTACGCGGCGCTCGTCGGTGTGCTGTTCGGCGTGCTGGCTGGCGTTCTCGCGCATAGCGGCGACCTCGGCAGCGCGATCGCGCTCGGCAGCGAGGCGTATGCGGTCGATAGCCAGCTGCGCTTCTCGCGATCGGCCGAACAGGAAGCGGACCGCGTCGGCTTTTTGCTGCTCGCCGGCGCCGGCTACGATCCTTACGCGATGCCGACGTTCTTCCACCGGCTCGACCGCGCGGCGATGAACGAAAACGGCATTCCGGCCTATGCGCGAACGCATCCGCTGACCGGCGAGCGGATCGCCGATATGGAGGACCGCGCACGCCGCTCGCCGTACCGGCAACCGCATCAGGACGCCGAATACGGCTTCGTGCGGGCGCGCTCGCGCCTGTTGCAGGACCATTCGCGCAACGAATACGCGGACGAGATTTCGCGGCTGCGCTCGGAAATCGACGACCGCACCGCGCTGAACGTCGCGGCGAACTGGTACGGCATCGCGTACGGGCAGATGCTGCTCGAGCGCTACGACGACGCGGTGGCCTCGCTCGCGAACGCGCGCGCGACGTTCGTCGCGGGCGCGCGTGCGCAAGGCGAGCCCGAGCGCACTTCGACAAGCCTCGACGTGCTCGCGGCCGACATCGCGCGGTGCGCCGGTCACGCCGACGAAGCCGCGCGTCTCGCCGAGTTCGCGCAGCAGCGCTGGCCGCAATCGAACGCCGCGATCGACATGCACATCCGCACGCTGCTGACGCTGCACCGCTTCACCGACGCGCAGGCGCTCGCGACGCAGGAAACCCGGGCGCATCCCGATCAACCCGCGTGGTGGCTGTATCTCGCGCAGGCGAGCGCGGGCAGCGGCGATGCGTTGACGCAGCATCGCGCGATGGCGGAGAAGTTCGCGCTGGACGGGGCGTGGCCATCGGCGATCCGGCAGCTGAAGGACGCCCGCGACCTGAAGACGATCGGCTATTACGACCTCGCGACCGTCGACGCTCGCCTGCACGAGATGGAGAACCGCTACAAGGAGGAGCGGCTCGACGAGAAGGGGGAGGGCGCGTGAGCGCGCGCCGGTATGCGCGTCAGACCTGCGCCGCCGGACTCGCGACGAAGCCAAAGCGCGCGGCCACCTGATCGCGTCGCACGCTTTGTAGCGGCAGTGTGAGCTGAGCGCTCCAGTGGAATGCGCCGCTCAATGAGTCATCGTCGGCGAGCGTCGCGTGATCGGAGAAGATCTCCAGGTCATGATCGTGCAGCACCGCGATGCGTGCCGGCTGCGAGCGATCGATGAACAGAATGCCGCCGTCTTCGTCGACGAACACCGCCGCCGGTTCGAACGCGCCGCCGCCCTGATCGTGCAGCGCGAGCGTTCCATCCGCGTGCGCGGACAACCTGACCACCCACGGCGTATAAGCCAGCTCGACGTATACGCGCTGCGGCCCGTTCTGGAAAAACCACTGCCCGCGCTCATCGACCTCGTAGTTCCGGTTGATGAAGCCAAGCAACGCCTCGTGCCGGATCGGTGCGCCGGGCGCGCCGCTCGCCTGGGCCGCTTCGTCGCGCATGCGCCAGTTACCGCGCCGGTCGAGCATCAGCCAGCCGGTGCAACTCGGCACGTTCGGCCATTTGGCCAGCGCCTGTCTAACGATGTCATCCATGATCGACGTGTCGCTCCAGATAGCCGAACACGCGCCGCGACAGCCAGTCGATGCGGCCCGGGAACGGCCCGGTCATGAAACCCGCGTGGCCGCCGTGCACAGGCTGATCAAGCTCGACCGCGGCCGACACGTCGTGCCGCGACGGCAGCGCTTCGGCCGGCAGGAAAGGATCGTTGCGCGCGTTGAGCACGAGCGTCGGCACCTGAATGTGCGGCAGCAGCGGACGGGTGGTTGCGGTGCTCCAGTAGTCGTCGGTATTGCGAAAGCCGTGCAGCGGCGCGGTCACGACGTTGTCGAACTCGTACATCGTGCGGCTCGCGAGCATCGCGTCGCGGTCGAACAGGCCGGGGAACTGCTCGAGCTTCTGGTTGGCCTTCTGCTTCAGCGTCTTCAGGAAGCTGCGCGTGTAGACGAGGCCGAAGCCTTGCGACAGCGCGCGGCCGCCCGCATGGACGTCGATCGGTGTCGAAATCGCGGCGGCCGCCGCTACCACCCGCGTCGCATCGTCTTGCCGCTCGCCGAGCCAGCGCAGCAGCATGTTGCCGCCGAGCGACACGCCCGCCGCGACCACCGGTCCGCGATGCGCGGCGCGCAGGCGGCGCAGGATCCAGTCGACCTCGTCGCTGTCGGCGAGATGATAGAAGCGCGGCAGCCGGTTCAGCGGACCGCTGCAGCTGCGAAAGTGCGGCACCACGCCATGCCAGCCGTATTCGCGCGCGGCTGCCATCAGCGCGGCCGAGTAATGCGACGACGAATTGCCTTCGAGGCCGTGGAACAGCACGAAGAGCGGCGCGGTATCGGTGGGCGGACTCTGATGCGCGACCCAGTCGAGATCGATGAAATCGCCGTCGGGCGTGTCCCAGCGTTCGCGTCGAAACGACACCGCGGGGCGGCGCGCGAACAGCGACGGGACGATGGTCTGCGCATGCCGGGTCGGCAGCCACAGCGGCGCGCGGTACAGCAGCTCGACAGTCGCCTCGACGGCGGCCGCCACCTGGGTGGGCGCTGTACCTGGGGAAGCGGGTTGATCGGGCGTCGAACTCATACCGGCGGAAAAGCGAAAGAACGAAAAAGCATGAACCTGACTCGGCAGCGGCGCCGCGCGTCAGTGCAGCGGGCCCTGGCCATGCCGCATCTTCGTCGCGAACTGGCTGGCGGTCTCGTTCGGCATCGCGCTCGCATGAATATGCGCGATGCGCCATTCGCCGCGTTCGTGGACCATCACGTAGGTGGTGAAGACCATTGCGGGCGTGGCGGTCGGGTCGGCCGGACGATGCGCTTCGGCAATCGCATAGACGACGGTGCCGAGGCTGTCGTAGACACGGATGTCGAGCGGTTCGATCGACACCGGCATCGCTTCGAGCTGACTCAGCAAGCCATGGCGGATGCTGTCGAGCCCGTGCAAATGCGAGCCGTCCGCGCAGATGCAGCTGACGAATTCCTCGTCGATCCACAAGCCCATCAAGCTGTCGATATTGACCTCGGCGACGGCCTGATAGTAGGCGTTCAGGGTATCGGCGGCGGCTTCGAAGATATGGGCAAAACGTGGCATGGCTCGTCAGTCTCTTGTGCGCGGCGCGCGGTTGCGGGTCAGCGGTAGCGGGACGGTCCAGAGCGCCGGACCATCGCTCCCCGGCGTCAGCTTGCCCGCGCCGCAAGGCGCGAACATGACGCGACGCGCTCGGGGGCGTGCGGTGTTGCGTGCAAGTATGAGTCGGCTCAGCGCTGCGCGAGCAGCATGCCGCGCAAATCGCCGAAAACCTGCTCGGCGCTCAGTTGCTTCAGGCAGTTCAGATGGCCGAGCGGGCACTCGCGCTGAAAACAGGGGCTGCATTCGAGATGAAGCCATTGTACCTTCGCGAGCTCGGACAAGGGCGGGGTGTGGCGCGGATCGGTCGAACCGTAGACGGCCACGAGCGGGCGGCGCAGCGCGGCGGCGACGTGCATCAGGCCGGAGTCGTTGGTGACGACCGCATTGGACCGCGAGATCAGCGCGCAGGCCTCGCCGAGCGCGGTCTGGCCGCACAGGTTGCGCACGTTCGGCGCTTTCTCGGCGATCGCCTGCGCGAGCGGCGCGTCTTTCGGCGAACCGAGCGCGACGATCTGCGTGTACGGGAACGACTGGCCGACCATCTGCGCGAGCGATGCGAAATGCTCGGGCGGCCAGCGCTTCGCGGGACCATATTCGGCGCCGGGGCAGAACACCAGCAGCGGCACGCGCGTATCGAGATTGAAGCGTGCCGACACGCGCGACGCCTCGTTCAGGTCGGTGTCGAGGCGCGGCATCGGCAGATCTTCGGGGACTTTGGCGCCGGGTGCGTAGGCGAGGGCGGCGTAGTGGCCGACCATCGGCGGGCGCGCGTCCTTGCGCGGATTCGCGTGACGCACGTTCAGCACGCCATAGCGACTCTCGCCGGTGTAGCCGATGCGCAGCGCAATGCCCGCCAGCCACGGAATCAGCGCCGACTTGAACGAGTTCGGCAGCACATAGGCCGCGTCGTAGCCGACGTCGCGCAGATCGCTCGACAGCTGCCAGCGGCGCAGCATTTGCAGCTTGCCGTGGGCGAGATCGGTCGCGTAGACGTCGCGGATTTCCGGCATGCGCTCGAGCACGGGCGCGACCCAGCTGGGCGCGACCGCATCGATGACGATGCGCGGATGCAATTTCACGAGGCGCGCAAACAGCGGCTGCGCCATCAATGCGTCACCGATCCAGTTCGGTGCGATAACCAACGCGCGACGCATCAAAGTGAGTGTCCGGTGTCGATAACAAGCGCCGCGCGCGCCATGCGCGTAGCACTCGGATGGGTAAAAGGGGAAAGCGGAAAGCCGCGCGGCGCGATGCCGTTTGCCCACACGCGCCGCGATGGCGGCGCGGCGGCGGCCCGGCTGCGCCGTTCGTGCGGGTCGTGCGGGTCGTGCGATCGAGCCTGCGGCGCGGCGAGCGCGTGATCCGAGCCCCGCGCCTCGTGCCGCCCAAGCCGGCTCAGAACCGCCCGTTGCGCCGGATCAATGGCCTTTGATCACTTCGCCGTCGCGCAGCTTGTAGCGCGTGCTGCAATACGGGCAACGCGCTTCGCCGTGCGACACGTCGATGAAGACGCGCGGATGCGCGCTCCAGCGCGGCATGGCCGGATTCGGACAATACGCCGGCAAATCTTTTGCCGACAGTTCGACCAGCGGCATTTCCTTGATTTCGCTCATGAGACTTTCTCGTTGTATGCGGAGGGCTTGCAGTGCGCCGCCGTTGGGCGGCGCGGCGCATCTCGAAACGTCGCTCAGATCTTCGCGAGCCAGTGCGCGTATTTCGCGCTCTTGCCGTTCACGACGTCGAAGAAGGCCGATTGCAGCTTTTCGGTGATCGGGCCACGCGCGCCGGCGCCGATTGCGCGGTTGTCGAGCTCGCGGATCGGCGTGACTTCGGCTGCCGTGCCGGTGAAGAACGCTTCGTCGCAGGTATAGACCTCGTCGCGCGTGATGCGCTTTTCGATCACTTGCAGGCCCATGTCGCGCGCGAGCGTGATGACGGTATCGCGCGTGATGCCGTCGAGGCACGAGGACAGGTCCGGCGTGTAAAGCTTGCCGTTGTTGACGAGGAAGAAGTTCTCGCCCGAGCCTTCCGACACGTAGCCGTCGACGTCGAGCAGCAGGGCTTCGTCGTAGCCGTCCGCTGTCGCTTCCTGGTTCGCGAGGATCGAGTTCACGTACCAGCCCGACGCCTTCGCGCGCACCATCGACACGTTCACGTGATGGCGCGTGAACGACGACGTCTTCACACGGATACCCCTGGTGATGCCCTCTTCGCCGAGGTACGCGCCCCACGGCCACGCGGCGATCGCGACGTGAATGGTGTTGCCTTTGGCCGACACGCCGAGCTTTTCCGAGCCGACCCAGATGATCGGGCGCAGATAGCAGGTCTCGAGCTTGTTCTCGCGGACCACTTCGCGCTGCGCGGCGGCGAGCGTTTCATGGTCGAACGGCACGTCCATCTGGAAGATCTTTGCCGAGTTCAGCAGGCGCTTGGTGTGCTCCTGCAGGCGGAAAATCGCGGTCGCGCCGTCGGCGGTCTTGTAAGCGCGCACGCCCTCGAACACGCCCATGCCGTAGTGCAGCGTGTGGGTGAGCACGTGGATTTTGGCATCGCGCCAGTCGATGAGCTTGCCATCCATCCAGATCTTGCCGTCGCGGTCGGCCATTGACATACGGTTCTCCAGCAGGTGCGTTATGAGGTGCGGCCATGAGCGCAGGACATAGCCGGGAGCGCTATTTTAGCGTCTTTTGCACACGCAACGGGCATTTGGGCGCACCCCGGGCGCTATAATCCGGCGCACGCATAAATCAACTCCGGATGCGCCAGCGGGTGGCCCTGCGACCTGGCGCGCCGACCTGGCCTTCTTGACGGCGTTCCTTGCGCCCGCTCCCTTCGCCGATGCTCGCTCGACTGTCCGATACCGATCGCCGCGCTTTTCGTGAAGGCGCGCGCGCCTACGCCCCCACGCTGATGGCGATTTTTTCCTGGGGCCTCGTGACCGGCATCGCGATGAGCAAGTCCGTGCTCACGCTGCCGCAGGCACTGACGATGTCGCTGCTGTGCTACGCCGGTTCGTCGCAGCTGGCGGTGCTGCCGCTCCTCGCCGCGAAGCTGCCGGTGTGGACCGTGTTGCTGACCGCGGCGATGGTCAACACCCGCTTCGTGATCTTCAGCGCCGGCCTCGCGCCGCACTTCTCGTATCTGTCGATGTGGCGGCGCATCGTGCTCGGCTATTTCAACGGCGACGTGATCTATCTGCTGTTCGTGAAGAAGAGCTTTCCGACCGGCTACGTGCCGGGCAAGGAGGCGTACTTCTGGGGCATGGCGGTGTCGAGCTGGCTGTCGTGGCAGGTGTCGTCGATCATCGGCATCCTGCTCGCGAGCCTGATTCCCGACAACTGGGGGCTCGCGCTCGCCGGCACGCTCGCGCTGTTGCCGGTGATGGTGTCGGCGATCGCCACTCGCTCGACGATGGTCGCGGTCAGCGTGGCCGGCATCGTGTCGCTGCTCGCACTCGATCTGCCGTATCGGCTCGCGCTGCCGCTCGCGGTGATCGCGGCGATCGCCGCCGGCAGCGCGGCCGACTTGATCATCGAGCGCGCCGACCTGCGCCGCATCCGCGGCATGAACGATCGCGCCGGAGACTCCCAATGACCTCCACGCAAATCTGGCTCGCCATCTTCGGCATGACCTTCGTCACCGCGTTGACGCGCGCGATGTTTCTGATCGGGGGCGAGCGCACGGTGCTGCCGGCGCGCGTCCAGAAGATGCTGCGCTACGCGCCGGCCGCCGCGCTCGCCGCCGTGGTGGTGCCCGACGTGCTGACGACGCCCGAAGGGATGTCGTTCGCGACGTCCAACCATGAGCTTTATGCGACGCTCGCCGGCCTGAGCTGGTTTTTGTGGCGACGCACCATGCTGGGCACGATCGTGACCGGAATGGTCGTGTTTACACTGATGCGCGTGTTCCTGTGACGCTCCGGCCCGCGGTGCGGCGATGAATGCTGCGCGGCTGCATGGTCGGCCTCGCGATCAAATACGCGACATTCGCTCGGCCGCGGGTCAGAAGGCCGTTTGGATCAGTTAAAATGCCTTTTCCGGGTTCAGCGCGCCACAGCAAGGCGCCTGGTGTCGCGGCCGGCCGCCGGCGCCCGATCCCGCGGAGCCGTTGGGCCGAAGCGCTGGAGTTCGACGCGCATCGTCCCCGCGCGCTGTCCGCCACCGCCTTCTCATCAACTCGCATACTCAAGCCCATGAACAAGGTATTGCGTCTCTCCGACCTGATCGCCGAAGGCAAGCTGTCCGGCAAACGCGTATTCATCCGCGCCGATCTGAACGTGCCGCAGGACGATCAAGGCAACATCACCGAGGACACCCGCATCCGCGCTTCCGTGCCGGCCATCAAGGCCGCGCTCGACGCCGGCGCCGCCGTGATGGTTACCTCGCACCTTGGCCGTCCGACCGAAGGCGACTTCAAGCCGGAAGATTCGCTCGCGCCGGTGGCGAAGCGTCTGGCCGAGCTGCTCGGCCGCGAGGTTCCGCTCGTCGCGAACTGGGTCGAAAACGGCGTGAACGTCGCGCCGGGCTCGGTCGTGCTGCTCGAAAACTGCCGCGTCAACAAGGGCGAAAAGAAAGATTCCGACGAGCTCGCGCAGAAAATGGCCAAGCTCTGCGACATCTACGTGAACGACGCGTTCGGCACCGCGCATCGCGCCGAAGCGACCACCCACGGTATCGCGAAGTACGCGCCGGTTGCGTGCGCGGGCCCGCTGCTCGCAGCTGAGCTCGAAGCGCTCGGCAAGGCGCTCGGCGCGCCGAAGCGTCCGCTCGTGGCGATCGTCGCGGGCTCGAAGGTGTCGACCAAGCTGACCATCCTGAAGTCGCTCGCGGAGAAGGTCGACCAGCTGATCGTCGGCGGCGGCATCGCCAACACGTTCATGCTCGCGGCCGGCCTGAAGATCGGCAAGTCGCTCGCCGAAGCCGATCTCGTCGACGATGCGAAGGCGATCATCGACGCGGCAAAGGCCCGCGGCGCCTCGGTGCCGATCCCGACCGACGTGGTCACGGCCAAGGAGTTCTCGCCGACCGCGAAGGCCGAAGTGAAGGCCGTCGCCGAGGTGCAGGACGACGACATGATCCTCGACATCGGCCCGGAAACGGCCAAGGTGCTGGCCGCGCAGCTCGAGAAGGCCGGTACGATCGTGTGGAATGGCCCGGTCGGCGTGTTCGAGTTCGACCAGTTCGGCAACGGCACGAAGACGCTCGCGGACGCGATCGCACGCTCGGCGGCGTTCTCGATCGCAGGCGGCGGCGACACGCTCGCGGCGATCGCCAAGTACGGCATCCACGACCAGGTTAGCTACATTTCGACGGGCGGCGGCGCATTCCTCGAGTTCCTCGAAGGCAAGAAGCTGCCGGCGGTCGAAGTTCTGGAATCGCGGGCTTAACGTGGCGACGCGCTCCCCATCGGCGAAGTCGACCAAGGCGCGTGGCGCGAAAGCGCCGCGCGGTAACGCGGCAGCACCGGCAGGGGAGAGCGAGACACGCGCAGCCGGTGCGCCGGCGACGGTCGACCCGGCGCTGGCCGCCGGCGCGGCCGCGCCGGCGGTTGTGGAGCAGCCTCCCGCCGGCGACGCGGCGCAGCCGCCAACGGCCGCTACCGAATCCGCCCAGGACGATTCGGCCCAGCCGGAAGGGCCTTCCGGCAAGCAGGACGACGACCCGCCGGCGCGCGATGCGCCGGTCTCGAATACCGCATCACCCTCATTACCCCCATCACCCGCATTACTCCACAAAGCGACATCGGCCACAGCCGGCGCGCGACCCCAGGCAGCATCGTTCGATGCGCAGACTCCGCAGCAGCCCCGCAGCGCTCTTTCCAGCGATCCTATCCAGACGAGGAGACTCATGCATCGCGCCACCAAGATTGTCGCTACTATCGGTCCGGCTTCCAGCACGCCGGAAATCCTGCTGCAAATGATTCAGGCGGGACTGGATGTGGTGCGGCTCAATTTCTCACACGGCACCGCGGACGATCATCGCCAGCGCGCCGAATTCGTTCGCGAAGCGGCCCGTCAGGCCGGCCGCGAAGTCGCCATCATGGCCGATCTGCAAGGACCGAAGATCCGCGTCGGCAAGTTCGAGAACGGCCGCACGACGCTCGTCACCGGCAATCCGTTCATCCTCGATGCGGAATGCGAGCTCGGCAACGACGAGCGCGTCGGCCTCGACTACAAGGATCTGCCGCGCGACCTGAAGCCGGGCGACGTGCTGCTGCTCAACGACGGCCTGATCGTGCTGAGCGTGCAGCGCGTGATCGGCCACGAGATCCACACGGTCGTGAAGATCGGCGGCGAGCTGTCGAACAACAAGGGCATCAACCGCCAGGGCGGCGGTCTGTCGGCGCCCGCGCTGACCGCGAAAGACATGGAGGACATCCGCACGGCGATGTCGCTCGGCGTCGATTTCATCGCGGTATCGTTCCCGAAGAACGCGACCGACATGGAAATGGCCCGCCAGCTCGCGAACATCGCCGGCGCGCCGTACGGCATGAAGCCGAAGATGATCGCGAAGATCGAGCGCGCGGAAGCGATTCCGGCGCTGCAAGGCATCCTCGACGCGTCGGACGGCATCATGGTCGCGCGTGGCGATCTGGCCGTGGAAGTGGGCAATGCCGCGGTGCCCGCGCTGCAAAAGCGCATGATCCGGATGGCGCGCGAATCGAACAAGTTCGTGATCACCGCGACGCAGATGATGGAGTCGATGATCCACGCGCCGGTGCCGACCCGCGCGGAAGTGTCGGATGTCGCGAACGCGGTGCTGGACGGCACGGACGCGGTGATGCTGTCGGCGGAATCGGCGGCGGGCAAATACCCGGTGCAGACCATCGAGACGATGGCCGCGATCTGCGTCGAAGCGGAAAAGTCCGAGCAGTCGGAGCTCGACAAGGATTTCCTCAACCGCACGTTCACGCGGATCGACCAGTCGATCGCGATGGGTGCGCTGTTCACCGCCTATCACCTCGGCGCGAAGGCGATCGTCGCGCTGACCGAATCGGGCTCGACGGCGCTGTGGATGTCACGACACTGGACCCACGTGCCGATCTTCGCGCTGACGCCGCGCGTCGGCAGCGAACGCGCGATGGCGCTGTACCGCAATGTGACGTCGCTGCATCTGGACACCAACACCGACCGCGACACCGCGCTGCAGCAGGCGCTCGAAACGGTAGTCGGCAAGGGCTACGCGTCGCACGGCGACATGGTCGTGCTGACGGTCGGCGAGCCGATGGGGCAGGCGGGCGGCACCAACACGTTGAAGATCGTGCGGGTCGGTGAACCGTACTGATCCGGCAGGACTGCTCGATTGGCACAGGCTTGATTGAGCGAAGCAGGCCGGCACAGCCCGCATGGTCCATGTGCGACGGCGCACCAAAGCGCTGGCGTCACCGCGGGAACGCGGTCTGCTTCGCGATAAAATCGCCACAAAAGATGCCGACGGCAAAAGAATTCGTTTCCAATCCAAGGAGTTTTCAGCATGCCTCTCGTATCAATGCGTCAACTGCTGGACCATGCCGCGGAAAACGGCTATGGCCTTCCGGCATTCAACGTGAACAACCTGGAGCAGGTGCAGGCGATCATGGCCGCGGCCGACAAGATCAACGCCCCGGTCATCATGCAGGCTTCGGCTGGTGCGCGTAAGTACGCGGGCGAGCCGTTCCTGCGTCATCTGATCGAAGCGGCGGTCGAGTCGTATCCGCACATTCCGGTCGTGATGCACCAGGATCACGGCCAGTCGCCGGCGGTGTGCATGGCGGCGATCCGCAGCGGCTTCACGAGCGTGATGATGGACGGTTCGCTCGAAGCCGATGGCAAGACGGTCGCATCGTACGGGTACAACGTCGAAGTGTCGCGCAAGGTCGTCGAAGCGGCGCACTCGATCGGCGTCACCGTGGAAGCGGAGCTGGGCGTGCTCGGTTCGCTCGAAACGATGAAGGGCGACAAGGAAGACGGTCACGGCGCCGAAGGCACGATGACGCGCGAGCAGCTGCTGACCGATCCGGAACAGGCCGCCGACTTCGTCAAGCTGACCCAGTGCGACGCGCTGGCCATCGCGATCGGCACCTCGCACGGGGCCTACAAGTTCAGCAAGAAGCCGACGGGCGATATTCTGTCGATCCAGCGCATCAAGGAAATCCATCAACGCATTCCGAACACGCACCTCGTGATGCACGGCTCGTCGTCGGTGCCGCAGGAGCTGCTCGCGGAAATCCGCGAATTCGGCGGCGACATGAAGGAAACCTACGGCGTGCCGGTCGAGGAAATCCAGGAAGGTATCCGTCACGGCGTGCGCAAGGTCAACATCGACACCGACCTGCGTCTGGCGATCACGGGCGCGATCCGCCGCTACATGGCGACCAACCCGGGCAAGTTCGATCCGCGCGATTACCTGAAGCCGGCGCGCGAAGCGGCGATGAAGATCTGTATCGACCGTTACACGCAATTCGGCTGCGAAGGCCAGGCTGGCAAGATCAAGCCGGTTTCGCTTGATAAAATTGCGGAGAAGTACAAGTCGGGCGAACTCGCACAAGTCGTCCGCTAAGCAGTTGTTTTTGGCTCCGCGCCTGGCCGTTTGGCCAGGTTGTCGTCCGATCGCCGTTCCCGCATCATCGGGGGGAACGGCGTTTCCCTTTTGTTCCGGTCACATTTTTTGCCTCACTTTTAGCGAACCACGACGATGTCTACCCTCTACGAATCCACGCTCCGCTCGCTGCCGCTGCTCGGCCGCGGTAAAGTCCGCGACAACTATGCGGTGGGCAACGACCAGTTGCTGATCGTCACGACCGACCGCCTGTCGGCGTTCGACGTGATCATGGGCGAGCCGATTCCGAACAAGGGGCGCGTGCTCAACGCGATGGCGAACTTCTGGTTCGAAAAGCTTAAGCACGTGGTGCCGAACCACCTGACGGGCGTCGCGCCCGAGTCGGTGGTCGCGCCGGACGAAGTCGAGCAGGTCAAGGGGCGCGCGGTAGTCGTCAAGCGTCTGGAGCCGATCCTCGTCGAAGCGGTGGTGCGCGGCTATCTGGCCGGCAGCGGCTGGAAGGACTACCAGGCCACCGGCTCGGTGTGCGGCGTGCAACTCCCGCCGGGTCTGCAGAACGCACAGAAGCTGCCCGAGCCGATCTTCACGCCGGCCGCCAAGGCCGAGATGGGCCACCACGACGAAAACATCACCTACGACGAGATGGAGCGCCGCATCGGCACCGAGCTGTCGGCCACGATCCGCGACATCTCGATCCGTCTGTACAAGGAAGCCGCTGAGTACGCGGCGACGCGCGGCATCATCATCGCGGACACGAAGTTCGAATTCGGTCTCGACAACCACGGCAAGCTGTATCTGATGGACGAGGCGCTCACGGCCGACTCGTCGCGCTTCTGGCCCGCGGACCAGTACCAGGCCGGCACCAACCCGCCGTCGTTCGACAAGCAGTTCGTGCGCGACTGGCTCGAAACCCAGCCGTGGAAGAAAGAGCCGCCGGCGCCGAAGCTGCCGGACGACGTGGTCGTCAAGACGGGCGAGAAATACCAGGAAGCGCTCGAGCGCCTGACCGGGCACAAGCTCGACTGATCTGATTGCGCGCGCCGTGTCAGGCGCGCATCGCCCGGAAACAAGGAAGCCGTAAAGATGAGTGAAGCACAAACCGCCCATACGCATGTTGCGCCGATTGTCGGCGTATTGATGGGCTCCAGTTCCGACTGGGAAGTCATGAAAAACGCCGTCGCGATCCTGCAGGAATTCGGCGTGCCGTACGAAGCGAAGGTCGTGTCCGCGCACCGGATGCCCGACGAAATGTTCGCCTATGCTGAAAGCGCGCGTGAGCGCGGCATTCGCGCGATCATCGCGGGCGCGGGCGGCGCGGCGCATCTGCCGGGCATGCTGGCCGCGAAGACCACGGTGCCGGTGCTCGGCGTGCCGGTCGCGGGCAGGTACCTGAAGGGCGTCGATTCGCTGCATTCGATCGTGCAGATGCCCAAGGGCGTGCCGGTCGCGACGTTTGCGATCGGCGAGGCGGGTGCCGCGAACGCGGCGCTGTTCGCGGTGTCGCTGCTGTCCGGCACGAGCGCCGAATACGCGGACAAGCTCGCTGCATTCCGCGTGCGCCAGAACGAAGCGGCTCACGCGATGGTGTTGCCGGCGCTGTGAGCGCGCCGGTCGTTTTTTAAGACGTCTCCTGTCCGACCCCCGGCCGGATATCCGCCGCTCGCCCTGCGAGCACGACGCGTATCCGGCCGCGACCGACCACCAAGATGAACCCTGACAACACACCGGTTTCACCGATTCTGCCCGGCGCATGGCTTGGCATGGTCGGTGGCGGCCAGCTCGGCCGCATGTTCTGCTTTGCCGCCCAGGCGATGGGCTATCGCGTCGCCGTGCTCGATCCGGACGAGACCAGCCCGGCTGGCGCGGTCGCCGATCGCCACCTGCGCGCGGCCTACGACGACGAAGCGGCGTTGACCGAACTCGCGCGGCTGTGCGCGGCGGTGTCGACCGAATTCGAGAATGTGCCGGCCGCGAGCCTCGACTTTCTCGGCAAGACCACGTTCGTGAGCCCGGCGGGGCGTTGCGTCGCCGTCGCACAAGACCGCATCGCCGAGAAGCGCTTTATCGCGTCGTCGGGCGTGACGGTTGCGCCGCACCTCGTGATCGAGTCGTCGGATGCGCTTGCGGCGCTCGGCGATGGCGAGCTCGGGGCGGTGCTGCCGGGCATCCTTAAGACGGCGCGCATGGGTTACGACGGCAAAGGCCAGGTTCGCGTGCGCAACGCCGAAGAAGTGCGCGAGGCGCATGCGTCGCTCGGCGGCGTGCCGTGCGTGCTGGAAAAGCGCCTGCCGCTGAAGTTCGAGGTGTCGGCGCTGATCGTGCGTGCGGCGAGCGGGGCGTCGGTCGTCTATCCGCTCGCGCAGAATACACACCGAGACGGCGTGCTGTCGCTCACCATCGTCCCCGCGCCGGACGCGTCGCCCGCGCTTGTGCAGCAGGCCCAACAGGCCGCGCTGCAGATCGCCGACAAGCTCGGCTATGTCGGCGTGCTGTGCGTCGAGTTCTTCATTCTCGACGACGGCTCGCTCGTCGCCAACGAAATGGCGCCGCGCCCCCACAACTCCGGCCACTACACGGTCGACGCCTGCGCGACGAGCCAGTTCGAGCAGCAGGTGCGGGCAATGACCAGCATGCCGCTCGGCGACACGCGCCAGCATTCGCCCGCGGTGATGCTGAACATCCTCGGCGACGTGTGGTTCCCGGACGGTCCGAAGCGTGCGGCGGTCACGCCGCCGTGGCAGGAGGTCGCCGCGATGCCGGCCGCTCGCCTGCATCTGTACGGCAAGGAAGACGCGCGTTGCGGCCGCAAGATGGGCCACGTGAACTTCACCGCGCCGAGGCTCGAAGAAGCCCGCACCGCGGCGCGCGATTGCGCGCGGTTGCTGCACATCACTACCAGCTGACGCGCGCACCATGCCGGATCAACAGAAACCCGCCGAGGACGCTGTCAACGCGTTGCCCGTCAGTGCCGCGCAGATCGGGCACGCGGCGGCCTTGCTCGATGCCGGTGGGCTGGTCGCGTTTCCGACGGAGACCGTGTACGGCCTCGGCGGCGATGCCGAGAACCCCGACGCGGTCGCGCGCATTTACGCGGCGAAAGGCCGGCCGGCCAATCATCCGGTGATCGTGCATCTCGCGCCGCACGGCGATCCGAACTACTGGGTCGAGCATTTGCCGGCGGATGCGCAGCGCCTGATCGACGCGTTCTGGCCGGGACCGCTCACGTTGATCCTCAAGCGCGGTGCGCGCATTCCCGCGGCGGTCAGCGGCGGCCAGGATTCGGTGGGGCTGCGCTGCCCGTCGCATCCGGTCGCACAGGCTTTGCTCGAAGCGTTCAGCGCGTTGCGCGGCGGGCATGGCGGCGTCGCCGCGCCGTCGGCGAACCGCTTCGGGCATGTGAGCCCGACCACCGCGCAGCATGTGCGCGACGAGTTCGGCCGCGCGATTCATGTGCTCGATGGCGGCGCATCGGATGTCGGCATCGAATCGACGATTGTGGATCTGTCGCGCGGTTTTCCGGCACTGCTGAGGCCGGGTCGCGTGACGCCGCAGGATATCGCCGACGTGCTCGGCGAAGTGCCGCGTCTGCCCGACGGGTCGGATGCGACCGCGCCGCGCGCGTCCGGCACGTTGAAAGCGCATTACGCGCCGCGCACGCCGCTCGCGCTGCTGCCGTTCGGCGAGCTCGAGCCGTTGCTCGCGGTGCGCGAGGCGGGCGAGCGCGTTGCGCTGGTCGCGCGCGCATCGCGTGCGGGACAGTGGGCCGATGCCGACGGCGTGCATTTCGTCGCCGCACCCGAAGATCCGCACGTCTATGCACGCGAGCTCTACGGCTTACTGCGCGCGCTCGATCGCGCGAATGTCACGCGGATTCTGATCGAAAAGCTGCCGGACACGATCGAATGGATCGCGGTCAACGATCGGCTCGGTCGCGCGGCAGCGGCATTCGAAGCGCAGCATTGACGCGATTGGCTCGCTGCGCTCCATAGCGTGGCCAGCGGAAAAGATAAAGGCCCGGCTCGTTCAACGAGCCGGGCCTTTTACGATCCGGGCAACCTTAACGCCGCGTTACTTCCCGAGCCCGCTAGCAGCGATCTGCGTCTCGACCTGCTGCGCGAACAGCGCTTGCAGATGCGTGGTCGCATGCACGAGGTCCGCGAACATATAGGTCTGGTCCGCGCCGGCCACCGTGTAGGTTTGCGGCGAGCAGAACAGCGACGACGCGAGCGAGTTGCCAAACGATGCCGCCGTCTGGCCGGTTGCGAGCACGCTCGGGTTCTTTGTCGCGTATGCGGTCGCGCTCGCGGCCATCGACGTCAGGTTACATGCGGTGCCCGTATTGGACACGGTGAAACCGAGCGACTGATAGTTCTGCAACGTCTGGTCGATCCACGCGAATGCGCTCACGTAGATGACCTGTTTGGTCGACGTGAGCGACGCGAGTCCTTGCTGCAGCACGCCGTTGTAGGTCTTGACGAGCGCGTTGATGAGCGCCTGGCCTTGCGCGCCCGCGGCGAGACCTTGCGGCGTCTGCGCGATGTCCGGCACGTCCGACACCACCACGTGCGTCGCGCCCGACGCGACGACCTTCTGCACCGTGCCGACGAACGTGGCCGCGGCGGTCTTGATCGCCTGCAATTCGGTCAGCGTGGCCGTCTGCGACGCGGCGGCTGCCGCCGTCTGCGCGTCTGCCGGGGTACCGCCGTTCAGGAGCGCCTGCGTCGCGGCTGCCGTACCGGCAGCCGAGACCGCTTGTACCGCGATGAAGATGTCGTTCGCGCCACCGTTCATCAGCACGAGCTGGTTCGAATTGAAGCTGTTGTGCGCGCTCAGGTACTCGGTGACCTGCGTCGTGACCGGCACCGTCGTCGCGGCCATGTTGTTCGGCGCGAAGCCTTCGCCTGGCTGCAGATCGACACGCGAGCCGCCCTGCGCGTAACCGAGGCCGCCCGCCGCGGTGAGCGGCTGGCCGAAACCGCCGACATACGCGGCGGTGAGCGTGCCGCCGTAGTACTCGGCGACCTTCTGCGTCCAGATTTCACCCGGATTCGTCGTGAAGCGGCCGCCGCCCGTGCCCACGTTCGCCTGGACCGTCGGCATGTACGTGCCGACGTCCGACAGGCTGTCGCCGAACGACACGACCTGCAGCGTGACGCCACCCGACGGCGTGCTGCTGCTCGAACTATTGTTGTCGCCGCCACCGCCGCACGCCGCGAGCGCGGCGAACGCTGCGCTAGCCACGGCGATCTGCGTGGCGCGCATCCATTGCTGTTTCTTCGAAGCGGTTTGATTCATGTTGACTGCATCTCCTCTTATGTGTGGCCCTTGATGCCATGTGTTGCAGGCGGCGTCCACCGCGTCGGCGGCGTGACGACAGCTTACAGAATCTTCTTCGGCCTGCGTCATGTCCGAAGCGAGACCGTATGGTTTGAGTTCAAGCCGATCGCGTGCTGCGCATGATAAGCGGCGGTACGACGAACGATAGCCACGTCGCCGGCCATGTATGAATGCGGTATTGCTCGTAGAAAGACGCGTAGACAGGGATGATCGCGAGCCACGCGAGCTTGTCGGCGGCCTGCTGCATCAGCGCGAGCGATGCGTTGCACAGCGTGTCGCGCCAGCTGTAGAGCCGCCCGGCCGGGCGCGTGCGGCTCACGTGCCACGCCTCCCAGCCGATGCAGGCAAGAAAGACGGGCGCCATGGCGAGCAGCAGCAATTCGGCATCGAATTGCATCGTGTCTCCCTTCCTGGTCCCTGACCGCCGCGCGGTGCGCAGCGGGTGGTGTCGTTATCGTTCGTGCGGGTCGCGCGGTCCGAACGACCGGGCGCGCCTGCGTGGCAAGCGCTTGATGTCGCGCACCGCATGCTGCCCGACAGCGTACACGGTTAGCCGCTTGCCGCGCGTGGCATCGCTAGAAGGAATACTCAGTGGCCGGCGCGCTTGCGCGGGTTTTTCCTGGGCTTCTCGCGCGCTTCCCCGATGGGCGCGGAGACCTTCGTGAAGGCCTGTGACGGGCCTTCGTACACCCATTCGAGCAGCGCGTCGTGCGCGGCGCGCGCCGCTTCCGAATGCGGATCGTTGATCAGGCTGACAACGATGTAGCTGTTGCCGTCGGCCGACGCGACGTAACCGGCGATCGCGCGCACGTCGCGCAGCGTGCCGGTCTTGATGTGCGCGTTGCCGCCCGCGCCCCGGGTGGTCAGGCGGTTGCGCATCGTGCCGTCGACACCGGCGATCGGCAGCGAGTCGACGAACACCTGCGCGACCGGACTCGCGTTCGCGCGTTGCAGGACATCGGCGAGCGCGAGCGCGGTGATGTGTTCGCCGCGCGACAGTCCCGAGCCGTTTTCGAGCGACAGGTACTCGGTATTCAGGCTGTCGCGCTCCAGGAAAGCTTCGATTGCGCGAGCGGCTTTCGCGGGCGTGGCGGGCGCCCTTTCCTCGGCGGCGCCGATCGTCAGGAACAGGTTGCGCGCCATCGTGTTGTTGCTGAACTTGTTGATGTCGCGAACGATGTCCGACAGCATCGGCCCGTCGTGCGTCGCGACGAGCTTGGCGCCGACCGGCACCGCGCCTTCGCGGGTCGCGCCCGTGAACGTGCCGCCAGTTTGCTGCCACAGCGCGAGGAAGCCGCGCGCGAAGAACGTCGAGTGATCGAGTACGGCGACGTTGATCGCGCGCGCGTCGCAGCGCACCGGGAAGTCGCCGATGAACGACGCGACGAGCGTGCCGTCAGGCTCCGGCGTGACGGTCGGCGTCGGCAGCTCGCCGCGGCATGGGCCGCTCGTCGCACGCAGCTGGTTGTCGATGCGCAGTTGCGCGAGCGCGGGCAGCACGTCGATCGCCACCGAGCCGTCCGCAGATGGCGTCAGCGTGAACGACAACGATTTGAACGCGTACAACAGCGGATCAGGGCCGACGTTGTACGGCGCGCTCACGTCGTCGTCGAACGCGGGCAGGTCGCGCGTCGACGGATCGAAGTAGCGCTTGTCGAGCACCAGCGCGCCGTCGATGCCGTTGATGCCCGCCTTGTGGATCTTCTGCACGAGGTCGATCAGTTCTTCCGGCACGAGCTTCGGGTCGCCCGTGCCCTGGATGTACAGATTGCCGTGCAGCACGCCGCTCGCGTCGAGCGTGCCGTCCGCGTACGCGCTGGTGCGCCAGCGGTAGCTGGGGCCGAGGATCGACAGGCCCGAGTACGTGGTGACGAGCTTCATCGTCGAGGCGGGCATCATCGGCTTGCCGGCGTTCAGCGCAAGGATCGGCGTGCGATCGCCGACCTTTTCGACGACCACGCTGATCGACGACAACGGCACGTGAGCGCGCTGCAGACCGACCATCACCGGCTGCGGCAGCACCGTCGTGACGTTGACGCTGGGATGCGTGGCCTTGATGCGTGCTTCTGCCGCCAGCGGCAGCGCCGCGCTCGCACCGAGCGCGGCGGCGCAGAGCCAGACGGCCGTGCGCGGCGCGAGGCGGTAAGGCATGATGGCTGCGCGATTGAACATACGGCGCGAGCGCGACGCCAGACGGCGTGCGACGGAAGACAGAAAAGCGTGCGTCATGAACGGGTGAACAGGCAAACGGACGAGCAGGATTTCAGGGCGTGCCGCGTGCGCGGGACAATGGAGCGACTAACCGGAGGATTGACGGCGCGGTAGCGCGCCGCGTGCTGCCCGACGGCCGTCGCGCGACGCAAAGCGCCCATTGTAGTGACATGCCGCGGCGCTGCGGTGAAAAAAGCGCCACACGCCGCGCAGGCCGGAAGCGGGCGCTAGAATGCGGCATCATCGAATGTTTTGGAACGGACAACCATGCGCATCCTGCTAGTCGAAGATGACCGGATGATCGCCGAAGGCGTGCGCAAGGCGCTGCGCGGCGAAGGCTTCGCCGTCGATTGGGTCGAGGACGGTGAGGCGGCGCTGCGCGCGGCGGCCACCCAGCCTTACGACCTCGCGTTGCTCGATCTCGGTCTGCCCAAGCGCGACGGTCTCGAGGTGCTGCGTGCGCTGCGCGCGCGCGGCCATGCGTTGCCGGTGCTGATTGTCACCGCGCGCGACGCGGTTGCCGATCGCGTCAAGGGACTCGACGCCGGCGCTGACGATTACCTTGTCAAACCTTTCGATCTCGACGAACTCGGCGCGCGCATGCGCGCGCTGATCCGGCGCCAGTCCGGCCGCAGCGATTCGACGATTCGACACGGCAATTTGACCCTCGATCCCGCGTCGCACCAGGTCACGCTTGATGGCGCGCCGGTCGCGCTATCCGCGCGCGAATTCGCATTGCTCGAGGCGCTGCTCGCGCGGCCCGGCGCGGTGCTGTCCAAGAGCCAGCTCGAGGAAAAGATGTATGGCTGGGGCGAGGAGATCGGCAGCAATACGGTCGAGGTTTATATCCACGCGCTGCGCAAGAAGCTCGGCGCCGATCTGATCCGCAACGTGCGCGGGCTCGGCTACATGATCGCGAAGGACGCCTGAGCCGATGCGCTCGATTCGCCGTCAACTGTTGTTCTGGCTGCTCGCGCTCGTACTGCTCGGCGTCGGCATCGCGGGCTGGCTGATCTATCGGCAGGCGCTCGCCGAAGCGAACGAGCTGTTCGACTACCAGCTCGAGCAGATTGCCGCCGCGCTGCCGGCGGAACCGTTTTCGCAGGTGCTCGGCCGCGATACCGGCGACGAAGGCATCGTGCTGCAGATCTGGAACCGCAACGGCATGCTGATGTACTACTCGCGGCCGCGCGCGCCGCTCGCGCCGCGCGCCGAGCTGGGGTTTTCGACGGAGCGTACGGACCGCGGCGAATGGCGCGTGTATGGCGCGATCGTCGGCGATAACGTCGTGCAGCTCGCGCAGCCGCTGTCGGTGCGCAACCGGCTCGCCGCCAACGTCGCGCTGCGCACGCTGTGGCCGCTGATCGTGCTGCTGCCGCTGCTCGGACTCGCGGTGTGGGTGATCGTCGGCCGCGGGCTGCGGCCGCTGCGACGCGTGACGAGCGCGCTCGACATGCGTCATCCGGAGGCGCTCGATCCGTTGCCCGATCAGCGCTTGCCGCTCGAAGTGCGGCCGCTCGTGCGCGCGCTGAACGGGCTGCTGCAGCGGCTCGCGACCGCGCTCGATATCCAGAAGGCGTTCGTCGCCGATGCCGCGCACGAATTGCGCACGCCGCTTGCCGCGGTGCAGATCCAGGCCCAGCTGGTTGCGAGGGCCAAGGACGACACAGCCCGCAGCGAAGCGCTCACTGATCTACAGGCGGGCGTCACGCGCGCGACGCGCCTTGCCGAGCAACTGCTCGCGCTCGCGCGCGCCGAGCCGGACGGCGCTGCGGTGGCTGGGGCGCTCGATCTGCGCGAGCTATTGCGGGAGTGCGTCGCGAGCTACGCGCCGCTCGCGATGAATCGCGGCGTCGACCTCGGCATCGAGGCGAGCGAGGCCGCCAGCGTGACCGGCGACGCCGAAGCGCTGCGCGTGATGTTCACCAACCTCGTCGACAACGCGACCAAGTACACGCCGCAACGCGGCCGCGTCGACGTGAGCTTGCGCGTCGAAGACGGCCATCCGGTCGTGCGGATCGCTGATAGCGGCCCGGGTATCGATCCCGCCGATCGCGAGCGGGTGTTCGACCGCTTTTATCGCGCGGGCGCGGGCGCGAATCGCGCGCGCACCGACGTGGCCGGCAGCGGTCTGGGCCTCGCGATCGTGCGCCGGATTGCCACGCAACATCATGCGCAAGTGTCGCTCAGCGAATCGCCGGCCGGTGGTTTGCAGGTCACTGTACGCTTCTGAGCATGCTGGTTTACCCTTCAGCCAAACCCGGCGTTCATGCTGTCGCGATGACCCATAGCGGCCGGCCCGATAAGGTTCTCACGACCTGGCGCTACTTAAGACTCTTTTAAGTGACGCCCCTTACGCTCCTCGGCATCCAAAGTCACTTTCTCCTGTCAGGAACCCATGATGAACGCGAAAACCTTGTCCCGCGGCGCCGTTGCGGTAGCTGTCGCCGCTGCGCTTTCAGCTGGCTATGTGGCGGGCCATCGCGATGTGCCCGCACCGCAGATCATCTCGCCGGCGGAAGCTGCCGCGATGATGCCCGCGGAAGCCGCCGCCAAAACCGGTATCCCCGATTTCTCCGGTCTCGTGGAGACCTATGGTCCGGCCGTCGTCAACATCAGCGCGAAGCACGTGGTCAAGCAGACCGCGATGCGCGGTAACGGCGGCAACCTCAACGGCAACCAGTTGCCGATCGATCCGAACGATCCGTTCTATCAGTTCTACAAACGTTTCTTCGGCGGCGTGCCCGGCATGCAGGGCGGCGATGGCGGCGACGCGCCCGACCAGCCGAGCGCGAGCCTTGGCTCGGGCTTCATCATCAGCAATGACGGCTACATTCTCACGAACGCGCACGTGGTCGATGGCGCGAACGTCGTCACCGTGAAGCTCACCGACAAGCGCGAGTTCAAGGCGAAGGTGGTCGGCGCCGACAAGCAGTCCGACGTCGCCGTGCTGAAGATCGACGCGAGCGATCTGCCGACCGTGAAGATTGGCGATCCGCGCCAGAGCAAGGTGGGTCAGTGGGTCGTCGCGATCGGCTCGCCATACGGCTTCGACAACACCGTGACTTCGGGCATCATCAGCGCCAAGTCGCGCTCCCTGCCTAACGAGAACTACACGCCGTTCATCCAGACCGACGTGCCGGTGAACCCGGGAAACTCGGGCGGTCCGCTCTTCAACCTGCAAGGCGAAGTGATCGGCATCAACTCGATGATCTACTCGCAGACGGGCGGCTTCCAGGGCCTGTCGTTCGCGATTCCGATTACCGAGGCGATCAAGGTCAAGGACGATCTCGTCAAGACCGGACACGTGAGCCGCGGCCGCCTCGGCGTCGCGGTGCAGGGCTTGAACCAGACGCTCGCCGAATCGTTCGGCATGAAGAAGCCGCAAGGTGCGCTGGTCAGCTCGGTCGACGCCAGTGGTCCGGCGGCCAAGGCCGGCTTGCAGCCGGGCGACGTGATCCTGTCGGTGAATGGCGACGAAGTCAGCGATTCGACGGATCTGCCGGCGAAGATCGCCGGTCTCGCGCCGGGCAGCACGGCGACGCTGAAAGTATGGCGCGATAAGGCCAGCAAGGATGTGAAGGTGACGATCGGCTCGTTCTCGGACGCGAAGGTCGCGTCGGCGACCAAGGCCGATCAGCAGACCCAGCTGCAAGGCCGTCTCGGCGTCGCGGTGCGGCCGCTGACGCCAGAAGAGAAGAGCGGCGCATCGGTGTCGCACGGTCTGCTCGTGCAGCAGGCGGGCGGCGCGGCGGCGAGCGCCGGCATCCAGCCGGGCGACGTGATTCTCGCGGTCAACGGCCGTCCGGTCACTAACATTGATCAGTTGAAGCAGATGATTTCGGGCGCAGGCAACAGCATTGCGCTGCTGATCCAGCGGGACAACGCGCAGATTTTTGTGCCCGTCGATCTCGGCTGATCCGGTAACCGGGCGGTCCGGACGGATCGCCCAACCCAGTTGGAGCTGTAGTAGCGATTGCCGGTCCTTTGCATTTACTGCAAGGACCGGCTTTTTTTCGCCTGTCCGGACCGTGCTGCCGCGAGCAGCGCAGACAGGCCGAAGCGCGCCACGCGGATCGGTGCCACGATGGTCGCGCGTGTTCCGTCGACGCAACGGACGCTTGGCACAAAGGTTGCAGGATGCTTGCTTTGGACCTGTTCAGGGACTGGGCAAGGACTTTAACAAGGAGAGCGGACCGATGAAAACCCAATGCAATCAGCAACGGATCGTAGCCGTCGCGCTGTGCGCGGCGCTCACGCTCGGACTGGCGGGCGGCGCGCACGCGCAGCAGGCGGGCGTGACCGGCGGCTCGACCACCGACAACACCAGCGCCGGCAACACCAACGGCGGCGGTCTGCCGCAAGTCCAGCAGCAGGGCGACGTGTCGTACGTGTCGGGCGGCGTCGGCCTCGACGAATCGCGGGCGCTGCGACAAGCGCAAAGCCAGTGGCCGCTGACGCTGCGCTTCACCGGACCCAACGCCGAGTTTCTCGCCGATGTGCACGTGCGTATCGTCGATGCGCATAACGGCGAATTGCTCAACACGACGTCGCGCGGACCGTTCATGCTGGTGCGCCTGAGCCCCGGCCGCTACACGGTGCACGCGAAATACAACGACAGCGAGCAAACCCGCTCGGTTAGCGTGCCGGCGCACGGCAACGTCAAATCCGCGTTCATCTGGAACGTGAAGTAACGGACCGATCCGTCCGCCGCCGCGCAGGAAGCTCGCGCAATCGGCCAAAGTTTGGCCGATAATGAAGCCACGGGCGTGTCCCGTGGCTTTGCCGCTCCGGCGGCAACAGCCGGCAGTGCAGCGCCCACCCACCACGGAGCCTGGACATGAGCGATGCGTCGACATCTGCGGGACGGCCGGACGGCCATACCATCGTGATCCGCGATAACGCCCACCGCGTGCGCGTGATTCACGGGGGTGTGACGATGGCCGACACCCAGGCCGCGCTGACGTTGTCGGAGACCGGTTTGGCCGACGTGTTCTATTTCCCGCGCGAGCACGTGAACATGGCCCGGCTCGAACGCTCGGCGCACACGTCGCATTGCCCGTTCAAGGGTGACGCGTCCTACTTCCATCTGCGCACTGAAGATGGCGTGGTCGAGAACGCGGTGTGGAGCTACGAAGCGCCGTTCGAGCAGGTCAGTCGCATCAAGGGCTATCTCGCTTTTTACGCATCGCGCGTCGACCGCATCGATCAGACGTCCTGATCCCGCAGTCGGCGCGTTCATCGGGGGAGGTTGTCATGGAACTGAACGACGCGTTACGGATTCCGCTTGCGCCGTCCGAAGTATGGGACGCGTTGCAGGACCTCGCGCTGTTGCGTGCCAGCCTCGACAACTGTGAGTCGTTCGTGCGTGTCGCTCACGGCGAATACGCGCTGACGATGACCGTGCCGCTCGGCCCGTTGCGCGCGCACTACGAAGCGCGCGCGCATGTCGCCGGCCAGGATTCCGGCCCGGCGGACGCGCAGCGCCGCACCATCAACTTCAAGGCCAGGGCCGAGGGCATCGGCGCGTTGCGCGGTCAGATCGAAGTGCGTGTGCGCGCGGACGATGGCCGGGAGCGCGGCACGCGCATCGATTACACGTTGTGGGCGACGTCGTCGGGACCGCTCGCCGAGCTGCCGACGCGCCAGCTCGAGAACGCGCTTCGTCAGCTCGCCGACGATTTTTTCGCCGAATTCGACGCCGTCGTGCGCGCCAAGCACGGCCAGGGGCCGAATCGCGCGCGTGGCACCGCGCCGCGTCGCCAGTACGTGTTTTTGCGGCCGATCACGCTCGGCGGCATCGCGCGACGCGCGCGCATCGAGCACAGCCATGCGCTCCCGGGACGCGCGGCAAGCGCGTCGCATAGCTGGTCGCATGGCGTGCCGCATCACGAACCGGGTCAGCACGTCGTGCCGTACTGGGCGTGGGCCGGGATGATTTTTCTGGTCGCGCTGTTGTTGTACGTCGCGCGCTGGTTCAGCGAGCATTGAGGCGTCGGGTCGCGTGCAGCGCCTGACGGAACGCGCGACCGACATGCTCGCGCGACTACGAAATCCCGGTGGCGCACTACGAAATAACGGTGCTCCCGCGGCCTTCATCTAATCCCCGCAAAACTCCCGCCGCCACGCGCTCGGCGACGTGCGAAACGTGTCCGCGAAGTGCTGGCGCAGCGATGCGGCCGAGCCGAATCCGGCGTTCGCCGCGATCGCTTCGACAGACTCGTCGGTGCTTTCCAGCAGCTGCTGCGCTCGCGCGAGCCGCTGCGCGAGCAGCCACGCGCCGACGGTGGTGCCGGTGGCGAGGCGGAAGCGTCGCGTGAACGTGCGGCGGCTCATCAGCGCGCGCGCGGCGAGCGTGTCGAGCGTATGCGGCGCGGCCAGGTTGCCGCTCACCCAGTCGAGCAGGTCAGACAGACGATCGCCGCGCGGGTTGGGCGGCATCGGCTGTTGCACGTATTGCGCCTGGCCGCCCTGGCGATGCGGCGACACGACGAGCCGGCGTGCGACCTGATTGGTCACCCGCGCGCCGCAGATCTTGCGCAGCACGTGCAGGCAGCAGTCGAGGCCGGCGGCGGTGCCGGCCGAGGTCAGCACATTGCCGTCGTCGACGTACAGCACGTCGGGGTCGAGCCGCACGCGTGGGTAACGACGCGCGAAGTCGTCGGCCCAGGCCCAGTGCGTCGAAGCGGGCCGTCCATCGAGGATGCCCGTCGCGGCCAGCACGAAAGCGCCGAGGCACAGGCCGACGAGCAGCGCGCCGCGCGCATGCGCGGCCCTCAGCGCGTCGAGAAGCGCTGAGGGCGGCGTTTCGTCGGGATCGCGCCAGCTCGGCACGATGATCGTCTGCGCGTCGGCGAGGGCTTCGAGTCCGTGCGTGACCGCGATCGAGAAGCCCGCGGTAGTCGCGAGCGCGCCCGTCTCCGCGGCGCAGACGCGGAAGTCGAAGGCGGGAACACCGCCGCCGCGCCGGTCCTCACCGAACACGACGCATGGTACCGACAGGTGGAACGGGCTGATGCGATCGAACGCGACGACGGCGACGACGTGGTGCGATCCGTGGTCCGAGACGTTGTCGGAAGAGGCGAAGGTGGCCATGCTGGGCGTCTGATGAATTCATGAATGGCAGAAGTATGGCCCGATTCTAGCGAAGCTTGTCATTCGGGCCGCTGTCGGCGGGTGGGCAGCGGAGCGACAATGCCGTCATTGCCGTCATTGCCGTCATTGCCGTCATTGCCGTCATTGCCGTCGCGCCGCGGCCATCGCGCTGGGCGCGCGCCCTCGATTGACCGTTTTTTCTGACAAGGAGCCTTGCCATGACCACACCCGCGCCGCGCCGTGCGCTGATCGTCATCGACGTGCAGAACGAATACGTGAGCGGCGAGCTGCCGATCGAATTTCCGGACGTGCGCACGTCGCTTGCCAACATCGGTCGCGCGATCGATGCGGCGCGCGCCGCCGGCGTGCCGGTCGTGGTCGTACAGAACGTCGCGTCCGCCACCTCGCCGCTGTTCGCGCGCGGCAGCGCCGGCGCGGAACTGCACACAGTCGTCAGCTCGCGCGCTTATGACCATTTCGTCGAGAAGTCGCTGCCGAGCGCCTTCGCAGGCACCGATCTGGCCGACTGGCTCGCCGCCCGGCGGATCGACACGCTGAGCGTCACCGGCTATATGACCCACAACTGCGACGCGTCGACGATCAACCACGCGGTGCATGCAGGGCTCGCGGTCGAATTCCTGCACGATGCGACCGGCTCGGTGCCGTATGAAAACAGCGCGGGCTTCGCGAGCGCGCAGGAGATTCATCGCGTATTCAGCGTCGTGCTGCAGTCGCGCTTCGCGGCGGTCGCGAGCACCGATCAGTGGATGGCGGCGCTAAAGAGCGGCGCGCCGCTCGAGCGCGGCAACATCTATGCGTCGAATCAGGCGGCGCGAGCGCGGCGGGCGGTTGCCTGAACCCGACGCAGCGGGCGGACGATCCGGCCGGCCAATAGGAACGGGCAGTTCAACCGAACCGCCCGCTTTCCCAAAGCCGCAACGCTTGCGCACCTTCTACGCCGCCGCCTTCCTGCGCAATGCCGGACTCAGGCGCAAGGCGTCGAACATCGCTTCCACCATCTGCTGCGCGTGTGCGCCGAAGTCGGTCGCATCGGGCAAAAACAGCATGTCGCGCAACGAGCCGCCGACGAACGCGTGCACCATCGCGGCGGCAAGCTTCGTGTCGAGATCGGCGGGCATCTGGCCTTTGGAGATCGCGTTGCGCAGACCGCCCTCGATCTTCGCGAGCCCCTCGCGCATGTTGGTCTGATACCGTTCCATCACCGGCCCCATGTCTTCGACCAACTCGCACTTCAGGAACAGGATGTCGAACACGCGGCGGCGGCGCGGATCATTGGCGGTGTCGCGCACGCAGACAATGCAGACTTCCATCAGGCGCCCGAGCGGATCGGCTTCGTTGGGATCGAGCGACGCCGCCTTCAGTTCGTCGAGCGGCAGCAGCACGCGTTCGAACATTTCGGTGAAGAGTTCGCTCTTGTGCTCGAAATGCCAATAAATGGCGCCGCGCGTGACACCCGCGGCCTGGGCGATATCGGCCAGCGACGAGCGCGATACACCCTTCTCGAAGAAGACCTGTTCGGCCGCGTCGAGAATCCGGTTGCGCGTCTCCAGCGCCTCTACTTTGGTTCTTCTGACCATATTGGTGTGACCTGCGCTGATCCTGGGGTTTGTGCGGGCGGTTTTAAGTCCGCATGATGACAATTCGACTATTTCTGACGCGAATTGCGACGCGGACTTTCGGACCCCCATCCCTGCAAGATATGAATGCACTTTTACATGCATTCGTGAATGTATATATAATAGCACCCCACGAGCGCGTAGCCCAAGCCGTGACGACCGGTTAATATCCGTCACTGTTGCCTTTCGAAAGCGCTATCGCAGCCGCCAAACGGCGGCGCTGTGCGGCATTCCCCGGTATGGCGCATTCGTAGCAAGGTGCCCTGCAAGCGCAAGTTTGCATTCATGGGCTGCCGGTCGAGCGTCGCGAGACGCCTGCGTGCGCTGTCGTCACCCGGGGTAGGGACGCGCGCACTTTTTCATTACTCAGTCTTTGACAGAGGTCGCTCCATGCGCGTCGAACGGGTTCCATTCCGCTTAATCAGTGCCGCGACGGCTGCCATCTTGCTGGCGGCGTGCGGACCAAAACAATCTGCCCCGCCGCCCCAGACGCCCGAAGTCGGCGTCGTCACCCTCCAGCCGACGACCGTGCCCGTCGTCACCGAACTGCCCGGCCGTACCAGTGCTTTCCTCGTCGCGCAGGTGCGTGCGCGGGTCGACGGCATCGTGCTGCGCCGCGAGTTCACCGAGGGTAGTGAGGTCAAGGCCGGTCAGCGTCTGTACAAGATCGATCCGGCGCCGTACATCGCGTCGTTGAACAATGCGAAGGCATCGCTCGCGAAGGCGCAGGCGAACCTGGTGACGACCACCGCGCAGGCCAATCGCTACAAGGTGCTGGTCGCGGCGAACGCGGTCAGCAAGCAGGACTACGACAACGCGGTCGCCGCCGAAGGCCAGGCCGCCGCCGACGTCGCCGCGGGCAAGGCCGCGGTCGATACCGCGCAGATCAACCTCGGCTATACCGACGTGACCTCGCCCGTGACCGGCCAGATCGGCGTGTCGCAGGTCACGCCGGGCGCCTTCGTGCAGCAGAGCGCGGCCACGCTGATGGCCACGGTCCAGCAGCTCGACCCGGTCTACGTCGACCTCACGCAATCGAGCCTCGATGGTCTGAAGCTGCGCCGCGACATGCAGGAAGGGCGTCTGAAGACGACCGGCCCGGGCGCCGCGCAGGTCACGCTGGTGCTGGAGGACGGTCGCGTCTATTCCGAGAAGGGCAAGCTGCAGTTCACCGACGTGACCGTCGACCAGAGCACTGGCTCGGTCACTGTGCGCGCGATCTTCAAGAACCCGAACCACGTGCTGCTGCCGGGCATGTTCGTGCGCGCGAAGATCGACGAGGGCGTGAACCAGAACGCGCTGATCGTGCCGCAAGTCGGCGTCACGCACGACCAGAAAGGTCAACCTACCGCGCTCGTCGTCGACAACGACAACAAGGTCGAGCTGCGTCCGCTGGTTACCACGGGCACCCATGGTTCGTACTGGGTGGTGTCGGACGGCCTGAAGCCGGGTGACCGGGTGATCGTCCAGGGCACCGACAAGGCGCGTCCCGGCCAGCAGGTCAAGCCCGTGCCGGCGCAGCTGCCCGGCAACCCGGCTTCCAACGTGGCCGCGGGCGGCGCCCAGACAGCTCAACCCGCGGCTCAGCCTGCCTCCGCCGCCTCGGGCGCGTAATAACAGGGAGCCCGCCTCATGGCAAAGTTCTTTATTGATCGCCCGATTTTTGCATGGGTGATCGCCATCATCTTGATGCTCGCGGGTCTCGCGTCGGTGTTCACGCTGCCGATCGCGCAATACCCGACCATCGCGCCGCCGTCGATCCAGATCAGCGCAACCTACCCGGGTGCTTCGGCGAAGACGGTGGAAAACACCGTCACGCAGGTGATCGAGCAGCAGATGAGTGGTCTGGACCACCTGCTGTACCTCGCGTCGACCTCGGACGACTCGGGCACGGCCACCATCACGCTGACGTTTGCGGCCGGCACCAACCCTGACATCGCGCAGGTGCAGGTGCAGAACAAGCTGCAGCTCGCCACGCCGCTGCTTCCGCAAGCGGTGCAGCAGCTCGGCACCAAGGTTACGAAGTCGAGCAGCAGCTTCCTGCTGGTGATGGCGTTCGTGTCGACCGACGGCAGCATGAACAAGTACGACCTCGCGAACTACGTCGCGTCGAACATTCAGGATCCGATCAGCCGTATCGACGGCGTGGGTACGGTGACGCTGTTCGGCTCGCAGTACGCGATGCGGATCTGGCTCGACGCGAACAAGCTGAACAACTTCAGCCTGACACCGCTCGACGTCTCAACCGCGCTGCAGGCGCAGAACGTGCAGGTCGCGGGCGGCGCTCTTGGCGGCACGCCGTCGGTGCAGGGCCAGGTGCTGCAGGCCACGATCACGCAGGCCACGCTGCTCAATACGCCCGAGCAGTTCGGCAACATCCTGCTGAAGGTGAACCAGGACGGCTCGCAGGTACGTCTGCGCGACGTGTCGCACATCGAACTCGGCGGCGAAAACTACAACTTCGACACCAAGTACAACGGTCAGCCGACGGCGGGCTTCGGTATCCAGCTCGCCACGGGCGCGAACGCGCTCGCCACCGCGAAGGCGGTGCGCACGAAGGTCGCCGAACTGTCGAAGTACTTCCCGCACGGTCTCGTGGTGCAGTACCCGTACGACACGACGCCGTTCGTGCGCCTGTCAATCGAGGAAGTGGTCAAGACGCTGCTCGAAGGTATCGTGCTCGTGTTCCTCGTCATGTACCTGTTCCTGCAGAACCTGCGCGCCACGCTGATCCCGACGATCGCGGTGCCGGTGGTGCTGCTCGGTACGTTCGCGATCATGAGTGTGGTCGGTTTCTCGATCAACACGCTGTCGATGTTCGGTCTCGTGCTCGCGATCGGTCTGCTGGTGGACGACGCGATCGTGGTGGTGGAAAACGTCGAGCGGGTGATGCAGGAGGAGGGTTTAGCGCCTCGCGACGCGACCCGCAAGGCGATGGACCAGATCACCGGCGCGCTGGTCGGCGTCGCGCTCGTGCTGTCGGCGGTGTTCGTGCCGGTGGCGTTCTCGGGCGGCTCGGTCGGTGCGATTTACCGGCAGTTCTCGCTGACGATCGTCGCGGCGATGGTGCTGTCCGTGCTCGTCGCGTTGATTCTGACGCCGGCGTTGTGCGCGACGATCCTGAAGCCGATTCCGAAGGGTCATCACGAAAAAGCCACCGGCTTCTTCGGCTGGTTCAACCGTACCTTCAACACGAGCCGCGACAAATATCACTCGGGCGTGCACCACGTGATCAAGCGCTCGGGCCGCTGGCTCATCATCTACATGGTGGTGATCTTCGCGGTGGGGCTGCTGTTCGTGCGTCTGCCGAAGTCGTTCCTGCCTGACGAAGACCAGGGCACGATGTTCGTGCTCGTGCAAACGCCGTCGGGCTCGACGCAGGAAACCACCGCGCACGCGCTGAAAGACGTGTCGGACTACTTGCTGAACGACGAGAAGGCGATCGTCGAATCGACCTTCACGGTGAACGGCTTCAGCTTCGCGGGTCGCGGCCAGAACGCGGGTCTCGTGTTCGTGCGGATGAGGGACTACGCGCAGCGTCAGCACGCGGATCAGAAAGTGCAGGCACTCGTTGGACGTCTGTTCATGCACTTCAGCAGCTACAAGAACGCGCTCGTGTATCCGGTCAATCCGCCGTCGATTCCTGAACTCGGCACCGCGGCAGGCTTCGACTTCCAGCTGCAGGACCGCGGGGGTATCGGTCATGCGAAGCTGATGGAAGCGCGCAACATGCTGCTCGGTCTGGCGGCGAAAGATCCGACGCTCGCACAGGTGCGTCCGAACGGCCTGAACGATACGCCGCAGTTCAAGGTGAGCATCGACCACGAGAAGGCGTCGGCGCTCGGCGTGTCGCTCTCCACGATCGACCAGACGTTCTCGATCGCGTGGGCTTCGGCGTACGTGAACAACTTCCTCGACATCGACGGCCGGATCAAGAAGGTGTACCTGCAGGGCGACGCGCCGTTCCGGATGAAACCGGAAGACGTGAGTGCCTGGTTCGTGCGCAACAGCGCGGGCGCGATGGTGCCGTTCTCGGCCTTCGCGAGCACCGAGTGGACGTACGGTTCGCCGAAGCTCGAGCGCTACAACGGTATCTCGTCGGTGGAAATCCAGGGTGCGGCCGCGCCGGGCAAGTCGACCGGTCAGGCGATGGTTGCGATGGAATCGATCGTCAAGAAGCTGCCGGCGGGCGTCGGCTACGAGTGGACGGGTCTGTCGCTGCAGGAGCGTCAGTCGGGTTCGCAGGCGCCGATCCTGTACGGCATCTCGATCCTCGTTGTGTTCCTGTGTCTCGCGGCGCTGTATGAAAGCTGGTCGATCCCGTTCTCGGTGATCATGGTGGTGCCGCTCGGCGTGATCGGCGCGCTGCTGGCCGCGACGCTGCGCGGGCTCGAGAACGACGTGTTCTTCCAGGTGGGTCTGCTGACCACGGTCGGTCTGTCGGCGAAGAACGCGATTCTGATCGTGGAATTCGCGCGAGAACTGCAGCAGGGTGAAGGCATGGGGCCGATCGAGGCCGCGCTCGAAGCGGCGCGTCTGCGGTTGCGTCCGATCCTGATGACCTCGCTCGCGTTCATTCTCGGCGTGTTGCCGCTCGCGATCAGTAACGGCGCGGGCTCGGCAAGCCAGCACGCGATCGGTACCGGCGTGATCGGCGGGATGTTGACGGCGACCTTCCTCGCGATCTTCATGATCCCGATGTTCTTCGTCGTGATTCGCGCGAAGTTCGGCGGCGAGAAGGAAGACCCGGATGAAGCGCTGCGCCACTACCAACAGCACCATCCGCACGATCCGCAAGGCGGCGCGACGGGTGGCACGGCCGACGGCTCGGATGGCAATGGCTCGGGCAAGGATGGGCATTGAGATGCAAAAACACTCTTTGATTGCAGTGGCCGTCGCGCTGCTCGCCACGGGTTGCACGCTGGCGCCGCACTACGAGCGGCCCGCCGCGCCCGTGACGGCGACTTTCCCGACGGGCGGCGTGTACGATCAGCAGCCGGGCACGCACGGCGCGCGCAGCGCGAACGGCCAGGCCGCCGCCGACATCGGCTGGCGCGACTTCTTCGTCGATCCCCGTCTGCAGCAGCTGATCGAAATCGCGCTGAAGAACAACCGCGATCTGCGTGTGTCGGTGCTGAACATGCAGGCGTCGGCGGCGCAGTACCGCATCGTGCGTGCGGGTCTGTTCCCGACGCTCGATGCCGCGGCCTCGCAAAGCAAGTCGCGCACGCCGAAGGACCTGACTTTCACCGGCGTGACGATCTCCAACACGTATTCGGTGGGCTTGAACGCGTCGTGGGAAATCGACTTCTTCGGGCGCGTGCAGAGCCTGAAGGATCAGGCGTTGGCCACGTACCTCGGCACCGCGCAGGCGCGCAAGGCGGCGGAAATCTCGCTGGTGACGCAGGTGGCGAATCAGTACATGACGGTGCTCGAACTGGATGATCTGCTGAAGGTCACGCAGAACACGCTGAAGACGGCGCAGGAGTCGTACCGCATCACCAAACTGCAGTTCGACAACGGTACGGGTTCCGAACTCGATCTGCGGCAGTCGCAAACAGTCGTCGAGACCGCCAGCGCGAACCTGCAGTCGCAGACGCGGTTGCGGACCCAGGCTGACAACGCGCTGGTGCTGCTGATCGGCGAGCCGTTGCCCGCTAGTCTGGCGAGCGGCCTGCCGCTGGACGACCAGGACCTGCTCACGGACATTCCGGCGGGCCTGCCATCCGATCTGCTGACGCGTCGTCCCGACATCATCGAGGCCGAGGAGAATCTGCTCGCGGCCAACGCGAACATCGGCGCGGCGCGCGCGGCGTTCTTCCCGAAGGTCACGCTGACCGGCAGCGCCGGCACGCTGAGCCCGACGCTCGGCGGGCTGTTCAAGCCGGGTTCGGCGGCGTGGAGCTTCGCGCCGTCGATCACGCTGCCGATCTTCGAGGGCGGTCAGAACATGGCCAACCTCGATCTCGCCAACATCCAGAAGAACGTGCAGATCGCCACGTATGAAAAGGCGATCCAGACGGCCTTCCGTGAAGTGGCGGATGGACTGGCCGCGCGCGGCACATACGACGAGCAGATCGCGGCGCTCGAGCGCGATGTCGCGGCCGAGCAGCGCCGGCTGGACCTGTCGACCCTCCGTTATACGAATGGTGTCGACAGCTATCTGTCGGTGCTGACCGCGCAGACCTCGCTGTACGTGGCTCAGCAGGCGCTGGTTACCGCGCGCATGGAGCGCCTGCAGAACCTGGTCACGCTGTACCAGGCGCTCGGCGGCGGCTGGGTCGAGCATACCGGCGACCAGCCGCGTCCCGCCGACACGCCGGTCGACTACGGTGCGGCGAGCGCGCCGGTCGCGGCTTCGGCGGCGACGGCAGGGTAAGCGGTTCGGCTCGACGAACCGCTGAAGTAAAGCAAAAACGCCACGGCATGCCGTGGCGTTTTCGTTGATGCGCGGCGTTCGGTGCCGCTCGCCGCATCGGCGCTGCATCAAAAGCTCAATGCAGGTCCGCCGCCCGCAGCATCTCGTTGTGCTGCGGTTCGCCGAGCGCGCCGGCGTCGAGATCGTGCCCGGCGCGGCGAAACTCGCTCGTCGCCTTGTTCTCGCTCTTCACGCCGTTGAAAATCAGGTTCTGCACGACCGCCGACACCGACGCGAGCAGAATCCCGCTATGCAGCAGCGGCGACAACGCCGGCGGTAGTTGCGAGAAGAAGTGCGGCGATACGACCGGCACGAGGCCGAGCCCGATGCTGACCGCGACGATGAACAGATTGTGTTGATTCCTGACGAAGTCGACGCGCGACAGCACCTTGATGCCGTTCGCCGCGACCATGCCGAACATCACGATGCCCGCGCCGCCGAGCACGAACGCCGGCACCGACGCGACCACCTGCGCCATCTTCGGAAAGAGACCGAGCAGCACGAGGATCACGCCGCCCATCGCGCAGACGAAGCGGCTCTTCACGCCGGTTACGCCGATCAGCCCGACGTTCTGCGAAAAAGACGTGTGCGGAAACGAATTGAAGATGCCGCCGATCAGTGTGCCGAGCCCGTCGACGCGCAAGCCGCGCACCAGCGTCTTCTGATCGACCGGACGATCGACCATGTCGCCGACCGCGAGGAACATGCCGGTCGATTCGATGAAAGTGACGAACATCACGGTGATCATCGTCGCGATCGACAGCGGATCGAAGTGCGGCAGACCGAAGTGGAACGGCATCACGAAGCCGACCCACGGCGCGTGCGTGACGCCGTCCATGTTGACGCGGCCGAGCATCAGCGCGATCACGAAGCCCGCGACGATGCCGAGCAGCACCGAGATATTGGCGACGAAACCGCTGGCAAACCTGTTGACGAGCAGGATCAGCGTCAGCACGAGGAGCGCCAGGCCGAGGTAGACCGGATTGCCGTAGTCGGGATTGCCGACGCCGCCGGCCGCCCAGTTGATGCCGACTTCCATCAGCGACAGGCCGATCACCGAAATCACGACGCCGATCACGACCGGCGGGAAGAAGCGCAACAGTTTGCCGACCGCGGGCGCGAGCAGAATGCCGATCACGCCGGCCGCGATCGTCGAGCCGAAGATGTCGAGGATGCCCAGCGAAGGATTGGTGCCGATCGCGACCATCGGGCCGACGGCCGCGAACGTGCAGCCCATGATGACGGGCAGACGGATGCCGAAGATCCACAGCCCGAGCGTCTGGATCAGCGTGGCGATGCCGCAGGAAAACAGATCGGCGCTGATCAGGAAGGCGAGCTGGTCTTTCGGCAGCTTCAACGCCGCGCCGATGATCAGCGGCACCGCGACCGCGCCGGCGTACATGACCAGCACGTGCTGAATGCCAAGAGTGAGCAACTGGCCCGCGGGTAGGCGCTCGTCGCACGGGTGAACCGTGTTCGCTTGCATATCGTCTGTCTCCACCATCTCGTTTTGGGATGACTCCAAGGTATCGGGGACGAAAAGTCGCAACAAGACCATACGTGGCTATTCCGGCATTCCCGGCGACGATATGCACAGGCGTCGTTTGAAAGGCAAATTAAAGCCACGCGTGGGGCGGATCGGCTGCGGACCGACGGCGAGCCCTATGCGGCGGCGATTGCGGGCGGTACGTCGTGTGCGCGGCGGGGCTTCGTCGCCGGCGGGGATATGTGTGAGAATCGATGACGTGTATCACGCTTCGCGCATAGTCCTGTTTTGACGACGCTCGCCGCATGAGGGGGTTAACCCGCGAAGGGGCTTTTCCTCGCGTGTTGTCCGATCCGTTCGCCGAACCTTCGCGGTGTCGCCGCCAGCTTTGCTGGTTCATTTCTCATCCTCATTTCAACGTCCTTGCGCTCATGAGTTTTCTTGGCATCGACCTCGGCACCGGCTCCCTGAAAGCCGCAATCGTCGACGAACATGGACGCGAACAGGCGGTGTCGAGCGTCGCTTACGCGCTCGTTACGCCGCACGCGGGTTGGGCAGAAATCGACGTCGAGACCTGGTGGAACGCGCTCGTCCATGCGATGGCGAGCCTGCCGCGCGAACTGCGTGACGGCGTGCGCGCGATCGGCTTGTCCGGCCAGATGCACGGCGTCGTATTGCTCGATGCAAACCGCGCGGCGGTGCGGCGCGCGATGCTGTGGCCCGACTCGCGCGCGCTCGCCGTGCTCGATCAATGGCCCGAGCCGCAACCGAATCCGGTCGCGCCCGGCATGGCCGGTCCGCTGCTGCGCTGGCTGGTGTTGCATGAGCCGGAAGCCGCGCGCCGCACGCGCTGGGCGCTGCAGCCGAAGGACTGGCTGCGCGTCGCGCTCGGCGGCGCGTGCGTGACCGATGCGTCCGATGCGTGCGCGACCGCGCTCGCCGATCCCGCCGGCGCGTGGGACGCGGCGCTGCTGGAACGCCTCGAGATTCCGCGCGAGTGGTTCGCGCCTCTGGCGCCGTCGTCTGCGGCGTCGGGCGCGCTGTCGCCACAGGCCGCGCAGGCACTCGGCCTACGGCCGGGTATCGCGCTCGCGACCGGCGCCGCGGACACGCCGTGCGCGGCGCTCGGCAGCGGACTCGCGCGTGACGGCGACGCGCTGCTGACGACCGGCACCGGCGGACAGATCGTCGTGCTCGCGAACGACGAGCCCGCGCCGCTGAAGGGCTTGCATCGCTATCGCGCGGCGAGCCATCACTGGTATCGGATGGCGGCGATGCAGAACGTCGGCATCGCGCTCGAGCGGGTGCGCGGGTGGCTGTCGTACGAGTGGGCGCAGGCTTACCGCGAGGCATTCGGCGATACGGCCGATGTCAGCGCTGATGCCGCTGCTGATGCCACATCAACGCTTAGCTTCCTGCCATACCTGACCGGCGAGCGCACGCCGTGGCTGAACCCGCAGGCGCGCGGCGGCTGGCTCGGCCTGTCGCTCGAGCATACGCGCGGCGCGATGATGCGTGCGGCGTTCGAGGGCGTCGCGTTCTCGCTGCGCGCGGGGCTCGACGCGATTCGCGCGAGCGGCGCGCCGGTGACGGCGCTCAAGCTCGCGGGTGGTGGCTCCGTCGATGCGCGCTGGCGACAACTGCTCGCCGATGCGCTGGACGTCGAGCTGCACGCGGTCGATTGTCCGAACGCGGCGCCGCGCGGCGCGGCGATCCTCGGCGGTCTCGCGTGCGGCCACTGGCACGCGCGCGATCTCGGCGCGCTCGCGCCGGGCGCGACGCGCGTCGCCGGTCCGCGAGGCGATGCGGCGCTTGCGGAACGCTATGCGCGCTTCGTCGATCTGTATCAGCGGGTCGAGCCGTGGTTCGGTGCTAGCGCGCCGCGCGAAGCGAAGTAGCAGCGGCGGACGCGGCGCTGCGCGCAGCCATCGGCAACGCTGCCGTCCCGCACTTTGCAATACCATGTCGCTTTTCGCGCGCCACGCCATCTTCGGGCACGCGACGCCTTTTTCGCATTCACGCATTCACGCATTCACGGACTCATAGGAGCATTGACGATGAAGACCAAAGCAGCAATCGCATGGAAAGCCGGCGCGCCGTTGACGATCGAGGAAGTCGATCTCGAAGGTCCGCGCGCCGGTGAAGTCCTGATCGAAGTGAAGGCGACGGGCATCTGCCACACCGACTACTACACGCTGTCGGGCGCCGACCCCGAAGGCATCTTCCCGGCGATTCTCGGCCACGAAGGCGCGGGCGTGATCGTCGATGTCGGGCCGGGCGTCGGCACGCTGAAGAAGGGCGATCACGTGATTCCGCTTTACACGCCCGAATGCCGCCAGTGCAAGTTCTGCCTGTCGCGCAAGACCAACCTGTGTCAGGCGATTCGCTCGACGCAAGGCAAGGGGCTGATGCCCGACGCGACCTCGCGTTTCTCGCTGGCCGGCAAGCCGCTGTTTCACTACATGGGCACGTCTACGTTCTCGAACTACATCGTCGTGCCGGAAATCGCGGTCGCAAAGGTGCGTGAAGACGCGCCGTTCGACAAGATCTGCTACATCGGCTGTGGTGTGACGACGGGCGTCGGCGCTGTCGTTTATTCGGCGAAGGTCGAGGCGGGGGCGAACGTGGTGGTGTTCGGTCTCGGCGGCATCGGGCTGAACGTGATCCAGGGCGCGAAGATGGTTGGCGCGGACAAGATCATCGGCGTCGATCTCAACCCGGGCCGTGTCGAACTCGCGAAGAAGTTCGGCATGACGCACTTCATCAACCCGAATGACGTGGAGAACGTCGTCGATCACATCGTGCAACTCACCGACGGCGGCGCGGACTATTCGTTCGAATGCATCGGCAACACCAAGGTGATGCGCCAGGCGCTCGAATGCACGCACAAGGGCTGGGGCCAGTCGTTCATCATCGGCGTCGCGGCGGCGGGCGAAGAGATCAGCACGCGGCCGTTCCAGCTCGTGACGGGCCGCGAGTGGAAGGGCTCGGCGTTCGGCGGCGCGCGCGGCCGCACCGATGTGCCGAAGATCGTCGACTGGTACATGGAAGGCAAGATCAATATCGACGATCTGATCACGCACCGTCTGCCGCTCGAGCGCATCAACGAGGGCTTCGAGCTGATGAAGAAGGGCGAGTCGATCCGCTCGGTCGTGCTGTACTAACAGAGGAGCGTCGCGATGCTCGAACTACTATCGTCGCACGCCTGTCACGGCGGCGAGCAGCGCTTTTACCGGCACGCGTCGCGCACGATCGGTCTGCCGATGCGCTTCTCGATCTATCTGCCGCCGCAGGCGTTGCAGCGTAATGCGAAGGTGCCCGCGCTGTTCTATCTCGCGGGGTTGACTTGCACCGAAGAGACCTTCGCGATCAAGGCCGGCGCGCAGCGCTTCGCGGCCCAGCACGGCATCGCGTTGATCGCGCCGGATACGAGCCCGCGCGGCGCGGGCGTATCGGGCGAAAGCGATGCATGGTACTTCGGCGTCGGCGCGAGTTTTTATGTCGACGCGACCGAGGAGCCTTGGGCGCGGAACTACCGCATGGACTCGTACGTGCGCGACGAGCTACGCGAAACGGCGCTTGCGAACCTGCCGCTCGATGGCGAGCGCCTCGGCATCTTCGGTCATTCGATGGGCGGCCACGGCGCGCTGATGCTCGCGCTGCGCAATCCGGACATCTATCGGTCGGTGTCGGCGTTCGCGCCGATTGCGGCGCCGATGCGTTGTCCGTGGGGCGAGAAGGCGTTCAGCGGTTATCTCGGCGACAACCGTGAAGCGTGGAAGCAGTACGACGCGAGCGAGCTGGTCGCGCACGCAACGCGGAAATTCGCGGAAGGGATTCTCGTCGATCAGGGGCTCGCGGATCAGTTTCTGCCCACGCAGCTCAATCCTGACGTGTTCGAAGCGGCGTGCAAGGCCGCGGGTCAGCCGCTGACGTTGCGCCGGCACGCGGGCTACGACCACGGCTACTACTTCATCTCGACGTTCATCGACGATCATCTCGCGCATCACGCGAAGGTATTGCTCGGCTGAAGACGTCGTGTAGCGCCGCTCAGTGCCGCTTCAGCAGACTCCCGCCATATACCACTGCCGACAGCACGGTGATCCAGAAACTCGTCGGCCAATCGGTGTGGAACGCGAGCGTCAGCCCGAGCCACGCCTGCGCGAGCGCGAACACGGCCGCGAGCACGAGACCGGTGGACAGCCGCGTGCTCAGGTTCTGCGCGGCCGCGGCCGGGCCGACCATCAGCGTGAACACGAGCAGCACGCCGACGATCTGCGTGCAAGCGGCGACAGCCAGCGCGGCGATCGCGAGAAACAGCACCGACACGCGGCGCAGCGACACGCCCTTCGCTTCGGCCAGCTCCGGTTGCAGCGACGCGAACAGCAGCGGCCGCATGATCGCCGCGAGCGCCACCAGACTGACGACGCCCAACGCCGCAAGCACGCCGAGCGTCGATGCATTCACGCCGAGCACGTTGCCGAACAGCAGCGCCGTGACCTGCGTCGCGTACGCGGTGAAGAAGTGCAGAAACAGCAGCCCGAAGCCGAGCGACAACGACAGGATCACGCCGATCGCGACGTCGCGCCCGGCGAGCCGCTCGCCGAGCGCGCCCATGCCGACACCGGCCGCGAGCGTGAAGCCGATCATCCCCCAAATCGGCGAGATGCCGACCAGCACCGCGCCGGTCGCGCCCGTGAAGCCGACATGCGACAGCGCGTGACCGGCGAACGTCTGTCCGCGCATCACCAGAAAATAGCCAACCACGCCAGCCAGCACCGCGACGATCCCCGACGCCGCGAATGCGTTCACCATGAAATCGTATTCAAACATCGTGCGTGTGTCCGTCGCGTAAGTCGTGCGGGTTTGGGTGACTGTGTGAGTGGCTGTGCGAATGCGTATGTCCGCCGTCCTCGTCGTGTTCGTGCTCGTGATCGTGCTTCTCTACTTCGACGCCGCCCGACATCACGAAGATGCGGCCGTTCACGCGCATTACGTCGATCGGCGAGCCATACAGACGCGATAGCACTGGCCGCGTGATCACTTCGTCGACCGTGCCTAGCGCCGCGACGCCGCTGCCGAGATACAGCACGCGGTCGATCGAGTTCAGCAGCGGATTCAGTTCGTGCGCGGAGAACAGCACCGCGATGCCGAGCTCCTGTTGCACGCGCCGCACGAGTTCGACGACGCTCTTCTGATGATGCGGATCGAGGCTGATCAACGGTTCATCGAGCAGCAGCAGCCGCGGATTACCGAGCAGGCACTGCGCGAGCAGCAGCCGCTGCCGTTCGCCGCCCGAAAGCTCCGACAGCGGCCGCTTCGCGAGATTCGTACCGCCGACGAGCTCCAGCACGCGGTCGACGTCCGCGCGTGTTTTCGCATCCGCGTGCGGCAGACCCCAGCGATGACCATCGGCGGCCATCGCGACGAAATCACGTCCGCGCACGCGGCGGCCGGCGAGCGCGCTGCGCGTCTGCGGCATATAGCCAATCGATGCGTTGCCGCGCTCGATCGTCTGCCCGAGCACGCGCATCACGCCGCCCGCGGCCGGCAGGAGACCGAGCACCGCGCGCATCAGCGTCGTCTTGCCCGCGCCGTTCGGTCCCAGCACGCCGATGAACTCGCCCTGGTTCACGACGAAGCTGGTGTCGCGCAGGATCGTGCGGCCGCCGAGATCGAGCGTCACGTTGTCGAGCTCGAGCACGGGCGTGTCGCCGCGCGCGCTGGGTGAGCCTGCCGGCGCAGAACGGCCAGTCGGAATCATGGAGTCTTTCCTTTCGCGTTCGTCGCGCTATTCGAGCCGCTCGTGTCACCCGCCGCCAGCGCTTTTTGCAGCGCATCGAGTTGCGTCAGCATCCAGGTCTGATAAGTCTTGCCGGGCGGCAGGGTTTCGGTGACGCTCATCGTCGGTACTTTCGATTGTTGCGCGAGCGTCAGCATGCGTCGGGTCAGCGCCTCGGTGGCCTGGCTGTTGTAAATCAGCACGCGCACGCGCCGCTCGCGCAGATCGCGTTCGAACGCGGCGATATCGGCCGCGCTCGCTTCGGTGTCGTTCATCGTGGCGAGCTGGAAGCGCTGGTTGCGCATGGCGAGGCCAATCGCGTCCGACATATAGCCGAACACCGGCTCGGTCGCCGTGACCGGCAGGCCCGCATAGCGGCCGTGCAGCTCGGCGAGCTTCGCGTCGATCGGCTTCAGCGAATCGAGAAACTTCGCGAGGTTCGCATCGTACGCCGACTTGTGCGCCGGGTCAGCAGCGCTGAGCGCGTCGCACACCGCACGCGCGACTTTCGGCATCGTCGTCGGGTCGTACCACAGGTGCGGATTGTCGCCGCCTTTCCTGCCGACGAGGTCGGCCGCGACGATCACGGTGCGCTGCGCGCCTGTCGACGCGGCCAGCAGCTTCGCCATCCACGGATCGTAGTCGGCGCCGTTGTAGACGACGAGGCTCGCGTGCTGCAACGCGCGCGCGGTGGCCGGGCTCGCTTCGAACAGATGCGGGTCCTGGTTCGGGTTGCTGAGGATGCTGGTCACGTCGACGCGATCGCCGCCGAGCTGCCGGACCGCGTCGCCATAGAAGTTCTCCGCGGCGACGACCGGAATCTTCGCGTCGGCGGCGAACGCGCCGTGGCCGAAGCCGAGCGCCGCGACCGCGAGCAGACAGGTGCACAGATGCGTGCGCACAAACGTCGATAGCTTCAGCGAACGTCGAGCTGCGGAGAACAGCGAGCCGATTGTTTTCATCGTGATTCCTGGTGCGTGAGTGTTTGAATGAGCCAGTTGCGGTGGCGATTGCGGATCGGGCGTTGCGCTCGGCGCGGCGCCGCGCATCTGATGATCACGACGACGTGCCTGCTGCGCCGCTGGCGCCGCCAGGCTTCGCCGCGCGCGCACATGGCGCGCACAGGCCGCTCAGCTCGATCACCTGACGATGCACCTCGAAGCCATGCGCGGGCGCGCTGTGCGACAGCCGGTCGGCGAGTTCGTCGCCGGGAATCTCGACGGTCGCGCCGCAGCCGTCGCACATCAGGAACTGGCTACGATGCGGCACGCCGATTTCGCAGCAGGCGACGAACGCGTTTTTCGATTCGATCCGGTGCACGAAGCCGTGCGCGACCAGGAAGTCGAGCGCGCGATAGACGGTGGTCGGCGGCATGCGGCCGCGCTCGGGCGCGAGCGCATCGAGCAACTCATACGCGCCGACCGGCCGCTCGCTCGCGACGACAGCCGCATACACCTGGCGGCGCAACGGCGTCAGCGCGAGCCCCTGCGACGCGGCGTGCGCGTCCGCGTGCGCGAGCCGCATGGCGTGCTGTTCGGCGAGCGAGGTAGTCATCGGCGTGAATCTCCTGACGGGGTGGTCCGAGCGGGGCAGCGAGGTCGAAATGATATAACGTATCGCGATTTTTTGTCAGTGGCGCATATTTGGCGACAGGCATCGAACGCGTCGTGGCGACCCTTGTCGCCATGCGATTGCTCCTGCCGCGCTGCACCATCGAAATTCGTCCGGGTGCCTTGACATGACCCTGTCCGTATCCGATCATTCGATCACCAGCCGAGCAATTGTTCGCGCAATGAGCGTTCGCTCACTGCGCCAGAAAGCAAAAACGAACCGGAGACAGGCAGTGGCACGATTGCAGGACAAGGTCGCCATTCTGACGGGCGCGGCCAGCGGTATCGGTGAAGCAGTGGCACGGCGCTATCTCGACGAAGGCGCGCGCTGCGTGCTGGTCGACGTGAAGCCGACCGACGACATCGGCGGCGCGCTGCGCGGCGTCTACGGCGAGCGCGTGTCGAGCATCAGCGCCGACGTCCGGCGCCGCGACGACATCGAGCGCATCGTCACGAGCACGCTCGACTGCTTCGGCCAGATCGACATCCTCTTCAACAACGCGGCGCTGTTCGACATGCGCCCGCTCCTCGACGAATCCTGGGACGTGTTCGACCGCCTGTTCGCGGTCAACGTAAAAGGCATGTTCTTCCTGATGCAGGCGGTCGCGCGGCAGATGGTCGAGCAAGGCCGCGGCGGCAAGATCATCAACATGTCGTCGCAGGCCGGGCGGCGCGGCGAGGCGCTCGTTTCGCATTACTGTGCGACCAAAGCGGCGGTGTTGAGCTATACGCAGTCCGCAGCGCTCGCGCTCGCGCCGCATAAGATCAACGTGAACGGCATCGCGCCGGGCGTCGTCGACACGCCGATGTGGAACGAGGTCGACGCGCTGTTCGCGCGCTACGAGAACCGCCCGCTCGGCGAGAAGAAGCGCCTCGTCGGCGAGGCGGTGCCGCTGGGCCGCATGGGTGTGCCCGACGACCTGACCGGCGCCGCGTTGTTCCTCGCGTCTGCCGATGCCGACTACATCACCGCGCAGACGCTGAACGTCGACGGCGGCAACTGGATGAGCTGAATAAAGAGCAGGGAGCGGGCACGTTGACTGCTCTGAGCGGCGCGTCATTCCGTCAAACGAACGCAGCATCACATAACGTACGAGAAAGGAGACAACGATGAAACCAGCTATCAAATTCGCGCTGAAGGCGGCCGGTGCCGGCGCGGCCACCTGCTTCGCGCTGAGCGCATCGGCGGCGACGGTGACGATCGCGACGCTGAACAATCCGGACATGATCGAGCTGAAGAAGCTGTCGCCCGCGTTCGAAAAAGCGAATCCCGACATCAAGCTGAACTGGGTGATCCTCGAGGAAAACGTGCTGCGTCAGCGCGCGACGACCGACATCACGACCGGCAGCGGCCAGTTCGACGTGATGACGATCGGCGCATATGAAACCCCGCAATGGGGCAAGCGCGGCTGGCTCGCCCCGATCACGAACCTGCCGGCGAGCTATGACCTCAACGACGTCGTGAAGACGGCCCGCGACGGCCTGTCCGCGAACGGCCAGTTGTACGCGCTGCCGTTCTACGTCGAAAGCTCGATGACCTATTACCGCAAGGATCTGTTCGACAAGGCCGGCCTGAAGATGCCCGACCAGCCGACCTACGACCAGATCGCCCAATTCGCCGACAAGCTCACCGACAAGTCCAAGGAGCAGTACGGCATCTGCCTGCGCGGCAAGGCGGGCTGGGGCGAGAACATGGCGTACGGCACGACGGTCGTGAACACGTTCGGCGGCCGCTGGTTCGACGAGAAGTGGAACGCGCAGCTGACGTCGCCGGAATGGAAGAAGGCGATGACCTTCTACGTCGATCTGCTGAAGAAGGACGGCCCTCCGGGAGCAAGCTCGAACGGTTTCAACGAAAACCTGACGCTGATGTCGTCGGGCAAGTGCGCGATGTGGATCGACGCGACGGTCGCGGCCGGCATGCTGTACAACAAGCAGCAGTCGCAGATCGCCGACAAGGTCGGCTTCGCGGCCGCGCCGACCGCGGTCACGCCGAAGGGCTCGCATTGGCTGTGGGCCTGGGCGCTCGCGATTCCGAAGTCGTCGAAGCAGCAAGATTCGGCGAAGAAGTTCATCGAGTGGGCGACGTCGAAGGATTACATCGAAATGGTCGCGAAGGATGAGGGCTGGGCCTCGGTGCCGCCGGGCACGCGCCAGTCCACCTATTCGCGCCCCGAGTACAAGCAGGCCGCGCCGTTCGGCGACTTCGTGCTGAAGGCGATCCAGACCGCCGACCCGGATCATCCGACCTCGAAGCCGGTCCCGTACACCGGCGTGCAGTTCGTCGGAATTCCTGAGTTCCAGTCGTTCGGCACCGTGGTCGGGCAGAGCATCTCCGGCGCGATCGCCGGTCAGATGACGGTCGACCAGGCGCTTGCGGCCGGCAACGCGGCCGCGGATCGCGCGGTCAAGCAGGCGGGTTATCAGAAGTAACTGCGCAGAAGTAACCGCGCAGAAGTAACCGCGCAGCAGTAACCCGGCAGGCCCGCCGCATCGACCGATGCGGCTCATGCAGCAGGGCGGCCGTTCGCCCGCGCCGCATGCGATGCGGCACGCCGTGCGTCATTCAGCACGGCAGGTCGCATCGCACGCATGCGGTGTGCAGGCGAACCTCCGCGCATTATCGAACAGGTGGTCCATCATGCGTCCTTTGCGCCTACCTCTGATGCAAACCCATCCCAAGACAGAAAAAGAACGCGAGGAGCGTAAGGCCAGTTCGGCCCGCTGGCTCGTGGCGCCGTCGGTCGGCGTGCTCGTGCTGTGGATGGTTATTCCGCTCGCGATGACGATCTGGTTTTCGTTCTCGCACTACAACCTGCTCAATCCCGATCTGCGCGGTTTCGCCGGCTTCGACAACTACCGCTATCTCGCGACCGATCCGTCGTTCGGTCCGTCGATCGCGCATACGATCGAGCTGATCGTGTGGGTGCTCGTGATCACTGTGGTCGGCGGCGTGCTGATGGCGATCCTGTTCGACCGCAAGTTCTACGGGCAGGGTGTGGCCCGCCTGCTCGCGATCGGCCCGTTCTTCGTGATGCCGACCGTCAGCGCGCTGATCTGGAAGAACATGATCCTGCACCCGGTGTACGGCCTCGTCGCGCAGGGCATGCGGGCGATCGGCATGCAGCCGATCGACTGGTTCGCCGACTATCCGCTCACCGCGGTGATCATGATCGTCGCGTGGCAGTGGCTGCCGTTCGCGTTCCTGATCCTGTTCACGTCGATCCAGTCGCTCGACCAGGAGCAGAAGGAAGCCGCGAAGATCGACGGCGCCGGTCCGTTCTCGATGTTCTTCTATATCACGCTGCCGCACCTGCGACGCGCGATCGCGGTCGTCGTGATGATGGAGACGATTTTCCTGCTGTCGATCTTCGCCGAGATCTATACGACCACGGGCGGCGGCCCGGGCAACGCGACCACCACGCTGTCGTACCTGATCTTCGCGCTGGGCCTGCAACAGTTCGACGTCGGTCTCGCCTCGGCGGGGGGTATTCTCGCGGTCGTGCTGGCCAATATCGTGTCGATCTTCCTCGTGCGGATGCTCGCGAAGAACCTGAAAGGGGAGTACGAAAAATGAGCCACGTTGCCTCTACTACGGCATCGACGACGCAGCCGGTCGCGGTGCCAACCAAGTCGCCGTTCGACACGATTCGTCGCGGCATTCCCGGCGTGATCGCGTGGCTCGTCGCGCTGCTGCTGTTCTTCCCGATCTTCTGGATGACGATCACCGCGTTCAAGACCGAGCAGCAGGCGTATGCGTCGTCGCTGTTTTTCGTGCCGACGCTCGACAGCTTCCGCGAGGTGTTCGCCCGCAGCAACTACTTCGCGTTCGCGTGGAACTCGATACTGATCTCGGTCGGCGTCACGCTGCTGTGCCTGATCCTCGCGGTGCCGTGCGCGTACGCGATGGCGTTCTTCCCGACGCGCCGCACGCAGAAAGTGCTGCTGTGGATGCTGTCGACGAAGATGATGCCGTCGGTCGGCGTGCTGGTGCCGATCTATCTGCTATGGAAAAACAGTGGCCTTCTGGATACCGTGTCGGGCCTGATCATCGTGTACACGCTGATCAATCTGCCGATCGCGGTCTGGATGGCGTTCACGTACTTCGCTGAAATTCCGCGCGACATTCTCGAAGCCGGGCGCATCGACGGCGCTGCGACGTGGCAGGAGATCGTCTATCTGCTGATGCCGATGGCGCTGCCCGGGCTCGCGTCGACCGCGCTGTTGCTCGTGATCCTGTCGTGGAACGAGGCGTTCTGGAGCATCAACCTGTCGAGCTCGAGCGCGGCGCCGCTGACCGTGTTCATCGCGTCGTATTCGAGTCCTGAAGGTTTGTTCTGGGCCAAGTTGTCGGCCGCTTCGTTGCTGGCGGTCGCGCCGATCCTGATCGTCGGCTGGCTGTCGCAGAAGCAACTGGTGCGCGGCCTCACGTTCGGGGCGGTCAAATGACGGCAGAGTCGACGGCAGGCCCGGGCATCGCGCGATATGCGTTGATCTGCGATTGCGACGGCGTGCTGATCGACAGCGAAGCGGTGGCCGCGCGCATGCTGGTGCGCGAACTCGAGGCGCGCTGGCCCGGCATCGACGTTGCGCCGGTCGTGCTGCCGCTGCTCGGGCTGCGCATCGAGCGCGTGCTGCAGGACACCACGACGCAGCTCGGCAGACAGCTCGGCGCCGACGATATCGACGCGATCCGCCGCACGGTCGAAGCGGCCGCGATCGAGGCGCCCGCGGTCGACGGCATCGAGATCGCGTTGACCCAGGTGCCGCTCGTCAAAGGCTGCGCGAGCAATAGCTTCCGGCCGTACGTCGAGGCAGTGCTGGCGCGCACGGGCCTGAAGCGTTTTTTCGGCGAGCGGCTATTCTGCGCCGACGCGGTGCCGAGTCCGAAGCCCGCGCCGGACGTGTATCTGGCGGCGGCGCAAGGCTTCGGCCTCGCGCCCGGCGCGTGCCTCGTCGTCGAGGACAGCGTGACCGGCGTCACGGCGGCCGCGGCGGCGGGCATGGCGGTGCTAGGCTTTATCGGTGGCGGTCATGCGAGCGACGCGCAGATCGATCGTCTGCATGCGGCGGGCGCGCGCCATGTGTTCGACGATATGAGTCAGTTGCCCGAACTGGTCGCGCAATGGACGCTGTCCGCGACGGCCGCGACGGCCGCGACGGCCGCGGCGGCCGCGGCGCCCTAAGCGCACGGACGCGCACCCTACGACACGGCATCAGATAGCAGCACGAAGTCACGAACAGCATCGAACCGCATCGAACCGCATCGAACAGCATTACAAGGAGACACATCATGGCAAGCGTAACCTTGCGCAACATCAGAAAGGCCTACGACGACACTGAAGTGATGCGCGACATCAATCTCGACATCGCGGATGGCGAATTCGTCGTGTTCGTCGGGCCGAGCGGTTGCGGCAAATCGACCCTGATGCGGATGATCGCGGGCCTGGAGGACATCACGGGCGGCGATCTGAACATCGACGCCGCGCGCATGAACGACGTGCCGCCGGCCAAGCGCGGCATCGCGATGGTGTTCCAGTCGTACGCGCTGTATCCGCACATGACGCTGTACGACAACATGGCGTTCGGCCTGAAGCTTGCCGGCGCGAAGAAGCCGGAGATCGACTCAGCCGTGCGCAACGCGGCGAAGATCCTGCACATCGACCATCTGCTCGATCGCAAGCCGAAGCAGCTGTCCGGCGGCCAGCGTCAGCGCGTCGCGATCGGCCGCGCGATCACGCGCAAGCCGAAGGTGTTTCTATTCGACGAGCCGCTGTCGAATCTCGACGCCGCGCTGCGCGTGAAGATGCGCCTCGAGTTCGCGCGCCTGCACGACGAGCTGAAGACGACGATGATCTACGTGACGCACGACCAGGTCGAGGCGATGACTTTGGCCGACAAGATCGTCGTGCTGTCGGCGGGCAATCTGGAGCAGGTCGGCAGCCCGACGATGCTGTATCACGCGCCGGCGAATCGCTTCGTCGCCGGCTTCATCGGCTCGCCGAAGATGAACTTCATGGAAGGCGTCGTGCAGTCGGTGTCGCACGACGGCGTCACGGTGCGTTATGAGACCGGCGAGACGCAGCGCGTATCGGTCGAGCCGGGCGCGGCGAAGCAGGGCGACAAGGTGACGGTCGGCATCCGCCCCGAGCATCTGCACGTCAGCACGACCGAGGACGGTATCGAGGCGCGCACGATGACGGTCGAATCGCTCGGCGATGCCGCGTATCTGTACGCGGAGTCGAGCGTCGCGCCCGATGGCCTGATCGCGCGGATTCCGCCGCTCGAACGGCATGCGAAGGGTAACGTGCAGAAGCTCGGCGGGACGCCTGAGCATTGCCATCTGTTTGACAGCGAAGGCAAGGCGTTCCAGCGCAAGATCGTCGAGGTGCTGGCGGCTTGATCGCACGATGACGCATTGCGTAAGCAGGCGGCGCCCGCAAGGCGCTGTCCCTGGAGGGCGTTAGGCGCTTTGCATTGCAAGGTGAAATGAAAGAACGGAAAATCTACCGGACGGCGGGGAGTCGTCCGGTGCGAGGAAGCGCGGGCTCCGCCTCATTGGTCTGCTTCCACGCCGTCGGATCGCACTGGTAGCCAAATTCCTCCTCGAAGGCTGAGTCAAGATTTCCAGCAGGGTCGCTCTTGAACCGGTCTATGTCGGCCACCGTCGCGTTAATCATGTCCGGCGTGCATCCGCTTGTGCAAGCCCGTGTGCCAGCGTGGTCTATTTAGTGCCGGACATATACTTTCGACCATCAAAAAAGTAACGCTTACGAACACTCTCCTCAGCAGTTCCAGAGATGACGGCAATGCCAACAAAACCGCCGCGTGACTTCCCAGCAATCGACACACTACTTAGACTCTAGTTCCAAGTGCAACACCTTGAATGAGATAGGGTGTTGCGATGAAGAAGAACTACAAGCATCTGAGTGCGGAAGAACGCGCGGCGATCATGATCGAACATCGGAAGGGTGGCAGCATACGAACTCTCGCGCGGCTGCTGGGGCGCAGTGCTTCGACCGTGTCGCGTGAACTGGAGCGTAATCGCAGCGCGGACACGCCACGCTACTGTGCGACGCAGGCCGCCTCGGCCTATCGGCTGCGTCGCCAGCGCTGCGTGCGACCGCGCAAATTGACCGAAGGCAGCGCGCTTTATCGGCGTGTGCATGATCACCTGGTCTACTGGCGCTGGTCGCCGCGGCAAATCGCTGCCAAACTGCGAGCCATGTATCCGGACGACCCAAGCCAGCACGTTAGCCACGAGACGATCTACGCTGCGATTTACACCTATGCGCGCGGCTCGTTGAAACCGGCCATGATCGCCGCCTTGCGCCAGGAAAAGCCCGCGCGCGGAAACAGGCGCACGACACTTGCCGGCGGCAGCTATGTTCCCGAGGATTTGCGCATCCAGTATCGGCCCGAGGAGATCGGCCAACGCTTGTTGCCGGGGCACTGGGAAGGCGACTTCATCAAGGGCGCATTCAATCGCTCTGCCGTGGGCACGCTGGTCGAGCGCAAGACGCGCTTCGTGATCCTGTGCCGCATGGACGGCTGCACTGCTAAGGACGCACTGGAAGGCTTCACGCGGCAAATGAAGAAGGTGCCGGCCTTTTTGCGAGAGAGCCTGACCTACGACCGGGGAGCGGAAATGGCCTGTCACGTCGAACTCTCCAGGCGGTTGAATATCGATATCTGGTTTGCCGATCCGCATGCACCCTGGCAGCGCGGCAGCAATGAGAACACCAACGGCTTGCTGCGTCAGTTTCTGCCCAAGGGCACGGACCTTTCGATGCTCTCGCAAACCCAGCTCAACGACATCGCCAAATTGGTTAATGGGCGGCCTCGTCAGACGCTCGGCTGGGATTCCCCCGAGGAAGCAATGGCCAAAGAGTTGGAGAAAGCCGGTTTAGCTAAACGTTGCACTTGGCTCTTGAGGCCGCCCTATAGCCACCAGTTGAAAGCATCAGTGAAGGATTGCCTGTTGACGGCTTTTCCACTAGCCAAATAGGTCCTAGCGCCGCTCCCCATCCACAAGCCTCACTAGTTGTGACAAACCATGTAGATACCAAACTATCCGATGACAGTGGAATTTTTTTCCTTGCACCTTGCAATTCAGCGACCCGTAAGGTCTAAAGGAGATGTCTGATTCGATGGTCGAGCGAATCACCTGTGGGATTGGCCCAAGGTCTTGGCTCTCCACAGATGCAAGTGGCTCTGAACCGTATGCAAAACAGGCTGCGGAGACCGTCGCCAAGATCAACAATATTGCTTTCATGTCGACCCTCAGTCTGCTACGTTAGAACAAATGTTATTCAAGATAAGACTAAGCCCGTCGGCGCAGGCATCTTTTCGATGAAAAAGGGGATCACACGCAGTCAAATTTCAATGGCGCTCGTCGCAAAAATTGACGGTTTTTGTTATCGGCCTAACTTCCTTGCCATCATCACTAAGATAAAAAATTCTTTCCCGACACTCTTCCTCAGAGATTGCACTTCGATCAATATGATATTGCGCGACCAACATCTTGCTATTGGGTTGACTAACGAGACTGGTTACATAATTTCGTCCATCAGAAGTTTTCTGAGAGCGCCTCTCATCATTCGAAAACATATCGAGCGCGTTTGATTCCGATCCGCTTACCAAGTTCGAAAGCGTATAGTATCTACAACCCCCACCACAACTATGAGTCCCGATATAATATTTACCAGCAAAATTTATCCCAATCGGGGAGACCATTTTTCCCCAATCATCACGCCACTCGCCATCCACTTTTTTATAGTAATTCGGAATCTTTAGAGTACCATGATACACATCAACGGAATAGTCCGAAAAATTCGGCAGCGTCCTGTTGTCGGCTGCGTGAACAAAGGCGCATTCACCGACAAAAAAAACCATCAAGGCTCGAAATATAGCTTTCATTTTTGCCTCACTTAATCAAATCATCGAGGCCACCGATCGGCACAGCCAAATCACTCTTTCCAGCCAGCTCGTCTTTCAGATATTCTGTGAATTTGGCATTTACTGTATCCATTCCCACGCCACCTTGCCCATATTGATCACCCGGCAAACTCGCCCATTCGAGATTGCAGTGGTCCGCAAATATTGCTTTCTTTACATCACCGTTTTTGATGTCACTAAGTGCGTGACGCTTATGCCTCAAAAGAATAACGCAATATCTATCCTGGGAAATCGGCGAAAAATCGTTAATTTCATATTGCTTTCGGTATGCGACATAGGTTGGGTCGTCCCAGTTATATCCCATAACCTGATAGGCGCCTGCGGCACTGGAGCTATAGGATTTACCTGTCTTTTTATTCGCTTTGGTAATCACAATCCGGGGATGATCATCGAAGTCTTTCCCGTAATCTCTGATAAACGATTGCCCGCCGAATAGGCGCTCATAACCGGTAGGCGTTTGTGTTCCCTCTCCGACCCGAATCATCCTCAAAAACGCACGGGTCCTCGCCTCCTCAAGCGTCAGACGGCCTCGAATTGCCCCCATGAAGTTGCTAATCAGAGCAATCGGATTGATGTGATAGATATCAGATCCGGGGAAGCTTGGGACGTTAGCCGCCACCTCATCCCACCACACGAGCCGCTCGATCCGCTTCTGCTCTTCCTCGTGCTGCGGCCTGGGTCCCGTCTGCTTCTCCAGCTCGGCGATCAACTGCTTCCATTTTCCCGGGTTCGCCCACTCGCTTTCGTGCCTGACGATCAGCCTCGACGCCGCCTGCATCAGCCACGGGTACCCGCCACGCTCAGTCTGTGACAACGTGCAAAGCTCATCAGCCGCCTGCTTCCCATCGCCTTTCGTGAACAGGGCGTCATACACCCTGAGCATCAACGGACTGAGATTCGAACGCGAAGCGAGGTCCGCGACATTGGCGCCGCTCGCATAATCCACCCACTTCCGGGTGGTCGCAAAAATCGTATGCGCCGGATCATGGGCATCCGCCAGGCA
>NZ_VZQQ01000170.1 GCF_014397785.1 Paraburkholderia podalyriae
AATTGCCAACGATTTGATAAGGAATGCAGATGGAATTTCACGAATTCCAACCTGCATCGCCGACCATGAGGACGAGGCGGAATAGGTAGGTCGGGAAGTGCGCGCGGGCGAGCCGGGCCTTAGCCGTGAATAACCCGCGCCATCACAATTCGTGGGGCGAGCTTGCAGAGCGCGATTCGTCCGCGATTGCAACAGGAGTTGTAGGCGACCTCGATCTGTGCGTAGCCGGAACAGCGCAGCAAGTGTCCCCCCAGCGCCGCGGCTGCGGCACTGTTCGATGGCCGACATGACCTTCAGCTGCCCCAGGCTCAGCGACACCGTGCGTCGCCATACTGGCCCTGGGCGCGGAAGATGTCCGCGACCTCCAGCATGGGGTACTACACTGCGCCCACGTTACTCGGAGGGCGGACGCTCCAGCGGACTGGTAACTTCGCGCAGCAGGTCGGTAGCCACCTGCACGTACTTGAAATGTGCTGCAGCGCATTTCATCTACCTGCACGGCGATGATGTCAAGCGGGCACGACAGATGGCTGGCATTCGGCACCAGAAAATGAGGTTGCGGACGTTCGAGGGGCGAAGTCCACAGACGGATCATCGGCCAAACCCGCCATTCGGGTGACCATAAACTTTACGCTCGTGAGTGGCAGCTTACGCGAGGACCGTATGATCTGATCGCCGTTGCCCCACCTCCGACACTCGAGAGAATCGACAACTCGATGCCGCAGAGCAGCCTTTGAGCGACCGCTTACAGGTGTCGGCATTGTCGTTGGCCCAACGCGGTCTGATCTACGACGCGCGCCAAAGCGCGTGACGGAACCCATTGGCCTCCCTGTGCAATGAATCGGGAAGTCGCGTCGACGATCGTTTGGTTGATGTCTTCATCGAATACGTCAAAGACAGGTGCGACGACCGACTCCGCGAGGGCAAATTGCTGCTTTTCGAATCTGCTCGCGTCGATGCGACCTTCCGCATCGAAAGTGAGCATGGAAAACGTGCTCCGAACGACGCGCACCGGGTTTCTGGCCACGAGTTCGACTACGACGCTGGCCATTCGCGCTCGTTGCCCCGCAAAAACGGGCAGACTGTGGCTTGCCGGATCTCGCAGCATCCTGTTGAACCTGGTGCCTGAGAGCCGCGAGAGGGTATCGTCGCGAGCGATCAGAAACGTTCGGCAAGAAAATCCCATGGTTCTGCCCCTTGCATTAACGGTGATGCTCACCACGTCCGGCGAGATTCCGCAACGCGCATCCGAGCAGGCTATTCGCCGCTGTACCTTACACCGCGCGCGTGACCAGGCTTCGGGGCGTCCCCGGTCGATGCCCGGCTCCGGAGGTTCAAGGAGCAGCGTTGAACGTCCGCAGGTCGGTCCAACAGGACACTCTGCCATTTGGTTGTTTGTAACAAGCGCAACTGATTTTCGGCGGGCGGGTGGGAGCGCCATCGGCATCCCATCTTGTATGAGTCAGGTTTTGGTACCCTTTCATCGTGAGCCCTGTTTCTCCTGGCCGGATTCGAAAATTCACGGAGACCGCCGTGAAGGTTGAAGGTCGGTCAGCCGGTGGCAGAGCAGGGGGCGAACTTCTGTGAGTTAATACGTAACAATCAGGTTGTCCTACAGCAGATGAAAAGACAGTTCACAAGACATGCTCAACGCAGCGACCAGGCATACCCCGGACGCTTGGCCCACCCCACAATCCCGGCGAACCAGGCGCAGACGGAACTTCGCCCAGTTCGCACTGGGCCGGCGGGCCTGCCGGTTGATTCCGAGGCCGCTTTCCTTGAAAACAGGCCGCTTCAGCGCTTGTTGCAACAGTGCCATGAGGACGGGCGTTTTTGACTGCTTCCGACATTCTCGCGCCACACCTGACGCCCGGCGGTCACCTGCTTGCAGTTCCAGAGGACGACGCGCCACTATTGGCGGATGAAATACGACCGCGGCTAGGCAGTTCTTTTGCGCTTGGCGCAGGACATGGCCTGCTGCATCTGGGAACGGCGGAAATCGGCCGCATTTTGCCGCCCGCCTGGGCCTGGTGGCGAGATTTTGCCGCGCGCTATGTCACCGCCTTGTGCGCCACACCCGAGGGCGGCGAGATTGCGGTCGTCACGCCCGCTGCCAAGGACTTCGATGCCCTGATTGCCGATGCGCCGCCGATGACGGGCGGGGAGTATCTAACGCCAGATGTGCTAACCACGCTGTGGGGCGAGATCGATACTGCCTTGCACCAGGAACTGGCGACCGCAATGGTCTCGCTTCAGGATTTCCTCAAGTTGCGCCACCCGGCCTGGAATCTGGTCGGCCGTGTGCATTTCAACCTCGCTGAGAACCGCAAGGACACGGAGTCACCGTTCGCCTTCCTTGCGACTTACACCTCGCGCCTGTCGGCCCATGGCAAAGCGCAACACCAGCCACTGTCGCAAGCCCTGGCGGAATTTTCGGGAGCCAGGAGCAAGGCGCAGCTCCTGTCATTACTGCTGCCGGTGCAGCGCGCCGCGGAACACTGCGATTGGCTTCGCGAAATGGTGGATACCGGCGAGATATACCATCCGCTGCGCTGGACGCCGCTTGACGCCCATCGCTTTCTCTCGGACCTGTCCCAACTGGAAGCCGCCGGGATTGTCGTACGCACGCCAGGCGTCTGGCAGGCGGGCCGCCCTGTTCGCCCCGTTGTGAAAGCCAGCGTCGGAGCACGACCGCCTTCGCTCCTGGGCAAGGACGCGTTGCTCGATTTCAGCATGGAGGTCTCCCTCGACGGCGAGTGTCTCAGCGCCTCCGAGGTCAGGGATCTGCTCAAAGGCGCCGATGGCTTGCAACTCATCCGTGGTCGCTGGGTCGAGGTGGACAAGAAAAAGCTCAGTCGCCTCCTGAAGCGATTCGAGGCCATGGAAAAGGCGGCACAAACCGGTCTGCCTTTTAATGAGGCCCTACGCCTTCTGGCGGGTGTTTCGCTCGACGATAACGCCGACCCCGCTGACCTCGACTGGTCGCAGCTTGTTGCAGGGCCCTGGCTGGCCGACATGCTGCAGGAATTGCGTCAGCCGGA
>NZ_VZQQ01000171.1 GCF_014397785.1 Paraburkholderia podalyriae
CATCCTCCAGCTGATCGACGAACGTGCCATCATCGTTGAAGACATTGATTCGCCCATCGCCAAAGTTGCCAATAAGGATTTTGCCGCTGAAGCGGCCGAATGCAAACGATGCGCGCATGATTCCCCAGGGTGAGTTGAGCGGCCCTCGGCTGGCGAAGCGGTGCAGCAGGTGACCGTCTGTATCGAATACATCGACGAATCCATGACCATTGCCTGCAACATCGTCGTGCTTCTCATCGTTCTGCTTTGCATATGTGACAAAAAGGTCGCCGTCGATGTTCGCAATGCCAAACGGCGCGTATCCGGCCGGGATGTGTCGGTCGGTAAAGCCGCCGTCCGTCGTCGCGGGCGTGAACAGGCCATTCGCGCCGCTCGCCCCGAATACATCGATCCGCCCCGAGCGGAAGTTCGTCGCAAAGAGGAATCCACCTTTCGCATTCACACCGAAGACGAGACCTTTGTAGACGGCCCCATTGGCGGCGGAGGGAGAGGATGAGTTATCGGCCGCGATCACGGCGTGGTCAGGCGGATTTAACCCACCGGCCCAGGCGGAGATCGTGCCGCCCTCCGTCGCGAAAATGAATACGGCGGGGATCGTGGTACCAGGCACGAGAAACGCCGCTGAGGGATTCCAGACTATTCCGGTCGGCGCCGCAGGCGCGGGATTCGGTGGGTTGGTGGGAGAGACGGGATGACAGGCGCTGGGCGGTACGACATTGCCTGGTAGCGGGATGGAGACCTGCAGCGCCACCTTTGCCCCCTCGCCGTCATATAGCGTGGAGCAGCCTGTGGCATTGTCGTTGACCCAGAATGGACTTGCTGCCGGACTAAAGGCAATACCCCAGGCGTTCTGTAGTACCGGGTCGGGCTTCGGTGCAGCGCCTGCCACGTTGGACACGAGTGGTGTGACAACGTATGTATCATCGCCAGCGGCATGCCCGATTGTGAAACCGGCGGCGAGGACGATTACGGCCGCCGCTTTGAGACCCCACGAGACCTTAGACATGACTACTCTCCTTAGCTACCGGTGAAAAGATGCTTGAGTTGGCGCCAGAGGAGACTAAACGACCGCTGTACTTCAAATATTCCCGCTGTACTTCAAAAAATTCCACTTGCCACCCGGTCGAATGGCGCGATAGGTCGACCATGGCCCTTCGACTCGATTCATGGATCAGAACGTGATTTAAGCAAGCCACTTTGAGTGAGCGGGTCCTCTGACATCTCCACAATTAAGCTAAGTCGCTCCCTCATAGGGACACCTGGAGTTGTAGCCATATCTCCTGCCATTGTAGAAACGAGGCAAGGCAATCGGTTCGGCGACGCAAGGCGTCGCGCAGTCGAAAAAATGGTAGCAAACGATAACCTTCCCTCCGGCCAAAATCCGTTCCCAGCGCGCCAGTTACGCGACCGACAAGGCCGGCTTACGACCGCGATAGGCGCCACGGTGCCGCGCTAGGGCGATCCCCTCACGCTGGCGTTGGCGAATCAGCGCGCGCTCGAATTCCGCAAGGGCCCCCATTACCGACAACATCAGATTCGCCATCGGCGAATCTTCGCCCATGAACGTCAAACATTCCTTGGCGAACTCGATCCGCACGCTGCGTTGGGTCAGCGTCTGCACGATGTGGCGCAGATCATCCAGATTTCGGGCGAGCCGGTCTATGCTGTGCACTACGGCTTTGTTCGGAAGGGTGCCTGGTTGTTATAGAATCGCAAGCCCAAAGGGCGCGGATTAGCGCGGATGCCGTACAAAGCCAGACTCAAAGACGGTCAGGAGCGTAAGCGCAAAAAACCTGACTATCGGGTGACGAACTGTCGTGAATACAACGAGAGCCTGAAGAAGCGTGGAAAAATCAGCCTCTATTTTCCCGAGGGCGATCTCAAGGCGCAATTCATCACCGCGCCGCCGTATGTGCGCGGAGTGTCTGGACGGCTGCCGTCGTACACCCGGCCGTACGTTGAACTGATCTATACGTTCTACCGGCTGTTCGGCTGGGGAATGCGGCAGATCACCGGCTATATGGAAGATTACTGGGCTGCCCGGGAGCTGGACATCCCGGTTCCCAGCGTCGGCCACCTGTGCGATCTGTTTGCCGCGCTGGACGTCAAGGTCACGCAACGGTGCGAACGACTGGCCAGGCGGCTGGCCGACGGCGAGGACGTGAGCATCATCGTTGACAGCACGGGGATGAGTTTCGGCCGGGCCAGTGAATGGTACGAGCAGAAGTACGGCAAAAAGGCGGCGAAAACGCCGTGGCGCAAGATGCACCTGTCGATCGACGTTGACATGAACGTTCACGCAATCGCCATCACCGGCACAGACGTTTCGGATAGCGAAGGGATGGAGCGCGTGCTGCCCGCTGATCTCCCGGTTGACTGCGTGATCGCTGACGGCGCCTACTACAGCATCGAGCGGGCCGAGGAGCTGTCCCGATCCGGCGTGCTCCCCGTTATTCCACCGCCTTCTCACGCGGTGGTCCACGGCGAAGAGCAGACGCAATGGCACGACAAGATCGTTGGCTACATCAGGGAAAAAGGCATTTACGCATTTCACAAGAAATACGGCTATGGGAAGCGCTCGCTGGTTGAAGCGCAGATCTCCCGGATCAAGCGATGCATCGGCTCGACCTTGCTGACACGAAAAATTGAGTCGCAGGAGCGCGAGGGCGCGATCATCGCCAACATCCTTAACCGGTGGAATTCCTTTGGTCGACCCGTTTCTTTCAAAAATGGATAGTTGCGTCCACAGCATGGAAATTCGGACCCTTCCGAACATAGCCAGTAGCATGCAGGGGGACAGAAGCTCAACTGGCGGCTTTCCGCCTTATATAAGGGCGCGATCAAATTTGAAGTGCAACACCTTGCTCGTGTAAGGTGTGCCAATGCAAAAAAGAAGTTACCAACAACTGCAGCCTGAAGAACGCATGACGATTGCAAGCATGAAGCAGCAGGGTTCG
>NZ_VZQQ01000172.1 GCF_014397785.1 Paraburkholderia podalyriae
GCCTCGCGAAGCTCGGCCTCAAAGATACCGCTGCGCCCGCAGTTTGGGAGGCCGTCCTGTCTGCTTGATGAGGTATCCTTTCTATAACAAAAATCTCGTCCAGACCGCCTATTTGCACCAGAGCCGTCCAGCGCCTGCACTTTGACCTACGGATGCGAAGCCGTCCCCGAAAAGTCGCCACCACGATTTGCACGCGGCGTGGGCCATTCAGCGTCTGAATCGCCGTTCGCGTCTCCTATTCACAACATGTTTTTGCCCAGAATCCAGGCAAATTCAATGAAAATGCGGTACAACCGGGTCGTGCCAACAGACCCGACCGCCCCATGGCTAAAGCTGCGCACATCGTTTTCGCGCGCGACAAAGTGGCCAATGTCGTCGCCGCAAGCGATTTCTTTGCCCACAATCGGCCGGCATTTTTCTGTGTCGCGTGTGGGAAAGAACTGAGGAGGAACGCGCCGGAAACCGGTTTTCCGTACTTCTCGCATGTGGACCGCACAAGCTGCAGACTGGCTGCGCACTACGCGCTGCGCGCCGCTGCACAGCACGTGCTCATGGAGAGCCGATTCATCAAAGTGCCTATCGTCGGGGTCGCGCCGGCGACTGCTGGCATTCAAGGTCTCCTCGTGCAGTGGACGGACTGCATTGCTGACATCAAGGTCATCCACGTGCCGGTCGACTTCGTTGCGGAGACAGCGGACGGGCAGCTCATCATTGACATCTCCATCCCCGGGTTGGGCCGGACCGCTGCGCGCGAGCGAATCGCGAAGCTCGAGGTACCGGCGTTGGAAGTCACTCTGCCGGACCCAACCCGCGTGAAGGGATGGGCCGATTTGCGACGGTGCCTGCTCCACTCGGTCGACAACAAGCGTTGGATTTACCCGTTCGCCAAAGCAGATACGTCTGCTTCGCCGTTGCCTGCCGAGCAGTGGCACGCGCCGGCGACAACCGCCGGACGCGCAGCGGACGCCCGGGCACCAACCTCATGGACATCGCCCCTCGCATTTGCCGACAACGCGTTCTTTCGGCAGTTGCGTTGGGCCGACCAACTCGACGTGCTCCAGAAACAGATGGGGCTGCCTTGCGGCCAATGGCCGTCCGACGTCGACATTGATGTGCGAGGCGAGAGCGCCTTCGGTGTGGACCGCCGCGGCTGGCAAGCGGATGCATTCAGCCACTTCGTCATGCGCACCGCAACAGAGCCGACCGCCGCAGAAATCGCTTTCTCTGATGTGCTGAAGTATCTTGAAGAGCGCTACTGGGTTGAGCCGAACCAGGAGGCTGCGGCCCGCAAGGCCGTGTTCTACTACCTGCAGGCGCTCGCCGGGCGGGGTGTGTTGTCGCCGCTCATTGAGGACATCGAGGAGCCTACCTATCTTGTGACGCACTCCGGCGCGGCCGTCGCCGACGACGAGCTCACGTGGACCGCGTACGCGATGTTGTCGGCGAGCCAGTTGCGTGTGCTCTCGGTGCAGGCAGGCCTTCGCGTACCCATCGACCTGGTGCAGGAGCTTCTGGAGTCGTTCGACGACTGTCACCCGAGTGTTCCGGTCGGTCTCTACGTTGCGACGCTTGCCAGGAAGCTGCATGCGCCTCCAGGAAGCGTCCTGGCATTTCTTAAGGACGCAGGCCTCGTCACCGACGCGCCGGTCTCCCTACCGCCGAGCTCCCAGGAAAACTTGTTCTAGGCTACCGTCAACGCTGCCCCGGCTCCGTCATGCCGATGCCTGCTTCCGCGACCAGCGGCCTGTTTGCGGCATCCATGGACGGAAAGGTAACCACCCCTTCATGGACGAGGAGCTGGCGACGGCCACGTCAGCGCCGGCCCGCCCGGAGCCGAGCTCGAAGAACGAAGTACAGGCGATGGCGCAAGCCATCCGGGTGGCTGTGTGGGGGCAGTGGCAGGCGCCCTCCTGCCCTGTATCGGCACAGTCAGCGCACCGGTCTTCGACCACAAGGGCAAGATGGTTCTCGCCATCTCCGCACTGGGCAGCAAGGCGACGTTCGATGCCGACCCGGACGGCGACCCTGCGAATGCGGTGAGGTCGGCTGCCACTGCCGCATCTGCACGACCCGGATACTTGCCCCTCTCAAACGCGGCTAGTCAACCGATAAACGAGGAAGCAGCATGATGCACGTCGCTCCGGTGCAGCCCGGCTCGCCTCCAGACAGCGCCTGAAATTGTCTCTCGAAGTCGCGCGCCGCCTTCGGGGTTGACGTCGCCTGCATAAACTTGAGCTTTTAGGCGTAACACCGATATTGGACAGCCGTAAAGCTATAACCGGACTTCTCGCTGAGGGACTGTCGCGTGCGTTGTTTGATCGCGGCGGCTCCCACAGCGCGGCTGCCTCAGTGACCAAAGAAAATGTTGCATTGAGGTCGGGCAGAGCAAGCGCGAGTGGGCGTATTGCCTGCTTCCATACGCGTGTCGGGAACGCCACCATATGACATGTCCGTACTGGATTGAGCAGACTCATTCGCGTTCTGTTTCATCGTCGCATGCGCTGATGACTGTTCGTCCTGCTGCCTCTCCACCGCGTTCGAAACACCCGCCACAAGAAGCAAGGAGCAGGCTGCCGTTAACACCAAGCGTGATTTCATTTCGAGACTCCTTGAATCCAGTGGCCATTGCCTGAGTCTTTTTTTCGGGGCCGCGCCACTCGGCAATTCGTTAATCGGGATGTCTGCTCGCGGGACCTGCGCTAGCCGTGAACGGGACTGCGTCAGCGGACGCGAGATTGAGGGTCAGAAACCCGCTGCAGCCGAGCTTCCGAAGTAATCAGGTGTAAGCGGTGGATTTAGCACACGGAATGGAGAATCGTTTGCAAGTAACGGCCGAGCGTAGCCGCACCGCGTCGGTTGAGATCAACCGGCGATGTCTGCATCGGGGTGATGGGAGCGCGCGCAGTCAT
>NZ_VZQQ01000173.1 GCF_014397785.1 Paraburkholderia podalyriae
AGCCCGACCTGATGACCTTCCTCCGCACCCTGTAGCCGAATAATATGTGCTGTTCGATTTCCGCAAAGATGCTGCCCTAGCCTCGCTGGCAAGCGAGCGGCACATATTTTTTACCACACCATACTCACTGTTATGGGCTCGAGCCCATAATCATGAGAAGGGTCGCGTCGAAAGAGCAATCAGGTTTGTACGTGAGAGCTTCTTTGCCGCGCGCAAATTCACTGACCTCGACGATCTGAATGCCCAGGCCGCACTCTGGTGCGCGGGACCGGCAGCCGATCGCCCATGCCGGGAAGAGCCCACGATCACCGTACGTGAGGCCTTCGTGCGCGAGCAGCCCAACCTGCTCGCCTTGCCGGAGAATCCGTACCCGTGCGAACTGCAACTGGCCGTGAAGGTTGGCAAGCAGCCGTACGTGCGCTTCGACCTGAACGACTACACGATCCCGCATACCCACGTGCGCCGCACGCTCACGGTGCGGGCCGATCCCCGGCAGGTACGCATTCTCGACGGCGCCGATCTGCTCGCCACCCATGTGCGAAGTTACGATCGCGGCGCACAGATCGAGATTGCCGCGCACATCGACGCCCTCGTCGGGCGCAAACGCGAAGCCCGTCACCATCGCGGCCTCGACCATCTGGCCCGCGCGGCGCCGGCCAGCCAGGCGTTGATGCTGCGCGCCGCTGAACTCGGCGGCAATCTGGGCAACATCACAGCCAATCTGCTGCGCCTGCTCGACCGCTATGGCGCTGCCGAACTGCAGGCGGCCATTGAGGAAACCCTCGCCAGTGGCGCGGCGCCTCATCCGAATCCGGTCCGTCTGGCGCTGGAGTGCCGGCGCGAAGCGCGCCAGGCACCTCCGCCCGTTGCAATCCCATTGCCCGAACACGTACGCAAGAAGGACACGCTGGTAACACCCCACCGCCTCGACATATACGACCAGATCGCGGGAGACACTGATGAGCGCGCCTGACGATCTGCAAAACCGCGCGCACGCCTTGCGCCTGTACGGACTGCTCGCACATTGGCCCGATGTGGTGGCCGAGCCGTGGGTCGCGCCGTTGCTGCATTGGGAAGAGGACGAGCGCGGACGCCGTTCTCTGGAACGACGCATCCGCGATGCCCATCTGGGCAGTTTCAAACCGCTGTGTGACTTCGACTGGGCCTGGCCCAGGCGGTGCGATCGCGCCGTCGTCGAAGAGTTGATGGCGCTTGAGTTCGTCAGGGACACCGCGAACGTCGTGCTGATCGGCCCGAACGGCGTCGGTAAATCGACACTGGCGCTCAATCTCGCCTATCAGGCAATCGTACATGGCCACACAGCCTTATTCACTACCGCCGGCCAGATGCTCGGTGACCTGGCCGCGCTCGACAGCGATTCGGCGTTGCGCCGCCGGCTGAACCGCTATGCCTCACCCGACGTGCTCGTGATCGACGAAGTCGGCTACCTCTCGTACTCGAACCGCCACGCGGATCTGCTGTTCGAACTCGTCAGCCGGCGGTACGGGGTTGCATCGACAGTGGTTACGACAAACAGACCATTCGGGGAATGGCATGAGGTGTTTCCGAACGCGGCTTGCGTCGTCTCCCTTGTTGACCGACTGGTGCATCGTGCGGAAGTCGTTGTGATCGAAGGCGAGTCCTATCGCGTGAAGGAGGCGCGTGAACGCGCTGAGCAACGCACGAAGAAACGTAGTGCGGCCAAGGCTGACAGGAAGACGTCATGACACGCCATCACCGGCCTTCCAGAACCACCAGCGGGCTCGACTTCCTGATCCCGGACAACTGGTCCGCCGATCAGGCACTCGCCGTCGTCGAACTCCTCGACGATCTACGCGAGTGAATCTGCAGGCACTATCAGCTCGCATTGCACGAACTGCTACGTGAGCAACGTGCGCCTCCCGTGAAACCTCACCTGAACGACGTCGACGACCCATTCTGATGGCCATCGCTCGACAACAGGGGCGCCAACGGCCCCTGGTCGTTGACGCTTTTACTCAACCTTGCACCGCCGTCTAATGTCGGATCCTCACAGCCGCCAACAGCAATCGACCGCTTTCGGCTACCAGCGCCGAATGACCGTTCCTGGCCGCACCCTGCCCGTCGCAGCCGACGCCGACGGCCCTCAACTGCCGTTGGCGACAACCCCACGCACGGTCAGATGCCGGGACGTCCCCTGCCCTGACAGGATGCGTCCCGCGCCTCAGTCGCCATGGACGTGGGTCACTATAATCAAGAAGCACCGGCGCCCTTCCGCTTGACGGGAGGCCGTTTGTTCCGGTGTGACTGCCGTGCCCAATTGCGGGTCAATTTTTTGCACGGAGGTATTCCATGGCCACGTACGTCATCCTCAGCCGTTTGTCTCCTGACGCGTTCAAAGATCCCAAGGACATGAAACAGCTCGCCGCCACGGTGGCCGGGAAAATCAAGGCTGAATGCCCTGCCGTAACCTGGAAAGACAGCTATCTGACACTCGGCCGCTTCGATGTGGTGGACATCGTCGAGTCTGACGACCTGAAACAGGTCGAGCGAGTGGCGTTGATCATCCGCGCCTCCGGACACGCCACCACTGAGACCTTGCTAGCGACGGGGTGGGACGAGTTTATAGCGACACTGTAACGGGGCTGCCCGCCACGCGCTTCGCGACAAGGCGTTCTGGCGAACTGTGGCGTTTCAATCGGCTTGTCGGCCAGACGATGCGAACTACCAGGGGGCGCTCTGAAGCGCTCCCACTTTCCCCTCGACGCGTGCCATGGCAGCGTGCCCGGCTGCGTCGCTACGTCATGAAATGCGAGCAGCGTTCGGCGCCTCGAGCTGTTGAGGACTGGCCCGACGTCCATGGATCGGATTTCGAAACGGCAGACTGACCGCGTGACCCATGATGGACGGGCTCAC
>NZ_VZQQ01000174.1 GCF_014397785.1 Paraburkholderia podalyriae
TTCGATGAGGTCGCACTGCACAGTGGCTTCCGTGCGGAGGCGTTACAGGGCTGATATGCCCGAAGCTCGTTAGCCGGCACCGCACCGATGCCACATACATAGGAATACGAAGCAAATCGCGATCATTGCTTTTATGTCAAATTGAGCGGATCGGTGGGCGCCCCACACAGGCGCCCATATTTACCGGTCTACCGGCACCACTTCTGAGGCCAGGCCTCCTTCTGTCCCTGTCGTTCAGTTGCCGGTACGCCGATACCGCAACTCCCTCTGGCTGCGAATGGCGGCCACCAGCACAACGTCCAGCTCAGCCACAAAACGATACAGCGCAAGATAACCATGCGCTCCATTCGAAATGACCAGCTCGCGCATTGCGCCGGGGCCACTAACAGGCCGTCCAATTTGAGGACTCGTCTGAAGGATGTCTAACGCGCGAACGATATCGTCAATGTGTTTTGCGGCGCTCGCGGGGTTGTGTTCAAACAGGAAGTCAAAGATCCGGTCAAAATCGTCGCGAACTTCAGGCGCAAGAACTATTCGCGCCATCGCTTGACCTTCGGTGTTCCCGGATCGCGCCCTGCGGCCCGCTGGCCCAGATAGTCGCGCATGTCGGCCCACTCAATCCCGAGGCCGTTCTTCAGCATGTTTGCGAGGCGATCGTTCCCTTCAGTGAGGAATTCGCGACGCAGTTCTTCGCTGGTGACCCTCTCGGCAATCGCCTCCAGCATGAAGCTGTGGACTGTAGTTCCCGATTCTTCAGCAAGTCTCGAGATCCGCTCGCGGAGTTCCGGCGGAAGGCGGAGCGTGGTGGTAGACATAGAGACCTCTCATGTGTCACATCTGTGCTACATCATACTCTCTCAAGTTTGCCAGTGCACGCAGTCGTCCAAACTGAAGCGAGGGAACCAAGAAAAAAGGGTCGCATCCGCATGAGGCTTAGTCAGAACCGGACGTTCACATCGTGGAGATGCGGTCGAAGTCAGGGTAGAAAGCGCGAAAATCGGCTCGCTAAACCACGTCCAAACTATGCCTGAGCTTGGCGGCGGAGCGGACTGACAGGCGCCGCCGCCGGCGAAACCGATTCAACCAGCTCAAGCTTCGCTACCATCCATCGGCGCGGCAGAACCACGAAGCTTTTTTCCCCGGGAGCTTCACTACATGCCTGGATAGTTCGGCCCACCGCCACCTTCAGGCGTGACCCAGACGATATTCTGTGTCGGGTCCTTGATATCGCAGGTCTTGCAGTGCACGCAGTTCTGCGCGTTGATCTGCAAGCGGTCTTCGTTTTGCTCGTTCTTCACGAACTCGTAGACACCCGCCGGGCAGAAGCGTGACTCCGGCCCCGCATAGGTCTGCCAGTTCACGTTCACCGGCACCGACGGATCTTTCAGCGTCAGGTGCACCGGCTGGTTTTCTTCGTGATTGGTGTTCGAGATGAACACCGAGGACAACCGGTCGAACGTGAGCTGCCCGTCCGGTTTCGGATACGTGATCGGCTTGCACTGCGACGCCGGCTTGAGCATCTCGTGATCCCAGTGCTGATGATGGAGCGTCCACGGCACGTTGCCGCCGAGCAGCTTCTGCTCGAGACCGACCATCAGCGTGCCGAGGTACAGGCCCTTGCTCATCCACTGCTTGAAATTGCGCGCGCGGTACAGCTCGGTATAGAGCCATGACGTCTTGAACGCTTCCGGATAGTCGGTGAGTTCATCACTGGTGCGGCCGGCCTGCACGGCGTCGAACGCGGCATCGGCGGCGAGCATGCCGGTCTTGATCGCGGCGTGCGAACCCTTGATGCGCGACGCGTTCAGGAAGCCCGCATCGTCGCCGACCAGTGCACCGCCCGGGTACACCAGCTTCGGCAGCGACATCAGCCCGCCTGCGGTAATCGCCCGCGCGCCGTACGACACGCGCTTGCCGCCTTCCAGAATCGCGCGGATTGCCGGATGCGTCTTGTAGCGCTGGAATTCCTCGAACGGTGACAGATACGGATTCGTGTAGCCGAGGCCGACCACGAAGCCCACCACGACCTGGCTGTTGTCCATGTGGTAGAGGAACGAGCCGCCGTAGGTGTCGTTTTCGAGCGGCCAGCCGGCCGTATGCATCACCAGACCCGGCTTGTGCTTCGCAGGATCGATTTCCCACAACTCCTTGATGCCGAGGCCATAGACCTGCGGATCGGCGCCGTCGCGCAGCTTGAACCGGTCGTTAAGCTGACGGCCGAGGTGGCCGCGCGCGCCCTCGCAGAACAGCGTGTACTTCGCGTGCAGTTCCATGCCGAGCTGGAAGTTCTCGGTCGGCTCACCGTCTTTGCCGATGCCGAGGTTGCCGGTCGCGACGCCCTTGACCGAGCCGTCGTCGTTGTACAGCACTTCGGCCGCCGGAAAGCCCGGGAAGATCTCAACGCCGAGCGCCTCAGCCTGCTGACCCAACCAGCGCGTCACGTTCGCGAGGCTGATCACGTAGTTGCCGTGGTTCCTGAAGTTACCCGGCAGCGCCCAGACCGGCACGCTCTTCGCGCCCGTTGCCGACAGAAACAGGAAGCGGTCCTCGGTCACGTCGACCGTCAGCGGCGCGCCTTTTTCCTTCCAGTCGGGGATCAGTTCGGTCAGTGCGCGCGGGTCCATCACGGCGCCCGACAGGATATGCGCCCCGATCTCCGAGCCTTTTTCCAGCACGCACACGCCAAGCTCGACGCCTTGTTCGGCAGCGCGCTGCTTCA
>NZ_VZQQ01000175.1 GCF_014397785.1 Paraburkholderia podalyriae
TGCACCAGCTCGCGATAGAACGCATGGAACACGTTGTATTCCCCACGCTTTTCGCACAGGTCCGCAATGAACACCTCGCGCGGGTCGTGGTTGACCGGTCTGTCCTTGAACACCGGATGATTCACGCCCGGAAGCTTCGCGATGTCGAGGCTGCCCGCATGCTTCTGCCGCGCCTTGTACTGCGCGTATCGCTCGACGGAGCGCTCGGCGAGCGAGCGCAGGTCCACGCCGTGGCCGGGCTTCGACGGATCGTCCAGCGCGGTTTCCTTGAAAGCATCCATCAGGAACGCGATGCCCTCGTACCCGTTCCCGCCGTGCGTGTAGCCGGTATGCGAGAGAAAGCCGACCAGCGCCTTGTTGAGCTGCACGCGCTCGGGGCCTTCCGGACCGTCGGCGGATACCGCGCCCTTCGCCCCCTGCGCCGAGATCGCACCCGGACCGTTGGTGAGCAGCAGGCCGACGAGCGTTTTGAAGGCGAACAGGTCGTCGGGGCCGGGCCTCAGGTTGAGCAGCGCGGCGAAGCCGATTTCGGTGAGACTGCGCTCGTTCAGCAATTCGTCGGTGGAGAAGCCGCAGAAACCGTCCGGGCGATGCCGCGACGCATCGGCCGATGCACCGATGAGCGTCCCAAATAGCATGCTCCACCAGGGCAGGCTTTCGGCGGTCACGCGCGAGATACGCTTGCGCATGAGCGGGCCCCACGCCAGCGTCGTCGTGATCGCGGCCAGCACCGCGTCGCCGGTCGGGTGAGCGGGCTGCGACGTCAGCCAGCGGACGAACGCCGATTTCGCGCCGCGCGCGGCGAGTCCCGCGAGCATTGCTTCGGCGAGCGGATCGTGAGAGTCGGCGAAGCACTGTTCACAGCCGCTTGCGTCGATGCGTGCGACGTCGAAGGTTTCATTCAGCGCGTCGGCAAGACCAGCGGCCGCAAAACGATCGATCAGCCACTTGGTGACGTCCCGCGCCGCGCGCTGACGTTTCGGCCCGACGATCGACGCCGCAGCCGCGAGAATTGCATTCGGGGCGTTGTCCGCTTCGCGTGCTGCCTGCGCCGCCGCGAGTTCCGGCCTGCCGTGCAGATTGACGAATGCGGCGATCGCCACATCGATGAGTTTTTCGTCATTCTCGCCGCCGAATTCGTGCAGCAGGGCAAGGCCGACGTTCGCTTCGAGCGAACGCGTCGCGGCCTCCAGCATCGACGCGCCGTGCAGGCTGCTCACTTGCGTCTTCGCGTCCATCTGCGACGCGCCCGATGCGTCCTTGAGCGCCTGGCGCGGAGCGATCACGCCGATCTGGCGATTCACCTGATGGACCTGCTCGTTATACGGCGCAACAGCTTCCACGACCGGAATGGCGAGGCCGTCCGGCAGCGCGATGCCCTGATCGGAGCCGAACCACGGCTTGAGTGCGAGACTGCCCTCCGACTCGAAATCGGGCATCGTCGCGTTGGCGCGCATCACGGCGCTCAGCGCGGCCGGGATGTGCGCGATGTTCGTCACCACGGCACCCTTCGTCGAGCAGCATGGATCATCCGGCGTGAAGAGGCGCTCGACGCCGAACTTCTGCATGAACCAGCGTTCCTTGGCTTGCGCATCGTCGTTGCCGCCGGCCATCGCGCCGGCGTGACCGACTGCCCGCGTGAGGCGGCTCTTCCACCGTCCCACGACGCACGCGACGACTGGCTTCGTGAAGACCGCATCGGCCTCGTAATAGCCACCCGGTTCGCAGTAAAGTACCGCAGCCTTGCTGCGCACATCGTTGGCGAGTGCGAACGCGAATTCCGGCGCGGCATAGTGGATATAGACGTCCTTGCCGCTCGAGATGACCGTCGATGTGCCCCAGCCACCCATGCGCAGGTATTGCGCAATCGTCGTGCTGAAGCCGCCGGAGTTGGAGAAGATCGCGATCGAGCCCTTGCGCAACGAATCGTCAGGATTGTCGCCGCCGAGCGCTCCGCCGATCCTCACGCGATTCCACGAATCGGCGACGCCGAGCCCGTTCGCGCCGAAGATGTCGATGCCCGCCTGCTGGCCCATCGCGCGAATTTCGCGGGCGTCGTGGACCGCGATCTTTTCGGTGATGATGAAAATCTTCCGCAACTCGGGATTCACGCGAATCAGTTCAGCGACGCCGTCGCGGGCCGCGGACGGCGGCAGGTAAACGACGCCGCAGTTGAACCGGTGTCCCGCCTGCAGCCCCTCACGGACGTTGTTGTACACGGGGATATCGCCGGCCGGCGTCGCGAGCACTTGCCCGCCCTTGCCCGGCGCCGTGCCGAATACGACGTTACCGCCCGAGAATGCGTGACTCACGGGCGTCACGTCCGACGATTCACCGCCCAGGATATTGAGCACGCACACGCGATCCTCGCGCGTGGCGATCTGTGCGAGTGAGTTGACGCCAACGAAATACTTGAACGTATTGCTGCCTTGCTTGTACATGTCGATCTCCTCAGGCACGAGCCGTTTCGGTTTGCCTCGCCGACGCGCCGATCCTTGCAGCGATCTCGGCGCGGCCGCCGGCGCGCATCCAGGCGTCCGCCCGGCGTGCGTACTGAATCACTTCGCTGATGTCAGAGTCGAAGCCGAACAGCCGATAAGGCAGGCCCAGCGAGTCGCATGTGTCCCTCAGCGCCGACATGCCCCGCACGAGGTTCGGACCTCCACGGCCCAGCACGACATAGAGCGGCGTCGCTCCGTG
>NZ_VZQQ01000176.1 GCF_014397785.1 Paraburkholderia podalyriae
GTAAGCGCTAATTTGAGCGCACGGGCGCGCGCATGAATGTCGCCTAGCGCTGCAAATTTGCTGGCGCGGAAGCGGGACGTATGATTTTCTTTGCTCAGGCGGCGTTGGTCGAGGCCTGAGACTGCATGAACCGAAATGGCAGTAGGTCGCTTATGTCGGCGTCATGTGCCCGTTGGGGCAGTTGAGTCAGGACGTGAAGCAGGTACGCGTACGGCTCGACGTTGCACGCGCGGCACGTAAGCACGAGGCTGTAGATGACGGCGCTGGCTTTCGCTCCGGCGACCGTGTCGCTGAAGAGCCAAACTTTTCTGCTGGTGGCAAACGGGCGAATGTCCCGTTCTGCGATGTTGTTGTCCACTGGGGCTTGCCCGTCGCCGACGTAACGGCTGAGATACTCCCACTGGTTAAGCGTGTAGTTGATGGCATCGCCCAGCGCGCTCTCGGGCGGCACTTGCGGTGCCTGCTCATCCAGCCAGGCTTTGAACGCCTCAAGGAGCACAACGCTGTGCTGCTGCCGTAGTCGTAAGGTATAACTGGCACGCGTTTCCCCGCTCGGAGGTTTCTCTCGCGCGAGTGCCTCGACGCGGTAGAGTCGCTGGAAGAATTCGAGTGCTTGCTGCGCGCGTTTGCCTAATTTCTTCTGCGTCTTCAGGGCGTCTACGAATCCGCGTCTCGCATGAGCAAGGCAGCCGAAGTGGGTCACACCTTTGACTGTTCGCCAGGCGCTATGCCCGTCGGTCATCACCATGCCTTTGTAGTCCGCGAGAAACGCCTGGGGATATTGCTTGCCGCGTCCGGGTTGATAGTCGAACAACACTACAGGCTCTTCGCTATCCTGGCCGCTGCGGTACAGCCACATGTAAGACTGGCTCTGTGCGGGCTTGCCCGGTTCCTTCAGCACCTGAACGGTCGTCTCGTCGCCATGAATCAGCGGCTGCGACAGCAACGTCTTGCGTAACTCCTGGTACAGGCGGTCGAGATGCAATTGCGTTGGCTTGATGACCCAGTGCCCCAACGTGCCTCGGCCCACCGGAATGTTCGCACGCCCGAGCGCCTCCTCCATCCGATATAGCGGCGTGCCGTCGACGTATTTACCCGTCATCACCGTGGCGATCATGGCCGCGCTCGCCCGACTGCCCGGCAATGGTTGGGCCGGCATCGGCGCGGTCAGGATCGGCGTACGCTCAGCGACATGCTCGCAATGACGGCAGGCATATTTGAAACGAACATGCTGCAGGACTGAAGCCTTCACCTCGATATGCAGTTGTTCGCTAATTTCCTCGCCCATACGATGCATTGCGTTGCTGCAGCAGGCACAGATCTTCTGCTCCTCGGGCAAGTCGTACTCAATACGCTGACGGGGAAGATCTGCAGGCAGAGGCTTGCGTCCTCGTTTGCGGCGAGCAGGCTCCGGCGCCTCCGGCAGACCAGTGTCTGGTAAGTCGAGTTCGTCTACGTCCTCGTCGAGCCCCTCAATTGCGACCTGCTCGGCTTCGTTGAACACTCGATCCTGAAGCTTCTCGCTGCTCGGCGCGAAGCGCTTGTGTTGCGCGAGCCGGAACTGTTCCTCAAGATGGCGAACGCGTTCGCCCAACTGGCGGTTGCTGGCCTCGAGCTCGCGAATGTAAGCCTGCGCGGCAGGAGGTAATTGGGAGAATTCGCGTTCATCCATGCTACCCACAGTAGCGGAATGCAACGCTCGATGGGTTTACGGAGATTTGTAACAGCTATCGGGAAAGTCGCTTGGAGAAGGCGCGCCGCATCAACTCGTATGATGGTACTGCCGTGCCGGATGACGTCGTACCGCATCGATGTCGATTCCATCCAAGAGCCAATGCAGCTGCTCGGTCGTCAACTCGATCACGGACTGCTTCCGGGATGGCCACGCGAAATGGTCTGCCTCGAGGCGTTTCAACATCAGCCAGAAGCCCGAGCGTTCGTACAGCAACAGCTTGACGCGGTTGCGTTTGCGATTATGGAACGCGAACACGGCGCGAGCGAAGGGGTCGAGCTGCATCGACTGCTCAACCAACGCCGTGAGGCTATTGATTCCTGCCCTAAAGTCAATCGGTTCGCGATGCAAATAAACGCGAAGATCGGAATCAAGGCGGAACATCAACGCTCTCCCAGGGCGGCAATCAACGCCGCGACGAGCGTCGCATCGTGCCGTGAGCACTCAAGTTCGACTGTTACCCCGTTCGGGAGATGCGCTGACAGGCGCGCCGTTGGTCGCGACGCAGTCGCTGATTGCTTGTGACTTGACGCCGCCGGTAACGCCGCAGGCTCGAGAGCGGGTTGCGCCAAGCCCGGTTCAATAGCAAGGACCGGGATGAAAGCCGCCGCTGACGGCTCGACGGTGTTTCGCGCTGCACGAGCAGAGTTTGCCTTCTCATGTAGCCTTATCCACTTGTGAAGCTGGTTTGCGTTCACCTGAGCCCTGAGTGCGAGCCCAGCGATTGACGCCCCTGGTCGCAAGCACGCCTCAATCAGTCGGCGCTTCCCGTCAGGGTCGTATCTTCGTTTGCCGTTGGAGCACTCTCGAATGACTCGGAGTGGCAGAAAGTCAAACTCATCGTCGCTCATGGTTTGCGTCCGCAATGTGGGTTGCGGACGCAATCGTCGCTCTTAGAAGCCGACAAAGATAGGTGTGCTCGTTTTAGCGCTTACG
>NZ_VZQQ01000177.1 GCF_014397785.1 Paraburkholderia podalyriae
TCGAACCCTGCTGCTTCATGCTTGCAATCGTCATGCGTTCTTCAGGCTGCAGTTGTTGGTAACTTCTTTTTTGCATTGGCACACCTTACACGAGCAAGGTGTTGCACTTCAAATTTGATCGCGCCCTGGAACAAGGAGGCCGTATGTCCTGGATTGCTCAAACCCTTCGGCAATATCCGGAAATTGCTGTTTTTCTCTCGCTTGGTATTGGTTACTGGGTCGGCGGCAAAAGCTACAAAGGGTTCGGCCTCGGCGCCGTGACCGCTACGTTGCTGGCCGCCATCGCAATTGGCCAGCTCGGCATCACCATCTCGGCCAACGTCAAATCGGTCTTCTTCCTGATGTTCCTGTTCGCCGTTGGTTACGGGGTAGGGCCACAGTTTGTTCGAGGCATCGCCAAAGACGGTTTACCGCAGGCACTCTTCTCGGTCATTCAGTGCGTTCTTTGCCTCGTCGTCCCCGTTGCAGCAGCCAAAATCGCCGGCTACGACCTCGGGTCCGCAGCGGGACTATTCGCCGGTTCGCAGACCATCTCGGCGTCGATGGGACTCGCCACTGATGCGATCAATCGTCTCGGTCTTCCGCCCGATGAGACGAAAACTCTGCTGAACGCCATGCCCACGGCGTACGCCGTCACCTACATCTTCGGCACGATCGGCTCGGCAGTCATTCTGGGGATATTGGGTCCGATTCTTATGCGCATCGATCTTGTCGCCGCCTGCAAAGAGTACGAGGCCCGATTGAGCGGCGGAAAAGAACTCGGAGGTGCGGGACAGGCATGGCACAAGTTCGAGCTTCGCGCCTATCGGATCGCGCCGGGAGCACCCATCGTCGGCATGACGGTCGCTGCCGCGGAAGCCAACGCTCCGGACGGTGCGCGGCTTTTTATTCAGCGAATCCGCCGGGGCGGCGCGATTCTCGAGGCGACGCTCGACATGGAGCTGAAGGCAGACGATATCGCGGCGGTGGGTGGCCGGCGTGAACTGCTCGTTTCACTGATCGCCGAACGCGCCGCCGAAGTGGACGACCCGGAATTGCTCGCGGTTCCGGTCGAAGGGGTCGACGTGTACATCACGTCCAAAGAGGTCGAAGGAAAGACGTTGCAAGAGCTTGCTCATTTGCCGGGCGCTCGCGGCGTCTACCTGCGCAAAATCAGGCGAGGCCCGACGGAGACGCAAATTTCTATTCTGCCGAACACGACACTGCATCGCGGCGACACGATAACGATCGTTGGCCGTACGCAGGATACGACGGCGGCAGCGAAAACCTTAGGCGTTCTCGACCGCCCGACGAGCGTGGCTGACATCGCCTTCGTGAGCCTTGCCATTACGCTGGGCGCGCTGATTGGATCAATCGTGATTCGGGCCGGAACCATACCTTTGACGCTCTCGACATCGGGCGGCGCGCTTATTGCGGGCATTGGGTTCGGCTGGTATCGAGCCATTCACGACGTTCGGCCGGATTCCCGAGCCAACGGTCTGGTTCATGAATTCCGTCGGGCTCAACGTGTTCATTGGGGTCATCGGTATCACGGCCGGCCCCGGGTTTGTCAGAGGCTTGCAACAGCTTGGCGTGAGTCTTTTTCTATGGGGCATCTTGAGCACAACCGTTCCGTTGATTCTTGGCATGGACATCGCGAAGTACCTGTTCAAATTCGACCCGGCCATTCTGCTCGGCATCTGCGCCGGCGCGCGAACGACCACCGCGGCGCTCGGGATGATTTGCGACGCCGCGAAGAGCCAGGTTCCAGGTCTCGGGTACACCGCAACCTATGCAGTAGGCAACACACTTTTGACGATATGGGGCATGGTCGTTGTGATGATTCTTTCCTAGCCGCCGCTCGTCGTTTATCGATCGATACGCTCGTGGAGGTGTTCGATGTCCAAGTCGCACAAGCAGCATGACGGAGGTAAAGGAGAGGCGGCAGCACTCGCTTCGCTCAGCCCGTTCGAACTCAAGGACGAACTCATCAAGGCAGCCGGCGGCGGTGCCGTCGAGCGGCCGGCGAATGCTTCGATGCTCAACGCGGGGAGGGGAAACCCGAACTTTCTCGCCACCATTCCGCGACACGGCTTCTGGCAACTGGGTCTGTTCGCGATGCGTGAATCCGAGCGCTCATTCGCCTACATGCCCGAAGGAGTCGGCGGATTTCCGAAACGCGACGGGCTCACGGAACGGTTCGAATTGTTTCTTCGTGAGAACAGGGGGGTCGCTGGAATCGACTTTTTAGCCAGTGCCGTTTCGTATGTCCGGGACCAACTGGGGCTGCCCGCCGGGGACTTCCTGTACGAGATGTGCGAAGGCATTCTGGCGTCGAACTACCCCGTGCCCGACCGCATGTTGAAACTGTCGGAAGTCATCGTCGGCCATTACCTGCGTCGCGAGATGATCGGAAAGCATCCGTTCATTGGCGAGTTCGACATCTATGCCGTCGAGGGCGGGACGGCAGCGATGACGTATATCTTCAATACGATGAAGCAGAATCACCTCATCAAGGTATCCGTCAGCGCATCCCGTCTTGAACGCACGTACACGCGGTGCGAAGGTGTAGCCATCGTAACGACGGAGCAATGCGATGGAGAACACCGCGGGAGAGACTGTATCGACGGGCACGCGGCGGCC
>NZ_VZQQ01000178.1 GCF_014397785.1 Paraburkholderia podalyriae
CCCGGACGGTCAGTTGAAACTCCCCCACTTATGGTCGCGCAAATTCCCCCACCCTGTGCAGCAGGACTAAGGGTTTTATTTAGCTGGTTTTCGTTTTTCTCGCAAGCGTTTCAGCGGCCTCTTTAAGGCGATAGCTGCGACCATCGAACTCGAGCAGGTGGCAGTGATGCATGAGCCGGTCGAGGATCGTGGTGCTCATCGTGTTGTCGCCCAGGTATGCGCCCCAATCCTGCACAACGCGGTTGGATGTGACGACAACGCTGCGATGCAGTTTGTAGCGTTGATGGATCAGCGTTTGCAGCAGCGCGCCGGCGGCGTCGGGGATCGTACGCGACAGGAACAGGTCGTCCAGCACGAGCAGATCGCTTTCGAGGATGGCTCGCAGCCGGGCTTCGCGCTGGGCAGTCGGGCTCAGCGCGTACCGGTTAAAGAAGTCGTCGGTCTCAAGATACTGAACCTTGTGGCCTTGCAGGACGGCCTGGTAGGCGACGGCCTTCGCAACGTGCGATTTGCCGGTGCCAGGTTTGCCGATGATCAGCGCGTTGTCGCCGGCCGCGATGAACTTCAGCGTGTGTAGCTGGAAGCAGGTCTGGCGAGGCACTTTGGGATTGAAGCCCCAGTCGAATTCGGCGAGCGTGAGTTTGTCTTCGAGGCCGGAGAGCTTGTAGCGGCGTTCGATGAGCCGGGACTGGCGGCGATCCAGTTCGTCCTGCAGGATCAGTGCGAAGGTTTCAAGGAACGGCTGCTGGGAGCCTTGGGCCTGCAGCACGCGCGTTTCAAGTGTGTCGCGTACGCCGGACAGACGAAGCTGTCCGAGGGCCCGTTCGATTTCCGGTAATGTCATGGTCATGCCTGCGTTTCTCCCGTCGAAGGTTGAGGTTCGGCGCCGTGCTGCGCACCGAGGGTAAAGAGTTCGCCGTATTCGGCGGCAGGACGGATCAGCGGGTGGTCCTGCGTGAGAGGCAGTTCGAGTTGCGGTGCCTGATCGAGACGCTCGAGTGCCTGTTCGAACAGCTGCTCGACGATCGCGCGCACCTGTTTGTACCGGTAGACGTGATGACGTAGTGCGTGGTCGCAGGCCTGTTCAACGAGCCGGGCGGGATACTTCTTCGCCAGACCGACGATGCCCCACATGGCGCGATGGCCGACGCGACCTTCGCTGTCGAACATGTGTTGGCAAAGCGCCTTTGTTTGCGGCCCGATGTCGCCAGCGCTCGCGAGCAGGAAGGCGCTCTGGCGGGACGGATTGAACGGGCGTTCGTCTTCGGGCAGTTCAAGCGAACCGGCCTGCAGGGCGCGAGGATGGGTGCGCAGCAAGGCCTGCGTACGGCGATCGCGAATCTCGATGGTGGAATCGTAGATCCGCACTGAAACGAGACTACCGATCGGTGCGGGTCGTGCCGCATAGTTGCTGCGATCGATGTTGACAGTGGTGTCGTCCCAGACGGTACGCACGACCTCCATGAAGTAGCGAAAGCCGGTGGTCGGCAACGCCCGCAGATGCGGCCTCTCCTCCTGGAACATGGCCTCGACCTGTCGCCGGGTGCTGCCATGAATGCGTTTGGCCGCCCAGTTCGCCTCCCAGTGCATCAGGAATTCGTTCTGGGCTTCGAGCGACTCGAAACGGCGGCCGGCGAGCGCGGTGCCCTGCGTATGTTGAATCGCGTTCTCGACGGTCCCTTTTCGATTCGGGTCGCGCACTCGGGCAGGGTCGGCGACGACGCCGTAATGCTCGAGCATCGCCTCATAGAGCCGGTTGATCTCGGGTTCGTATAGATCGGGCGTGATGACGCCCTCCCGGAGATTGTCCAGGACGACATAACTGACAGCGCCGCCGAAGTAGCGGAAGGCTTCTTCGTGAAGCTGGGCCCAGACCTGCTTGCTGGACTTCCAGACCACGCGCCGGAAACTGCGCCGCGAATACCGCAGGGTCATCACGAACAACCGCGGGCGTCGGTAGCGGCCGGTCTTCGGATCGCGGGTCAGTGCGCCTTCGCCATAGTCGACCTGGGCTTCTTCGCCGGGGGCGAACGCGAGACGATCGAACTGCTCGGGATCAATGTGGCGCAAGGCGCGCACGAAACGCTTGACGCTCTCGTAGCTCGCGGTGAATGCGAACTGATCGGCCAGATCCTGATAGATCGCCTGCGCGTTGCGCCTCAGGCGGACCTGCTGCTCGATCCATTCGCGGTGTGGTTCGCTTGCCGAGCGGGCGAAATTGAACGTTGTGGCCGCGCTGGAATCGGCGGTTGCCGGTGGTCGCGACGGTGGGGGAGTTTGCGGTTCAGCGGTTTCAGAGCCGGTGGTCGCCGTGGGGGAGTTTGCTGCAGCGGACTTCTCGGACTCGAAGATCGCCTGATAGCGACGGATCGTCTTGCGGTCGATGCCCGTGAGCCGCTGGATCTGGCGCTGGCTCTTGTTACGCTCTAGTAGTGTGAATACGGTGCTTTGCAGATGCGGCTTCAAGACGTTCACTCCCTGAACTCCTTCTTGTTCGAAGGAGACGAAGATAGACGTCCTGCAACACCTCTCCCGGCAGCTTTAGTGGCTCAGCCGACGGTCGTCAGGTGGGGGAGTTTGAAGTGACCATACCCGGGGGAGTTTGACCGACCGCCGGGG
>NZ_VZQQ01000179.1 GCF_014397785.1 Paraburkholderia podalyriae
GTAAGCGACTCGGCACGACCGTTTCTCACTGCTGAATATTTCGACGCATGATGGGCGCGTTCAGCTTGATGGAGACAGTCAGCCATGTCGAACGCAGCGAGCCGTACGCATCCCCATCGCACGTATGCGCAAGAATTCAAGCAGCAGGTGATTAGGGAGACATTGGAACCCGGCATGTCGGTGTCGATTGTTGCGCGACGGCACGACATCAACGCCAATGTAGTGTTCGCATGGCGCAAGCAATACCGTGAAGGCAAGCTTGTCATTCCTGCACTCGAAGCTGCGCCGAGCGTGCCCAGCACGAAGCTGCTGAGCGTCGACGTGATCGACTTGGCATTGGTACCGCGGCCGCCTGAGCCGGCAGTGGCGTCGCAAGCGCCGAGCGGCGTACCGATGCCGGCGCCCGTGTGCGAAATCGAGGTCGAGATCGGCAAACGGCGTGTGAGGATTCGCGGCCTGTCTGCCGAGCGCGCTGAAGCGTTCCTGCAGGAATGCCTGAAGTGATCGCGCTGCCGGCAGGTACGCGCGTTTGGCTCGTGGCCGGCGTGACAGATATGCGCTGTGGCTTCCAGGGGCTGGCCGCGAAAGTGCAGACAGCGCTCGAAGACAATCCGCTAGGTGGCAACGTATTCATCTTCCGCGGCCGCCGCGGCGATCTCGTGAAGCTGCTTTGGGCGACCGACGATGGGCTCTGGCTGCTCGCAAAACGATTGGAGCGAGGCCGGTTTATCTGGCCCCAGGCCGACGGTGGAAAGATCCATCTGACGAGCGCACAGCTATCGATGCTCCTCGAAGGCATCGACTGGCGACACCCGCAACGCACCGCTGCTCTGTCGATGTTGTAAACCACATCGAAGGCTCGTAAACTGCGACGCATGTCCCAATCTGCGCCGCTTCCCACCACCGTCGCGGAGCTCCAGGCTCTGGTGCTCGAGCAGCAGGCGTCGATCGAGAACATGGTGCGGGAGATCGCCGCACGAGACGACGAAATCGAACGCCTGAAGGCGCAGATCGACAAGCTCAGGCGGATGTACTTCGGGAGCAAGTCCGAGAAACTGGCCCGGCAGATCGACAAACTCGAGGCGCAGCTGGAAGACCTGACGGCCGGTCGGGGCGCTGCCGAGACGCGAGGGCACCGAAACAAGACGTCGACGGCGCCGCCCGGTCGAGCGCCCACGCGAGAGCCGCTGCCGCAGCACTTGCCACGCGATGAAATCGAACTTACACCGAATCCGGCTTGCCCAAGGTGTGCGACAACGATGCGGCGACTCGGCGAGGATGTTTCCGAGCAGCTCGCGCGCGTAGCGGCTGCGTTCAAAGTGATCCGCACGATCCGTCACAAGCTGTGCTGTCCTGACTGCGGCCACATCGAACAGCCCGCGATGCCCAGCCTGCCCATCGAGCACAGCATCGCGCATCCGAGCCTGCTGGCCGACATTGCGGTATCGAAGTTCGCCGATCACCAACCGCTGTACCGCCAATCGGAGATTGCGGCACGCGACGGCGTGACGCTGGATCGCGCCAGCATGGGCCGCTGGATCGGGCAGATCGCCGAGCTCTGCGGGCCGCTTGTTGAAGCGATCCAGCGCTATGTGCTGGTCCCCGGCAAGGTACACGTCGATGACACACCGGTTGCGGTGCTCGCGCCAGGCAACGGAAAGACGGTGACCGGTCGCTTCTGGGTCTACGTGCGTGACGATCATCGCTCGGGCTCGACTGAGCCGGCTGCGGTATGGTTCGACTTCTCGTCGAATCGCAAAGGCGTCCATCCTCAGACCCGGCTCGCCGCATTCCGCGGCATCCTGCAGGCCGATGCTTACGCCGGTTTCGATCAACTGTATGCGAGCGGCGAGATCCACGAAGCGGCATGCTGGGATCACGCAAGGAGGTACATCTACGATGTTCATGCGCGCACACCGACTCCAGATACCCAGCAACTGCTCGAGATGATCGGAGAGCTCTACAGCATCGAAGCCGACATCCGCGGCAAGGCGCCTGACGAGCGTCTGCGCTTCAGGCAGGAAAAGAGCAAGCCGTTGCTCGGGAAGCTCGAAGCGACGATCAGGGTGAAACTCGCGACGCTATCGACGAAGTCCGCGCTCGCAAAAGCAATCAACTACTCGCTGAACCACTGGGCGGCGCTCGTGTTCTACTGCGAGGACGGTCGAGTCGAGATCAGTAACGTGCTTGCCGAGAATGCGCTGCGCTGTGTCGCGCTTGGACGCAAAAACTATCTGTTCGTCGGCTCCGACAGCGGGGGCGAGCGAGCCGCCGCGATGTATAGCTTGATCGGGTCGGCAAAGCTCAACGGGATCAACCCGCGCGCCTATCTGGAACACGTCCTGACCCATATCGCTGATCACAAGATCTCACGCATCGACGAATTGCTGCCCTGGAACGTGGCCGACAAACTGAAGCCGGCCACTCCGCCTAGACCCTTAACCGGGTAGATCTGGATAAATTTGCGTGAATCGTGCCCACGATCGCCGATCATGGACACGACCCCCTGATCTATACGAATTCCACCACGACAGCACCATCATGCCTTGCGCGCGCGCGAATGAGGAACTGGCCCAGCCGAGCCGCTTACG
>NZ_VZQQ01000017.1 GCF_014397785.1 Paraburkholderia podalyriae
GGATCGTCAACAGGTTTTTATCACTCGCCTGACCTGCCCACGCCGCTGAAACCCCCGCCATCCAAGGCTTCCCGCTTCTCCGTGCCCCGGCGTCCGGAGCACGAAAGAGCGGAATTCTAGTCGCCGCGATCGGGACTTGCAAGCGATATTTTGACAAGCGTATTAACGGTGCTTGAAAACCGGTTTGCGCTTCTCCACGAACGCGGCCATGCCCTCTTTCTGGTCTTCGGTGGCGAAGAGCGAATGAAACAGGCGGCGCTCGAAATGCACGCCCTCCGCGAGCGTCGTTTCATAGGCGCGGTTGACCGACTCCTTGATCATCATCACAGCCGGCAGCGGGAACTCCCCAATGGTGGCGGCCGCGCTGACTGCTTCGTCAAGCAGCGATGCCGCCGCGATCACCCGCGAAACCAGTCCGGCGCGCTCCGCTTCGGCGGCATCCATGAAGCGGGCGGTCAAACAGAGGTCCATTGCCTTCGCTTTCGACACCGCGCGCGGCAAGCGCTGCGTGCCGCCCGCGCCCGGCATGATGCCGAGCTTGATTTCCGGCTGACCGAACTTCGCCGTATCAGCGGCGAAAATGATGTCGCACATCATCGCCAATTCGCAGCCGCCGCCGAGCGCGAAGCCCGCCACCGCGGCAATGATCGGCTTACGGATCGAGCGAACCGTTTCCCAGTTGCGCGTGATGTAGTCGCCCTTGTAGACATCCATATAGGTGTAGGACGCCATCATGCCGATGTCCGCGCCGGCAGCGAACGCTTTCTCGCTGCCCGTCACGACGATCGCGCCAATCGCCTCGTCGCTGTCAAACTCCCGCAGCGCGGCGCCCAGTTCGTCCATCAGCGCGTCGTTGAGCGCATTAAAAGCCTTCGGACGATTGAGCGTAATCAATCCGACCCGCCCCCGTGTCTCAACCAAAATGTTTTCGTAAGCCATGCCGCCTCCGCAAGAGTTAATTGCACGCGAAAACGCTTCGCGCATCGTTCATAGTGATGCTACCATTCACCAACCAACCGGTCGGTCAATTATTCGACAGGTTCTTCCCAACGCACAGCCGAGTCCTCTTTGCCATGACACAACCGCTATTCACCAAGCACAAGGACACGCTGCACAAAGCGCTCGCCGCGCTCGAAGCGCGCGGCTACTGGAGCCCGTTCGTCGAGATGCCCAGTCCGAAAGTGTACGGGGAAGCAGCCAACGCGGACGGCGAAGCCGCGTTCAAGGACCTTCTCGACAAGACGTTCGACCTGGACCAACCGTCGACCGGCGAAACCGTCGGCACGGAAGTCTCGCCGTTCGGCTTTCCACTCGGCGTGCGTTACCCGAAAGCCGACCCCAGCGCGCTCATCACCGTGTCCGACGCGGCGCAACGCGATTGGCGCGCGGCCGGCCCGCAGGCATGGATCGGCGTGAGCCTCGAAATCCTCGCGCGCCTGAATCACGCCAGCTTCGAGCTCGGCTACAGCGTGATGCACACGACCGGTCAGGCGTTCATGATGGCCTTCCAGGCAGGGGGCCCGCACGCGCAGGATCGCGCGCTCGAAGCGGTCGCGTACGCCTGGGATCAGCTGCGCCGTATTCCCGCCGAAGCGCACTGGGAAAAACCGCAAGGCAAAAACCCGCCGCTCGCGATGCACAAGCGCTACACCGTCGTGCCGCGTGGCATCGGCCTCGTGCTCGGCTGCTGCACATTTCCGACGTGGAACGGCTATCCGGGTCTGTTCGCCGATCTGGCCACCGGCAACACGGTGATCGTCAAGCCGCATCCCGGCGCGATTCTGCCGCTCGCGCTGACCGTGCGCATCGCGCGTGACGTGTTGCGCGAAGCGGGCTTCGATCCGAACGTCGTCACGCTGCTGGCCACCGACCCGAACGACGGCGCCCTCGTCCAGCAACTGGCCCAGCGGCCCGAGATCAAACTGATCGATTTCACGGGCAGCACCCAGAACGGCACCTGGCTCGAGCGCAACGCGCATCAGGCGCAGGTCTACACCGAAAAAGCCGGCGTCAACCAGATCGTGATCGACTCGGTCGACGATATCAAAGCGGCCGCGCGCAATATCGCGTTCTCGCTGGCGCTGTACTCGGGCCAGATGTGCACCGCGCCGCAAAACATCTACGTGCCACGAGAGGGCATTCGCACCGCGGACGGCACGCTCGGCTTTGACGATGTCGCCCAGACGCTTGCCGGCGCTGTGCAAAAGCTCGTCGCCGATCCGGCCCGCGCGGTTGAACTGCTCGGCGCGATTCAGAACGAAGGTGTCGTGCAGCGCATCGACGAAGCAGCCAGGCTCGGCCGCGTTCTCGTCGCGAGCCAGACGCTCGAGCATCCGTCCTTTCCGGGCGCTCGCGTGCGCACACCGCTCGTATTGCAACTCGACGCCGCGACCGACCGCACCCAGTTCGCGAGAGAATGGTTCGGGCCGATCTCGTTCGTCATCGCGACGGACTCGACCGCGCAGTCGCTCGATCTCGCGGGCAACATCGCCGCCGAGCACGGCGCGCTGACGCTATCGGTCTACAGCACGGACGACGCGGTGCTCGACGCCGCGCACGAAGCTTCGATTCGCGGCGGCGTCGCGCTGTCGATCAACCTGACCGGCGGCGTGTTCGTCAACCAGTCCGCGGCTTTTTCGGACTTTCACGGCACCGGTGCCAACCCGGCCGCCAATGCCGCGCTGGCCGATGCCGCTTTCGTCGCCAACCGCTTCCGTGTCGTGCAAAGCCGCGTTCATGTTGAACCGAAAACGCCTCCGGTGGTAGCCGGCTGAAAGGCATAGGAAGCAGCGTCCGCAGACAGCACGACTTCGTCCTATGCCTTTCGGCGGATGGACCGGGTCGTGCGATGTCACTAACATCAAAACATCGGACCGGCATCACACGTCGACGCTAGCCGAGCCGCCGTGCCCGTCGGTCAACGAGACTTTGAGGAGACACCCCATGTCATATGAAGCGATCCGGCTGGACATCGACTCATCGAGCCACGTCGCCACCATCACACTGAACCGCCCGGACAAGCTCAACAGCTTCACGCGCGCGATGCATCAGGAACTCGGCGCGGCGCTCGAACAGGTCGAAACGTCCAGCGCCCGTGCGCTCGTGCTTACCGGCGCGGGCCGCGGCTTCTGCGCCGGTCAGGATCTCGCTGACCTCGATTTCACGCCCGGCGCCATGACCGACCTCGGCGCGGTGATCCATGAATACTTCAATCCGTTGATCCGCCGTCTGCAGGCGCTGCCGCTTCCAGTGATCGCGGCGGTCAATGGCACGGCCGCCGGCGCGGGCGCCAATCTCGCGTTGGCCTGCGACCTGGTGCTCGCGGCGCGCTCAGCGAGCTTCATCCAGGCGTTCGTGAAGATTGGGCTCGTGCCGGATTCGGGCGGCACGTGGTTTCTGCCGCAGCGTGTGGGCATGGCACGCGCGCTCGGGCTCGCGATCACCGGCGACAAGCTCAGCGCCGACAAAGCCGAAAGCTGGGGTTTGATCTGGCAAGTGCTCGACGACGGCGAAGTCGCTCCGGCCGCAGCGAAACTTGCGGCGCGGCTCGCGCAGCAACCAACCCGCGCGATCGCCGCGATCAAGCAGGCGATGCGTGCCAGCGCGACGCAAACGCTCGCCCAGCAACTCGATCTCGAGCGTGATCTGCAGCGCGAACTCGGCACCTCGCACGATTACGCGGAAGGCGTTCAGGCATTTATCGAAAAGCGCGCACCTCGCTTCGAGGGGCGTTGAGATGTCGACGCAAACCACCCGTCCCGACCAGATGACACCCGACGAACTCGCCCGCGCAACGGCCGCCGCGATGTACGAAAACGATGCCTGCAGCCGCGCGCTCGGGCTCGAAATTCTCGAAGTGCGTCCCGGCTATGCGCGGCTGCGCATGGCGGTGCGCGACGACTTCCTTAACGGCCATCAGATCTGCCACGGTGGCTTGATCTTCACGCTCGCCGATTCGACCTTCGCGTTCGCCTGCAATACCTACAACATCAATACGGTCGCGGCCGGCTGCTCGATCGAGTATCTCCGGCCGGTCTACGGCGCCGACGTGCTGAGCGCCGAGGCGGTCGAACAGACATTGAGCGGGCGCACAGGCATCTACGATATCCGCGTGACGAATCGGGCCGGCGAGACTGTCGCGATGTTTCGCGGCAAGTCGGCGCAAACCAAGGGCAACCTGATTCCCCCCGGCGACTAACAGCTAGCGGCGGCAAACCAGTGCCGCCCACGCGGACAACCGGCCGCGTGGTTTTCTGGCATCAACGCGTCACATATCAGACTCAGATACTGAGGCAGCAAGGAGACATTCGATGAGCACCGTCCTTCCGCTCGATCCGATCGAGACCGCCAGCCGCGACGAGCTCGCCACGCTCCAACTTGAACGGCTCAAATGGTCGCTGAACCATGCGTATGAAAATTCGCCGGTGTATCGGCGCAAGTTCGACGGAGCCGGCGTTCATCCGGGCGATGTCAAGTCGCTCGCGGACCTCACGCGATTTCCGTTCACGACGAAGAAGGATTTGCGCGACAACTATCCGTTCGGGATGTTCGCTGTACCGCAGGAGCAGATTTCGCGAATCCACGCGTCGTCCGGGACGACCGGCAAGCCGACCGTCGTTGGCTATACGGCGCGCGACATCGACACGTGGGCGAATCTCGTCGCGCGGTCGGTGCGCGCCGCCGGCGCGAAGCGCGGCGACAAGGTGCACGTGAGCTATGGCTACGGCCTCTTCACGGGCGGCCTAGGCGCGCACTACGGCGCCGAGCGCGCGGGGCTCACCGTCATTCCGTTCGGCGGTGGCCAGACCGAGAAGCAGGTGCAACTGATCCAGGACTTCCGGCCGGACATCATCATGGTGACGCCGAGCTATATGCTGTCGATCGCCGACGAACTCGAACGCCAGGGTATCGACCCGGCGAGCTGCTCATTGCGCATCGGCATCTTCGGCGCTGAGCCGTGGACCAACGACATGCGCGAGGCAATCGAAAAACGCATGGGCATCGACGCGGTCGACATCTACGGTCTCTCTGAAGTAATGGGCCCGGGCGTCGCCTCGGAGTTCGTCGAGACCAAAGACGGCCCGACGATCTGGGAAGACCATTTCTATCCCGAGATCATCGACCCTGAAACTGGCGAGGTGCTGCCCGATGGCGAACTCGGCGAGCTCGTGTTCACGTCTCTGACGAAAGAAGCGCTACCGATCATCCGCTACCGCACGCGCGATCTCACGCGCCTGCTGCCGGGCAGCGCCCGCACGATGCGGCGGATGGAAAAAATCACCGGCCGCTCGGACGACATGATGATCGTACGCGGCGTCAATGTGTTCCCGACGCAGATCGAAGAACTGCTGCTCAAGCAGCACGCGCTCGCGCCGCACTATCAGATCGTGCTGACGAAGGAAGGGCCGCTCGACGTGTTGACGCTGAACGTCGAACCGTGCCCCGAAAGCGCGCCGGATACTTCCGCGCTGAACTCCGCGAAAAACGCGTTGGCTTATGACATCAAGGCGCTGATTGGCGTGAGCGCGGTGGTGAACGTGCTGGCGGTGAATGGAATCGAGCGCTCGGTGGGCAAGGCGCGGCGCGTGGTGGACAAGCGCAGGTCGGGGCTCTGACCCGGGCGACGGCCAACCGGCAACGCTCAGCGTCAGCGCGGCAGCGTCAAACGCGTCTCGCGAAAACCGCTGTACCCGAAACGGCTGTCACGCACCCGTCTGCGCCCCACCGCCTCAGGAATTCGGCAGCAGCAACCACATCCGGCCGCCCTGCTTCATCTTGCCAGCCAGGTCGCCGGCATCGTCGCCGAGACCCCAGAAGTAGTCGGCGCGCACACCGCCCTTGATGGCGGTGCCTGTGTCCTGTGCGAACACGAGGCGGTTCATCGGCGAGTTCGTCAGCGGCCGTGTGGTCTGCAGGAACACCGGCGTGCCGAGCGGAATCGCGCTTGGGTCGACCGCAATCGAGCGCTCTGGCGTCAGCGGCACGCCGAGCGCGCCGATCGGACCGTCCGCGCCGCCGCTCGGCATACTTTCGGCCGACGGCATCTCGCGGAAAAACACGAAGCGAGGATTGGTGTCGAGCAGACCATCGACGCGCGTCGGATTCGCGCGTGCCCATGCCTTGATACCCTGCATCGTCGCCTGCGCGGGTGTGATCTCGCCATGATCGAGCAGCCAGCGCCCGATCGACTTGTACGGCTGATTGTTGGTGCCGCCAAAGCCGACCCGCATCACGCTGCCGTCTTCCATCACGATGCGCCCGGAACCCTGCACCTGCAGGAAGAACGCTTCGATCGGATCGTCGACCCAGACAAGTTCGTTGCCGCTGAGCGCGCCCGAGCGTTCGAGCTGGCCGCGCGCCGGCATCGGCGCCCCGGCGCGATAGCCAGCGGGCCAACGGTACAGCGCGGTCTGATACACGCCATGCCGCGTGCGCGAACCCCGCAGCAGGGGCTCGTAGTAACCGGTGACCAGACCGTCGAGTGTGCCATCGCTATTCGCGAGCTGGAACGGCGTGAAGTAGGCTTCGAAGAAGGCCCGCGCGCTGGTGACGTCGAGATCGTCGATTTGCGCGGCCGCCGCGCATGCACGCGACCAGTTTGGCTGACGCGCGAGCCTCGCGCAGTTTTGCCGCAACGCGGCCGTCGCGCCGATCAGGGAGTCGTCCTGCCAACCCGGCACCTGCTGCCACGCCACCGCGGTCAAGCGCGTCGCGGCGAACTGGCCGGGGATGATCGCCGCGCCGCTCGGCGGTGAAGGCCGGATCGCGCCGCCGCCACCGCAGGACGCAAGCAACACCGCAACCGACAATGCACCGAGCCAGGCGCCGGCCCGGCCGACAAAACGCATACAATGTTCTTTATTGATGGAAACCGCCATGTCCGATCTGTTCGACGAATACCCGATGCTCATCTTCGCGCTGGAATCGCTGCTCGCGCTGTTCCTGCTCGTCTTTATCGTTGTGTGGACCTCGTCTGGCAAGAAAAAAGCCCTGCGTGCCAGGTCGGCGGAACGCTCCCAACAGCAAAAGCCGCAGTGACCCTGGCCTGCGAACTGCCCACAACCGCACCCTTCACCGCGTCAAGCGCTCGCCCAAGCGCCCATCCACCCCCCACTCAACTGCCCGCTGCGCCGCGCGCCCATGCGAACTCATTAAAGACCGCGTAGCACCGCGCCGGTTCAATGCAACGTTCGCGGCATGCGCAACACAAACTCCGGCACCGGCGCCTCGAAGCGCTCGCCATCCTCCGCCACGCAGAAGTAATCGCCGCGCATCGTGCCGACTGGCGTCGCGATCACTGCCCAACTCGTGTATTCGAAATGCTCGCCCGGTTTGAGCAGCGGCTGATGACCGACCACGCCGAGGCCTTTGACTTCCTGCACCGTGTTTTCGCTGTCGGCGATGATCCAGTGACGCGCGATCAACTGTGCGGGCACCTGGCCGGTGTTACGGATGGTCAGCGTGTAGGCAAACGCGTACTGGCGGCGCTCCGGGTCCGATTCTTCGGGCAGGTATTGCACCTGCGCCGAGACGCTGAATTCGTACTGGCTCATCCTGATTCCGGTCTGATCAAACTGGCTGTGAAAAATCGTGGAAGGCCCGAACGCCAATGATCTGCAGGTGCAGCGGCGATGCGGCGCTCATGAAATGGCATTCTGCTTGATGCGCGGCATGGCCGCAACCGGACACGCCTTTCGGCCAGGAACGCCTAAGAAGTTCGGACACGACTGCGTTGCCGCGCCGTTTCTCTCAGCTGTTTTTGCACGGGCACTTTGTGACTTTCATCGCGCGATTCGGCCACGCCAACCGCGGCCCGAACCCCGGTCAGCACGCGCAAAAACGGTAAAATGGCGCTTTCCCGCTTGCATTTTCCCCGCCATGACGCAATTTCGCATCGCCCCCAGCATTCTTTCCGCCGATTTCGCCCGTCTGGGCGAAGAGGTCCGCAACGTCGTCGCCGCCGGCGCCGACTGGATCCATTTCGACGTGATGGACAACCACTACGTGCCGAACCTGACCATCGGCCCACTCGTTTGCGAAGCGATCCGCCCGCACGTGGATGTCCCGATCGACGTGCACCTGATGGTGCGCCCCGTCGACCGCATCGTGCCGGACTTCGCGAAAGCCGGCGCGAACCTGATCAGCTTTCACCCGGAGGCGTCGGATCACATCGACCGCACGCTGTCGCTGATCCGCGACCACGGCTGCAAGGCCGGCCTCGTGTTCAATCCGGCGACATCGCTGAACTATCTCGATCACGTGATGGACAAGGTCGACCTCGTGCTGATCATGTCGGTGAACCCGGGTTTCGGCGGCCAGTCGTTCATCCCCGAGGCGCTCAACAAGCTGCGCGAAGCGCGCAAGCGCATCGACGCGTACAACGAGCGCACCGGCCGCGACATCCACCTCGAAGTGGACGGCGGCGTGAAGGTCGACAACATCGCGGAAATCGCGGCGGCCGGCGCCGACACGTTCGTGGCCGGCTCGGCGATCTTCGGCCAGCCCGATCACAAGGTCGTGATCGACAAGATGCGCGCCGCCCTCGCCACCGTCCAGCGCTAATCCGACGATGACGGCTCCATACCCTGCCCCGACCTTCACCGGCCCGCGCGTCGAAGCCGCGATCATCGACCTCGACGGCACGATGATCGACACCGCCGACGACTTCACCGCCGGCCTGAACGGCATGCTCGCTCAGCTCGACGCGGAAGAAACGACGCGCGAGGAAGTGGTGGGCTACGTCGGCAAGGGTTCGGAGCATCTGATCCGCAGCGTGCTCGCGCCGCGCTTCGAAGCCGAGCACGCGCAACAGCGCTTCGACGAAGCGCTCGCGATCTATCAGGCCGAGTACGCGAAGATCAACGGCGTGCACACGCGGCTTTATCCGGACGTCGAAGCCGGTCTGCGCGCGCTGCGCGACGCGGGCCTGAAGCTCGCCTGCGTGACCAACAAGCCGCACCGCTTCGCGCTCGAATTGCTGCAGCAGTACCGGCTTGCCCCGTATTTCAGTGTCGTGCTCGGCGGCGATAGTCTCGCGAAGAAGAAGCCGGACCCGTTGCCGATGCTGACCGCCGCCGCGCAACTCAGCGTCGAGCCGCGTGCCACGGTCGCGATCGGCGACTCGGAAAACGACGCGTTGGCGGGCCGCGCGGCCGGCATGGCGACGCTTACTGTGCCCTACGGATACAACCATGGGCAAGCTATACAAACAATAAAATCCGATGGTATAGTTGCCTCGCTGCTCGACGCCGCCAAGGCGATTGCAGCGCACCAATCCACGATTTAACAGTCCTTCATCCTCATGTTTCTGAATAAAAAACGGAGTCTGATTAGCATCGACCGGGGAGCCTGGCCCTGGCGTCGCTGGTCGCGCTAACCTCGCTTGAGGTACGCTGGAGCTCATCTTCGGCAACCGTTTTTTACTTCGCTGCGCTTACGCGCTTTTTCCATCGTTCTGTTTTTGCGCTGCTGCATCGGCTGATTGGGCCTGCGCGTACCCGCAAAGGTACCGTTGCTCTCCCGCACCGCTTGCACGCGCCGTTGGGAGACCCGCGCCGGTCGGTATCATTGTGTCGAGAACGTCGACCCACGCCCTGACCGGAGGCGCTTAGCCCCGCTTTGCCCGACGCTTGCTGCCGCCGGACCACCGTACAGGATCGGAACATGACCGAACTCGAATTCCAGTCCCTCGCCAACGAGGGTTTCAACCGCATCCCGCTGATCGCCGAAGCGCTCGCCGACCTCGAGACGCCGCTGTCGCTGTACCTGAAGCTCGCGCAGACCGAGCGCAACGGCGCGAACTCGTTCCTGCTGGAGTCGGTGGTCGGCGGCGAACGCTTCGGGCGTTATTCGTTCATCGGCCTGCCGGCGCGGACTCTCATGCGCACGCGCAACGGCGTGTCGGAAGTGGTCCGCGACGGCAAGATCGTCGAGACGCACGACGGCGATCCACTCGCGTTCATCCAGCAATTCCAGGCACGCTTCAAGGTCGCGCAACGCCCGGGGCTGCCGCGCTTCACGGGCGGTCTCGCCGGCTACTTTGGCTATGACGCGGTGCGCTACATCGAGAAGAAGCTCGCGCACAGCGCGCCGAAAGACGACCTCAATCTGCCCGACATCCAGCTGCTGCTGACCGCGGAAGTCGCCGTCATCGACAACCTCGCCGGCAAGCTCTATCTGGTGGTCTACGCCGACCCGGCCCAGGCTGAGGCCTACACGAAAGCGAAGCACCGTCTGCGCGAACTGCGCCAGCGGCTGCGCGTCACCGTCGAGCCGCCCGTCGTGTCGGCCAGCGTGCGCACCGAGATCTACCGCGAATTCGCGAAAGACGATTACCTGGCCGCCGTGCGCAAGGCGAAGGAATACATCGCCGCCGGCGAACTGATGCAGGTGCAAGTCGGCCAGCGCCTGATCAAGCCGTACCGCGACAATCCGCTGTCGCTGTATCGCGCGCTGCGCTCGCTGAATCCGTCGCCGTACATGTACTACTACAACTTCGGCGACTTCCACGTGGTCGGCGCGTCGCCGGAGATTCTGGTGCGCCAGGAAAAGCGCGGCGAGGACCGTATCGTCACGATCCGCCCGCTCGCCGGCACCCGTCCGCGCGGCAACACGCCCGAGCGCGATACCGCGCTCGCGACCGAACTGCTGAACGATCCGAAGGAAATCGCCGAGCATGTGATGCTGATCGACCTCGCGCGCAACGACGTCGGCCGCATCGCGCAGATCGGCTCGGTGGTCGTCACCGACAAGATGGTGATCGAGAAGTACTCGCACGTGCAGCACATCGTCAGTTCGGTCGAAGGCAAGCTCAAAAACGACATGACCAATTTCGACGTGCTGCGCGCCACCTTTCCGGCCGGCACGCTGTCGGGTGCGCCGAAGGTCCGCGCGATGGAGCTGATCGACGAGCTCGAACCCGTCAAGCGCGGCCTGTACGGCGGGGCGGTCGGCTACCTGTCGTTCACCGGCGAGATGGATCTGGCCATCACGATCCGCACCGGCGTGATCGCCAACGGCAATCTGTATGTGCAGGCGGCTGCGGGCGTGGTCGCCGATTCGGTGCCCGAATCCGAATGGCAGGAGACCGAGAGCAAGGCGCGCGCCGTAATGCGCGCCGCCGAGCAGGTCCAGGACGGCCTCGATAGCGACTTCTGACCGGAGACACACCATGCTGCTCATGATCGACAACTACGACTCGTTCACCTACAACCTGGTGCAGTACTTCGGCGAACTCGGCGAAGACGTGTGCACCTACCGCAACGACGAAATCACGCTCGATGAAATCGCGAAGCTGAACCCCGAGCGCATCTGCCTGTCGCCGGGCCCGAGCAATCCGCAGCACGCGGGCATCACGCTCGACGTGCTGCGCGAATTCGCCGGCAAGACGCCGATTCTCGGCGTATGCCTCGGCCATCAGGCGATCGGCGAGGCGTTCGGCGGCCGCGTCGTGCGCGCGCAGACCATCATGCACGGCAAGGTCAGCACGATCGAAACCGACTGCAAGGGCGTATTCGCGGACCTGCCGAAGCATTTCACCGTAACGCGCTACCACTCGCTCGCGATCGAACGCGAATCGCTGCCCGACTGCCTCGAAGTATCGGCATGGACCGATGACGGCGAAATCATGGGCGTGCGCCACAAGGAACTCGCGGTCGAAGGCGTGCAGTTCCATCCGGAATCGATCCTGTCCGAACACGGCCACGCGCTGCTCGAAAACTTCGTCAAGCAGTCGAAGCTCGCCGTCGCCGGCAAGGCCTCGCACCACGCGGCGTCCCGCAATGCCTGACACACGGAGAGATGAGATCATGTCCATTACGCCCCAGGAAGCCTTGCAGCGGACGATCGAGCACCGCGAGATTTTCCACGACGAAATGCTGCACCTGATGCGCCTCATCATGCGCGGCGAGCTTTCGCCCGTGATGTCGGCGGCGATCATCACCGGCCTGCGCGTCAAAAAAGAGACCATCGGCGAAATCACCGCGGCCGCCACGGTGATGCGTGAATTTGCCCGGCACGTCGAGGTGCAGGACAACTCGAACTTCGTCGATATCGTCGGCACCGGCGGCGACGGCGCACACACGTTCAACATTTCCACCGCGACGATGTTCGTGTCGGCCGCGGCGGGCGCGAAGGTCGCGAAGCACGGCAATCGCGGCGTGTCGAGCAAGTCGGGCAGCGCGGACGTGCTCGAAGCGCTCGGCGTCAACATCGATCTGCAACCGGAGCAGGTCGCGGCATCGATTGCGGAAACGGGCATGGGCTTCATGTTCGCGCCGAACCATCATCCGGCGATGAAAAACGTCGCGCCGGTGCGCCGCGAACTCGGCATCCGCACGATCTTCAATATCCTCGGCCCGCTCACCAATCCGGCCGGCGCGCCGAATCAGCTGATGGGCGTGTTCCACCCCGACCTCGTCGGCATTCAGGTACGCGTGATGCAGCGCCTCGGCGCAAAGCACGTGCTCGTCGTGTACGGCATGGACGGCATGGACGAAGTGTCGCTCGGCGGTGCCACGCTGGTCGGCGAGTTGCGCGACGGCGGGATCCGCGAGTACGAGATCCATCCGGAAGACTTCGGCATGCAGATGGTGTCGAACCGTACGCTCAAAGTGGCCGACGCGGGCGAATCGAAGGTCATGCTGCTCGACGCGCTCAGCAACAAGCCCGGTGTCGCGCGCGAAATCGTCACGCTGAACGCCGGCACGGCACTCTATTCGGCGAACGTCGCGGCCACGATTGCGGACGGCATCGAGCTCGCGCGCGAAGCGATCGCGAGCGGCAAGGCGCGCGCGAAGGTCGACGAACTGGTGCGCTTCACCCAGCAATTCAAACAGTAATCACGTAGCGAGACATTTATGAGCGACATCCTCGACCGCATCATCGCGGTCAAACGCGAAGAAGTCCGGGCGGCCGAACAAAGCGTGCCGCTCGAAGAACTGCGGCTCGAAGCGTCGTCGCGCGATATCCGCGACTTCGTCGGCGCGTTGCGCGCAAAGCATACTGCGGGTCTCGCTGCGGTGATCTCAGAAGTGAAGAAGGCGAGCCCGTCGAAGGGCGTGCTGCGCGAGCACTTCGTGCCGGCCGACATCGCGCGTTCGTACGAGAAGCACGGCGCGGCGTGTCTGTCCGTGCTGACCGACGTGCAGTTCTTCCAGGGCAGTGTCGCGTATCTGCAGCAAGCGCGCGCCGCGTGCCAGCTGCCGGTGCTGCGCAAGGACTTCATCGTCGATCCGTATCAGGTCGTCGAAGCACGCGCGATGGGCGCCGACGCAATCCTGCTGATTGCCGCCGCGCTCGCAACCGCCGAGATGCAGGACCTCGAAGCGCTCGCGCATTCGCTGGGTCTCGCGGTGCTCGTCGAAGTGCACGACAGCGATGAACTCAAGGAAGCGCTAACGCTGAAGACGCCGCTGATCGGCATCAACAACCGCAATCTGCGCACGTTCGAAACCTCGCTCGACACGACGCTCGGCATGCTCGACGCGATTCCCGACGATCGCATCGTCGTGACCGAGTCCGGCATCCTGTCGCGCGACGACGTCGAGCGCATGCGCGCGCGCGACGTGCATACGTTCCTCGTCGGCGAGGCGTTCATGCGCGCGGACGAGCCGGGCGTGGAACTCGCGCGGATGTTTTTCTGAGCGCGGTATCGAAGCAACGACGCACCGACGCATCGGCGCGGACAAACACTCGCAACAAGGAATCACCTCATGGGCATGGAACGCGAAATCAAGCTCGCGCTGCCGGCTTCGCAGGTGCAGGCGGCGACGCGGTGGTTCGTCGAACGCGCCGGCAACGACGGGCATGCGATCAAGCTCGTGAACATTTACTTCGACACGCCGCAGTTGACGCTGGCGTCGTCGAGGAGCGCGCTGCGTCTGCGGCAGACGCCGGACGGCTGGCTGCAGACCTTCAAGACGGTTGGTCACGCGACGAACGGTTTGCATAGCCGGCACGAATGGGAATTACCGGTCGCGGACGCGAAGCTCGACATCGACGGGTTGCTGAGCGCTTGCGACGAACCCGCCGCCGCGGACGCTTTGAAACAGGCCGCGCCGGTGCTGATCGCGCTGTTCCGCACGAATTTCACGCGCACGCTATGGCTGATCGACCTCGACGGTGCGCAGATCGAAGCGGCGATCGACCAGGGCGACGTGCTTGCGGAAGTCGACGGTGAAGCGCGCCGCGCGCCGATCTCGGAGATCGAACTCGAGCTGAAGTCGGGCGACGAAGCGGCGCTTCACACGCTCGCCGCCGAACTCGGCAAACGGATTGCCGGCCTCGCGCCGGACGACATCAGCAAGGCGCAGCGCGGGTATCGGTTGCGCGCGAGTTGAGTGCGGGTTGGGCGCGGATTGCGCGAAACCCTCGGCGTCTCATGCGCTCGCTCCGCGCAACTTGAGCTAGTCAGCGTTTGCTGCGACACTTTCCCGCCATGACCTCCGCTTCCCGTACCCGCTCCAGTTCGCCGCAGGCATCGTTGTTCGACGATGCCGCGCCAGTCCCCGCCGAAGCCTCGGCCGACACGACCGCCGCCGCCCCCACGCTCGAAGCCCAATTCGCCGGGCTGTCGGCGGCCTGGCGCGCGCACCTGAAACCCTTCATCGACAGTGACACCTACGCACCGCTGTGCCTCTTCGTCGACGGCGAGCGCGCCGCCGGCAAAACCATCTACCCGGCCGACGTGTTCCGCGCGTTGCGCCTGACGAGCCCCGACGAAGTGAAAGTCGTGATCCTCGGCCAGGACCCGTACCACGGCGAAGACCGCGGCACGCCGCAGGCGCACGGTCTCGCGTTTTCGGTCGCGCCACACGTGCGGCCGCCGCCTTCGCTGCGCAACATCTTCAAGGAAATCGCCGCGAGTCTCGGTCACGAAACGCCGCAGCACGGCTGTCTCGACAGCTGGGCCAAACAGGGCGTGCTGCTGCTGAACACCGTGCTGACCGTCGAGCGCGGCAGCGCCGCGAGCCACGCAAAACGCGGCTGGGAGAAATGCACGGACACGCTGATCCACGAACTCGCGACGCGGCATCGGAACCTGGTGTTCATGCTGTGGGGCGCGCATGCGCAGGCAAAGCGCGCGCTGCTCGACGGCAAGTCGCACTATGTGCTGGAGGCGCCGCATCCGTCGCCGCTGTCCGCGCATCGCGGCTTTCTCGGTTGCGGGCATTTCGCGAAGGCGAACGAATATCTGTTGCAGCACGGCCGGGAACCGATCGACTGGCGTCTACCGGACGACGCGCAAATGCTTGCGTGAGAGCGTCGTCGTCAGAAGATTGCGATACACAACGAAAACGCCACGGAGGGTGAATCCGTGGCGTTTTTCTTTCACCGCTTGGGCCGCATCGAAGCGGCGCAATGCGGCACAACGAACCCGCTTAAACCGCGGCGATCGCTTCGCGCGCCGAGCTCAGCGCGGCGTTCGCGGCGTCCGGGCCCAGGTTCAGGCCTTCGGCGTAGATGAAGTTCACGTCGGTCATGCCGAGGAAGCCGAGGAAGCTCTTCAGATACGGCGTCTGGCTATCGTTCGGCGTGCCGAGATACTTGCCGCCGCGCGCCGACACGACGTGGACCTTTTTGCCGGTCACGAGGCCTTCGGGACCGTTCGCGGTGTAACGGAACGTGATGCCCGCACGCGCGATGAAGTCGAAGTACGTCTTCAGTTGCGACGAAATGCCGAAGTTATACATCGGCGCGCCGATGACGACGACGTCGGCGGCTTGCAGTTCGGCGATCAGCGCTTCGCTGCGCGCGGCGATCGCGGCCTGTTCCGGCGTGCGCTGGTCGGCCGGCGTGAAGAACGCGCCGAGCACGGCGTCGTCGAGGTGCGGCAGCGGCTCGGCTTGCAGGTTGCGGACGACGACTTGCGCGCCCGGATTCGATTGTTGCAGCTTTGCGGTCAGCTCGTTGACGAGAAGCGTCGAGTTCGCGCCTTGCGAACGGGCTGCCGAGTTGATTTGCAGGATCGTGGTCATCGTTGACTCCAGTAGGGGCGCGCAGTGTTGCGCGAGTGGAGTCATTGTGTTTTTTTACCGGCCGGCGAAAAAGCCATCCAGCGGCGACGGATTGTTGCAGGGGTAGAACAATCCACCGACCTCCTTCGCCGATTGATGATGCGACGGGCGACGATCACTTCGCCAGCCAGCGCTCGCGGGCTTTGCGAGCGGCGGGACGGCGATCGCTGACCGCGAGCTTGTAGCGCGCCACTTCGGGACCGTCGAGCTTCACCTGCGTGACGCGCAACTGGTCGCGGCGGAACGCGTGCACCTCGACTTTCGCGCCCGGCTGATAGCGCGACAGCAGAGCATCGATATTCCCGCCGGTCAGGCGCAGGCCATCGAGCGCAATCAGCACGTCGCCGGCGGAAAGGGCCGCCTTCTGCGCGGCGCTGCCCTCGTGCACCGTCGCGAGCGTGCAATCCGCGCCGCCGCGAAGCCGCACGCCAAGCGACGGCTTGCCGTTTTTGTCGAGGTCCGGTGCGAGAGAGACGCCGAACGGCGCGAGCAGCGCGTCGAGCGGCAGATCGTGCGTACCGCGTACGCCCTCGGCGAACAGTTCGGCCAGTTGCGCGCCGCTCGCTTCCGCGAAAATCGCCTCGATCTCGCTTTCGTCGACGCCGACCGGCTGGCCTCGATAAAAGTCACGGCCAAAGCGCTGCCACAGCAGACGCATCACGTCGTCGAGCGATTTCTGGTTGCCGGTCTGCGCGCGGATCGTCAGATCGAAGGCGAGCGCGAGCAGCGAGCCCTTCGTGTAATAGCTGACGATCGCGTTCGGCGCGTTCTCGTCCTGCCGGTAGTACTTGACCCACGCATCGAACGAACTCTCGGCGACGCTCTGCTTCAGACGCCCGCTGCCGCGCTGCACGCCGCCGATCACTTTGCCGAGCAGGCCGAAATAGTCGTCGGACGAGATCACGCCGCTGCGCACGAGGATCAGGTCGTCGTAATACGACGTGAAGCCCTCGAACAGCCACAGCATCGACGTGTAGTTTTCGACGCCGAGGTCATACGGCGCGAACACGGCCGGCTTGATCCGCTTCACATTCCACGTGTGGAAATACTCGTGGCTGCACAGACCGAGATAGGTCCGGTAGCCCTCGCTCATCGCCTCGCGGCCCTGCACCGGCAGATCGGTGCGATTGCAGATCAGCGCGGTCGACGCGCGATGCTCGAGCCCGCCGTAACCGTCGGTGACCGGCTGCGTCATGAACACGTAGCGCTCGACCGGCGCCTTCTTCGACTTTGGTTCGAACAACGCGATCTGCGCTTCGCAAATGCGCTTCAGGTCCTTGCAAAGACGCTCGATGTCGAGCCCGATCACGCGACCGCCGATCACGACGTCGTGCGGCACGCCGTGCGCCTTGAACGTCGCGAGCGCGAATTCCCCGAGCGTCACAGGATGGTCGATCAATTCGTCGTAGTTCTGCGCGCGGTATTCGCCGAAGCCGTAGCGCTTGGTGCCGCGCGCTTCCGGCAGCGCGGTCGCGACGCGCCAGCCGCGATACGCGGCGCCCTGCGGCTTCTGGATATCGACCACGCATTGCGCGTCTTCATGACCGAGCGGCGACAGGAACACGCTGGTGCCGTTGAAAAAGCCGATCGTATCGTCCAGATGCGCGGCGCGCACCGACAGGTCCCATGCGTACACCTCGTAGCGCAGCGTCAAGGCTCCCTTGACCGGCGCAGCCTGCCACGTGTGCTTGTCGATTTTCTCGACGCGCACTTTGCGGCCCGCGTCGTTCACCGCGCGCAGCGTGACGATGTTGCGCGCGAACTCTCGCACCATGTAGCTGCCCGGAATCCACACCGGCAGCTTGAAACGCTGGCCGGCCGGATCGGGATCGGCGACGGTCACGGTGACTTCGAACAGGTGGGCGGCGGGGTTACCCGGAACGATGGTGTAGCGGATCGGCTTCATCGGCGGCGCTTGGGAGTGTCAGGAGAGTGAGGCGGGGAAGTTCGGGCTCGATGCGAAAGGAGGCGCCGCGTGCGCCTCCTTTCTTTTGAACGTTGCATCGGTTGCGCCCGCGGCGGGCGTGGCGCTGCTTGCGGCGCGCTGTTCAGTGCACCGCCGACAATTCCGTGTCGAGCCGATCGGCCGGCACCGCGCCGGGCAGGCGGCGACCGTCGGCGAGGAACACCGTCGGCGTGCCTTCGACGTTCATCGAACGGCCGAGCGCGAGGTTTTTGTCGATCGCGGCGGTGTCGCAGGTGGCGGCGGCGGTCGGCGCCTGACGGTCCTGCATCCACGATTCCCACGCTTTCGCGCGATCGGCCGAGCACCAGATCGACTTCGACTTGGCCGTCGAATCCGGCGACAGCACCGGGTATAGGAACGTGTAGACCGTCACGTTGTCGATCGACAGCAGCGTCTTTTCGAGCTGCTTGCAGTACGGGCAGTTCGGGTCGGAGAACACGGCGATCTTGCGCGCGCCGTTGCCGCGCACGACCTTCACCGCGTTGCCCAAAGGCAGGCTCGCGAAGTCGATGCGGTTGGTTTCCGACAGGCGTGCTTCGGTCAGGTTCTTGCGTGTCTTCGAGTCCACCAGATCGCCGAGCACCAGGTAGTCGCCGCTCGCATCGCTGTAGACGATCTGCGTGCCGAGATTCACTTCATACAGGCCCGCGATCGGCGTCTTCGACACGCTCTTGATCGTCACGTCGGAAAGACGTGTTTGCAGCGTGGCTTTGAGTTTGTCGGTGGCCTGATCGGCCTGCGCCGAGCAGCCGAGTGTAGCGGCAGCGATCGCGAGCGCGGCGGCGGCGATGCGGAAGGTCTTTTTCATGCTGGAGTCCTGGGTTCAGTCGCGCACTGTGCGCGTTTTTTACGTTCAGGCCGCGCGTTTCGGCCGCCGATCGGTTGAATCAGGTTCGATCAGGTTCGATCAGGTTCGATCGGGATCGGATAGGGGCCGGATCGCAGCGCGTCGATGCGGTCATGATACCTGTCCCGGGCGCCCGTGACCGGCCACCGGCTATCCGCGCGACGCCTCGTTGCGGTTCACCCCAGCGCGGCCGACACCAGCCAGCGCTTGATGAATGGCTGCGCGCCGACGAACGCCATGCCGGTATTGCGCACGGCGCGTGCGAGCGGACCGGGCACCGAGAACAGTTTCTGCAGCCCGTCGGTGGCGATCATCAGCGCTCGGATGTCTTCGCGGCGCGCGCGTTCATAGCGACGCAGCAGCACCATGTCGCCGAGATCGCGGAATGACTCCTTGCCGCCGATCGTGCTCGCGAGCGCGGCGACGTCGCGCAGGCCGAGGTTCATGCCCTGCCCTGCCAGCGGATGGATCAGATGGGCGGCATCGCCCACCAGCGCGACACGCGGCGCGACGAGCCGGTCCACGGTCTGCAGCGCGAGCGGAAAGCCCTGTGCGGGCGTCACGCAGTCGAGCGCGCCGAATTGCTCACCGCTCACATGCTCGACTTCGGCGGCGAGCCGCTCGGGATCGAGCGCGAGCAACTGCTCGGCGTGTTCGGTGCGGGCCGACCAGACCAGCGACACGTGGCCGTCCGACATCGGCAGCAACGCGATGATCTCGCCGTCGCGGAACCACTGATACGCGGATTCACCGTGCGGCTTCGCGGCCTTGAAATTGGCGACCACGCCAACCTGCCTGTAGTCGCGGCGCACCATCTTCGAGCCGATCTGCGCGCGCACCCACGAGTACGCGCCGTCCGCGCCGACTACCAGGTCCGCTTCGAGCACGCTGCCGTTCGCGAGGCCAACGCTCGCGCTGTCGACGGAGAAGTCGAGCGCCTGCGCGCGCGTGTCGATCCACGTGAGATTCGGCTGGAAGCGCAGCGCGGCATCGAGCGCGCGCTCGATCACCGACGACTCGACGATCCATGCAAGCTGCGGCACCGATGCCTGAAACGCGGAGAAATGCAGCTCGGCATGCGCGTCGCCGTAGACGCGCATGTCGTAGACGGGACCGAGCCGCGTCTGATCCAGCGCCTGCCAGACCCGCAGCCGTTCGAGCAAGGCCTGCGAACTCGACGACAACGCATAGACGCGCGAGTCGAAGACAGCACCGGCGGCCAGCGCCGCGCAAGGCTGCGCGAGCAGTGCGACACGCAGTCCCGCTTGCGTGAGCGCGAGCGCCGCGGTCTTGCCGACGAGCCCGCCGCCGATCACGGCGGCATCAAAGGTCTGGTGGTGTGCGTTCATGCGCGCATTATAGCCGCGGGGGGTGCGGGGGACGGATCGATCGGCGGGGCATTTGGGCTCGGTGCACGGGGCCTCGCGGGCTCGTGCCGGACGCGGTGTGATGGGGGTCGCGGCCCGGGGTTGTCTGCGGGCGAAGCGCGTTGCCGCGCGTCCTCGATGCGTGCTGCTAATGCGTCGCGGCGCTTGCCGCGAGCGCCGCATTCGCCTCGCGCGTGCGCATGAAATCGGGATCGGACGAGAGGATGCGCCACGCGGCTGCCTCGAGCTCCGCCTTGCGATCGCGCTGATCGCCGCGCACCGCGCAGTCGGGGAATACGCGGTCGTACGCGTGCCACAGCGAGTCGTAGTCGTTCTTGTCAGCGAACTGCGCGATATTGGCACGGTCTTCGCGCGCGAGGTGGGCCGTCAGGCAATCGATCGTCTGACGGTCCGTGGTGGCCTGCGCCTCGTCGAAATTCGGCGCGACCCACGTCGCGACTACGCTTACCACGATCGCGCCAACGATGCCGATCCCGACCCATCTGATGATTCGCACGCTGCTCCCCCGGAAATTGAGCTCTGCCGGCTCTGAGCTGACGATTCTACAGTGGCTTCGCGCAAATGCGCCGGCCGGTCCGCTCGGGCGAACGGGTTACAATTGCGCTTTCCGTGAAAACTCGCACTCAATCGTCGAGCCAACGCCCCGATTCGGTGACTTGTCCGCTCCGCTGAGCCTGCCCCGCCCTACGCGAAGGCTTGCCGAATCCGCGCACAGCGTCGAGCGCATCACACAACCTACTGATTGACTGAAGGATTTCCATGAGCCTCAAATGCGGCATCGTCGGCCTGCCCAACGTCGGCAAGTCCACCCTGTTCAACGCGCTGACCAAGGCGGGCATCGCCGCGGAAAACTATCCGTTCTGCACGATCGAGCCGAACGTCGGCATCGTCGAGGTGCCGGACGCGCGTCTGAAGGCGCTCGCCGAAATCGTCAAGCCGGAGCGCATCCTGCCGGCCGTGGTCGAGTTCGTCGACATCGCTGGTCTGGTGGCCGGTGCGAGCAAGGGCGAAGGCCTCGGCAACCAGTTCCTCGCGAATATCCGCGAAACCGACGCGATCACGCACGTCGTGCGCTGCTTCGAAGACGACAACGTGATTCACGTCGCGAACAAGATCGATCCGCTGTCGGACATCGAGGTGATCAACACCGAGCTCGCGCTTGCCGATCTCGCCACCGTCGAGAAGGCGCTCGCGCGCTATTCCAAGGCGGCCAAGTCGGGCAACGACAAGGAAGCCGCGAAGAACGCGGCGGTGCTGGAGAAGGTCCGCGCGCAGCTCGACCAGGCGAAGCCGGTCCGCGCGCTCGACCTGACCGATGAAGAAAAGGCCACGCTCAAGCCGTTCTGCCTGATCACCGCCAAGCCGACGATGTACGTCGCCAACGTGAAGGAACACGGCTTCGAGAACAACCCGCACCTCGACGCGATCACGAAGTTCGCGGCCGCTGAAGGCGCGCCGGTGGTGGCCGTGTGCGCGGCCGTCGAAGCGGACATCGCCGACCTCGACGAAGCCGACATGGAAGTCTTCCTCGCCGACATGGGCATGCATGAGCCGGGCTTGAACCGCGTGATCCGCGCGGGCTTCAAGCTGCTCGGCCTGCAGACCTACTTCACGGCCGGCGTGAAGGAAGTGCGCGCGTGGACGATCCACGTCGGCGATACGGCGCCGAAGGCAGCCGGCGCGATCCACACCGACTTCGAGCGCGGCTTCATCCGGGCGCAGACGATCAGCTTCGACGACTACATCACCTACAAGGGCGAGCAAGGCGCAAAGGAAGCCGGCAAGATGCGCGCCGAAGGCAAGGAGTACGTCGTGCACGATGGCGACGTGATGAACTTTTTGTTCAACGTGTAAGCATGAACTGTTGTTCTCGGGTGTTCGCCGACATTCTCGAATTCAGTTACCTCCTTTTAGCACGAGGGCTTTCAGTTCACCAGTGTTCGTGACCGTTCGTTGCTATTCTGGCGATGTGGGACATCATATGAGGCACGCAGGACCATGCCCGATGCTCTCAAGTAGTCATGCCCCCACATCGTTCGGATGCTCCTGACAATACAGAGAAAGCGCAATCCCGCAGCACCACTTCACCGCAGCGCTCTACGAAGCCGCGGGTCAGTGATGTCGCACTGCGTGCACTGAAACCCGCGGAAAAGCCGTACAAGTATTCGGTCGGCGAATGGCTTTATCTGAAAGTGGCTCCGCAAGGTTCCGAGCTCTGGCGCTGGAAATATCGCCTTGCGTGGCAAAGAAAACCGCTACGCCATTGGCAGCTACCCGCAAACTGAAAAAGCGCCGCGAGCCCGTGACTCCATTGCCAACACACGCCGAGACCTCGGAAAGCTGCACCGGTCGCCAAGGAAGGCGTCGCCTACCTGCAGGCCTATAAATAAGTGGGAATCTTTGCTTTACAGGCTTCTAATATCTCCGTACTCGGATCTGTTATGCCGAAGCGATACTTGCAATAGTCGGCAAAGCGTGATCGGTCCAACGGTGGCAGACGGTCGACGGGCGCGTCATCGCCTTCATTGGCGTACGGGTCGTAGAATTGAAGTTGCAAAGTCGGATATCGCTTTAAAAAGAACGTCGTTTGGACCTCGTGATCGAGGTAAGAATGGACGTATCCCGTATAGGCGATTGCCAACATGACGCAGGCTGCGCAGGCAACTGCTGCCAAGCATTTGCCCGCTTTCATGGTGCGCCTAGTCCCATCGATTTCCTCAATTCCCTGACGATCTCAAGTCCAAAGTTGCCGGGACAAATCTTCCCCTCACCAAGTTGCCCGGGAAACTCGCGGTGTCCGCCGAGAGTGTCAACGTGAAAAAATTCTCGGAGGATTCCGACGAATGCCGTCAACGATTGAACCTGGCGTTCGTCGACCTTTGGTGGACGGGCGAAGCCCACCGCGCCCAAGAATTTTTGAAGCTTGGCGACGCCGTCGTGCCCCTCACCAGGCTCGGTCAAGTTTTCCAGCAATACGATGCCAATAACACCCGTATTGTAGTTGTGCACGTTTTCACCCTTGAAGCGGATATCTCGCCCTTCGAAGACGTTTCCGAAGCAGTCAAGCGCGTAGTGATAGCCAATGTCATCGCTGGGTGCAATGCTCTTGTCCATCTGCATTTCTTGAATGTCTTGCAACTGAAGCGCGGCAGGGCCGCACGAAAAGCTACGTCCTGCATGATGAATGGCGATCCTTTTGTAGTTCCAATCGTCATGCATACGCTCTGAGCGATTCTTGTGTGCAGCCCAATCCGACCGCTCGACAAAGTTCATGCCGCCTTGGCGCACCCGATTGATGATCGCCTGCCGCGTCGCGGCTCGGTCATTGACGGAAACCGATATGACGTCGCCAGCATTCCCATCCGCGGTGGTATGGCTGGACGTCCAGTGTTGATTTTTATAGTCAGCCATGCTCACGGCCCTTAACTGTATGTGAGGTTCCGCTTCGGGGACGCAAAAATCACGTGGATGCGAAACGACCTGGATCCATCGGTCTCGATCGTCGCATACCCATTGTCGTCAGTGCGACCGGACTGCTCGCGCCCTTCTACGTCAGCTATGAATGGTCGATTCGTCAGCGGCTCACCTGTCGAGCTGTCGGACACATAAATGCGTTTCAGGTGCCGCCGTGCCGTTTGGGCGTTCTTGCTCCTCTGTGCGCCTTGACGCATATGTCCCGTGCCGGCCAGCTCGCGAGACTCGAACGACATCGACGCATTGTTCTGAGACGCAATCAGGCGTGGCGGTGGGTCGCACTTGCAGATGCAGATATCGTTCTCCAGCGCGATCTGCTTTCCGTGGAGCGTCATCGGTCGATACGGAGGCACGTTACAAATATGACCGGTCGACTTGCACGCATGACAATATATCTGCGCACCGTGATAGGCCAAGGGCTTACCGTGATTTGTGAACCTTTCTTCCGCCTGAATCACGACACCACCGGCCGTTGTCTTGTCGCCGAGTACTATGAAATACCGCCTCATGCATACTCCTTCAGTCACAATTCACAAACAGCCGATCGCCCGACTCCGGGTCGTACACCGCGCCTTGATCGCCGATTCCTTTGCGAGCCGGTCAACAGGTGTCCTCGACGGCATCCACATAAGCGCCAGCTCGCGCGTTTCAGCATGTGCGCTCTCGACCAATGGTCCATCGCTTCGAGGTATGTCCACGTCATTGTTGACACCTTCGTATCAAGTCGAGAGACTGAGCTTACGGCATTAGCACATGGGCGAATGTCAAAAGTGGTGAAGGTCCGACGAGCGCATCCACGCGGCACCGCACCACGACCTGCATCGCCCGAGCCCACCCGAGTCCCCTCCCGTTTATTTCCTTTCCCCGACAGCCAATGCTAAATTTCGGCTTCCGGCGCGCCGCCGCCGGAATGTCATCGAACACAAATAGAATCGCGCGATTCGCGTCCGCGCCCTTCCGAACAGGAGACAAATCGATGAATTACAAGCCGCTGTTCCGTTCACTTTCCCTCGCCGCCGTATTAAGCATCGGCGTCGGCCAGGCGGCTCACGCCGCGACCGAAATCCAGTTCTGGCATGCAATGGAAGCCGCACTGGGCGAACGTCTGAACGACATCGCGAACGACTTCAACAAATCGCAGAGCGACTACGAGATCGTGCCCGTGTTCAAGGGCACCTACGACCAGACCCTCGCCGCCGGCATCGCCGCTTATCGCAGCGGCAACGCGCCGGCCATCCTGCAGGTCTACGAAGTCGGCACCGCGACGATGATGCAGGCCAAGAAAGCCATCGTCCCGGTGACGCAGGTATTCAAGAGCGCGGGCGTGCCGCTCGACCAGAAAGCCTTCGTGCCGACCATCGCGAGCTATTACAGCGACTCGAAAACCGGCGAGCTGATCTCGATGCCGTTCAACAGCTCGACGCCGGTGCTGTACTACAACAAGGATGCGTTCAAGAAGGCCGGACTCGATCCGAACCAGCCGCCGAAGACCTGGGCCGAGCTGCGCGCCGACGCGCAAAAGCTGAAGGCGTCAGGCATGTCCTGCGGCTACTCGTCGGGCTGGCAGAGCTGGATTCAGCTCGAGAACTACAGCGCGTGGCATGCGGCGCCGTTTGCGTCGCGTAACAACGGCTTCGATGGCATGGACGCGCAGCTCGAATTCAACAAGCCGCTGCAGGTCGCGCACATCCAGTTCCTGCAGAACATGGCGAAGGACGGCACGTTCACCTATGTCGGCCGCAAGGACGAACCGGTGTCGAAGTTCTATAGCGGCGACTGCGGCATCATCACGAACTCGTCGGGCTCGCTCGCGACGATCAAGAAATACGCGAAGTTCAGCTTCGGCACCGGCATGATGCCGTACGACGACAGCGTGAAGGGCGCGCCGCAGAACGCGATCATCGGCGGGGCAAGTCTGTGGGTGCTGTCGGGCAAGGACCCGGCCGTCTACAAGGGCGTCGCGAAGTTCCTCGCGTACCTGGCCACGGCACCGGTCGCCGCGAAGTGGCATCAGGACACGGGCTATCTGCCGGTCACGACCGCCGCGTACGATCTGACGCGCCAGCAGGGCTTCTACGACAAGAACCCCGGCAGCGACACCGCGATCCGCCAGATGCTGAACAAGCCGCCGCTGCCGTTCACGAAGGGCCTGCGTCTAGGCAACATGCCGCAGATCCGCACCGTGATCGACGAAGAACTCGAGCAGGTGTGGGCGGACAAGAAGACGCCGCAGCAGGCGCTCGACTCCTCCGTCGCGCGCGGCGACGACCTGCTGCGCCGCTTCGAAAAGGCCGGTAACTAAGCATCGTCTGCTGGCAGGGTTCCGGCGCTCCCGCGCGGGAACCCGTCGTTACAGCACACTCTGGAAATCCCGATGGAAAAGCGCTCCTACTTCGGCACCAGCGCGCTGCCCTACCTGCTCGTCGCGCCGCAGTTGCTCATCACGTTGGTGTTCTTCGTGTGGCCGGCAGGCGTGGCGCTCTGGCAATCGACGCAGACTCAGGACGCGTTCGGTACGTCGAGCGAGTTCGTCGGACTCGCGAACTTCAAACAGTTGTTCGCCGACCCGCTGTATCTGGCGTCGTTCAACACGACGATCGTGTTCTGCACGCTCGTCACCGTGTCGGGCCTCGTGATCTCGCTGCTGCTCGCGGTCTGCGCCGATCGCGTGACGCGCGGCGCGAAGGCCTATCAAACGCTGCTGATCTGGCCATACGCGGTCGCGCCCGCGATCGCCGCCGTGCTGTGGTCGTTCCTGTTCAACCCGAGCATCGGCCTGGTCACCTATGCGCTCGCAAGATACGGCATCGTGTGGAATCACGCGCTGAACCCCGCTCAGGCGATGTTCCTCGTCGTGCTCGCGTCGGTCTGGCAGCAGGTCAGCTATAACTTCCTGTTCTTCTATGCGGGCCTGCAGGCAATTCCGCGCTCGCTGATCGAAGCGGCCGCGATCGACGGCGCGGGTCCGGTGCGCCGCTTCTTCGGCATCGCGTTGCCGCTGCTGTCGCCGACCACGTTCTTTCTGCTGGTGATCAACATCACCTACGCGTTCTTCGACACCTTCCCCGTGATCGACGCGGCGACCGGCGGCGGTCCCGGCCAGGCCACCCGCACGCTGATCTACAAGATCTTCGCCGAAGGCTTCCAGGGGCTCGACATCGGCAGCTCGGGCGCGCAGTCGGTCGTGCTGATGATCATCGTCGTGGCGCTGACCGTCGTGCAATTCCGCTTCATCGAACGCAGGGTTCAATACTCATGATCGAGAACCGACGCGGTTTTGACCTGTTCTGTCACGCGGTGCTGATCGCGGGCGTCGCGCTGGTGGTGTTTCCCGTGTACGTCGCGTTCTGCGCGGCGACGATGAGCGAGCACGAAGTGTTCACGGTGCCGCTGTCGCTCGTGCCGAGCACGCATCTGTTGGAGAACATCGCCACGATCTGGACGCACGGCACCGGCAATGCGGCGGCGCCGTTCAATCGCATGCTGTTCAACAGCCTCGTGATGGCGCTCGTGATCGCGATCGGCAAGATCGCCGTGTCGATGATCTCCGCGTACGCGATCGTCTACTTCCGCTTTCCGTTTCGCACGCTCGCGTTCTGGCTGATTTTCATCACGCTGATGCTGCCGGTCGAAGTGCGGATTTTCCCGACCGTGCAGGTGGTGTCGTCGATGCATCTGAGCAATACGTACACCGGTCTGACGTTGCCGCTGATCGCGTCGGCGACCGCGACGTTCCTGTTCCGTCAGTTCTTCAAGACGCTGCCGGACGAGCTGATGGAAGCCGCGCGCATCGACGGTGCGGGCGCGCTGCGCTTCTTCTGGGACGTCGTGTTGCCGCTGTCACGGACCACGATGGCGGCGCTCTTCGTGATCACGTTCATCTACGGCTGGAATCAGTATCTGTGGCCGATCCTGATCACGAGCCAGCAGTCGCTGACCACCGCGGTGATCGGCATCAAGGGGATGATCGCGTCGGGCGATACCGCGACCGAATGGCATCTGGTGATGACGGCCACGCTGCTCGCGATGCTGCCGCCGCTCGTCGTCGTGCTGACGATGCAGCGCTGGTTCGTGCGCGGCCTCGTGGATTCGGAAAAATGATCCGCTGTGGCGGACGGCGACAAGCACTCAAAAGACAAGGCTAGAACGGCATGGCTGCACTGACCCTGCAAAGCGTTAAGAAAACTTACGACGGCAAACAGTTCGTGTTGCACGGCATCGACGTGGACGTCGCCGACGGCGAATTCGTCGTGATGGTCGGGCCGTCCGGCTGCGGCAAATCGACGTTGCTGCGGATGGTCGCCGGGCTCGAGCGCATCTCCGACGGCAGCATCTCGATCGCCGGCAAAGTCGTCAACGAGTTGGAGCCGAAGGACCGCAACATCGCGATGGTGTTCCAGAACTACGCGCTGTATCCGCATATGAGCGTGGCCGAAAACATGGGCTACGCGTTGAAGATCGCGGGCGTCGATCGCGCGCAGATCGCGCAGCGCGTCGAAGCCGCCGCGCAGATTCTCGAACTCGGCGCGCTGTTGCAGCGCAAGCCGCGCGAGCTGTCGGGCGGGCAGCGGCAGCGCGTCGCGATGGGACGCGCGATCGTGCGCGAGCCGGCGGTGTTTCTGTTCGACGAACCACTGTCGAATCTCGATGCGCGTCTGCGCGTGCAAATGCGCCTCGAAATCCAGCGCCTGCATGCGCGACTCAAGACCACGAGCCTGTACGTCACGCACGATCAGATCGAAGCGATGACGCTGGCGCAGCGCGTGATCGTGATGCACAAGGGCCAGGCCGAACAGATCGGCGCGCCGACCGAAGTCTACGAGCGGCCCGCCACGGTGTTCGTCGCGAGCTTCATCGGCTCGCCGGGGATGAACCTGCTCGAAGGCCGTGTTTCGGACGACGGCTCGACGTTCGACGTCGCCGGCAACGGCCCGAAGCTGCCGCTCGCGGGCGTGCCGTCGATCGGCCGCGAAGTCGCGACAGGCCGTGAATGGACGCTCGGCATCCGCCCCGAGCACCTGAGCCCGGGCACGGCCAACGCACCGCACGCGACGCTGAGCGTCGACTCGTGCGAACTGCTCGGCGCGGACAATCTCGCGCATGGCCGCTGGGGCAAGCACGACGTGACCGTGCGGCTGCCGCATGCGCATCGTCCGGCGGCGGGCGAAGCGCTGCAGGTCGCGCTGCCCGCGCAGCATCTGCACTTCTTCGATCCGGCGACGGGACAGCGCGCGAACTGAGACGCCCCCCGGAGTGCCGCGACGGCGGCCCGCCGCCGGAACTCCCCTGCCGCCCGGCCTCCGCCCCGAAGTACAATGCCACCTGAACCATATGCCGGGCGCGGCAGCGTCGTCGAATCCGACGCCGCGCCAGCCGGCGCCGGGTGTTCCGTCCGGCCCTCACACCGATTACCCATTCACCCCCGACTGCCCGCCCGCACGCGGCCGGCGTCGTCAACGTCTACTGCAAGCAAATGGCCCAATACGTTTTCACCATGAACCGGGTCGGCAAGATCGTGCCGCCCAAGCGCCAGATCCTGAAAGACATTTCGCTATCGTTCTTCCCCGGCGCGAAGATCGGCCTGCTCGGCCTGAACGGCTCGGGCAAATCGACACTGATCCGCATCATGGCCGGTGTGGACACCGAGATCGAAGGCGAGGCGACGCCGATGCCGAACCTGAACATCGGCTATCTGCCGCAGGAGCCGCAACTCGATCCGCAGAAAACCGTGCGTGAAGCGGTCGAGGAAGGCCTCGGCGACGTGTTCAACGCGCAGAAGAAGCTCGACGAAATCTACGCGGCCTACGCCGAGCCGGACGCCGACTTCGACGCACTGGCCGCCGAGCAGGCGAAGTACGAAGCGATTCTCGCAACGACCGACGGCAGCGCCGAGCAGCAGATCGAAATCGCCGCCGACGCGCTGCGCCTGCCGGCGTGGGACGCGAAGATCGAGCATCTGTCGGGGGGCGAAAAGCGCCGCGTGGCGCTGTGCAAACTGCTGCTGCAAAAGCCGGACATGCTGCTGCTCGACGAGCCGACCAACCACCTCGACGCGGAATCGGTCGAATGGCTCGAGCAGTTCCTGACACGCTTCCCGGGTACCGTGGTCGCCGTCACGCACGATCGCTACTTCCTCGATAACGCCGCCGAGTGGATTCTCGAACTCGACCGCGGCCACGGCATCCCGTGGAAGGGCAACTACAGCAGCTGGCTCGATCAGAAGGAAGAGCGCCTGAAGCAGGAAGAAGCGTCGGAGTCGGCGCGCCAGAAGGCGATCAAGAAGGAGCTGGAGTGGGTGCGCCAGAATCCGAAGGGACGCCAGGCGAAGTCGAAGGCGCGTATTGCCCGCTTCGAGGAACTGAACAGCCAGGACTACCAGAAGCGCAACGAAACGCAGGAAATCTTCATTCCGGTCGGCGACCGCCTCGGCAACGAAGTGATCGAGTTCAAGAACGTCAGCAAGTCGTACGGCGATCGTCTGCTGCTCGATAACGTCAGCTTCAAGATTCCGGCCGGTGCGATCGTCGGCATCATCGGTCCGAACGGCGCCGGCAAGTCGACGCTGTTCCGGATGCTGACCGGTCGCGAACAACCCGATTCGGGCGAAATCGTGCAGGGCCCGACCGTCAAGCTCGCTTGCGTGGACCAGAGCCGCGAGGCGCTCGCAGGCACCAAGACCGTGTTCGAGGAAATCTCGGGCGGCGCGGACGTGCTGACAGTCGGCAGGTACGAAACGCCGTCGCGCGCGTATATCGGCCGCTTCAACTTCAAGGGCGGCGACCAGCAGAAGATCGTCGGCAATCTGTCCGGCGGCGAGCGCGGTCGTCTGCATCTGGCGAAGACCCTGATCGCGGGCGGCAACGTGCTGCTGCTCGACGAACCGTCGAACGACCTCGACGTCGAAACGCTGCGCGCACTCGAAGACGCGCTGCTCGAATTCGCGGGTTCCGTGCTCGTGATCTCGCATGATCGCTGGTTCCTCGATCGCATCGCCACGCATATCCTCGCGTTCGAAGGCGACTCGCAAGTCACGTTCTTCGACGGCAACTACCAGGAATACGAAGCGGACAAGCGAGCGCGTCTCGGCGAGGAAGGCGCGCGGCCGAAGCGCCTGCGCTACAAGCCGATCTCGCGCTGACAGGCAGCGGACGACGGCCCGTCTGTCGCAATGCCGGACGGGTCGCGGGGCATGTGCGTTGCTGGCCGCCGCATGGTGGAGGCGCATGAAAGTCTCGCGCGCGCGACACACGGTCAACACCACGCCGCGCGATGCGGTGACGGCCTTGCATGGGACCCGAGTAAGCGCTGAAGCGCTAACTCGGGTCGACAGGAGACAGACATGGCGATGTCGAGGGGCAAGCGCTGGATCGTCGTCGTGGGTGCAACGTTATTGGCGTTGATTCTGATCGCGATCGGCGCGATGCAATTCGCGCAACAGGAAGTCAAGAATCGCGTCAGCGCGGCGCTCGGGCCGCTCGGCAGCGCCGAGCGCATCGATGTCGGTCTCACCTCGGTTCACCTCACCCACGTTCTGCTGAATGCGCCGCCCGGCTGGCCGGCGGGCGAACCGCTACGCGCCGACGAAATCACGATCACCCCCGATGTGCGCGATCTGATCGCGCGGCGTATGCATATCCGTGAGGTCGTCGTGCGTGGCTTCGACATGGCCGTGCTACGCACGAAGGACGGCGCGCTCAATCTGCTGCCGAACCTGCGCGAATCGCTGAACCGCAGCGATCACCAGGGCGGCACCGGCACCGCTCCGCCGATCCCGCGCGAAAAGCGGGTCGACCATATCCGCTTCGAGCAGGGTAACTTCCATTTCTACGACATGACTGTCGGGCCGCAGCCGTTCAAGGTCACGGTCAGCAACGCGAACGCGACCGTCGACAATCTGCATCTGCCGTCGCTCGCCGAGCCGACCAATGTCAGCGTTCGCGGCTCGCTGAAGGGTCCGGCGCATACGGGCACCATGACGTTCGACGGCTGGATCAAGGTTGCCACCCGCGATTCGCAGACGACGAGCACGCTGCGCGGCGTCGACATCGCGATGCTCGATCCGTATCTTCTGAAGAAGGCCGGCACGCGCGCACAGGTGACGGGCGGCACGGTCGATCTGACAATCGAATCGACGGTGCGCAACTATCACCTGCGCGCGCCTGGCACGGTGACCGTCCACAATCTGCAGCTCGCTGAAACCGACAATCCGCTGGAGACGTTCATGTCGATTCCGACCCGCGCCGCCGTTGCGGCGCTGCGTACGCACAACGGCGACATCACGCTGCATTTCGTGCTCGACGGCGATCTGCGCGATCCGAAGTTCTCGGTGCGCGAAGGACTCTTCAAGCGCATCGGCGCCGGGTTTGCGCAGGCGCTGGGGGTCAGTGTCGAAGGCGTCGCGAAGGGCGCGGGCGAGACCGTCAAGGGTCTCGGCAATGCGTTGAAGAATCTGTTGGGACAGTAGCGGTCAGCTCAAACCGGCAAGCCCAGCCCGCGCAGCTTTGCTTCCGTTTGCGCGGCGCTCGTGTGATGCACACCGTGCCAGCCGAGCGCCGTCGCGGCTTCGGCGTTCTTCGCGTTGTCGTCGATGAAGACGAGTTCGGCCGACTCGATGCCGGGCATCTGCAACTCGATACGCCGGTGCATTTCCGCGAAGATCGCCGGGTCGGGCTTCACGAGCTTCACGCGCCCCGACACGACGATGTCCCGAAACCGCTGCAGCACCGGATAGTGCTGCCACGCATACGGGAAAGTCTCGTCCGACCAGTTGGTGAGTCCGAAAAGCGGCACCTCGGCCGCTTCGAGCTTTTCCATCAGCGCGATGCCGTCGTCGAGCACGCCCGCCACCATCTCGTGCCAACGCTCATAGAACGCGCGGATCAGCGGCTCGTGGCCGGGAAACTGTGCGATTAACTCGTCGGTGGCTTCGACAATCGGCTGGCCGCCGTCCTGGCGAATCACCCAGTCCATCGAGCAGACGTGCGTGAGGAACCAGCGGCGCTCGAACTCGTCGGGAATCAGCTCGCGGTACAGGTACTCGGGACTCCAATCGATCAGCACGCCGCCGAAATCGAACACCACTGCCTTGATCGCCATGTACCACGCTCCGTTTCGCAGGTCGTCGCTATGCTCAGATGGGTTGCGTGCGCAGTTCGAGCCATGCCTTCGCGTCGCCAGACACATGCGGCGCGAGGCGCGCGCGCACCGTTTCGTGATAGGCGTTGAGCCATGCGCGCTCGTCGTCGCGCAGCAGCGACAACTCGATGCAGCGCGTGTCGATCGGGCACAGCGTCAGCGTTTCGAACTTCAGGAAATCGCCGAATTCGGTTTTTTCGGCGGCCACGTTCAGCACGAGGTTTTCGATGCGCACGCCCCACTTGCCCGGCCGATACAGACCCGGCTCGTTCGACGTGATCATGCCCTCCTCCATCGCGGTCCACGGTTCGGCCGGCGCGTAGTGCGAGATCACCTGCGGGCCCTCGTGCACGTTCAGGAAGTAGCCGACCCCGTGACCGGTGCCGTGGCCATAGTCGGCGCCGGCCTGCCAGATCGGCGCGCGCGCGATCGCGTCGAGCATCGGCGAGCGGATGCCGCGCGGAAATTGCGCGCATGACAGCGCGATCATGCCCTTCAGCACGACGGTGAAATCGCGGCGCTGTTCGTTGCTCGGCGTGCCGACCGGCACGACGCGCGTGATGTCGGTCGTGCCGCTCAGGTACTGGCCGCCCGAATCGATCAGCAGCAGGCCGTTGCCTTCGATCACCGCATGCGACTCGTCGGTCGCGCGATAGTGCGGCATTGCGCCGTTCGCGTTGAAGCCCGCAATCGTCGCGAAGCTCAGCGACACGAAGCCGGGACGGCGCGCGCGGGCGGCCGTCAAACGTTCGTCGATCGTCAGCTCGGTGATGCGCTCGCGGCCCAGCGCGCTTTCGAACCACGCGAAGAATTCGGCGAGCGCCGCGCCGTCCTGCTCCATCGTCCCGCGCACGTGCGCGACGTCGGCGGCGGTCTTGCACGACTTGAGGAAGGTGGACGGATTGACCGCCTCGACCACCTTGACCGCCGACGGCACCGCCTCCAGCAAGCCGTACGTGATGCGACGCGGATCGATCAGCAACGTGCTGCCGGCCGGCAGCGCGGCGAGCGCCTCGGCGGCTTTCGCGTACGGCTCGACGCTGATGCCGTCGCGTGCGAGCACTTCGGCGAGCGCCGCCGACACCTTGCCGTCCGCGATAAAGAGCGACACGCTCTCCACGCCGATCAGCGCGTGCGCGACGAACACCGGGTTGTAGCTGACGTCGGCGCCGCGCAGGTTCAGCAGCCAGGCGAGGTCGTCGAGCGTCGAGATGAAGTGCCATTGCGCGCCTTTGTCGGCCATCGCGCGACGCACCTGCGCGAGCTTGTCCGCGCGCGCGACGCCCGCTTGCGGCGCGATGTGCTCGAAGACGGGGTCGGCGGGGAGCGCGGGACGCTGCGCCCAGATCGAGTCGAACAGGTCGACGTCGGTACGCAGCTGCACGCCGCGCGCGTTCAGTGCGGCGCTCAACGCGCGCGCGGCCGCGACCCCGAGCACCGCGCCGTCCACACCGACGATGCCGCCGCTCGCGACGTGCTGCGCGAGCCATTCGAAATGCGGTGTGGTCTGCTGGCCGCCCATCATCTTCATCAGCTCGACACCGCTGCCGTTGAGCTGCGCGCTCGCCTGCTCCCAGTAGCGGCTGTCGGTCCAGACGCCGGCGAAATCGGCGGTCACGATCAGCGTTCCGGCCGAGCCGGTGAAGCCTGACAGCCACTGGCGGCCTTGCCAGCGCCCGGGCAGATACTCGGACAGATGCGGATCCGCCGACGGCACGAGGTAAGCGGCGATGCCTTCGCGCGCCATCGCGGCGCGCAGGCTCGCGAGGCGCTCGGGAATGGAGGAGGTTTCGGGAAGTCGGGCGTTCATGGGATTACCTGCGAGGATTCATCGACGGATCGACCTGCGCGTTGATTGACGCGAAAAGAGGCCGACCGTCACGGCGACGGCGATGAGCGCGACGGCGGTGCATACCGGCCATTCGAGCATGTCACCGTCATGGAAAAGACCTGTCACATTGCCGGCCATCCGCGCGACGCTCGCGCCGAGCACGCCGGCCAACAGCGCCGCCCACCAGCGGGCGCAGCTCGCCCGCCGCTGCGGATGCAGCCACCAGCCCGCGAGGCCGATCACCGCGCCGAGTACGAGAATGCCTGGCCAACCCATCAGGCGTGGACTCCAGACTGGGCGCTCAAACACGGCAAAATCAATTTCGGATTCGTCTCATAGGCGAAAGGAGCCGCCAACGCTAGCATTTTTGCCTCCTCAACTATACAAGTTCAGCACGGCGCTTTCCGCATAGCGGTTGAGTTTAGGGGTCGGGGTGTGCTTAGGCAAGTTGCAAGTCTGACGAAAACGCCTCACGCTCCGCCCGTTGCCAGGCTGACGCCGCGCCCATGCGCATCGCCCTTATCGAACCCGACGTGCACCACGCCAAACTGGTTGACCGGCTGATTTTCGCCGGCGGCCACGTGTGCCAGCACTTCACCACCAGCGCCACCTTCCTGCAGCGCGCCACCGACGAATTCTTCGACCTGCTGATCACCGAAAGCTGGGCCGGCGACCATTGCGCCGAAGACGTGATCCCACGCGCGCGCTCCATTTTGCCGGGCCTGCCTGTCATGATGCTGATTGCGGCGCCGCGTGAATGCCAGATCGTCGCCGCGCTGCACGCCGGCGCCGACGACTGCCTGAGCAAGCCAGTGCGCGGCCCCGAAATGCTCGCACGCGTCGAGGCGCTGCAGCGCCGCGCGGGCCTGCGGCGGCCGCCTAACCGGCGGCGCGACGTGATCGGCGGCTATACGTTCGATGCGGCGCATTTCGCCGTAACCTTCCGCGACCTGACCGTGATCCTGACGCCGAAGGAATTCCGCCTCGCGCTGGTGCTGTTCAACAATCTCGCGCGGCCGGTGTCGCGCGCGCATATTCTCGAAACCGTGTGGGCGTGCCGTCGCGACGTAAAGTCGCGCACCATCGACACCCACGCGTCGCGCGTGCGCAGCAAGCTGCAACTGCGCCCGGAGCTTGGCTACACGCTGACGCCGGTCTATGGTTACGGTTACCAGCTCGACGCGATTCCGCCGGAGACCCTGACAGGCGCGATCTGACGCATGCGGGATATATGGCGGGCAGGATGTGATAATCGTGGAAACGCTATAATATAGAACTGAACGATAGCCCCCCAAATGCAGCTTCTAACGATCGGAATCAACCATCACACTGCGCCTGTCGCCCTGCGCGAACGCGTGGTGTTTCCGCTCGAACAAATCAAGCCCGCGCTGGATACGTTCAAAGGCATCTGGCTGGGCCGTGTGGCCCCCAATGCACCGGAAGCGGCAATTCTGTCCACCTGCAACCGCACTGAACTCTACTGCGCGACCCACGACCTCGCCGCACGAGAAGCTTCGGTCCAGTGGCTGTCGAAGTACCATAATCTGCCCATCGACGAACTCGCACCGCATGTCTACGCGCTGCCGCAGTCCGAAGCGGTGCGGCATGCGTTCCGCGTCGCGTCGGGGCTCGATTCGATGGTGCTCGGCGAAACGCAGATCGTCGGACAAATGAAGGACGCGGTGCGCACTGCTTCCGAAGCCGGCGCCCTCGGCACCTATCTGAACCAGCTATTCCAGCGCACCTTCGCCGTCGCGAAAGAAGTGCGCAGCACGACCGAAATCGGCGCGCAGTCGGTGTCGATGGCCGCTGCTGCGGTACGCCTCGCCCAACGCATTTTCGACAAGATCGCGAATCAGCGGGTGCTGTTCATCGGTGCTGGCGAAATGATCGAGCTTTGCGCGACGCATTTCGCCGCGCAGTTCCCGCGTGAACTCGTCGTCGCGAACCGCACCGCCGAACGCGGCACGCGGCTCGCCGAGCGCTTCAACGGCCGCGCCATTCCGCTCTCCGAGCTACCCGCTCGAATGCACGAATTCGACATCATCGTGTCGTGCACGGCGTCCACATTGCCGATCATCGGTCTTGGCGCGGTCGAGCGCGCGGTCAAGGCGCGCCGTCACCGGCCGATTTTCATGGTCGACCTCGCGGTGCCGCGCGACATCGAGCCCGAAGCCGGCCAGCTCGAAGACGTATTCCTGTACACCGTCGACGACCTCGGCGCAATCGTCCGCGAAGGCAATGCGTCGCGCCAGGCCGCGGTCGCGCAGGCCGAAGCAATCATCGAAACGCGGGTGCAGAACTTCATGCAGTGGCTCGACGCGCGCAGCATCGTGCCGGTGATCCGCCACATGCACACGCAGGCTGATACGCTGCGCCGCGCAGAGGTCGAACGTGCGCAGAAAATGCTCGCGCGCGGCGACGATCCGGCCGCGGTGCTCGAAGCACTGTCGCAATCGCTCACCAACAAGCTGATCCATGGTCCCACGCACGCGTTGAATCGCGCGAGCAGCGACAACCGCGACAAGCTGATCGAGCTGATGAGCGGCTTCTACAAACACCCCGGCTCCTCCGAGCGTTAGCGGCGTTGTGCTCGCCGCACCCCGCGCGCCACCACCGTGGCTCGCGACGTTCTTCCGCCCCGGGCATTCGCCCGTTCCCCTGGCCGCATCCTTCCGGAGTCCGCTCCGCTACCCGCCCGATGAAAACGAGCATGCAACGCAAGCTCGACCAGTTGACCACCCGGCTGGCCGAACTGAACGACCTGTTGAGCCGCGAGGACATCACCGCCAACCTCGACCAGTACCGCAAGCTCACGCGCGAACACGCGGAGCTCGGCCCCGTCGTCGAGCAGTACGGGCTTTGGCGCCAGGCGCGGAACGACGCGGCCACCGCGCAGGAACTGCTCGCCGACGCGTCGATGCGTGATTTCGCCGAAGAGGAGATCCGCGCGGCGCGGGATCGCATGGAGACGCTCGGCGTCGATCTGCAGAAAATGCTGCTGCCGAAAGACCCGAACGACGACCGCAACATCTTCCTCGAAATCCGCGCGGGCACCGGCGGCGACGAATCCGCGCTGTTCGCGGGCGATCTGCTGCGCATGTATCTGCGCTATGCCGAACGCAATCGCTGGCAGGTCGAGATGATGTCGGCGAGCGAATCGGATCTTGGCGGCTATCGCGAAGTCATCGTGCGGATCGCCGGCGACGCGGCGTATTCGAAGCTGAAATTCGAGTCGGGCGGCCATCGCGTGCAGCGCGTGCCGGCCACCGAAACGCAGGGCCGCATCCATACATCGGCGTGCACGGTCGCGGTGATGCCGGAAGCGGACGACATCGGCGAAGTCGAGATCAATCCGGCCGATCTGCGTATCGACACGTTCCGCGCGTCGGGCGCGGGCGGTCAGCACATCAACAAGACCGACTCGGCGGTGCGCGTCACACACTTGTCGACGGGCATCGTCGTCGAATGTCAGGACGACCGCTCGCAGCACAAGAACAAGGATCGCGCACTGAAGGTGCTCGCCGCGCGCATCAAGGACAAGCAGGCGCACGAGCAGCAGGCGAAGGAAGCGGCGACGCGCAAGAATCTGATCGGCTCGGGCGATCGCTCCGAGCGCATCCGCACCTACAACTTCCCGCAGGGGCGGCTCACCGATCACCGCATCAACCTGACGCTGTATCGCCTCGACGCGATCATGGACGGCGATCTCGAAGAACTGATCGCGGCGCTCGTCAGCGAGCATCAGGCCGAGTTGCTGGCCTCCCTCGGCGACGCGGACTGACGCCCGACAATGATCGACACCTCCCCGGCTCCGCTCGATCCCACCGCTTTGCCCGCCACGGCCGACGCGCTGTTGCGCGCATCGCCGCTGCCGCCGCTCGAAGCGCGGATTCTGCTCACGCACGTGCTCGGCTGGCGGCGCACGCAGCTGATCACGCGCGGCGAGGAGCCGCTCGAGCGGGCGAGCGTCGAGCGTTATCGCGCGCTCGAGGCGCGGCGCGTGGTCGGGGAGCCGGTCGCGCAGCTCGTCGGTGCGCGCGAATTTTTCGGGCTCGAGTTCGAGGTCACGCCGCAGGTGCTGATTCCGCGTCCCGAAACGGAGTTGCTGGTGGAGACCGTGCTCGCGGCGATCGAACACCGGCCGCGTCCGCGTGTGCTCGATCTCGGCACCGGAACCGGCGCAATCGCGGTGGCGATTGCGTCCATGCGGCCCGACGCGCAAGTCTGGGCGCTCGACCGATCGACGGACGCGCTTGCGGTCGCCGCGCGCAACGGCGCGCGCCTTCTCAGCGCGAAGCGCCCGGGCGGCGCCGTCGCTTTCCTGCATAGCGACTGGTACGGCTCACTCGACGCCGCGCTGCGCTTCGATGCGATCGTCAGCAATCCGCCCTATATTGCGAGCGGCGACCCGCATCTGGGCGAAGGTGATCTGCGCTTCGAGCCGCGCGGCGCGCTCACCGACGAAGCCGACGGCCTCAGCGCGATCCGCGCGATCGTAGCCGGTGCGCCCGAGCGTCTCGCCGACGACGGCGCACTATGGATCGAACATGGCTACGACCAGGCTGAAGCGGTGCGCGCGTTGCTGAGCGCGCGCGGTTTTGCCGGGGTCCGCTCCGAGCGCGATCTCGCCGGCATCGCGCGGATCAGCGGCGGCGTGCTGCGTGGCGCCGGGGCGTGAGCGCGGTCGTCGCGGCTAAAACCCCAGGCGCGACGCGGCTGCGGCCGCCCGTAGCGAAATCCGCTATCATTTCAGCCTATTCCCTTCCTTTATCGGAACCGCAAGGTCAGTCATGGATACGCAACAACGCATCAAGCAAATCGTCGACGGCAACCACGTCGTTCTCTTCATGAAGGGCACGGCTCAGTTCCCGATGTGCGGTTTTTCCGGCCGCGCCATCCAGATTCTGAAGGCGTGCGGCGTCGGTGAAATCAAGACCGTCAACGTGCTCGAAGACGACGAAATCCGTCAGGGCATCAAGGAGTTCTCGAACTGGCCGACCATTCCGCAACTGTACGTGAAGGGCGAATTCGTCGGCGGCTCGGACATCATGATGGAGATGTACGAATCGGGCGAGTTGCAGCAGCTGTTCGCCGCGGCCTGAGCGTTCTCCGCTCCGTTCGCTTCATCAGGCGCCGCAAGCCATGCAGCAAGCACGCACCGCGGCGCCCCGCCGGCTGATCATCGCGATCACCGGCGCCACCGGCGCCATCTACGGCATCCGGCTACTCGAGACGCTGCGCCGGCTGGGCGGCGTCGAGAGTCACCTGCTGATCTCGAGCGCGGGTTGGCTCAACATCCAGCACGAACTCCAGTTGGGCAAGGAAGACGTGCATCCGCTTGCGGATGTCGTCCATTCACTGCGCGACGTCGGCGCGAGCATCGCGTCGGGCTCGTTCGCGACCGACGGCATGATCGTCGCGCCCTGCTCGATGAAAACGCTCGCGAGCATCGCGCACGGTTTCGCCGACAACCTGATCACCCGGGCCGCCGACGTCACACTGAAGGAGCGCCGCCGCCTCGTGCTGCTGGTGCGCGAAACGCCGTTCAACCTCGCGCATCTGCGCAATATGACGGCCGTCACGGAAATGGGCGGTGTGATTTTCCCGCCACTGCCCGCGTTCTACAACCAGCCTGCTTCGATCGACGAGATGGTCGATCACACGGTCGCGCGCGTTCTCGATCTTTTTGCGCTGGGGCCGGCCCTGTCGCCCGCGTGGCAAGGATTACGAGGCGCGCAGGAGTGAACCCGATCGCGCGTATTAACAACATCCGCGACACAATCAATTCCGCTCCAACCCATTTATCAAGCGAGCGTGCGGACCTATATTGGTAGCAACCCAATTTTTCGTGCCGTGTCTCCACGGCCGCGTCGCCGTCATGAACCGCCTACCTTCGCTTTTTCTGTCCCACGGCGCACCTACGCTGCCGATCGATCCATCGATGCCGTCCGCCGAGTTCGGCGCGCTCGGCAAGCAATTGCCGCGTCCCGAAGCCATCCTGATGTTGTCGGCGCACTGGGGCACCGCGCGGCCGCTCGCGAGCATCGCGACGGCGCCTGAAACCATCCACGATTTTTACGGTTTTCCGCGCCAGCTGTATGAAATCCAATACCCTGCGCCGGGCGCGCCCGACGTCGCGCGCCGCGCCGCCGCGCTGCTCGGCGCGAGCGGCATCGCCGCGGACGTGCAGCCGCACGGACTCGACCACGGCGCATGGGTGCCGATGCTGCTGATGTTCCCGCAAGCGGACGTGCCGATCGCGCAACTGTCGATCCAGCCGCACCAGGACGCCGCGCATCATTTCCGCCTCGGCCGGGCACTGCGCGCGTTGAAAGACGAAGGCGTGATGGTGATCGGCTCCGGCCAGATCACGCACAATCTGCGCGTCGCCGATTTCTCCGCGCGCCCGGAAGACGCCGATCCGCGCGTGAGCGAATTCACCGACTGGTTCGAGGACAAGCTCGTCGCGCGCGATATCGACGCGCTGCTCGACTATCGCCGGCAGGCGCCGCATGCGGTGCTGATGCACCCGACCGACGAGCATCTGTTGCCGGTGTTCGCCGCACTCGGCGCCGCCGACGACGACTATTCGCTCGCGATCCAGTCGCTGGGCACCTACCAGCGTTCGCTCGCGATGACGAACTACGTGTTCGGCACGGCCTGATCCGGCGCAGGGTCGCGCACAAAGGCCAACAAAAAGCCCCCCTGATCATCGATCAGGCGGGCTTTTGTCTAACGCGAAAGACCCGCGTCGAGCGGATCCGTCGGTTTCGGCGCTCAGTGCGCGCCGATGCCTTCGAGCACTTCGTCGTGCACGATCCGCTCATCCAGATACTCCGATCGATAGCCGCTGTTCACGCCCCAGAAGTAGAACACCAGCGAGAAGGCGATTACGACGAGCATGTCCCAGCCGTACGGCAGGATGCCGACGCCGCCGAATTCCTTGCTGCCGATCAGCGAAAGGAGCGCCATGATCGGCAGATACGCGACCAGCCACCACGCGGCCTTCAGGTCACGGCCCCAACCCTCGAAGCCCGACTTCGCCTGGAAGTAGAAGTACACCGGCAGCGCGACGATCATCAGCAGAATGATTTCGCCGGTCAGCGGCCACTTCGCCCAGTACAGGATCAGCGACGCGCAGACGAACGCGAACGGCGCGATCACCTTCATACCAGCAATGTGCAGCGGGCGCTCGAGATCGGTTGCCGCGCGGCGCAGTGCCATCAGGCTGATAGGACCGGTCAGGTACGAAATCACGGTTGCGACCGAGATCACCGCCGCGAGCGAACTCCAGCCGCGGAAGAAGAACAGGAAGATGAACGACACGATCAGGTTGAACCACATTGCCGGACGCGGCACGCCGTAGAACGGATGCACCTGGCCGAAAATCTTCGGCATCGTGTCGTTGCGCTCCATCGCGTAAATCATCCGCGTCATGGTCGCCATATAGGTCGTACCGGTGCCGCTCGGGCTCACGAACGCATCCACGTACAGTAGGATCGCCAGCCAGTTCAGGTTCAGCGCGATCGCCAGTTCCGCGAACGGCGAAGCGAAGCTGAAATGTCCCCAGCCCTGCATCACTTCGGCCGGGTTCACGGCGCCGATATATGCGATCTGCAGCAGCACATAGATCACGAGCGCGAGCAGGATCGAGCCGATCACCGCGAACGGCACGCTCTTGGCCGGATTGCGCGCTTCACCAGCAAGGTTGATCGGGCTCTGGAAGCCGTTGAACGCGAACACGATGCCGCTCGTCGCCACCGTCGTGAGCACCGACGACCAGCCATAGGGCGCGAACGTATTCACCTGGCCGAAGTTTTCCTTGTGAAAGCCCGTCAGCATCAGACCGAGAATCGTTGCGCCGGGAATCAGGAACTTGAAGATCGTGATCGCCGAGTTGGCGCGCGCGAACAGCTTCACTCCCCAATAGTTGAGCAGGAAGTAGATGATTACGAGCCCTGCGGACAACAGCAGGCCGTTCGTGCTCAATGAGCCGCCGACAAAGAGCGCATGCGCCCAGGGATAGGGCCACGTACTCATGTATTGAATCGATGCTTCGGCCTCGATAGGGATCACCGACACGATTGCGATCTAGTTGGCCCATGCGCTGATGAAGCCGACCAGCGCGCCGTGCGAGTAGCGCGCATAGCGCACCATCCCGCCGGATTCTGGAAACATCGCGCCGAGCTCCGCGTAGGTCAGCGCGATCGCGAGAATCATGACCGCCCCGATGATCCATGCACAAATCGCGGCGGGACCGGCAATTTTTGCAGCCTTCCACGCGCCGAACAGCCAACCCGATCCGATAATCGAACCCAGACCGGTCAGCATCAGCGCGAATGGCCCGATGTCCCGTTGTATAGAACTTTTCACGTCTTCTCCTAAAATCAGAACCATGTCGGCACCGCGTGACATCGCTCGTGGCGGTGGGGACGGTGACGTGCATGTGAGCGCGTCCAGATGCGGAATAGGTGCAACCGACGCGCGGCGCGTAGTTTAACGGTTGCACCATGTTGCTGCAGCGGAACTGCGGCCCGACTAAGGGTTCTCCCTAGCAAAAGGTTAGACTGGTGCGCAAGCTTTGTAAGGAATCTTTGCATCCGTCTGGCAAAGTTTCGGCAGACAGTTGACCTTTGTCTCAATTCGCCGTATAACGTTCGGGCAGGATTTCAAGCGGCGAGTGAAGTGGTTCTTTCGTAGTTCGCCCATCAACGGTACTCCGGTTGGTCCCATTACCCCCTTCCTTGATTTTCATGCACCCCCGGGCTTCGGCCTTATTCACCATCTTTAGGAAAAAGTAATATGGAAACCGGTACCGTCAAGTGGTTCAACGACGCTAAGGGCTTTGGCTTCATCACTCCTGACGGCGGCGGTGAAGATCTGTTCGCGCATTTCTCGGAAATTCGCACGGAAGGCTTCAAGACGCTGCAAGAAAACCAGAAGGTCACGTTTGAAGTGAAGACGGGCCCGAAGGGCAAGCAAGCGGCTAACATCAAGCCGGTGTAAGCTCCGCGCCTCCTTCTGGACGCAAAAAAACCCCGCCTCGGCGGGGTTTTTTATTTCCGGCGTCCAATTCAAATCGGCCGATTAAAATCGCGTGTTCGCAATTCGCGGCGGATTATCTGCTGAATATTCGCGATTATCGGAACACGCGCCGCGCATGAATACCCAGGCCGGTCGCCACGCTCGCGAGACGATCGCCGAATACCGCTTTCGCGTCCGGAAACGCCGCGGCCAGCGCGCCCGACAGAAACGCGAGGCCGGTCGAGCCGCCGGTGAAATAGATGGCGTCGACGTCGCGCGGCGCGACACCCGCCGCCTGCACCGTGTCGCGCGCAGCCTGCACGATACGTCGCGTTTCTTCCTCGCCGGCCTTGACGAGTTGCGCTTCGTCGAACGCGAGACGCAGATCCTCTTCCACCTCCTCGAGATCGATCACGGTCTCGCCGCCCGCCGCCACCCCGATCTTCGCCTCTTCCGCATGCGCGGCGAGCGCGTGCCCGAAACGCTGCTCCACTACGCGCATCAGCCGGTCGTGGTGCTTCGTTTCCGTGAAAAGGTGCCGCATTAGCGCGAGTTCGCTGACGCGCTTCGGCGTGTAGACGGTGTTGATCAGGTGCCAGGTTGCGAGATCGAAATAGATCCGGTTCGGGATTTCGCGCCCTTGCGGATCGAGCGACTGGTAGCCGAGCTCGCGCAGAATCGTCACGAGTTCGACGCGGCGGTCGAAGTCCGTGCCCGCGACGTGCACACCGTGGTGCGCGAGCACGTCGTCCTTGCGCTCGACGCGCTTCGTCCGGTCGGGCCCCACACGTACGAGCGAAAAGTCCGACGTACCGCCGCCAATGTCCGCGACGAGCACCAGCCCCTCGGCGCTCAGATGTGATTCGTAGTCGAACGCTGCCGCGATCGGCTCATACTGAAAGTGGATGTCGCGCAAGCCGACCGTGCGCGCAGCGGCTTCGAGCTGATGCTGCGCCATCTGGTCGGCGCGCGGGTCGTCGTCGACGAAGAAGACCGGTCGGCCGAGCACCGCGCGGTCGATCGCGCCACCGACGCTCGCCTCGGCCGCGCGCTTCAGGTGAGCCAGGAAAGTCGCGATCACATCGGTGTACTTGATCGCACTGCCGTCGCCGAGATCGGTTGTATTCTCGGCGAGCGGCGAGCCGAGAATGCTTTTCATCGAGCGCATCAGCCGGCCGTCGAAGCCGTCGATGTAGGCGGCGAGCGCCGCGCGGCCGAATTCGCTGGTGTTTTCGTCGGTATTGAAGAAGACCGCGGTGGGCAGCGTCGTGTACGCGCCCTCGACCGGCGCCAGCTTCAGCTGCGGGCCGGTCGGAACAGCGACGGCCGAATTGGAAGTACCGAAGTCAATCGCGCAATAGTTCATGGCAGGAATGGCCGCTCACGGCTGGCGCGCACAGAAGGGGAGCGGCTTTGTATCACGAAAACTCCGACAGCATCAACTGAAGCTGGCGGAATGGCCGTCAGATCGTTTGAAATGATGCCGCGGAATGGATCTTGCTGCGTCCGACCGAATATGCCGCCCCATTTCGCCATCGAGGAGAGTTCGCGCCATGAGCGTGCCGCCCACTGCCGCCGTCGATGACCGCCACGCCACGCTGATCGAAACCGATCTGCCGTCGCGATTAGACCGCCTGCCGTGGGGCCGCTTTCATACGCTGATCGTCGTCGCGCTCGGCGTGACGTGGCTGCTCGACGGGCTCGAAGTGACGCTCGCGGGCGCGGTCGCGAGCGCGCTCAAAACGAGCCCGGCGCTGCGCTTTTCAAATGCCGACGTCGGCCTCGCGGGCAGCGCATACATTGCCGGCGCGGTGCTCGGAGCGCTCGGTTTCGGTTGGTTGACCGATCGGCTTGGCCGCCGCAAGCTGTTTTTCATCACGCTGACGCTCTATCTGGCCGCGACCGCAGCGACCGCGTTGTCGTGGAATCTGATGAGCTTCATGCTGTTTCGCTTTCTGACCGGCGCGGGTATCGGCGGCGAATACACGGCGATCAACTCGACGATCCAGGAATTTACGCCGGCGCGCGTGCGCGGCTGGACCGACCTCGGCATCAACGGCACCTTCTGGGTCGGCGCGGGGATCGGCGCGGCGGGCTCTCTGGTGCTGCTCGATCCGCATCTGCTGCCGGCCGACTGGGGCTGGCGCGCGTGCTTTTTCATCGGCGCCGTGCTCGCGCTAGCAATTCTGCCGATGCGCATCTGGTTACCCGAAAGCCCGCGCTGGCTGCTCACGCATGGCGACGAGCGCGACGCGCGCACGATCGTCGAGGGGATCGAGACGCGTTTTCGCGACGCCGGCCACGCGCTCGCCGACCACGCCCTCACACGGCTGCGCCTGCGGGCACGCAACCATACGCCGTTGCGCGAGGTATTCCACGCGCTATTCAACCTGCACCGACGCCGCGCGCTGGTCGGTCTGACGTTGATGACCGCGCAGGCATTCTTTTACAACGCGATCTTTTTCACCTACGCGCTCGTCCTCACGGACTTTTATCACGTGCCCGGTGGTGACATCGGATGGTATCTGCTGCCCTTCGCGCTCGGCAATTTCCTGGGACCGCTGGTGCTCGGGCGGCTATTCGATGTGATCGGCCGACGCAAGATGATCGCCGCGACGTACGCGATGTCGGCGATCCTGCTGACGCTGTCCGGCTATCTGTTCGAGCAGCAATTGCTCACCGTCGTCACGCAGACGGTCGCCTGGATGGTGATTTTCTTCTTCGCGTCGGCGGCCGCGAGTTCCGCCTATCTGACCGTGAGCGAATCGTTTCCGCTCGAAATCCGCGCGCTCGCGATCGCGGTTTTCTATGCGTTCGGCACCGCGCTCGGCGGCATCATCGGGCCGGCGTTTTTCGGTCGGCTGATCGATACGCATCAGCGCAGCGCGGTGTTTTCGGGCTATCTGGTCGGGTCGGCGTTGATGCTCGCGGCGGCGCTCGTCGCGGCGATCTGGGGTGTCGACGCGGAGCGCAGGCCGCTCGAACACGTGGCGGCGCCGCTGTCGAGCGTGGCGGACGATGAGAACGGCGCAGACCGCGCCGAATGAAAAACGCGCGGACCATGCCGCGCGTGCGTGACTGCTTCGTCGCTCGTCGAGTGCTTTTTTCGCTGCGCGGAACTCAGGCGGCGAGCGACGCGAAGCCGTCGTTCAGAACGCTTTCTTCCAGCCGCCGCCGTACGCGATATCCGCGAACGCCGCGCGTTGACGCGGCGCCTTCTCGCGTTCGCGCAGAACCGGGTCCAGTTTGTCGACGTCGCCGTAATGGCCGAGCGAGATCATCGCGATCGGTTCGACGTCCTTCGGCAACTCGAACGTGGTGCGGAACGCGTTGACGTCGAAGCCACTCATCTGATGCGCGGCGAGACCCAGCGCGTGCGCCTGCAGCACCAGCGACATCGCCGCCGCGCCCGCGTCGTAGAACGCGCAGCGGTTCACGTCGCCCTTGTTGGTCAGCGTGTGCGCGGTCACCGCGATCAGCACCGGCGCGGGCGCGTTCCAGCCCTGGTTGAACGGCACCAGCGTGGCAAAAGCCTTCTTGAACGCGATTTCGTCGACGCTGCGATCGAAGACGACAAAACGCCAGGGCTGCGCGTTATACGAAGACGGTGCCCAGCGCGCCGCTTCGAGCACGACGCGCAACTGATCGCGGCTCACCGGCTCGCTCGAATACGCACGTGGGCTCCAGCGACCTGCAATCAGCTCGTGAATGGCAACTTCGGTTGAGGCGGGTTTGTTGGCCATGCGCTTCTCTCGGTAGAAATTCATCATCGCTGGGCGGCTGCCCAAGGCCACATAGGATAACGGGCTTTCGGTGCGCGCTCCAAGTTGCCGCGCGACGCTATGCGCGCTGGCAGCAAAACGCGCACGGTCCGCTTCGGGGCCGTGCGTCGTCGCTTCGGGGACGGTGAATCCGCGCGGCTCGCGAAGGCGCGTCAGATTGCCTGTGGCGTCGGCACTTTGGCCGGGCGGTTGATGCGCAGCACGATCACCGCGGCGACGAGACACAAGCCGCCGGAAATCATCGACGCAACCGTGTAAGTGCCAAGGCTTGCGCGCAGCATGCCCGCGCCGAGCGCCGCGAATGCCGCGCCGAGCTGGTGTCCCGCCACCACCCAGCCGAACACGATGGGTGCCGACTCCTTGCCGTAGACGTCGGTGGCGAGACGCACGGTCGGCGGCACGGTGGCGATCCAGTCGAGGCCGTAGAACACCGCGAACAGCGGCAGCCCGAAAAAGTCGATGCCGAACGCATGCGGCAGATACATCAACGACAGGCCGCGCAGCCCGTAGTACCAGAACAGCAGCACGCGGCTATTGAAGCGGTCCGACAGCCAGCCCGACATCGTCGTGCCGAACAGGTCGAATACGCCCATCGCCGCGAGCAGCGACGCGCCCTGCACTTCCGTCATCCCGTAGTCGCCGCACATCGCGATCAGATTGGTGCCGACATAGCCATTGGTGCTCGCGCCGCAGATGAAGAAACTGAAGAACAGCAGCCAGAAGTCGCGCGTTTTGCTCGCCGACGCGAGCGTGCCGAACGCGATTGCAAGCGGGTTCTGCTTCGTGACGGTCGTGGTGATGGGCGCGTCGTGGGGTTCACCGTACGGGCGCAGTTGCATGCTGGCCGGATGCTCGGCAGCAGGAACGCGACGAGCGGAATCACGACGCCCGCCGCGAGCGCGACGACCCACACGACCTGGCGCCAGCCGTAATGCTCGGCGATGGCCGCGAGCAGCGGCAGGAACACCAGTTGGCCGGTCGCCGAGCTGGCAGTCAGGATACCCATTACGAGACCGCGGCGGGTGGTGAACCAGCGCGTCACGACGGTCGCCGACAGCGACAGCGCCGCCACCCCGGTCGAGCCGCCGACCATCACGCCCCAGATCAGCACCATCTGCCACGGATGCATCATCAGCGACGACAGCGCGACGCCCGCGGCCATCGTGCCGAGCGCGGCGAGCAGCGTCGGACGCACGCCAAAGCGCTGCATCGCGGCGGCCGCGAACGGCCCCATCAACCCGTACAGTGCGATGTTCACGGAGATCGCGAGCGAGATCGTCGCGCGGCTCCAGCCGAATTGGTGCTCGAGCGGCACCATCATCACGCTCGGTGTCGCGCGCGTACCCGCCGCCGCGAGCAAAACCAGGAACACCACGGCGACGGTCAACCAGCCGTAGTGGAATCGTCCGCCTATCAGTCGCGCAGCCCAGTTCATCGGTTCTCCCATCGACGCGCCCGGATGGCGGCGTCGTTCGTGTGATTACGGCGTCGGTGAATGACTTGTGACAGATCGGTCACAATGGTGTTGCGATGTTAGTTACTGGTCGGTAACATGTCAAGGTAGCAATCAAGGTAGCAATTTCATTCGGGTGACTTGCCATGTCCGACAGCGAAACTCTCAAGCCCGCGCCTACTCGCGCCCGGCGCGCGCGCGGCGCGCAGACCGCCGGGCCGCAGGCGCAGCAGCATCTGCTGCGCGCGGCCAGCGAGTTGTTCTATCGCGAGGGCGTGCGTACGGTCGGCGTCGATGCGGTGGTCGAACGCGCGGGCGTGAACAAAATGAGCCTGTACCGGCAGTTTTCGTCGAAGGACGAGCTCGTGATGGCGTATCTGGAGCAGAAGGACGAGCAGTTCTTCCGCTACGTCGAGAAGAGTTTCGCGAAGCATCCGGGCGAGCCGGCGAAGCAGCTTCAGCAGTACTTCGACGATCTCGCGGTGCGTGCCTCGGTCGACGATTACCGCGGTTGCCCGTTCGTGAACGTGTCGGTGGAGTTTTCCGATACCGCGCATCCGGCGCGGCAATTCGTGTTCCGCAACAAGCAGCGCTTGATGGCGCGCCTGCTCGAACTGTCGACGGCGGCCGGCGCCGGTGATCCGCAAGCGCTCGCCGATGCGCTCGGGCTGCTGATCGAGGGCGTGTACGCGGCGAGCCAGACTTATGGGCCGGGCTGCGGGCCGATCCTCGCCGCGCCGAAAGTCGCCGCGCAGTTGATCGCGGCCGCTTGCGGGCAGACGCGGGCACGCTGAGCCAATCCGTCAGCCGGGTCCATTAAAATTGCGCTTTTTCCCACCGCGTCCGTCCGCCATGCCGTTCCCCTCCGAATCCCATGATGCCGTCATCGCCGCGACCCGTCATTGGCTGACCGAGGCCGTAATCGGCCTGAACCTGTGTCCGTTCGCGAAGGCCGTGCATGTGAAGGGGCAGATCCGCTACGCGGTCACCGAAGCTGACACACTCGAAGCGGTGCTGACCGATCTGGAAGGCGAACTGCAGACGCTCGCCGCTGCCGACCCCGCCGCCATCGACACGACGCTGCTGATCCTGCCGCGCGCGTTCGGCGAATTTCTCGACTTCAACGATTGCCTGTTCTTTGCCGACCGGCTGATCCAGCAGCTGCGGCTCGAAGGCGTCATCCAGATCGCGAGCTTTCATCCGCATTACCAGTTCGAAGACAGCGAGCCCGACGATATCGAAAACTACACGAATCGGGCGCCCTATCCGATCCTGCATCTGCTGCGCGAGGACAGCATCGCGCGGGCGGTGCAGGCCTTTCCCGACGCGCAGCAGATTTACGAGCGCAATCAGGAAACGCTGCGGCGCATTGGCGTCGCCGGCTGGGATGCGTTGATGAAGCGCTGAGTCGCGCCTCAGCCCAGCACGAAGAACCGCTCCTTCAGCGCATCGAGTCCGAGGGTGTCCAGCACTTCGCCGAGCCGCTCGGCCGGCCGGCGCCGCGGCAAATCCTTGTACTGCGCGATGATCAGCTCGTTTTTCATCGAGTGTTCCCAGCCGACCAGTTCGGTCACACTGACCTGATAGCCATGCGCTTCGAGCTGCAGGCAGCGCAGCACGTTCGTGATCTGGCTGCCGAATTCGCGCGTGTGCAGCGGGTGACGCCAGATTTCCGTCAGCGCGCTCTTCAGCGCCCGGCCTTTGTTCTGGCGCAGCACGCCGGCCACCTCGGCCTGGCAGCAAGGCACGACGACGATGTGCTTCGCGTGCTTTTCGAGCGCGAAGCGAATCGCGTCGTCGGTGGCGGTATTGCACGCGTGCAGCGCGGTCACGATGTCGATTTCGGCGGGCAGGCGCGTCGACGTGATCGACTCCGCCACCGACAGATTCAGAAACGACATCCCGCTGAAGCCGAGCCGCGCCGCCAGCTCTTCGGACTTCGTCACCAGCTCTTCGCGCGTTTCAATGCCGTAAATGTGCGAAGGCCCACCTGCGGTGTCCTGAAACTCCTTGAAAAACAGGTCGTACAGGATAAAACCGAGGTATGACTTGCCCGCGCCGTGATCGACGAGCGTCAGCGACCCCTGCTGTGCCTTCAGGTCCTCGAGCAGCGGCTCGATGAACTGGAACAGATGGTAGACCTGCTTCAGCTTGCGACGGCTGTCCTGATTCATCTTGCCGTCGCGCGTGAGGATGTGGAGCTCTTTGAGCAGTTCGACGGACTGGTTGGGACGGATTTCGTGGGTTTTGCCGGACATCGTGTGGGCCGCCATCAATTGCCGTGCGAACGTGCGACAGATGACGGAAAAAGAGAAGAGTTGCTGCCAGTTTACCCAAAGTGCCGCACTCCCAGCGAGCACGCCGCGCGGAACACGCGGGACGGGCAGTCCGCTGGGAACATTTCCTGCTCAAAAGGCGGTGCGCGAAAGTGTCTCGATAATGGCTGAAAAGAGCTTACGCGCCGGCTGAGCCTGCAGATGCAAGCCGTGTTGCCGAAAACAGGACGCTGTCCGGCCGTGCGATTCGGACACGCGGGCCGGAGGATGTGGGGAGAGCGGTCCCGGGAGCGGGCCGAACGTTACGGAACCAGCAGCGAGCCGGCGTAGCCACCGCTCGCGCGCTCGGATGATCACAGAAGAGGCGGCAATGGATACGGTACCCAACGGAAATGTCGAGCAGAAGTTTCAGGAAATGCTGGCGAAGCTCACCGCCGCGCCGGCATGGTCGGAGAAGCAGCAACTCGAACTCGAGATGGCACGCGATATCTCCACGGAAATGCTGCGGCTCGCCGAAGTCATGCGCGACGGCAACGTCGATCTCGAAACCTGCCTGACGATGCTCAAATACGCCAAGGTGCTCGACTTCGTGATGACGACACTCGCGTCGCGACGCGACATCAAGCCGCAGACGCTACGGGTGATCTTCAAGCTCGCCGGGCTGAAGGTCGACGAAGCCTATCCGGGTTAGCGCGCGACGCGGGCTTCCGCACTCCCCCTCCACGCTCGTCTCAAGCGCGCGGCGCCTCGACGGGCGGTGTTCCTTCGTGAAATAGCGTCTTGAGCTGCGCGCGCAGCTCCGGCGAATCCGCGTGCTGGTGAACGCTGACGGCATGCTGGACCGCGGCTTCGAGCAGTTCGCTGTCGCTGTCGGCGGACAGCGCGACAGTGCAGTTCGTTTCGCTCGGAAACTCGCGACAGTCGATATATTTGCGGGTCATGGCAACCTCCTTGAACCAGACAAGATGGACCCTTCCACCGATTCAACACGCGAGGTGCGTCGGCTGTCGGCGCGCGGCAGTGAAGCGCGCCGCAGCGGCTGCGTCGGAAATGACGTGATCGGGGATTGACGCGAGCAACGACGCGAACGGCGTCCGATGGAAGGGGTTTGAAAAGTATAGGTCGCGTGCCGCGCGAGCCAAGCGGTGAACGCGATGCGCAACGGCCGGGGGAAAGACTGAATCCAGTGTTTCCGGCCCGGGGCGGCCGAGCCTCGCTGCCTGGCTGAATAGCCGCCTGCTTGCCTGCACCGGGCAGTGTTCTGCAATGTTCGGTAGCCTGCGACGGCGTTTGCCGCGCACCGCGCGCGGTGTGACAATAGCGCCCTTCGCGTCGCCCGTCCGCTCGCTGGCCGCGGCGCACCGCCATTTTTCCCCGCTGATCCGCTGAACCGCATGCCATCCTCGCTCGATTCCGCCCGCGTCGCCGTGATCGGCGGCGGCCCCGCCGGCCTGATGGCCGCCGAAACGCTTGCCCGGCGCGGCGTGCGGGTCCACGTGTATGACGCGATGCCGTCGGTTGGTCGCAAATTCCTGATGGCGGGCAAAGGCGGCATGAACATCACGCATTCGGAACCCCTCGAGCCGTTTCTCGCACGCTACGGCGCGCGCCGCGCGCACATCGCGCCATGGCTCGACGCGTTCGGTCCCGACGCACTGCGCGCATGGCTGCATGAGTTGGGCGTCGAGACATTCGTTGGCAGTTCGGGGCGCGTGTTCCCGTCCGACATGAAGGCCGCGCCGATGCTGCGTGCGTGGCTGCATCGGCTGCGCGAAACGGGCGTGCAATTCCATATGCGTCACAAGTGGAGCGGCTGGGCGTCAATGCCCGGAGACGACGCCGCGCAGGTGCTGCGCTTCGACACGCCCGCCGGTGAACAAACGGTGAGCTGCAACGCGGTCGTGTTCGCACTCGGCGGCGCCAGCTGGCCGCGTCTCGGCTCGGACGCCGCGTGGGTGTCGCTGATGACGCCGCACGACGTCCCGGTGATGCCGCTGCGTCCCGCGAACTGCGGCTTCGACGCGGACTGGAGCCCGTATCTGCGCGAGCGTTTCGCCGGTCAGCCGATCAAGCCCGTCGCGATTTCGCTGACCGGTGTAGACGAAAACGTCCACAATCGACAAGGTGAAATACTTTTGACCGAAACGGGCCTCGAAGGGAGCCTGATTTACGCGTTGTCGGCGCTTATCCGCGAGCGCATTCTCGCCGACGGCGAGGTCACGATCGCGCTGGATCTCGCGCCGGGCTTGACGCTCGAGCGGGTCGTCGAGGAAGTGACGCGGCCGCGCGGCTCGCGCTCGATCGCGAGTCATCTGCATGGGCGAATCGGGATCGGCGGGGTCAAGCTGGCGTTATTGCACGAGATTCTGTCGAAGGAAGCATTCGCCGATGCGCGCGGCCTCGCTCACGCGACCAAAGCGCTGCCGGTGCGGCTCCTGCGCGCGCGACCGATCGACGAAGCGATCAGCACGGCGGGCGGGATCCCGTTCGAGGCACTGGACGCGCATCTGATGATCGACCGGATGCCAGGCGTATTCTGCGCGGGCGAAATGCTGGACTGGGAAGCGCCGACCGGCGGTTATCTGCTGACTGCCTGTTTTGCCAGCGGGCTGGTGGCTGGCCAAGGCGCATGCACGTATCTGGAAGCGCGCGGCGCGTCGGCGTGACGCGCGCAATCGCCGTCATCGAACCTTGAGCCGCCACAACGACGTGACCTCGGCCGCTCGCGCAACGTACAGCGGATCGTTCTGATCGCTGGCCTTCGGATGCCGTGGGCGAATGTCCTCACGTCCCACGACACTCAGCCCCGCGTGCTCGATCGCCGCCAGCAGCCACTCGCGCGTGCGCAGGCCGAGGTGCTCGGCGAAATCCGAAATGATCAGCCAGCCCTCGCCGCCCGGCGTCAGATGAGCCGCAAGCCCGTTCAGGAAGCCGAGCAGCATACGGCTGTCCGGATCGTAGACCGCGTATTCGAGCGGCGACGCAGGCCGCGCCGGCACCCACGGCGGATTGCAGACGACTAGCGGCGCGCGTCCGTCCGGAAACAGATCGGCTTGCACGATCTCGACCTGCTCGCCGTAGCCGAGGCGCACCAGATTTTCACGAGCACATGCAAGCGCGCGCGAATCCTGATCCGTCGCGACGACCTTGCGCACGCCACGTTTGGCCAGCAGAGCGGCCAGCACGCCGGTGCCGGTGCCGATATCGAACGCAAGGTCGAGCGACGGCAGCGCCGTGCGCGCGACGAGATCGACATACTCGCCGCGTACCGGTGAGAACACGCCATAGTGCGGATAGACGCGCTCGCCGAGCGCGGCAATCTCAACACCTTTCTTGCGCCATTCGTGCGCGCCGATCAAGCCCAGCAATTCGCGCAACGACACGACCGACGCCTCACCGGTCGCCGGGCCATACGCTTCGATACAGGCCTGCCGCACGTCGGGCGCGCGGCGCAGCGGAATGCCGTAGTCGGCATCGAGCGGAATCAGGATCATGCCGAGCGTGCGCGCGCGCTGCGACTGCGCCTGCCGATGCAGGTTGAACGCGTCGAGCGGTGTCGCGCCCTGCTTGCGGGGCTTGCGTTCGAGCCGGCGCGTGACCGCCTGCAGCAGTTGGCGCGCATTCTGGAAATCGCCGTGCCACAGCAGCGCGATGCCCTCGCAGGCGAGGCGGTAGGCCGAATCGGCGGTGGTGCGGTCGTCGGCGACGACGACGCGCTTAGGCGGCGGCACGGCCGCTTCGGAACGCCAGCGTGCGGTGCGCGGGCCGTCGGCTTCGGGCCAGGTGAGAGTTGTGGGGCTGGTCATGGCGCAATGGAGTCGATGTGACGTCGCCGGCGACGAGGACCGCGGCAGCGGACCAGCATACTCGGTGGCTGCCGGTCATTCCGGGCGACGCCCGAATAGTACCGTACCGCCATCGTGCGGATTCGCGGCGCGGTATGCGTCGGTGAAGGTGATCAAGGGAGTTTAGACGCACCGAATGTAGACAAACAAGTCCACGATCGACAAGGTGAAAGAGATATCGTGATTTTTGAGCCATCGAGCGGCTCACCTCACGCTGCCTTCGCACGCTTTGACGTGCGTGAAATCCGCGCAATAAGCCTGACCGAGGCTTCCGTCATCGGCTTCCGCAACGATTCGGGCGTCTTCCACCGGAAAAGAAAAACCCCGCCGAAGCGTGCGCTTCGACGGGGTTTTCCAATCTGGTGCCGGCTGCAGGACTCGAACCCGCCACCTCATGATTACAAGTCAAGCGCTCTACCTGATGAGCTAAGCCGGCATGAGGCGGTGATTCTACTTCATTTCACGATCTTAAGGCGAGCCCTGCCGCCGCCTTTCGAGCCATCGTCGTCGGGCTGCGGTTTGTCGCTGGCTTCCGTCGCTGCGGCCGGGTCGGCCGGTGCGGTTTCGACCGCGTGCGGAGTCGTCGGCGTATCGGCTTCGTCCGCGGCATCCGCGCCCGAATCCTGAGCCTCGCCGCCCGCCGATTCGACCGGGAACGCCATGCCCTGGCCGTTTTCGCGCGCGTAGATCGCGAGAATATTGGCGACCGGCACCTCGATTTTGTGCGACTTGCCGGAAAACCGCGCGTTGAACTCGATCCACTCGTTGCCCATCTGCAGCTGGCTGGTCGCCTCGAAGCTGATGTTCAACACGATTTCGTTGTCACGCACGAACTGACGCGGCACACGCGTCTGATTGTCGACCCGGACCGCGATGTGCGGCGTGTAGCCGTTATCCGTGCACCACTCGTAAAGCGCGCGCAGCAGATAAGGCTTGGTGGAAATCTCTTGCATCAACAGTCCTCTTGCGGGCGCGGGCGCGCCTCAAAGCGATGCGGCGCCCGCGCTCCAAAGCCAAACTCAACGACGCATCACCTTCTCCGACGGCGTCAGCGCTTCGATATAGGCCGGGCGGCTGAAAATGCGCTCAGCGTACTTCATCAGCGGCGCGGCGTTCTTCGACAGCTCGATACCGTAATGGTCGAGGCGCCACAAGAGCGGCGCAATCGCGACGTCGAGCATCGAGAACTCTTCGCCGAGCATGTACTTGTTCTTCAGGAAGATCGGCGCGAGCTGCGTGAGGCGATCGCGGATCGCGAGGCGCGCTTTCTCGTGATTCTTCTCCGCAGCCTTGCCCTTCTCGTTTTCGAGCGTGCCGACGTGGACGAACAGCTCTTTCTCGAAGTTGAGCAGGAACAGGCGGGCGCGCGCACGCTGCACCGGATCGGCCGGCATCAGCTGCGGGTGCGGGAAGCGCTCGTCGATGTACTCGTTGATGATGTTCGATTCGTACAGAATCAGGTCCCGTTCGACGAGAATCGGTACCTGACCGTACGGATTCATCACGGCGATGTCTTCCGGCTTGTTGAACAGGTCGACGTCGCGGATTTCGAAGTCCATGCCCTTTTCGAACAACACCAGCCGGCAACGCTGGGAGAACGGGCAAGTAGTGCCGGAATACAGAACCATCATGTTTACGTTTCCTCAAAAAGCTGAAGGGCCAGCGCGCGGAAAAACCGTTCAGCAGTCTTTCCTGGCGCCGGCCCCACGCCGTGTAACGACGTGATTATTTGATATGTTTCCAGTACGCGGCGTTCAGTCGCCAGGCGAAAAAGCTCAGGATACCGAGGAACAACAGCACCCACACGCCAAGTTGCCTGCGAGTTTGCTGAGTCGGTTCGGACATCCATGACAGGTACGACACGAGGTCGGCCACAGCAGAATCATAATCTACCGGCGACATCGTCCCCGGAGTCAGTTGCTGGAAGCCGAGGAATTTGTGAACCGTTTCGCCGGTTCTTTCGTCGGTTTCGTCGCCGAATTTCGCCGCGCGCTGCCCCTGAAGCTGCCACAGCACGTGAGGCATGCTCACGTTTTGGTACGCCAGATTGTTCCAGCCAGTCGGGCGCGTATCGTCGCGGTAAAAACTGCGCAGATACGTGTACAGCCAGTCCGTGCCGCGCGCCCGCGCCTCCACCGACAGATCCGGCGGCGTCGCTCCGAACCACGCTTTCGCATCCTCCGGGCGCATCGCCACGGTCATCGTGTTGCCGACCTTGTCGGTGGTGAACAGCAGGTTCGCCTGGATTTCGTTCGGCGTAATGCCGAGATCGGTCAGGCGGTTGTAGCGCATCAGGTTCGCGCTGTGGCAATTCAGGCAGTAGTTTACAAACAATTGCGCGCCGCGCTGCAAGGAAGCGAAATTGTTCGTGTTGTCCGGCGCGCGGTCGAGCGGGAAATTCTCGTCCGCGTGGACCGGAGCGGCCAACAGGGCGAGCACGGTCACGCCGAGCAGCGCGCACAACGAAAGCAGTTTTTTCATCTTCGTGTTCTCCTGGCTCGCGATTAGTGAGGCTTGAACCGCACCCGTTCCGGCGGCTGCTTGAACTTGCCAAGCCGCGTCCAGAAAGGCATGCCGAGGAAAAACGCGAAGTAGATCAGCGCGCAAATCTGCGCGATCAGCGTCGCCGCCGGCGATGGCGGCCGCGTGCCGAGGAAGCCGAGCGTCAGAAACGCGATCACGAAGATCCCGAAGAAAACCTTGTGGAAGAACGGCCGGTAGCGGATCGACTTGACCGGCGACCGGTCCAGCCACGGCAGGAAGAACAGCGAAATCACCGCGCTGCCCATCACCACGACGCCCCAGAACTTCGATTCGGTGAACACCATCGCGACGATCACCAGCACGGCGAGCACCGGCAGACCGATCCGCCACTTGCCGCGCGCTCGCACGAGCGCGAGCAGCCCGAGCAGCGCGATGACGATCATCAGCACGATCTTGAATGGATCGGTGGTGGCGCGCAGCATCGCGTAGAACGCGGTGAAGTACCACACCGGCGCAATTTCCGACGGCGTCTGCAGCGGATTCGCGGGAATGAAGTTGTTCGCTTCGAGAAAGTACCCGCCCATTTCCGGCCCGAAGAAGATGATCGCCGCGAAGATCAGCAGGAAGATGCACACGCCCATGAAGTCGTGCACGGAGTAATACGGGTGGAACGGAATGCCGTCGAGCGGCACGCCATCCGGCCCCTTCCTCGCCTTGATCTCGATGCCGTCCGGGTTGTTCGAGCCGACTTCGTGCAGCGCGACCACGTGCGCGATCACGAGGCCGACCAGCACGAGCGGAATCGCGATCACGTGGAATGCGAAGAAGCGGTTCAGCGTGACGTCGGACACGACGTAGTCACCGCGAATCCACAGCGACAGATCCGGCCCGATGAACGGAATCGCCGAGAACAGGTTCACGATCACCTGCGCGCCCCAGAACGACATCTGGCCCCACGGCAGCAGGTAGCCGAAGAACGCCTCGGCCATCAGGCTCAGGAAGATCAGGCAGCCGAAAATCCACACGAGCTCGCGTGGCTTGCGGTACGAGCCGTACATGAGCCCGCGGAACATGTGGAGATACACGACCACGAAAAACATCGACGCGCCCGTGGAGTGCATGTAGCGGATCAGCCAGCCCCACGGCACCTCGCGCATGATGTACTCGACCGACGAAAACGCGAGCGTCGCATCGGGCTTGTAGTTCATCGTCAGGAAAATGCCGGTGACGATCTGATTGACCAGCATCAGCAACGCAAGCGAACCGAAGAAGTACCAGAAGTTGAAGTTCTTCGGCGCGTAGTACTCGGAAACGTGCTTCTTCCACGTGGCAGTCATTGGGAAGCGCTGGTCGATCCAACCCGCCAGCCCGGTCGTCTCTACTTCGTGTTCGCTCGCCATTACGCTTCTCCTTTTTCGTCCTTCCCGATCACGAGGGCCGTCGCCGACGTGAACATGAAGCGCGGGATGTCGAGGTTCTGCGGAGCGGGTTTGTTCTTGAAGACGCGGCCGGCCATGTCGTATGTCGAGCCGTGGCAAGGACACAGGAAACCGCCGGGCCAGTCGTCTGGCAGGTTGGGCTGCGGGCCTTCCTGGAAGCGCGGCGTCGGCGTGCAGCCCAGATGCGTGCAAACGGCGACAGCGACGAGCAGACGCTTATTCTCGGCGCGTGAACGGAATTCGTTGTTGCAGTACTCCGGCAGCGGCATCGAGAATGGATTCAGCGAGTGGGGGTCCGCTACCTGGCTGTCGGCTTTTTGAACATCGGCGAGCATGCGGTCCGTGCGGTTGATGATCCACACCGGCTTGCCACGCCAGGCGACCGTCATCATGTCGCCGGGCTTCAGACTGCTGATATCGACTTCGACCGGCGCACCTGCGGCCTTGGCCTTTTCGGATGGTGCAAACGAACTAACAAAGGGTACGACAACGGCAACACCTCCTATGCCGCCTGCTACGGTCGTCGCTACCAGCCAGTTACGGCGGCTGCCATCGACGCGTTCCTCTTCTTTGTCTCGCATTACACGCCCCACTTCTGAGTTGGATTTTTCCTTCACGTCGCTTCTACCGCTGCTAGTTTGCTCGAATGGAGTCGCCATTTACAAGGGCCGATTGCCAAAAACCGTGCGAAGCCCTTGATAACTCAGGGTTTGTCCGTACCGATCGCAAACTTTTTCGTGCCCCCTTTTAAGTGCCTTCTACGGTATTCCTACCTTTTTCTTCGTTAATGCAATTCGCAATTCAAACGGGATTGGGGATGTCGATAAACAGGTGTTCGATATCGAACGATTCGGACAGATGCTTGCCCACTGCCTGCACGCCGAAGCGTTCGGTCGCGTGGTGGCCGGCGGCCAGAAACGCGACGCCGCTTTCCGCCGCCGTATGCATGACCGACTCCGAAACCTCGCCGGTCACGTAGACGTCGACGCCCGCGTTGATCGCCGCGTCGAACATGCCTTGCGCGGCGCCCGTGCACCAGCCGACGCGGCGCAGTTCGAGATCCGGATCACCGAACACGAGCGGCGTGCGGCCCAGCGTCTGCGCGATTTCCGCGGTCAGGTGCGACAACGTGATCCGCATCGGCAAGGTGGCGAGCCAGCCAAGATCGTTGTCGCCAAAACGCGCGTCGCTGATCCAGCCCATCTTCTCGCCGATCTGCGCGTTGTTGCCGAATTCGGGGTGATCGTCGAGTGGCAGATGAAAGGCGAACAGGTTCAGGTCGTTGGCGAGCAGCAGCTTCAAACGAGCATGTTTGCGGCCGGTGATCTGCGGTGCCTCGTTGCGCCAGAAGTAGCCGTGATGGACCAGAACGGCGTCCGCGCCCCAGTCCAGCGCGGCCTCCAGAAAGGCCACCGACGCGGTCACGCCGGTCGCGAGTTTGTTGATCCGGCGGCGCCCCTCGACCTGCAATCCGTTCGGGCAATAGTCCTTGAAGCGCGCGGTTTCAAGGAGATTGTTCAAGTACAATTCAAGTTCGATCCGATCCATATAGACCCCTAGTCTTCAGATGCTTAGACGCTTCTGGCTGTTATTTGCCCAAGCGGTGACGGTGCTGTTGGCGCTGATGTTCATCATTGCGACCCTCAAACCGCAGTGGCTGCAGCGTCAAGGACAGTTCGGCAGACAACTCGTCGAACCGATCGTCGCGCTGCGGGAAGTGGCGCCGGGCATCGGCACTGGCCACGCCGAAACGTCCTATGCCGAAGCGGCGCAAAAGGCCATGCCCGCGGTCGTCAACGTGTTCTCCAGTAAGGATGGCTCACTGCCTCCCGACCCGCGCGCCAAAGATCCGCTGTTCCGCTACTTCTTCGGCGACAGGAACAATCGCAAGCAGCAGGAGCAGCCTGCCTCGAATCTCGGCTCAGGCGTGATAGTGAGTTCGGAAGGTTACATTCTAACGAACCAGCACGTCGTCGACGGCGCCAATCAGATCGAAGTCGCGCTCGCCGACGGCCGCACCGCCAGCGCGAAGGTCATCGGTATCGACCCCGAAACCGATCTGGCCGTGCTCAAGGTCAACATGACCAATCTGCCCACCATCACGCTCGGCCGGATGGACCAGACCCGCGTCGGCGACGTCGTGCTCGCGATCGGCAATCCGTTCGGCGTCGGACAGACCGTGACGATGGGCATCGTCAGCGCGCTGGGCCGCAACCACCTCGGCATCAACACGTTCGAAAACTTCATCCAGACCGACGCACCGATCAACCCCGGCAACTCGGGCGGTGCGCTCGTCGACGTGAACGGCAACCTGCTCGGCATCAACACAGCCATCTACTCGCGCTCTGGCGGCTCGCTCGGTATCGGCTTCGCGATTCCCGTGTCGACCGCGCGCAGCGTGCTCGAAAGCATCATCACGACCGGCACGGTCACGCGCGGTTGGATCGGCGTCGAACCGCAGGACGTGACGCCGGAAATCGCAGAGTCGTTCGGACTCGACCAGAAGTCGGGCGCGATCGTCGCGGGCGTGCTGAAGAGCGGTCCGGCCGACCGCGCGGGCATCAAGCCCGGCGACATCCTGACCAGCGTGAACGGCCAGCAGATCACCGATACCACGCGTCTATTGAACGTGATCGCGCAGATCAAGCCGGGCACGGCGGCAAAGGTGCACCTGGTGCGCAAGGGTCATCAGATCGATCTCGATGTGATGATCGGCAAACGCCCACCGCCGCCGAAACAGGCGGAAGACGAAAACGGCGGCGATCACCCGGACGACGAGGGCGGCTGAGGTTAAGGCTTGCGGCTTCCGCGCAACGAAAAAGGGCAGTCCGCGATGAACTGCCCTTTTTATTTGATGCACGACACCGGCTCGCGATACCTCAACTCGACGGCGGACTCGCATCCTCCACGACCACCGGCTGCTTGCCGACGATCAGCCGCGCCGCGATGATGCCCGCTTCGTACAGCACGATCAGCGGAACCGCGAGGATCAACTGCGAAAACACGTCCGGCGGCGTGACGACGGCCGATACCACGAACGCGCCGACGATCACGTACGGCCGGATTTCCTTCAGCTTCTTCAGCGTCACCACGTTCATCCGCACCAGCAGCACGACGACGATCGGCACCTCGAACGTGACGCCGAACGCGATGAACATCGTCAGCACGAAGCTCAGGTAATTGTTGATATCGGTTGTCATCTCCGCGCCTAGCGGCGCGTTGTAGTGCGCCATCACGCGGAAAATGGTCGGAAACACGACGAAGTACGCGAACGCCATGCCGCACAGGAACAGCGTGTAACTGCTCGCAACCAGCGGCGCGACCAGCTTCTTCTCGTGCTGATAGAGCCCAGGCGCGACGAACGCCCAGATCTGGTACAGCACGACCGGCAGCGCGAGCACGAAGGCGACCAGCATCGTCACCTTCATCGGCACGAAGAACGAGCCGGTGACGTCGGTGACGATCATCTTGCCGTCCTTCGGCAGATTCATCATCAGCGGACGCGCGAGCAGTTTGAAGATGTCCGGCGCCCAGTACACGAGCCCGATGAACACGACGATGACGGCAAGCCCCGCACGGATGATGCGGTCACGCAGTTCGACGAGGTGGGAAATGAAGGTCTCTTCAGTGCCTTCGTTCTGGGATTGCTGGGGGTCGCTCACACCGGCCCTCGGTTAGGGATTGTCGATCTGAACATCAGAAAAACCGCGTCGGACGACGCAGGTTGGCAGGTGTGTGCCGCGCAACGCGCGCGGCGCCCGACTGCACGCGCGTGCGGCGCAGACTCGCACGTTTGTACCAGGTGGGCATGGCGCTCTGCTGGACGCGCCAGTTCTTGCGTTTGGGCGCGGCGGCCGGCGTACTAACTGGCCACGAGGTGGCACCACCGGTGCTGCCGCTGCCCCCGCTGCCAGCGTCTTCGAGCGCGCCGCCGGCGATGCTCGGCGACACCGACGTACCGCTATTCCATGCTTCGTTCAGTTCATTCTCATGCTTGCGCAGATTGTCCTGAACCGCCGTTTCGACATTGCTCGCGGCCTTCTCGAACTCGGTCTTCATGCGCCGCAATTCGTCGAGCTCGATTTCGCGCGTGACCTCGGCCTTCACGTCATTGATGTACCGTTGTGCGCGGCCGAACAGCGCGCCGGCCGTGCGAGCCACACGTGGCAGGCGCTCAGGCCCGAGGACGACCAGCGCGACGACGCCGATCAGCGCCATCTTGGTTAGACCGAGGTCCAGCATGAAATGGGGTGTCCGTCAGAAACGCGGGAACGGCGCGAACGCCGCGGCTTAGCGGTAGTCGCTCGATTGCTGCGTCTTTTCCTTCGCGTCCACGTCCACCGCGCCGTTGCGCGGCAACTCGCGCTGCTGCTGTTGCGCGTCGGCGGACGGCGAATCGGCATCCTTCATGCCTTCCTTGAAGCCCTTTACCGCGCCGCCCAGATCGCCACCGATGTTGCGCAGCTTCTTCGTGCCGAACACGAGCGCGACGATCAACAGAACGATCAACCAATGCCAAATACTCAACGAACCCATGACTACTCTCCTTAACCCCGGCGCCGCATCTCGATGCGGCAAATTTGCATAACCTGAAGCGCGTGCGCTTCGTCTCCATCTCACTCTACGTTACCGCACGTCGCCACGCCTCGCTGGCGATACGCCCGTGGTCTCCACCGATGTCATTGTGGCGAGACGATCGCGTCGACGTTATTACAGCGGTAAAAACAACGGTGGCGCTATTGTCCTCGACCAAAACTCGCGCCGGTTTGCGCATTTCACGCAGCGCGCATGACACGCGAGCCGGCACTCAGCCCATGCGTTGCCAGGGGCGCGGTCCCGCGAGAATGTGCAGGTGCAGGTGATACACCTCCTGACCACCGCCCGGACCGGTATTGATGACCGTGCGAAAGCCCGTTTCTCCGCCGCTGTATGCGACCCCCAATTGCTCGGCCAGTCGCGCGGCCAGCACAAGCATTCTACCAAGCAGAGGCGCGTCGCTTTCGACGCAGTTCGACAGCGTCGCGATGTGCTGGCGAGGAATCACCAGCACATGCGTTTCGGCCGCCGGCCGGATGTCGCGGAAGGCGACGAACTCGTCGTCTGCGTGGACTCGGGTCGACGGGATTTCGCCAGCGGCGATCTTGCAGAAAAGACAGTTCGGATCGTGACTCATCGTATTCCTGACGCGGTATGACTTGGGCGAGCGAAGCCGCGCGCGACGAGGTTCGACCCGAAAGCCGGCCCGCCCATGCGGACCGGCGAGCGTTCAGACCCAGCCGGCCGGATTCGCGAACGGCTTGTTATCGTACAGATACAGCCAGCCTTTGATAATACGGTACAACATCCATATGCTGACGGCCCACAGCAATGGAATGCCGATCACGACGAGCAACAGCAACGCACCGATCGCGTAACCGACGAGGCCCAGCCAGAACGTGCGGATTTGCCATTCGAAGTGCGCTTCGTACGGCGTGCCGGCCACGTCCGGCCGTTTGACGTAGTTGATGATGATCGCGATCAGAATGGTGAGCCCGCCGGTCAGCCAGTGAACCGCATACAGCGCATACAGCACGTGTGTGAGCGTGCGCAGGCTGCGCTCGCGTTCGGGCTCCATCGCGTGGCGGTAGACCGGCGGCGGATAGCTTTCTTGCGGCTGTTCCATGCTTGCGTCCTCCCGAAGGTGCGGTTACCGCTATATAGGTGCCGGCGCGCGCGACTTCAAGCGGAAGCGCCAGATTTCCGCTCCGCTTGCTCAGTCGCCGTTCTCGTCGCGCTCGCGGCTCTTGCGCAGCGCCTTTTCCTCGATGCCCGACAGGCCTTCGCGTCGCTCGAGCTCGGCGACCACGTCAGCGGGACTTAGATCGAAATGCGACAGCATCACGAGGCAGTGGAACCACAGATCCGCGACCTCGCCGACCAGCGCCTTAGGCGCGCCGCCGTGGCGCGCGTCTTTCGCGGCCAGCACGACTTCCGTGGCCTCTTCGCCGATCTTCTTCAGCACCGCGTCGTCGCCCTTGTGGAACAGGCGCGATACGTACGAGATGTCCGGATCGCCGCCCTTGCGGCTGTCGATCACCGCCGCGAGGCGCAGCAGCGTGTCGAGCGTGGAAGCCGTGGCGGGCGACGGGTTTTGCGTGGATTGCGTCATTTGTAGATGTGTTCGGGGTCTTTCAGCACGGGATCGACGGCCTGCCAGTCGCCGTCGTCCACCGAGCCTTCGAATTTCTGGAAAAAGCACGAGTGGCGGCCGGTATGGCACGCGATGCCCGATACCTGCTCGACTTTCAGCAGCACGACGTCTTCGTCGCAATCGAGTCGCACTTCATGCACATGCTGCACGTGGCCCGACTCCTCGCCCTTGAACCACAGGCGCTGGCGCGAGCGTGAGAAATACACCGCGCGGCCGGTCTCGACGGTCTTCGCGAGAGCCTCGCGGTTCATCCACGCGAACATCAACACGTCGTTCGTCGACGCTTCCTGCGCGATCACCGGCACGAGGCCGTTCGCGTCCCACTTGACCTTGTCGAGCCAGTTCACTGCCGAGGAATTCGTCACGTCACAACCTCACCGAAATGCCCTGGTCGGCCATGAAGCGCTTGGCCTCGCCGACCGTGTGTTCGCCATAGTGGAAGATGCTCGCGGCGAGCACCGCGTCCGCGTGACCGCTCGTGATGCCGTCGGCGAGATGCTGCAGATTGCCGACGCCGCCCGAAGCGATCACGGACACCGGCACTGCGTCCGACACCGCGCGCGTGAGGGCGAGGTCGAAGCCGCTCTTAGTGCCGTCGCGATCCATGCTGGTCAACAGGATTTCGCCGGCGCCGAGCTCGGCCATCTTGCGCGCCCATTGAACCGCGTCGAGGCCGGTGGCCTTGCGCCCGCCGTGCGTGAAGACTTCCCAGCGCGGCGTTTCGCCGTCGGCCGAGACGCGCTTCGCATCGATCGCCACGACGATGCACTGCGAGCCGTATTTGTCGGTCGCGTCCTTCACGAGTTGCGGATTCGCGATCGCCGACGAGTTCATGCTGATCTTGTCGGCGCCCGCGTTCAGCAGGCGCCGCACGTCTTCAACCGCGCGCACGCCGCCGCCGACCGTCAGCGGAATGAACACCTGCGAGGCGACCGCCTCGATGATCGGCAGAATCAGATCGCGCTGATCGGAGGTCGCGGTGATGTCGAGGAACGTGAGTTCGTCGGCGCCCTGATCGTCGTAACGGCGAGCGATTTCGACCGGGTCGCCCGCGTCGCGCAGTTCGACGAAGTTGACGCCCTTGACCACGCGGCCCGCGGTGACGTCGAGACAGGGGATGATGCGTTTAGCTAGAGCCATGATCGTGCAATTTTGCCAATACCGCTGATGAGGCCGCTCGCTTGCGGGCAAGCGGCACGGTGGCCGGCGCGAGCGGTTGCGTCGCGCCGCGAGTGAGGTGCCGGCCGCAAGCTGGCGAGATTCCGGGCGCGTGATCGTGCGACGCCGTCTACCACTCTGCCGCCGTTCGAGCGAGCGCCGCAAGCCGAGGTGAGCACCACGCAGGCGGCCAGCGCAACCTGCCCGGCGCGCGCAGCCGACGCCGCGCTTAAGCGTCGTCCGCTTCGCGCAGCCGGTCCGCGAGCGTTTGCGCGGCCCCGAAGTCGAGGTCGCCCGAATAGATCGCGCGGCCGCAGATCACGCCTTCGATGCCCTCGCCTTCGACTTCGCACAGCGATTCGATGTCGGCGAGGTTCGACAGACCGCCGCTCGCGATCACCGGAATCTTGACCGCGCGCGCGAGGCGCACCGTCGCTTCGATGTTGATACCTTGCAGCATGCCGTCGCGGCCGATGTCGGTGTAGATGATCGACTCGCAGCCGTAGTCCTCGAACTTGCGCGCGAGGTCGGCCACTTCGTGACCGGTCAGCTTGCTCCAGCCGTCGGTGGCGACCTTGCCGTCTTTCGCGTCGAGACCGACGATGATGTGACCGCCGAACGCGGTGCACGCGTCCTGCAGAAAGCCGGGGTTCTTCACCGCCGCGGTGCCGATGATCACGTACGATAAACCGTCGTCCAGATAGCGCTCGATCGTGTTCAGGTCGCGGATGCCGCCGCCCAGCTGAACCGGAATCTGGCCGCCCACTTCATCGATGATCGCGCGGATTGCATCGCCGTTTTTCGGCTTGCCGGCAAACGCGCCGTTCAGGTCGACCAGATGCAGTCGACGCGCGCCGCGGTCGACCCAATGTCGGGCCATGGCCGCCGGTTCCTCGGAGAAAATCGTCGCCTGGTCCATATCGCCCTGTTTGAGGCGTACACACTGACCGTCTTTCAGGTCGATGGCGGGAATCAGCAGCATAGCAATCGGGTGTTATCTGGGAGTGGATTGAAGGTCGGCGGCAGCGGCTGGCGAGTCAGCCCGCCGCAATACCGTCTCGCTAGTTTAGTACAACTCGTTCGGCGCTCCAGTGGGGCGCCGGTCGGATGCGGGACCGGGACACCGCGCGACGCGCGCGCGGCAACGGGATGAAAAAAGGCGTTCACGGGTTCCAGTGCACGAAGTTGCGATACACGCGCAAACCCGCGTCGGCGCTCTTTTCAGGGTGGAATTGGGTGGCAAAGATGTTATCCCGCGCTACCGCCGAGGTAAAGGGCGCGCCGTAGACCGTTTCGCCCGACGTATGCGCCGGGTCGTCCGGCACCACGTAGTAGCTGTGCACGAAGTAGAAGAACGCGTTGTCGGCGACGCCGTCCCAAAGCGGATGCGGCTGCGCCTGACGCACGCGGTTCCAGCCCATCTGCGGGACCTTGAAGCGCGAGCCGTCGTCCTGCACCTGGCCTTCTAGCTCGAAACGCACGACCTTGCCGGGCAACAGACCCAGACCCGGCGTGTCGCCCTCGGCGCTCCAGTCGAACAGCATCTGCTCGCCGACGCACACGCCCATCAGCGGCTTGCTGCGGGACGCCTCGACGACCGCTTGCTGCAAACCGGACGCACCGAGACTGCGCATGCAGTCAGGCATCGCGCCTTGGCCCGGCAGCACCACGCGGTCGGCCGCGCGGATCGCTTCCGGACGATCGACGATCGCCACGTCCGCTTCCGGCGCGGCTTTGCGCAGTGCCTGGGCAACCGAGCGCAGGTTGCCCATTCCGTAATCCACAATCGCTATCGAAGTTTTCATTTCAAGTTTGGCCGCTCTGCCCCCGATCCATCGATACCGCCGCGCCGCGTCGAACGACGTGCCGGCATGGACGGTCATGTCCGATGGGTCGCCTGAAGGCGGGTGGCTGAAGACGTTGGAGGCGTTGAAACCCGTGTTAAAGCCTGTTACGGCCGTTGCGTTAGAGGCTGCCCTTGGTCGACGGAATCTGCCCGGCTGCGCGCTCGTCGAGTTCGACGGCCATGCGCAGCGCGCGCCCGAACGCCTTGAATACCGTTTCGATCTGATGGTGAGCGTTGATGCCGCGCAGGTTGTCGATGTGCAGCGTCACGCCGGCATGGTTCACGAAGCCGCGGAAGAATTCGATCGACAGGTCGACGTCGAACGTGCCGATGCGCGCGCGCGTGAACGGCACGTGGAATTCGAGGCCCGGACGGCCGGAGAAATCGATCACGACGCGCGACAGCGCTTCGTCGAGCGGCACGTAGGAATGACCATAGCGGCGGATGCCCTTGCGATCGCCGATCGCCTTCGCGACTGCCTGGCCGAGCGTGATGCCGGTGTCTTCGACCGTGTGGTGGTCGTCGATGTGCAGGTCGCCATGCGCTTCGATCTCGAGGTCGAACAACCCGTGGCGGGCGAACTGGTCGAGCATGTGGTCCAGGAAAGGCACACCGGTGGCCAGCTTCTGCTGGCCGGTGCCATCCAGGTTGATCTTCACACGGATCTGCGTTTCGCTAGTGTTGCGAACGACTTCCGCAAGGCGCATGGCAATTCCTCGAATCTGGCTTGAAAGCGCTAGTAATGTGGGGTGGAAAAATGGCGGGCTGCACAGTGCAGCCGCTTTTATGCCGCCGCTCGGCGCGGCGGATTACCGCAACACGAGTTTCAGCCCGGCGAGCAAGTGGGCGTTTTCTTTCGGCGAACCGACGGTCAAACGCACGCAATTGACCAGCAATGGATGCATTTTACTCACGTTTTTGATCAGAATCCGCGCCGTTAGCAGAGTTTCGAAAAGCACCGACGCATCCGGCACGCGCACGAGCAGGAAGTTGCCCGCGCTCGGGAACACTTCGGCGCCCGGTAGCGCCGCTACCGCCCGCGCGAGCTTCGTGCGCTCGTCGCGCAATTGCGCGGCCTGCGCGTCGAGCACGCCGATGTGGTCGAGCAGGAAATCGGCGGCGGCCTGCGTCAACACGTTGGTGTTGTACGGCGGGCGCACCTTGTCGAACTCGGTCAGCCACGCGGGCTTGCCGACCAGGTAACCAAGGCGGATGCCGGCGAGGCCCAGCTTCGATACCGTGCGCATCACGACGACGTTGTCGAACTGATCGGCGCGCGGCAGCCAGCTCTTCTGCGCGAACGGCTGATACGCCTCGTCGATGACGATCAGGCTCTTGCTCGCCGCGGCGATGATGCGCTCGATTTCGGCGTCATCGAACAGCGTGCCGGTCGGGTTGTTCGGATACGCGAGATAGACGATCGCCGGTTCGTGCTCGGCGATCGCCGCGAGCATCGCGTCGGTGTCGAGCGTGAAGTCGGGTTTCAACGGCACGCCGACGAATTCCAGATTCGCCAGCTTCGCCGACATCTGATACATGACGAAGCCCGGCACCGGCGCGAGCACCTTCGCGCCTGGCTTCGCGCACGCGACCGACATGATGCTGATGATTTCATCCGAGCCGTTGCCGAGCAACACGTCGCAACCCGCCGGCACGCCCATCACGTGACGGATGCGCTCGATCAGCTGCTCGGGACGCGGCGCCGGATAACGGTTCAGCGCGACGCCGGCCAGGCGCTCGCCGAGATGCGCGGCAAGTTCCGGCGGCAGCGGAAACGGGTTTTCCATCGCGTCGAGCTTGATGAAGCCGGTGGCGTCCGGAACCGGGTAGCTCGTCATTGCGAGCACGTCGCTGCGGATGATGTCTTGAGGTCTCGTCATAGCTTCGGGGGCCGGGCCGTGCGAAGAACGCCGGGACGGCGTCGTCGGCGCAGGGCCGCTCGGGGTTGGTCTCTGTCGTCGTTATTGAACGGGCGTTGGGCTCCGCCGCGCGCCAGCGTTATCACGCGATCCGCGTCAGCCGCGTTCGTGGTTGTTCTGCCGCATCCGGTATTCGGCGCTGCGTGCGTGCGCTTGCAGACCTTCGCCGTATGCGAGTTCCGCGGCGATCTCGCCGAGCGTCTGCGCACCGTCCGCGCTAACCTCGATCAGGCTCGAACGCTTGAAGAAATCATAGACGCCGAGCGGTGACGAAAACCGTGCGGTACGCGACGTCGGCAGCACGTGGTTCGGGCCCGCGCAGTAGTCGCCGAGACTCTCGCTCGTGTAACGGCCAAGGAAGATCGCGCCTGCGTGACGGATCTGCTGCGCCCACTGATGCGGCTCCAGCGCCGAGATTTCGACGTGCTCCGGCGCGATGTCGTTGGCGATCGCGCAGGCCTCGGCCATGTCGCGCACCTTGATCAGCGCGCCGCGGTTTTCGAGCGATGTACGGATCACTTCGTGGCGCGGCATGGCGGGCAGCAGTTCGTCGATCGCTTCGCGCACGCGCGCGATGAACGCGTCGTCCGGGCACAGCAGGATCGACTGCGCGAGCTCGTCGTGCTCGGCTTGCGAGAACAGGTCCATCGCGACCCAGCGCGGATCGGTCGTGCCGTCGCACAGCACGAGGATTTCCGACGGCCCGGCGATCATGTCGATGCCGACCGTGCCGAACACGCGCCGCTTCGCCGACGCGACATACGCGTTGCCAGGGCCGCAGATCTTGTCGACCGCGGGGATGGTCTGCGTGCCGTACGCGAGCGCGCCCACCGCCTGCGCGCCGCCGATCGTGAATACACGATCGACGCCGCCCAGCAGAGCCGCCGCGAGCACGAGCGGATTCTTCACGCCGTCCGGCGTCGGTACCACCATCACGATTTCGCGCACGCCGGCCACGCGCGCCGGAATCGCGTTCATCAGCACCGACGACGGATACGCGGCCTTGCCACCCGGCACATAGATCCCCGCGCGATCGAGCGGCGTGACCTTCTGGCCGAGCACGGTGCCATCGGCCTCGGTGTACTGCCAGCTATGGCTGCCGCACTCGATCTTCTGCTTCTCGTGATAGCCGCGCACACGCGCCGCCGCCGCTTCGAGCGCCGCACGCCGCTTCGGCTCGAGACTTTCGAGCGCAGCCTCGAGCTCCGACATCGGCAGCTCGAGTTCGGCCACGCTTTTCGCATCGATGCGATCGAAGCGATTCGTGTACTCGAGCACGGCGTCGTCGCCGCGCGCCTTCACGTCGTTCAGAATCTGCGCGACCGCGCGCTCGATGGCTTCATCTTCGCTCGCCTCGAACGCGAGCACCGCGTGCAGCGACTTGTGGAAGTCGCGAGCGGTGGAATCGAGTTTGCGAATCTTGGTAGACATACGGGTATCCGTTTCGGTAAGGCGCGCTATCAGGGCGACGTCACGTTGCCATCGTCAGTCAGGCCGCCGGGGCGCCGGCATTCGACGACGCATTGGCAAACGCGTCGAGAATCGGCCGCAACGCGGCGCGTTTGAGCTTCAGCGCTGCCTGGTTCACCACGAGGCGCGACGAAATCTGCATGATCTCCTCCACCTCGACGAGATTGTTCGCGCGCAGCGTATTGCCCGAGCTGACCAGGTCGACGATCGCGTCGGCGAGGCCGACCAGCGGCGCGAGTTCCATCGAACCGTACAGCTTGATCAGATCGACGTGAACGCCCTTGGCGGCAAAATGCTCACGTGCGGTTTCAACGTACTTGGTCGCGACACGCAGACGCGCGCCCTGGCGCACCGCGTTCGCATAATCGAAACCCGCCGCGACCGCGACCGACATCCGGCAACGCGCGATGTCGAGGTCGACCGGCTGATACAGGCCGCCGCCGCCATGCTCGAGCAGCACGTCTTTGCCGGCCACACCGAAGTCGGCCGCGCCGTACTCCACATAGGTCGGCACGTCGGTTGCGCGCACGATGATCACGCGCAGGTTCGGGTCGGTGGTCGGCAGGATCAGCTTGCGCGAGCTCTCCGGATCTTCCGCCACCTCGATGCCGGCCGCCGCGAGCAGAGGCAGCGTTTCCTCGAAGATACGCCCTTTCGACAACGCGAGCGTGAGCGGCGCGCGCACCGCCGGCGACGACGACGTTTGCGGCATCGAGCTCATGCCTCGCTCCCGGAAACGCGACGCACCTTCGCGCCGATCGCGTTGAGCTTCGCTTCCATGCGATCGTAGCCACGATCGAGGTGATAGATCCGGTCGATCAGCGTCTCACCCTCGGCGCGCAGCGCGGCAATCACGAGACTCGCGGACGCGCGCAGATCGGTGGCCATCACCTTCGCGCCGGACAGTTTCTCGACGCCGGTTACGAGCGCCGTGTTGCCGTCGATCGTGATGCTCGCGCCGAGACGGTTCAGCTCCTGGACGTGCATGAAACGGTTTTCGAAGATCGTCTCCACGACTTGCGACGTACCGTCCGCGATCGTGTTGAGCGCCATGAACTGCGCCTGCATGTCGGTCGGAAACGCCGGGTATTCGGAGGTGCGGAACGTGACCGCGCTAGGGCGCTTGTCCATGCGCACGCGCATCCAGTCGTCGCCTTCCTCGACCGTGACGCCCGCTTCGCGCAACTTTTCGGTGACGGCTTCGAGCAGCAGCGGACGCATCTTGCGCAGCGTGACGTCGCCGCCGGCTGCCGCGACCGCGCACAGGAAAGTGCCCGCTTCGATGCGGTCCGGAATCACCGTGTGCTTCGCACCGTGCAGCTTGTCGACCCCATGGATCACCAGACGGTCGGTGCCGATGCCTTCGATCTTCGCGCCCATCGCGACGAGCAGATGCGCGAGGTCGACCACTTCGGGTTCGCGCGCGGCGTTCTCGATGACCGTTTCGCCATCGGCGAGCACCGCCGCCATCAGCAGGTTCTCTGTGCCGGTCACGGTGATCATGTCGGTGACGATGCGCGCGCCCTTCAGACGCTTCGCGCGCGCTTCGATGAAGCCGTGCTCGATCGTGATCTCGGCGCCCATCGCCTGCAGACCCTTGATGTGCTGATCGACCGGACGCGCGCCGATCGCGCAGCCGCCCGGCAGCGACACGCGCGCATGACCGAAGCGCGCGACGAGCGGACCGAGCACGAGGATCGACGCGCGCATCGTCTTCACCATCTCGTACGGCGCGACGAGGTTGTCGACCTTCGACGCGTCGAGCGCGACGCGCCCTTCGCCCGCTTCGATCCGCACGCCCATCTGGCCGAGCAGCTTGAGCATCGTGCGCACGTCCTGCAGATCGGGCACGTTCTCCAGATGCACCGGATCGGCGCTCAGCAGACCCGCGCACAGGATCGGCAATGCCGCGTTTTTCGCACCCGAGACGACAACTTCACCGGAGAGCGGGTAGCCACCTTCAATGATGAGTTTATCCATGCCTGTCGGTTCCTGATCGGCCCGGTTCGCGTCCGGACCTGCCTTGTCTGTGTTCGGCGCGCCGCTAGCGGTGTCGCGCCCTTCCTGAGTAATTCGCACTAAATTTCCAGATTACGCGTTCTGCCATTCGGCGGGCGTCAGCGTCTTCATGCTGAGCGCGTGGATTTCTTCGCGCATGCGGTCGCCGAGCGCCGCATACACGAGTTGGTGACGCTGGATCAGGCGCTTGCCTTCGAAGTTCGGCGAGACGATCGTCGCAAAGAAATGCTGACCGTCGCCTTCGACTTCAAGATGCTCGCACGCGAGTCCAGCTGAAATGTACTGTTTGACCTGTTCGGGAGTCGGCAACATGAGAGAAGCTCCTCGTCAGTGGCGCAGCTTGTAGCCGGTAGCGAGCATGCGCATCGCCACGACGGCCAGCACCACGAAGAAACCGGCGACGATCGCGAGGCTCACCAGCGGGTCGATATCCGACACGCCGAAAAAGCCATAGCGAAAGCCGTCGATCATGTAGAAAAACGGATTGAGCCGCGATACTTCTCGCCACACCGGCGGCAGCGTATGCGTCGAGTAGAACACGCCCGACAGGAACGTGAGCGGCATGATCAGAAAATTCTGGAACGCAGCGAGCTGGTCGAACTTCTCGGCCCAGATGCCGGCGATCAGACCCAGCGTGCCGAGGATCGCCGCGCCGAACATCGCGAAGACGATGATGTAGAGCGGCGCGGTGAACGCGAGCGGCACGAACCAGATGGTCACGATGAACACGCCGAAGCCGACACAAAGGCCGCGCGCCATGGCCGCGAGGACGTAGGCCGCGAACATCTCGTAGTGCGACAGCGGCGGCAGCAGCACGAACACGAGGTTGCCGGTGATCTTCGATTGAATCAGCGAAGAAGAACTATTCGCGAACGCGTTCTGCAGCACGCTCATCATCACGAGGCCCGGAATCAGGAAACTCGTGTATTCGACGCCCGGATAGACCTGCACGTGGCCGCGCAGCGCGTGGCCGAAGATGGTCAGGTAAAGCAGCGCGGTGATGACCGGCGCGAGTACGGTCTGGAACGACACCTTCCAGAAGCGCAGCAGTTCTTTATAGAACAGCGTGCCAAATCCACTGTAGCCGCTCATGCAAGCCCCTCGATCACTTCCGGACCGTTCATCACCTGAACGAATACGTCTTCGAGGTCGGCCTTGCGGACCTCGATTTCTTCGAATGTACAACCGGCCGCGCGGCATTGCGCGAGGATACGCTCGACGTCGTCGTAGCTCGTCAGGCGCAGCAGATGCTGTCTGCCATTGCCGTTGCTCGCGCCGCTTTCCGCCTCGAGCGGACGCAGCTCGGCAGGTAGCACACCCTGCGCGAACCGCACGAACAGCTGCATGCCGGCGAAACGCTGCAGCAGCGTGCTGGTGCGATCGAGCGCAACGACCTCGCCACGGCGCAGCATCGCGATGCGGTCGCACAGCGATTCGGCCTCTTCCAGGTAGTGCGTCGTCAGCACGATCGTGTGGCCTTCGCGATTCAGGCGCGAGATGAACTTCCACAGCGTCTGGCGCAGCTCGACGTCGACACCGGCGGTCGGTTCGTCGAGCACGATCACCGGGGGACGGTGCACGAGCGCCTGCGCGACCAGCACGCGACGCTTCATGCCGCCCGACAGCGCTCGCATGTTGGCATCCGCTTTTTCGGTGAGATCGAGATTGGCCATGATCTCGTCGATCCACGCGTCGTTGTTGCGCAGCCCGTAGTAGCCCGACTGGATGCGCAAGGTTTCGCGCACAGTGAAGAACGGATCGAACACCAGCTCCTGCGGCACCACGCCGAGCGCGCGGCGCGCGTTGCGGAAATCGTCGACGACGTCATGACCGCGCACCGCGATGCTGCCTTCGTCGGCGCGCGCGAGACCCGCGAGAATGCTGATCAGCGTCGTCTTGCCCGCGCCGTTCGGACCAAGCAGTCCGAAGAACTCGCCTTCTTCGACCGTGAGGCTGACGCCCTTGAGCGCCTGCAAATCCTTGTAGCGCTTCTTGACGTTACGAATTTCTATGGCTGACATGACTATGGGCCGCGTGCGTCGCGGCGCCTCAAGTAGCCCCGATGGAGCCTGGGGACGAGCAAATGCTGGAAGAAACGGAACCGGGGCCGATTAGGGGGCCAGTTCAACGCCCCAAAAAAACGTTTGATTATAGGGCAAAAACTGGCACCCCCGGCTTGGCCGAAAGGAGGGAGACGACGCTAGAGGAGCGTCAATGTCGTGCTGACGCAACCATGCCGGAGGCGACTGCAGAGAGAAGTGTATCGACGCCGTAGGCCTGCGCGAGACTGGCGAGACCAGCCGGAAGATTAACGATTTCGAACTTGCCGCCACGCGCCGCCGCGGCCCGCACCCACGCGAGCAGTACGGCGAGCGCCGACGAATCGAATTGCGTGAGCGGCGCACAGTCGACGCCGCCCGCGCCCGCCGCGATGCGTTGCAGACCCGCCGCGAGCGTGGCCTTCGCGCTCTCGTGGGTCAGCGTCGCGCCGCTGTCGAAGCGGTTCGCGACCGCGTTCAGCACGTCGTTCACGACTGTTTGCCCGCGGCGAGCTGCTGATTGCGCTGCGTGAGGAACTGGATAAGTCCGTCCACGCCCTTCTGCTGGATCTGCTCGTTGAACTGCTGCTGATACGCCTGGATCAGCCACGCGCCGAGGACGTTGATGTCATACACGCGCCAGCCTTGCGGCGTCTTGTACAGGCGGTAGTCGAGTTCGATCGGCTGGCCGTTGTTCATCACGACCGAGCGCACCACCGTGTCGGTGTCGTCCGGGTTCATGCGGAACGGCTTGTACTGGATCTGCTGGTCGCGCACCTGCGCGAGCGCGCCCGAGTACGTGCGGATCAGCAGCATCTTGAACTGTTCGACCACCTGGTTCTGCTGCTCGGGCGTCGCGGTGCGCCAGTTGCGGCCCATCGCGAGCTGCGTGGTGCGGCGGAAATCGGTGTACGGCAGGATCTTTTCATTGACGAGCGCCGTGATGTGCGTGATGTCGCCCTGCTGGATCGACTTGTCGCCGCGAATCGCGTCGATTACCTGCTGGGTGACGGTCTTGATCAGCGCGTCGGGCGAGTTGGTGTCGACGGTTTGCGCCGAAGCACCGGCGCTGACGAACGAAAACAACGCGGCAAACAACGGAATCAGGAAGAATTTTTTCATATCGAGCTTTGCCTCAAAAATAGTGCAACGGTTTGAACCGACCTTATCACGCGAGTTCGACGGCGATCCATGCGCAAACTGCGAGAGTCGTATCGATCTGTTACGGCTGCACGTTCAATGCAATCTTAAGGACGGAAAGTTGAAGCGCGTGGGCGGCACAAACTGACCGGCCGGAATCTGGGTTTCGGGGCTGCCGTTCAGGTCGAGCGGCGGTGCTGCGGTGCCCGACGCGGCCTCGGGTGCCGACGCGCCCTGTGGCGTGGCCACGGCCGCGCCGGATGCAGGAACCGCCTTGGCCGCAGCACCCTGCGTACCCGCGGCGGCGCCTGCCGCGCCGGTTACGGCGCCGGCCGGCGCGCCTGCCGCACCCGTAGCCGCGCCCGTCGCGGCACCCGTGTCGCCTTCCTCGTACTTCGGCAGCGGCGCTTCCTCGTCATAGCTCGGAAGTTCCTGCGGACGCCGGCGGTTATCCGACAACAGATACTGACGGCGCTGCAGATACGCATTCCGCACGAACGAGTATTTGTCGAGCGCCGCGGCTTCCAGCAGGTTGCTCGCGCCGAGCAGATTCGCGCGCGTGTTGACGATGTTCAGGCCATACAGCGCCCAGCTCAGGCCCGACGGACTGATGTAGCTGACCGGGTTCACGTAGTAATTGCCGATCGAGCCGACCGCGTCGCGCACCGTACTCGGCCCGAAAAGCGGCAGCACCAGGTAGGGTCCTGCTGGCACGCCGTAGTGACCGAGCGTCAGGCCGAGGTCGTTGTCGTGCTTCGGCAGCTTCGCGAGCGTCGCGACGTCGAACAGACCGCCGACGCCGAACAGCGTGTTGATCACGATCCGCATGACGTCGGACACGCCGTCCGCGATGCGCAGTTGCAGCAGGTTGTTCGCCGCGATGTAGACGTCGCCGATGTTCGAGAAGAAGTTCGTCACGCTGTCCCGAACCGGCTGCGGCGTGACCCGAACATAGCCCTGCGCAACCGGCTTCAGTGCGTACTGGTCGATCTTGTCGTTGACGGTGAAGATCGTGCGGTTCAGCCCTTCGAACGGGTCGCCCTTGGTAGGCGTCTGCACGGTCGTGCAACCGGCGAGCAGCGCAGCCGCCACGGCGACCTTGCCGAACTGTAGGACGCGCGCGCCGCTGCGCGGGGTCTGCAGTGTCGTCTGCATCTAGTTCTCCTTGTTGGCCTTACTGGGCGGCAGAGCCGGAAGCCGGCGCGCCCGGCGCCGGTGCGGGGGCCGACGCAGCGGGCTTTGCCGCGCCGGAATCCGCGGCCTTGCTGTACAGGAACTGGCCGATCAGATTTTCCAGCACGATCGCCGATTGCGTCATCGAGATCGTATCGCCCGCCTTGAGCATTTCCGAGTCGCCGCCCGGCTCGAGTCCGACGTACTGCTCGCCGAGCAGACCCGAGGTCAGGATCTTCGCCGAGGTGTCTCTCGGAAACTGGTATTGCTTGTCGATGTCGATCGTGACGAGCGCCTGGTAGGCGTTGCTATCGAAGCCGATCGACGCGACCCGCCCGACCGTCACGCCGGCGCTCTTCACCGGCGCGCGTGGCTTCAGCCCGCCGATGTTGTCGAACTTCAGCTTGACCGGGTAGGTTGCCTGGAACGACAACGAGCTCATGTTGCCGGCCTTCAGCGCAAGAAACAGCAACGCCACGAAACCCAGCACCACGAACAGGCCGACCCAGAAGTCGAGAGCATTCTTTTTCATCGTCATCCTAAAGTGAATCCGCCGCGCCGCCGCCTCCAGCCGTGCGCGGCGCATGATGCGCCGCCGGCAGCCGGCGCGCTGCGCGGTCTTAGCTGAACATCAGTGCGGTCAGCAGGAAATCGAGCCCGAGCACCGCGAGCGACGCGTACACGACCGTGCGGGTCGTCGCGCGCGACACGCCTTCCGGCGTCGGCTTCGCCTCGTAGCCCTGAAACAGCGCGATGAAGGTCACCGCGAGGCCGAACACCACACTCTTGACGACCCCGGCGCCGACATCGCGCCACACGTCGACGCCGCTTTGCATCTGCGACCAGAACGCGCCGGCATCGACGCCGATCAGCAGCACGCCCACCACGTAACCACCGAGGACACCGACCGCGCTGAAGATCGCCGCGAGGATCGGCATCGACACAATGCCCGCCCACAGGCGCGGCGCGATCACGACCTTGACCGGATCGACGGCCATCATTTCCATCGCGGTGAGCTGCTCGCCCGCCTTCATCAGGCCGATTTCGGCGGTGAGGGACGTGCCCGCGCGCCCGGCGAACAGCAGCGCGGTCACGACGGGCCCGAGCTCACGCACGAGCGACAGCGCGACCAGCAGCCCAAGCGCCTGCTCGGAGCCGTAGCGGTTCAGCGTGTAATAGCCCTGCAGCCCGAGCACGAAACCGACGAACAGCCCCGACACCGCGATGATCACCAGCGAATAATTACCGACGAAGTGGATCTGCTTCGTGACAAGACGCGGGCGGCGCAGCAGCGGAAAAAATTCGAGCACGAGGCGCAGGAAGAAGCGCGTCGCGTAGCCGGCGTTGCCGAGCCCGGTGATGACCGAGCGACCGATCGCACTGGTCATGACTGGCCTCCGCCGATGCCGAAGTCCGCCGCGAGCGGCGTCTTGGCCGGATAGTGGAATCTGAACGGGCCGTCTGGCGCGCCGTCGATGAACTGCCGCACGGTCGGATCGGTCGACGCGCGCAGTTCGTCCGGCGTGCCCTCGGCGAGCACACCGCCGTTTGACAGGAAGTACACGTAGTCGGCGATTGCGAATGATTCCGGCACGTCGTGCGTGACGAGAATCGACGTGGCGCCGAGCGCCCGGTTCAGCGTGCGGATCAGGTTCGCGGTGATGCCGAGCGAGATCGGGTCGAGACCGGCGAACGGCTCGTCGTACATCATCAGTTCGGGGTCGAGCGCGATTGCGCGCGCAAGCGCCACGCGCCGCGCCATGCCGCCCGAAATTTCCGACGGCGGCAGGTCGCGCGCACCGCGCAGCCCGACCGCGTTGAGCTTCATCAGCACTAGGTCGCGTAGCAGTTCTTCGGGGAGATCGGTGTGCTCGCGCAGCGAGAAGGCGACGTTTTCGAACACCGACATGTCGGTGAACAGCGCGCCGAACTGGAACAGCATGCCCATCTTGCGGCGCAGCGCGTAAAGGCCTTCGCGCGTCTGCTCGCCGATGTCCTGGCCGTGGAACAGCACCTGGCCGCGCTGCGCACGCACGAGGCCGCCGATCAGCCGCAGCACCGTGGTCTTGCCGCAACCCGAGCCGCCCATGACCGCGACGACCTGACCGCGACGAAAGCGCAGATTCAGATTCGACAGGACGAGCCGGTCGCCGTAACCGAAGTCGACGTCGCGCAGCTCGAGTAAGGTCTCGGGATAGGAAGGCACCAAACTGACGATCCTTTTACAGGGAAGGCCGAATTATAGGGCCATCGTGCAAAAGCTGCCGTGAGGTGCCCCGTTCCTTGACTATGCCTGACGATTATTGCGTAAACATGTGTTGCAACGCGGAGACGGCGGCGGCCGGATCGGCCGCTTCGGTGACCGCGCGCACCACGGCCGCGCAGCCGACGCCCGTCGCGAGCACGTCCGGCAGCACCTGCAGATCGATCCCGCCGATCGCGACGAGCGGCACCACACCGTCGAGCAGCCGCACGTAGCGTGCGAGGCGCCGCAAGCCCTGCGGCGCGGTCGGCATCACTTTGGTGGTGGTCGGGAACACGGCGCCCAACGCAATATAGCTCGGACGGAAATGCAGCGCCTTCAGCATCTCGTAGAAGCCGTGAGTCGACAGACCGAGCCGGATGCCCGCCTCGGCCAGCGCGGACAGATCCGCCATATGCACGTCTTCCTGGCCGAGGTGTACGCCGTACGCGCCCGCCTCGAGCGCCGCCTGCCAGTGGTCGTTGATGAACACCTGCGCGTCGTGCGCGCGGCCGGCCGCCACGCAGCGGGTGATTTCGCGCTTCAGCGCGTCGGCGGGTTCGGCCGACTTGCGGCGCAACTGCACCGTCTTCACGCCGAAGCCGACCACCCGTTCGACCCAGTCCGCGGTCGGCAGCACCGGATACAGGCCGAGCTTTTCCGAGCAGCGCGGGAACACCTGGACGGGCGCCTCCGGCAGGCCGGCAACGCGTGGAAAGCGCGCGAGGTCGGCAGGGAACGCGTCGTCGGCGCGGGTTTCGTCGCCGTCGCGCCACGCGAGCGCGAGCACCAGCGCGTCGTGCGGATCGAAACCGCAGTCGAGGAACGCGGCCAGCGCAGGGATCCAGTCTTCCGCCAGATGCCCTTCGAGGCCGTATTTCTCGCCGCCCAGATGCAGCGTCGCGCGGTTTTCCGCGGCGACGATCACGCCCGCGCCACGCGTCAGCCAGCGCGCGATCTGCTCGCCGTGCTGCTGCGCGTCGGCGATGACGATCAGGTCGCCACCGTTCGGTTCATCGGGCGCGGTCAGGCAGATGCGCCACGGCGCGTGCATCGGCGGCCAGTCGCCGAGTCGCGCGCGGATGCGCTCGGCGGCCTCGATGAGTTCGTCGGCCGTCGGCCAGAATAGATCGCGATTCTTCAGCGTCAACGATTGAGTCATGCGGCACCTCCATCCTGATGCCAGAACGGCATGCCGACCACCGGCGTGCTCGCGTGCGCGCTCTCGCGCTCGGCCATCGGGCCCGCGAGGTACGCTTGCCGGCCCGCCTCGACCCCCAGCGCGAACGCCCGCGCCATTGCGTCGGGATGCGTTGCCTGCGATACGGCCGTGTTCAGCAGCACGCCGTCGAAGCCCCACTCCATCACCTGGGCCGCGTGCGACGGCACGCCGAGACCGGCGTCGACGATCAGCGCCACATCCGGCAGCCGCTCGCGCAGGACGCGCAGCCCGTACGGATTGATCACGCCCTTGCCAGTGCCGATCGGCGCGCCCCACGGCATCAGCGCCTCGCAGCCGGCATCGAGCAGACGGCGGCCGATCACCAGGTCTTCGGTGCAGTACGGCAGCACCTTGAAGCCATCCTTGACGAGCCGCGCGGCGGCCTCGATCAGGCCGACCGGGTCGGGCTGCAGCGTGTAGTCGTCGCCGATCAGTTCGAGCTTGATCCACTCGGTCTCGAAGATTTCACGCGCCATGTGCGCGGTCGTCACCGCTTCGCCGACGCTCAGGCAGCCCGCCGTGTTTGGCAGCAGCGGCACGCCGTGGCGCTTGAGCAGATCGAAGAAGCCGGCTTCGGCGTGGCCCTCGTTCATCTGACGGCGCAGTGCGACGGTCACCATGCCGGGACGCGCGGCGTCGATCGAATCGGACAGCGACTGCAGCGACGGGTAGCGCGACGTGCCGAGGAGCACGCGGCTCGCGAAAGTTTGACCGTATAGCGTCAGCGCGTCGGCGGTTTCGTGAGAAGTCATTTGCATCATCCTGGTTTGCCGCCGCGGCCTTGCGCCGACAGTGTTGCGGCAACGGGTTTTCGGCGACGGTTTTTTGGCGTCCGGTGGGCGACAGGCTGGCGCGAGCGCGCTCAGCCGCCCGCGACTGGCTGCACGACGTCGAGCCGGTCGCCCGTTTGCAACGCGCGCGCCGCATGCTGCGTACGCGCGACGAAATCACCGTTCAGCGCGACCGCGAACGGCGGACGCGCGCCAAAGGCGGCGAGCGCATCGGCGACAGTCGCGCCCTCGGGCAGCGACAACGGCTTCTGATTGATATGAATGTCCATGGTGTTCGAATACGGTTCAATCGATGGCGAAAGCGGCATCGTGTGCGGCACGAAGGCCGCCACGCTCAGGCCGGCTCCCGCGCGAATTCCTGCTGGAACAGCTCGCTCCAGCACGCGTCGCGCCGCCAGCCGGCGAATGCGTCGGCGTCACCGACGCGGCCGTCGAGCAGCGCGCTGGCGAAGCGCACGGCTTCGTCGGCGACTTCGGGCGCGATCATATAGCCATGACGGTACAGGCCGTTCACACGCAGCGTGCGCGCGCCGTCCCACAGCAGCGCGGGACGGTGATCGGGCAAAGTCGGCCGGCATTGCGAATTCAGCTCGAGGATGCGCGCCTCGCCGAAGCCCGGATGCACCGAAAACGCCGCGCTCAGCAACTCGAGCGCCGAGCGCACGCTGACGGGCGACATGTCCTCGCCCTCTATCTCCGTCGCGCCGATCACGTAAAGACCGTTCTGCTTCGGCGCGATATACAGCGGGTAGCGCGGATGCAGCAGCCGCACCGGGCGCGTCAGCTGCAGGTGAGGCGCATGCACGCGCGCAACTTCGCCGCGGATGCCGCGCAGCGTCGGCAGCACCGGCTTCGCGCCGAGCCCGCGGCAATCGATGGTGATGCCGGCCTCGGGCAGCGATGCGTCGTCGATCGGCGTGTTCCAGTGCGTGTCGACGCCGCGCTCGGCAAGCCCCGCCGCGAGCGCGGACAGCACCTGGCGGTTGTCGAGCTGGCCTTCGCGCGGCAGCAGCCACCCCTGGTTGAAGCGGCCGGCCAACGCGGGTTCGGCGGCGCCGAGCTGCGCACCCGCGAGCGCGATGAAGCCGCCGTCGAGCAACTCGGCCGGCGCGTTCGCGCGCACGCGGCGCTCAAACAGCGGCGCCTCGGTGCGGTCCGCGTGATGCCAGACGACGAGCGTGCCGTTGCGCTGGAAAAACACCGGCTCCGGCAGTTCGGCAAGCACACGCGGCCAGCTTTCGAGCGAACTCGCGCCGAGCCGCGTGATCAACGGTTCGGCGCTTGCAGCTTCGGCCAGCGGCGCGAGCATCGCCGCGGCGACCCACGCCGCAGCCTGCGAACCGGTGGCATCGCCGCGCTCGTAGAGCGCCACGCGATGCCCGTCGCCCGCGAGGCGCCACGCGACCAGCCGGCCGCACAGGCCGCCGCCGAGCACGGCGAAATCGGGTCGGGGGGAACGGTTCATCGCGTGCGCTCCATTCGATTACGGCGGGCAAGCCGGGAGCGGCACGGCACGCACGAGGCGGCGTGACGAAGAGAAGAATGCATGTCTGAAGAATAGGCGGTCATCGAGTCCTTTCCGTACGGCCAAAAAACGCACGTACCCAGGACGAAACCGGCGGGTGAAGCCGGCCGGTCACGGCGCGCGCATGTCAGATGCGCTCGCCGCCCGGCGGGGAATGGAAGACGGTTGCTTCCGGAAACTTCCCGCGCCGGTATTACCCGGATCGGGTGCAAAGGGTGTCTCTCAGCCTCGCCGCCCCGGCATGAAAGTCATGCCGCCTGTGGGCGAAGCACCCCTGTTTCGTCGCAGGTCATTAGACCATAAAAGGCGCAGCGCCCGCAAACCAGCGGTCCGCCGTCGCTGGCGCGATTTCGACCTGGCACCGTCCACCGTGATGCCGATGCGAAGCGGGCCGGCGCTCTGGCACAATGCCGTGATCGGTGCCGCGAAAACGCGGCGCGCGCGGCGCTGGTGGCCGCATGCGTGGCGGCGGCACCCGGGCGGGCACCGGCCCCGAAAATTAATTTTCGCTTAAGGGCGTCACGCCAGAATCGGGCGCCCGTCCGGACTCGCGTTCATCGAGCGCGATGGCGCGATGCCCGGCCAGGCATCGCAGACCCGCCGCAGCGGTGGCCCCGCAAAAGGGGCGGCTGTTCGCGGGATCGCCCGACATGGGTCAACCAGATCGGACCCGCACGCCGGATCGGCACTTCGGGTCAGCACTTCATCAGGACGCTCATGACACCACATACTTCCGCCAGCCCCGCGCTGCCGCCCGACGAAAGGGTCTCCGCCTGGAGCCTGATCAAGCCTTACTGGGTTTCCGAGGAACGAGGCATCGCGTGGGGGCTGCTCGTCACGATCATCGTGATGAACCTGCTCGTCGTCTGGATCAACGTGCGCCTGAATAGCTGGAGCAGGGACTTCTACAACGCGCTGCAGGCGAAGAACGTCCACGACTTCCCGCACCTGCTGATGATTTTTACCGGGCTCGCGTTCGGTTTCATCATCCTCGCTGTATATGGGCGCTATCTGCGCCAGATGCTCGGCTTTCGCTGGCGCCAGTGGCTGACCACCCGCTACCTGAACGAGTGGCTCGACGACAGCGCGTTCTACCGCATCGAGCGCGACCGTCTCGCCGACAACCCCGACCAGCGGATCAGCGACGACCTGCAGTCGTTCGCGACCACCACGCTGTCGCTGACGCTCGATCTGCTGTCGACCGTCGTCACGCTCGTGTCGTTCATCACGATCCTGTGGTCGCTCGCGGGCGCGTTGAGCATCTCGCTCGGCGGCATGCCGCTGCAAATCCCCGGCTACATGGTGTGGGCCGCCGCGCTGTACGCGGTGGTCGGCTCGCTCATCACGCAGAAGGTCGGCCATCCGCTCGTGTCGATCAACTATCAGGCGCAGAAAGTCGAGGCCGATTTCCGTTTCGGTCTGATCCGGCTGCGTGAGAACGCCGAGCAGATCGCGTTCTACGACGGCATGGAAACCGAGAAGACGAATGCGCGCACGCTGTTCGGCCGCATCCGCGATAACTGGTGGCAGGTGATGAAGTACACGAAGCGCCTGACCTTCGTGCTGAGCTTCTACGGCCAGATCGCGATCATTTTCCCGATCGTCGTCGCGTCGCCGCGCTACTTCGCGGGCGCGTTCACGTTCGGCGTGCTGATGCAGATCTCGAGCGCGTTCGGCACCGTCAGCGATTCGTTCTCGTGGTTCATCAACAGTTATACGAGCCTCGTCGAATGGCGCGCGACCGTGAACCGGTTGCGCGAATTCAAGCGCGTCGTGCATTCGCCGCGTCTGAAAGAGTCGGTGTCGCCGGCCACCGAGCATGGCGGCATCAACCTGCATTTCGTCGACAGCAATACGCTGACTACCGACAGCCTCAAGCTCGCGCTGCCGAATGGCAACCCGCTGTCGCGCATCCGCGATATCGCGATCCGGCCGGGCTCGCGCTGGCTCGTGCGCGGTCCGTCGGGCGCCGGTAAGAGCACGCTGATGCGCGCGCTGGCGGGCCTGTGGCCGTTCGGCGACGGCTCGATCGACGCGCCGGTCAACGCGCGCATGATGTTCATTCCGCAGGTCAGCTACATGCCGATCGGCACGCTGAAGGCGGCGCTCGCATATCCGTCGGCGGCGAAGGCCTATGGCGACGACGAATGCCGCGACGCACTGGTCACCTGCCATCTATCGGAATACGCGGACCGTCTGCAGGAATCGGGGCACTGGACCCGCGTGCTGTCGCCGGGCGAGCAGCAGCGCTTCGCCGCCGCGCGCGTGCTGCTGCACAAGCCCGACTACCTGTTCCTCGACGAAGCGACCAGCGCGCTCGACGCGGAAAACGAGGCGCGGCTCTATCGGCTGTTCACGGAGCGACTGCCGAAGGCTGCGATCGTCAGCGTTGCGCATCGCGAATCGCTTGCGGCGTTCCATGACGAAACGCTCGACGTCGAGCGTTCGTCCGAAGCGGTAGCGGCGTGAGCGACGCGAGCGGCGCCCACGTCAGCGCGGCGCACGGCGCCGCTCCTCGCGCCGCGCTGATCACCGGCGAGGGTTCCGGCATCGGCGCAGCGCTCGCGCGGCCGCGTACGTCGAAGCTCGCCACGTCACCGGCCAGGTGATTCACGTCGATGGCCGCTTGACGCCCGGTTAAGCATCACCTTGGCGCCGGGGGACCAGCCGGGGCAACATCCGGAAAGACACGAGAAGAGTTCGAAAGCATTTGCGAAGCGTGCAAGCTGTTCCGCGCTTTGAAAATGCCCGCGAGCGGCGACGATAGCCGTACGGGCCGCGCGATGCGCCGGCCTTCGTTGATGTCAGTCACGTCTTTCATCGCAACCGCTCTCCGGACTCCACGCCCATGTCACTCGCTCGCCGTGTTTCACCTTTGCTCCCGTCTTTGCTCCCGCGCATCGCGCTCGCCTGCGGCGCCGCGTTGCTGTTCACGAATGCCGTCGATGCCGCGCAAACGACCGAGCAGAACCAGCCCGCCGACATCTGCGCCGCGCTCACGCGCATCGTCGATGCGAGCGATTTCCGGCAACTGCCGCGCGAGAGCGCCGCGCAATTGCCGGGCGTCTCCAATACCGACGATTGCCGCGCCAGCCCCCACGCGTACGACTGCCACTGGCGCGCGCACTGGCAAGCCGACGGCATGATCAACGATCCGCTCGAAGAACTCGGCGCCGACATCGCCGCCTGCTTTCCGCGGGTCGTGCACGACGTCAATACACCGGTGCGCCAGCATTTCGTCGTGACTACCGACGCGCGCCGCGTGAACGTCACTGCGAGCGTGCAAAGGCAGAACGAACTGCGACTGCGCGTGACGCGCTAAGCGCGCGGCCGTCGCTGCCCTTGATGACCCATCGCTTTTTGTGACCGGGATCGGGCGCTGCCTCATGACCTCGTCGCCGACCGTGCGCGCGCCAGCGGCAACCAGGCGTTCGCGCCTGTGCCCGATTGCGGCGGCGATATGCCGGCGCCGTTGCGCGCGAGCCGCCGTCGCCGCCTTCGCCGCGACGCTGACGCTCGCGCTCGATGGCTGTGCCTGGACGCTGATCCAGGCCGCCGACGCCACCGGCTCCGTGATCCAGGCCGGCTACGCGATTGCGTCGAACTACTCGTCGCCGACCTTCGTCAACGGCCGGCCCGTGGATGTGCAGCACGTATGCATCGAAGTGAACCCGACGGTGTCGGTCGGCGATTTCGTGCCAGCGCTGCAGCTCGCGCTCGAGCGGCGCGGCATTCGTTCGGACGTCTACAATCCGGGCACCTCACCGGCTGGCTGCGAAGCGCGGCTCGTCTACAACGCCGCGATCGACTATGGCCGCCGCTCGTTCAGCGACGAATCGATCCAGTATCTGTCGATCATCGATCTGACACTGATCCAGAGTGGCCGCATTCTGGTCACCGCGCGCTATCAGACCGGCGGCCTGAACACCGACCGTTTTTCGTCGGCCTCGGTGAAGCTCGGCGGACTGATCGAGCGGATGGTCGTCGACCGTACCGTTTTTGCGCGGCCACAGCAGCAACAGCAGACGCTGCAAACCTCGCAGGCCTTCCCGCCAACCAACTGATACCCACGGCCTTGTTTTCGCTTGCACCGCCTTTCACCGGAAAGGATTGGAAAGCGGTATGCGCTTTGCGCGGCCCGCGCGCATCACTAAGATGACCTGAATGAACCAGACCATCCTGATCGTCGATGACGATCCCGTCGTACGCGAACTCGTCAGTGAATATCTGCACGGTCGCGGCTTCAAGGTCGCCACGCTCGAAAATGGCCTGGCGTTGCAGCGCAGATTGCAGCAGCAGCGTCCCGCGCTCGTCGTGCTCGACATCATGATGCCGGAGCTCGACGGCATCAGCGCGCTGCGCGCCTTGCGTGTCGCCGGCGACGACATTCCCGTGATCCTGCTGACCGCGCGCGCCGATCCGATCGATCGCGTGATCGGCCTCGAACTCGGCGCCGATGACTATCTCGGCAAGCCTTTCGAACCGAGTGAACTCGTCGCGCGGATTCGCACCGTGCTGCGGCGTCGCGGCTCGATCGCGCCGGGCGCGCCAGAACAGCGCGCGCCCTACCATTTCGGCCGCTTCGAAGTGAACTTCCCCGCGCGCGAGCTGCGTCGCGACGGCGAACGCATCACGCTGCGTTCGAGCGAATTCGCGATGCTGAAGGTGTTCGTCACGCACGCGATGACCGTGCTCACGCGCGCGCAACTGCTCGAAAAACTGCACGGCAATAGCGAAGCGCATCGCAATCGCAGCCTCGACGTGTCGATCTGGCGTTTGCGCCGATTGATCGAAGTGGACCCGTCGGAACCGCGCTACGTGCAGACCGTGTGGGGACGCGGCTACGTGTTCGTGCCGGACGGCGAGATCGGCGCGGCCGAACGCGGGCTTGCGCCGCCGCTCGGTTAGCGGCGCCTGATGGTCGAAGCCGGTTGATGCGGCCCACGCGTCGCACGCGACCCGCGCGACCCGCGCGACCCGTGCGTCGCACGGAACGGGCAACGCGGCGCCGCGCGCACCGCACTGACGCGGCTGACGCTCAAAACGTCAGCGCGCTCAGAAACATCCTCTGCAGCCAGCCCATCGTCGTCGCATCGTTCACCATGCCGAGGCCCGCCTGTTCGATGCGCGCGTTCGCGACCTTGCTCGACGCGACGTAATTGCCTGCTTCGATATCCTTGGGATTGACGATGCCCGACAGCCGCAACCGGTCGCGGGTCCCGCTCATCGCGATCAGCTTCTCGCCCGACACGACGAGATTGCCGCCCGATACCGTGCCGATCACGGTCACGGCGAGCGTGCCCGTCATGCCGCTGATGTCGCTCAGGCTGCCCTGTCCTTTGTAGTCGGTGCTGGCCGAGCCGATGTTGAACAGTTTCGCGAGCCGCGCGGCGGCATTCGTCGACTGGTCCGCCGCGGTCGCGGTGATGCTGCTCGCGCGGTTCGCCGATGCGCTCGCGCTGTTGTTGCCGCTATACGATTCCGAGAGCCGAATCGTCAGTACGTCGCCGATGTGCTGCGCGCGCGGCGCCTCATACAACAGCAGCGGGGCGCCCGCCTGATAGATCGCGCCTTGCGTGTTGACGTTCAACGGCGCGGACGCCAACGGCGGCGCCATCGGCGTTTCGACGATCGACCTGGTCTGCGTGCTCGAACAGGCCGCGAGACAACTCGCGGCGCCGAGCACGAGGATGAGACGTAGCGCGGTCATGCGGGCTCCGTGGCGATAAGGATGAAATGGAATTGAAGCAAGGCGGCGCCAGCCGGACACCACCCGGTTTCGGCGTTGGAATCGCACCGATGATCAGACCTGCCAGGCAATCGTCAGCCCGCGTCGGCGCCGCTCGCCTGCCACTGCCGCACGACCGCCTTCATCCACGCATCCGAGCCCTTCAGCAGATACGTGAGCGTGCCGTTGCGGCTGCCCGGCAGGAAGCACAGCGTGATCGAACTCACCGCGTTCTCCCATACGTACATCGGCATCGCGCCCGGCGCCGCCGCGTTGCGCGTCGCGAGACGCGGCGGCCCGTAACGGTCCTCGAGCGCGTCACGCAGATCCTCGGCGGTCGGCTCGTCGATCACGAACGACATCTCGTAGAGACGCAGCGCGCCCTGGCCGTCGATGCGCGTGAAGCGCATCACATGTTCGAGCGCCGGCGTGCCATCGACCACCGCCTGCGACACCGCCCAGCGCTCATCGTCGCGATGCGCCCAGCGGCACGCGACGCTCAGGCTATCGTGCGACTTCAGCCGCATGCCGAGCGCACCGGCCTGCACGTCCGTCTCGCAGATCGGCACGCTGCCGACCGGCGTCGCGCGCACGCTCGAGCCCGCGCGGAATTCGTCGATCGTGATGCCGAGCGCGACGCCGCGAAAGGAAAACGGTGCGTCCCGCGAGCGCCGGCGCGTGTCGGTGGCAACGCTATTCGATGCCGCGCTAGCCGCCTTCGCACTGCGCGCGACGGGCTGCGCATGCGCGTCGCACGACAGCGCACCGCTTAGCAGCACCAGTGCACAAACCATCCGGGTGCGCCTCATGATTCAATCGATCGCGGAAGCGCACATGTCGAAAGGCGTCGCCGCGGCATGGCCGGCGACCGGCAGCACTTTCAGGGTCGCTGCTGTGATCCGGCACGGCAGCGCCGCGGCGCCGCAGCCACCGAGCGGCAATAGCAACGAGCCGACAACGAGCCATGCCACGACACGCCACCGATGCTCAGGGGTTCTTGATAACGGCACGCGAACCTCGTCAGCTCACGCGGTCGTGTTGACCAGATGGCCGACCAGCCCCGTCCCCGCTGCGGGTTGCGCGGGTTGCGCAAGCGCGGCGTTCTTCTGCGATTTCGGCGCGGCGCCGGTGGAACTGGAGCCAGAACTGGCGGGCTTCTCGGTGGCCGGCGTATTCGCCAACGTGGAGAAAGGCGTGGAACTGAGCGTATTGTGGATCGTCATGATGGGCCTCGCGAAGGCGCGCACTGCGCACCGGTGTCGGTTGAACGCCGCGCGCCGTCGCCCGAGGCTACGGGCCTCGTTCGGCGCGCGGCGCGACGTGCTGCGGAACGCATCATCGCGCCGCGCAAGTGCCGACGATGGGCGAAGCAAAGCACGCTTTCGCGCGGTTGTTACGAACCGTTCCGCGCGCTTGCGGGCGCTTTCGAGTGCTTGCCAACTGTTGTCATCGCGTGCCGGTCGTTGCGGATCGCCGGATCAGGCAGTGCTAAAGTAGCCGCTAAACCTTTGTCGACCTGCCTCCGGCGCGAGCCCGCCAGCGCCACGCGGCACACAGTAAGCGTTGGTAAGGAAATCCGCGGTCGCGCATCGGGCCCGCCAGTCTAGAATTTCGCCATGAATCCACAGGTCCTTATCGTCGACGACGATCCGGTCGTACGCGATCTGCTTTGCAAGTTCCTGCAGTCGAACGGCTTCGATGCGTCCGTGCTGCATGACGGCACTCATTTGCAGCGTCGTCTCGAGCGTGAGCGGCCGTCGGTCGTCGTGCTCGACATCATGATGCCGAACACCGACGGCCTGCGCGCGCTCACCGCGTTGCGCGCCGCCGGCGACGACATCCCGGTGATCTTCGTGACCGCGCGCGGCACGGTGGCCGATCGCATCGTCGGTCTGTCGCTCGGCGCGGACGACTACCTGACCAAGCCGTTCGATCCGCGCGAGTTGCTCGTGCGCATCCAGACCGTGCTGCGCCGGCGCGGGCCGTCCACCACGAGCGCGCCCGAAGCACGCAAGCGCTATCGCTTCGGTCCGTTCGAACTGGACTTCGCCACGCGCTCGCTGAGCCGCGACGACGCCAAGCTGCCGCTGCGCGACAGCGAATTCGCGCTGCTGAAGATCTTCGTCAACAATCCGTACAAGGTGCTGTCGCGCGTGCTGATTCACGATCTCGTGCATCGCGACAACCTCGCGTTCCGCGACCGCAGCCTCGACGTGCCGATCTGGCGCCTGCGCCGCGTGATCGAGGACGACCCGTCGAACCCGTGCTACGTGCAAACGGTGCGCGGCAAGGGCTACGTGTTCGTACCCGACGCCAACGGCGCGCCCTTCGAGGACGAGGCCGCACCCAGCGCATGAAGAATCCGCTGAACACACTGTTCGGCAGAATGGCGTTGCTGTCGGCGGCGGTGCTGTTCGCGATTCAGGCGAGCTGGTTCGTGCTGGTGACGATGCAGCCGCCGCGTCATGAAATCGACGGCTTCGCGCGCGGCATTCTGCTCGTGCTGCAGGCGATCAACGGTGAGCCGATGAAGGGTGCCGCGCTCGCGCCCGCGATGCGCGTGCATCTGGTGCCCACGTGGAACATGCCGACCAGCGTGCATCTGCGCGAGCCGCGCGAGCATATGCTGGTCGAGCTGAGCCGGCATCTGCGCCAGAACCTGCCGGCCGGTACGCAGATCGCCGTCGACGATCTGCGTCCGACGCAACTGTGGGTGCTGTTTCCGGGCAAATCGAATTGGGTCGTCGTGCCGGTCGACCTACCGCCGCCGCCGCGCTTTCTGATCGAATCGGTATCGATGCTGATCGCGGGGCTGATCCTGTCGCTGTTCGCGGTGTGGCAGATGCAGCGGCCGCTGTCGCGCGTCGCCGATGCGTCGCGCGCGTTCGGCTCGGGCGGGCGGCCCGAACCCGTGCCGGTGCAGGGCCCGCGCGAACTGCGCGATCTGATCGGCTCGTTCAACGACATGATGCGGCGACTGAACGAAGCCGGCGACGACCAGGCGGTGATGCTGGCCGGCGTCGCGCACGATCTGAAGGCGCCGCTCACGCGCCTGAAGCTGCGCGCGAGCGTGCTGGTCGATGAAAACGAGCGCGCGGGCCTGATCCGCGACGTCGATTCGCTGACCAACATCGTCCAGCAGTTCCTCGAATTTGCTGGCCAATCGGCGGACGCCGGACCGCCTGTCGAAGTCGACGAGTTTCTACGCGAGCAGTTTTCCTCCGGCGATGACGCGCAGGCCGCTGAAACCACTGAAACCGCGGACCCCGCCGACACCCCGCTGTTCGCGCTCGACCTGCGCGCCGGACCTTCGTTCACGCTGCCGCGCACGCTGCTCGACCGGCTCGTGACGAACCTCGTCGACAATGCGCTCGAACACGGCATGTCGCCGGTGGAAATCTCAACCGCATGCAACGACCGTCATTGGACGATCAGCGTGCGCGACCACGGCCCCGGCATTCCCGACGATCGGATCGCCGCGGCGATGAAGCCGTTCGTGCGGCTCGACGCCGCGCGCGGCGGGGAGGGCCATTGCGGGCTCGGTTTGGCGATCGTCGCGCGGCTCGCGCACGATCGCGGCGGACGCTGCCTCGTGCGCAATCATGCGCGGGGCGGGCTCGAAGTACGCATCGAATTGCCGGTGGACCCGGCGCTGACGTGAGGATGCGTGCAGGCAACGGTGCGCGGACCGGGCCACTTACCCGCCCTTACCGCACCCTCTATCGCGCGGGCAGCGGCCTTATAGTCGCGCCTGGCATTTCTCGATGCCGCCCTTCTCGGTCCGCCAGCCCCTGGGGCGGACTTTTTTTTTGCTGTCGCAAGGCGAGCGAAGCGGCAGTGAAGCGCGGCAGTGAAGCGCGACAGCAAAGCGCGTCAATGCACGAGCCGATTGCGCAGCGCGTCGACCGTCGCGGTAGAAAGGCCGAGGCCTTGCGTCAGGTAGCTCGCCATCGTGCCGTAGCTCGCCTGCACCTGGTCGAAGCCCGCCTGCAGATAATTGTCGTCGACGTCGAACAACGGCGCTCTCGCCGTCGCGATGGCAGCGCCTTCCTGTGCGCGCAAGCTGGTGGTTTGCGCGGCAATCGATGGCGCGAGGTAGACGTTGCTCAGCAGATAGTCCTGCATGATCACGTCGAGCGGCACATTGGCGATGCTGAGCAAAAGCGCCGCGACCCAGCCCGCTCGATCCTTGCCCGCGCTCGAATGGAATAGCTGCGCGCCCGTGCCATTGGCGAGCGCGCCGAGCAAGCCGCCATACGCGGCTCGCTGCGGGCCGCCCGTCACATACGCGCGCGCCTCGGCCTGCATGAACGCGACGGCGTCGGCGGCCGCATCGAACGGGGGTGCGACGAAGTCGTTCGTGCCGAGCACGTTCAGCGTGGAGGATGTCGCGCCGCCCGGCAGCACGTCGGCGGTGCGCGCGATTTCGGCGGGCGTGCGCAGGTCGTAGACCGACACGATGCCGAGCTTGTCGAGCGTCGCCGCGTCCGTGCCGCTCAGCGTCAGCGCGTTCGCGCGATAGAACACGCCGCGCCGCATCTGCTTGCCGTCGACGGTCAGATAGCCGGCGCCCGCGCCGCCGACATCGCGGAAATTGCTGACCGACACGAGGCGCGGCGTGTTCGGCTGATCGGCTTCGAGACTGCCGCCACACGCGGACAGCAGCGAGCTGCCGAAACCCGCGGCCAGCATTGCACCCGCCGAGTTCCTCAGAAAGCGTCGCCGCGCCGCCGACGGTTCGCCCGGCATGCCGCGTTCCACGGGCACGGTCGTGCTCGCAAGGGCGCGGAAAGGCGAACGGTTTTTCGCGGTAACGGACATCGGGGCGACGGGTGCATAGGAGGAATGGTTGGGCAGCCGGGCTGCAGACGCAGTTTAACGTTGACCGGATAAGTTTTGCATTACATCGTAGGGGTTAGTAAGAAAAAAGAGGGACGGTTTGCCCGCCAATGAATGCCGAAAGGATCGGGCCGCGGCGCCGATTTCCATCCGGCGACGAGGCAAAAGAAAACCGGGCTCCCCTGACAGGCGAGCCCGGCTTCTCGTTTTACCGCATCGCTTTACCGCTACAGGCGCCCTTCATGGGGCGCCTTGTCGTCTCCACGTCTTCCTGCAAATCGTGGCCGGAGCGCGCGACCTGGAACACGCTGCGCACGCACCCGCTGAAGACGCTTAACGCGGCAGTTCCGAATGACCCATCAGGAACGCATCGACCGAACGCGCGCACTGACGGCCTTCGCGGATCGCCCACACCACCAGCGACTGGCCGCGGCGCATGTCGCCCGCCGTGAACACCTTGTCCACCGATGTGCAGTACGCCTTGTCGCCCTCGGTTGCGGCGCGCACGTTGCCGCGCGCATCCTTGTCGACGCCGAACGCTTCGAGCACCGGCGAAACCGGCTGCGTGAAGCCCATCGCGAGCAGCACGAGGTCGGCCTTCATTTCGAATTCGGAGTTCGGCACTTCGACCATCTTGCCGTCCTTCCATTCGACACGCGCGGCGATCAGCTTCTCGACCTTACCGTTCTTGCCTTCGAGGCGCTTGGTCGCAACCGCCCAATCGCGCTCGCAGCCTTCCTCATGCGACGACGACGTGCGCAGCTTGATCGGCCAGTACGGCCACACGAGCGGCTTGTTCTCTTCTTCCGGCGGCTGCGGCAGCAATTCGAACTGCGTGACGCTCTTCGCGCCGTGACGGTTCGACGTGCCCACGCAGTCCGAACCGGTATCGCCGCCGCCGATCACGACGACGTGCTTGCCCTTCGCGACCAACTGGTTCGGCATCTTGTCGCCGGCGTTGACCTTGTTCTGCTGCGGCAGGAATTCCATCGCGTAGTACACGCCTTCGAGTTCGCGGCCGGGCACCGGCAGATCACGCGGCGTTTCCGAACCACCGGCGATCACGACCGCGTCGAACTGCTCGTTCAGCTCCACCGGCGTGATGGTTTCCTTCGCGGTGTTGCCGATGTGCGCCGGCAGCGAGTCCGGCTTGCCGATGAACACGTTGGTGCGGAACGTCACGCCTTCGGCCTCCATCTGCCGCATGCGGCGATCGATCTGCCACTTCTCCAGCTTGAAGTCGGGGATGCCATAACGCAGCAGGCCGCCGATGCGGTCGTTCTTTTCGAACACGGTCACGTCATGGCCGGCGCGCGCGAGCTGCTGCGCGGCCGCGAGACCCGCCGGGCCCGAGCCGACCACGGCGACCTTCTTGCCGGTCTTGTGCTTCGGCGTCTGCGGCGCGACCCAGCCTTCGGCCCAGGCTTTGTCGATGATCGCATGCTCGATCGACTTGATGCCGACCGGGTCGTCATTGATGCCGAGCGTGCATGCCGCTTCGCACGGTGCCGGGCAGATGCGGCCCGTGAACTCGGGGAAGTTGTTGGTCGAATGCAGCACTTCGATCGCGTTCTTCCAGTCCTGACGGAACACCAGGTCGTTGAAGTCGGGGATGATGTTGTTGACCGGGCAGCCGTTGTTGCAGAACGGAATGCCGCAGTCCATGCAACGCGCGCCTTGAATCTTCGCTTCGTCATCGGTCAGTGCCGCGACGAATTCCTTGTAGTGCTTCACACGCGTGAGCGGAGCCTCGTACGTCTCGTGGCGACGTTCGAACTCGAGAAAACCGGTTGCCTTGCCCATGTGGTTCTCTTCTCTATCTGTATCTAGGGGTAATCTGGACCCGCCGCGCGTCGATTGGTCGGAACGCGGCGGGTACGTCGTCTAAAGGTGACTTCCGTGAAAGCAGCTCAGGCGGCGAGCACTTCGCTGTTCGCCTTCTTCGCGGCGAGTTCGCCGAGCGCGCGCTTGTATTCGGTCGGGAACACCTTCACGAACTGACGGCGCGCCGCGTCCCAGTTTTCGAGCAGCGCCTTCGCACGCGTCGAGCCCGTGAACTGGAAGTGACGCTCGATGATCCCCTTGAGCAGCGCTTCGTCGGTCGTGCCGTGATGCCATACGCCCTGGTCGATCGTGCGCTCCTGTTCGGCCTGTTGCAGCACTGGTTCGAGCGCGACCATCGACTTGTTGCACTTGCTCGCGAACATGCCGTCCGGATCGAACACGTACGCGATGCCGCCTGACATACCGGCCGCGAAGTTACGGCCCGTCTCGCCGAGCACGACGACCGTGCCGCCCGTCATGTATTCGCAACCGTGGTCGCCCGTGCCTTCGACGACCGCCGTCGCGCCAGAGTTACGCACGCAGAACCGCTCGCCGGCCACGCCGCGGAAGAAGGCTTCGCCTTCGATCGCGCCGTACATCACCGTGTTGCCGCAGATGATGTTCTCTTCCGACTTGCCGCGGAAATCGTTGGTCGGACGGATGATGATGCGACCGCCCGACAGGCCCTTGCCCACATAGTCGTTGCCGTCGCCGACCAGATCCAGCGTGATGCCCTTCGCGAGGAACGCGCCGAAGCTCTGACCCGCGGTGCCCTTCAGCTGGATGTGGATCGCGTCGTCCGCGAGACCTTCGTGGCCGTACTTCTTCGCGATCGTGCCCGACAGCATCGCGCCGACCGTGCGGTTCACGTTGCGCACCGGCTGGATGAACGACACGTGCTCGCCTTTCTCGATCGCGGCCTTCGCCTTCTCGATCAGCGTGTGGTCGAGCGCGCGGTCGAGGCCGTGATCCTGCACGTCGACGTGCTTGCGCGCGACTTCCGCCGGCACTTGCGGCTGGTAGAACACACGCGAGAAGTCGAGGCCCTTCGCCTTCCAGTGCTCGATGCCCTTCTTCGTGTCGAGCAGTTCCGCGCGGCCGATCAGGTCGTCGAACTTGCGGATACCGAGTTGCGCCATAATTTCGCGCGCCTCTTCGGCAACGAAGAAGAAGAAGTTCACGACGTGCTCGGGCTGGCCCTGGAACTTCGCGCGCAGCACCGGATCTTGCGTCGCGACGCCGACCGGGCACGTGTTCAGGTGGCACTTGCGCATCATGATGCAGCCTTCGACGACGAGCGGCGCCGTCGCAAAGCCGAACTCGTCCGCGCCGAGCAGCGCGCCGATCACGACGTCGCGGCCGGTCTTCATCTGACCGTCGGCCTGCACGCGGATACGGCCGCGCAGCTGGTTCAGCACCAGGGTCTGCTGCGTTTCGGCGAGACCCAGTTCCCACGGCGTGCCCGCATGCTTGATCGACGACAGCGGCGACGCACCGGTGCCGCCGTCATGACCGGCGATCACGACGTGATCGGCCTTCGCCTTCGCGACACCGGCGGCAACCGTACCGACGCCCGACTCCGACACGAGTTTCACCGAGATGCTCGACGACGCGTTCACGTTCTTCAGGTCGTGAATCAGCTGCGCCAGGTCTTCGATCGAGTAGATATCGTGGTGCGGCGGCGGCGAGATCAGGCCGACGCCCGGCACCGAGTAACGCAGCTTGCCGATGTAGTCCGACACCTTGTGGCCCGGCAGCTGACCGCCTTCGCCCGGCTTCGCGCCTTGCGCCATCTTGATCTGGATCTGATCGGCCGACGCGAGGTACTCCGCGGTCACGCCGAAGCGGCCCGACGCGACCTGCTTGATGCGCGAGCGCAGTGAATCGCCTTCCTTGAGCGGAATGTCGACGACCACTTCGTCGCCGATCACGGACTTCATCGTGTCGCCGTTCCTGATCGGAATGCCGCGCAGTTCGTTGCGGTAACGGTTCGCATCTTCGCCGCCTTCACCGGTGTTCGACTTGCCGCCGATCCGGTTCATCGCGACGGCGAGCGTGGCGTGCGCTTCGGTGCTGATCGAACCCATCGACATTGCGCCGGTCGCGAAACGCTTGACGATTTCCTTCGCCGGCTCGACTTCGTCGAGCGGGATCGCCTTGGTCGGATCGAACTTGAACTCGAACAGGCCGCGGAAGGTCATGTAACGCTTGGTCTGATCGTTGATCAGATGCGCGTATTCCTTGTACGTCTGGTACGAGTTGCTGCGCGCCGAGTGCTGCAGCTTGGCGATCGCATCCGGCGTCCACATATGTTCTTCGCCGCGCACGCGGTAGGCGTACTCGCCGCCCGCGTCGAGCATATTGGCGAGGACCGGGTTGTCGCCGAACGCATCGCGGTGCAGACGGATCGCTTCTTCCGCGACGTCGAACAGACCGATGCCACCGACCTTCGACGACGTGCCGTGGAAGTACTTCGACACGAGATCCGCGGCGAGACCGACCGCTTCGAAAATCTGCGCGCCGGTGTACGACATGTAGGTCGAAATGCCCATCTTCGACATGACCTTCTGCAGGCCCTTGCCGACTGCCTTCGTGAAGTTGTAGACCGCCTTCTCCGCCGACAGGTCGCCCTTCAGCCCTGCCGCGAGCTGGCTCAGCGTTTCCATTGCGAGGTACGGGTGCACGGCTTCCGCGCCATAGCCCGCGAGCAGCGCGAAGTGGTGCGTTTCACGCGCCGAACCGGTTTCGACGACGAGACCCGTGCTCGTGCGCAGACCCTGCTGCACGAGGTGCGTGTGGATCGCGGCGGTAGCGAGCAGCGCTGGAATCGCGACATTGTCGCGATCGGTCTTGCGGTCCGACACGATCAGCATGTTGTAGCCGGACTTGACCGCATCCACGGCTTCTGCGCACAGCGACGCGAGGCGTGCCTCGATGCCTTCCTTGCCCCAAGCGACCGGATAGCAGATGTTCAGCTCGTACGAACTGAACTTGCCGCCGGTGTACTGATCGATCGCGCGGATCTTCGCGATGTCCTTGAAGTCGAGCACCGGCTGCGACACTTCGAGACGCATCGGCGGGTTGATGTTGTTCGTGTCGAGCAGATTCGGCTTCGGGCCGATGAACGACACGAGCGACATCACCATGTTTTCACGGATCGGGTCGATCGGCGGGTTCGTGACCTGCGCGAACAGCTGCTTGAAGTAGTGATAGAGCGTCTTGTTCTTGTTGGACATGACCGCGAGCGGCGAGTCGTTGCCCATCGAACCGACGGCTTCCTCGCCTGCTTGCGCCATCGGCGCCATCAGGAACTTCAGGTCTTCCTGGGTGTAGCCGAACGCCTGCTGGCGATCCAGCAAAGCAGCCGCTTCGCGGCGTTCCGTCACGACGTCTTCGGCCTTCGCCTCGATCTCGTCCAGCTTGATGCGCACCGCGTCGATCCAGCTCTTGTACGGCTTGGCGTTCGCGAGGTTGTCCTTCAGTTCCTTGTCGTCGATGATGCGGCCGTGCTCCATGTCGATCAGGAACATCTTGCCCGGCTGCAAACGCCACTTCTTGACGATCTTCGATTCGGGGATCGCCAGTGTGCCGGCCTCCGACGCCATGATGACGAGGTCGTCGTCGGTGACGATGTAGCGCGCCGGACGCAGGCCGTTACGATCGAGCGTTGCGCCGATCTGGCGGCCGTCGGTGAACGCGATCGCGGCCGGGCCGTCCCACGGCTCCATCATGGCGGCGTGGTATTCATAGAATGCGCGGCGGTTATCGTCCATCAGCGTGTGCTGTTCCCAGGCTTCCGGGATCATCATCATCATTGCGTGGACGAGCGGGTAGCCGGCCATCACGAGCAGTTCGAGACAGTTGTCGAACGAGGCCGTATCCGACTGGCCCGGATAGATCAGCGGCCACAGCTTCGGCAGGTCGTCGCCGAGCACGTGCGAGGCGATCGCGCCGGTACGCGCGTTCAGCCAGTTGACGTTGCCCTTCACCGTGTTGATTTCGCCGTTGTGGGCGATCATACGGTACGGGTGAGCCAGTTCCCACGCCGGGAACGTGTTGGTCGAGAAGCGCTGGTGCACAAGCGCGAGCGCCGAGACAGTGCGGTCGTCCTGCAGGTCGCGGTAGTACACGCCGACCTGGCCCGCGAGCAGCAGACCCTTGTAGACGACGGTGCGCGCCGACATCGACGGCACGAAGTATTCCTTGCCGTGCTTGAGCTTCAGCGCCTGGATGCGATGGCTCGCGGTCTTGCGGATCACATACAGCTTCCGCTCGAGCGCGTCGGTCACCATGATGTCCTTGCCGCGGCCGATGAAGATCTGGCGGATCAGCGGCTCGCTCGCCTTCACGGTCGGCGAGATCGGCATGGCGTGGTCGACCGGCACATCGCGCCAGCCGAGCACGACCTGGCCCTCGGCCTTCACCGTTCGCTCGAGCTCCTGTTCGCAGGCGATGCGCGACGCGTGCTCCTTCGGCAGGAAAATCATGCCGACGCCGTATTCGCCAGCCGGCGGCAGCGTCACGCCCTGCCTGGCCATCTCTTCGCGATAGAAGCCGTCCGGAATCTGGATCAGGATGCCCGCGCCGTCGCCCATCAGCGGATCAGCGCCGACGGCGCCCCGGTGGTCGAGGTTCTCGAGAATCTTCAGGCCCTGCTGGATGATTTCATGACTCTTGTGTCCCTTGATATGGGCGACGAAGCCGACGCCGCAGGCGTCATGCTCGTTTTGCGGGTCGTACAGACCTTGGGCGGCGGGAACCGGGTGAATCGGTTGCTGGTGGTCGTTCATAGGGACACCGTCTGTGAGGAGGCCGGACAGGCCGTTAAACCATTGTTTTTTTGCCGCAGTGCGCTTCGCAACCACGACGACGCTCTTCTTGCAGCGCAGGGCGAAATGCGTCGGAAATCGGAATATACGCGACGAATCAATGAAATAGCAAATAAAACGTGATGATCTGACACCGATTATCAAATTGGTGCATTGCGGCTAATTTTTATTGGTGTCATATCTATTTTGGGGCAAAGAAAACGGCATTTCAGATGCCGTCTTCATACAGTCCCTTGATGTAAAACTCTTTCTTCCGATCTGAAGCAGCGCTAATGCGGGGCAGGTGTCACCTCGCGGCGCCTCACTGCGTATGCGGCGTCTCGCGCACCTTGCGAGGCCGGCCACGCGGCAGCGGCGACACACGCCGGTTCGCGGCTCGCGCCGCCCATTCGCGGTAGGTGTCGCTGCCCAGCACCCAGCCTTTCAACGTAGCTTGCTGGAGCTGACTCGCCTCGCGCTCGTCGAGTGGCTGCTCGCACAGTTCGCGATAAGCGCGCTGTCGCTCGAACGGCGTGTTGCCGAGCGACCAATACAGAGGATGATCCGTGATCAAGCTGTCAAGAGTAAGGCCGATGTGATGACGATAGCTCGACCAGCGATAATCCTCGGCCGCATTCACCAGTTGCAAACGCACCGGACACATTTCGACGACCCGGCTCGCAAGCAGAAAGTAGCGCTCACCTTCGATCACCGTCGCCCGGTAACGGCCTTCCCACAAGGTGCCGCGACGCGCATAGCGCCGGTTGAAGTGCGCGACGTAGCGCCGCCCGACAGCCTGCATCGCCTTGGGCAGGCTCGACTCCTCGGTGGGCGTGACGAGCAGTTGCACGGCGCCCGGCATCAGGGCATAAGCGTGGATGGAGAGGTGATGGTCCCGGGAAGCCGCCTTCAGACAGTCGATGAAAAGCTCGTAGTCCTGGTCGTCGACGAAGGCGGGCTGCTGGTCGAGCCCGCGGAGGATGACGTGCTGCGGCTGGTCGGGGACATAAAGACGTGCAAGCCGTGCCATGCTGGAGTGTCCAATAGTCGCGTTGGTATATACCCGAAGGTCCGAAGAGCCGCATGGGCGCAAGGTTCGGCGCCATGCGGCCAAGCCAGAAACCACGCGGCGCTTAGGGAGAAAACTCTAACCGCCGCGTCTGGTTTGTTTCAAACGTTGTAGTCATAATGAGCGGGCCTTTTTTGGAGAGCACATATGAAATTAAAACAGGCCGTAACGGGGATGGCGGTGCTAGCCTGCATGAGTACGGCAGCGCACGCCCAATCGGCCGGCACCATTTACTTCACGACCGGCTGGTTCCATCTTGCGCCCCAATCGAGCAGCGACCCGCTGAGAGTGACCAGCATTGGCGGTAGCCCAACCAACATCACCGAACCCAACACCGGCGCCTCGCTGAGTTCGGCCGATACCATCGGTTTTACCGCCGGCTATTTTGTCACCGACCACATCGCAGCCGAGTTCGTCATTGGCGTCCCCCCTACTTTCGACCTGTACGGCACGGGCAGCTTCGAGCAGTTCGGCAAGCTCGGGCAGGCCAAACAGTGGAGCCCGACGCTGCTCTTCAAGTACTACTTCAACGCGCCGACCGCTTCGTTCCGCCCGTATCTCGGTGTCGGTGTGAGCCGCATCTGGTTCACCGACGAACACATTTCCAACAGCGCATTCGAAGCCAACGTTCTGCATGGTCCGACCAGTGTGTCGACGGATAGTTCGTGGGAACCCGTGTTTAATGCGGGCTTCACGTACGCCTTCAATCAACACTGGTTCGCCGGCGTGTCGATCTCATACCTGCCGCTCAGCACGACCGCAAAGCTCAGTTCGGCGTCGACGACGCCGGTCGGCACGCTGACCGTGCAATCGCAGACCAAGATCAAGCTGAACCCGATCGTCACTTACGTCAACGTCGGTTACCGTTTCTAACGCCTCGCGAGAGCGGGTGGCTTGAATTAGGGTAGTCGAATTTCGCGCCTTGGGGAACGCCGTCATCGAGTCGATGACGGCGTTTTGATTTGGCGTCTCTGTTGCATCGGGATGGCCGCGCCATGCGACGTGAGCGTTTGTAAATTTGACGCGGATTCGGCTCGCCTGTGTGCAAAATCTGGCGACGATACGCGTCCACCCGTGCTGGCGCGAGCCGCGCGCGTGCAACGTTGCGGGCGATGCAGCGCTTGGCATCGAAGTTGCGTTTAGATGGCGTTTCCTGTGCTGCAGCGTAATCCCGCGTCTGCGCATAGCGTGTCCGCGCGACGATGCGCGGGGCCTTTCAACTCATCGACGGAGCGACCATGACAGCACTTCCAAATACGCGAGACGCCCTCGGCGAATCCTGGACCAGCGCGAGTCGCCGCGCGCGGCGCATCGCTCGCCATAGCCGCCATGCGGCAGAAGATATCGCGGTCGAGTTGCGCACCCTGCTGTCGGAACTCGAATCGACGTTGACCGACGGCACGCAGGCCGATGCCGTGGCGCTGCGCGGCAAGCTGCGTAAACAGCTGGACGCCGCGCGCGAGCGGCTGAACGACACGCGTGATGCAATGCGCGACCGTGCGGGCGTCGCGATCTCGGACGCCGACCACTACGTGCATGAAAATCCTTGGCAGACGATTGCGATCGTCGGCGGACTTGCGCTGGTGGTGGGGGCGCTGCTGGCGTCCCGCTCGCGGTGACACGGGCCGGCGCGGCTTGACGGTGCTGGCAGGGGGCTCGACGGCCGCATTCGATGCCGCGCGGCCGAACGTCACTCCTTGCCGCGCCTCGCACGCGGCTAACCGCTAGCGCCTAGTTTTCGTCGATTACGAACAGCCGCCGATACTCCTTCAGCGCGTAGCGATCGGTCATCCCCGCAATGTAATGCGCGATCAGACGCGGCTGGCGCGCCGCATCCGCGGACTGATAGTCCGGCGGCAGCAGCCTCGGGTCGTCGGTGAACGCGTCGAACAGGCCGACGACGACGCGGCGCGCCTTGTTGGCCATGCGCATCACGCGATAGTGCCGGTACATGTTCCTGAACAGAAAGCGCTTGAGCGCCGCGGCCTGCGCGGCGATCGCATCGCTGTGCGCGACGAGCGGGGGCGCCGCGCGCACATCGTCGAGTGACGCCGGCGCGTAGCGCGCGAGATTGGTCCGCGTCGTCTCGATCAGATCGACGATCAGCGTATTGATCACGCGCCGCACCGTCTCGTGAATCAGCCGACGCCCTTCGATCCGCGGATAGTCGCCACGCGCCGCCTCACAGTGCGTCTGCCAGAGTTCTACTTCGGCGAGTTGCTCGAGCGACAACAGGCCGGAGCGCAAACCGTCGTCGACGTCGTGATTGTTGTACGCGATTTCGTCGGCGACGTTGGCGATCTGCGCTTCGAGCGACGGCTGCCGTCCTTCGAGAAAACGCTCGCCCAACGCGCCGAGCCGGCGCGCGTTATCACGCGAGCAATGCTTGAGAATGCCCTCGCGCGTTTCGAAGCACAGGTTCAGGCCATTGAAAGCTCCGTAGTGCTCTTCCAGTTCGTCGACGACCGCAAGACTCTGCAGGTTGTGCTCAAAGCCGCCATGCTCGCGCATGCATTCGTTCAACGCATCCTGGCCGGCATGGCCGAACGGCGTATGGCCGAGATCGTGCGCGAGCGAAATCGCTTCGACGAGATCTTCGTTGACGCGCAGATTACGCGCGACCGAGCGCGCAATCTGCGCAACTTCGAGGCTATGAGTGAGGCGCGTGCGAAACAGGTCGCCCTCGTGATTGACGAATACCTGAGTCTTGTATTCGAGCCGCCGGAATGCGGTCGAGTGGACGATGCGGTCGCGGTCGCGCTGAAACTCGGTGCGCGCGCTCGGCGCGGATTCCGCATAGCGACGCCCGCGTGACTGGCTCGAATGCGCGGCGTACGGCGCGAGATGCACTTCGAGCGCCTGCTGGGTCGGCACGGCGACCGCGGGCGCGGCGACGGCGGGTGCGGCGGCAGCGGCATCCGGGGCGATGGCACCATTCCCGGCGGCTGCGCGCAAGCTCGGGTCATGCTGGATATCGTCGCTGCGCCTGTCAGTCACCGGGTTCTCCGAAACATGGGCGGCGCCGCGTGACGCAGGTGCGTGAAGCGTGGCTGCAGGGCCGTCGAGGATCTAGACGGCGGCGGCCAGCGTCGCATGCACGTCGGCGTCGGGCGCCCGGGTGATCAGTGTCTCACCGAAACGCTTCAGCAGAATGAACTTGATCGCGCCGGCTTCCGCTTTCTTGTCGATCTGCATCAGCTCGACGTAGCGGTCCGCGCCGAGCGCAGGTGCACGAGTTGGCAGACGCGCGGCAAGCACCACATCGACGAGCCGCTTGCGCGACGCTTCGTCGAGATGGCCGAGGCGCACGGACAGATCCGCGGCCATCACCATCCCACAGCCGACCGCCTCGCCGTGCAGCCACTCGCCGTAGCCGAGCCCAGCCTCGATCGCGTGGCCGAACGTGTGACCGAAGTTGAGGATCGCGCGCAGACCACCTTCGCGCTCGTCCTGCGCCACCACCGACGCCTTGATCTCGCATGAGCGCTTGACCGCCTCGGCCAACACCTTCGATTCACAGCGGTTCAAAGCCTCGATGTTGGCCTCGATCCAGGTGAAGAAACCGGCGTCGGCAATCGCGCCGGTCTTGATGACCTCGGCGATGCCCGCCGCGAGTTCGCGTCCGGGCAACGTACGCAACGCGCCGATGTCAGCGATCACCGCCTGCGGCTGGTAGAACGCGCCGATCATGTTTTTGCCCAACGGATGATTGATGCCGGTCTTGCCGCCGACCGACGAATCCACCTGCGACAGCAACGTGGTCGGCACCTGGATGAACGGCACACCGCGCATGTAGCAGGCGGCGGCAAACCCGGTCATGTCGCCGATCACGCCTCCGCCGAGCGCGATCAGCGTAGTCTTGCGGTCGGCGCGCGAGCCGAGCAGCGCGTCGAAGATCAGGTTCAGCGTATGCAGATTCTTGTGCGCTTCGCCGTCCGGCAAAACGACCGTGGAGACCTGCTTGTTCAGCGGCGCGAGCGCCGCGCGCAGCTTGTCGCCGTAGAGGGGATCGACGGTGGTATTGGTGACGATCGTGACCGAGTTGCCGCCGATATGCGGCGCGAACAACTCGGTCTGGCCAATCAGGTCGGCACCGATATGGATGGGATAGGCGCGCTCGCCCAGTTCGACGTTGACGGTAATCATACGGTCCATTATGACGCAGGATGTTTGGCGACGCCGGCCATCTCGAGCTGCATGAGAACCATGTTGACGAGCCCGTTGACCGAGGGCCGGCCGGTTTCGATCACGAAGTGCGCGCATTCGCGGTACAGCGGGTCGCGCACTTCATAGAGCGCTTCGAGACGCGCCTTGGGGTCTTCCGTTTGCAGCAGCGGGCGATTCTTGTCCCGCCTCGTGCGCAGCCACAAGTCATGCGGGTTGGCGCGCAGATAGATCACGAGGCCGCGGCTTTTCAGCGCTTCGCGGTTTTCCGGCCGCAGCACGGCACCGCCGCCCGTCGCGAGCACGATATTGTCGCGCCCGGTCAGCTCGGAGATCACGCTCGCTTCGCGATCGCGAAAGCCCGCTTCGCCCTCCAGCTCGAAGATCACGGGAATGCGCGCGCCCGTGCGCGCCTCGATTTCATGATCGGAATCGAAGAACGGGCGCTCGAGACGGCGCGCAACCGCCCGACCCACAGTGGTTTTTCCTGCCCCCATGAGCCCTACGAAAAAAACATTGGCGTGTGCGTCCCGCGCTTGCAACGGTGTCCTCTGGCTAATCCGGTGTAGTTCGTGCCGCAGCTTACTGGCAAAGCGGCTGCCTTGTCGAGCCTGCGCGCCACCGGGGAAGGGCGGCGCCATCTCGCCCTATGCGCCCTAATTCTCTCGCACCACGCGAGGTGTGATGAAAACAGCCAGTTCGCTGCGCGTGTCGCGATGAGTCCGATGGCGGAACAACGCGCCCAGAACCGGTATTTTGCCGAGGATGGGCACGCGCTCGACGTCGTCCCGGTCGTCGGTCTCGTAAATTCCGCCGATCGACACCGTACCGCCATCCTCGACCTCGACGCGCGTTTGCACGTGCTTGGTGTTGATCGCGGGCCCGGCGTCGGTCTGCTCGCCGACGCTGTCCTTCGCGACATCGAGATCGAGCACCACGCGGCCATCCGGCATGATCTGCGGCTCGACCTCCAGTTTGAGCGTCGCGCGGCGAAACTGCACGCCCGATACGCCCTGCCCGACCTTCGCCTGATACGGCAGCTCGGTGCCCTGCTCGACGATCGCCTTCATCCGGTCCGCGGTGACGACTCGCGGGCTCGACACGATTTTCCCATGTCCCTCGGACTCGAGCGCCGACAGCTCGAGATTCAGCAGCCGCGTCGCGCGCGCCGCGAACAGCGTGAGGCCGGCGGTCGCGGCATCGAACCCGGAGATCGGACGGGCCGACAGATCGTACACGGAGCCGTCCGTTCCTCCCGTCAGCCCCCTCGCCGTACCGTCCGCGCTCGTGCCAGCGAGCGACAGCCGTACGCCGAGATTGCGTGAAAAGCCCTGGTCGCCTTCGACGATCTGAGCCTCGATCAGCACCTGGCGGGTCGGACGATCGACGGAAGCGATCAGCGCCGCGATCTGCTCGAGCCGCCCCGCGAGATCGGTGACGAACAGCAGGTTGGTGCGCGGATCCGCAGTGACTGCGCCGCGTTTGGACAGCACGCGCTGGGTGCCGGAACCGGTCAGCAGACGCCGCACGTCCTCGGCGTGCGCGTAGTGCAGCTCGAACGTGCGACTCGCGAGCGGCTCGAGGTCCGCGGCGCGGGCGTGGGCTTCGAAGCGCTGACGTTCGCGCGCGGTGAGTTCGGCGGCAGGCGCAACCCAGATCACGTTGCCGTGGCGCTCCATCGCCAGATTGTTGACGTCGAGCAAGGTGTCGAACGCGGTGCGCCACGGCACCTTGTCGAGACGTATCGACACGGCGCCGCGCACTTTGTCGCTGGCGACGATGTTTAGGCCGGTGAACTCGGCGAAGGCTTTCAGGACCGCGCCGAGTTGCGCGCGCTGGAAGTTCAACGAGATCGGCTTGTTGCCCGCGGGAAGGCCCGAGTCGGCACTGGCCGACGCGTCGGCGAGGCGCCGCTGCGGCGGCAGCGGGACCGGCGGGCCTTCGAGACTGGGCGTGCCGGCGCTGTCGTCGCGAGCCGTGGCGCCGGGTTGCTTAGGCGACGGCGGCGGGATCGGGTCGCTCGCGACGTCGTCCGCGGAAGCGTCGGGCGCTGTCGCGGAATGCGGGGTCCCGGGCAGGGCGTCCGAATCCTGGGCCGCGTTTTGCGCAGAAACGTCGCCGAACGGATTCGCCGCTTGCCCGACGCTGCCGCCCGGCAGCGGCGCGATCTCGTGGGCGGGATTGGCCGATGCGGGAAGGTCGTCGAGCGCCGCGTAAGCCGGCAACGGCGGCAGCAGCGGTGGCGTCGCTGCCTGCGCGAGCCCGGCGCCCAGCGTCGCAGCGACGTAGAGCCCGACACACAGCCCGAAGCCGACGCGGATCTCACGTCCGACACCCGACGTTGCCGTGCTCCATCGCTCGAGCGGGCGCATCATGACGCCTCCGTCAGCGTCAGCAGGCGCGTCGCGCCGCCATTCGCGAGCGTAATGCCGAGCGCGTCGAGCTGCGTAACCCGCTCGACGCCCAGTTGCTGCCCGGCCGCGACCGTCGTTGCGCCATCCGGCGTATCGATCAATGCGAGCCCGCGGGTGCGATCGCGCAGCAAGCCGACAAGCCGCAACTGCGACCCATCGCCCGGCTCGCCGCTCGTGGAGATTCGCGGTTTCGCAAACGGATCGAAGAATACGACATCTTCGTCGTCATCGTTGGCGGCCTCGTCGGCGTCAGGGCTCGCGTGGGCGCTCGTCAGCGCGATCTCGGGCGCCGGCCGCAGCGCGTCGTACACCTGCAGCGTCGCGGCCACCGCCAGCCCTTTGCCATCCTGCTTGACGGTCACGTCGCCGGGAACGATCAGCACCGGCAGTTGCGCGAGCCCATGGAAAAATGCCATCAGGTGAACGAAGTCCGTGCGCGCGGTGAGTTGCAGCGCGCGCATCCGCTCGACGCCCTCGCCGCTCGCCGTGCCCGGTTCCACCGCGAGCAACGCGACGCCGCTCTGCGTGGCCAGCTCGGAGACGATGCGCACGTCGTCGGCGGAATTCCACGGCACAGCGCTCGACGCCGTGGCCGGCATCGCCTCGGTTGCGCGGCGCAGCGACGGCAGCTGCGCGAGCGCGTGCCGCGCATCGGCGAGACGCTGCGTGCTCACGGCGAGCGCCGCGCGGCTCGCTACCAGTCCGGCGAGATCGGCCGCGGTCCAGCCGTACGCGCCGAGGCCGAACACGAGCACGGCAAGCGTCACCGCGACGAGCCAGCGACGGCGCCGGCTCCAGGCCTCGAACGGCGTACGCGCGCACTTGACCCAGCGCGAAAAACCGGCGGACACGTGCGCCGCGCCGCGCGGCTCGAAAAAAGTCGTGCTCATCGTGCTCCTCCCGGTCTTGCGGCCTTCAAGGCGCGCGTCGCTTGGGGCGGAGGATCGCCCCAGCGCAGGCGCGCATCGAATTCCACCGGTCCGCCAATCGCTGGTTCCGTCGACGGGCCGCCCTTCTGCTGCGGTCGATGCAGATCGCGCATCTCCGCGCCCTGCATCCCGTGAATCGCGCCGAGCCGCTTGAGCCATTCAGCCGACGCGAGATGGCCGCTCGAAGTCGCCAGCAGTTCGGTCTCGTACTCACGCTGGCGCAACTGCCGCAACACGACGCGATCGCCCGGCTCGAAGCTCAGCGCTTCGAGCAGATCGCGCAGATGCGCGAGCGGCGTCGCGAGGTCCGCTGCGCGCGCCGCGGCTTCGCGCTGCTCCTGCTCGGCCCGCGACAGCTTCGCGTGCTCCGCGAGCGGCGCGGCAAGCCGCGTCAGCGCCTGCCCGGCCGCCGCGCGCCGCGCATCGAGCCGCGCTGCGGCGAAGGTCTGCCAGCCCGCGACGAGCAACACCCCCGCGGCGCCGACGCAAGTCGCCACAGCCCAGTCGCGCATACAGCGGCGTCGCGCGAGTCGCGCATTGCGTTGCCGATACGGCAGCAGATTGAAGCCGCCGAGCCACCCCACAGTGGCTCGCAGATCACACCGATCCAGACTCGCGGCCGCGCCCGGGGAAAACGACAGACCGCGCATCATTCCAGCACCCCGCGTAACGCTAGCCCGAAAGCGACCGCGCCAGCCGGCTCGTGCAGCAACGCGTCGTCGAGCGGCCGCGCGTGGCTGCCCAGCAGCGTGCACTCGAACGGCAGCACCGAGCAGCCAAGCACGTCGCCCATATCGGCGAGCGAAAAGCCGACGCCGTCGAGCAGCCCGATTTCGCCGCCGATCAGCGCGCAGTCGAACTCCGGACCCCGCACGAGATCGCGCAACGCGTCGCCGAGATCGGCATGCTCGGGCGCCGGATAGCGCACCTCGCCGACGCTCGCGCCATCGACGACGCTCCAGCCGTACACGCCGTCCGTACCGACCCACACCGCCGCGTACGGCTCGTTCGGGTCGAGCTCGCGGCTGGCTGCGAAGCGCAGCGCGCGTAATGCCGCATGAGGCTCGCCATCGATCGCGGACAGCGAAATGCTGGCGGTCGCCGCGCATTCGATCCGAGCTTCGAGATGCTGACGCGCGGTCGCGGCGATCTTCACCGAGCGCACCGGCGACGGTGTCTCGTCGACATACCAGTCGACCGCGAGCGCATGACGCTCGAGCCCGGCGATGCGCTCCGCCTCTCCCATCACCGCGGGTGCGAGTCCGGCGAGCGCGACGCCGCCGTCCTCTTCGTCGCAGTCGCTCTGCGCGGCGAGCCGCGCGAGCGGTACAGTGGCCGTCAGCGTGGCCGACGCGGGCACGGCCATCGCGCAGCGCAGCGCGTGCGTCGCGCATACCCGCGGCAAATCGGCGAACGCATCGCGCAACGCACGCCCGACGGCTTGCCGGTCGACGATCTCGGTGCCCGCCATTGCGCCGGCCGCGAGCGCCACCGTGCTCACATATTCGAGATGCAGCGCGCCCCGTGCGCGTTGACTCAGTACCACCAGACGCACGTTGTGCGAACCGACGTCGATGCCGGCGGCAAAACGCTGCCGGCCCTCCCGCACCGCCTGAAGCCATGAATTTTTATTGGCCATTACTCCCTCCCTCAGACTCACGCGACGAACCATTCGAACGCGAGTAACGAGGGATCATTGTCGGCAGACGCACGTCCTAGCGACATTCAGCCGAATGGCTAGCGCAGATGCGAAGCCGCCCCGAGCGATATCAAAGCGACTACAGTTGGGACTACAGCGAAGTCGTTTCCGCGCCGCACGGCGTGCGCTGATTGCACGTCATTCGTAAGCTTGTCGAAAGCAGGAAAACCCTGGCGGCTATAATCGCGGGACTGTTTTTCCGGTACTCCTATGCAAGCCACGTCTGCTACGTCCCCGCCGCCCGCGCCGAAAAAGCCCAAACGCCCGTTGTGGCTGAAGCTCATCCTCGGCTTTGTCGGGTTGATCGTCGCGGGCATCGTTTGCGTGGCGCTGCTGCTCGGCTATGCGCTCGTCGTCGCGACGCCGAACCTGCCGTCGCTCGACGCATTGACCGACTATCAGCCCAAGGTGCCGCTGCGAATCTACACGGCCGACCATGTGCTGATCGGCGAATTCGGCGAGGAGCGGCGCGACATCGTGCACATCCAGGACGTGCCCGACAGCCTGAAGAAAGCGATCCTCGCGATCGAGGACGCGCGCTTCTATGAGCACGGTGGCGTCGATCTCACTGGCATCGCGCGAGCCGGCTTCGTCGCGCTGACGAACGGGCATGCGACGCAAGGCGCGAGCACGATCACGATGCAGGTCGCGCGCAACTTCTTTCTGTCCAGCGAGAAGACCTACACGCGCAAGATCTACGAGATGCTGCTCGCGTACAAGATCGAATCGAAGCTGAGCAAAGATCAGATTCTCGAGGTGTACATGAATCAGATCTATCTCGGTCAGCGCGCGTACGGTTTCGCGAGCGCGGCGCGCGTGTACTTCGGCAAGGATCTGAAGGACCTGACGCTCGCCGAATCGGCGATGCTCGCCGGTCTGCCGAAGGCGCCATCCGCATATAACCCGGTCGTCAATCCGAGGCGCGCGAAGGTGCGTCAGGAGTACATCCTGCAGCGCATGTACGAGTTGCACTACATCACCCAGGAGCAGTACGACGACGCGAGCCGGCAGCGACTCGTCGTGAAAGGCATGGGCAAGGAATACAGCGTGCACGCCGAATACGTCGCGGAAATGGTGCGGCAGATGATGTACGCGCAGTATCGCGAAGAGGCGTACACGCGAGGACTGAACGTCGTGACCACCATCGATTCGGCCGATCAGGACGTCGCGTATCACGCGGTACGCAAAGGCCTGATGGACTACGAGCGCCGCCGCGGCTATCGCGGCCCGGAGGCGTTCATCGATCTGCCGGCCGACGCGGACGAGCGCGAACAGGCCATCGACGACGCGCTGCTCGAGCATCCCGATAACGGCGAAATCATCGCGGCCGTCGTCACGGCGGCGAGCCCGAAGCAGGTGCAGGCGGCGTTCATCGACGGCAATGTCGCGACGATCGACGGCGACGGCCTGCGCTATGCGCAGTTCGCGCTCGGCCCGCGCGCGCAGCCGAATCAGCGCATCCGGCCCGGCGCAATCGTCCGGCTCGTAAAGAACGACGACGGCGACTGGTCGATCACGCAATTGCCGCAGGTGGAAGGCGCGTTCATCTCGGTGGTGCCGCAGGACGGCGCGATCCGCTCGCTGGTCGGCGGCTTCGACTTCAACAAGAACAAGTTCAATCATGTGACGCAGGCATGGCGTCAGCCGGGCTCGAGCTTCAAGCCGTTCATCTATTCGGCGTCGCTCGAAAAGGGCCTCGGGCCCGCCACGATCATCAACGACGCGCCGCTCTTTTTCAGCGCGGCGGAAACCGGCGGCCAGGCATGGGAGCCGAAAAACTACGGCGGCGGTTTCGACGGTCCGATGACGATGCGCACCGCGCTGCAGAAATCGAAGAATCTCGTGTCGATCCGCATCCTGAACCAGATCGGCCCGAAGTACGCGCAGCAATACATCACGCGCTTCGGCTTCGACGCGGACCGCCACCCCGCCTATCTGCCGATGGCGCTCGGCGCGGGCCTCGTGACGCCGCTGCAAATGGCCGGCGCGTTCTCGGTGTTCGCCAACGGCGGCTACCGGATCAATCCGTATCTGATCGCCGAAGTCACCGATCAGCGCGGCATCGTCGTCGCGCACGCGCAGCCGCTCGTGGCCGGGCAAAGCGCGCCGTTCGCGATCCAACCGCGCAATGCCTACGTGATGAACAGCTTGCTTCAAAGCGTCGCGCAGCACGGCACCGGGGCGAAGAGCAACGTGCTCAAGCGCACCGATCTCGCGGGCAAGACCGGCACGACCAACGATTCCCGCGACGCGTGGTTCGCCGGCTATCAGCACACGCTCACCGCGATCGCGTGGATCGGCTACGACAACCCGCGCAGCCTCGGCGACAAGGAAACCGGCGGCGGCCTGGCGCTGCCGATATGGATCGAGTACATGGGACGCGCGCTGAAGGGTGTGCCCGAGTACAAGATGGCACGCCCCGACGACGTCAGCGAAATCGGCTCGGAGCTTTATTTCGACGACTTCACGCCGGGCCACGGTTTCATCGCGACGGTCGGCGTCAGTCAGGCGACACTCGACGCCGAGGCGAGCGCCGCAGCCGCGGCGCCGGAGCAGGTCGGCGAGCAGGAAAAGCAGGACATCATGAATCTGTTCCGCGGGCACTGAGGCCGCGTCGACGTCCCGTAGAAAGAAAAAACCGCCGCGTTCGATACGCGGCGGTTCTGTTTTGACAGCGCTTCGCGCTTATTGCGCGGCGATCCGCACCGGCTCGCCCGCCTGCTCCGTCGCATACTGCGACAGCGCCGCGAAAAACTCTGAGCCGCTGCGCGTGTCGCGCCATTCTCCGTCGACGAAACGGAAGTGGAAGCCACCGGCTTTGGCGGCGATCCAGATCTCGCTCATCGGCGGCTGAAGGTTGACGATGATCTTCGTGCGGTTCTCGAATTCGAGCGTCAGAACGTTGCCGCTGCGCTCGAGTTCGATGTCGGCGTCGGTGTCGTCGAGCGCGCTCTCGATGGCGGCCAGCACGGCTTCCGCACGGGTCAGGTAATCACTATCGGACATGCTAAACTCCATCGATTATTCATTCAGGGACAGTCATGCGAGTCGTAACTCGGATGCGCGCGGCAGCGTCCGGCCGCGCGATTGTAGCGGTTTTAACCATTCTCGCAGGTTGTGCGCTCACCGGCTGCGGCCAACGCGGCTCGCTCTATCTGCCGACCGTACCGCCGATGCCTGCCCCGCCGGCTCATCGCACGCAAACGCCGTCGACCGATCAAACGCAACCGGCTAGCGGTAACGCGGCCGACATGGGTTCGATCCCCGACACCTCGGGCACGCCGCTGACGCTCGCTCCCGAAAGCCAGCTCACCACGCCGCCCGCTTCGGCGGCATCGGCTCCCGCAGTCCCGCTGCCCGCCTCCGCCGTCCCTTCTGATCAATAAGACTTTCGCATGACTCGATCCGCATTTGACTACGTCGACGGCGTATTGCACGCCGAAGGCGTGTCCGCCGTTTCCCTCGCCGAGCAGTTCGGCACGCCGCTCTACGTCTATTCGCGCGCCGCGCTGAGCGCTGCGTGGAACGCCTATGCGGGCGCCTGCGCCGGGCGTCGCGCTAGCGTGCACGTGGCCGTCAAGGCCAACAGCAATCTCGCGGTGCTGAACGTGTTCGCGCGCCTCGGCGCGGGCTTCGACATCGTGTCGGGCGGCGAGCTCGCGCGCGTGCTCGCGGCTGGCGGCAAAGCGGAAAACACCGTGTTCTCGGGCGTCGGCAAGCAGGCGGGCGAAATGCGCGACGCGCTCGCGGCCGGCGTCAAATGCTTCAACGTCGAATCGATTCCCGAGCTCGACCGGCTCAACGCGGTGGCGGGCGAGATGGGCAAGAAGGCGCCGGTGTCGCTTCGGGTGAATCCCGACGTCGACGCGAAAACGCATCCGTACATTTCCACCGGCCTGAAGACGAACAAGTTCGGCGTCGCGTTCGAAGATGCGCGCGCCACCTACCGGGCGGCCGCGGCGATGACGCATCTCGAGGTGGTTGGCATCGACTGCCATATCGGCTCGCAGATCACCGAAGTCGCGCCCTATCTCGACGCGATCGACAAGATGCTGGAACTCGTCGAGCAGATCGAGCGGGACGGGGTGACGATTCGCCATATCGATGTCGGCGGCGGTCTCGGCATCACCTACGACGACGAAACGCCGCCGGAAATCGGCGAGTTCGTGCGCACGGTGCTCGATCGCATCGAAGCGCGCGGCCACGGTCACCGCGAAGTCTATTTCGAGCCGGGCCGCTCGCTGGTCGGCAATGCGGGCGTGCTGCTCACACGTGTCGAGTTTCTGAAGCCCGGCGAGGACAAGAACTTCGCGATCGTCGACGCGGCGATGACCGAACTCGCGCGCCCCGCGATGTACGACGCGTATCACGCGATCGAGCCGGTCGTGAAGCGCGATGTACCCGCGCACGTGTATGACGTGGTCGGCCCAGTCTGCGAAAGCGGTGACTGGCTAGGCCGCGAACGGCTGCTCGCAGTCGAACCCGGTGATCTGCTCGCGATCCGCTCGGCCGGCGCGTACGGCTTCGTGATGAGCTCGAACTACAACACGCGTGCGCGCGCCGCCGAGGTGATGGTGGATGCTACACAGGCGCATGTGGTTCGCGCGCGCGAAGAGGTCAAGCAGCTGTTTGCGGGTGAGACGATTCTGCCGGCGTAAGCGTCGGAACCGGTGGCAGAACCAACGGTATAAAGCGCAGCAGCGAAAATGGCGATGCCAGGGTGGCATCGCCATTTTTCCTTGATGCGGCGTGCGCGACGCGAAAGCCTTTCGCCATCACCGTCCGCGCGTTCTGATACTTCGCTCACGTATCCGCACCACCAGGCGCCACCCCAGCAAAGCGATCATCACTGCACCGTAAATCTTCGGCAGCAGCAAATCGTGCTTGCCCGCCTTCATCCACCAGAAATGCAGGATCGCCAGCGCGCCGATCACATAGATCGCGCGATGCAGCGTCTGCCAGCGACGCCCGAGCCGACGCACCATCGCGCGCGGCGAAGTAACGGCAAGCGCGATCAGCAGCACGAACGCGGCGAAACCCACCGTGATGAACGGCCGCTTGCCGATATCCTTCAGAATCTCCGCGACATCGAACCACTTGTCGAACCACAGGTAGGTGGTGAAATGCAGCGTCGCATAGAAGAATGTGTAGAGCCCGAGCATGCGCCGGAAACGCATGAACGCGGCGACGCCGGTCAGACGGCGCAACGGCGTCACGGCTAATGTGAAGCACAGGAACACGAGCGTCCACAGGCCCGTCGAGCGTGTGATGAATTCGATCGGATTCGCGCCGAGCCGGTCGGTCACGCCGAACAGCACGAGGCGCGCGAGCGGATACAGCGCCGCGATGAACACCACGACTTTCGCCGGTACGACCCAGCGCGCGCCGGCCGCGGCACGTCGCTTCGCCGGCGACATCGGCGCCGTGGGCCGCGTCACAGGCTGGTTGCGGGTGACAGTTTGCGTATCGGATGCCATCGCGCCCGCCTCAGAAGTTCTTCTTCAGGTCCATGCCCTGATAGAGCGACGCGACCTGATCGCCGTAACCGTTGAACATCAGGGTCTTACGTTTCGGCGTGAAAAAACCGTCTTCGCCGATGCGCCGTTCAGTGGCCTGACTCCAGCGCGGATGGTCGACATTCGGATTCACGTTGGAATAGAAGCCATATTCGTTCGAAGCATACGTGTTCCAGCTCGTCGGCGGCTGCTTCTCGACGAAGCGGATTTTCACCAGCGACTTCGCGCTCTTGAAGCCGTACTTCCACGGCACCACGACGCGCACCGGCGCGCCGTTCTGATTCGGCAGCACCTGGCCGTAGAGACCCATCGTCAGCAGCGTCAGCGGATGCATCGCTTCGTCCATCCGCAGTCCTTCGGAGTAGGGCCACTCGAGTATCGGCGCCGACAGTCCCGGCATCTGCGACGGATCGGCGAGCGTGAGGAACTGCACGTACTTCGCATTGCCGGTCGGCTCGACGCGTTTGATCAGTTCCGACAGCGAGACGCCGATCCACGGAACCACGATCGACCAACCTTCGACGCAGCGATGCCGGTACACACGCTCCTCGAGCGGCGCGAGCTTCAGCAGATCGTCGATGTCGTAGACCTTCGGATTCTTGATCTCGCCCTCGACGCTCACCTTCCACGGATGCGGCCGCAACGTGCCCGCGTGCTGCGCGGGATCGGATTTGTCGGTGCCGAACTCGTAGAAATTGTTGTAAGTGGTGATGTCCTTGTACGGCGTGATCTTGTCGAGCGCGACGAACCTGGTGTTGGTTTTCGCCGCGAGCTTCTGCGCCTTCGGATCGGGCGACGAATATGTCGCGAGCGCCTCGCCGCTCACCCCGATCAGGCCGCCGAGCGCCATCGCGCCCGCTGCCTGCAGGATGCGTCGCCGGTTCTCGAACACGTGCCGTGGCGTGATCTCGCTACGCGCGATGTCATCGCCGGTCAGTTCAATTCTGTCGCTTCTCTTGATCCACATCATGCTGCTCCTTGCCGGCCCGCCGCGTCGCGCGCGTTGCGAAGCCATATTGATGATCGCCCGTTTGGGGGCGTCTGTCATCCATGGGTCCTTGCTCGGGTGCTTGACTAGCGAACACCGGAGCGCAACGAATATTCCGTCAGCCATAAAAAAACCGCCGGTGCGAAAGCACGCGGCGGTTCTTAGTCGGTTCAGCGCGGCGGATCTTACAGCTTGCCGTAGCTATGCAAGCCCGACAGGAACATGTTGACGCCGAGGAATGCAAAAGTCGTGACCAGCAGGCCGGTCAAGGCCCACCATGCGGCGAGTTCGCCGCGCAGGCCCTTCATCAGACGCATGTGCAGCCAGGCCGCGTAATTCAGCCACACGATCAGCGCCCACGTCTCCTTCGGATCCCAGCTCCAGTAGCCGCCCCACGCTTCGGCGGCCCACAGCGCGCCGAGAATCGTCGCGATCGTGAAGAACGCGAAGCCGACCGCGATCGACTTGTACATCACGTCGTCGAGCACCTCGAGCGCCGGCAGACGATCCGCGAGCACGCCGCGTTCCTTCGCCAGGTACGCGACGCCGACCATCGCGGACAGCGCGAAGCTGCCATAGCCGATGAAGTTCGCCGGCACGTGGATCTTCATCCACCAGCTTTGCAAAGCCGGCACGAGCGGCTGGATCTGCTGCGCATCGCGCGCGACCGAGTACCACATCAGGAAGCCGACGGCCGCGCTGATCACGAGCAGCACGAAGGCGCCGAGCGCGCGCGTGTTGTAGTGCTGCTCGTAGTACAGATAGAACAGCGCGGTGATCAGGCTGAACAGCACGAACACTTCATACAGATTCGAAATCGGAATATGGCCGACATCGGCGCCGATCAGGTACGACTCGTACCAGCGCACCATCATGCCGACGAAGCCCAGCAGCACCGCCGCCCACGCCATCTTCGAGCCGATCGCGGCGCCGGTCGGCGAGCGCGACAGCAGCGCGATCCAGTAGAACACGGTCGCGAATACGAACAGCGCGCTCATCCACAGGATTGCAGACTGGCTCGACAGGAAATACTTGAGGAAAAACGCGTTGTCGGCGCGGCTCAGATCGCCGTGGTAGATCTGGATCGCAAGCAGCGACAGCGCGGCAATGCCCACCATCAGGGGACGCACCGGCTTCCAGCGCCAACCGAGCACCACGAAAACCGGCACCGAGCACACCAGCACCAGTTTGTCGTAGTAGTTCATGAACGGGTAATAGCGCGACAGCGCGAACCCTGCGCCCCCGACGAGCGCGAGCGCGAACAACCAGTCGGCGATACCCAGCCGTTTCAGGAACGGCCGTTCGTCGTAGTGCGGGAGTTCGGGCGTGCTGCTCGCAAACGCCTTGTCGGCGCGCGAAGCAGACGAAGAAGAGGAGGAGGAAACCTGAGTCAAGTCCATGATCTTACCGGGTCGAATCCTGTGAGCTTGCCGACGGTGCGGCGGCCTGAGCGGCCGGGCCCTGATCGGCTGCTTCGATGAGTTTCGCGCCCAGTGCGGCGCTCACGGCGTCGCGCGTCTGGACGAACTCCTTCTCGAAGTCTAGCGTCTTGCGTGCGCTCGACATCGCCATCACGACACGCGTGCCGTGGTCCGTATCCTTGAGCCAGAACCACAGACGCCGTTCGCGAACGTAGAACATCGAAAAGATGCCCAATACGAGAAGCAGGCTGCCAAGATACACGACTTTTTTGCCCGGCGCGCGCGTCAACTGAAATACCGAAGCTTGCACCTGCTTGAATGAGTCAAGCTGCAAATAGACCGGTGATCCATACAGAAAGCTGTCGGAAATCGCATTAAGCGAACTCTGGATGAAGCGGCTCGTGTTCGCGTCGGCCGGCGCGGCGGGCTCGCCTTGCTGCTGGCGCGACAGCTGCAACAAGTCCCACGTCACGCCTTCGAGCATACGCAGCAGCAGGCCCGCGGCCTTTTCCTGCTCACCCTTCGGCACCGACCGGTCGATAAAACCAGCGATCGCCTGGAAACCGCCGAGCCTTTCGCCGTTCTGCAGCTTCATGCCGCTGTCAGCGCCCGCAAAAAGGGTCAACACGCGCAACGCGCTTTCCTCCAGATGCTGCTGCAACTCCGCATTCGAGCCCGGCACCGAGCGCTGAGCGAACTGACGCGCGGCGATCGCGCGTTGGTTCGGGTCTTCGAGCGTGGCGCGCAGGTTCATCCATTCCTTGAGCGTGCCGGCGTTGTCGGCGGGAATGCGGAGGTAGCGGAACGGGTCGTCGGGATTCACGCGCATGCCGGCCAGGAACATCTTCTCGCCGTTCACGTCGACCGGCAGCATGTAGTTGTTGTACTCGCGCGCCTGGCCATCCTTGCCGCGAATCTTGTACTGCACCGACGGGCCGACGTTGTGCAGGTCGAGCGGCTTCGAGCTCTTCGCGCCGGAGCCGAGGCGCTCGTCGAACGCTTCCTTCAGCGAGTGTTGCGCGGTGACCCCGCGCGCATCGTTCTGGCCATTGCCGTTCGAGATGTTTTCGACGTTGATCGCGCGGAAGTCGGTGAATTCGACGCTCTGGCCATCGGCGAGCGGCGTGGCGGAGCTCAGCGGCGCGCCGCCGCCGATCGTACCGCCAAACGGTGCGGGCTTCGCGCTCGGGCCGGACATCGGGTAGGCGGTCATCTGCATTTGCGAGCCGCCGTCCTGGAAGCTCGATTGATAGATCGACACGCCGTCGTATTCGAACGGCTTGTTGACCTCGACGCGAGCCGGCACACGCGCGCCGGTCTTGTGATCGACCACGACGATGTCGCTCGCGAACAGCTTCGGCATACCGGTCGAGTAGTAATCGACGATGAACTTGTCGAGTTCGATCGAAAACGGCAGGTCCTGGATCAGCGAACCGCCGGGCTGATTCAGGATCGCGGTCGACACGTGCTGTCCTTCGGGCACCCACGCGTAGCCGCGGAAAGTCGGGTTCGATTTCGACAACCGATGCTCGGGCGGAATTTCGTTGATCACTGTGTTCGAGTTGATCGGCGACTTGTCGAACAGCCACATTTGCAGCTTGATCGGCAGATTGCTGTCGAGCAGGCCGCCGAGGCAGATCACGACGATCGCGAGGTGCGCGGAGATGTAGCCGAGCTTCGTTAGCGCGCCACGCTTCGCGGCGATCAGCGTCGCGCCGTCCGAATCGCGCGTGACGAACTTGTAGCCGAGCTTTGCCGATAATTTGGCGAGCACCGCCGCGGTCTGCGCGCGCGTGCCGTGCACCGCGAACTCGCCCTTGTGATGGAACGCGCGCAGGCTGCCTTCGCGGACCTTGTCTTTCCAGCTCTTCGCGTCGGCGACCATCTTCGGCGCGTTGCGGATCACGCACAGTGACACCGACACCATCAGAAAGCCGAGAATCAGTATGAACCACCACGAGCTGTACACCGTGTAGAGACTCAGCGCGCGGAAGATGTCCGCCCAGAACGGACCGAACTGGTTGACGTAGTTGGGATACGGATCGTCCTGCGTGAGGACGGTACCGATAATGCTGGCGATCGACAGAATCACGAGCAGCGCAATGGCAAAACGCATCGAGCTCATGAGCTCGATGGTGTTGCGCATGACGCGGTTGCCCGACTTCGACTGCAGACCCGACGTGGTAACGCTCATTCAAACTCCGACTGAACAGCAAAAAAGGGTGAAGGGCTGTCGTAGCTACGACACCCTCACCCTTTTCTTGTTTTTCACCGGCCTCGCTGGGCCGGTTGGATTCGCGCGTGCAAACCGCTTAACGCAGGCCCGCGATGTAGTCGGCAACCGCCTTGATCTCGTTGTCCGACAGACGCGATGCTATCGCATGCATCGCGTCGTTGTTATTGCGAGCGCCCGGACCCTGTGTAAACGCGGTCAACTGCGTCACCAGGTACTCGCCCCACTGCCCCGACAGCCGTGGATACTGAATCGGAATGCCCTGCCCCGTGGGCCCGTGGCAGGCCGCGCAGGCAGGCACCCCGCGGTCTACAATCCCACCGCGATAGATTTGCTGACCCAGCGCGACGGTGTTCTTGTTGTGCGCATAACCTGGCTTGGGCGTCTGCGTCGAGAAGTAAGCCGCGACGTTGATCATGTCCTGATCGGAAAGCGCGGCGGCCATGCCCGCCATGATCGCATTGTTGCGCGCGGCCTGTTTGGCGGCGGGCTGCGTCTTGAAATCTCTGAGCTGCTTGACGAGATACTCGGGATGCTGGCCCGCCAGCTTCGGGTATGCGCCGCCTGCGCTGTTGCCATCCGCGCCATGACATGACGCGCATACCTGTACAGCGATTGCCTGCCCCCGATTGATGTCCGGCTTTGCCGGATCTGCTGCTCGTGCCTGAATTGCCAAACCTGAAAGACCTGCCGTTACATGAAGCACCATCAGAGTCTTGCACAGTCGATTCATTCGCACACCCTGTCTCGTCTTGTGGGATTTTAGAGGTTCTGCAAAGTACGACGACGGCGACCGAGTGACCGCCAGGAGCCGCCAAGGCACGTGGGGCGGCCTCCTAAGGTTTTCAGTAAACCATCGTATTGTACAATAACTCGCTAATCGATTAGACGCCAGTCGGGCTTGACCCCGTTCCCGCCGCGGGCTCCGCGGCTTCTCCAATCTGGCTTCCACCATGCCCTTCCTGCTCCACGAATCCCGCTTCTATACCACCGTCAATCATCTGCGCGACCTGCCGGCCACCGCGCAGCCCGAGATCGCTTTCGCGGGACGCTCGAACGCAGGCAAGTCGACTGCGATCAACGTGCTCTGCAATCAGAAGCGACTTGCGTTCGCGAGCAAGACGCCTGGCCGCACGCAGCACATCAATTATTTTTCAGTCGGCAAGGCAGACGAGCCGGCCGCCTATCTGGTCGACCTGCCGGGCTACGGTTATGCGGAAGTGCCAGGAGCGGCGAAGGCGCACTGGGAAGCGCTGCTGTCCACGTATCTTCAATCGCGCTCGCAACTGCGCGGCATGATCTTGATGATGGATTCGCGCCGCCCGCTGACGGACCTCGATCGACGCATGATCGAGTGGTTCGCGCCGACCGGGAAGCCGATCCACACGCTGCTCACGAAATGCGACAAATTGACGCGTCAGGAAAGCACGAACGCGTTGCGCACCGCGCAGAAGGGACTAGCCGAATATCGGGCTGCGGGCTATCGCGGCGAGCTGACCGCGCAGCTCTTTTCGGCGCTCAAGCGAACTGGGCTGGATGAGGCGCACGAGTTGATCGAGAGCTGGCTGATCCCGGGCGAAGCCGGCGAAACACCGGCCGCCGGTTGAACGCTTACCGGTGCCGGAATCTGGCAGCGCGCGTGAGACGCCTGTAAAACCCGCATCAAGGCACGTTTCCGGCCGCCCATAAAAAAACCCGCCGCTTGAACGGCGGGTCAAACAGCCTAATCGAAAAACGACAGGCACCCGCTCAGGGAGGAGAAGCGGGGAGGTCAGCGCTAGGCGCCTTGCTCGATCGGTATGATATACCATTGTCTCGAAAAGTTTCCGGGAGCGGGGGCAGGCCCATGTGTCCACTCCACCTATCCACGATCTTCGATTCGATATGAGCTTCTACCCGCACTACCGTCCGCGCCGCATGCGCCGTGACGACTTCTCGCGTCGATTGATGCGAGAGAACATTCTCACCACTAGTGATCTGATTTACCCCGTCTTCATCGTCGAGGGGACCAACGAGCGGCAGGCCGTGCCGTCGATGCCGGGCGTTGAGCGCGTGTCGGTCGATCTGCTGATGGGCGTTGCCGAGCAGTGCGTCGAACTCGGTGTGCCGGTTTTGTCGCTGTTTCCCGCAATCGAGTCCTCGCTGAAAACGCCCGAAGGCCGAGAAGCGGCCAATCCGGCGGGCCTGATCCCGCGCGCGGTGCGTGAGCTGAAGAAGAATTTCCCAGAGCTCGGCGTGCTCACCGACGTCGCGCTCGATCCCTACACGAGCCACGGTCAGGACGGCGTGCTCGACGAAGCCGGCTACGTGATCAACGACGAAACCGTCGAGATACTCGTCGAGCAGGCGCGTGCGCAGGCGGAAGCCGGCGTCGACATCGTCGCGCCGTCGGACATGATGGACGGCCGCATCGGCGCGATCCGCGAAATGCTCGAGAGCGAGGATCACATCCACACGCGCATCATGGCGTACGCGGCAAAGTACGCTTCAGCGTTTTACGGCCCGTTCCGCGATGCCGTCGGTTCCGCGACGAACCTCGGCAAGAGCAACAAGATGACCTACCAGATGGACCCGGCCAATTCGAACGAGGCGCTGCGCGAAGTGCAGGCCGACATCAACGAAGGCGCGGACATGGTGATGGTCAAGCCGGGCATGCCGTATCTGGACATCGTGCGTCGCGTGAAGGACGAGTTCCAGTTCCCCACCTACGTTTACCAGGTAAGCGGCGAATACGCGATGCTGAAGGCCGCCGCGCAGAACGGCTGGCTGGATCACGATAAGGTCATGATGGAATCGCTGCTCGCGTTCAAGCGTGCCGGCGCGGACGGCGTGCTGACGTATTTCGCGCTGGATGCCGCGAAGATCCTGCGTTCGCAGAAGTGAGCCAGGCGCGGTTTGGCGCCCGGCTGTGAGATAAAAAAAACGGAGGCGAACCTCAGGGTTCCGCCTCCGTTTTTTATGCTGCTCCTTTGCACCGCGGCGGACCTGCAAGGCCCTGCGGCGTTCGATTACACGCCAGACGCGCTCGCCCGATCCAAGGTACGCAGAAATTTATTCGCCGATTCGTAGCCGACCACTCGCAACACTTCCTTACCGCCCTGATCGAAGAAAATAATTCCAGGTGGCCCGAACAGGTTGAAGCGCTTGAGCAGCGCCCGGTCGTCGGTATTGTTCGCCGTGACGTCGGCGCGCAGCAGCTTCATCTGCTTCAGCTTCGCCCGAACGCGCGGGTCGCTGAACGTGAATTTTTCCATCTCCTTGCAGCTCACGCACCAGTCCGCGTAAAAATCGAGCATGGCAGGCTGGGTAGCCGTTTTGACGACCTGATCGAGTTGATCCGCTGAACGTACCGGCGCGAACGTCAAATCGCTTTGCGACGCCGTTGCGGCCGCGCTGGAGTCATTCTTCGCGATGCTCGCCTGGTTGCCGGCACGAGCCGCGAGCACCGCCAGCGGTCGCAGCGGATCTGACGATCCCGCCGCGAGGCCAACGAGAAGCGCGACCGCCCAGACCGCCATCACGACGCCGACCGCCCGCCCGAGCCGGTGCCATATCGAGCCGCCCGCAACCGACCTGGAAAACAGGCCGAGCGCAACCGCGGCGATGAGCAGCCAGAGGGCGCTCAACGCCATCGACGCCGCCCCGCCGAGCACCGGCCAAACGATCCACAGCGCCGCGGCGAGCAGAACGACGCCAAAGAATACTTTTACGCTGTCCATCCACTTGCCCGCGCGCGGCAGCAGCGTACCTGCGCCGAGGCCAATGACCAACAGCGGCACCCCGAGCCCGATGCCCATCGAGAACAGCGCCGCGCCGCCGAGCACTGTATTGCCGGTATGCGCGATGAACGCGAGCACCGCAAACAGCGGCGCGGTCATGCAGGCGCCGACCACCAGCGCCGACAGCGCACCCATCGCGGCGACCGCGGTAAATTTGCCACCCGAGCGTCCCGCTGACGCGCTCGACATGCGATCGCGCCAGCGCGGCGGCAGTTCCATATCCACGCCAGCGATCAGGAGCAGCGCGAAAATCGTCAAAAGCCCGCCGAACGAACCGAGCACCCACGGGTTTTGCAGCCATGCGCCCAGACTCTGCCCGACGAGTGCGGCCACGACACCCAGCACCGTGTATACGAGCGCCATCCCGATTACATACGCGAGCGACAGCGCGAAACCCCGCCCACGCGTGATGCGCGCCCCCTCACCGATGATGATCGCCGACAGGATCGGAATCATCGGATACGAGCACGGCAGCAGACTCAGGATCGCGCCCGCTACGAAATAAAGCCCAACGATCGCAAAGAAGCCGCCGCGCTGCAGCAGCGACTGCGCATAGTCGGCGCTGGTCGCGCGTTCGTACCAGAGTTCGTATTCAGTGGGGGCGGATTGTTGCGCGGTTGGGGCAGTTGGGGCCGCTGCCGCGCTGCCAGCCGGCTGCAGCGCGTCGCCGCTCACGCGGTACACGCGCTCCATCGGGGGATAGCAGATGCCGGCGTCGGCGCAGCCCTGCGACGTCACCGCAAGATCGAACGGTCCGGCAGCCTGCTTGACCGGAATACGAATCGTCAGCTCGTTGCGATAGGTCTCGACATTCTTGTTGAATGTCTGATCGAACTTCACGTGACCGCCTGGCAGTTGAGGCTCGCCAAGTGTCGCCGTGCCGTTGCGGGCCGCGAACGCGAAGCGCTCGCGGTACATGTAGTAGCCTTCCGAAATCTTATAGGTGACGACGACTTCGCCGGGCCGCTCGGTCGCGCTGAACCGAAACGCGACGTCTGGGTCGAGGAAGTCGTCCGCGGCGCGCGCGAGCGTTGCGACTTGGGCGAGGACCACGCAGCCGAGCAGAAAGAACGCGGTGCGCAGCGCAGCGCGCGCGCGCTGGTCGAGACCGTTAAACATGAAGAGGGCGTTGGGTTTCCGCAGTGATCCATTGGCCGTAGGCGGCGGAGGCCGTCGCTTGCCATGAGAGGATTTCCGGCGTGTCGTAGGGATGGTGAGCCTGAATGAATCGCTCCAGTTCGAGCGCGCGAGCGGCGCTGGTCTTGAACAGGAGCTGAATTTCCTGCGCGATTTCGATTGCGCCCCGCCAGTGGTAGCTCGACTGCACGTTGCCCAACTGCGTGACGCACGCGCAAAGGCGCGCGGCGAGAGCGTCAGCGGCGAGCTTTTGAGCGACGGCCGCATCCGGCACAGTCGTCAGCACCAAGGTCACAGTCACAGTCACAGTCACACCAAGCTCCGGCGGCGCAGGGTTTCGATCTTGATATCGTATCACCTGGCCCTGCTGCCTTGCAGAGCGCCACGCGGTGCGACCGCGGCATTTGGCCACCGAGACGGCGCTTTCGACACCGACACAATCTGTCACCGAAAACACAAAAGCCAGGCGATGCGCCTGGCTCTTTGTCGAAGCTAAAAAAGCTTACTCAGCTTCTTGCACTTCCGTTTCTTCAACTTCCGGACGGTCGAGCAGTTCGACCAGTGCCATCGGCGCGTTGTCACCAACGCGGAAGCCGAACTTCAGCACGCGCAGGTAACCGCCCGGACGGTTTGCGTAGCGCGGGCCGAGCACGTCGAAGAGCTTCGTGACCGAGTCGCGATCGCGCAGGCGGTTGAACGCCAGACGACGGTTTGCGAGCGAGGGCTTCTTGCCAAGCGTGATCAGCGGCTCGACGACTTTACGGAGTTCCTTCGCCTTCGGCAACGTGGTCTTGATGACTTCGTGCTCGATCAGCGAGTTGGACATGTTACGGAGCATTGCCAGACGGTGGCTGCTCGTGCGGTTCAGTTTCCGCAGACCATGACGGTGACGCATGTTGATTCCTTCAGTTCAAAGTTTTTGCCCAGCTCTTCTATCGCACTCGCTTGCCGCATCGACAGCAGACAGTGAGCGCACGGGCCGGTAGTGAAAAAGACAAGACGCGGATTTTAAAGGAAAATCCGCGTCTTTGCCAGAGAGCACAGCAGCACAACTCGCAGGTTACTCCCAAACGACTTGTCGGCTTACTTGTCGAGACCAGCCGGCGGCCAGTTTTCGAGTTTCATGCCGAGCGTCAGACCACGCGACGCCAGAACTTCCTTGATTTCATTCAACGACTTGCGGCCCAAGTTCGGCGTCTTGAGCAGCTCGTTCTCGGTGCGTTGGATCAGGTCGCCGATGTAGTAGATGTTCTCGGCCTTCAGGCAGTTCGCGGAGCGAACGGTCAGTTCGAGATCGTCGACCGGGCGCAGCAGGATCGGATCGATCTGCGGTGCGCGCGACGGCGCTTCCGCCGCTGCTTCGGTACCTTCCAGCGCCGCGAACACCGACAGCTGATCGACCAGAATGCGCGCCGATTGACGTATCGCTTCTTCCGGCGAGATCACACCGTTGGTTTCGATGTTCATCACGAGCTTGTCAAGGTCGGTGCGCTGCTCAACGCGAGCGCTTTCGACCGCGTAGCTCACGCGACGAACCGGCGAAAACGACGCGTCCAGCACGATCCGGCCGATGATCTTGGCCGAGTCTTCACCGTAACGACGCACATTGCCCGGCACATAGCCGCGGCCCTTTTCGACCTTGATCTGCACGTCGAGCTTGCCGCCCTTCGACAGATGCGCAATCACGTGATCCGGGTTGATGACTTCGCAATCGTGTGCGAGTTCGATATCACCGGCGGTGACCACGCCTTCGCCTTCCTTGCGCAGCGTAACCGTCACTTCGTCACGGTTATGCAGCTTGAAGACGACGCCCTTCAGGTTCAACAACAGGTTGACCACATCCTCTTGCACACCGTCGAGCGTCGAATACTCATGCACGACGCCTGCGATCGTCACTTCGGTCGGCGCATAACCGACCATCGATGACAACAGCACGCGCCGAAGCGCGTTACCCAAGGTGTGGCCATAACCGCGTTCAAACGGTTCCATGACCACTTTCGCGTGGCTTTCGCCAAGCGATTCAACTGCGATGATCTTGGGCTTCAACAAACTGGTTTGCATAGGTTTTCCTTTTCAATACCCTCGGCTCGTTACACCGATAAGGCTGACCGGTCACAACCTGAAAATAAACAGCCGAGACGCCCCCTTGCGTAACGCAATCGGGGTGCCCCGGCCGTCAATCCGATTACCGCGAATACAATTCGACGATCAGGCTTTCGTTGATGTCGCCAGCGATGTCGCTGCGTTCCGGCTTCTGCTTGAAGGTACCTTCGAACTTCTTCGCGTCGACCGCAACCCAGCTCGGCATGCCGCCTTGTTCGGCGAGCGACAGGGCTTCGACGATACGAGCCTGCTTGCGCTTCTGTTCGCGCACGGCGACGACGTCGCCGGCCTTCACTTGCATTGACGGGATGTTCGTCACAACGCCGTTCACCGTGATCGCCTTGTGGCCCACAAGCTGACGTGCTTCCGCGCGCGTCGAGCCGAAGCCCATGCGATACACGACGTTGTCCAGACGTGACTCCAGCAGCTGCAGCAGGTTTTCGCCCGTGTTGCCCTTCAGACGGTCCGCTTCAGCGAAGTAGCGACGGAACTGGCGCTCGAGGACACCGTAGATACGCTTCACCTTTTGTTTCTCGCGCAGCTGCGTACCATAGTCGGACGTACGTGCACCCGAGATGCGGCCGTGCTGGCCCGGCTTGCTGTCAAGCTTGCACTTGTCAGCGAGCGAGCGGCGGGCGCTTTTCAGGAAGAGGTCAGTGCCTTCACGGCGGGACAGCTTGGCCTTGGGGCCGATATAACGTGCCACGTTGATTCCTTCTGTGATTTGTCACGCGAATGCTTCCACTCGCGCTAGTCCGAACCCTTTGGGTCGAACGGTGGACTTAGTCAATTCAATAACGCGCGCAGCCCGCCGCCGCGCAAGGCGGCAACAGGCGCGCTCGCGAAACCAGCGTCTTAGATACGACGACGCTTCGGCGGACGGCAGCCGTTGTGCGGGACCGGCGTCACGTCAGAGATCGCGGTGATCTTGATACCCAGACCATGCAACGCGCGCACCGCCGATTCACGGCCAGGACCGGGGCCCTTGATCCGCACTTCGAGGTTCTTTACGCCGTATTCCATCGCCACGCGGCCAGCCGATTCGGCTGCAACCTGAGCTGCAAACGGGGTCGACTTACGCGAACCCTTGAAGCCCTGGCCACCCGACGTTGCCCAAGCAAGCGCGTTGCCTTGACGGTCGGTGATCGTGATGATGGTGTTGTTGAACGACGCGTGAACGTGAACCACGCCCTCGGCGACGTTCTTCTTGACCTTCTTGCGAACGCGTTGCGCCGCGGAGTTGTTCGAAGCCTTAGCCATTACGTTTTCCTGTAACTGTCAGTTCCGCTTACTTCTTCAGCGATTGCGCTGCACGACGCGGACCCTTGCGCGTACGGGCATTCGTACGCGTACGCTGGCCGCGCAGAGGGAGCCCCTTACGATGCCGCACGCCACGATAGCAGCCGAGATCCATCAGGCGCTTGATGTTCATCGTCGTTTCACGGCGCAGATCGCCTTCAACGATGAACTTGCCGACTTCTTCACGCAGCTTTTCGAGGTCTGCGTCAGTCAGGTCTTTGACCTTCTTCGAAAATGCCACACCAGCAGCGACGCAAATGTCGCGAGAGCGCGTGCGACCGACACCGTAAATAGCCGTCAAGCCGATTTCAGTGTGCTGGTGATTCGGGATGTTAACCCCTGCGATACGAGCCATTGTTTTTCCTCAAACAAAAAGCGCAAGCAAAAGCGCGGCGTTCAGCCTTGACGCTGTTTGTGGCGCGGATCAGAGCTGCAAATCACGCGCACAACGCCTTTGCGCTTGATGATCTTGCAATTGCGGCAAATGCGCTTAACCGATGCCATCACTTTCATGATATTACCCTTTTTTTCAAATCACTTCGCCCGGAAGACGATCCGCGCACGCGACAGATCGTAAGGCGTCAATTCAACCGTCACCTTGTCGCCCGGCAGAATCCGGATGTAGTGCATCCGCATCTTGCCGGATATGTGTCCCAACACGACATGGCCGTTTTCCAGCTTCACCCTGAAGGTAGCATTAGGCAGGTTCTCGATTACTTCACCCTGCATCTGGATAACATCGTCTTTGGCCATAAGTCCTTTCAACGCATCGGGACGCCGCCGCCTTTGAAATTAGCTTTCTTCAGCAGCGATTCATACTGTTGCGACATAACGTACGACTGCACCTGCGCCATGAAATCCATTGTGACGACAACAATGATCAGCAGCGACGTTCCACCAAAATAAAACGGCACGTTCCAGCGCAGCACCAGAAATTCGGGCAGCAGACAAACGAACACGATGTAGATCGCACCGGCGAGCGTCAGACGCGTGAGGATACGGTCGATATATCGCGCCGTCTGATCGCCCGGGCGGATGCCAGGGACGAAAGCGCCACTCTTTTTCAGGTTGTCGGCCGTTTCCCTGCTGTTGAACACCAGTGCGGTGTAGAAGAAGCAGAAGAAGACGATCGCCAACGCGTACAGCAACACGTACACGGGTTGACCGGGCTTCAGGGCTTCGGCCACGTTGTGCAACGCGTCTGCGAACCAGCTGGTACGCGAACCCGAACTGAACCAGTTCAGGATAGTTGCCGGGAAGAGAATGATCGACGATGCGAAGATCGGCGGAATCACACCCGACATGTTCAGCTTCAGCGGCAAATGCGAAGACTGGCCGCCGTAAATCTTGTTGCCAACCTGCCGTTTTGCGTAATTCACAAGAATCTTGCGCTGGCCGCGTTCGATGAACACCACCAGATACGTCACAGCAGCAATTAGCGCGACGACGATAATCGCCGAGATGATGCTCATCGAGCCGGTTCGCACCAGTTCAAAGAGACCACCAATTGCGTTCGGGAAACCCGCCGCAATACCGCCGAAAATGATAATCGAGATACCGTTGCCAAGCCCGCGTTCCGTGATCTGCTCACCCAGCCACATCAGGAACATCGTGCCGGTCACCAGCGTCACGACCGTCGTCAACCGGAACACCATCCCCGGATCAATCACGAGGCCCGGCTGATTTTCCAGCGCGACGGCAATACCGAACGCCTGGAAGGTCGCCAGCACAACCGTGAAGACGCGCGTGTACTGCGTAATCTTCCGCTGACCTGCCTGCCCTTCCTTTTTCAGCGCTTCGAGCTGCGGCGACACAATCGCCAGCAACTGCATGATGATCGAAGCCGAAATATAGGGCATGATCCCAAGCGCGAAAATCGTGAACCGCGAAAGTGCGCCGCCCGAGAACATGTTGAACATGCCAAGGATGCCGCCCGACTGGCTTTGGAACAACTTCGCCAGTTGGTCCGGGTCGATACCCGGCACCGGAATATGCGCGCCGATACGGTAGACGACCAGCGCCAGCAGCAGAAACACTGCTCGCCGACGCAGATCGCCGAACTTCGCCGCGCTGCGACCGGGTTTTGCGAGACTCGGGCTGTTAGCCAAGTACGTTCTCCGATGCAAATGCTAGTGACGGCAAATAACTTGCGCGTTACTCGGCAAAAGAGCCACCGGTTGCTTCGATGGCAGCGCGTGCGTTCTTCGTCGCACCCAGACCCTTTACAACGACCTTGCGTTTCAGCTCGCCCGTCGCGATGATCTTGGCGCTACGGATCAGCTCGCCGACCAAGCCGGCTTGCTTGAGAGCCAGCAGATCGATTTCGTCGACCGGCAGCTTCTCGAGATCCGAGAGACGCACTTCACCGACGAATTCCTTCGTCAGCGAGGTGAAGCCACGCTTCGGCAGGCGGCGTTGCAGTGGCATTTGACCGCCTTCGAAGCCAACCTTGTGAAAGCCGCCCGACCGCGACTTCTGACCCTTGTGACCACGGCCAGCAGTCTTGCCGAGGCCGGAGCCGATGCCGCGACCAACGCGACGCTTTGCGTGCTTCGCGCCTTCAGCCGGCTTCAGGTTATTCAATTCCATTATCAACTCCTTGAGTCCCGGTCAGCCGCTTAGCTGATGACCTTAACGAGGTACGAAACCTTGTTGATCATGCCGCGCACAGCCGGCGTGTCCTCCAACTCGCTAACCGAGTTGAGTCGGCGCAGACCCAGACCACGCACCGTTGCGCGGTGCGATTCACGGGTGCCGATCAGGCTCTTGACGAGCTGGACCTTGACAGTTTTATCAGACATGGTGTCCACCTTTAGCCCAGAATTTCTTCGACGGACTTGCCACGCTTCCCAGCGATATCGGCCGGCGTGGACTGCTTGCGCAGACCGTCGAGCGTCGCACGAACAAGGTTGTACGGGTTCGTCGAACCGTGGCTCTTGGCCACGACGTTCTGCACGCCCATCACGTCGAACACAGCGCGCATCGGGCCGCCAGCGATCACGCCGGTACCGTCCTTCGCCGGAGCAAGGAGAACCGTCGATGCGCCGTGCTTACCGTGCACTTCGTGTTGCAGGGTACCGTTCTTCAGCGGCACCTTGAACATGTTGCGGCGAGCCTGTTCCATCGCCTTTTGGACAGCGACAGGCACTTCCTTCGCCTTGCCCTTGCCCATACCGACGCGGCCATCACCGTCGCCAACCACGGTCAGTGCGGCGAAGCCGAGGATACGGCCACCCTTCACGACCTTGGTCACGCGGTTGACCGAGATCATCTTTTCACGAAGGCCGTCGTCGCGTTCGTCAGCCTGAACTTTAGCTTGCATCTTTGCCATGACGAATTCTTCCCTTAGAACTTGAGTCCGGCTTCGCGCGCCGCATCAGCCAGCGCTTTCACGCGGCCGTGGTAACGAAAACCCGAACGATCGAAGGCGACGGATTCGATGCCGGCTGCCTTTGCCTTTTCTGCAATGCGCTTGCCGATCAGAGTCGCAGCGGCAACATTGCCGCCCTTGCCTGACTGATCGGCCAGTTGCGCACGCACTTCGGCCTCGAGCGTCGACGCACTGGCAAGCACCTTGGTGCCGCACGGCGAGAACACTTGCGCATAGATGTGCGTGTTCGTGCGGTGCACGGCGAGACGCGCGACCTGCAGTTCAGAGATCTTGATACGCGTCTGACGAGCGCGGCGCAGGCGAGATTGAGTCTTATCCATGATTGCGCACCCTTACTTCTTCTTCGTTTCTTTGAGGATCACAACCTCATCGGCGTAACGCACGCCCTTGCCCTTATAGGGCTCCGGCGGACGGTAGCCGCGCACTTCTGCAGCGACTTGACCGACTTGTTGCTTGTTGATCCCCTTGATCACGATTTCGGTTTGCGACGGAGTTTCTGCCTTGACGCCAGCCGGCATCTGGTGCACCACCGGGTGCGAGAAACCCAGCGACAGGTTCAGCTTGTCGCCTTGCGCCTGTGCGCGATAACCGACGCCAACAAGCGTCAGCCTGCGCTCGAAACCCTTCGTCACGCCATGCACCATGTTCGCAACCAGTGCGCGCATCGTGCCCGACATCGCATTCGCCTCGCGGCTTTCATCGACCGGCTCGAACTTCAGCGTGCCGTTGTCGTTTACCACCTTCACGAGGCTGTTGGCAACCTGCGAAATCGTACCCAGCGGACCCTTGACAGTAATACTGTCGGCGCTCAGGGCCACTTCCGCGCCTTGCAGCGCGATCGGGCTCTTACCTACTCGAGACATGTTTCTCTCCTTTCGGCCTTAAGCGACGTAGCAGATGACTTCGCCGCCAACGCCCGTTGCACGTGCCTTGCGGTCCGTCATCACACCCTTCGGCGTCGACACGATCGCCACGCCCAAGCCATTCATGACCACGGGGATGTCGTTACGGCCGCGGTACACACGCAGGCCGGGTTTCGACACGCGTTCGATGCGCTCGATGACCGGGCGGCCAGCGTAATACTTCAACACGATGTTCAATTCCGACTTCGCACCTTCGGACTTCACTGCGAAATCGTCGATATAGCCTTCGTCCTTCAGGACCTGCGCAATCGCAATCTTGACTTTTGACGAGGGCATAGTCACCGAAACCTTCTCGACCATCTGCGCATTGCGGATGCGAGTCAGCATATCGGCGATAGGATCACTCATGCTCATTTATGTTTCTCCTATTACCAGCTCGCCTTGGTCAGGCCAGGAATCTCGCCGCGGAACGCGATTTCACGAATCTTGTTACGCGCCAGACCGAATTTACGGAACGTGCCGCGCGGACGACCGGTAATTGCGCAACGATTGCGCTTACGGGTCGGGTTAGAGTTACGCGGCAGTTGCTGCAGTTCCAGACGTGCTGCGTAATGCTCTTCTTCCGACTTGCTCGTGTCGCCTATGATTGCCTTAAGTGCAGCACGCTTGGGAGCGTACTTGGCGGCGAGGCGAGCACGCTTCTTTTCACGTTCGATCAGTGCCAGTTTAGCCACGGTAACCTCAGTTTCTGAACGGGAACTTGAAGCCGGCGAGCAGAGCCTTTGCTTCGTCGTCAGTCTTCGCAGTCGTCGTGATGCTGATGTTCAGCCCACGCAGTGCGTCGATCTTGTCGTAGTCGATTTCGGGGAAAATGATCTGCTCTTTCACACCGATGTTGTAGTTGCCGCGACCGTCGAACGCCCTGCCCGACACGCCACGGAAGTCGCGTACACGAGGGAGCGCAACCGTCACGAAACGGTCGAGGAATTCGTACATTGCCTGACCACGCAGCGTGACCATTGCACCGATCGGATAGCCCTGACGGATCTTGAAGCCAGCGATTGCCTTGCGTGCCTTCGTGATCACCGGCTTTTGACCTGCAATCTTCGTCAGATCGCCAACGGCGTTTTCGATGATCTTCTTGTCGGCGACGGCTTCGCCAAGGCCCATGTTCAGGGTGATCTTGGTGATGCGCGGCACTTCCATAACGGACTTGTAACCGAACTTCTCGATGAGGCCGGGTACAACCTTCTCTTTGTAAAACTCTTGCAAACGAGCCATTTTTTACTCCGCAGCGTCAGGCGCTTAGCACGGCACCGGTCGTCTTCAGGAAACGGACCTTCTTGTCTCCTTCGACCTTGATGCCTACACGCGATGGCTTGCCATTCGCGTCGACCAATGCGACGTTCGAAATTTGCAACGGCATCGTCTTGGCTTCCACGCCGCCCGTCGTTCCCTTCATCGGGTTCGGCTTGACGTGTTTCTTGACGAGATTGATGCCCTCGACAGTCACGGTCTCGCCGTGAACAGCCAGCACAACGCCACGCTTGCCCTTATCTTTGCCGGTGATGACGATAACTTCGTCACCCTTGCGCATCTTGTTCATCGCGACTCCTTACAGCACTTCAGGCGCCAGCGAAACGATCTTCATAAATCGTTCGCTACGCAACTCGCGCGTGACAGGCCCAAAAATACGGGTACCGATCGGTTCGAGCTTGGTATTGAGCAACACCGCTGCGTTACCGTCGAACTTGATCAGCGAGCCGTCCTGACGGCGCACGCCCTTGGCGGTGCGAACCACCACGGCGTTGTAAATTTCGCCTTTCTTCACGCGCCCGCGCGGCGTTGCCTCTTTGACAGTCACCTTGATGATGTCGCCAATGCTGGCATAACGACGCTTCGAGCCGCCGAGCACCTTGATGCACATGACTTCACGTGCACCTGTGTTATCGGCCACTTCAAGCCGAGTTTCGGTCTGGATCATGGTTTATCTTTCCCAACTTAATCCGGTCACACCACCATGGTGCCTCCCGGTCAGTCTTGGTCCCGTCAGCCGATCGGCTGCTTGGGTTAGAACAGCAGCGACGGCAAACGAAACCCGCCATCGCAATCCGGTGAATCCTTCGGCACAGGCTGGTGCCCGAACCGCTTCCCCCACCAACTTCGCCCGCGACGGGGCTCCCATAAAGAGGGAAGACCGAGATTATATCAAATAATCCCGGCCTTGCAAGCGAAACTTACTGCGACTTCAACTACTTCTACAGCCTTGCGACATTAGATGACGCGAGCCGCCTCGACTAGGCGAGCCACAACCCAAGCCTTCGTCTTCGAAATTGGACGAGTTTCCTGGATTTCAACGAGGTCACCTTCGTTGTACGTGTTCGCGTCGTCATGCGCGTGATACTTCTTGGAACGCACGACGTACTTGCCGTAGATCGGGTGTTTCACGCGGTGCTCGACCAGCACGGTAACCGTCTTGTCCATCTTGTTGCTGACGACCTTGCCGACCAGCGTCCGCTTGAGCGAGGTTTTTACGCTATCGTTCATTTCTGGTTCGCCTTCTCAGTCAGGACGGTCCGCACACGTGCGATGTCGCGACGGACCTTCTTCAGCTGACTCGTGTTCGTGAGCTGCTGGGTCGCAAGTTGCATGCGCAGGCCGAATTGCGCCTTCAACAGGTCCGACAGCTCCTTGTTGAGCGCGGCCTGATCTTTCTGGTGAAGTTCGGAAGCCTTCATCATTTGCTCCTTAGGCGCCGAGCTGACGCACGATAAACGTCGTCTTCAGCGGCAGCTTCGCTGCAGCCAGACGGAACGCTTGGCGCGCCAGTTCTTCGGTTACGCCGTCCATTTCGTACAGCATCTTGCCCGGTTGAATCTCAGCGACGTAGTACTCCGGGTTACCCTTACCGTTACCCATACGCACTTCAGCTGGCTTGGTCGAGATCGGCTTGTCCGGGAAGATTCGGATCCAGATGCGGCCACCGCGCTTGATGTGACGCGTCATTGCACGACGCGCCGCCTCAATCTGGCGCGCGGTCAGACGACCGCGACCGACAGCCTTCAGGCCGAACTCACCAAACGACACCGCGTTGCCGCGGGTAGCAACGCCGGTGTTACGACCTTTCTGCTCTTTGCGATATTTTCTGCGTTTCGGTTGCAGCATCGTTATTCTCCAGTCTTCCCGTCGCCGCCGGCACGACGAGGAGCGCCACGGCGTGCACCTGCCGGGCCACCACCTTCACCATCACGACGCGGACGGCGATCGCCACCCGGACGTGCGTTGCGGCGCGGACGCTTTTCTTCGGCGACTTCTTCGACCACCGGTGCGTCATTACGGCCGAGCGTGTCGCCCTTGTAGACCCACACCTTTACGCCGATGATGCCGTACGTCGTCTTTGCTTCCGACGTTGCGTAGTCGATATCTGCACGCAGCGTATGAAGCGGCACGCGACCTTCGCGATACCATTCCGTACGGGCGATTTCGATACCGTTCAGACGGCCAGCGCTCATGATCTTGATGCCTTGAGCACCCAGACGCATCGCGTTCTGCATCGCGCGCTTCATCGCGCGACGGAACATGATCCGGCGCTCGAGCTGTTGCGTGATCGAATCAGCGATCAGTTGCGCGTCGGTTTCCGGCTTGCGGATTTCTTCAATGTTGACGTGAACCGGGACGCCCATGCGCTTTTGCAGCTCGGACTTCAGCAGTTCGATGTCTTCACCCTTCTTGCCGATCACGACACCCGGGCGCGAGCTGAAAATCGTGATTCGTGCGTTCTTTGCAGGACGCTCGATCACCACGCGGCCGACGGACGCGTTCTTCAGCTTCTTCTTCAGGTATTCACGAACACCGATGTCTTCCTGCAACATCGCCGCGAAATTGTTGTTGTTCGCGTACCAACGCGAAGCCCAATTGCGGCTGACGGCCAAACGGAAGCCAGTCGGATGAATTTTCTGTCCCATCGTATGACCCCTTAATTCCCGACCGTCACAGTGATGTGACAGGATTGCTTCTCGATGCGGTTACCGCGGCCTTTAGCGCGCGCGGTAAAACGCTTCAGCGACGCTGCCTTGTCGACGTAGATGCTCTTGATCTTGAGCTCGTCGATATCGGCGCCTTCGTTGTGCTCCGCATTCGCGATCGCCGACAGCACGACCTTTTTCACGATTCCCGCAGCCTTCTTCGGCGAAAACGTCAGAACGTTCAACGCCTTGTCGACCGGCAAACCGCGGATCTGGTCAGCCACAAGGCGCGTTTTCTGCGCCGAGATGCGGGCACCGCGATGAATTGCTTTCACTTCCATCTTGATTGCCCCTTATTTCCTGGCCTTCTTGTCGGCCGCGTGACCCTTGAACGTCCGGGTCAGTGCGAACTCGCCAAGCTTGTGGCCGACCATGTTTTCCGTGACATACACCGGAACGTGTTGACGGCCGTTGTGAACCGCGATTGTCAGACCGATGAAGTCCGGCAAGATCGTCGAGCGACGCGACCAGGTCTTGATCGGTTTCTTGTCACGCGATGCTGCAGCCGCCTCAACCTTCTTCAGCAAATGGGCGTCGCAGAACGGACCTTTCTTAATAGAACGTGCCATTGCCTACTCCTTAACGCTTGTGACGGCGCTGGACGATCATACTCGTCGTGCGCTTGTTGCTGCGGGTGCGATAGCCCTTCGTCGGCGTGCCCCACGGGCTCACCGGATCGCGGCCAGCCGCAGTCTTGCCTTCGCCACCACCGTGCGGGTGATCGACAGGGTTCATTGCAACGCCGCGCACCGTCGGGCGGATACCGCGCCAGCGGTTCGCGCCAGCCTTACCGATTTGACGGAGGCTGTGCTCTTCGTTGCCCACTTCACCGATCGTCGCACGACATTCAACGTGCACGCGGCGGATTTCGCCAGAACGCAGGCGAACCTGCGCGTAGACGCCCTCGCGAGCCAGCAGCATCGCAGACGTACCAGCCGAACGCGCCATTTGCGCGCCCTTGCCCGGCAGCATCTCGATGCAGTGAATCGTCGTACCGACCGGAATGTTGCGGATCGGCAGCGTGTTACCTGCGCGGATCGGCGCTTCGGAACCCGACATCAGTTGCTGACCGACTGCTACACCCTTCGGAGCGATGATGTAGCTGCGTTCGCCGTCTGCGTACAGAACCAGCGCGATGTTCGCGCTCCGGTTCGGGTCGTACTCGAGACGCTCGACCTTTGCCGGAATCCCATCCTTCGTGCGACGGAAGTCAACGACACGATAATGATGCTTGTGACCACCACCCTTGTGACGCGTGGTGATGTGACCGTTGTTGTTACGGCCGGCGGTCGACGATTGCGTGTCGAGCAGTGCCGCGAACGGCTTGCCCTTGTGCAGTTCTTTGTTGACCACCTTGACCATCGCGCGGCGACCCGGCGAAGTCGGCTTAACTTTCACGATTGCCATGATTACTTGGCCTCCGCTTCAAAGTTGATTTCTTGGCCGGGCTTCAGGCAGACGTACGCCTTCTTCACGTCCTTGCGCTTGCCCATGAAGCGGCCAAAGCGCTTGGCTTTGCCCTTCGCGACCAGCACGTTGACGGAATCGACTTCCACCTTGAACAGCAGCTCGACTGCAGCTTTCACTTCCTGCTTCGTGGCATCCGGCGCGACTTCGAACACGACCTGCTCGTTCTTGTCGGCAACCAGTGTCGCCTTTTCGGAGACCACCGGCGCGAGCAGGACCTGCATCAAACGATGATCGTTCTTGCGAATCTCGCTCATGACAGCAACTCCTCGATCTGGGCGACCGCAGCCTTCGTGATCAGGATCTTCTTGAAGTAGATCAGCGACAGCGGGTCGGCGTAACGCGGCTCGACAACCGCCACGTGGGCGAGGTTGCGCGACGCGAGGTACAGGTTTTCGTCAACCGTGTCGGTAATCACCAGCACGGAGTCGAGACCCATCGCCTTGAATTTTTCGGCCAGCAGCTTCGTCTTCGGCGCTTCGAGCGTCAGCTCGTCGACCACCGAGATGCGGCCTTCGCGGGCCAGCTGCGAGAAGATCGAGCAGAGACCTGCGCGATGCATCTTCTTATTGACCTTGTGCGAAAAGTTTTCTTCCGGCGAATTCGGGAAGATGCGGCCACCGCCGCGCCACAGCGGGCTCGATGACATACCGGCACGGGCGCGGCCCGTACCCTTCTGGCGCCACGGCTTCTTGGTCGTGTGCTTGACCTGCTCACGATCCTTCTGCGCTCGGTTGCCGCTACGGGCATTCGCCTGGTACGCAACCACGACCTGGTGAATCAGGGCTTCGTTGTAATCGCGGCCGAACACGACGTCCGACGCGCTAACGCCTGCACTTTCCTGACCATTGGCATTCAGGAGCTTAAGTTCCATTATTTCGCTCCTTTCACGGCACGCGTCTTCACGGCCGGCGTAACGAATACCTTGCCACCCTTCGCACCCGGAACAGCGCCCTTGACAAGCAGCAGCTTGCGGTCAGCGTCGATGCGAGCGATCTCGAGGTTTTGCACCGTTACCTTCTCGTCACCTAGGTGACCGGTCATGCGCTTGCCCGGGAAAACGCGACCCGGATCCTGCGCCATACCGATCGAGCCCGGCACATTGTGCGAGCGCGAGTTACCGTGCGATGCACGGCCAGACGAGAAGTTGTAACGTTTGATGGTACCGGCGTAGCCCTTACCGATCGACACGCCTTGCACGTCGACCTTCTGGCCCACTTCGAACAGCTCGGGACCAACCACCGTGCCGCTCGACAGCTCGGCAGCCTTAGCGGCATCGATCTGGAATTCTTTGAGGATTTCACCGGCTTGAACGCCGGCTTTGGCGAGATGACCTGCCAACGGCTTCGTCACGCGCGATGCGCGGCGCGTACCGAACGTAACCTGCACGGCCGTGTAGCCGTCGGTTTCAACAGTCTTGATCTGCGTCACACGGTTGTCGGACACGTCCAGCACGGTGACGGGAATCGAATCCCCTTCAGCCGTGAAGATACGGGTCATGCCAACCTTGCGACCTACGAGTCCAAGGCTCATCGTTTTCTCCATTCCCGACTGCGATTGGTCGGGGCTAATTTACAAAATGCCGGCGCCGCTTCGGGCACTAATCGATGTTGCAGCACGCCGGCTTTTTTGCGCAAATGCGCGAAAAGCTCAACATTATAGCGAGACTTTCCGTTTTCCGCAAGCAATCAAAGACTTAGCGTTGTCCGAGTTGCCGCATAAAGGCCGGAAGCCTTACTGCAGCTTGATTTCAACGTCAACGCCAGCCGGCAGATCCAACTTCATCAGCGCGTCCACGGTCTTGTCCGTCGGGTCAACGATGTCCATCAGCCGCTGGTGCGTGCGGATTTCAAGCTGATCGCGCGAGGTCTTGTTGACGTGCGGCGAACGCAGGATGTCAAAGCGTTGAATGCGGGTCGGCAGGGGCACCGGACCACGAACGATTGCGCCAGTCCGCTTGGCCGTATCGACGATTTCAGCTGCCGATTGGTCGATCAGGCGATAGTCAAAAGCCTTCAGGCGAATGCGGATTTTCTGATTCTGCATGACGAATTCCTTAAAAAGAGCAAGGCGATATTGCACCGCCGATTAGAAAAAGAACGTAGGCACGGGCGCTCGCGGAGAGCGGGTGCCCGTGCCCGGGCACTGCGTACTGCTACACCGATCTTCGATCTTACTCGATGATCTTGGCGACGACACCAGCGCCGACCGTACGGCCACCTTCGCGAATTGCAAAACGCAGGCCTTCTTCCATCGCGATCGGGTTGATCAGCTTCACCGTGATCGACACGTTGTCGCCCGGCATCACCATTTCCTTGTCCTTCGGCAGCTCGATGGAGCCGGTCACGTCCGTCGTACGGAAGTAGAACTGCGGACGGTAGTTGTTAAAGAACGGCGTATGACGGCCGCCTTCGTCCTTGCTCAGCACGTACACTTCAGCCGTGAAGTGCGTGTGCGGGTTGATCGAACCCGGCTTGGCCAGAACCTGACCACGCTCCACGTCTTCACGCTTCGTGCCGCGCAGCAGGATACCAACGTTGTCGCCTGCCTGACCCTGATCGAGCAGCTTGCGGAACATTTCCACGCCCGTGCAGGTCGTCTTCACCGTCGGCTTGATACCGACGATTTCGATTTCTTCGCCGACCTTGACCACGCCACGCTCAACGCGGCCCGTCACCACCGTGCCACGACCCGAGATCGAAAACACGTCTTCCACCGGCATCAGGAACGAACCGTCAATCGCACGCTCCGGCGTCGGGATGTACGTGTCCAGTGCATCGGCCAGGTTCATGATCGCCACTTCGCCCAGCTCGCCCTTGTCGCCTTCCAGCGCCAGCTTGGCCGAACCCTTGATGATCGGCGTGTCGTCGCCCGGGAAGTCATACTTCGACAGAAGCTCGCGAACTTCCATCTCGACCAGCTCCAGCAGCTCAGCGTCGTCCACCATGTCGCACTTGTTCAGGAACACGATGATGTACGGAACGCCAACCTGGCGCGCCAGCAGGATGTGCTCACGCGTTTGCGGCATCGGGCCGTCAGCAGCCGAGCACACCAGAATTGCGCCGTCCATCTGTGCCGCGCCCGTGATCATGTTCTTCACATAATCAGCGTGGCCCGGGCAGTCGACGTGTGCGTAGTGGCGGTTAGCCGTCTCGTACTCGACGTGCGCGGTGTTGATGGTAATGCCGCGCGCCTTTTCTTCCGGCGCCGCGTCGATCTGGTCGTACGCCTTCGCTTCGCCGCCGAACTTCTGCGTCAGAACCGTCGTGATCGCCGCCGTCAGCGTGGTCTTGCCGTGGTCAACGTGACCGATCGTGCCCACGTTCACGTGCGGCTTGGTCCGTTCGAATTTACCTTTAGCCATGTTTCTCTTCTTTCAGAAAGTTAATCGTTGAATGACTTTGCCGCGCGATTACTTCGACTTGGCGTTGATGATCGCTTCCGACACGTTACGCGGAGCTTCAGCGTAGTGCTTGAACTCCATCGTGTACGTCGCACGACCCTGCGTCAGCGAACGCAGCGACGTCGAGTAGCCAAACATTTCCGACAGCGGCACTTCGGCGCGAACGATCTTGCCGCCGCCAACCATGTCTTCCATGCCCTGGACGATACCGCGACGGCCCGACAGGTCGCCCATCACGTTGCCCATGTAGTCTTCCGGCGTTTCGACTTCCACGGCCATCATCGGCTCGAGGATGACCGGGCTTGCCTTGCGCATTGCTTCCTTGAACGCCATCGAACCAGCCATGCGGAACGCGTTTTCGTTCGAGTCGACGTCGTGATACGAACCGAAGGTCAGGTGAACCTTCACGTCAACGACCGGGAAGCCCGCCAGAACGCCAGCCTTCAGCGTTTCCTGGATACCCTTGTCGACCGCCGGGATGTATTCACGCGGAATCACGCCGCCCTTGATTTCGTCGAGGAACTCGTAACCCTTGCCTTGTTGGTTCGGCTCGAGTGTGATGACTGCGTGACCATACTGACCGCGACCGCCCGACTGCTTGACGAATTTGCCGTCAACGTCAGCCGCCGTGCTGCGAATCGTTTCGCGGTAAGCAACTTGCGGCTTGCCGACAGTCGCTTCCACGCCGAATTCACGCTTCATCCGGTCGACCAGAATTTCGAGGTGCAGTTCGCCCATACCGGAAATGATCGTTTGACCCGATTCTTCGTCCGTCTGAACGCGGAACGACGGATCTTCCTGAGCCAGACGGTTCAGTGCCAGACCCATCTTTTCCTGGTCAGCCTTGGTCTTCGGCTCGACAGCCTGCGAAATCACCGGCTCCGGGAAAATCATGCGTTCGAGCACGATCGGGTTTTGCGGATCGCACAGCGTGTCGCCCGTGGTCGCTTCCTTCAGGCCGACCGCAGCAGCGATGTCACCTGCGCGCACTTCCTTGATTTCTTCGCGCTGGTTCGCGTGCATCTGCAAAATACGGCCCAGACGTTCCTTCTTGTCCTTGGTCGCGTTCAGCACCGTGTCGCCCGAATTGATGACGCCCGAGTACACACGGAAGAAGATCAACTGACCGACGAACGGGTCGGTCATGATCTTGAATGCCAGTGCCGAGAACTTTTCGTCGTCAGCAGCGCGGCGCTCAGCCTTTTGACCATTTTCCAGCTCGCCGGTGACCGGCGGGATGTCGATCGGCGACGGCAGGAAATCGAGCACGGCGTCCAGCATGCGCTGCACACCCTTGTTCTTGAACGCAGTGCCGCACAGCATCGGCTGGATTTCGCAAGCGATCGTACGGTCGCGCAGACCCTTGATGATTTCCTCTTCAGTCAGTTCGCCCGACTCGAGGTACTTGTTCATCATTTCTTCGTTCGCTTCAGCCGCGGCCTCGACCATCTTTTCACGCCATTCATTGCACGTGTCGACGAGTTCTGCCGGGATGTCTTCGTACGAGAACTTGGTGCCTTGAGACGCGTCGTCCCAAATGATCGCCTTCATCTTCATCAGATCGACGACGCCCGTGAAGTTCTCTTCCGCGCCAATAGGCACGACGACCGGAACCGGGTTCGCCTTCAGACGCAGCTTGAGCTGGTCGTAGACCTTGAAGAAGTTTGCGCCGGTACGGTCCATCTTGTTGATGAACGCGAGACGGGGAACCTTGTACTTGTTAGCCTGACGCCACACGGTTTCCGACTGGGGCTGCACGCCGCCCACAGCGCAGTACACCATGCACGCGCCGTCGAGCACGCGCATCGAGCGCTCAACTTCGATCGTGAAGTCGACGTGACCCGGGGTGTCGATGATGTTGATGCGGTGTTCGGCGCGGTCGCCCGCCATGCCCTTCCAGAATGCCGTGGTAGCAGCGGAAGTAATCGTGATGCCGCGCTCCTGTTCCTGCTCCATCCAGTCCATGGTAGCAGCGCCGTCGTGAACTTCACCTATTTTGTGGTTCACGCCCGTGTAGAACAGAATCCGCTCGGTCGTCGTCGTTTTGCCGGCGTCGATGTGAGCGCTAATACCGATGTTACGGTAGCGCTCGATAGGAGTCTTGCGAGCCACTTTGATCCTCTATTGGGATGACGCGATGCGAGAGATGCCCATCGCGCTGTAACACAAACGGGCGAGGCGCCTTGGAAGCGCACCCGCCCGGAATTTCTTTCCGCTTTTCCGCTAAACCCGGGGTCGGGAGCTTAGAAACGGAAGTGCGAGAACGCCTTGTTGGCTTCTGCCATCCGGTGAACTTCGTCGCGCTTCTTCATTGCGCCGCCACGGCCTTCGGCCGCTTCGGAGAGTTCACCTGCCAGACGCAGGGCCATCGACTTCTCGCTGCGCTTCTTCGCGGCTTCACGCAGCCAACGCATCGCCAATGCCATACGACGCGACGGGCGCACTTCGACCGGAACCTGATAGTTGGCACCACCAACGCGGCGGCTCTTCACCTCGACCACCGGCTTGACGTTGTTGAGCGCTACCGTGAACACTTCCAGCGGGTCCTTGCCACCCTTGGTCTGAATCTGTTCGAAAGCGCCGTACACGATACGCTCGGCAACCGACTTCTTGCCGGAGAGCATCAGCACGTTCATGAATTTTGCTACATCAACATTGCCGAACTTCGGATCCGGCAACACTTCCCGCTTGGGGACTTCGCGACGACGCGGCATGTTTCTTCCTTTACCTTTTCAGTTGGAGCTGTTTGCAGCCCCGCGGCCACCAACTAACCCGATTCATCCGAAAGACTAACCAGCCCGGTCGGGTGACCACTTACTCGATAGTACCGGCGATTCCGGCACCATCGCTATTACCGCCTTTGCAGGCGACCTGAAACTACCTGGCTAATTACTTGCCAGCCTTGGCACGCTTCGCACCGTACTTCGAGCGAGCCTGCTTACGATCCTTGACGCCTTGGGTATCCAGCGAGCCGCGAACCATGTGGTAACGCACACCCGGCAAGTCCTTCACACGGCCGCCGCGAATCAGCACGACCGAGTGTTCCTGCAGGTTGTGGCCTTCACCACCGATGTACGAAATGACTTCGAAGCCGTTCGTCAGACGAACCTTGGCGACCTTACGGAGTGCCGAGTTCGGCTTCTTCGGAGTCGTGGTGTACACACGGGTGCACACGCCGCGACGCTGGGGACAGTCCTGCAAAGCCGGGCTCTTGCTCTTCGTCGTTTCCGACGTGCGGCCTTTGCGAACCAGTTGATTGATGGTTGGCATTGTTTATTCCTGAAATTGAACAAAATCGACGCATCGGTTTCCGGGCAAAGCGGAAACGCCTGCGCATCGAACTTCCGGCTGGCCCGCTCACGCACGAACTGAAGCTGCGCGCAGGCATCCCAAGAACCGGAACCTAACATAATATTCCGAAATTACTAAGGGAGTCAACCGGTTGCGACGTGTCGCACCCCTGTCAATCCGGCGAAACAACTAGACGAGGTCAGTCTGCCGCTACGACCTGCAGCAATTCGTAGCCGAAACGGTCCAGTTTGCGCGCACCCATCCCCGGAATACCGCGCAGATCGTCGATCGAATCGGGACCGAGACGGGCGATTTCCGCGAGCGTCGCGTCATGAAAAATCACGTAAGCCGGCACCCCGTCGCTCTTCGCGGTTTCGGTGCGCCACATGCGTAGACGCTCCCAACGCGCGCGCTCGCGAGGGCCCATGCCGATCGTCGGATCGGCGCGCTCACTCGTGCGCCCCGACGATTGACGCGTGCGTGTCGGCTTTACGTAGCGACGCATCGTCACCTTCTGCTCACCCTTGAGCACCGGTTTGCTCGCCTCGGTCAGCACGAGCGACCCGAACCCTTCGTGGTCGACTGTCAGATAGCCAAACGCGACGAGCTGGCGGAACACCGCGCGCCATTCCGGTTCGCCGAGCGCCACGCCGATCCCGAACGTAGTTAGCTTCTCGTGGCCGCGCTGCAGGATCTTCTCGCTGCGGTTGCCACGCAAAATATCGATCAGATGCCCGGCGCCGAAATGGAAGCCGCTCGCCCGCTGCGCGCGAAACACGCACGACAGCGCCATCCGAGCCTCGCGCGTCGCATCCCAGGTCGGCGGCGGCTCGAGACAGTTATCGCAGTTGCCGCACGGCTGGCTGGTCTCGCCGAAGTAGGCGAGCAGGCGCACGCGCCGGCAGGTCGCCGTTTCGCACAAACCGAGCAGCGCGTCGAGCTTGCCAGTCTGCACGCGCTTGTGCGCGTCGTCGGCTTCAGATTCGTCGATCATCTTGCGCTGTTGCACGACGTCGCCGAGCCCGTAGGCCATCCACGCGTTCGACGGTAATCCGTCGCGGCCCGCGCGGCCGGTCTCCTGGTAGTAGCCTTCGACGCTCTTTGGCAAATCCAGATGCGCGACGAACCGCACGTCGGGTTTGTCGATGCCCATGCCGAACGCAATAGTCGCGCACATCACGATCCCTTCCTCGCGCTGGAACATCTCCTGATGTTTCTGGCGCACCTCGAACTCCATGCCGGCGTGGTACGGCAGCGCGCGCATACCCTTTTCCTTCAGCCACACCGCGGTTTCCTCAACCTTTCGGCGCGACAGGCAATAGACGACGCCCGCGTCGGTTGCGCCGTCCGGTTTCGTATGCTCGGCGCGAATGAAGTCGAGCAGCTGCGTGCGCGCATTGTCCTTTTCGGCGATGCGATAGCGGATGTTCGGCCGATCGAAACTCGACACGAACACGCGCGCATCCTCGAGCGCGAGACGATGAATGATTTCGTCGCGCGTGATTGCGTCGGCGGTCGCCGTCAGCGCGATGCGCGGCACATTCGGAAAGCGCTCGTGCAGCACCGACAGCTGGATATATTCGGGCCGGAAATCATGTCCCCATTGCGACACGCAGTGCGCTTCGTCGATCGCGAAAAGACCGATGCGCGTGCGCTCGAGCAGTTCCTGGAAGCGCGGCGTCATCAACCGCTCCGGCGCAACGTAGAGCAGATCGATGTCGCCGTCGCGCAGCGCCCGCTCGGTGGCCATCGCCTCCGCGCTCGACAGCGTCGAGTTCAGGTACGCGGCCCGCACGCCGACTTCGGTCAGCGCGGCCACCTGATCCTGCATCAGTGCGATCAGCGGCGACACCACGATACCGCTGCCGAAGCCGCGTTCGCGCCGCACCAGCGACGGAATCTGATAACACAGCGATTTGCCGCCGCCCGTCGGCATCAGCACGAGGCAATCGCCGCCGTCGGCGACGTGCTCGACAATTTCGCCCTGCCGTCCTCTAAACGCGGGATAACCAAAGACTTCGTTGAGGATTTCGAGCGGACGGGACATGTATTTGAGAGAGACGGCGAAGGGGAACGGCACTCAGGCGGTGACACGAATTTTACCAACGCATTCGTGCCGCGGCCGCGCTTTACGACGACGTTATCCATCCGGCTTAGGACTGCGTCGGCGCATGGCATCGATGCACGTGCAAAAAAGCGCAAAAAAAAGCCGCTCAGTCGAAACTGAGCGGCTTTCGTGGCTCGTCAGGCAAGGCGGCTTGCGCCGCCCGTGCTTACTCGCCTGAGTGCTGCTGTTCGGCAGCCGGGGTTTCCGGCGCACCGAATTCGAACGACTCTTCCGCTGCGATCTGATCGAAACGCTCGCGGTCCGCCAGTTCCTTGCTCTTGCGCGCCTTGTGGAATGCGAGACCCGTACCGGCCGGAATCAGACGGCCCACGATCACGTTTTCCTTCAGGCCACGCAGATCGTCGCGCTTGCCCATGATCGCCGCTTCGGTCAGCACGCGGGTCGTTTCCTGGAACGACGCCGCGGAGATGAACGAATCGGTCGACAGCGACGCCTTCGTGATACCGAGCAGCACGTTTTCGTACGTTGCAGGACGCTTGTCTTCCGCGATCATCCGGTCGTTTTCGTCGAGCATGTCCGACCGCTCGACCTGTTCGCCCGGGATGAAACGGGTATCGCCGTTGTCCGAAATCTGCACACGGCGCAGCATCTGACGCACGATCACTTCAATGTGCTTGTCGTTGATCTTCACGCCTTGCAGACGGTACACGTCCTGCACCTCGTCCACGATGTAACGCGACAGCGCCTCGACGCCCTGCAGACGCAGGATGTCGTGCGGATCCGCCGGTCCGTCGACGATCATTTCGCCCTTGTTGACGACCTGACCATCGTGCACCAGAACCTGCTTTTCCTTCGCGATCAGGAACTCGTGCTGGTTGCCCTCGAGGTCCGTGATAACGAGACGCTGCTTGCCCTTCGTGTCCTTACCAAACGACGTCGTACCCGTGACTTCCGCCAGGATACCCGCGTCCTTCGGCGAACGTGCTTCGAACAGTTCCGCCACACGCGGCAGACCACCGGTAATGTCACGCGTCTTCTGCGATTCGGTCGGGATTCGTGCGAGCACTTCACCGACCTGCACCTGCTGACCGTCCTTCACGGTGATCAGCGCGCCGACCTGGAAGCCGATCTGCACCGAGTGCTCGGTGTTCGGGATCTTCACTTCCTCGCCATTCGCATCGAGCAGCTTGACCTGCGGACGCACCGTCTTCGCCGCCTGCGAACCACGACGCTTCACGTCGATCACGACGAGCGTGGACAGACCCGTCACGTCATCGATCTGCTTCGCGACGGTCACGCCTTCCTCGACGTTTTCGAACTTCACCGTACCACCGTACTCGGTGATGATCGGACGCGTCATCGGATCCCACGTGGCCAGTTGCGTACCGGCCTTGATCTGCGCACCGTCGAGCTGCAGCAGCGTGGCGCCGTACGGCACCTTGTGGCGCTCGCGCTCGCGGCCGTGATCGTCGGTGATCATCGCTTCGCCCGAACGCGAGATGACGATCTGCTCGCCCTTCGCATTCGTGACGTAACGCATCGTCGACGTGAAACGCACCGTACCGTTCGACTTCGCTTCCACCGACGAAGCGACCGCCGCGCGCGACGCCGCGCCACCGATGTGGAACGTACGCATCGTGAGCTGCGTGCCCGGTTCACCGATCGACTGCGCCGCGATCACGCCGACCGCTTCGCCGACGTTCACCATCGAACCGCGACCGAGGTCGCGACCGTAGCAGGCTGCGCACAGGCCGTAGCGAGTTTCGCAGGTGAGCGGCGTGCGCACGCGCACTTCGTCGATGCCGAGGCGTTCGATTTCTTCGACCGCGTCTTCATCGAGCAGCGTGCCCGCTTCGAACAGCGTTTCCTGCGATTCCGGATTGACGATGTCAGCCACGGCCACACGACCCAGAATACGGTCACGTAGCGCTTCGACCACTTCACCGCCTTCCACGAGCGCCTTCATCGCCACGCCGTTCGACGTGCCGCAATCTTCCTCGACGACGACCAGATCCTGCGTCACGTCGACGAGACGACGCGTCAGGTAACCCGAGTTCGCGGTCTTCAGTGCCGTATCAGCCAGACCCTTCCGTGCGCCGTGGGTCGAGATGAAGTACTGCAACACGTTCAAACCTTCGCGGAAGTTCGCCGTAATCGGCGTCTCGATGATCGAGCCGTCCGGCTTCGCCATCAGGCCGCGCATACCCGCCAGCTGACGAATCTGAACCGCGGAACCACGAGCGCCCGAGTCCGCCATCATGTAGATGGAGTTGAACGACTCCTGACGCGTCTGGTTGCCATCGCGGTCCGTGACCGGTTCCGTCGACAGCTGCTCCATCATCGCCTTGCCGACTGCTTCCGACGTCGCCGACCAGATGTCGACCACGTTGTTGTAACGCTCCTGCGCGGTGACGAGACCCGACATGTACTGACGGTCGTATTCCTTCACCTTCTTCGCGGCATCGCCAACGATGGTTTCTTTCTGCGGCGGCACGAGCATGTCGTCGACGCAGATCGAAATACCAGCGCGCGTTGCGAGACGAAAGCCCGACTGCATCAGTTGGTCGGCGAAAATCACCGTCTCACGCAGACCGCACTTACGGAACGCAGTGTTGATCAGACGCGAGATTTCCTTCTTCTTCAGCGGCTTGTTCAGCACCGAGAACGGCAGACCCGGCGGCAGGATTTCCGACAGGATCGAGCGTCCAACCGTGGTCGCATACAGCGTGATCTTCGGCACGAACGCCGGCGCGCCTTCCGACTTGTCTTCGTTGTGGACCATTTCAGTGATCCGCACGTTGACGCGCGAGGCCAGCTCGACTTCCTTGTTCTCGTACGCTCGCAGCACTTCCGACACGCCCGTGAACGTCAGGCCTTCGCCCTTGCCGTTCACCGCTTCACGAGTCGCGTAGTACAAACCCAGCACGATATCCTGCGACGGCACGATCGACGGATCGCCGTTAGCCGGGAACAGCACGTTGTTCGACGCGAGCATCAGCGTGCGCGCTTCCATCTGTGCTTCGAGCGAAAGCGGCACGTGAACGGCCATCTGGTCACCGTCGAAGTCGGCGTTGAACGCCGCGCAAACGAGCGGATGCAGCTGGATTGCCTTACCTTCGATCAGCACCGGCTCGAAAGCCTGGATGCCGAGACGGTGCAGCGTCGGCGCACGGTTCAGCATGACCGGATGTTCGCGGATCACCTCTTCAAGGATGTCCCACACGACCGGCGTCTGGTTCTCGACCTCTTTCTTCGCAGCCTTGATGGTGGTAGCGACACCCATCACTTCGAGCTTGTTGAAGATGAACGGCTTGAACAGTTCGAGCGCCATCAGCTTCGGCAGACCGCACTGATGCAGCTTCAGCGTCGGGCCGACCACGATCACCGAACGGCCCGAGTAGTCGACACGCTTACCGAGCAGGTTCTGACGGAAGCGACCGCCCTTACCCTTGATCATGTCGGCGAGCGACTTCAGCGGACGCTTGTTCGCGCCGGTCATCGCCTTGCCGCGACGGCCGTTGTCGAGCAGCGAGTCGACGGCTTCCTGCAGCATCCGCTTTTCGTTGCGGACGATGATTTCAGGCGCCTTCAGCTCGAGCAGACGCTTCAACCGGTTGTTACGGTTGATCACTCGGCGATACAGGTCGTTCAGGTCCGACGTCGCGAAACGGCCGCCGTCGAGCGGAACGAGCGGACGCAGTTCCGGCGGCAGCACCGGCAGCACTTCGAGGACCATCCAGTCCGGCTTGATGCCCGAACGCTGGAACGCCTCGAGCACCTTCAGGCGCTTCGCGTATTTCTTGATCTTCGCTTCCGAGCCGGTGTTCTTGAGCTCCGTGCGCAGCAACTCGACCTGTTCGTCGATGTTGATAGCGCGCAGCAGTTCGCGAATACCTTCCGCGCCCATTTCGGCGCGGAATTCGTCGCCGTATTCCTCGACCTTGTTGTAGTAATCCTCCTCGGTCATGATCTGCCGCGCTTTGAGCGGCGTCATGCCCGGATCGATCACCACGTATGCTTCGAAGTACAGCACGCGCTCGATGTCGCGCAGCGTCATATCGAGCACCATGCCCAGACGCGACGGCAGCGACTTCAGGAACCAGATGTGCGCGACCGGCGAGGCCAGCTCAATGTGGCCCATCCGCTCACGACGCACCTTGGCGAGCGTCACTTCGACGCCGCACTTCTCGCAGATCACGCCGCGGTGCTTCAGGCGCTTGTATTTGCCGCAAAGGCATTCGTAGTCCTTGATCGGACCGAAAATCTTCGCGCAGAACAGACCATCGCGCTCCGGCTTGAACGTGCGGTAGTTGATGGTTTCCGGCTTCTTGACTTCACCGAACGACCACGAACGGATCTTGTCCGGCGAGGCCAGACCGATCTTAATCGCGTCGAAAACTTCAGGTTGTTGGACTTGCTTGAATAGATCGAGCAAAGCTTTCATCGCTTCTCTCCAGTAGTCCGATTAGTTCCGGTCCAGGTCGATGTCGATACCCAGCGACCGGATTTCCTTCACCAACACGTTGAACGACTCAGGCATGCCGGCATCGATCACGTGATCGCCCTTGACCAGGTTCTCGTAAACCTTGGTCCGGCCCGTCACGTCGTCCGACTTCACCGTCAGCATTTCCTGCAGCACGTACGATGCGCCGTACGCTTCGAGCGCCCACACTTCCATTTCACCGAAACGCTGGCCACCGAACTGCGCCTTACCGCCCAACGGCTGCTGCGTCACGAGCGAGTACGGACCCGTGGAACGCGCGTGCATCTTGTCGTCGACCAGGTGGTGCAACTTCAGGTAGTGCATGTAGCCGACCGTCACCGTACGTTCGAACATCTCGCCCGTACGGCCGTCGAACAGACGCACCTGGTTCTTGGACGGCGTCATGCCGAGGTTTTCAGCGATGTCGTCCGGGAAAGCCAGATCCAGCGCGCGCGACATTTCTTCCTCCGTCGCCCCATCGAACACGGGCGTTGCGAACGGCACGCCTTCGCGCAGGTTCTTCGCCAGCTCGATGATTTCATCGTCGCTAAAGCTGTCCAGCTCTTCGGCGCGGCCCGATTCGTTGTAGATCTTGATCAGGAATTCGCGCAGTTCAGCGATCTTCGCCTGACGCTGCAGCATTTCGCCGATACGCCAGCCGAGACCCTTCGCGGCCCAACCCAGATGCACTTCGAGAACCTGACCCACGTTCATCCGCGACGGCACGCCGAGCGGGTTCAGAACGACGTCAGCCGGACGGCCATCGGCCATGTACGGCATGTCTTCGATCGGCACGATTTTCGACACGACACCCTTGTTACCGTGACGGCCAGCCATCTTGTCGCCAGGCTGCAGACGGCGCTTCACCGCCAGATACACCTTGACCATCTTCAGCACGCCCGGCGGCAGTTCGTCGCCCTGCGTCAGCTTCTTGCGCTTCTCTTCGAAGGCGAGGTCGAACTGGTGACGCTTCTCTTCGATCGAGTTCTTGATCGCTTCGAGCTGGGCCGCTGCTTCTTCATCCGCGAGGCGGATGTCGAACCAGTGATAGTGGTCCAGATCTTCGAGGTAAGCGCGGTCGATCTTGGTGCCCTTCGCGAGCTTCTTCGGACCGCCGTTCACCACCTTGCCTTCGAGCATACGTGCGAGACGCTGGAACGCATCGCCTTCCACGATACGCAGCTGGTCGTTCAGGTCGAGACGATAGCGCTTCAGTTCATCATCGATGATCTGTTGCGCGCGCTTGTCGCGCTGGATGCCTTCACGCGTGAATACCTGCACGTCGATCACGGTACCGCTCATGCCCGACGGGACGCGCAGCGACGTGTCCTTTACGTCAGATGCCTTCTCCCCGAAGATCGCGCGCAGCAGCTTTTCTTCCGGCGTCAGCTGGGTTTCGCCCTTCGGCGTGACCTTGCCGACCAGCACGTCGCCCGCTTCGACTTCCGCGCCGATGTACACGATGCCCGACTCGTCGAGGCGGCCAAGCTGCACTTCCGCGAGATTCGAGATGTCGCGCGTAATTTCTTCCGGTCCGAGCTTCGTGTCGCGTGCAACGACGTTCAGCTCTTCGATGTGGATCGACGTGTAACGGTCGTCCGCAACGACCTTCTCGGAGATCAGGATCGAGTCTTCGAAGTTGTAGCCGTTCCACGGCATGAACGCGATCAGCATGTTCTGGCCGAGCGCGAGCTCGCCCAGATCGGTCGATGCCCCGTCAGCCAACACGTCGCCGCGCGCAACCTTGTCGCCCATCTTCACGATCGGACGCTGATTGATGTTGGTGTTCTGGTTCGAACGCGTGTACTTGATCAGGTTGTAAATGTCGACACCGACTTCACCCGCGACCGCTTCGTCGTCGTTCACGCGAATCACGATACGGCCCGCGTCGACATAATCGACCACACCGCCACGCAGTGCCTGAACCGTCGTGCCCGAGTCGACCGCGACGGTACGCTCGATGCCCGTACCGACGACCGGCTTTTCCGGACGCAGACACGGCACAGCCTGACGCTGCATGTTCGAGCCCATCAATGCGCGGTTCGCGTCGTCGTGCTCGAGGAACGGGATTAGCGAAGCTGCGACCGACACGATTTGCGACGGAGCCACGTCCATGTACTGGATGCGGTCCGGCGTGACCATCAGCGTTTCGCCCGCTTCACGCGACGACACGAGTTCGTCGGTCAGCGTGCCGGCGTCGCCCACCGCCGCGTTCGCCTGAGCGATCACGTAACGGCCTTCTTCGATCGCCGACAGGTAGTCGATCTGGTCGGTCACCTTGCCGTCCGCGACCTTGCGATACGGCGTTTCGAGGAAGCCGTATTCGTTCAGGTGCGCGTACAGAGCGAGCGAGTTGATCAGACCGATGTTCGGACCTTCCGGCGTTTCGATTGGGCACACGCGGCCATAATGGGTCGGATGCACGTCGCGGACTTCGAAGCCTGCGCGTTCGCGCGTCAGACCACCCGGGCCCAGCGCAGAAACACGACGCTTGTGCGTGATTTCCGACAGCGGGTTGGTCTGGTCCATGAACTGCGATAGCTGCGACGAACCGAAGAACTCGCGAATCGCCGACGAAATCGGCTTCGAGTTGATTAGGTCGTGCGGCATCAGGTTTTCGCTTTCGGCCTGGCCGAGGCGTTCCTTGACAGCACGTTCGACACGCACGAGGCCCGCGCGGAACTGGTTCTCCGCGAGTTCGCCGACGCAACGCACGCGACGGTTGCCGAGGTGGTCGATGTCGTCCACTTCGCCCTTGCCGTTGCGCAACTCGACCAAGATCTTGATCGTCGCGAGGATGTCGTCGTCCTGCAGCGTCATCGGGCCGACGATTTCGTCACGTCCGACGCGGCGGTTGAACTTCATACGACCCACCTTCGACAGATCGTACGCTTCTTCGCTGTAGAACAGACGGTTGAACAGTGCCTCGACCGCTTCTTCGGTCGGCGGCTCGCCCGGACGCATCATGCGGTAGATCGCGATGCGCGCGGCCATCCTGTCGGCCGTTTCGTCGATACGCAGCGTCGACGAGATGTACGGACCCTGGTCCAGATCGTTCGTGTAGAGCGTCTGAATGTCCTTGATCTTCGCTTCGCGCAGCTTCTCGAGCACGGATTCAGTGATTTCGTCGTTCGCGTTCGCGATGACTTCGCCCGTATCGCCGTCGATTACGTTCTTCGCGAGCACGCGGCCGAGCAGATAGTCTTCCGGCACCGAGATGAACTTGGTCTTCGCGTTATCGAGGTCGCGAATGTGCTTGGCATTGATCCGCTTGTCCTTCTGGACGATCACGTTGCCGTCGCGGTCCGTGATATCGAAGCGCGCGACTTCACCGCGCAGACGCTCCGGCACGAATTCCATCTGCGCGCCTTCCGGCATCAGCGTGAAATTGTCGAACACAAAGAAGTTTGCGAGGATCTGTTCCGGCGTCAGGCCGATTGCCTTCAACAGGATGGTGACCGGCATCTTACGGCGACGGTCGACGCGGAAGTACAGCACGTCCTTCGGGTCGAATTCGAAGTCGAGCCAGGAGCCGCGGTAAGGAATGATACGTGCCGAAAACAACAGCTTGCCCGAACTGTGCGTCTTGCCCTTGTCGTGTTCGAAGAACACGCCCGGCGAACGGTGCAGCTGCGAAACGATCACACGTTCCGTGCCGTTGATGACGAACGAACCGGTCGGCGTCATGAGCGGAATTTCGCCCATGTACACTTCCTGTTCCTTCACTTCCTTAACGACCGGCTTGCTCGGCGATTCCTTGTCGAGCAAGACCAGACGCACCTTGGCGCGCAGCGCCGAGCAGTACGTCAGACCGCGCTGCTGGCATTCCTTGATGTTGAATGCCGGCGGCGACAGCATGTAGCTGACGAACTCCAGACGCGCGAAGCCGTTGTGTGAAACGATCGGGAAAACGGAAGTAAACGCTGCCTGCAGGCCTTCCGGCTTGCGTTGCGTAGACGACGTATCTGCTTGCAGAAACGTGCTGAATGATTCAAGCTGGGTAGCCAGCAGGAAAGGTACTTGGTGAACGATGGGGCGCTTCGCAAAACTCTTGCGAATGCGCTTCTTCTCGGTGAAGGAATATTGCATACGATCTCCGAATCACGGCGGGCATAGTTGTCGAGGCAGGATACCTTGATGAGACAACCCGAGTGTTCACCGACTGAGACCCGATGGCCGTCCGATGGCTTGAACGAGCCTAGAAGCTTGGTGGTTGGCCGCTACCAACCGCTGGCTGACGGCAGCGGATGCCTGTGTTGCCCGCTACCCGACCAAACTTGCCTTCTGCAGTCGCTTCAGAAGACAAAAAGAAACGCCGGTCATTTTTACCGAATGCGTTTTTCTTTGGCTTCTCGGAATCACATTTCTGCAGGCATAGACCCGCAAAAACGCGTCCTCCACAAAGCACAAAAAGGCCGGCGGTGAAAAACCGCCAGCCTTCGCACAGCGCGTTGAAGCTTACTTGATCTCAACCTTCGCGCCGGCTTCTTCCAGCTTCTTCTTGGCTTCTTCAGCAGCAGCCTTGGGCACCGCTTCCTTAACGGGCTTCGGGGCGCCGTCGACCAGATCCTTCGCTTCCTTCAGGCCGAGACCCGTCAGTTCGCGAACGGCCTTAATGACCGAAACCTTGTTTGCACCGGTTTCAGCCAGGATGACCGTGAATTCGGTCTGCTCTTCAGCAGCAGCCGCGCCGCCGGCTGCGCCTGCCGGGCCAGCCACTGCAACAGCAGCTGCCGACACGCCAAACTTTTCTTCGAACGCCTTGACCAGCTCGTTCAGTTCCAGGACCGACATCGAGCCTACGGCTTCGAGGATGTCTTCTTTTGCGATTGCCATTTGAAATACTCCTAAATTGAATTCGGATACAGCCAGCGATCAATCACGCTCGACTGAAGTGCATTACGCAGCGGTTTCTTCGCCCTGTTTCTTTTCTGCCAGCGCGGCCAGAGCGCGCGCGAAGCCCGAAACAGGTGCCTGCATAACGTACAACAGCTTGGAGAGCAGTTCTTCGCGGCTCGGGATGTTTGCCAGCGCTTGCACGCCAGCCTTATCCATCACCTTGCCTTCGTAGGAACCGGCCTTGATGACCAACTTGTCATTGCCCTTGCTAAAATCATTGACGACCTTAGCAGCAGCAATTGCATCTTCCGAGATGCCGTAGATCAGGGGGCCAGTCATCTGCTCTGCCAACGGAGCAAACGGGGTACCCTCGACGGCGCGACGCGCCAGCGTGTTCTTCAACACGCGAAGGTAAACCTGTTGCTCACGCGCTTTCGCGCGCAGCTTGGTCAGATCGCCAACCGCGATTCCACGATACTCAGCCAGAACCACGGTCTGAGCTTTCGCGACTTGCGCGGCAACCTCAGCGACGACGGCCTGCTTGCTTTCTTTGTTGAGTGGCACGGTTAACCTCCAGATTCGATACACGCAGCGTGCGCCTTGTGTACCGCATTCAATAACGGCGTCCGACCAGTCAGGAGTATTTCGACCGCCCAAAATCCGTATTGCTACGGACATCCAACGGCTTCATCACTACAAAACCTTTTCGGGTTCGCCATCTGCGTTGGCTTTACATTAAGGACCCGCTTACCTGCTGCGTGCCCACCAACGGTCTTTGACAACCGGTCGCGCGATGCAGACTGCCACCTCGCAACCGCCCAAAGCCCTTAAAAGCCGCCCCGACTCGCACCGGGGCGGCCAAACTCATTACTGTGCAGCGATCGACGTCTGATCGACACGAACGCCAACACCCATCGTGCTCGACAGAGCAACCTTGCGCAGATACACGCCCTTGCTCGTTGCCGGCTTCGCCTTCTGCAGCGCCTCGATGAGCGCGTTCAGATTGTTACGCAGAGCCGCCGGTTCGAACGAAGCACGGCCGATCGTTGCGTGGATGATACCTGCCTTGTCCACACGGAATTGCACCTGACCAGCCTTGGCATTCTTGACCGCAGTCGCGACGTCCGGCGTGACCGTTCCGACCTTCGGGTTCGGCATCAGGCCGCGCGGACCGAGGATCTGACCGAGTGTACCGACGATACGCATCGTGTCCGGCGAAGCGATCACGATGTCGAAGTTCAGGTTGCCAGCCTTGACCTGTTCAGCCAAGTCTTCCATACCAACGACGTCAGCACCAGCGGCACGAGCTTGGTCCGCCTTTTCGCCCTGTGCGAACACAGCAACGCGGACCGACTTGCCGGTACCAGCCGGCAGCACGACGGAGCCGCGAACCACCTGATCCGACTTCTTCGCGTCGATGCCGAGTTGCACGGCCACGTCGATCGATTCGTCGAACTTCGCGCTTGCGCATTCCTTCACGAGCGACAGAGCATCTTCGATCGGGTACAGCTTCTGACTGTCGACCTTGGCTGCAAATGCTTGCAGACGCTTCGAAAGCTTAGCCATTTACACGCCCTCCACGGTGATGCCCATCGAGCGGGCGCTACCAGCGATAGTACGAACCGCTGCGTCCAGATCAGCGGCCGTCAGATCGGGCATCTTGGTCTTAGCAATATCTTCAGCTTGAGCGCGGGTGATCTTGCCAACCTTGTCGGTATGAGGCTTGCTCGAACCCTTGTCCAGCTTCGCTGCCTTCTTGATGAGAACTGTAGCCGGCGGCGTCTTCAGAACGAATGTGAAGCTCTTGTCCGCGAATGCCGTGATCACGACAGGAATGGGAAGACCCGGTTCCATTGCCTGGGTCTGCGCGTTGAACGCCTTGCAGAACTCCATGATGTTCAGGCCGCGCTGGCCCAGTGCAGGACCAACCGGCGGCGACGGATTGGCTTTACCTGCAGGAATCTGCAGCTTGATAAAGCCGATTATTTTCTTTGCCATTTCGAGAACCTCTTTGGAACGCCGGCTTGCGTGCGGACGCTCAGTGAGTAGTAGCGCGTGCTCGCCGACAAAGCCGGCTAGTGACGCTCCTCAACGGTCGTTACGCGGACCGTAAGCGCGAAATACGGAACGCGCCTAGCGGTGCGTTCCGTAAAATCTGGATTACAACTTTTCGACCTGGCCGAATTCCAGTTCGACCGGCGTTGCGCGGCCGAAGATCGTAACGGAAACACGGACTCGCGATTTCTCGTAGTTCACTTCTTCTACGCTGCCGTTGAAATCTGTGAACGGGCCTTCCTTTACCCGCACCATCTCGCCTACTTCGAACAGGGTCTTCGGACGGGGCTTCTCCACGCCTTCCTGCATCTGCGACATGATTTTTTCAACTTCCCGAGGCGAAATCGGGCTCGGCCGATTGCGCGCCCCGCCGACAAAACCGGTCACCTTCGCCGTATTCTTCACGAGGTGCCACGTTTCGTCCGTCATTTCCATTTCAACTAACACGTAGCCGGGAAAGAAACGACGTTCCGTCACTGATTTGTGACCGCCCTTCACCTCAACAACTTCTTCTGTCGGAACGAGGATCTGGCCAAACTGATCCTGCATGCCAGCACGCTCGATGCGCTCCTGAAGCGCTCGCTGCACGCTCTTCTCCATCCCGGAATAGGCGTGCACTACGTACCAACGTTTGCCGCTCGGGGATGCCGGAGTATCACTCATATCATTTCCAACCCAGAATCGCCGAGAAAATCGCCCACTCGATGGATTTATCACAAACCCAGAGAAAGATTGCCATCACGACTACGAAGCCGAACACTACGAGTGTCGTTTGCGTCGCCTCTTTGCGAGTCGGCCACACAACCTTACGGACTTCTTTGTATGAGTCTTTGGCGAAAGCAATGAAACCCTTGCCAGGTGCTGAGAGAAGACCGACGGCGACACCCGCGATCGCACCAACAGTCAAGGCGGCTCCGCGGATGTACCATTCCCGGCCATTCAGCCAGAAGAACCCCACAAACCCGGCCAAGACCAGCAACACACCTGCGATCAATGCCAACTTGTCGCCGGATGTATTTACAGTTTCGACGGAAGGATTCGCCATAACACCTTAACGAAGCGCCACTACGACGCAATAGTTGGCAGGGGCAGAGGGAATCGAACCCCCAACCTTCGGTTTTGGAGACCGACGCTCTGCCAGTTGAGCTATACCCCTAAACCATTTGGGGTTGACAACACCGTCAACCCCGATACAACCAATTATCGAGAACTGTCTGGCATTACTCGATGATCTTGGCGACGACACCAGCGCCGACCGTACGGCCACCTTCGCGAATTGCAAAACGCAGGCCTTCTTCCATCGCGATCGGGTTGATCAGCTTCACCGTGATCGACACGTTGTCGCCCGGCATCACCATTTCCTTGTCCTTCGGCAGCTCGATGGAGCCGGTCACGTCCGTCGTACGGAAGTAGAACTGCGGACGGTAGTTGTTAAAGAACGGCGTATGACGGCCGCCTTCGTCCTTGCTCAGCACGTACACTTCAGCCGTGAAGTGCGTGTGCGGGTTGATCGAACCCGGCTTGGCCAGAACCTGACCACGCTCCACGTCTTCACGCTTCGTGCCGCGCAGCAGGATACCAACGTTGTCGCCTGCCTGACCCTGATCGAGCAGCTTGCGGAACATTTCCACGCCCGTGCAGGTCGTCTTCACCGTCGGCTTGATACCGACGATTTCGATTTCTTCGCCGACCTTGACCACGCCACGCTCAACGCGGCCCGTCACCACCGTGCCACGACCCGAGATCGAAAACACGTCTTCCACCGGCATCAGGAACGAACCGTCAATCGCACGCTCCGGCGTCGGGATGTACGTGTCCAGTGCATCGGCCAGGTTCATGATCGCCACTTCGCCCAGCTCGCCCTTGTCGCCTTCCAGCGCCAGCTTGGCCGAACCCTTGATGATCGGCGTGTCGTCGCCCGGGAAGTCATACTTCGACAGAAGCTCGCGAACTTCCATCTCGACCAGCTCCAGCAGCTCAGCGTCGTCCACCATGTCGCACTTGTTCAGGAACACGATGATGTACGGAACGCCAACCTGGCGCGCCAGCAGGATGTGCTCACGCGTTTGCGGCATCGGGCCGTCAGCAGCCGAGCACACCAGAATTGCGCCGTCCATCTGTGCCGCGCCCGTGATCATGTTCTTCACATAATCAGCGTGGCCCGGGCAGTCGACGTGTGCGTAGTGGCGGTTAGCCGTCTCGTACTCGACGTGCGCGGTGTTGATGGTAATGCCGCGCGCCTTTTCTTCCGGCGCCGCGTCGATCTGGTCGTACGCCTTCGCTTCGCCGCCGAACTTCTGCGTCAGAACCGTCGTGATCGCCGCCGTCAGCGTGGTCTTGCCGTGGTCAACGTGACCGATCGTGCCCACGTTCACGTGCGGCTTGGTCCGCTCAAACTTACCCTTGGCCATTTTCGACTCCTAAGAGGATTTTCCGTACGTTGCGCCGGACGCAAACAATCACCGGGTACTTCTGGTGCCCATGGGCAGGATCGAACTGCCGACCTCTCCCTTACCAAGGGAGTGCTCTACCACTGAGCCACATGGGCGCTGCTTCTGTGTTGCTGGAGCGGGTGAAGGGAATCGAACCCTCGTCGTAAGCTTGGAAGGCTTCTGCTCTACCATTGAGCTACACCCGCAAAGGATCATGGATTCCCAACAACCGTTACAACCTGCATTCTGGTGGAGGAGGTTGGATTCGAACCAACGTAGGCGTAAGCCAACAGATTTACAGTCTGCCCCCTTTAGCCACTCGGGCACCCCTCCGCAGAGAACTGATGATTGTGGTGGAACGACATCCTTTTGTCAAGGCCAGTTTGGCCGCTCCAAACCGAACGTTCTCACTTATAAGCTCCAGCCATCGGTAAACGCAAAAACCCCACCGCGAGGGGTGGGGTTTCTGACGGGGTAAGGAGCCTGACGATTACCTACTTTCACACGGGCAATCCGCACTATCATTGGCGTGGAGTCGTTTCACGGTCCTGTTCGGG
>NZ_VZQQ01000180.1 GCF_014397785.1 Paraburkholderia podalyriae
TGCGTATTTCGGATGAAGGTGACCAGCCGTTTCGGGATCGTGACCGGCGATTTCGGCAACGTGACCGGTCGTTTCGGCAACGTGACCGAGCGGACCGGACAGCAGGATTGGCGTTGCGCATGACATCAACCACGCGGGTTATGCTCGCCGGCTTTGGCCGGAGAGACGATGCCCGCGCACCGGATGAACATGCGCATGATCAAGGACGTTATACGACTTAAATTTGACGCAGGCTTCTCGCACGATCGAATCGCCGCGTCGCTGGGCATTTCCAAGGGCGTGGTCACGAAGTACGTCGGGCTGGCTGGTGCCGCCGGGCTGGACTGGGCGAGCGCTTGCGACATGGACGAAGGCGAGCTCGAGCGGCGGCTGCTCGGCAAGCCCAGCGGGCCCACCGCCTACGCTCAACCCGATTACGGGCGCATCCATCAAGAGCTACGCCGCAAAGGTGTGACCCTGACGTTGTTGTGGGAGGAGTATCAGGCGGAGTTTGCGAACCGGCAGACCTACCGTTACACGCAGTTCTGTGAGCACTATAAGGCGTTCGCCAAACGCCTGAAGCGCTCGATGCGACAGATTCACCGAGCTGGCGAGAAGCTGTTCGTCGACTTCGCCGGCCCCACGCTGCCGCTGACAACGGGGCGCCGCGCGCACATCTTTGTGGCCGCCATGGGCGCATCGAGTTACACGTTCGCATGCGCCACGCCAGCCGAGACGATGGAGGACTGGCTGGGCGGTATCGGCCGCGCGCTGACCTTCTACGGCGGCGTTCCACAGCTGATCGTACCGGACAACCCGCGTGCGATGATCGCTGACCCTGATCGTTACGAGCCGCGCGCAGGCGACACCGTGTTGGACTTCGCGCGTCACTACGGAACCTCATTCCTGCCGGCGCGCGTCTATCGCCCCCAGGACAAGCCGAAGGTTGAAGTAGCGGTTCAGATCGTCGAGCGCTGGATCATGGCGCGCCTGCGTCATCATCGATTCGAAACTATTGAGTCGGTCAACGACGCGATCCGCCCGCTACTGAAGAAGCTGAACGGGCGTCCGTTTCAGAAGCTGCCGGGATGCCGTGCCACTGCATTTGCCGAACTGGACGCGCCGGCTTTACAACCGCTGCCGGTGCAGCCGTATGAGCTTGCGCGGTTCAAGTCGGTCACGGTCCACATTGATTATCACGTCGAGATCGACAAACACCGCTACAGCGTTCCGCAGGCGCTAGTCGGACTCAAGCTCGATGCACGCATCACGGCGGGCGCCGTCGAGCTGCTGCATCGCGGTCGCCGCGTGGCCAGCCACGCCCGCAACGATCGCGTGGGAGGCTACACGACAGTCGTAGAGCACATGCCGGCGGCACACCGCGCCCATCTCGAATGGACACCGCAGCGCCTCATTCACTGGGGCCAGCAGATTGGCGGAGCAACCGGCGCGCTTGTTACTCGGCTTCTCCAGGAGCAACGTCATCCCGAGCACGGTTATCGGGCGTGCCTTGGACTGCTTTCGCTCTCTCGTCGCTACGGCCACGAGCGTCTGGAAGCGGCGTGCGCATTGGCACTCGAACTGGGCGTACACCGTTACCGCCACGTGCGCGACATCCTGATCAACAACCGCGACCGCGCCGCAGCAACAACGCCAGCTGAATGGATCAGCCCAAGCCACGCGCATGTGCGCGGCCCCAGCTACTACCAATAAAGAGAACCCACCATGATGATGCAACAGACCTTGACGCAACTGCGCACCTTGAAGCTGGATGGCTTTGCCGAAGGATTGGAGCAGCAATTGACGCAACCCGGCACGGCGACCCTCAGTTTCGAGGAACGCTTGTCATTGTTGGTCGACCGGGAAGCAAGCTGGCGCGATGATCGCCGTCGCACCCGACTGCTTAAGCAAGCGCGCCTGAAGTATCCGCAGGCCGCCATTGAAGATCTGGACACTCGCGCAGGTCGAGGGATCGACCCGCGTTCGCTCACAAGCCTGGCTCTCGGCGACTGGGTTGAGGCCGGATACAGCCTGCTCATTAGCGGCGCGACTGGCGCAGGCAAGTCATGGCTCGCTTGCGCCTTGGCGCAGTATGCCTGCCGACGCGGGCACTCCGCGTTGTATCTGCGCGTCCCGCGACTGGGCGAGGAACTACGCGTTCTGCACGGCAACGGCGGCTTCACCAAATGGCTGCTGCAGGTTGCTCGCACGGATGTTCTCTTGCTGGACGATTGGGGAATGGCTCCGCTCGACGCGATGGTTCGAAATGATCTACTCGAGATGATTGACGACCGTTCTGCCGGCAAGGCCACGATCGTAACCAGCCAGCTACCGATCGAACACTGGCATGGCTGGATAGGTGACGAGACCATCGCCGACGCGATGCTTGACCGTCTCATGCACCGTCACCACCGCATCAAACTCACAGGCGAATCTCTAAGGAAGCCATCTCCAAAGTCCAGTGTATTGGAACCAGAACTCGACCAAAACTAGGGAGGAACTCTACAATCGAAACCGCGCAACGCCCAACCTCGCCGAATCGGTCACGTTCCCGAAATCAGCGGTCACGTTCACCGAAATACGCA
>NZ_VZQQ01000181.1 GCF_014397785.1 Paraburkholderia podalyriae
TACAAGTGCGTTTCATACTGCCCAACCTCGCTATGTTGTTGATAAATCTAGAGAGCCCTGTTGTGTCGTTGGTATTGTGGGGTGTCCACGCCGTGCGCGAGCCCGTCCGACGAGTTCGGTAACTGCGTCCCCGGTCAGCGAATTGCGATTGAAGATCCATGGCCCGTTGGGTAACGGATGTTCGGCTGGGATCTTGTTGCGCTCAACTGCGAGCCTGAGCGTTCCGGGGCTCACACCGATGAACGCCGATGCCTCGGTCAACGTCATCCATCCTTCAGCAGCACGTCGTTCGCTCGAATAGACCGGGATCTGATGGTGGCTGCGCAACGCGGTGACTCGCTCCTGGGTCCAGAAGTTACCCCGGCCGGTTCGCAGGTCATTGCGATTGAGTACGCCGGCGATCACCAGATCCGGACAGATACGGACAAGCTGGCGCACGGCATCAATTGCTTCACGTGACGTATGCGTAGTGTTCTCTCCGCGGCGCCGCCGCGGCACGCGAATCTCGGTATGTACTCCGCCCTTCCAGTGAATGACGAGCACGATTTCGCTCGTTGCGTCGTCAACGTCAACGACGACTTCGTGGATCAGGGTGCGCACTATGCGCTTCTTCAGGCGGGCGTCGGCCTGCGGCCAGATCGATTCCAATGCAGTGGCAAGATCGGCAAACTCCTCTGGCTGGGTAGGCGGTATCTGGCCGGATGTGCGCGACTGTTGCTCGATACGCGATTCCAGTTCCTCTACGCGTAGTAGCGCATGATTCCAGCGCCGCTCCAGTTCGTCGGCGACGAGCCGGTTCTCGGGGTCAGCAGCATCGTACTGTTTCTGCGCGCGTTGCGCGGCGTAGCGTGCAGCCTGAAGATCCCGCTGCAACGCGGCCAGCACTTCGTCCTGCTTCAGGGTCTCTTCTTCGCGCGCCACGATTGCTGCCTCAATTGCCGCCGGTTGAACGACCTGCAAGACCGCCTCGGCGATGGCCGCGTCCGCGCGTGTGCCACCGAACGCAATACAACGCGGTTGCCCCTTGTCCATCCAGCCGCGATGACAGCTATAGCGCAAGGCGTCGTGCCTGTTACCCGTGTAGTGTAGCGTCAGCTTGCTCGCGCAGCGCCTGCAGCGCAATAGTCCCGCCAGCAGGGCCTCACCGTTCTTCGGGGCGCCAGCGTGTCCGGCCAGACGCAGGTTGCCGCTAATGGCACACTGGATCCGTTCGAATTCGTCCCAGTCAACGTACCCTTCGTGGGCATTCGGAATGAGCGCAAGCCACTGATCCCGTGGTTTGCGGCGATCACGTTTGCGTGGTTCCCCAGCCTCGTAATGGATCGCGCATTCGGTTTTGCCATAGGCATACGTGCCACCGTAGATCGGGTTGGTCAGGATCCGGTACACCGTGCCGTAGCTCGGCCGTTTCCATTGGATTTCGCCGCGCGGCATGCATGCCGGCAACTGCAGGCCGTGCTCCAGGAACCATAACAACGTCTGACGCACCGAACCAATCGCGCCGAACTGGCGGAATACTGAGCGGATGGCGTCCTGCACGCGCAAATCCGGATCCTTCTCCAGGCGCTGGTCTTCGGTCTTGCAGTAACCCACCGGCGCCGCGACAATGAGTTCGCCGCGTTTGGCCTTCTCCCGACGAGCTTCGAGCGAACGCTGACGCAACAGATCCAGCTCGTATTCGTTCAGGCTGCCCTTCAAGCCGAGCAGCAAACGATCGTTGCTCTGCCGCGGTGAGTAGACGGTCTCCTGATCGACGAGCACCGTGTCGACGACGCGGCACACCTCAACCAGTTGCTGCCACTCGCGACTGTTGCGCGCGAATCGTGAAACCTCGCGAGCGGCAACTGCGCCGACGTGCCCAAGACAGACCTCTGCGACCATCCGTTCGAAGCCCGTGCGCGTTTGCGTTCCGGCCGCAGAGCGTCCCAGATCCTCGTCGATCACCTCGATCTCGTTCCAGCCCAACTGATGCAGACGATCCTGCATCGCATACTGCAGCTTCTGGCTCTCCAGATTGTGGCTGACCTGGTAGGCCGACGACTGGCGCACGTACAGCATGGCCTTGCGCGCCAGATGCTGCGCCCGAATCTTGTCACTCATCGCGCACCTCCGGCTCGTGTACGGCGGCGAGCAGCCCGCGACGGTGTTGCCGCAGCAGCTGCGCCAGCAAACGCACCGTCTGCTGCCGGACCTCTTGCGGCAGGTGCTCCCATTGTGGTGTCTTCGGAAAGAGACGGAACAGGTCGAGTTGACCGCCCGGTTGGGGGTTTGTCTGGCGTCGCATCAGCACCTCCTGTACGGAGCAAAGGATGGTGCTCGGCTTGTACCATACCGCGCGGCGTGGCAGCAGGCGCCTGCGCCAACAGGTACTTCAGTTCCCTCAATGCTTCACAGCTGACGGCGGGAGACGTTGCCGAGGTAATGCGACAGCAGGCAACGGGATCGAACATCCATTGCGGCACCTCCAGCAAGCCCGCCGTGTCGAACGGCTCTCGCCCACAGCGCAGCACTGACTCGGCGTTCTT
>NZ_VZQQ01000182.1 GCF_014397785.1 Paraburkholderia podalyriae
GCGACGCTGAAGGTGCTGGCTGAACTGTAGCCGACGCGCTGCGCAATCTCGGCGATGCGGCCTTCATGACGACGCAGCAGGTCCTTCGCGAGTGCCATGCGCCAGGCGAGCAAATATTCCATCGGCGCGATGCCGACCGTGCGACTGAAGCGCTCGAAAAAGGCCGAGCGCGAGAGTGCGGCCTCCTTCGCGAGTTCAGCAACGGTCCAGGCGCGTGTTGGATGTTCGTGCATCCCGCGGATCGCGGCCACGAGGCGGCCATCGGAAAGTCCGCGCACCAGGCCCGGCGACGCATTAGTCTGTGCCGCGGACCGCAGCGCTTCGATGAGCAGCACTTCCAGCAGTCGTGCGAGCACGACCTCGCGCGCGGGCCGCTGCTCCCGTGTTTCCTCTCGCACCAGTTGCACGAGCGTGGCCAGCCGTTGTTCGCCGCGCACATGCACGAGTTGCGGGAGCAGCGAGACCAGCAGCGATGCATCTGGTGAGCCGAAACTGCAGTGGCCGGCCACCATGCGCGCGTCGATGGGGCGATCGGGGTCGCCGATTCTGAATTCGCCGTCGCCCAGCGCGGCGGGCGGCCGCGTCTCGACGCCCGGCGACGGCGGCTCCAGGCTCGACATCGCTACGCCGTAAGCCGCGGGAATCAGGACAAAGTCGCCTGACAGGAGTTCGATGGCCTCATGTCCGTCGATCGCGATGCGGCAGCCGCCCTCGAGAATCACGCAATAGAACGGCTGGCCGGCGACCGAGCGGCTAATGTGCCAGGGACTCGCGCCGTGGACGAGCTTGGAGAACCGGGCGCCCGGCTGCAGCAGCGTCACGACTTCGGCCAACGGGTCAATCATTGCCGGACTCCTGCAAATGAAATTCGGATGATCGATTGTAGCAAGTACGGCCTTGGCGATTTATCGTACGGACACACGCCCTACAGGAGTCCCCATGAAAACCGTACTGAATCACCGGCTGCTCTTCCGGATTCGGCCTCGAGATCGCCCGTTACTTCCTCGCGCGCGACTGGCACGTCATCGCCACAATGCGCGTGCCGCGCGCGGATGTACTGCCGCCCGCCGACGGTCTGCGCGTGCTTGCGCTCGACATCACGGACCCGGACAGCATTCGCGCGACTGTCGAGGCCGCAGGGCCGATCGACGTCCTCGTCAACAACGCGGGGTTCGGCGCGGCGTCCCCGGCCGAATTAACCCCGATCGCCACGGTACGCGAAATTTTTGAAACCAACGCCTTCGGCACGATCGCATTGACGCAAGCGGTGCTGCCCCAATTCCGCCAGCGCAGGGCTGGTGTGATCGTGAACGTCACGTCGAGCGTGACGCTGAAGGCCCTGCCCCTGATTGCCGCATACCGCGCGAGCAAGGCGGCGGTGAATGCATTCACCGAATCGATGGCGATGGAGCTCGAGCAGTTCGGCGTACGGGTGCGGCTGGTGCTGCCGGGACGTGCGCCCGATACCCGCTTCGGAGACAACGCGCGCGCCCACATGCATGGCCTCGACCACGAAGCCTATGCGGACCTTGTCAAGGACGTTTTCGCGCGGATGCTGGATGCGTCTGCCCCGACCACCCGGGCGCAGGACGTCGCCGAAGCGGTGTGGCGCGCAGCGACCGATCCGTCGGCGCCAATGCGCCTCCCGGCCGGCGCCGATGCCGAAGCCTGGGCGGCCGAGACTCACTAACCCGCCAGCGGCATCGCGCTGAGCTGAACTGAAAAACGGAACCGGCTTTTGCGCGCTAAAGCGCAACACCACAAGGAGATTGCCATGCAGGACAAACCCGTCGCCCTGGTCACCGGGGCCAATCAAGGCATCGGCCTTCAGATCGCCAAGGATCTCGCGGCACACGGCTTCACTGTGCTGGTCGGGTCGCGCAATCTCGAACGCGGCGAGGCTGCGGCCAAGGAGGTGGGGCCGGACGGCCACGCGCTCCAGCTCGACGTGACGGATCAGGCTTCGGTCACAGCCGCGGCGGAGCGCGTAAGCAACGCCTTCGGCCGCCTCGACGTGCTGATCCAGAACGCCGCCATTTCGAACACGAAAAAGCGATCCGATCAGTCCGTCGAGGAGTACGCGAAGACGACCCGCCCGGGCAACGTGTCCCTCGATGAGATGCGCGCGGTGTGGGACACCAACGTGTTCGGCGTGCTCGCCGTTTATCAGGCGATGCTGCCTCTTCTGCGCGCGACGCCGGGCGCCCGCATCGTCAACGTGTCGAGCGGCGTTGGGTCGCTAACGACGAACTCGGACCCGGCCTTCGCCTACCGTGCGATCTTCGGCCCCGTCTATCCGGCGTCCAAAACGGCTCTCAACGCCTTGACGGTCGCCATGGCGATCGAGCTGGAACCGGACGGGATCAAGGTCAACGCTGTCTCCCCGGGCTTTACCAAAACGAACCTCAACGGCTATTTGGGCACCGAGACCGTCGAGGAAGGCGCTCGCGAAGCGGTGCGCGTCGCGCTGCTGGGCCCGGACAGCCCAACAGGGA
>NZ_VZQQ01000183.1 GCF_014397785.1 Paraburkholderia podalyriae
GTAAGCGCCCGGCAATGGCACCCTGGGGAGTGCCTACGAGCGATCAGGCGGTGATCGGCGCCCAGCGATGAGGCAGTAGCTGAGCGATGTGGTCGGCGCGATGCGTTGGCAAGCGATTCAGTACGTCTTTCAGGTAGACGTATGGATCATGGCCGTTGAGCTGCGCTGATCGAATCAGGCTCATAATCGCGGCTGCACGTTGGCCCGCGCGCAAAGAGCCCGCGAAGAGCCAGTTCGCCCTTCCCAGGGCCCATGGACGAATCTGATTTTCCAGCCAGTTGTTGTCGATGGGCACATGCCCATCGACAAGATAGCGTGTAAGCGCGTCCCATCGCTTGAGGCTGTAGTCGAGTGCCCTGGCGATCGCCGATCCCTCGGAGACCAGTTTGCGCTGACCGGTCATCCAGGCATGCAATGCATCGGCAATGGGTCGCGCTCGCTCCTGGCGCTCGATACATCTTCGATCGGGCTTCAGGTCTGCAACGTCGCGCTCGACGTCGTATAGCGCGACGAAGTATTTCAGGGCCTGTTCCGCGATCTGGCTCTTGTGGTTGGCGTGCAGTTCGAAGAACTTCCTCCTGGCATGTGCCGCGCAGCCGATTTCAGTGATGCCCAGCTCGAATCCGGCTTTATAGGCGCTGTAATCATCACACACCAGCTTGCCACGCCATTTGCCGAGGAACGTGCGAGCATGTTCGCCAGCACGGCTATCCGCGAATTCATAGACCACTGCGCGCACGTCGGCGAACTGCGTGGTGGCATACGCCCATACATAGGCGCGTTGCGTTTTTCCTTTACCGGGAACCAGCATTTGCACCGGCGTCTCATCGGCGTGCAGCACACCCTGTTGCAGAAGCTCGTCGCGCAGCGCGTCGACTAGCGGCTGCAACCGCACGCCGCAAACGCCAACCCACTCGCCAAGCGTTGATTGGGGAATTGCAAGACCCGCGCGTTCGAAGATGCGTTCCTGACGGTACAGCGGCAAGTGATCGCCGTATTTGGCGACCAGCACTTGCGCGAGCAAGCCGGCGGTAGGGATGCCCTTGTCGATCACATGAGGCGGAACAGGCGCCTGAATCAGCGTTTCGCACGCCTTGCAGGCCCACTTGCCGCGAATGTGCCGCTCGACCGTGAACACGCCCGGCGTATAGTCCAGCTTCTCGCTGACGTCCTCGCCGATACGCACTCGCTGGCAACCGCAGGAGCACGTCTTGTCGTCGGGTTCATGGTGGATGTCGGTGCGCGGCAAGTGCGGAGGCAGCGGTGTGCGCCTGGGCTTCTGCCGTTGCTTATCCGGTGGTGTATCCGGCTGCAACTGCTCAAGTTCGATTTCGAGTGCGGCCAGATCGGCATCGATCGCCTCATTGAGCAGACTCAGTTGCTCGGCGTTGAGCTGCTCGCTGCGCTTGCCGAAATGCAGACGCCTGAGCACGGCAATCTCGTGTGTAAGCTGGTCGATGCGCGTCTTACGGTAGCGCAGTTCCCGCTCGTTCTCGCCGACCTGAGCCATCAACTGCGCAGCCAGTGTGCGCAGTTCGTCGGGGCTCAGAGCATCGAGGTTGGCGGGTAGGTTCATGGGGCCAGTCTGCCAGAACCCAACCCGCTGCGGCAAGCAAGCCAGTTTACGTCTTTGGGGGTATTACACGACCGTAATCGCGTGATCGTGTGTGAGCGTCTGCCACGGTAGTCCGGTCACGAGCGCTCGCAACTGCTCGGGATTGAGCGCGGTGGCGATCGCCTGGTCCCCATTCGTCCAGATGAACCGCCCCTTGTTCAGGCGACGCGCAGCCAACCAGATACCGAACCCGTCGTACACCAGTACCTTCATGCGCGTCGAATGCTTATTGGCGAACAGGTAGGCGTGGTGCGGACGTGCCGCGCCGAACACCTTGACCACACGCGCCAGGACCGTGTCGATGCCGGCGCGCATATCGATGGGCTCCGTCGCCAGCCAGATCGCCTCGATGCGGATCATCGCAGCCACCCTTGCAACCAGGCGGCGCAATCGGCTGCGGCACAAAGCGGCCAGCGCACCATGACGGTCGCCGCTCCCCGGCGCACCTCGATCTGAATCTCCGTCGAAGCGGGCACCGCGCCCGGCGCTTGCAGTTGCAGCGGAACGAACTCCGCCGGCGGCACGCTCATCGACTGGCGCGCCTCACGTGCGAGGTCCTGTTCCTCCTGTGCAGCCACCCATCGGCGCAGCAAATTCGCATTCAACTGGTAATGCAGCGCGACCGCAGCGATTGACACATTCGGCTGCATCGCCGCACGAATCACCTTCTCCTTGAACTCCTTGCTGTGCCGACGGCGCCGCGTCGGCCGCACCACTTCAGAACCCACTTCATTTTCGTTCATAGCGTACACGTGTCCATTAAAAAAATAGGTGGACACGATCGTCGCTTTCATGACCCGCCGGTTCAAGGTGACATTGCCGGGCGCTTAC
>NZ_VZQQ01000184.1 GCF_014397785.1 Paraburkholderia podalyriae
CAGGTCCGTGCCACCATTCCGGCCGAGATCCCACGTCCCGCCCCACGGGTTATTCAGTACATAGAGGTTGCCAGCGGCGTCCCTGCCGAGGCCCGTTACGCGCGTGAACCGCTTCGGTCCCACCTGGTGTCACGGATCGGCGTAATGAGGCCATTTCGGGATCGGCGTAATCGAGCCACCAGATGATCGCCGTAATCGAGCCAGTGCAGGATCGGCGTATTGGAGCCACTCGATGATCGGCGTATAGGAGCCACCTCAGGATCGGCGTAATCGGGCCACTTGACCGGCTCGTTGTTATGTCGGGCTGCAGCCCGAAACGCATTTCGAATTTCCGTAACCCGGTACCTTCGGATTCTTTGCCCGGAGGGCCGATGAGTAACAGGAGGTTCGAAGTGTTTGAGTATCGACAGGTTCTGGCGCGTATGCGTCAGGGCGATTCCGACCGCGACATTGCCGGCGCGCGCCTGATGGGGCGCAGCAAGCTGAAGACCGTACGGCAGGTCGCGCTCACCCACGGCTGGCTCGACCCAGGCAGGCCCTTGCCAGACGATGCCGAGCTCGCGGGCATCTTCGGCCGTGACCCGAAGGTGCCGCGTAGCCGCATCTCCACACTCGAGCCGTTTCGCGATCTGTTGCGCGGCTGGTTCGACGCCGACGTACAAGGCACTACGATCTTCAGTGCGCTGCAACGCAACCACGGTTACACCGGCAGCTATTCGGCAGTGCGCCGCTTCCTGCTGCACTTGAAGGCCGAGCGCGGCGTCACCGCAACGACGATCCTTGAGTGGGCGCCAGCTGACGCCGTGCAGGTGGACTTCGGCTCGGGGCCAGCGCTCACGCACGAGTCCGGCATCCCGCTCAAGACGTGGTTCTTCGTCATGACCCTGTGCTGGTCGCGGCATCAGTACGCCGAGATCGTACTGGACCAGACGGTCGAGACATGGCTGGCCTGCCACCGGCGTGCGTTCGAATGGTTCGGTGGCTGTCCAGGCCGCGTCATCATCGACAACGCGAAGTGCGCGATCATCAAGGCCTGCACGTACGATCCCGAGGTGCAGCGCTCGTATGCTTCGGCTGCCGAAGCATACGGTTTCCGGATCGACGCATGTCCGCCACGCGACCCGCAAAAAAAGGGAATCGTTGAATCGGGCGTCAAATACGTCAAACGATCCTTCGTGCCGCTGCGCGAGTTCCGCGATCTCGCCGATGCCAACCGGCAGTTGCGCGACTGGGTGATGCAGCAGGCCGGTGTGCGCGATCACGGCACGACACGTGAACAGCCATTGACGCGATTTACGATCGAGCGCCCGCTGCTCACGCCGCTGCCCGATGTGCCGCCGGTGCTCGCCGTGTGGAGCGAGGTCAAGGTGCATACGGATGGACACGTCGTCTACAGGAAGGTGTTGTATTCCGTGCCGTTCACGCTGGTGGGCAAGCAATTGTGGCTGAAGGCGACCGACACAGTGGTGCAGGTGTTCCACCGGCATGAACTCGTCGCAACACACGTGCGCAAGCGCAAGCCCGGCGATCGCTCAACGGTACGGGACCACCAGCCACCTGAAGCACAGGCCTGGCTTGAGCACGACCCGCAGTGGTGTCTGGCCCGGGCAAAGGAGATCGGGCCAGCCTGCCACGCGGTGATTCTCGCGCTGTTCAACGATACGGTGCTCGTGAACCTGCGCGGCGCGCAGGGCATCGTGCGTATGCGCGAGAAGTACGGCGATGCACGACTGAATGCCGCCTGCGAACGCGCGCTCACGTTCGCCAGCCCGAAGTACCGCACCATCAAGACCATTCTCGACAAGGGGCTGGACAGCCAGCCTGCGGCGGCCCCGGCGCAAACGCCGGCACCCGCCGACACCTATCTGAACGGCGGCCGCTTCGGCCGCGACCTCCAATCTATCCTGCTGCATTGAACATCATGAATCCGAGTCCAGAACTGAATTCCATCCTCAAGCAATTGCGCCTCTCGGGCATCCTCGACTCGCTCGAGCAGCGCAACCGGCAGGCCATCGACGGGCAGCTTGCCTACACCGAATTCCTCGCCATGCTGTTGCACGACGAGGTTGCGCGGCGCGACCAGAAGAAACTCGGCGCGCGGCTCGCCCGCGCCGGCTTCGCGCTGGGCAAGACGCTCGAGAGCTTCAACTTTGACCTGCTGCCCAAGCTCAATCGGGCGCACATTCACGATCTGGCCACGGGCCGCTACATCGACGAGAAGGTCTGCATTCTGATGGTCGGCCAAACGGGCGTCGGCAAGTCGCAGGTATCTATAGCAGTGCGGGGTTGACGCCGAGGGCCAAGTCGATGATGGGGCTGCAAGGCGCCTCGACGAAGTGATCGCGGGTCGACCTCGTACCATCGAATTCAATAGCTTCTT
>NZ_VZQQ01000185.1 GCF_014397785.1 Paraburkholderia podalyriae
CGTTCTGACATCCAGAGAGCCGTCGCACTGTCGCAGCGGGATCTCGCTCACCTCGTCCTGATCTCTCGCGGCGTTGTTGGTCTCGTACTATATTCCAACTTCTGACGGGTTACGCTGACGGATACGTATTGCCCGCCGTCTGAAGCGGGTAGGAGACTATTGTGCGTACTCAGGTTGGAATCATCGGCGCTGGACCGGCCGGACTTCTTCTTTCACACCTCCTGCATCTGGAAGGCATTGAATCGGTTGTGATTGAAAGCCGCAGCAGAGTGGAGATCGAAGCGACCATTCGAGCCGGGGTCCTTGAGCAAGGGACTATGGACCTACTCAGCAAATGTGGGCTCGGCGAGCGCATGCGCCGGGAAGGCGCGTTACATCGCGGATTTGAGCTCGCATTTGAGGGCGGCCGACACCGGATCGATCTGACTGAACTGACCGGCCATGCAATCACAGTGTATGCACAGCACGAAGTGATTAAGGATCTTGTAGCGGCGCGGGTTGCAGCTGGGTCAGAGCCGGTTTTCAGCGTATCGGACACGTCGTTGGACGGATTGGAGTCGGAGCGACCGAGCATTCGATACACCTGCGATGGCGAGGAACACGTGCTCGAATGCGACCACATCGTAGGTTGCGACGGATTTCATGGGCCATCGCGCGCGGCGATCCCGGAACATCTGCGGAGCGAATATCAGCGGATCTATCCGTTCGGCTGGTTCGGCATTCTCGTAGAAGCGCCGCCGTCGAGTGAAGAGCTTATTTATGCGCGACATGATCGCGGGTTTGCTCTGATTAGTACACGCTCGCCCGGTGTACAGCGGATGTATTTCCAATGCGATCCAAGTGGTTCCGTGGAGAACTGGTCCGACGACCGGATCTGGTCGGAACTCCACGCCCGCGTGGAGGCGAAAGATGGATGGAAGCTTACCGAAGGCAAAATATTTCAGAAAAATATCGTCGGGATGCGCAGCTTCGTATGCAGCACGATGCGACATGGAAAACTTTTCCTTGCTGGGGACGCTGCGCACATCGTCCCGCCAACTGGTGCTAAGGGGATGAATCTGGCGGTGAACGACGTTCGCATCCTTTCTGAGGCGTTCAAATTGCTTTACGCAACCGGTAGCGAAGCCAAACTCGACGCTTACCCGGACGATGCGCTGAAACGGGTATGGCGCGCGGAGCATTTTTCGTGGTGGATGACAAGCATGCTGCACCGGTTTGACGACGCCACCCCCTTCCAGCAGCAACTGCAGGTCGCGGAACTCAAGTACGTCGCGTCTTCCCGTGCGGCCTCGACTGCTCTCGCCGAGAACTACGTGGGAATGCTTGCGAGCTGAATGCGTGCCAGTCACTGAGGGGCTAGAGATTAATTTTCGCCGTGAGGCAGTTGATACGACGGCGAGTTTGTGCATCCGCTAACGGTGTTCATAAATTTCCATATGGAGACACGCATGTCCGGAAATCGTGGCGTTGTGTACGTTGGGCCAGGCAAGGTCGAAGTCCGTTCTCTGGCCTTTCCAGAGCTCGCAGAGCCGAATGGGAAGAAAGCAAATCACGGTGTCATCTTGAGAGTGGTCGCGACGAATATCTGCGGCTCCGATCAGCACATGGTTCGAGGGCGGACTACTGCGCCGACAGGGTTGGTATTGGGTCAGTTCTGACGTCATAACCCTCGCCAAGGGCGATCTGGTGTCAGTGCCTTTCAACGTCGCATGCGGTCGGTGTCCAATGTGCAAGGCGCAGAACACGGGTGTATGTCTCAATGTGAATCCGGCCCGGCCTGGTGGTGCTTACGGATATGTCGACATGGGCGGTTGGATCGGCGGTCAGGCAGAGTTCGTGATGATTCCGTATGCGGATTTCAACCTGCTCAAGATTCCTGACAGGGACCGGGGGATGGCGAAGATACGCGATCTGAAGTGCCTGTCAGACATTTTGCCTACCGGCTACCATGGAGCAGTCACAGCGGGTGTTTGTCCGGGCTCAACCGTATATGTAGCCGGTGCCGGGCCTGTCGGGTTGGCCGCCGGCGCCTCCGCTCGGCTGCTCGGCGCTGCCGTTGTGATCGTTGGGGACGTCAACAAAGCTCGACTGGACCATGCCCGTCGCGTCGGCTTCGAAACCGTCGATCTTTCCGAGGACGCAACGCTATCGGACCAAATCGCCGCTATCCTCGGTGAACCCGAAGTCGATTGCGCGATTGACTGTGTCGGGTTTGAAGCACGTGGGCACGGACACAGTGGTTCGCAAACTGAGTATCCGTCAGCGTAACCCGTCAGAAGTTGGAATATAGTACGAGACCAACAACGCCGCGAGAGATCAGGACGAGGTGAGCGAGATCCCGCTGCGACAGTGCGACGGCTCTCTGGATGTCAGAAC
>NZ_VZQQ01000186.1 GCF_014397785.1 Paraburkholderia podalyriae
TTCCGCTACAGGTTGAGTATTCGTGTTGCGCCGTATTCCAAAGCGATCTCTCGATCACCTTTAAAATACATCGATACAATCACAACCCTGATTCACCTACTCACACACCCATCTCCAGGCACGCTTTCGTGAATCTCTTTACTACTTCTTCCTGATTGTTAAAGAACGACAGCCGATATAAAGCTCGTGCCTCATACCGCCCTGACTGGCTCAATCGCCAATGCGCAACGCTCTGCCTTCATGCAGAGCCCTGCGCATTGAGGATTGGTGGAGGATGACGGGATCGAACCGACGACCCCCTGCTTGCAAAGCAGGTGCTCTCCCAGCTGAGCTAATCCCCCAGTCCCACAGCTATTCCAGAGGCCCCAGCCCTTCAGCTCACCAGACAAGACACTGGTGGGTCTGGATGGATTCGAACCATCGACCCCCGCCTTATCAAGACGGTGCTCTAACCGGCTGAGCTACAGACCCCTGAGCCTGTCTGCGTTTTCTTTCATCACCACAGCCGATAAGCGTGAGCACTTGATGCGAGCAATGCTCGACTCTGGAAAGGAGGTGATCCAGCCGCACCTTCCGATACGGCTACCTTGTTACGACTTCACCCCAGTCATGAATCCTACCGTGGTGACCGTCCTCCTTGCGGTTAGACTAGCCACTTCTGGTAAAACCCACTCCCATGGTGTGACGGGCGGTGTGTACAAGACCCGGGAACGTATTCACCGCGGCATGCTGATCCGCGATTACTAGCGATTCCAGCTTCACGCACTCGAGTTGCAGAGTGCGATCCGGACTACGATCGGTTTTCCGGGATTGGCTCCACCTCGCGGCTTGGCAACCCTCTGTTCCGACCATTGTATGACGTGTGAAGCCCTACCCATAAGGGCCATGAGGACTTGACGTCATCCCCACCTTCCTCCGGTTTGTCACCGGCAGTCTCCCTGGAGTGCTCTTGCGTAGCAACTAGGGACAAGGGTTGCGCTCGTTGCGGGACTTAACCCAACATCTCACGACACGAGCTGACGACAGCCATGCAGCACCTGTGTTATGGCTCCCTTTCGGGCACTCCCGGCTCTCGCCAGGATTCCATACATGTCAAGGGTAGGTAAGGTTTTTCGCGTTGCATCGAATTAATCCACATCATCCACCGCTTGTGCGGGTCCCCGTCAATTCCTTTGAGTTTTAATCTTGCGACCGTACTCCCCAGGCGGTCAACTTCACGCGTTAGCTTCGTTACCAAGCCAATGAAGGCCCGACAACCAGTTGACATCGTTTAGGGCGTGGACTACCAGGGTATCTAATCCTGTTTGCTCCCCACGCTTTCGTGCATGAGCGTCAGTATTGGCCCAGGGGGCTGCCTTCGCCATCGGTGTTCCTCCACATCTCTACGCATTTCACTGCTACACGTGGAATTCCACCCCCCTCTGCCATACTCCAGCGCTGCAGTCACCAATGCAGTTCCCAGGTTAAGCCCGGGGATTTCACATCGGTCTTACAGCACCGCCTGCGCACGCTTTACGCCCAGTAATTCCGATTAACGCTCGCACCCTACGTATTACCGCGGCTGCTGGCACGTAGTTAGCCGGTGCTTATTCTTCCGGTACCGTCATCCCCCAGGGGTATTAGCCCCGGAGCTTTCTTTCCGGACAAAAGTGCTTTACAACCCGAAGGCCTTCTTCACACACGCGGCATTGCTGGATCAGGGTTGCCCCCATTGTCCAAAATTCCCCACTGCTGCCTCCCGTAGGAGTCTGGGCCGTGTCTCAGTCCCAGTGTGGCTGGTCGTCCTCTCAGACCAGCTACAGATCGTCGGCTTGGTAGGCCTTTACCCCACCAACTACCTAATCTGCCATCGGCCGCCCCTTGAGCGCGAGGTCCCGAAAGATCCCCCGCTTTCCTCCTCAGAGCGTATGCGGTATTAATCCGGCTTTCGCCGGGCTATCCCCCACTCCAGGACACGTTCCGATGTATTACTCACCCGTTCGCCACTCGCCACCAGACCGAAGTCCGTGCTGCCGTCCGACTTGCATGTGTAAGGCATGCCGCCAGCGTTCAATCTGAGCCAGGATCAAACTCTTCAGTTCAAACCTGTTACTGTTTTCGGTCCATCTCTGAACCGGTCGCTCACTCAACGTACTGACGATGATCAATCCGTCTTCCGACAGATCAACCTTCCTCTGTTACTGTGTGAGGCTTCCTGATACTGTTGCCTGACAGCAGGTTCCGCAGAACCCGCCGCCGCACCGCGCATCAAGCGCCCACACTTATCGGCTGTTAGTTTTTAAAGATCGTTCCGCCCAACCCGCAGCACCTGCACCACAACCACCGGCACCGCTTCGTTTGCGTCGCTGCATCTGCAGCAGAGA
>NZ_VZQQ01000187.1 GCF_014397785.1 Paraburkholderia podalyriae
AGGCCGCCGCGTGCCCGTCGATACAGTCTCTCCCGCGGTGTTCTCCATCGCATTGCTCCGTCGTTACGATGGCTACACCTTCGCACCGCGCGTACGTGCGTTCAAGACGGGATGCGCTGACGGATACCCTTCAAATACCAACAAGGAATCGATGTCTTTCGCGGCCGGTCCCCAAATGGGTTGCCGATTTCTTTCACTGTGGTATTGAGGTCGCGTTCCACACGCGTGGCCTTGAGCACGCGCTCGATGTCGCGCTCGAAACTGACCGCGTTGCCGAAGTGAGTCATGTTCCAGTTGCAGCTTGTCTTGTCAGCTTCATGCAACTGCGGCCCCGGCACACGAATCTTTACGCCATCCTCCATGATTTTCTGCAGTCGATGGATTCCCCGATTGACCTCCTGCTGTAGCCGCGAGGCATTGAGCGTCTTGCGTATCATCCGAGTCTTCTTCCAGTTGCTCAAGCCAGTCAAGCGCAAGTGAGGCGTTGCGCAACTTGCCGCTGAGATGCAAAGTGCCAGGAAAAGGAACGGTGCGGGCGTCGGACTAACTTGTTGCCGAAAAGCTACCCGCCGCGCGAAGCTGGGCGTCCTACGGCCGTCTCGCCACGCCAGCAGCGGGTGGAAACACGTTCCAGTAGCCGTCGTCGTGTTCAAAGAAGAACAGTGCGTGGAGACCCGTCACTTGTAAGGTTTCCACACGTACGTAACGCCCTCTGCCAAAGCGGCTATGCCCAAACGCGGTTACATGCACTGGCGCGGTGGGAGCAAGCCATTTTTCAACCTGGTACCGCAGTGACGCCGTTTTCGTGTCTTTCATCCGCTGCACCCTTGCATCGGCGCTTTTACAGCCCAGTCGCCCGATAGGCGAAAACGCCGTGACGCACCGGCCGCCTTCGAGGTATGACGCATTTTTCCGCACCGCATCCAGAGGCAGGAAACTACTTGAACTATAGTGCCAAAAGTTGACATTGGCATTTGTTTCAGCGGGACCGCAACACAAACAAGCGTAGCCCAAAAGCGGCTGTTCGGCGGCCTCGGGTGACGCTTGTTGGTGCGGCGCACCACACATTCGTTTGCTCTTTGCGTCGCCGACCCTGGATTGTTTTCCCGATAGGCAGACATACCCTTACGAGGAACATAAGCCTGCGCAGCAACTTGCCAACGTGTCGGACCGGTGGAGGTAAGCATGGGGCAACTCGACTTCAGCGCCTTCGAGCACGAAGGTTGGGAGCGGGTCGCGCAGGCCTATCATACGTATTTCGGTGATTTGACCACCCAGTCGAACCACGCAATGCTCGAGACACTCTGCCTTCAGCGAGGCGCGCGTTTTCTCGACGTTGCATGCGGCCCTGGCTACCTCGCCGCTGCCGCCGCGCGGTGCGGCGCGGATGTCGCCGGCGTGGATTTCTCGGTTGCGATGGTTGAAAAGGCGAGACGTGTCTTTCCGGGACTTGAGTTCCGCGTCGGCGACGCGGAGGATTTGCCATTTCCCGACGAAAGCTTCGCGGCAGTGGGCATCAGCTTCGCATTGTTGCATTTTCCGCACCCCGAGCGCGCGCTCGCGAAGGCGTTTCATGTACTGCAACCTAACGGCAGAATCGCCTTCACGGTATGGGCGACACCGGAGAAGGCAGTGGGCTTCGCCATGGTGTTGAAGGCCATCGAGAAGCATGGGACGACCGATGTTCCCGTCCCTCCGGGACCACCCTTCTTCCAGTTCAGCGATTGGCAGGAATCAGCACGCGTGTTGCTCGATGCCGGGTTCGTCCAACCGGGCGTGCGGGAGCTGGACCTTACCCTCGTGCTTCATGCTCCCGATACACCCTTTCATGCCCTCATACGCGGTGGCGTGCGGTTTGCCGCGTTGCTGAACGCCCAGACGTCGGCCGCCCTGAAGTCGATTGAACGGGCCGTCGCACACGACGCAGAGGCGTATCGCAGCGATGGTGGGGAACTGCGGCTTCCCATGAGCTGCGTTCTCGCTTCCGCTCTCAAGACTTTGGGGGACGCGGATTTATCTGAACGGGCCCGCGGCTAGAATTTGCCAAGCCGGATACTTGAATACTCGGAGTAAAAGCCCCGACGCCTCGCACCACCGATAATGACACGGAGCATCGAACACTCGAATCTCCCGTCCTGCGAGTTAGAGCTTGCGGGCATGCTCGCACGCGCATTCGCGCTTGACCCTCTTGCCCGCTATGTTTTTCCGGACGACGCGGTTAGGAGTAAGCGGCTCGGCAGGGCCGGTCCCCGATTCGCGCGCGCGTGGGGCATGATGTGAGAGCGTGGGTAGGTCCGGCGTAGACCACGTGAAGATCGTTCCATGATCGTGGCCACGATCTATCTGGATCT
>NZ_VZQQ01000188.1 GCF_014397785.1 Paraburkholderia podalyriae
GCCTCCGTGCCGGAAATCGCCGGGTGTGGCGCTGTCCACACCGTGCGGCTCTGGCAGCAATGCTAACCCGCGTCTGATTCGTCACGGCTGGCCAGCCCCTGCCTCACGGAAAGTCATACTGCCTTGGACTGGCGGATCCTGATGGGCGCTTCACGATCGGCATTGATCGCTTCGAGCGCGGCGAGATTGGCGCCGCTTTTGTCGATGATTCCCGTTTCGGGTATACCGTTCTGGGCGATCGATTTCTCAAAGTAACGCCGGGCCGCAGTCTTGTCACGATGGGCGCGTGGCAGAAAGTCAATGGTGTTGCCGTCCTTGTCGACGGCCCGGTAAAGATACCGCCATTCCCCCTTGACGCGGATGTACGTTTCGTCCATCCGCCAGCTCTTACCCACCGGCCGTTTGAGGCGGCGAAACGCTTTCTCCAGCACCGGCAACAGCTTGATGGCCCAGCGGTGCACAGTCGAATGATCGACCGAAACGCCACGCTCAGCCATCATGTCTTCAAGGTGGCGTAGGCTCAGCGGATAGGCCACGTACCAGCGCACGCAGGTCAGAATCACGTCGAGCGGATAATGCAGGCGTTTGAGCACTCGGGCCACCGCCGGATTCATCGTCTTCATCGAGCTTTCAGTCGTTCGTGTCGTTCCGCCCATCATAGCGGACCGGCCTTACTGCAACAGAACCGTCCGCGACAAACTGCCAAAAAAACGCCATTCTCCATCTCCTCAGGAATGACTATACTGAAAGCAATATGTAATTACATCGTGTTTTCCATAACCGGCCGATGCTGTGGGCGGTTGAACGCGCGTCGGATTGACTGGGCACGCCCAGCAAGGAGAGGCGTCATGTTCAAGCATCTGCTGGTGCCGACCGACGGCTCGGCGCTCTCTGAAGCCGCCATCCAGATGGCGGTGATACTCGCCAGTGAAAGCGGCGCCAAGGTCACGGGACTGCACGTGATGCCGGAATTTCACGTCTTCGCGTATGGAACCGAAATGCTCGCGGATACCGAGGAGCAATTCATTCGGGTCAACCAGCAGCATGCAGATGACTTTCTCGCCGCAGTTACAAGGGCAGCTGCGCAGGTTGGCGTCGAATGCGAAACGGTTGCCGCGACCCGTGCTCACCCGTATGAAGCGATTATTAGCACCGCAGCCCAGCGAAATTGCGACCTGATTGTCATGGCATCTCACGGCCGCAGCGGTGTGCGTGCGCTGCTGATCGGCAGCGAAACGCAGAAGGTCCTGACACACAGCGCAATTCCCGTTCTCGTCGTGCGCCAGTCGACCCAAACGGGCGTGGGCCGCGAAGTGGAATCCGGCACGCCATCAACCACATCGAAGTCTTCGTCGCCTCAGGGGTACATCATCGGGCGAACTTCGCTCGCAGTTGCTCCGGTGCGCGCCTCATCGCCGGCGCCAGTACTGCCACGAGGGCGGCAACGGTAAGCTGTCGTTTAGCTTTAGCGTGCGTGCGGAACATGGGGCCGACGGCACCGATGCCGAACGTGTTCGGTTCTCAGTCCGCGCGCCCGCTGCCCAGTACCCACACCGCCACAATCACGAGAAAGATCGAGCAGGAGCCCCCCTGGGTCAGGACACTCGGCCATGCCAGTGTCGAATTCGATGTTGGATGGCCAGCGAGATGCAGGAGCACACCCGGTGCGAGTTGCAACTGCTTTTCTACGGTCCACCACTTCAGCGTCAGGGCAACCGATGCCAGTCCGCTGCCGATCAGCACTGCGCCCAGTAACGGGTCATGAACGCGGCGGGACGGCTGGGACGCGCAGCTTTGCGCGAGGTATGTCAAGGCCGCACCGTTGACGGCGGCCGAGAGCATCACAAACCACAATGGGAAACGCACGCTGATCGCCACCATGAAGACGATTATCGTCATCACCTGCGGCCATGCCCTGTGCATCAAGGCGCTGACGAGATCTCCTAGATTGGTCAATTGCTCAATCATCGTAATTGTCCTCGAACGCATCCGTGTGGCACATGGGGTAGTCATCATGCACGGGTCCGGCACGAAGCGCGTGCCATGATCTCCGTTAGCGGCGTATGCCGACGGGGAAGTTCAGGGCGGGAAGGTCGTACGTTTCACACGAAGCGCGGTGAGAATACCTGTCAGGATATCGACGGGAGGTGGAGGACAACCTGGTATCGTGACGTCGACAGGCAGGAGGTTCGACAGCGGTCCACACACCGCATAGCTGTCCTTGAAGATGCCACCCGTGCACGCGCACTCGCCGACTGCGACCACCAGTTTGGGATGTGGCGTCGCTTCATACGCTTGCCGTACCGCTTCCTTCATGTTCAGCGTGAGCGGGCCTG
>NZ_VZQQ01000189.1 GCF_014397785.1 Paraburkholderia podalyriae
GGGTGAGAGGGAACAAGATTGCGTCCGCAGCTTACACATTGCGGACGCAACTTATGACTGACCTACAAACTGACTTTGACTTCCTGCCCCTGCGGGTGATCGGCAAATCGGCCGACGGCAAGAACCGGTACGAGCGCGAGGGCAAGCGAAAGCTGATCGAGGCGTGCCAGAAGCCCGGAGCCTCCGTGGCCGGGTTGGCACTGAAGGCAGGAGTGAACGCCAACCAGCTTCGCAAATGGATTAGCCTGGCGCGCACAAAGACACGTCCCCGACGTGCACGGCAGCCGGCACCAGGCAATTCGCCGGCATTCGTTCCTGTTCTGGAAGTGGTTGATGCTGAACCTGTGCACTTGCCATCCAGGGCGGCGCTGCCCGACGCCGAGCCAGTTGCGGCGCGGCGTGAGCCGATGCGCCCCTCGCAACGCCCGCCGTTGCCTTCACGGCTGGTGGCGCAATTGCCCAACGGGGTAAGTCTTGAGCTTGAATGTGCGCAACAGGACACGGCGCTGCTCAGGGCGATGATCGACGCGTTGAGGAGTCGCTGATGCTGCGTTTCGCCGATGACCTGCACGTCTACCTGTACCGCGAGGCGATCGATTTCCGTTGCGGCATCAACACCCTTGCCGCCCTGGTTGAGAAATCGATGCAGTTGGACCCGCTCGCTCGTGCCGTCTATGCGTTCCACAACCGTAAATGTGATCGCATCAAGCTTCTGCTGTACGAGCGCACCGGTTTCTGGCTGCTGCTGCGTCGGCTCGAGGAAGACCGTTTCGTGTGGCCTCGGCGGAATCAGGAGGTGATCGAACTGACAACGCAGCAGCTTCAGTGGCTGCTCGACGGCATCGACATCGACGCGCTTCGCCGTCATCCCGTGCGCCATTACCAGCACGCCAGCTAGCCCGATGCGTTGCACGTAAACAACGGCAGGCGCGTCATTTACGAATTGACGTAAACCCACGGCGCGCCGCGCTTCGCTATCCTGGAGTGCATGAAGAATGCACCCGACCTCAAACGCGTACCCACGGCCGTCCAGGGCTATATCCACGCTCTCCAGGCGCGTGTAGCCGGCGACGCGAAACATATCGGCGAATTGAACCAGCGCGTCGAGCAACTCGAGGAACAGGTTCGCCTGCTGCAGGCCGAGCGTTTCGCACCGAAAAGCGAAAAGCGCAAGGATCGCGTGTTCGACGAAGCCGAGCAGATTGCACGGACCGAACCCTGCGACGAGGACGATGAGGGTGTCCAGCCTGCGCTGCCCGACACCGGATTGCCACCGGCCAGCCAGCCTGAACGACGCAAGGCCGGACGCAAGCCGTTGCCGGCGTACCTGGCGCGCGAGCCAGTCGAATACGACCTGCCCGAGGACCAGCGTGGCTGTCCCTGTTGCGGCAATCAGCTGCATCGCATCGGCGAGGACGTCAGCGAACAATTGCACGTCGAGGTCAAGTGGACAGTCCGTAAGAACGTGCGATCCAAGTGGGCATGCCGGCACTGCGAACGGCACGCCGAACATACCCCGGTCGTGCTTGCGCCGATGCCGGTTCAGCCGATCCCGGGCAGCCATGCGGACGCATCTGTGATCGCGACGGTCGCGACCGCGAAGTACGTCGACGGTATGCCTTTGTACCGGATGCAGGAGGCACTCGCGCGCTGGCAGATCCCGGTGAGTCGCGGCACACTCGCCCACTGGGTCATTCTCCCCAGCGAATTGCATTACAGCCGCCTCTACGACGCGCTGCATAAAACGTTGCTGTCGCAGCCGCTGATCCATGGCGATGAAACGACGGTTCAGGTACTCAAGGAACCCGGCAGGTCCGCGCAGAGCAAGAGTTACATGTGGTGCTACCGCAGCGCCCAGGACTGCGCCGAGCCCGTGGTGCTGTTCGAGTATCAGCCGGGGCGGGGCCAGGAGCATCCGAAGAAGTTTCTCGGGGACTACAGCGGCATGCTGATGAGCGACGGCTACAGCGCATGGCGCACGATCAGGAAGGCAGCGCACTTCGGATGCCTGGCGCACGCGCGCAGGCTGTTCGTCAAGGCGGACAAGGCGGCTGAGAAAAAGACGGACTCCGGCAAACAGAAGATGCCGAACGCTCGGGTGGCGAAGGCCCTTGAGTACTTCCAGGCCCTGTATCGTGTCGAGGCGCTGGCCAGAGGCGATCTGCCTGTTGGCCTTACGCGAGCCGACTTCACGTACGACCTGCGGCAAAAGCATAGTGTGCCGCTGCTTGAGTCCTTCAAGGCGTGGCTCGATGAACTGGCGCCGAAGGTGGCACCCCAGAGCCTGCTCGGCAAGGCGATTGCATACACG
>NZ_VZQQ01000018.1 GCF_014397785.1 Paraburkholderia podalyriae
AACAATGACGCAGTGGCCAATGCGGCGACGCCGGGTACCGGTGTGGGCAGCACCGTGGCCGGGGCAAACGCCAGTGCAACAGCAGACAACGCGGTGGCAGTGGGCTCAAATGCGGCGGCAACCGGCGTCAACTCGACGGCGATCGGCTCCGGCTCGCAGGCTGGCAATGCGAACTCGGTGGCGTTGGGTCAGGGTTCGGTGACGGATCGCGATAACTCGGTATCGGTGGGTTCGGCGGGTAACGAACGCCAGATCACCAACGTCGCAGCGGGTACGGCGGACACGGACGCAGTCAACGTCGGTCAGATGAACAGCTCGGTCGCACAAGGCGTTCAGCAGGCCAACAACTACACCGATCAGCGTATCAACGCGACCAACCAGGCGGTCAACAATCTGGCCAGGAACGCCTACTCGGGAATCGCCGCAGCCACCGCGCTGACGATGATTCCGGAAGTCGATCAAGGCAAGAAAGTGTCGTTCGGTATCGGGGCAGCGACCTACAACGGTTATCAAGCTATCGCACTGGGCGGTACGGCTCGCATCAAGAACAACATCAAGGTGAAAGCGGGTGTCGGCATGTCTGCCGGTGGCACGACTGCCGGGATCGGTGCCTCGTATCAGTGGTAAGCAGTTGGCGGGAAGGGACATGTGTGCCCTTTCCCGCTTCTTCACGAGCCCAGGCTTCTCTCGTGGGCACAAAGTGGTAATTGAAATGCCCTTCTACAACCTGCCGTGGCGACTTGCCGTGCCTCGGGATAGCGTTGCAGCGATCGGGCTCCAGCGGTCGAGTTGATTCGGACAGGGGAAGTGAGTTGCACGCGGCAACTCAATTGTTCTCAGCCTGGAGTTGCCGGATGCGCTGCTGATCCGCTCTCAGCGGTTTGCCCTCTCCGGGACCGCCAGCATGCTCAGCGTCGTACCGAGCCGCGCAGCGCGGCACGGCTGCCTTAGCAAAGTCCAACGAGCCGAGGTCTTCTGCTGAATGTCAAGGCTGGCCTGGCAGTCAACGCGGTTCAGAAATATTTGACATCAAGACCGCCGCGACGCAAGGCAGGCATGCGTTCAGCGCAGGATCGCTTCCTGTGTTCATTCGGTGGAGGGAGGACTGTCCGATGTTTTCTGCGACGAAGTCACCATTCCATTTTCCAACGCATATCGAAACAGATCGATTTCTCGTTCGATACCGAGTTTTTCCATCGCCTTCGACTTCTGGGTACTGATGGTCTTCTTGCTGCGACTCAAGCGTTCGGCAATCTCGTTCACTGTCAGGCCAGACGCAAGGAGACGTACAACTTCGGATTCGCGCTGGCTCAAGACGTCCGAGGAGCCCCTGCCACGCCGGTTCCAGTCGATCGACTGGACGATCTCGTTGATTGTCGGCGAATAGTACTTGCCGCCGTGATGCACGGCATGAACGGCGGGGATAAGGTGGGTGGCAGCATCGGACTTGCTCACGACGCACGTTACACCTTGCATCACGAGCGCACGTACTACCGCCGGATTGTCCAGCATCGTTAGAACGACGATCTTGAGGTCAGGGTACCGGCGCTTGATCAGCGAAAACAGAGCAATTCCATCGCCGTATTCGCCTGCAGGCATCGCGTAATCGGATACGAGAACGTCGCATGGCTTGCTGTTGAGAAGCGCGATCAGTTCAGTCGAGTTTCTCGCTGTCCCGACCAGCTGGATCGTGCTCACCTCCGCAAACTCGTGTTCGATACCAATCAGCATCATGGGGTGGTCATCAGCGAGTATGACCCGAATCTCGGAAGCGGCCATATTGTCAACTTGATTGAAATAGGACATCACTATGATAGTCACCTGAAGGTGCGAATGCTCAACGGGTATACCTTCACGTTATGCGATCCCTCGCTTATTGCAGCCAAATATGTAAGGCTTTTAACTCATTACGTCGCCGTATGGACTTTAAATTTTCCTGCAACACGCGCGACGCGACCGCTCCCACCTTTTTGTGTCGCCAGCTATCGCCCCATTCGTAGTAGTGCCTTCGCCCGTATCGTTAAATACCGATATATGATTCGTCCTGTAGCGATGCAATTGCGCGCACGCCGCCCGGCGTGCCGGTTGTCGAATCACCTGAACCCATCCCATGACCCCTGATTTCGACGCGATCCACAAAGCACTGGCCAACCCGGTTCGCCGGGAGATTCTCGGTTGGCTGCGCGAGCCGCACGCGCATTTCGCCGATCAGGAACTGCCGCTCGATCACGGCGTGTGCGCGGGCAAGATCGACGCGCGCTGCGGCCTGTCGCAGTCCACCGTGTCGGCGCACCTGGCCGCGTTACAGCGCGCGGGGCTCGTCACGTCGAAACGGGTCGGTCAATGGGTGTTTTTCAAACGCAACGAGCCCGTCATTCAGGCGTTCCTCGAATACATGAACACGAAGCTCTGAGCGCCGCATTCGCATCGCCGCGTTTCCTTTTTCACGCAGTTTTTTTTGAGGCTCGGGTCCTGCCCGCCGCCAAAGGTGAACTCTCATGCCCACTCTTTTCGATCCGCTGCAAATTGGCGATATCACGCTACCCAACCGCATCATCATGGCGCCGCTCACGCGCCAGCGCGCCGAGGAAATCCGCGTGCCGAACACGCTGATGGCACGCTATTACGCCGAGCGCGCGAGCGCCGGCCTGATCCTCAGCGAAGCGACGTCGGTCACGCCGCAAGGCGTCGGCTACGCGGAAACACCGGGCATCTGGTCGCAGGAGCAGGTCGAGGGCTGGAAGCTCGTCACGCAAGCCGTGCACGACGCGGGTGGCAAGATCTTCCTGCAGCTGTGGCACGTCGGCCGCATTTCGGACCCGGTGTTCCTGAACGGCGAGCTGCCGGTCGCGCCAAGCGCGATCGCGGCGGGCGGTCATGTGAGCCTCGTGCGTCCTGAGCGTCCGTTCGTGACGCCGCGCGCGCTCGAGCCCGATGAAATCGCCAGTGTGGTCGAAGCGTTCCGCAAGGGCGCGGAAAACGCGAAGGCCGCGGGCTTCGACGGCGTCGAAGTGCACGGCGCGAACGGCTATCTGCTCGACCAGTTCCTGCAGGACAGCACCAACAGGCGTACCGATGCTTACGGCGGCCCGATCGAAAACCGCGCGCGTCTGCTGCTCGAAGTCACCGACGCGTGCATCAGCGTGTGGGGCGCGAACCGCGTCGGCGTGCATCTCGCGCCTCGCCGCGACGCGCACACGATGGGCGACTCCGACCCGGCCGCAACGTTCGGTTATGTCGCGCGCGAACTCGGCAAGCGCAAGATCGCATTTATCGCGGCACGTGAAGCGCTCGGCGACGACCGCCTCGGCCCGCAGTTGAAGCAAGCGTTCGGCGGCCCGTACATCGCGAACGAGAAATTCACGAAGGAAACCGCGCAACATGTGCTCGACGCCGGCGAAGCGGATGCGGTGGCCTGGGGCCAGCTGTACATCGCGAATCCGGATCTGGTGCGCCGCTTCGCTGAAGATGCGCCGCTAAACAAGCCGGTTCCGGCGACGTACTATGCGCGCGGCGAACTCGGCTACACCGATTACCCGGCGCTGGAAACGGTGTAATCGGCAGTGACAGCGGACTCATGTCCGCTGTATGGAATTGCAACGCAGAGCGGCGGGCGTGACTGAATTTGAGTCACGCCCGCCGCTTTTTGTGCGCTAGACAAGATCGCGTCGCATGAACACCCGTTTCGATTCATCGTGCCCGCGCGCGATATGCGCGTCGCGCCGCGCGAGCAACGCCGCGTCGAGTTCCGACATGTCGAGGTCGCGAAATCCGAGCCGCCGATAGTACGGCGCGTTCCACGGCACGTCGCGATACGTCGACAGCACGAGTTGCGTCAGTTGCCGCATGCGCGCGATTCGCGCGACCTCGTCGATCAATGCCGCGCCGATGCGTCTGCCCGCGTGCGAGGTCAGCACGTCGATCTCCTGAACGTAAATGCGCGCAGGCTGCGGCTCGAACATCACGAAGCCTGCGCAGGCCGCGTGTTCGTCGAGCGCAATGATGATCTCGCGCGCCTGGATCTTGCGCTCGACGATCTCGCGTGCCATAGGCGGCGCATCGGCAATGCCGGTCATGCCGACGCTGACGAAACGCAGACCCGCTTCGAATTCGATCGCGCGAATCGTTTCGGCATCGTGCGGCGCGGCAAAACGGAAGGTGATCGCGCAGTCGTGCAGCATGGCGTTGCATCTGATGAGGACCGTCCGAGTTTGACATCGGCGCCGCGACCTCGACAAGCGGCAAACGACATAAACTCGCGCAAGCGTCCTCCCCGCACGCTCACGGGACTACACTCATCACATCCGAACGCCACCCGAGCCCCACACCGACATGAATTTAATGAATGTGCTGCAGATCGCGCTGCACCTCGACCAGCATCTGAGCGCGCTGATCGTGCAATTCGGCACGGCAATCTACGCACTGCTGTTCGTCGTCGTGTTCGTCGAATACGGCTTTCTGCCGCTGTTCTTCCTGCCCGGCGATCCGCTGATTTTCATCTGCGGCGCGCTCGCGGCCACCGGCGCATTGAACGTGTGGATCATCGCGCCCGTGCTGTTCGTCGCGACGGTGGCCGGCAGCATCGTCGGGTATGCGATCGGCCACGTGGTCGGCGACAAGGTCTACACCCGCAACTACTACTGGCTCAATCGCGATGCGCTGCGCCGCGCGCACGTCTTCAGCGAGACGCGCGGCCGCCTGACCTTCCTGTTGTCGCCGTACATCGCCGTGGTGCGCACGTTCGCGCCGTTCGCCGCGGGCGTGTCGCGCATGACGTTCTCGCGCTTCGTCGCGTTCGTCACCGCGGGTGCGGCGCTGTGGGTCGTCTCGCTGATCGCGGCCGGCTATCTGTTCGGCAACGTGCCGGTGGTGCGCGAGCATCTGAGTTCGCTCGTACTGCTGGGCCTCGCACTAGGCGGCGCGATGCTGGTCGGCGGCGCGGTATGGCGCTTTTTCACCCGGCGGATGCGGGCGCGTTGAGGCCACCGCGTCGGTGCCCGGACGTACGGCCCCCCGACGCTTTAAAACTTGACCCGGGCGAGATATAAAGGCGATCGGCTCCGTCACCGGCGCCTTGCTCGCCGCGCGCCGCGCGCGTCCCACGATGGGGCTGCTGCTCGGCGCCGGCGCGATGTTCGGCATCGGCTGCACGGCGGCCGCGCTGATGCCGAACTACGTGCTGTTCGGGATCGTGCTGGTCGCGATCGGCGTGTCGACGCAGACCTTCACCACCTCGACCAATAGCCTCGTGCAACTGACGACCGAGCCCGCGATGCGCGGCCGCGTAATCGCGATTCTGCTCGCGATCGCGCTCGGCGGCACACCGCTCGGCGCGCCGGTAGTCGGCTGGGTCGCCGACCGTTTCGGCCCGCGCTGGGCGCTCGGCGTCGGCGCGGCATCGGGCTTCGGCGCGGCGCTCGTCGGTCTTGTCTATCTGATGCGATACCGGCAACTGCGCTTCTATCGCGAAGGCTGGCGCCTGCGCTACAGCATCGAAGACCCGCGTCCCGTTACGGCCACGGTCATTCCCGACTCCGTCACGACGGTTCAGCGCAGCGAGCCGGACGAGGCGGAAGAGGATACGGCTTCGAGCGTGTGAGCGCCGCGGCACGGCAACCAGCGCATACCGCCCACACGTCAACCCCTTGCTGGGAAACCCGATGCGGATCATTTGGGCAATGGCCGCCGGTTTGCAGCCCGATTGAATCCAATGCCCGGGACACCGTGGCCGTGGCTCACCCATTCAGGAAAATCCTGGCTTGCGCGACGCCCGTTTAAAGACGCCAATGATCCAGCCATAGACGCTGACAAAAACATTTCCCATCAGGAGACGTCATGCAAACGAACGCATCGGCAAGTAGCGGGCATCGCTCACAGACGCGCAAGGCAACCGCCAGCGGCTGGATCGGCTCCGCACTCGAGTACTACGATTTCTTCATCTACGCGCAGGCCGCCGCGCTGATCTTTCCCCAGCTGTTCTTTCCTTCCGGCAACCCCAGGATCGCGATCGTCGCATCGCTTGCCACCTACGGCGTCGGCTACGTCGCGCGGCCGATCGGTGCACTCGTACTCGGTCACTGGGGCGATACGCACGGGCGCAAGAACGTCCTCCTCGTCTGCATGTTCCTGATGGGTGTGTCGACGATGGCAGTCGGTCTGCTGCCGACCTATCAGCAGATCGGCTTTCTCGCGCCGGTGCTGCTCGTCGTGCTGCGGCTGATCCAGGGCTTCGCGGTCGCCGGGGAAATCTCGGGCGCCAGCTCGATGATCCTCGAACACGCGCCCTTCGGGCGACGCGGCTATTACGCGAGCTTTACGCTGCAAGGCGTGCAGGCCGGTCAGATTCTCGCCGCCGCAATATTCCTGCCGCTCGCCTATTTCATGGACGACAACTCGTTCAACTCGTGGGGCTGGCGCATTCCGTTCCTGCTCAGTTCGGTCGTGCTGATCGCCGGCTACATCATCCGCCGCGAAGTCGAGGAAACGCCCGCGTTCGCCAAGGAAGACGCGAGCGGCGCCGTGCCGCGCTCGCCGATCATCGAAGCGTTCAAGTACAACTGGGACGACATGCTGCGCGTCGTGCTGTGCTCGCTGATGAACGTGATCCCGGTCGTCGCGACGATTTTCGGCGCGGCCTACGCGGTGCAGCCGTCATACGGCATCGGCTTTTCGAAGAGCCTGTATCTGTGGATCCCGGTGATCGGCAACATCGTCGCGGTGCTCGTGATTCCGTACGTGGGCAATCTGTCCGACCGGATCGGGCGGCGTCTGCCGATCATCGCCGGCTCGCTCGGTGCGGGGCTGCTTTCTTTCGCGTATCTGTACGCGATCAGCATCCGCAACGTGCCGCTCGCGATGGTGATGTCGATCCTGATGTGGGGCGTCATCTATCAAGGCTACAACGCGATCTTCCCGAGCTTCTACCCGGAACTGTTCCCAACGCGTTCGCGCGTGTCCGCGATGGCAATCGGCCAGAACATCGGCACGACGATCACCGCGCTGCTGCCTGCCCTGTTCGCCTACGTCGCGCCGCCGGGATCGCACAACGTGCCGTTGACGATCGGCGCGATCACGTTCGCGATCACGATCGTCTGCGCGATCGCCGCATGGAGCGCGCGTGAGAACTTCCGTGTGCGGCTCAGCGACCTCGGCGAAAAGAACGTCGTGCCGATCGACAAGCTCAGCTACGACGCAATGCGCGCGCAGAGCATGGCCGAAGCGAAAAAGGCAGCTGCCTGAGCCCGCTGCGCGCGTACAGCCCGATCATGGTGTGCGCGGCAACCTGATCGCGCGGCGGTGTCGGCGCACGGCTAGCGCCACGTTTCGGTCAGCTCGTTCGCCAGCACCATCTTCTGGCGGACCACCTCGGTGAAGGCCGCGTCGATGCCCGCCTGCGCCTTCAGAAATTTCAGCGCGGCGGAGTGCACGGCGCGCAGCGCTCCGCCGTCGATGCCCGTCATGCGCGCCGCGCTGCGTCGCGTTTCAACGACCAGATCGCGCGCACTCGTGAAGTCGGGCGACAAGTCGCATTGCGCGTCGAACGCGGCGCGCAAACCGGTGGCGTAATCGCGCGACTCGCCGAGCCGGTCCATATCGATCAGCAGATCCACGCCCTCGCCCATGCGCAGCGCGCAGAGGATCCACAAAACGATGAACGCGCGATACGCGTTATCGCTGTCCACCGTGCGCGCGAATTGCTCGCACGCGACTGCATACGCGTCATCCGCCATCGACGGCAGCGGCGGCAAACGCACGCCGCACACGCCGATCGCTTCGCGCACCAACGGGTCCATCTGATTCAGACCGAGCACGCGAAACGGCGCGGCGACAAAAAACGCATTGCTCCATTGCTGCCGCAGCAGCCAACCCGACGCGAACTGCGACGCGGGATTGCGCAGCACGCCCACGTGCAACGCCTGCCCGAACGCGCGCTTCAGCCACGGCAGACGGCCGCCCGTGCGGCAAAACTTGAAGACCGGAACGCGGCCTTGCTCGATCGTGGGTTCGCTCAACGCGCGCAGATACGCCTGCAATGAGGAGAATGTCGCATCGGGCTCGCGCGTAAAGCGATCGATGCTGAAGCGCCTGTCGTAACCCGCCACGCCGCGCGCCTCTTCACGCAGAAACGGCCGGTATTCGTCGAAGTACGGCGCGGCGAGCGGCGGGTGTCCCGAGGTCAAGCTTGGACGCGAGGCGGGCACATCGGCGGGTTTGAGATCCGCGAGCACGTTGCTAAGCGGTTCGTAGAAACCGGCCGCGCGCTCGAGTTCGCGCAGCCGCGACCACACCCACGTGCCCGCGCTGCGCCAGCCCGTGTGCAGAAACACCGCCTGTTTCAGCGGACTGTTGGGCGCGGAGTCGCTCGCGGACGAGTCATGGGGCAACGGCATGGGACTTCTCTTCCAAGGTTCGAATCAATAGACCGGAAGCGCCACTCTACCCTGTGATCGATCCGGACGCATTATGCTGCGAGATTCCACGCTCCCCGTGTTGCACCCACCTTGCACTCATGAACGATTCGGCCGATATCCGCTTCCTGCTCACGCTGCGCGCAAGCGGCAGCCTGATCGCCGCCGCGCGACGACTCGCGCTGTCACCGTCGGCGGTCACGCAGCGCCTGCAGCAACTTGAAAAGAAGCTCGGCGCGCAGCTCGTGAACCGCAGCGCGCGCCGCCTGCAATTTACCGACGAAGGCCTGCTGCTGTGCGAGCGCGGCGCCGAGCTGATCGAGCGGTTCGACGCGTTGTTCGACGATCTGCAGACTCGCCGCGGCGGCCTCGTCGGCACGCTGAAGATCAATGCGCCACTCGGTTTCGGGCGACGTCATCTGGCGCCGCTGATCGGCGAGTTTCAGCAGCAGAACCCCGATATCGACGTCGCGCTGACGCTATCCGACCGGCCGTTGACCGAAACGCTCGAGCGCTTCGATATCGTCGTGCATATCGGCGAGCTGCCGCTGTCGAACCTGGTCGGCTATACGATCGCGCCGAACGCGCGCTTCGTCTGCGCGGCGCCCGCGCTCGTCAAGCGAATCGGCGAACCCGAATCGCCGGATGCGTTGAGCCGGCTGCCGTGCATCGTACTGCGCGAAAACAACGAGGACGTGTCGCTGTGGCAGTTCAGCAAGGGCCGCACGCGCCGCAGCGTGCGCGTGTCCGCGCATCTGAGCTGCAACGACGGCGACGTGATCCGCCAATGGGCCTGCGAGGGGCGAGGCGTGATTCTGCGCTCCGAATGGGACGTCGCCGACGACCTCGCGAAGGGCAAACTCGTGCGCCTGCTGCCGGGCTGGAAAACGCCGGACGCGAACGTGATCGCGCTCACGCACCAGCGCGCAGGGCTGCCCGCGCGCACTCGCCATTTCATGCAGTATTTGCAAGGCCGCTTCAGGCCGTCGCCACCGTGGCGGCGATGATTCAGTTGGCCTGAATCCAAGAATCAACCTGCCTGAATGCGGACGCATCACCGCGGACCTATAATCGATTCATCGTCAACAGCCGGCTCACGGGCAATCATGACTGCTGCCGCTCATTGCACCGACGCCCCAGCCTACCCCGACGCGGTCCTGTTCGATCTGCTAACCGCCCTGCTCGATTCGTGGACCTCATGGAACCGCGCGGCAGGCTCCGACGAAGCAGGCCGCGCATGGCGTGCCGCGTATCTGCGTCTAACGTACGGCTGCGGCCGCTATGTTCGCTACGAACAACTGGTGCGCGAGGCCGCCGCGCAAGTCGGTTTACCCGAATCGGCCGCGAGCGCGCTCGAAGCGAACTGGCTGGACCTGACGCCGTGGCCCGGCGCGCTCGACGCGCTGCGCGCGCTCGCACCGCACTGCAAGCTCGCGGTCGTCACCAACTGCTCGACACGGCTCGGCTCGCAGGCCGCGGCGTTGTTGCCGGTGCGCTGGGACGCGACCGTGACCGCCGAGGAAGCGGGCGTCTACAAACCGGACCCGCAACCGTACCGCCTCGCGCTCGACAAACTCGGCGTCGCGCCGCAGCGCGCCGCGTTCGTCGCCGGATCGAGCTATGACATGTTCGGCACCGCGGCCGTCGGTTTGCGGACCTACTGGCACAACCACGTCGGCCTGCCGCTCGTCGCGGGAGCGCAGCCGCCCGAGGTCGAAGCGGCATCGCTCGACCAGTTAGTGCCGTGGCTCGCAGGCTTCGGCCGCGATCGTCGGCACCGAATCCCTCAACCTCACCTCGCTCCTCAGGTGCAAGCATGAAACTCGAACAGATCGAAACCCCGGCCGCGTTGATCGATGTCGCGCGGATGCAGAAGAACATCGCGCGGATGCAGGCGAAGATGAATACGCTCGGCGTCGCGTTCCGGCCGCATGTGAAGACCACCAAGTGCCTCGACGTCGTGCGCGCGCAGATCGCCGCCGGCGCGCGCGGCATCACGGTGTCGACGCTGAAGGAAGCCGAAGCGTTCTTCGCGGCCGGCATCGGCGACATCCTGTACGCCGTCAGCATGGTCCCGGCGAAGCTGCCGCGCGCGCTCGCGCTGCGCCGCCAGGGCTGCGATCTGAAGCTCGTGGTCGACAATCCGACTGCCGCCGCGGCGATTGCCGCGTTCGGCGATCAGCACGGCGAATCGTTCGAGGTCTCGATCGAAGTCGATACCGACGGACATCGCTCGGGTATCCAGCCCGAACAGCAGACGCTGCTCGACGTCGGGCGGATTCTGCACGAGAACGGCGTGAAGGTCGGCGGCGTGATGACCCATGCGGGTTCGAGCTATGAGTTGAATACGCCCGAAGCGCTCGCCGCGCTCGCGGAGCAGGAACGCGCGGGCTGCGTGCGCGCCGCCGAACGATTGCGCGAGGCGGGCATCGCGTGCCCGGCCGTTAGCGTCGGCTCGACGCCAACGGCGCTCGCCGCGCGGTATCTCGAAGGCGCCACCGAGGTGCGAGCCGGCGTCTACGTGCTGTTCGATCTGGTCATGCACAACGTGGGCGTCTGCATGCTCGACGACATCGCGCTCAGCGTACTGACAACCGTGATCGGTCATCAGGAAGACAAGGGCTGGGCGATTCTCGACGCGGGCTGGATGGCGCTAAGCCGCGATCGCAGCACGTCGCGGCAGTCGCATGATTTCGGCTATGGGCAGCCGTGTCTGCTCAACGGCACGTTGCTGCCCGGTTATGTCATCAGCGGCGCCAACCAGGAGCATGGGATTCTTGCGGCGGCTCGGGGCGATCCGCAAGCCGACGCACAGATCGAGGACATCACACAGCACTTTCCCATCGGTATGAAACTGCGCATCCTGCCGAACCACGCGTGCGCGACCGGCGCGCAGTTCCCCGAGTATCACGCGGTGGCGCCGGACGGCAGCAGCGTCGAGTGGCAGCGGTTTTACGGCTGGTAGTCAGCGCGTCACTCATCCTCTTCCGACAACCCCGCCAGCAGATCGTCGAGCTCGCGATAGTGCGCGTCGAGACCCTTCGAAATCACGCGCACCAGTTCGACGCTCGTGTCCGTCAGCGACCGTGGTCGTGCCGGATAAGACGCCCGGCGTCGAGGCCGGCGACGGCGCCGCCTTCTACTTCCCCTACTCCCCCGCCGGCCAAGGCAACCCACGCGCCGACCAATCCAGCTCGACCCCCATCACACAGCGCCCGCTCGCCAGCTGCACGGCCAGTGTCACCGCGATGCACGGCCGGCCGCTCGCGAGCGAAAGATACGGATTGCCGGTGATCGCCTCGCCGGGCAGCAGCACCGCATTGCGGAAGTACGGCCGATGATCCCAGCGCGCATCGCGCGGATTCGCGACCGGCTGCAGCGACGCGGCGTCCTTGACCCAGGCCGGTCCGCGCACCTCGTGATCGATCTGCCGGCCGGTGTCGTCGAGAATGAAGCAACTGATGCAGCGCCCAAAGGTGGCGAGCACTGCGAACGCGTCGTCCATCACGACACCGGTGCGCAAGCGGTCGGCTGCGCGCAGCAGTTCGAGCCGATACGGCTCCACTTCGGATTCGAACAGCGCATGCTGATGCGCGCGGCCTTGCGCGATCACGTCGAACGCTTCGTCGATCTGGCGATGCACCGACTCGGGCGGCGCGATCTCGACAGCAGGCCGGCCGAGCAGATAGCCCTGCGCGAAATCGACATTCGATTCGACGGCGAGAATCAGCTCCTCGGTCGTCTCGACACCTTCGACGACCACCAGCATCCCCGCCTGATGCAGCAGCGACACGAGCTTCGGCAGGATCGGCTGCTGCGTGCCGTGCGTGGTCGAGCGAATCAGCTCGCCGTCGAGCTTCACGATGTCCGGCCGGATCCGCAGCAGCCGGTCGAGATTCGACTGGCCCGCGCCGAAGTCGTCGACTGCGATCAGGAAGCCGTGCTGGCGATAGCCCGCCGCCGCACGCGACATGTCGTCGACGCTGCCGCCATGCGATTCGAGGATCTCCAGAATCACGCGTTCGGGTTCGAGCCCCGCGGCGCGCACGATCTTCGTCAACTGGTCGGCGTAGCCGTCAGCGATGAAGGTGGCCGGCAGGATGTTCAGGAACAGCCACGCATCGCCGGGCAGCGCGCGATGCGCGTTGCCGAGATGCACCGCGTGGCTCGCGCGGTCGAGCGCGCCTTCGTCGCTCGACGGCTTCGGCGCGAACATCACGACCGGCGGCACCAGCGTGCCGTCGTCCTGCTCGCCGCGCAGCAGCGCCTCGAAACCGACCTGCTTCTGATGCGACAGGCTGTAGAGCGGCTGGAAGTGCGAGATCAGATAGAAGTCTTCCCAGCGATAACGCGCCGCGCCCGCGCTCGGGTCGTGGTCCGCGGCGCGTGGCGCGAACATATCGTCGAACGGTGGCTGCAGCGCGTCGAACGGTGGCGCGCGCTCCGCACAGACACGGTTGCGGCCCGTCAGCTTCGCGCGCAGCAACGCTTCGTCCGCGCGATCGAGCAGCACCATGAAGGTTTCGCCGGGCCGGTGCTCGGCGACGCCGAAGCTCGCGGTCAGACAGCCGTCCGGCCGTTCGATCGCGGCGATATCGACGCGCAGCCGCTCGGCGAGTTGCAGCGCGCCGGCGAGATCGTCCTCCAGCAGCAACGCGAACTCCTCGCCGCCGATGCGGCTCACGCTATGGTAAAGCGCGGCCGCGTCTTTCAACACCTGCGCGACCTGGAACAGCGCCTGGTCGCCGACCGCATGGCCGAAGCGGTCATTGAGTGACTTGAAGCTGTCGATGTCGACAAAGATCGCGCTGATCCGCGCGCCCGGCGCTAGCGTCGCGAGGCGCCCCTCCGCGTGCTTGACGAAGGCGCGGCGGTTTTGCAGGCCGGTCAGCGGATCGGTCGCGGCGAGCTGCGCGAGCTGGGTCTCGAGCAGAAAGTGATTGTGCCGGAAACGGTAGAAGCCGAAATGGAACACCACCGCAGTCGGCGCGCCGATCGCGATGACCCACGTCCATACAGCCGCGTCGACCTCAGGCGAATGCGTTTTGCCGAGCAGCAGCGCGATGGCCACCGCGTAGAACAATGCGCTCCCGGTGAAGAAATGCATGGGCGTGAGCCACAGCGGCGCCGCGCAGATCGGTATCACGACGAGCGCGGGCAATAGCCACGTCAGCGGATCGGCGAGGCCGCGCGCATTCAACACGAGCCCGCCGACGAGCACCAGCATGTATGCGACGCCGATCGCGCCGAACCACGCCGTCGACTTCGTGCGCGGGATCGCCAGCACCAGCAGCGCGAGCACGAGCGCGCACAGCAGCCGGTAGCCGAGCGGCGCGGGCGGGGCGCCGACCAGCTCGCGCGCCGTGACCATGCACAGGAACGCGATCACCGTGAAGCCCATCGTCACGAGGGAAAGCGGCCGCTGAAGGTCGAGCGAGCGCCGGTGAAAGCGCTCGCGCATGGTCGGCCGAGGCAGGGGCTGCGTCGGGATGGCTGACATAGAAGGCTGATCGATCACGCTGGGTTTCCGGTCACTCCGCCAATGGTTATCGGCCTAGGTTCGACAAACATTTAGGTCTAACGTAAGACGACGTATGACGCCGATGTTTCAATTTATTTGATGCAGCGCAAATTTCGCATTGACGTGTCTCCAATGCGCATCACTAAACGTAAAGCTTGCCACCGCAAAGTGGCTAAAAGTTAATGTCTTAAGTAGACTTCCGACGATGTGTGCCCCACACACTAGACAAATCGGTAGAAATGACATAAACGGCGCGCGATTGCCGAACTACTCCGATATCGAATGGCTGTCACGTTCGCGCCTGAGCGGCGGCAGCGACCACTTCCGGAAAACATGGTCCCAATTCTCAACTATCTGCTCGATCGCCAAATTTCGCCGCAATGGCGCGGCATGCTGAGCGCACTGGCGAGCGAGTTCGAAGCGCAAATCGGACGCGACGAGCTGCGTCAGCTCATGCATCGCGTCGGCAGCCGTTTCGCGCTCGCGCATCCGCTGCCCGCCTGCGCGTCGACGGCCGAACTCGAGCAGGCGTTGAATTCCTACTGGCATCAGATGGATTGGGGTTACGTCGCACTCGCCGATGAGGTCGAGTCGCTGCGCATCATTCACTATTGCGCGCCGCTGCCCGCGTTCGGCGAATCGGCGCTCGCGTGGACGCCGGCGTTTCTCGAAGGCGCCTACCAGACGTGGTTGAGCGCGTTGGGCGCGCAGGGCTTGTCGGTGGTGCAGACGCGCGCTTTCGGCGAGGACAGCTCGCTCGAATTCCGCCTCGGCCGCCATCCCGCCTGACCGACGGCGGCTCCGCACGCATCGGTGCGTGCGACTCATCGGCACGACTCCAGATGCACGACGCGCGAACGACATACCAGCTTCAAGGTAGTGCGCTGTAACGCAAGAAACGTGCGACGGTCATACGGCCGCCACACGGAATCAGGGACGGCAGTCCAAATACACGGTATGCAACAGACGACGGCATCATGAGTTCATCGAGCGACATCGAAAAACTATTCGAGCAATTCGGCGGCAACGCCAACGCGTACCAGGAGATCGGCCGCGAAAACGACGCGCGCAGCGCGCGCACTCGTTGGCCGCTGCTCGTGACGCTCGATCTGACGCAACCGGCCATTCCGGCAATCGGCCAGCTTCGCGAAGCGACAGCGCAGCCGCCGGTGAGCGTGGCGTCACGGCCCGGCGTCCAGCAGGACACGACACCGAAAGACATCGCATCGGTGACGCGCGCGAAGGCGCCGCTGTTCGCGCGCCCGCACCGGCGTGACATTCCACCGGTGCCGGTGGCTGCCGCCCAGCCGGCGACGCCGAGCGGCGCGTCGCGCTTCAGTTCGGCCGATGCACTCGACGCGGCCGCCCCGCGCGCGGCGGCGGGCGTCGCGCCGTCGGGCATGGCTGCCGCGTCGGATGTTCGGGTTGCGCCGGTTGCGCCGGTTGCGCCGGTTGCGCCGGTTGCGCCGGTTGCACCGGTTGCCGCGGCGCCGATGGTACCGGTGACCCCGCCTGCGGTGCCGCCCGCAAGCTTCCCGGCCGCGTTCCAGTTCCGCGCGCCGGCCCCATCGATGCAAGCGCTGCAGGCCACGCAACCCTATACGGCCCAGCCCGCGAAACCGGCCCAACTGCCGTCGATCCTCGGCAAGATGTTTGCCGTGCAGACTCCGATTGCGCCGCCGCAAGCGACCGCGACCGCGCCCGCGCCCCAGACCGCGTCGCTGAACTCGGTGTTCGATCGTCTGCGCGGCACGCCCGCCCAACGCACGCAGGCACCCGCCGGCGCCGTGCGCGACGGCTTCGCCTCGTGGCTCACCAACGGCCCGCGTCGCTGATGAAAGTCATTGCCGTGGTGTCCGCCAAAGGCGGGGTCGGCAAGACCACCCTCGCCGCCAATCTCGCCTCCGTGCTCGCCAGCAGCGGCCGGCGCGTAATCGCACTCGATCTCGATCCGCAGAACGCCCTGCGTCTGCACTTCGGCGTGCCGCTCGACAGCATCGACGGCCTGTCGCGCGCGACACTCTCTGGCAACCCGTGGCAAACGGTGATGTTCGACGGCCTCGACGGCGTGACCGTGCTGCCTTACGGTGCGCTGCTGGAGGACGACCGCCGCCGCTTCGAGGCACATGTCGACCAGCATCCGCAATGGCTCGCGCAGTCGCTGCAGCACCTGCGGCTCGACCCGTCCGACATCGTGATCGTCGACACGCCGCCCGGCTCGTCGGCCTACGTGCGAACCGCGCTGAGCGCGGCCACCTTCGCGCTGAACGTCGTGCTCGCCGACGCCGCGTCGTACGCCGCGATCCCGCAGATGGAGCGGCTGATCGAAACCTACGCCGCGCCGCGCGCGGACTTCGGCGGCGTCGGCTATGTGGTCAACCAGATCGACCAGTCGCGCCAACTGACCAAGGACGTGCTGAAGGTGCTGCGCCAGATGCTCGCCGGCAAAGTGTTCCCCGGCGTGATCCATCTCGACGAAGGCGTCAGCGAGGCGCTTGCCTGCGACGCCACGTTGATCCATTACGATCCACTGAGCCAGGCCGCTGCCGATTTCCGCGCATGCGGCGCATGGCTGATGGCGGCGCTCGACGCGATCGCCGCCCAGCCAAGGAACGTCGCATGAGCAGTCCAGCCTCCTCGCGCGAGCCCGAGGGCGGCGAGCCGTCGCGGTTCCAACGCTTCATCGACGCCAGCTTCTGGAACAGCCGCATCGTCACCGGCCTCGTCACGCTGATCGCGCTGTACATGCTGTATTTCGTGTTCTCGGTGCCGCTCCAGTTCTATCAACAGCTGAGCTTCGCGACCTTGTGCTTCGTGCTCGCGCTGCTGTTTCGCCGGCTGCCCGGCCGCTACGCGACGATGGTGATGATCATGCTGTCGATCGTCGCGTCGGGCCGCTACATGTACTGGCGCCTGACCGAAACGACGTACTGGGAGCATCCGCTCGACGCCGCCTGGGGTCTGCTGCTGGTGTCCGCCGAACTCTACTCGACGATCGTGCTGCTGCTCGGCTACTTCCAGACCGCGTGGCCGCTCAAGCGCAAGCCGCTGCCGCTGCCCGCCAATCGCGACGAATGGCCTAGCGTCGACGTGTTCATCCCGACCTACAACGAGCCGCTCGCCGTCGTGAAGCCGACCGTCTACGCGGCGCTCGCGCTCGACTACCCGGCCGACAAAATATCGATCCACGTGCTCGACGACGGCCGCCGCCCCGAGTTCAAGGCGTTCTGCAAAGAAGTCGGCGTGAACTGGACGATCCGCACGCACAATCGCCACGCGAAGGCCGGCAACATCAACGAGGCGCTGAAGATCACGAGCGGCGAGTACCTCGCAATCTTCGACTGCGATCACATTCCGACCCGCTCGTTCCTGCAGATCGGCCTCGGCTGGTTCCTGCGCGACAAGCTGCTGTCGATGCTGCAGACGCCGCACCACTTCTTCTCCGCCGACCCGTTCGAGCGCAACCTCGGCACCTTCCGAAAGGTGCCGAACGAAGGCGAGCTGTTCTACGGCCTCGTGCAGGACGGCAACGATCTGTGGAACGCGACGTTTTTCTGCGGCTCGTGCGCGCTGCTGCGCCGGAGCATGGTCGAAGAGATCGGCGGCATTGCGGTGGAGACCGTGACCGAGGACGCGCACACCGCGTTGAAGCTGCACCGCCTCGGCTACACCACCGCGTATCTGGCGATTCCGCAGGCCGCCGGCCTCGCGACCGAAAGCCTGTCGGGCCACATCGGCCAGCGCATTCGCTGGGCGCGCGGCATGACGCAGATTTTCCGCATCGACAATCCGCTCACCGGCAAGGGGCTGAAGATCGGCCAGCGCCTGTGCTATCTGAACGCGATGATGCATTTCTTCTACGGCGTGCCGCGTCTCGTGTTCCTGACCGCGCCGCTGTCGTATCTGTTCTTCGGCGCGCATGTGATCGAAGCGGCCGCCAGCATGATCGCGATTTACGCGCTGCCGCACATGATGCACGCAAGCATCACGAACTCTCGGATGCAGCGCCTGTTCCGCCATTCGTTCTGGGCCGAGGTCTATGAGTCGGTGCTCGCGTCGTACATCACCGCGCCGACGCTGCTCGCGATGATCAACCCGAAGCTCGGCAAGTTCAACGTGACGGCCAAGGGCGGCGTGATCGAGAAGAGCTACTTCGACTGGTCGATCTCGCGGCCGTATCTGTTCCTGCTGCTGCTGAACCTGCTCGGTTTCCTCGCGGGTCTCGTGCACATCTACATGAACTGGCACGTGCGCAGCATCGTCGAGACCACGCTGCTCAATCTCGCGTGGACCGGCTACAACATGCTGATCCTCGGCGCGAGCGTGGCCGCCGCGAGCGAGCGCCGTCAGATCCGCGCGGTGCCGCGCGTCGCGATGAAGATGCCCGTGATGCTGAAGTTCTCGACCGGCCGCACGCTCGCGTGCGAAACGATCGACTACTCGGAAGGCGGCGTCGGTGTCGCGCTGCCCAGCACCATCGAAGTGCCGATGCACGAGCGCGTGAGCGTGTCGCTGTTCCGCGGCGACGAGGAGTACGCGTTCCCCGCCACCGTCAGCTTTACCGAGCCGGGACGCGTGGGGCTGCGCTTTTCGTCGATGTCGCGCGACCAGGAGTACGAGTTCGTGAAGACCACCTTCGCGCGCGCGGACGCGTGGACCGGCTGGGCCGAGGGGCGCGAGCACGACACCCCGCTGCGCGGTCTGTCGCACGTACTGAAGGTCGGCGCGCGCGGCATCGCGGGTCTGTTCGAGCATCTGTACGACGACTTGCGCGGTTCGGCCAGGAGCCGTCCAGCGAACCTCAAGAAGCTGAAAACGAAAGACTGATCTATGGGCGACAGGATGGCGAAGGACAATATCGAACGCCCGGCTCACGGGCGCAACAGCACTGGACCCCAATCGCGCTGGTTTGCCCGCCACGGCTCGTGGCGCTCGCGGCGAATCATGCGCGGCGTCGCCTGCTGGCTCGCGCTGCAGACCGCGCTGGCGTCGTTCGCGCCGCTGGCCGGAGCAGCCACCCCGGCAGCCACCCCGGCGGCCACCGCCGGCGCGCCGCAAACCGCGCAAGTCGCGACCGGTGTCGGCAACGTGCCCGCGCCGAGCGCGGCGGTGCCGTTCGATCCGAACGCGATCTCCCAAGGCCCGCTCGCCACGCCGACGCCCGCGCTGGCGACCTCGTCGGTGAAGGCGCTCGGCATGCGCACGCCGACCACCGCCGAGCCTGGCACGCTGGTGCCGGGCCGCCGCCGTCAGATGCTGACGTTCGCCGACTTCGGCGCGCTCGATCCGCTGCAATTGCGCGGTGTCGACGGCCAGAACGGCATCGCGTTCTCGGTGCGCGGCGACGAGGTCGTGACCGGCGCGACGCTGCATCTGATCTACAGCTACTCGCCCGCACTGCTGGCGAATCTGTCGCAACTGAAGGTGCTGGTCAACGGCGAAGTCGCGGCGACGCTGCCGCTGCCGCACGAGCAGGCAGGCATGCTGGTCGCGCGCGACATCACGATCGATCCGCGCTTCATCACCGACTTCAACCACCTGAACCTGCAGCTGATCGGCCATTACACGACGGCCTGCGAAGACCCCGCGCACTCGTCGCTGTGGGCAACCATCAGCAATGCAAGTTCGCTCGACCTGACCTACTCTTCGCTCGCGACGAAGGCGGAGCTGGCCGCGCTGCCGCAGCCGTTCTTCGACCGCCGCGACGTGCGCCGGCTCGAACTGCCGTTCGTGTTCGCGCAGAAGCCGGGCAACGGCACGCTCGAAGCGGCCGGCATCGTCGCGTCGTGGTTCGGCTCGCTCGCCGGCTATCGCGGCGCGGTGTTTCCCGCCCAGTTCGACGACGCGCCGCTGTCGGGCAACGCGGTCGTGTTCGCGACGAGCGACCAGCACCCGGCCGGCGTGACGATTCCCGAGATCACCGGGCCGACCATCGCGGTGGTCGCGCGCGACGCGAACGCGCGCGGCAAGCTGCTGCTCGTGCTCGGCCGCAACGAGGCCGAGCTGAAGACCGCCGCGAAGTCGCTCGGTCTCGGCCATAGCGCGCTGTCCGGCGCGAGCGCGACGATCACGTCGCTGAACGAGATCACGCCGCGCGTGCCGTACGACGCGCCGAACTGGCTGCCGACCAACCGCGCCGTGCGCTTCGGCGAGCTCGCCGATCCGAAAGACCTGACCGTGTTCGGCTACGACGCCGACGCGGTGCGCATCAACATGCGGGTGCCGCCCGATCTGTTCATGTGGCACACGCTCGGCGCGCCGATCGATCTGCGCTACCGCTACACGGTGCGGCCGGCGCGCGATCGCTCGTCGCTGAACATCAGCGTGAACAACGGCTTCGTGCAGGCGCTGCCGATTCCGGCGCGGGTTGCGTCGGTGTTCGAGCTGAGCCGCTACTTCAACCTCATCATGCCCGACGGCACCGCCGACGCGCGCCGCAACATCCGCATCCCGCCGCTGCTGATGACGCCGCGCACGCAGCTGCGCCTGCACTTCTATTACGACATCCCGAACACCGGCGAATGCGCGGGCCGCCTGCCGCAGAACGTGGTCGGCGCGATCGATCCGAACTCGACGATCGACCTGTCGTCGTTCCCGCACTACATGGCGCTGCCCGATCTGGCCGCGTTCGCCAATAGCGGCTTCCCGTTCACGCGGATGGCGGACCTCTCCGAGACCGCCGTCGTGCTGCCGGACGACGCCAATGCGAGCGACTACAGCCTGTATCTACTGACGATGGGCCGCATGGGCGAATCGACCGGCTACCCGGTCGCGGGCGTCAGCGTCACTCATGCGGCGGACATCGATCGCTTCGCGGAGAAGGACCTGCTGATGTTCGGCGCGCCCGGCAAGCAGCCGCTGCTGCAGCGCTGGTCGAAGTCGATGCCGTTCTCCAGCGACGGCGCCGCGCACATGTTCCAGCTCACCGACCTCGTGTTCAAGCTGCAAGACTGGTGGCACGGCGAGCGCGGCGTCGAGCGCACGCCCGCGCGCGCCGATCTGACGATGGTCAGCTCGAACGGCGCGGCCCTGCTGACCGGCTTCGAGTCGCCGCTGCACATAGGCCGCAGCGCGGTTGCGCTGATCAGCGCGGCCGGCCCGTCGGACGCCGATCTGTCCGCCGCGCTGCTCGACGCCGACGTGCTGCCGAAGATTCAAGGCGCGATGGCCGTGATCCACGGCCGCGACGTCACCATCACGTCGAACGGCACCGCCTACTATGTCGGCCGCCTGTCGCCGCAGGAGTATCTGCGCTGGGCGCTGTCGTCGCATCCGCTGCTGCTGTTGCTCGGCGGCGTGCTCGCCGCGCTGATCCTCGCGGGCTTGTGCTACCGGACGCTGCGCGCGATCGCCGCGCGTCGACTGAAGGACTGATGGAACGGATATGACTCGTATGCGGTTTCGGATCAACAGAAGAACCTCTTTTGCGCTGGCGCTCGGTATCGGCATGGTGGCGTCGGCGAGTCTTGCGGGTTTGAGCGGCGCCGCTCAGGCCGCGCAGAACGGCCCCGCATGCGGCGACTGGAGCGCCTGGCGCAGTTTCGTCGAGCGCTTCGTGCAGGCCGACGGCCGCGTGATCGATGATTCGACGCCGGCCCAGCAGACCACCTCGGAAGGCCAGTCTTACGCGCTCTTTTTCGCCCTGGTCGCCAACGACCGCGCGAGCTTCGACAAGCTGCTCGGCTGGACCCGCGCGAATCTCGCGGGCAACCAGTTCGACGCGCAGAACGTGCGGCTGCCGGCATGGCAATGGGGCAGGAAGCCGGACGGTTCCTACGGCGTGCTCGATCCGAATTCGGCGTCGGATTCCGATCTGTGGATTGCCTACGATCTGCTGCAGGCCGGCCGCCTGTGGCGCAACCCCGCCTACACGCGGCTCGGTCAGGCGCTCGCCGAGCGCATCGCGCACGACGAAGTCGTCAGCCTGCCCGGCCTCGGGCCGATGCTGCTGCCGGGCGCGCAGGGTTTCAGGAACGGCAACGTCACGCGTCTGAATCCGAGCTATCTGCCGCTGCCGGTGCTGCGCGCGCTCGCGCACGAGGTGCCGGACGGCCCATGGGCCAAGCTCGCCGACAACGCCTTGCAGTTCGTCAAGACCGTCTCGCCGCATGGCTTCGCGCCCGACTGGGCGGCGTGGCAGAACGGCCAGTTCGTCGTCGATCCGAACAACGGCGACGTCGGCAGCTACGACGCGATCCGCGTCTATCTGTGGGCCGGCCTTGCGTCGCCCGCCGATCCGCTCGCGAAGCCGTGGCTCGGCGCGCTCGGCGGCATGCGCGCGAAGGTCGCGCAAAACGGCTTCCCGCCGGAGAAGGTGTCGTCGACCACTGGCGCGTCGAGCGGCGAAGGCCCGCTCAGCTACTGGGGCGCGCTCGCGCCATACTTCAAGGCGCTCGGCGACGAGCATGGCCTCGGCCTCGCGCGCACGCGGCTCGCCGCGCTCGACGCGAGCGTGCCGGGCCGCGAACCGGTTTACTACGATCGTGTGCTGGGTCTGTTCGGCTCGGGGTTCATCGATGGCCGCTACCGCTTCGATGAAGCCGGCCGTCTCGTGCCCGCCTGGAGGACTGCATGCGATTGAACGCGCTCGCCGTGTCGCTGCGCATCGCGCTGGCCGTCGGCGCCGTCTTCTGCGTGGCCGCGGCCGCGCCCGATGCGCTTGCCCAGGCGACCAAAGATCCGCTGAGCGTGCTGATCGACCAGGGCAAGTACTGGCAGTCGCATCAGCGTGGCGACCTCGCCGAGCAAGCCTGGCAGAAGGTGCTCAGCATCGATCCGAAGCAGCCCGACGCGCTCTTCGGCATGGGCATGGTGCTCGCCGATCGCAAGGACGGCGCGAGCGCGCAGCAGTACCTCGCGCGGTTGAAGGCGGCCGCGCCGAACTATCCGAATCTCGATGAGCTCGGCCGCCGCCTCGGCCAATCGAGTCCGCGCGACCAGACGATCAACGACGCGCGCCGGCTCGCGCAAGCCGGCCAGAGCGCGAGCGCGGTGCAGGAGTATCAGCGCGCGCTGACCGGCAAGCCCGCCACGCCCGAGTTGCAGCTCGAGTACTACCAGGCGCTATCAGCGACGCCGCAAGGCTGGGACGAAGCGCGCCGCGGCCTCGAACAGCTCGCGCACGACAATCCGAACGACCCGCGTTACGCGCTCGCGTCCGCGCAGCATCTGACCTATCGCGACGTGACGCGGCGCGACGGTATCGCGCGGCTACAAAAGCTCGCGGGCGACAGTTCGGTCGGCGCGGCGGCGAAAAAGAGCTGGCGCCAGGCGCTGCTATGGCTCGACGCGCGGCCCTCCGACGCCGCGCTGTACGAGTCGTACTTCCAAACCACCGGGGACGATGCCGCCGTGAAGGCACGCTTCGAATCGATGGTGCAGCAGGACAGCGCGGCGCGCGACCGCGCGCAGCAAAACGCCGCGGCCGACGCGCGCGGCCGCGTGATCGCCGACGGCTTCGCCGCGCTCGACCGCGGCGACATCGTGACCGCGCGCGCCAGGTTCTCGTCGGTGCTCGCAAACAGTCCTAACGATAGCGACGCGCTCGGCGGCATGGGCATCGCCGCGCTGAAGCAGGAGCATTTCGCCGAGGCGCGCACTTACCTCGACCGAGCCTCGCGCGGTTCCAATCCGGCACGCTGGAAAACCGCGCTCGACAGCGCGACCTACTGGACCTATACGAGCGACGCGATCGGCGCGCGCAGCAACGGCGAGTTCGCGAAGGCGAAGTCGCTGTTCGAGCGCGCGATCGCGCTGAATCCGTCGGACGTGACCGCGCAGGTGCTGCTCGGCGAAATGCTGCTCGCCAACGGCGACCCGGCCGGCGCCGAGCAGGCGTACCGGATGGCGCTGCGCCGCCAGGCCGACAACCCCGACGCGATTCGCGGGCTCGTCGGCGCGCTCGCCGCGCAGGGACGCGCCGACGAGGCGCTGCAGTTCGCCAATCAGCTGAACGCGGAGCAGCGGGCGAAGGTCGGCGGCATCGACCGTTTGCGCGGCGACGCGCAGGCGGCGCAGGCGCGCGCCGCCGAAGCGCGCGGTGATCTCGGCACCGCGCGCAGCCTGTTCGAGGACGCGCTGCTCAACAAGCCCGACGATCCGTGGCTGCGGCTCGACCTCGCGCGCATCTACGTGCGCCAGGGCGCGCTCGCGAACGCGCGCAGCATGATGGACGGCCTGCTCGCCTCGCACCCGGACATGACCGATGCGCTCTACGCGAGCGCGCTGCTGTCGGCGGAAACGCAGGACTGGTCGACCGGTCTCGCGCAGCTCGACCGCGTTGCGCCCGCGCAGCGCACCGACGCGATGACGGCGTTGCAGCATCGTCTGTGGGTGCATCAGCAGGCCGACCTCGCGACGCGCATGGCGAAGAACGGTCAGACGCAGCAGGCCATCGCGGCGTTGCGCGCCGCCGAACAAGTGGCCGGCAACAACCCCGAACTGATCGGCGTGATCGCCGGCGCGTACCAGCAGGCCGGCGACCCGACCCGCGCGCTCGGCCTCGTGCGCGGCGCGATGAGCGCGGCGCCCGGCAACCCCGATCTGCTGCTGCAATACGCGGGCATTCTGTCCGCGGCCAACCAGCAGGCCGAGCTCGGCACCGTGATGCGACAGTTGCAGGGCATGCAACTGACGCCGCAGCAGCGCGCCGACTTCAACGACCTGAATCTCGGCATCGTGATCCGACAGGCCGATGCGGTACGCCAGCGCGGCGATCTCGCGAGCGCCTACGACGTGATCGCCCCGTGGCTCGCCGCGATGCCCGACAACCCCGACCTGCAGGCCGCGCTCGGCCGTCTGTATGCGAGCGCGGGCGACGATCGCAGCGCGCTCACGAGCTACCGCGTCGCGCTGCAGCGCCGCCCCGACGATCGGAACCTGCTGCAGGCGGCGATCTCGGCCGCCGCCGGCGCGAAGCAGTACAGCTATGCCGAAACGCTCGCGACCCAGGCGCTCGCACTCGCGCCCAACGATCCGGGCGTGCTCGCCACCGTGGGCCGCATGTATCGCGCCGAGGGCAAGCTGTCGCTCGCGTCGACCTATCTACAACGCTCGCTGGTCGCGGCCAATACGCCGCTGGCAGCGAACGCGCCCCGCAACGCGGGCACCAACGTGCCGCGCGGCTGGGAAACGGCGATGAGCCAGATCGGCGCGACGCCGCTGCCGGGCACCAATCCCTTCGAAGGCAAAACGGCGATCGTCCGTTCGGGCGACGCCGACAATGCCGCGCGTCCCGCGCTTCCGTTCCTGAATACGCAGTCTTCCTCGACGACGCAGACCGTGCCGAACTATCCGCCGCCTCCTCAGCCCGCGCCGTATGTCGCGCCGTATGTTGCGCCTTCTAGCGCGCCTGCCGCGCAGCCCGCGCCCGTCGCCGCACCGTACGGAGCGCCCCGCTCCGCCGCCGGGCTCGGCGGCTACGGACAGGAATCCTATGGGTCGAGCCAGTCGGGCGCGCCATTGCAGCCTTATCCGGGGCAAGGCCAGGCGCCAGTGCAGCCGATGCCTCAGCAGCAGTACAACGCGGGTTACGCGCAGCCGCAGCCGTACGGGCAGCAACCGGCATACGGGCAGCCGGCATACGGGCAACCGGCGTACGGGCAGCCGGCGTACGAACAGCAGCCCTATGGCGCACAGGACGGCTATGCGGCGACGCCGTGGCCGATGTCGCCGGCCGCACGCGAAGCGCAGGCCAACGCCGCGTCGACGCCGTCGCTGCCGTACGGATCGACACGCGCGAGCACGAAAAAGAGCACTAAGAAAAACCCGGCCAAAACCAGCCAACCCGCGCCAGTCTACGGCCAGCAGCCGCCGCCCTATCCGCAGCAGCAGGGCTATGCGCAGCCGTATCAGCCGTACTCCCCGCAGCAGCCGTATCAACAGCAGCCCTACCCGAACCAGGGCTACTACGCGCAACAGCCGTACATTCCGCAGCCGCCGGCCGGCTACGCTCAGCCGTACTACCCACCCGGCAGCAACGCGCAACACAACCCGCAATCGAACGTCGCGAACGCGCAGACGCTCGGCGTCGCCGAAGAGCTTGCGCAGGTCAATCGCGAGCAGTCGAGCACCGTGTCGGGCGGCCTGATTTTTCGCAATCGCGTGGGCGAGGACGGCCTGTCGTCGCTGACCGACATCGAGGCGCCGATCCAGGGGCGCATCAAGGCGGGCAACGGTCACGTGGTCGTGACCGCGACCCCGGTCACGCTCGATGCAGGCACCGCTTCGAACAGCACGTCGACGCTCGCGCGCTTCGGCGCGGGGCTTTCGACCGCGTCGTCGGAATCGGCTGCGGTTGCCGGCAACAACAACTACGGTAGCCAGACCGCGAGTGGCGTGGGCCTGTCGGTCGGCTACGACAGCCGCAGCATCAGCGGCGATATCGGCGTGACGCCGATCGGCTTCCGCGAGACCAACATCGTCGGCGGCGCGCAATACAACGGTGGCATCACCGACAAGGTCTCGTACTCGATCGCGGTCGCCCGCCGCGCGGTGACGGACAGCCTGCTGTCCTATGCGGGCGCGCGCGATGCGGCCTCTGGCCTCGAATGGGGCGGCGTTACGTCGAACGGCGCGCTCGCCAGCCTCACGTGGGACGACGGCACGAGCGGCCTGTACGTGAACGCGTCGTATCAGCACTACATGGGCACCAACGTGCCGAGCAACAACGCGGTCAAGGGTGGCGGCGGCGTCTACACGCGTCTGCTGAAAGACGCCGACCAGATGCTGACGGTTGGCGTGAACACGACGATCATGGGCTACAACCGCAATCTGTCGTACTTCACGTACGGCCAAGGCGGCTACTTCAGTCCGCAACAGTACGTGATCCTGAATCTGCCGGTCGAATGGTCGGGCCGCGCGGGCCTCTTTACGTATGACGTGAAGGGTTCGATCGGCGTGCAGCACTATCGCGAGGATGCGTCGAACTACTTCCCGCTGAGCGACGGCTCGACGCGGCAAGGCGACGCGGCGGCCGCCGCGCAAACCCTCGGCAACGGTCTGGTCGCGGTCTACCCGGGCCAGAGCAAGACCGGCGTGTCGTATTCGATCAGCGGGGTCGGCGAATATCAGCTCGCGCCGCAACTCGCGGTCGGGGCGACCGCATCGCTCGGCAACGCTTATCAATATCGCGAGTGGCTCGCGGCGGTCTACGTGCGCTACAGCTTCAACAAGCAGACCGGCTTGCAGCCGTTCCCGCCGGTGCCGGTGACGTCGCAGTATCTGTCGTTGTCCAACTGACGGATGCGCTCAATGGGTCAGCCCGAGGCTTGCGCTTCAGAAGCCGCAAGCCTCGGGCTTTCGCGTTCCTCACTTCGGAAATGCGGGCGCTTCTTCCGCTTTCGCCGCGCAGCAAACGCGCGTCGCGGTAAATGTTGCGCTTGCATTCAAGCACTTCGCAAACCGGTCCGTTTTCGGACAGGCTTATTGGCCAATCCCCGTCCCGAATAGCCCCTACGAGGGATCAACGAGACAACGTTGTGCCCTACAATAATTGCAGTTTCGCAAGGCCGCGCGACGCGCGCGAAGCCCTCGAAACCCGGTCAAGAGCCAACCACTTTCGACGTAATTTCAGGTGGAGCGCGGCATGCCCTTTCCGGCACAAGACTACGGCTGCGCCGGCTGGCGCGGCGAGATGGCGCGACGCATCAGCGAATTCGACTGGCGCGCGACCAGCCTCGGCCCGATTGAAAACTGGCAGCGCAGTCTGACCTCGACGGTCCAGTTGATGCTCGCCTCGCCGGTGCCGCTCGTCCTGTTGTGGGGCGAGCCCGGCTACATGATCTACAACGACGCGTATGCGGTTTTCGCGGGCGGCCGGCATCCGTATCTGCTCGGCCGTCCGGTCGAAGACGGCTGGCCCGAAGTCGCCGATTTCAACCATCAGGTCATGGTCACCTGCCTCGCGGGCGGCACGCTGTCGTATCGCGACAAGGCGCTGATGCTGCTGCGCGACGGCAAGCCGGAAGACGTGTGGATGGATCTGTACTACAGCCCGGTCGCGGGCGACAGCGGCGCGCCGGCCGGCGTGCTCGCGATGGTTGTCGAGACCACCGGGCGCGTGCTGACCGAGCGCCTGCGCCAGCAAGCCGAAGCCGAGCTGCACGAGACCAACCAACGCTTGCAGCTCGCGCTGAACACTGGCGCCGTGCTCGGCACCTGGGTGCTCGATCTGCGCACGGGCGAGGTCAGCGGCGACGAACGGTTCGCGCGCACCTTCCTGGTTGCGCGCGACAAAGCGTCGAAGGGCGTCGCGCGCGATGCCGCGACGCAGATGATCCATCCCGACGACCAGGCGCTCAACGACCGCCTGACTGCCGAAGCAATCCGCAGCGGCGAGCCGTATCGCGCGGAGTATCGAATCCGGCGGCCGGACGGCAGCTATATGTGGGTGCAGGCGAACGGCCGCTGCCAGTTCGACGAACACGGTGAGCCGACACGCTTTCCGTGCGTGCTGATCGATATTCACGAGCGCAAGATCGCCGAACAGCAACTTCTTCAGCTAACCGAAACACTTGAACAGCGCGTCGCCGATTCGATCGCGGCGCGTGCGCTCGCGGAGGAACAACTGCGCCAGGCGCAGAAGATGGAAGCGATCGGCAGCCTGACGGGCGGCGTCGCGCACGACTTCAACAACGTGCTGCAGGTGATCAACGGCAATCTGCAGATGCTCGCCGCCGACGCCGCCGCCGACCCAGTCACGCGGCGGCGTCTATCCGCCGCGACCGATGCGGTCAAACGCGGCGCGAAGCTCGCCGCTCATCTGCTCGCGTTCGCGCGGCGTCAGCCGCTGTCGCCGACGGTGCTGAATCCGCGCCGCCTGCTGACCGGCATGAGCGAGATGCTGCACCGCGCGCTCGGCGAAACGGTGCGGATCGACACGGTGCTCAGCGACGACTTGTGGAACGTGCAGGTCGACCGCAATCAGCTCGAAAACGCGCTGCTCAATCTCGCGATCAATGCGCGCGACGCGATGCGCGCCGACGGCGTGCTCACCGTGCGCGCGACCAACCGCCTGCTCGACGCCGCTTTCTGCCGGGACAAGCCGGAGCTGTCACCGGGCGCATACGTGGAGTTTTCGGTTACCGACACCGGTTCGGGCATGCCGCCCGACGTGCTGCAACGCGTGTTCGAGCCGTTCTTCACGACCAAGCCCGACGGCCACGGCACCGGCCTTGGCCTCTCCATGGTGTTCGGCTTCGCGCGGCAAAGCGGCGGGCATGTGTCGATAGAAAGCGAAGTGGGACACGGCACCGCGGTGTCGCTGTTCTTTCCGCGCTGCTGCGAGGCGGAGACGCCGGAGACCGTCGACGGCACCGCGGCGTCGGTGGGCGGCGGCGAGACGATACTCGTCGTCGAGGACGATGCCGACGTGCGGCTGACCGCGGTCGAAATGCTCGCGCAGCTCGGCTACAAGGTGCTGACCGCGTCGAACGGCGACGCGGCGCTCGAGTTCATCGACAGCGACGTACCGATCGATCTGCTGTTCACCGACGTCGTGATGCCCGGCAAGCTGAAGAGCGTCGAACTCGCGCAACGCGCGGCCGCGCGCACGCCGCCGCTGCCTACGCTGTTCACATCGGGCTATACACGCGACGAAATCGTCCACCACGGCAAGCTCGACACGGGTATCACACTACTGTCGAAGCCCTACCGGCGCGACGAGCTTGCCCGTATGGTGCGCAACGTTCTGCGCGCGGGCGCCGCGCGCGCGGACCATGCGGCCGGGATGCGCGAAGCGGGTATCGCCGCGTGCGTGCCGCCCGCCGCGTACGACAGCGCGAACACGCATGGCGCTACGAACCCGAAGGCGCCGCGGCAAGCGTTGAGAAAAGAGCCGAAGAACAAGCCGCAAAAGCAGAGCCAGCCGCGCGTGGCCCGCGCAGCCGCGCGCGTGCTGTTCGTCGAGGACGACACCGAATCGCGCGAGGCGCTCGGCGAACTGCTCGGCGCGCTAGGCCTCGCGTGCACCGCCGTCGCGAGCGCGGAAACAGCGCTGCCGCTCGCGAACACCGAACACTACGACGTGCTGTTGACGGACCTCACGCTGCCCGGCATGTCTGGCGACGAACTCGCCCGCGCGGTACGGCGCGTCCAGCCGGAAATACGCGTGCTGCTGGTGTCGGGCTACGGTCGCAGCGCGGAGATCGGGGCGCCGATCCCGGGTGCGCGGCTACTCGGCAAGCCACTCGATATCGCCCAGCTACGACTCGAGCTCGCGCAATGGCTCGACCATACGGAGGCGGCGGCGTCGTCGTAACCCCGAGCGCGTATCGCCTGAGCGCTGGCATGCTTGCTTCGGCGGCGTCTTGCGCGAACTCGGCGCCCCCGGCGGAGCCAAAAGCCGAGGCCCGAAATCGCGACCTGGAATGGCTTATATTGTTGGTAAGGATGAGTACCCGCAACGGCGCGGCTCGATCCGCATGAGCCGCGCGCGGGTATGATGCCGAGCGCGGCGCCCACCGCGATCGCTTCCGGTGCCGCATTTTTGCCACGAGAACCATCATGCCTGCCCAACACGACGAAGTCCCCGGCGCTCACGACACGAAGCACAAGGCGAAGCGCAAAACGCTGTCGCTGTCCGTGCGCAATCTGCTGATGGTCGCCATTGGCGTGGCGATGTTCTCGATCGTGGCGGGCGTCGTGCTGTACAACCCGATCATGTACGGCGACGAGATCCCGAACTTCGGCATCATCCTGATGCTGACGGTGCCGGTGATCGCTGGCGTCGCGTTTCGCGTCGGGCTCGACGCGTGGCTCGATCGGGAGTGAGCGGCAACACGCCACGCCGCCGCGCCGCCACGCCGTTTTGCGCTTACGCCGCCTTGGCCGGCAAGACGACCCACACTTCGAGGCCGCCGCCGTCGCGCGCATGAAACTGCAGGCCGCCGCCGTGCAGCCGCGCGATCCGCTCGACGATCGACAGCCCCAGCCCCGTGCCGCCCCCGTGCGCACGCGCATTGCCGCCGCGCTGGAACGGCGCCTTCAGCTTTTCCAACTCCTGCGCGGTCAAAGCTTTGCCGCGATCGCCGACCGCGACCGTGACCGCGTCTTGCGTCGCCCACGTGCGCACCGCAAGCCCGCTGCCGCCATAGACGATCGCGTTCTGCATCAGGTTCATCAGGAGCCGCATCATGCTGATCGGCCGATATCGAACGGCCGGCAAGCTGGCCAGCGACAGTTCGAACTCGTGCCCGAGCCCCGCGAAGTCGCCGGCGAGCCGTTCGATCAGCGCGTTCAGATCACCCGGCTGGGCTTCCTCGCGCTCGCCGCTACCCGCGTAATCCATGAACTGCTGCAGGATCGTCTCGATCTGATCCAGATACGATTCGGCGGCGATCACGAAGCTGCTGTCGGCCCCCTGCGGCATCGCCATGGCCATCGACAGGCGCAGCTTCGTCAACGGCGTGCGGATGTCGTGCGAGATGCCCGCGAGCATCAGCGCGCGCGTCGATTCGGCGTCCTGTAACGCACGCGTCATCTGATTGAAAGCACTGCCCACGGCGGCGATTTCGGCGGGGCCGTCGGTCGGCAATGGCGAGGGCAAGTCGCCGGCGCTGACGCGGCGGGCAGCTTGCGTGAGCTCGTGCAACGGTTCGTTCAGATGCAGCTGGATCGCGTAGCCGGCGAGCGCGGCGAGCACGCCGAGACCCAACGATAGAAAGATCGCCGCTTCGAGACCGCTGCCCTGCGCGTCCTCGGGCATCGGCAGCGCGATCCAGTATGGCGCGCTCGCTGCGGTACCCGCGGTGTTGCCGGAGCCGGCAGCCGGCGCATGCATGCGAATCCACAGCCGCTGCGCACCCTCGGTCTGCCACCGCACGGGCATATCGGCAGGCAGGTGCTTCTGCAGGCTGTCGAGAAAGACGCCGCGCTGATAGGTGCGATACGCGCGCCACACATCGTACGTCGGCGTGTCGGTCGCTTCGGGCGGCAACTGCTCGCGCGCGTCGAGACGCGCGCTCAGCGCCGTGCGCGAGGCGGGCGGCGTCGCCGCCAGCAGGTTGTCGAGCGTGATCACGTAGGTCGCGAACACGGCCGCCGCGCGCTCGACGCGCGGCCGCTGCACGTAATGCAGCAGCACGACGATCGAGCAGATCTGGCTCAGCATCACGAGCGCGATCAACAGCGCGATGTTGCGCGCGAGCAGCGTGCGCGGCAGCAGCGTGCGCGACAGCGAGCGCATCATGATTCGACGTCGGCGACGAGCATATAGCCGACACCCCAGACGGTACGAATGAAACGCGGCTTCGACGGATCGTCCTCGACGATCTGCCTCAAGCGCAGCACCTGCACGTCGATGCTGCGATCGAGCGCTTCATGGTCGCGCCCTCGCGCTCGCGCGATCAGGTTGTCGCGGCTTACCGCGCGATTCGGCGACGACGCGAGCGCAACCAGCAACAGCATCTGCGCGGAATGAATCTCGAGCGGCTCGCCCGCGCGTGATAGCTGCTGCTTGCCGACATCGAGCGTGAAATCGCCGAAACGCACGCGCTGCGAAGTCACCGTGACATCGCCCGCGGCCATCTTCTGGCGGCGCAGCAGCGCGTTGATTCGCGCAACCAGCTCGCGCGGCAGAAACGGCTTCGCGAGGTAGTCGTCGGCGCCGGTTTCGAGGCCCGTCACGCGATCGAGCGGATCACCCTTCGCGGTCAGCATCAGGATCGGCAAGGTCTGCCCTTGCGCGCGCAGCTTCGCGCAGATCTCGAGGCCGTCCTCCTCGCCGATCATCAGATCGAGTATCAGCAGATCGAACGGCTCGCGCTCCAGATAGCGATTCAGACGCTTGCCGTCCTCGGCCGCGCGCACGTCGAAGCCGTGACCGCGCAGAAAGCGCAGCAGCATGTTGCGCAACTCGGCTTCGTCGTCGAGCACGATGATCCTGGCGGGGCGTTCCATCCGAAAGCTCCTCGATATCCGCGCCGCTCAGTGGGCGGACCCGCGTTCCTGCATGAATGCCTCGATCTGCGGCAGCGTGATGTAGCCGGCCTTCTGCGTGTCGATCTCGTCAAAATGACGCGCGAGCATCGGCATGCCGGACGCCGCCTGGTCGCGGGTGAGCTTGCCGTCGTGCGTGGTGTTCGCGTTTGAAAAGCGCGTTTGCAACTGCTGCTCGATGCGCTCCATCCGCTGCTGGCTGATACCTTGCGGCGCGGCCGCCTGGGCGAACGTGACGGTAGACGCGCAGCACAGCAGCACGGTGGCGAGCAACTTCTTCATGACTGACTCCTTCGGTTGAATCATCGAGCGTCGCCTGCCTGAGTGCCGCGATCCGTTTCGATGACAGGCCGAATTCTTGGCCAGACGGCGCGCGATCGCAATTCAACAATCATGTCGAATCATGTCACGGCGCCGGGTGCTGCTGCAGCGTGACACCGAATGAAATCAGTTTGCGGTTCCGTTTTGCGGACCTGCTGCTTATCGTTCCGTCTGCCGTCCGTCGGCATTCCACGTATCAGGAGTCCCAAATGACCATCCGTCTCGCCTGCGCCTCGACTTTCACCGCTATCGGTCTTGCCTGTTCTTCCGCCGCCTACTCGAGAGTCGTCGTGTATCTGCCGACCACCGTGATCTACGCGCCGCCGCCACGGCCGGTCCACTACCCGGTGCCGATCAATCCGATGTATGTGTCGGCACCGCCAACCGCCATTCCAGTGGCCGCCGCGACCATCGTCGCCGCGCGGCGTTGACTGCGCGGCACGCGGGGTGCCGCGCGTAAATCTTGCGGGGATTTTGCCGCTTCTTGCCATCGCGCACCGCGTCTCGCCCGCGCACGATGTAACGCTTTGCACCGTCAAGGCTGATATTGACTATATATAGGCGGGATGGAACGAAGCTTGCTGCCGTTTTTTTAGGTTCGCGCGCCCATTTCCACCCTTCTTTTCCCGGACTGTGCAATGAGTTACCAACATATCGACCAGGAAATTGCCCACCTCGAGGTCGTTTTCAACGCACTTTCAGCGCGCGACCGTTTTCCGCTGTCGTACTGGCATCGTCGGCTGCATGCGCTGAACCGTTTGTCGATGGTGCCCGCGCAACGCGAGCGCATCGCGCTGCTCGAAGCGAGGCTGCGCTCGGTCGGCGCGCGACTGGACCCGCTCACCGGCGCGACGCGCGTCGGCTCTTCCGGCACGCCCGCGCGGATGACATATGGGCCAGGCGCCCGTTCAGCCAGTTAGAATCCGTGCCCCGAGCGCCAGCACGAGCGCGGGCACCATCACCAGCGCGCCGACCTTCAGGAATTTTATGAAGCTGACGTCTTCGCCTTCGCGGCGAATCGCGTTGAGCCACAGAATCGTCGCGAGTGAGCCGGTGATCGACAGGTTTGGCCCGAGGTCCACGCCGATCAGCAGCGCGTCGATCACGCGCTCGGGGCTATGCGCCTGCATCACGGTCGAACTCGCGATTAAGCCGGCCGGCAGGTTGTTGATCAGATTGCTGAGGAACGCGATGCTCGCGCCGGCCCACCCGGCCGCGGCCATTTCGTTGTGTTCGGTCGCACGCCGCAGTTCGCCCGCGAACATGTTGATCACGCCGGTGTGATCGAGCATCTCGACGAGCACGAACAGCCCGGCGACGAGCGGCAACACGTTCCACGAAATTTCGCGGATCATCGGCAGCGGCGATCTGCGCTCCTTGATCAGCACGACGAGCGCGGTCAGCGTGCCGAGGATCGCGGTGGGCAGGCCGAGCTGGATGTCGTATGCGGAGACTGTCAGCAGCGCGCCGGCCGTCACCGCGATGCCCGCGAGCGCGACGCGCCCGCTCGCCGGCAGTTCGACCGCATCGAGATTCGCGTCGCAGACGCCCGCGAGCGCCTCGCGTTGCGTCCAGCGCAGCATCACGAAGGTCGCGGCGATCGACAGCACCGACGGCAGCGTGAAGCGCAACATCCAGGGTCCCAGCGGCGGCGTGTGATTACCGTACAGCACGATGTTGGCCGGATTCGAAATCGGCAGCACGAAGCTCGCCGCATTGGCGACGAACGCGCAGACGAACAGCAGCGGCAGCGGCGGTGTCTTCGCTTTCTTCGCTGCCGCGAACACGGCGGGCGTCAGTACGACGGCGGTTGCGTCGTTGGAAAGAAACGCGGTGATCACAACGCCGAACAGATACACGAGTATGAATAGCTTGCGCGGCGAACTGCGCGCATGATTGACCGCGAGCACCGCGACCCAGTCGAACAGCCCTTCGCGGCGGCCGACTTCGGATAGCAGCATCATGCCGAACAGAAACAGATAAACGTCGGTGCCCTTGCCGATCGCTTCGATCGCGAGATGCAAAGGCAACAGGCCGAGCGCGACGAGCAGCACCGCGCCGGCGACGGCCCACACCGCTTCGGGCCATTTGAACGGCCGCGTGATCACACCGGTAGTGGCGAGCGCGGCAATACTCCAGGAAAGAAAAACGGAATTCACGGCTTGAGCCTGGATAACGGGTTATCTCGGTGGCTGCGCAAAAGCGCGGGCACTCTTATTGTTCGGGGCAACAAGTTACCACACCGGTACTACGGCGACCGGTACGTAGCGGTGAGCGAGCGGTGAGCGTGCCGTCATGCGCGTATCTTTCAATGCGCACGCAATTCGTCACGCATGTCTTTCGTTACGATTAGCGTCACCGCGACAACGATCTGTTCCCGCGCACCCGCCTATTCAGTTTGAATTGGCATCCCTACTATCCGCATTCTCACGCGGCCTCTCTCGCGAGCAACGGATAGAACACGATGCAAACACACGCTTCCGGTCCCACGCGCTACCACGGCGGCTCGATCGCGCTGCACTGGCTGATCGCCGCGCTGATGATCTGCGGCTTCTATATCGGCTGGATCATGACCGATATCCCCGGCTTCACGCCGACGAAGCTCAAGTACTTCTCGTGGCATAAATGGATCGGCGTGACCGTGTTCGCACTCGCGCTGCTGCGCGTGCTGTGGCGCACGACACACCGCGCGCCCGCGCTCGATGCCGCGACGCCCGCATGGCAGAAGGCCGCCGCGCATCTGGTGCACGGCCTGCTGTATCTGCTGATGCTCGCGATTCCGCTGTCCGGCTACCTCTACAGCTCGGCCGCCGGCATTCAGGTCGTGTATCTGGGCATCGTGCCGCTGCCGACGATCATCGGTCCCGATCAGGCGCTGAAGGCCGCGCTGCGCACGGTGCACGGACTGCTCAACTACACGCTGCTCGCGCTCGTGATCATGCATGTGCTCGCCGCGCTCAAGCATCAGTTCGTCGATCGCGACGGATTGCTCGCGCGCATGGTGCCGTTTCTGAAGACCGAGGCATAACGACATGACAACTTCAGGAAAGCCATAGCCGTCACCGATTGGCTACGACTTGTTGGCAATCAAATTCCTCGCGGTGTGCAATCAGGCCGCGAAGCTCGGATAGCATGCGTACCATCATGAAGACACCCTTTTATCATTCCGCTCATCGCGCGACGCTCGCGTCTTTCACGGCGCTTGCGCTGTTCGGCGCGAACCTCGCGCACGCCGACGTCGACCTCGCGAAAAGCAGCGTCAGCGCGACGACCAAACAAATGAACGTGCCCGTCGACGGCAAGTTCAGGAAGTTCTCCGCGCAACTGAATTTCGATCCGACGAAGCCGGCCGCGGGCAGCGCGAACGTGTCGATCGACACCGCCAGCTACGACCTCGGCGCCGACGACTACAACAAGCAGGCGCAAGGCAAGGAATGGTTCGACAGCGGCGCCTTCCCGAGCGCGACCTTCGTGTCGAGCTCGATCGCGCCGGCCGGCGGCAACCAGTACAAAGTGACCGGCAAGCTGACGATCAAGGGCAAATCGCAAACGGTCGTCGTGCCGGTCGTGATCGCGAGCCAGGGCACCACGCAAACCTTCGACGGCTCGCTGCCGATCAAGCGCACGCAGTTCGATGTCGGCACTGGCGAATGGAAAGACACGTCGGTGGTCGCTGACGAAGTCGTCATCAAATTTCATCTGGTCGCGGCGAAGAAATAAATCACCACGCCGCAGCACCGCTTTACCCTTCGACCTCTGGAGTCCAACTTGAAGCAATCCTTCCTGCTCGCCACCGGCGCGCTCGCCGCTGCCTTATCGTTCAACGCGATGGCCGCCACCGAAACCTACCTGCTCGATCCGACGCACACGTCGCCGAGCTTCGAGACCGACCACTTCGGCGGCCTGTCGATCTGGCGCGGCAAGTTCCAGAAAAGCAGCGGCACCGTCGTGCTCGATCGCGCGGCGAAGACCGGCACGGTCGAGGCGACGATCGACCTGAGCTCGGTCGGCATCGGCAACGACAAGCTCAACGAGGAACTGGTCGGCGACAAGTTCTTCGACACCGCGAAGTTCCCGACCGCGACCTACAAGGGCACGAAGATCCGCTTCGACGGCGACAAGCCGGTCGAAGTGATCGGCACGCTGACGCTGCACGGCGTCACGAAGCCGGTCAACCTGAAGATCGAATCGTTCAAGTGCATCCAGCACCCGATGCTGAAGCGCGAAGTGTGCGGCACCGAATCGGTCGCGACGTTCAACCGCGACGATTTCGGCATCGATTTCGGCAAGGCGTATGGCTTCAACATGAAGACCACGCTGCATATCCAGGCCGAAGGCGTCAAGCAGTAACCGCATCGCGCCCGGCACGGCCGGGCGGCGAACTACTGGATCGCGGGCCGCCGCGGCGGCCCTGACCGGCAGCGGGCGCGGCAAGGTACCATGACGGGCTGGCGCCATCGCAACGCGCGCCTTCACAGCTCCCGTTTATTGCCATCGCCCGCTGCCCCCCATGAATTCGCCGCCCCGCCGCATTGCGCACCTCGATATGGACGCGTTTTACGCGTCCGTCGAGCTGCTGCGCTATCCGGAGCTGCGCGGCCGCGCGGTGGTGATCGGAGGCGGCCGCAACAGCGCGCCAGAGGTGCTCGAAGACGGCAGCAAGCGCTTCGCGAGGCTGCGCGATTACGCGGGGCGCGGCGTCGTGACCACGTCGACCTACGAAGCGCGCGCGCTCGGCGTGTTTTCGGCGATGGGCATGATGAAGGCCGCCGCACTCGCGCCCGACGCGATCCTGCTGCCGACCGACTTCGATTCATACCGCCACTACTCTCGCCTCTTCAAGGCGGCTGTCAGGACGTTCACGGACCGCATCGAGGATCGCGGCATCGACGAGATCTATATCGACCTCACCGATCAGCCGGGCGAACCGGCCGACCTCGGGCGGCGCATCAAGGAGGCTGTTCGTCAGGCCACCGGGCTCACGTGCTCGATCTGCATCGCGCCGAACAAGCTGCTCGCGAAGATCGGTTCCGAGCTCGACAAGCCCGACGGCCTGACGATCCTCACGTCCGCCGACATACCGCTGCGCGTGTGGCCGCTGCCGGTGCGCAAGGTCAACGGCATCGGCCCGAAGGCCGCCGGGAAGCTGACCACGCTCGGCCTCGCGACGGTCGGAGACTTGGCCGCCGCCGACGCCGGGTTGTTGCAGGACAACTTCGGGCGCAGCTATTCCAGCTGGCTGATGGAGATCGCGCAGGGTCACGACGAGCGGCCCGTGGTGGTCGAATCGGAGCCGAAGTCGATCAGCCGCGAGACCACGTTCGAGCGCGATCTGCATCCGCGGCACGATCGGCCGGCGTTATCGAGCGCGTTTACGGGGTTGTGCGTACGCGTCGCCGACGATCTCGTGCGCAAGGGCTACGTGGGCCGCACGATCGGCATCAAGCTGCGCTACGACGATTTCCGCACCGTCACGCGCGACCTGACGCTCGACCAACCGACCGCCGACGCGACCGAAATCCGCCGCGCGGCGACCGAATGTTTGCGACGCGTGCAGTTGGACCGCAAGCTGCGGCTGTTGGGCGTGCGCATCAGCACGCTGACATCGGCGAGCGAACAGGCGCTCAAGCCGCGCCTGCCGGTTCAGGTCGACTTGCCTTTCGCGAGCGGCGAATAGGCGGTATCGGCGGCGACTCCGGTCGCAGTCGCATTCGCGCGAGTGGCCGGCACGTCGCCCGACGTTGACATCACCGATGCCGCCACCGAAAACGAGAACGTGTTGACGCCGTTCGCGCTGTGCGCGGATACGGTGCCGCGATGCATCTCCGCGATCGCCTTCACGATCGCGAGCCCGAGCCCGTGGTTTTCGCGGCTATTGGTGCGCGAGACTTCCGCGCGATAGAAACGGTCGAACAGGTGTTCGAGGATGTCTGGCGCGATCGGCTCGCCCGGATTCGCCACGGCGACGCGCACCTGGTCGCGCATCGGTCCTTCCCCGCGCGCGATCGTCACGCTGATCGACGCGCCGGGCTCGCAATGCTGGATCGCGTTCATCAGCAGGTTCGTGCACGCGCGGCCGAACAGCGAGCGATTCACGCGCGCGACCGCATCGCCGTGCAACCGCGCATGCACGCGCGCTTCTTCGAGTGGAATCTCCAGAAACTCGAGCGTATGCGCGACTTCCGCCGCGAGCGACACCTCGATGAGCCCCGTCGCGCGCTCGCCCTGATCGGCACGCGCGAGGAACAGCATGTCGTTGATGATCGTGCGCATCCGCTCGAATTCTTCGAGATTCGATTGCAGCGTATGGCGCAGATCGTCGACCGAGCGGTTGCGCGTCAGCGCGACCTCGGTCTGGCCGATCAGGATCGTGACCGGCGTGCGCAGTTCATGCGCGACGTCCGCGTTGAACGATTCGAGCCGGCCGTAGGCGCCATCGAGCCGTTCGAGCGCGCCGTTGAACGAGTTCGCGAGGTCGTTCAGTTCGAGCGGCAGCGACGCGGTATTGAGCCGCTGCGAGCGGTTGTTCGGACTGACCGCCGACGCGTCGCGCGTTAGACGCGTGAGCGGCGCGAGGCCGATGCGCGTGACCGAGTAGCTGAGCAGCAGCACCGCGAGGCTGCCGAGCGCGGACAGCGCCGCGAGCGCCGAGCCGAACACGCGCATCGTGCGCAGGTTCGGTGAATAGCTCGCCGCGACCTGCAACTGCACCGGCGGCCGGGCGGCATTGGCGGGCAAGGTCACCGTCGAGGTCAGCATGTCGGGGCCGCCGCCCGCCGGCGCGATGCGCGCATAGCCCCCCGACCAGCTCTTCGTGACGGTGCCCTGCACCGGCGTGCCGAAGTGATAGCTCGGGTCCGCGCTCGTCACCGAGTACACGGTGCTGCTGTCGTGCGGCGTCATGTCGGTGAGTTTTTCGCGGCACGTCCGCCATTTTTCGGGTGTCACCGCGTGATAGACGATGATGCGCGCGATCTGCGTGCGATCGTCGAGCGACTCGCGCAGATGATGTTCGAGCTGGGTGCGCAGCACCAGAAAGAGCCCCGTGCCGACGAGCGTAAACACGAACAGCGCGACCAGCGCGAACATCGACGCAAGACGGCGGGCAATCGAACGGTTCATGATGTCTCGGCCTCTTCGCGCACTTCGAGCACGTAGCCCATGCCGCGCACCGTGTGCAGCAGCTTCGACGGGAACGGGCCGTCGAGCTTCGCGCGCAGCCGCTTGATCGCGGTTTCGACGACGTTCGTGTGGCTGTCGAAATTGACGTCCCACACGAGTTCGGTAATCGCGGTCTTCGACAGAATGTCGCCCTGACGGCGCGCGAGCACGCTGAGCAGTTGAAACTCTTTCGCGGTCAGGTCGAGGCGCACGCCGTCGCGCGTCGCGCGGCGGCCGATCAGATCAACGAACAGGTCGCCGACGGAAATCAGCGTGGACTCCTGCGAACGCGTGCGGCGCGCGAGCGCATGCAGACGCTCGACGAGTTCGAGGAACGAGAAGGGTTTGGTCAGGTAGTCGTCGGCGCCTTCGCGCAGGCCGCGCACGCGATCGTTCACGTGATCGCGCGCGGTCAGCATGATGACCGGCGTCGACTTGCGCATGCGCAGCGCCTTCAGCACGCTGAAGCCGTCGCGCTTGGGCAGCATCACGTCGAGGACGATCACGTCGTAATCGAATTCGGTGGCCAGATGCATGCCTTCCTCGCCGTCGAGCGCGACGTCGACGACCCAGCCCTGCTCTGTCAGACCGGAGCGCAGGTAGTCCACCACCTTGTGCTCGTCTTCAACGATCAGCAATTTCATCCGCATCCTCTGTCGACCGGAGTTAGTGCTTTAGCACTTACTCCGGTCCCATGCCACTAGTGGCTGTCCAACTTTGCATTATACGAACGCCCCTGATTCTCCGCGCCGATCCCACTGCATCGGCATGGAAGCTCCGCCGTGGGCGATTCAGCGTGCAGGAGCCGGCGCGTCTTGTTGCTGGGCGGCCAGCGCGCCGGCTTGCGCGCCGCCATCCCAGCCGCCGCCGAGCGCCTTCACGAGCGCCACCGACAGCGTCAACTGCTGGCCGCGAATCTGCACATCCGTGCGCTCGCTGGTCAGCAGCGACTCCTGCGCGTCGATCACGTTCAGATACGCGACGAGACCGCCCGAATAGCGATCGTTCGCGAGCGACAGCAGTCGCCGCGCATCCTCGACCGCCTCGCGCGACTGCTTCGCCGCGCCGTCGAGCACCGACAGTCCGGTGATGCCGTCCTGCACCTGCTGGAACGCGCTCAGCACGGTCTGCCGATAATTCGCCTCGGTCGCCTGATAGCCCTCGCTCGCGTACTTGACGTTGGCCGCGCGCCGCCCGCCGTCGAAGATCACCTGACCGACCGTCGCGCCGAGCGTCCACATCAGCGTCGGCGCGCTCAGCAGATTGGCGAACTCGGTGCTCTCCCAGCCGATGCCCGGCGTCAGCGTGAGACTCGGGAAGAACGCGGCCTTGGCCACGCCGATCTGCGCGTTCGCCGCCGCCATCGCGCGTTCCGCCGACGCGACGTCGGGCCGCCGTTCCAACACGTCGCTCGGCACGCCGAGCGGCACCGTCGGTGGCTTGATGTCGAGCACCTTGGGCTCGATCGCGAACTGCGGGGCCGGCACGCCGACCAGCGCGGCGATCGCATGCTCGTATTGCGCGCGCTGATTCAGCAGCAGTTGCGCCTGCACGCGCGTCGAATCGAGCTGCGATTTCTGCTGCAGCACGTCGAGGCCCGAGACCGCGCCGAGATCGTGCTCGGTGTTCACGTAGTCGAGCGCTTTCTGCTGCAGCTTGACCGACTGGTTCAGCACGTCGATCTCGTTGTCGAACTCACGCAGCGAGAAGTAGTCGGTGGCGAGGTCGGTCGTCAGCACGAGGCGCGCGTTCGCGAGATCGTCCGCCGACTGCTCGGCCGACGCCTGCGCGCCTTCCACCTGACGACGGATGCGGCCGAACAGATCGGTGTCGTAGCTGATCGTCGGCCCGAGCTGAATGTTGTTCTGCACCGTCGATTCGGTCGGCGTCGCGTAGTTCGTCAGCGGCCGGTCGTGCGAAATGCGAAAGCGCGAGGCCTGTGCGGAGAAATTGACTTCCGGCACGCGCTGCGCGCTGACATTCGCGAGCGTCGCCTTGGCCTGCTCGTAGTGCGCGCTCGCCGCGGCGAGCGTCTGGTTCTGCGCGAGCGCCTGGGTTTCGAGTCTCGCGAGCGTCGGGTCGGCGAAGCCCGTCCACCAGTCCGGCGCGAGCGGCGCATGCGACGGCGCCGCGACGCGCCAGAACGAATCGGTGTGCCATTCGGACGGCACCTCGGCCTGCGGCCGCTGATAGTCCGGGCCGACCGTGCACGCGGCGAGCAACGCCGCGCCGGCGACAGCGCTCAGCGCGGTGAACGCGGAGCCGCGCGTGCGCGCCCGGCGTGAAGCCGCGAACATCACGACGCCCCCTTGCCGTTCTTCTGCGGCTGCACCTGCACGTGATCGCCATCGGCGATCGAGTCGCTCGGATTGATGATGATGCGATCGGTCGGCGTGATACCGCTTTCGATTTCGAGCTGCTGTCCGAGGTCCACCGCGATCACGACCTTGTGCAAGCTGACGTTGCCTTTCGCATCGACGACCGCGAGGCGCGGCCCTTCCGCGCGAAACAGCAGCGCGTTGCCGGGCACCATGAGGCGCGCATGCGCGGTGGCCGGCACCGCGACCTGTACATAGGCACCCGGGCGCAGCTTGTCGTCCGGATTCGGCAGCGTCACCTCGATCTGCAACGAACGCGTGGGCACGTCGATCGCGCCCGACATGTGCGTGATCGTGCCGTTGAACTGCTGGCCCGGCAGTTCGGCCTGCGTCACGACGACCTTCTGCCCGACCTTGACGTTCTGCGCGTACGCCTGCGGCAACTGCACGTAGACGCGCAACGGGTCCGACTGCGCGAGCGCGAACAGGGCCCGGCTCGTGCCGCTGCCCGCGTCGATCAGATCACCGACGTCGACGTTGCGCTGCGTGACCACGCCGGTAAACGGCGCGACGATCCGTTTGAACGATTCGAGCTGCTGCAGCCGCCTGACGTTCGCATCGGCGGCCGCGAGATTCGCGAGGTCCTGGGTGTAGGTGCTTTGCCGTTCGTCGAGCTCCTGCTGCGACACCGCATCGCGCTGGCGCAACTGCTGCCAGCGCTCCAGCGAGCTCTTCGCGAGCGCGAGGCTCGAATTGATCTGCTGACGCTGCGCGAGAGCCTGCGCGAGTTCCTGATCGATTTCCGGCGTGTCGAGCTCGGCGAGCAGTTGCCCCTGCTTCACGTGCATGCCGATATCGGCGTGCCAGTGCAGCAGATAGCCGGTCGCGCGCGCATAGATCGGCGACTCGACATAGCCGCGCAACGTGCCCGGCAGCAGCGTGTCGTCGCCGCCGTCTGTTTGCGTCGGCGTGACGACGTTCACGTACTGCGTGGCGTTCTGCTGCGCGATCGCCGCGACTTCACGGTTTTGCAGCACGTTCGCGATCACGGTGCGCAGCGCGCCCACCACGAGCAGCACGAACACGATCACGACCACGAACTTCGCGCGCTTCCATTCGCGATGGCGCGGCGGCAGCAGGTGCTCTCCCTCTTCGGTTTCACGCGTGGGGATCGCTAGCGATGCATGAGTTTTTTCGGTCATCTCAGTCAACCATCGTTTAACTTTTACGCGGGCGTCGCCGCACTGCTGTGTTCCGGCGCCGGGCTGCCGCTATGGCCGCCGCTTCCACCGCCATCCTCACCGCCGTCGCCGCCGCCGTTGTCGCCGCCGTTCTTATGACGGCGCGCGAGCCACGAGTGAATCCCGGCGAACACGAGCGGCACGAAAAACAGCGTCGATACGGTCGCGAACAGCAACCCGCCGATCACCGCGCGGCCGAGCGGCGCGTTCTGCTCGGCGCCTTCACCGATACCGAGCGCCATCGGAATCATGCCGATGATCATCGCGAACGCGGTCATCAGCACCGGACGGATCCGGCTCGCGCCCGCTTCGAGCGCGGCCGTGAGCGGCGGTGCGCCGGCCGACAGCCGCTGGCGCGCGAACGACACCATCAGAATACTGTTCGCGGTCGCGACGCCCATCGTCATGATCGCGCCGGTCAGCGCCGGCACGCTCAGGTGGGTGCCGGTCAGGAACAGCATCCACATGATGCCCGCGAGCGCCGCCGGCAACGCGCTGACGATGATCAGCGGATCGATCCACGACTGGAAGTTGACGACGATCAGCAGATACACGAGCACGATCGCCATCGCGACACCGATGCCGAGTCCGAAGAAGGAAGTGCGCATCGTCTGTACCTGACCGCGTACCGTGATCGAGCTGCCGCGCGGCAGCGAGCCGCGCACCTCGTTGACGATCCTGTCGACCTGATTCGCGACGCTGCCGAGATCGCGCTTTTCGACGCTTACATAAAGGTCGATCACCGGGCGGATGTTGTAATGCGTGACTTCCGCGAACTGGCTGCGCGGCGAGACCTGCACGAGGTTGCCGAGCAGTTGCGTCGGGCCGTTCATCGTGGCCGACACCGGGGTGCGCAACAGTTCGTCGATCGAGGAGACCCGGTACTGCGGCGTCTGCACCGCCACCCTGTATTCCACGCCGTTCCTGTTGTTGATCCAGAAGCCAGGCGACGTCTGCGAGCTGCCCGATAGCGAAACGAGCACGTTCTGCGCGACGTCGTTCGCGGTCAGGTTCAGTTGTTGCAGGCGCGTACGGTCCATGTGCAGATCGATCACCGGTTCATCCAGCTTCTGCTGGATATGCGTGTCGACGGTGCCGGGAATCAGCCTCACCTGCTTCAGCAGCTTGCGCGCGACGTCGAGGTTGCCCTGCTGATTGGCGCCGGTAATCTGCACGTCCACCGCGGCGGGCAGGCCGAAGTTCAGGATCTGCGTGACGATGTCGGCCGGCTGGAAGAAAAACTCGACGCCCGGGAAACGCTGCGGCAGGAGGGCGCGCAGCTTGTCCATGTATATCTGCGACGGCTTGTGGCCTTCGTTCAACGCAATCTGGATCTCGCCGTCGAGCGTGCCCATCGTGCCCGCGTTGCTATATGACAGATTGATACCGCTATACGGCACGCCGAGGTTGTCGAGTATCGTGCCCAGTTCTCTCGGCGGCACGACTTCGCGGATCACCTTTTCGACCTCGTCGGCGAGCCGCGCGGTTTCCTCGATACGCGTGCCGGTCGGCGCGCGCATGTGCAAGCGGATATCGCCCGCGTCGACGCTCGGGAAAAAGTCTTCGCCGAGCGTGAAGAACAGGCCCATCGACAGCACGCAGAAACCGAGGAACAGTGCGCCGAACATCTTGCGACGCACGAGCAGGCTGCTCAGGATCATGATGTAGGCCGCGCGCATGCGCTCGAAGCCAGCGTCGAAGCGGTGATACAGGCGCATGAGCAGATTCGGCTTGGTGCCCGCCTTCGGCTTGTGCGCGTGGCCCATCAGCAGCATCGCGAGTGTCGGCACCAGCGTGCGCGACAGAATGTACGACGCGAGCATCGCGAATACCACCGCTTCCGCGAGCGGCACGAACAGATAGCGCGCGACGCCGGTCAGGAAGAACATCGGCACGAACACGATACAGATACACAGCGTCGACACGAGCGCCGGCACCGCGATTTCGCCGGCGCCGTCGAGAATCGCATCGTGCAGATTCGTGCCCATGTGCAAGTGCCGCTCGATGTTCTCGATCGTCACGGTCGCGTCGTCGACCAATATGCCGACCGCGAGCGCGAGCCCGCCCAACGTCATGATGTTGATGGTCTGTCCCAGCGCATGCAGCACGATCAGCGACGTCAGAATGGACAGCGGAATCGAGATCGCGATGATGCAGGTGCTGCGCCAGTTGCCGAGGAACAGCAGGATCATCGCGGCGGTCAGCGCCGCGGCCGCCAACGCTTCGCGCACCACGCCCTGCACCGCCGCCTTCACGAACACCGACTGGTCGAACAGCGCGGTGATCTGCAGATCCGGCGGCAGCGCCGCGCGCGCGGCCGGTAAGATGCCTTTCAACGTATCGACGATCGCCAGCGTCGATGCGTTGCCGTTTTTCAGCACCGACATCAGCACGCCGCGATGGCCGTTCTGCCGCACGATGTTGGTCTGCGGCGAGTAGCCGTCGCGCACATGCGCGACTTCGCGCAGATAGGTCGTCGCGCCGTTGACGGTGCGCACCGGAATATCGTTGAGGCCTTCCAACGTCGGTGGCGAACCGTTCATGTCGATCGTGTATTCCTTCGGGCCGATCTTGGCCGTGCCGGTGGGCAGAATCAGGTTTTGCGCGTTGAACGCGTTGACCACGTCGGCGGGCGTCAGGCCCTTGGCCAGTAGCGCGCGCGTGTCGAGATCGACCGAGATCAGCCGCGATTTGCCGCCATACGGATAAGGCACGGCCGCGCCCGGAATCGTCACCAGTTGCGGACGCAGGAAATTCAGCGCCGTGTCATTGAGATCCTGCTCCGACAGTTTCGGACTCGACAGCCCGAGCTGGATCACCGGAATACTGGAGGCCGAGTAGCTGATGACCAGCGGCGCCGTGGCCCCCGGCGGCATCTGCTTCAACTGCGCCTGCTCGATGGCGACCGTCTGCGCGATCGCCGTCTGGAGGTTCGCGTTCGGCTGCAGAAACACCTTCAGGATCGCGATGCCGGCGAGCGACTGCGATTCGATATGTTCGATGTCGTTGACCGTCGTGGTCAGACTGCGCTCGTTGACCGACGTGATGCGGTTGGCCATGTCCTCGGCCGACAGCCCAGTGTACGTCCAGATGATGCTGACGACCGGAATGTTGATTTCCGGCAGCACGTCGACGGGCGTGGTGAACAGCACGAAGGGCGTCGCCAGCACGATCAGAATCGCCATCACGATGAACGTGTATGGCCGCTTAAGCGCTACGTTGACGATCCACATTGAAACGGGCCAGAGAAAATGCGGGTGGAGGAAGGGATTGAATCTGCGCTTATGCTAGATCGGTAGAACCAACGCCTGCATGGCGCCAAAATGGCGAAATTGTCAGGAAGCTTGTTGAAAGCCGATGCGCGATTTTCGAAGGCTGACGACAACCGTCGGACTTGCGTCGAATTAGGCACCGGGCAAACGTTTGTTGATTAAATATACGCGCAGTTAATGGAACGTTTGCTGATACGCGGGCACGGCTTTCGCGATACGCCATTTTGCTCCACACGGCCGTGCGCTCCAAGGTACAAAGGCCGGTTGACCTCGAGGGTCGACCGGCCTTTTCATTCGCAACTATCCGCCCGTTAGTATCAACGCCCGCGACGCTTACCTGGCGAACAGCGACGACATATCGGCGAACGCCTTGAACTCCAGCGCATTGCCCGACGGATCGAGAAAGAACATCGTCGCCTGCTCGCCGACTTCGCCCTTGAAGCGCACGTGCGGCTCGATGATGAATTCGATGCCGGCCTTCCGCAGTTTGTCCGCGGCGGCCTGCCATTGCTCCATTGACAGCACCGCGCCGAAGTGGCGCACCGGCACCGCGTTGCCGTCGACCGCGCTGGTATGACGATGACCGACTTCGTCCGGCGCCAGATGCGCGACGATCTGATGACCGTAGAAATTGAAATCGACCCACGCGTCCGAACTGCGCCCTTCCGGACAGCCTAGTAATTCGCCGTAAAACTGGCGCGCCGCGGCGAGGCTATGAACAGGAAACGCCAGGTGGAACGGCGGCAAAGCGGTTTCGGCAACGCTCATGATGGGAAGACTCGCTGGGTGGTGTGGGTTGATGTGACCGGCGATCGCGACCGACGAACCGGCCGATGCGAGAGTCAGTTTAACCATGAATAAAAATGCTGAGAAACGATATATATTTGATCTGACCATCACCAAAATCGATTGATCGATCATGCTCAACGAGTTGAAAACCTTCATCGCGGTCAGCCAGTACGGCACGTTTTCCGGGGCGGGCGCACGCATCGGGCTCACACAATCGGCCGTCAGCGCGCAGATGCAGCGGCTCGAGGCGGAACTCGGCTTCCAGCTGTTCGACCGCACCGGCCGCTCGGCGACGCTCAATGCGGCGGGCCGCGAAACGCTCGCGCTCGCGGAGGAAAATGATGACGCTGTACGCGCGGCTCTCCGAGCGCAGCGGCGGCGCCGCCGAAAGCGGCATGCTGCGGGTCGGCGCGATCGCGTCCGCGCAGGTGTCGCTGCTCGCCGACGCGCTCGCGCGCTTTCGCAACGAGCGTCCCGGCTGGCGGATTCGCGTGGTGCCGGGCGTGTCGCTGGGACTGCTCGGCCAGGTCGACTCGGGCGAACTCGATCTGGCCGTCATCATCAAGCCGCCGTTCGCGCTGCCGTCGGAGCTCGAATGGCGCACGCTGGTCGCCGAACCGTTCGTGCTGCTCGCGCCGAAAAAGCTCGCGCGCGGCGGCCGCTCGTGGCGCGAACTGCTGCGCAGCGAGCCGTTCATCCGCTACGACCGGGCGTCGTTCGGCGGACGGCTCGTCGACCGTTTTCTGCGTCGCGCGCGCGTTGGCGTGCGCGACGCAGTCGAGCTCGACGAGTTGCAGGCGATCGTGCAACTGGTCGCGCGCGGCATGGGTGTCGCGCTGATTCCCGACACGGCCGGGCTCGCCAAATGGCCGGCGAGCGTCGTGGCACTCGAACTCGGCGATGCGACCTTCGAGCGTGAGATCGGGCTCGTGCTGCGGCCGCGGCACAGCCGGCCGGTGGTCGCCGACGCGTTGGCGGAGTGCATTGCGGGCGCGGCGGACGGTTGAGCGCTCGTCGCGGCGCGTTCGACGCGAGTTCGATTCGAGTGGGCTGCCAGCCGAACGCGCAACTGTATCTGTGAGCCGCGCGCGACGGCGCGCAGAATCGTCGTTTCATTCAACCGGCTGTGTGGCGCGTCGCGTTGCATTGCGTCGCCAAACACGCGCCCCGCCCCGACTTGTGCCCGCCATGATCGCCAGCCCTGTGCTCACCGCCGATGTCCTGATCGCCTACAGCGCCTATTTCGTCGGCACCGCGAGCCCTGGCCCGAGCAATCTCGCGATCATGTCGCTAGCGATGAGCGCGGGCCGGCGTGCGGCGCTGGTGTTCGCGCTCGGCGTGGTGTCGGGCTCGTTCTCGTGGGCGCTGCTCGCGTCGCTTGGGTTGTCGGCGATGCTGGCCACTTACTCGCAATGCCTCGTCGCGATCCGGATCGCGGGCGGGCTGTATCTGCTGTGGCTCGGCTTCAAGTCCGCGCGCTCGGCGTTGAGCGCCGACAAGCCGGCCGCGAGCGCGGCGCGCATCGACGAACCGCTCGGGCGGCTCTATCTGCGTGGTCTTTTGCTGCATCTGACGAATCCGAAAGCGGTACTCGTCTGGCTGTCGATCGTGTCGCTCGCGATGTCGCCGGTACACGGCGCCGCGCACGTGATGCCGGTCGTGCTTGGCTGCATGGTGATCGGCGCGACGGTGTTCAGCAGCTACGCGATGCTGTTTTCGACGGCGTCCGCGCGGCGCATCTATACGGCGATCCGGCGCTGGCTCGATGGCTCGCTCGCGGTGATGTTCGGCATTGCGGGGATCAAATTGTTGACGTCGACGCGTTGAGGTGGGTTCGGCGCACCGGGACGCTGTGGGCCGCCTGCGTTGTTCTTCTAGATATCGAAGTACAGGTAAAACTCCCATGGATGCGGACGCAATTTGATGGTGTCGATCTCGCGGCTGCGCTTGTAGTCGATCCAGGTCTGGATCACGTCGTCGGTGAAAACATCGCCTTGGCGCAGGAACGTGTTATCGGTTTCGAGCGCCGCCAGCGCCGCCTCGAGAGAGCCCGGCACCTGCCGTATCTTGCGGGCCTCTTCTGGCGGCAGATCGTAGATGTTGCGATCGAGCGGCGCGCCGGGATCGGTCTTGTTTTCAATGCCGTCGAGGCCGGCCATCAGCATCGCCGCGAAAGCGAGATATGCATTGGCCGACGGGTCCGGACAGCGGAATTCGACGCGCCGCGCGTTCGGCGAATCCGAATACATCGGGATGCGCGCCGCGGCCGAACGATTGCGCTGCGACATCGCCAGATTGACGGGCGCCTCGTAGCCCGGCACCAGCCGTTTGTAGGAATTCGTCGTCGGCGCGCAAAAAGCCATCAGCGCGGGCGCGTGCCGCAGCAATCCGCCGATATACCAGCGGCACAGGTCGGAAGTCAGCGCCCAGCCGCCCGCGTCGTAAAAGAGGTTCTGTTCGTCTTTCCACAGGCTCTGGTGGCAATGCATGCCGCTGGCGTTGTCGGCAAACAGCGGCTTCGGCATGAAGGTTGCAACCTTGCCGTGCCGACGCGCGACGTTCTTGCAGATGTACTTGTAGATCATCACGTTGTCGGCCATGCGCGTGAGCGTCGCAAAGCGCATGTCGATCTCGTTCTGTCCCGCGGTTGCAACTTCGTGGTGATGCACTTCGATCTGTACGCCTGCCTGCTGAAGCGTCAGCGCGATCTCCGAGCGGATATCCTGCAGCGTGTCATGAGGGGGCACCGGGAAATAACCCTCCTTATAACGCTGCTTGTAACCCAGGTTGCCGCCGCCGTATGCGCCTTCGTCCCGACCGGTGGTCCAGTCGCCCTCGCCCGACTCCACGTAGTAGTAGCCGCAGTGCTGATCCTGGCCGAAGCGGATCGAGTCGAAGATGAAGAATTCCAGCTCCGGCCCGAAATAACACGTCGTCGCGATGCCGGTCTGGCGCAGATAGTTCTCCGCTTTTTTCGCGACGTAGCGCGGATCGCGCGAATACGGTTGCAGCAGCACCGGATCGACGACGTCGCAAATGATCGACAGGGTCGGCGTGCCGCAAGCCGGGTCGACGAAGGCCGTTGCAGGGTCGGGCCTGAGCAGCATGTCGGACTCGTGGATCTCCTGAAAGCCGCGGATCGATGAACCGTCGAAACCGATGCCGGCGCTGAACAGGTCGTCGTGAACTTCGGGGAGCGTGATCGATAAATGCTGCCAGAGTCCGGGCAAATCGGTGAATTTCAGATCGACGATCTGAATACCGTGCTGTTTGACCAGCTCGATCACGTCGCTGGCGTTTTGCGGTCGCGTGACGCGATAGCCGCCCGCTTCAGCGGACACCGCAAACGGCGACCCGGTGGTTCCTTGCGTACTGGCCATGAACTTTGCCCTCTTCCGCCCCTTTACCGTCCGTGTACTTATAGTCCAACGTTAGTACGTCCGCGTGCGAAAACAAGGCGGCAGTGAGCGGGCCTAGCGGTCTTGCGACAGTGCCTTCAGATGGGCCTCCCCGGCATCTCTGGCAGCGGCGGGGGTCGCATACGTCTCGTCCGAAACGAGCGAGCGTTTGACCTCACGAGCCCCGAAGTCGACCAGGGTGATTACCCAGACATGCTCGCCGCTGTGTTCGGCCGTTTGCACGAAGGCGCGCACGTCGCCCGTGTCGTTTGCTTTCATCGTGATCTCCTTGTGGAAAAGCCGCGCGGGAAAAGGCTGCGCGACAATCAAGCCGTTCGCGAGCCGCAGGGCTGTCCTCACGGCGCGCGTAACTTGATCTTAGGCAATGGAATCGCTCGTTTGACGGTTTTCTCGCGTCCGAGGTGGCGCACCGCCGATGCGCTCGGCGGCGATCAGGTAGCTGGGTATTGATCGTGAACGGCGCTTTCAGGCGCTGACTGCTTGCACACAACGCGTTAAAGCGCTGGTAGTGCGCACGGTCTATTGCCAGACTTGCACGCCCGCATCCAGATACCCGATCTCCTTCGTCTTGCTGCCTGTCAGCAGGCACGAGGTCGAAACGGCCCGCGTGCGGAGCGCAATCCGGCTCACGTCTCGCAAATGCGCATAGGATTTCAGGCGAGTTGGCGTTTTTGGTGTGATGTCCCGTCTCACGCTCTTGATAAACACGTACTTATAGTCGCTCTCGGTGTCGTTTTCGGCCAGGTAATTAGCCAACCAGGCAGTCGCAATCGAAATGACGCGATTCCTTGCTTCATTGGCGTTATTCTGGGCTATCGACTTCCCCATACTGACCGTTCCGAAACCGGCCATCGGATGCTTCGCCATCTTGCGTGTGCCGCCCGGTTTCCGGCTCCGTCCTTCAATGTCGTCCGGAGCGGGTTGCGCGTCCGTCGCGCCCGCATGCATCAACATCGATGCCCAGGAATAGTACTGGCCGTTTTGCCCATAGCATATTTGCTTCTCGATCAGGTCGAGCAGCATGAACGTCGCCATGAAAACGCCGCCTCCTGACTTGTCCCGGTCGGCGACCGCGTCCTCGTCGCCGCTGGTTTGCCCCCACAGCAATTGCCGCGCCTAGCGGCTGTCGAATAAACCTTCTCGACCCGCCGTGCCTTGCGGGTGTACACCGTCTGCTTCTTCGGGTCGAATTCGCGCGCCTTATCGGCCGACTCGCTTGCGGATACCACGTGCGAAGTCGCCTTGAGGACATCCCCGGCGAACAGGTCAGCCGGAACTTCAGTCACGTCCGACGTGTAGCTCTTCAATCCTTTCGCGGCTGCGCCCCACTTTGCAATGAGCCGGTCTGCGACTTTGATGAACACGGTTGCTTCACCGACTGTCTGTTGGCTCAACCAATACCAGTCTCCGATGCCAAGGGGACCGTAGGGAGCGTCGAACGTACCCTCGCCGTGTGGTTTGCTCGCGGTTGGCTTGATGCTTGCTATCAGGTTCCAGATGTCCGCATACAGCAGGTGATCGACATCTAGCGATTTGAATGCTCTCCCGAATCCGATCTTCATTTTCGACCTCACAAAAAATGGTTTGGATCCAAAATTCGCATGTCGCAATGAAGCCTTCGCGCAAGTTGGCGGAATCAGCACCATCTTCAACCCGAATTGCTCGAGTTATGCCTTTTCGATTCCGCGCGTCAAGCCGCAATTGAACATGACTGCCGCGCTACCTATCTTATTCAAATTCGCAGCGGCTTTCGTTGCTTTGTCGCTTCGGCGCATTTGACCCAGGCCGTCACGGCGCCCCCTTGACCCGCTCATGGGGCTTCTCCACGCCGGCCATGCTCAGCGCCTCATGCAGCGTGCCGAAAATGCAGCGCTCCTCGACGATCGGCGTGATCCCATGCCGATCCATATCCGAGCGCAAATAGGGATTCACCCGCGCAAAGATCACCTCGATCCCATTGCGCTTGAGCGTCGAGCACAACTCGCCCACCGAGCGCGCCGCCGAATAATCGACATCCGTAATCGCGCTCGCATCGACGACGAACCAGCGCACCGCGTTCGGTGCGTGATCGATCAGGCGGCGCATATCGTCGACGAAAAAATGATCGTTCGCATAGAACAGATCCGCGCCGAAGCGATAGACGATCAACCCCGGCGCGGTCTCCGTGCCGGGCACCGCCGGCACCGGCACCCACATGCCGTCGCCGTTGGGCGCGAGCATCATCGTGTGCGGCCGGTAGCTGTGCCGCACATGACGCAGCAACGACAACGCAACCGCCAGCAGAATGCCGTGCTCGACGCCGATCAGCACGACCGCCGCCGCCGTGGACAATGCTAGCCAGAATTCGCCGGGACTCTCGCGACGAATCGAAAAGAGCGACTGCACATTGACCAGCCCGACCGCGATCGTAAAAACGATGCTCGCGAGAATGCAGTGCGGCAGATACTGCAGATAGCGGCTGAAAAACAGCAGCACGATCACCACGACCGCCGCGAATACGAGTTGCGCGAACTGGCTGCGGGTGCCCGCGCGATCGGCCATCGCGGTCTGCGTCGGGCTGCCGTTGACGACGAACGCGCCGGAAAACGCCGCCGCCGTATTGGCAGCCGCGATGCCGAGCAGATCCGCGTTGGTATCGACCGACTCGTGATAGCGCTCGGCGAAAACGCGGCTCGCGGCAGCGCTTTGCGCGACGATCATCACGAAGCACGACGCGGCGACCGGCACGAGATCGAGCATCTGCTGCCAGCTCACCGACGGAATCCACAGCGGCGGCAATCCGCCCTCCACCGGCCCGAGGATCGAGATGCCGTGCGCCGCGAAACCGAACGTGTCGCTCGCGGCAATGCCCGCGACGACCGCGATCAACGGCACCGGCAAGCGCGGCCAGAAACGCTGGCAGACGAGAATCGCGACCACTACGAGCACCGAGATCGCCAGCGTCGGCCGATTGATCTGCGCGGCCTCGCGCACGACGAGCAGCAGTTGATTCACGCTGCTCGCCGCATGCCCGGGCACGCCGACCATGTCGCCGAGCATCGCGATGCCGACCTGCACGCCGACGCCGGCGAGAAAGCCGACCAGCACCGTGCGCGACAGGAAATCGGCGAGAAAGCCGAGCTTGAAGATACGCGCGACGAGTAGCAGCGCGGCGGTCAGCAGCGCGACCATCGCCGCGAGCGCCGCGTATTCGGCGCTCGACGCGGGCGCCATCGTCGCCAGACGGCTCGCGAAGATCGTCGCGGTGGCCGAATCGGCGGCGACGACCAGATGCCGCGATGCGCCGAAGAACGCGAACGCGACCAGCGGCAGGAACACCGTATAGAGCCCGGTGACGGCCGGCATGCCGGCAATGCGCGCATAGCCGAGCACCTGCGGAATGTCCATCGACGCGAGCTGCACGCCGGCCAGCGCATCGCGCGCCGCCGCAACCCGGCTCAAAGGAAGAACGCCCTTCGGCGCGCCGGCACGTGCGGCCATTTTCTGCAGAGAATCTCGCATACGCGATGCTGACCCAAAACGAAGCTAATCGCGCATCGTGCCGCGAACCGGCATGTCAAGGCAAGACTTGACGAGGATAGGACGGGCTATTGACGAAAACGGAAACGAGAAAGCAAACCGAAAGAAAGCAAACGATTGCTTATTCAAACTTACGACAAGCTAACGACGCGTCAACCTCAATGCGAAAATTTCACGGCGCGGCCGCAGCGAAAAGCGCGCAAAGATTCAACGTTTGAACTGGCCTGTCAGCGGATCGACATGGCGCGCAAAACCGAACAGTACAGCGATGCAGATCGGACAGACGATCAGAAAAATGGTCAACATCACACTCACCCCGTAACAACTTGTTACCAGCAAGTGTAAAGAAATTCAAAGTTAGTTTAATGGGGGAAAACCGCAAAGCACTATTGCGAAGGATTACCGCGGCCTTAAAACGGCTGTCGCATACATAAGTGAAAACGCGAATCGGCGCGCCACGTCCGTCTAACGGATCCCGCCGCGCGTATTTTTCTTCGCCATCGGCGCTGGCCCGACCGATTCGCGCATCGTCACGCTGAGCGGGAAGTCGCGGAAGATCTCCCACGTGGTGCCGTAACACTGGTTGATCAGCCAGCGCACCGCGTTCCGCGTAAGCTCGGCGGTCGGAATATGCACCGACGTGAGCCCTGGCGCCGCGTATGCGGCCGAGTAGTCGTCGTCGTAGCCGATCACGGAAATATCGTTCGGCACTGAAATGCCCGCCTGGTGGAAGCGCGCGAGCACGCTGACCGCCATCGTGTCGTTCGCGCAGAACAGGCCCGTCACGCGACGCTGCGTATCGAGCAGTTTCTGCGCGGCCTCGTAGCCGCCTTCGGGCGAGAAGTCGGATTCGATCAGCGGGACGTCGTCACGCGCAATGCCGGCTCGCGCGAGCTCGGCGAAAAAGCCATCGATCCGCATCACGTTGTCCGACGCGGTAGCGGGCCCGCCAATCACCGCGATGTCGCGATGTCCATGATCGAGCAGCGTGCGCGCCGCGAGTTCGCCGCCGCGCCGATGATCCGCGCTAAACGACGCTTCCGGCAACTGCTCGAACGCGCGATTCAGGAACACCATCTTCGGATGCATGCCATGCAGCATGATCAGGTCTTCGTCGTGCAGATCGTGGCTGATCACGACCACGCCGTCGCAATCGCGGCCGATCAGGAAGCGCACCGCCTCGATCGCCTGCTCGCGCGGCGACACCTCGCCGCAACCGGTCGCGACCACGACATGGCGCCCCACCGCGCGCAGCTCGGTGTCGGTCTGCTTCAGAATGGTGCCGTAGTAGGAACCGAAAAAGGTCGGCACGAAGATGCCGATGATGCCGAGCTGCTGCGTCGCCATCGCCCGGCCGATCGACGACGGGCGGAAGTTCAGCGCCTCGATCGCCGCCTTCACGCGCGCCGCGGCATCGGCGGAAATCGGTCCCTTGCCGGAAATGGCCCGTGAGGCGGTCGACATGCCCACACCGGCCAGTTCCGCGACGTCCTTGAGTGTTGCCACGCGGTTCTCCATCAAGCCTGTCTCGACGAGCCGCTTCGCGCGTGACGCGCCGCGGCGTTATAAGCGCGCGCCGCTCGCTTCGTCGAATAGCGAGACATGCGCGGCGTCGAACGAGAACGCCACGGTGTCACCCTCCGCAATCGGCGCTTTGGTCTGATCGATCGACGCGATCTGGTCGCCATGATAGTCGAGCCAGATCACGCGGTGGTTGCCCATTGGCTCCATCAGCGAAACTTTTGCGCGCTCGCGGGCGCTTTCCGTGATATGCACGTCTTCGGCGCGTACGCCGAGCACGCAGGGCACGCGCTGCGCCGGCGCCTCCTTGAACGCGTACGCCGACACGTCGATCCGCACCTGCCCGGCGCAAAAGTGAAGCGCGCGGTCGCGCGTCTCGAGCGTGCCCTTCAGCAGATTCATCGCCGGCGAGCCGAGGAACGTAGCGACGAACAGGTTGTCGGGGCGCGCATAGACCTCGGCCGGCGTGCCGAACTGCTGGATCACGCCGCCGCGCATCACGGCCATGCGCGTCGCGAGCGTCATCGCCTCGACCTGGTCGTGCGTCACGTAGATCATCGTCGCGCCGAGGCGTTGATGCAGTTGCTTCAGCTCGCGGCGCAGCTCGGTGCGCAGCTTCGCGTCGAGATTCGACAGCGGTTCGTCGAACAGGAACACGTCGGCTTCGCGCACGATCGCGCGGCCGATCGCGACACGCTGCCGCTGTCCGCCAGACAACTGCGACGGCTTGCGCTTGAGCAGCGGCCCCAGTTGCAGCATCTCCGACACACGCGCGACACGCCGCGCAATTTCCGCCTTCGGCGTTCCATTGATGCGCAGCGCGAACGACAGATTGCGCTCGACGCTCATCGTCGGATACAGCGCGTACGACTGGAACACGAGCGCGATGCGGCGATCCTTCGGATCGGCCCACGTCATGTCCTCGCCGGCGATCTCGATGCTGCCGTCGCTGGCGTCGATCAAGCCCGCGATGCTGTGCAGCAGCGTGGACTTGCCGCAACCCGACGGCCCGAGCAGCACGACGAATTCGCCGGCGAGCACGTCGAGATCGAGGCTCTCGATCACGGTGTTCGAGCCGAGGCGAATCGTCAGATTGCGGACCGCGACATTGGCGGGATGCGTGAGCACCGCGGCGTCGGAGCCAGCGTCCGCGCTGGCACCCGGCACGCCGGCCACGTCGATCGTATTAGCCATGTCTGCCATGCCCTACCCCTTGACGGCGCCCGACGCAATGCCGCGCACGAACCAGCGGCCCGAAATGAAATAAACCGCGAGCGGCACCATCGAGGTCAGAATGGTCGCCGCCATATTGACGTTGTACAGCCGCTCGCCGGTCGTCGTGTTGATGATGTTGTTCAACTGCACCGTCATCGGCAGATTCTTCGTGCCGGCGAACACGAGGCCCAGAATGAAGTCGTTCCAGATGTTCGTGACCTGCATGATCAGTGCGACGACGATGATCGGCGTCGACATCGGCAGCATCAGTTGAAAGAAGATGCGCCAGAAGCTGCCGCCGTCGATACGCGCGGCCTTGAACAGCTCCTGCGGAATCGACGCGTAGTAATTGCGGAACAGCAGCGTCATCACCGGCATGCCGAACATCGTATGGATCAGCACGATGCCGGGCAGCGAGCTGAACAGATGCACGCTCGCGAGCACGCGCACGAGCGGATAGACCATCACCTGCACCGGAATGAACGCGCCGACCAGCAGCACACCGAACAGCAGAGCCGCGCCGCGCGGCCGCCAGAACGACAGCGCGTAGCCGTTTACCGCACCGACCGCGATCGACAGCACCGTGCTCGGCACGACGATCCGCACCGAGTTCCAGAAGCCGACGCGAATGCCGTTGCAATCGAGCCCGGTGCAGGCCGACTGCCACGCCGCGCTCCACGCGTCGAGCGTGAAATGCATCGGCCAGCCGAGCAGATTGCCGAGGCGGATCTCGCTCATCGGTTTGACCGACGTGACCAGCATCACGTAGAGCGGCAGTAGAAAGAACACCGCGGCGCTCAGCAGGAACGCGTAGATGCCAATGCGTGCCGGCGAGAACGCCGAGCGGCGATGCCGCGTGTGCGTGCGATGCGGTACGCCGCCTTTGAGCGTGGAATCGAGCGTGTTCATTGCCTCTCCCCGCGCAGCGCCGCGCGGCTGCGAGCATAGAAGAACGGCGCGAGAATCGCGAGCACCGTCGCGAGCAGCACGATCGATGCCGCCGACGCGAGGCCGATGTTGGCGCGCCCGAACAGATAGTCCATGATGAATTTGGCCGGCACTTCGCTCGCGGTGCCAGGGCCGCCCTGCGTCATCGCGACGACCGCGTCGTACAGCTTCACGACCATCACGAACAGCAGCACGAACGCGGTCGAGATCGACGGTCCGAGCATCGGCACCACGATGCTCGCATACACGCGCCAGCGCGGAATGCCGTCGATGCGCGCGGCTTTCCACAACTCTTCGTCGATACCGCGCAGGCCCGCGAGCAACAGCGCCATCACGAGCCCTGACGCCTGCCACACGGTGGCGATCACGATCGTGTAGATGACCCAGTCCTGATCGACGATCCAGTCGAAGCGCGCATGCGTGAAGCCGATATTGCGCAGCACCTGCTGCGCGCCGAGCCCCGGATTCAGGATCCATTGCCACACGAGCCCGGTCGCGACGAACGACATCGCGTACGGATACAGAAACACCGTGCGCAACGCGCCTTCCGCGACCACGCGCTGATCGATGAAGATCGACAGTAACAGACCGATGACCATGCACGCGATGATGAAACACGCACCGTAGATCACGATGTTCTGCAGCGACACGAGCCAGCGGTCGTTGTGGAACAGCCGCACGTACTGCGTGAGGCCCGCGAAGTCGTTCGACGGAAACGTGTGCGAATTGCTGAGCGATACACGCGCGGTCCAGACCATCGTGCCCAGGTACGTGAACACGACGGTCAGGAGCATCGGCAGCAAGGCCAGCCAGACCGCGATCGAAAACCGCCTGTTCAGCGGTTTATGTCGCGGCCCGGGTTGCGACTTGCCGTGTGGTTTCGAACCCTCGGCTGGCAGCTTCAGCGCGTGCATGGCAGGTTTAGCCCTTCAATGCGCTGGCGAACGCTTTCTGCGCGTCGTCGACGGACTCGTTCTTGTTCCAGAAGTTCGTCACGACGTCGGTCAGCGCGCCCTGCGTATCCGGCGACAGCAGCATTTCCGGATTCGGCAACTGGCGCGACTTGTCCTTCATGATCGCGATGCCCTCCTTCGCGCAGACGTCGAGGCTGCTTTCGTCGACGTCAGACCGGATCGGAATCGAGCCCTTCTTCGCGCTGAACGCGACCTGCGCGGACGGCGAGGTCATCACCGTGGCGAGCAGATTCTGCGCCTTGATCGCCGACGCGCTGTCGGTCTTCGGGAACACGAACACGTCGCCCGCGACCAGATACGGCGAACGCGGACCGAAGCCCGGGAAGCAGCCGAAGTCCTTGCCCGCCGTTTGATTCGCCGCGACGAACTCGCCCTTCGCCCAGTCGCCCATGATCTGAACGCCGGCCTTGCCCGAAGTCACGAGCGCGGTCGCGTCGTTCCAGTTGCGGCCAGGCGAACCTGGATCGACGAAATCGTGCAGCCGCTTGAACGCCACGAGCACCTTCTTGAACGCCTCGGAGTTCACCGCGGTCTGATCGTGATCGCGATAGATCTTCATATACAGGTCCGGGCCACCCACATCGGCGAGGACCGCGTCGAACGTGATCTTCTCCTGCCACGGCTGGCCGCCGAACGCGAGCGGAATCACGCCCGCGCTCTTCAGCTTGCCCAGATCGGCGATGAATTCGTCGTAGCTTTTGGGCTCGCTCGCGATGCCCGCTTTCTGGAACACCGGCTTCGAATAGAAGAACCACGCCGGCATATGAATGTCGACCGGCGCCGCGTAGAAATGGCCCTTCACGCGGATACTGTCGAGAATCGACTGCGGGAAAATGCCGTTCCAGTTTTCCTTCGAGGCGACGTCGTCGACGTTATTCAGCAGTCCCTGGTCGATCAGGTCGTGAAACTGCTTCGACGTATTGAACTGGGCGGCGGTGGGTGGATCACCGCCGACGATCCGGTTGATCGCGGTGGCACGCGCCTGATCTCCGCCGGCGACCGCGTTGTCGACCCATTGGCCGCCGGCCTTGTCGTAAGCGACCGCAAACTGACGAATCGCGGCCGATTCGCCGCCCGAGGTCCACCAGTGAATCACGTTAGCCTTGAGCGGCTCTGCGTGCGCGACGACGCCATACAGCGCCAGTGCCGCAACCACGCCTCGCAAGACCATTCTGTTGCTGTTCATTCCGTCTCCTCCGGGCTCCTTGCCCGTGTGTCAATCGAAATACCAACCAGCTCCACCCGGTTTTACATCGTTGTTGCGTCGTTTTAATGGTGTTGATTACGCTTGCGCGTTGCGATCTTCGAGGAATTTCGACACCAGCTCCGCGCTGCGCTTGATCGTGCGTTTCTGCGTCGGATAGTCGACGTGAACGATGCCGAAGCGCCGCTCATAGCCGAAAGCCCACTCGAAGTTGTCCATCAGCGACCACAGGAAATAGCCGCGCACGTCGACGCCCGCCTTGATCGCCTGATCGACCGCGGCGAGATGGCGCTTCAGGAACGAGATGCGCTGGGTGTCCTCGACGCGGCCGTCTATCACCTGGTCGTTCGATGCCATGCCGTTCTCGGTGATGTAGATGGGCGGCAGATTGGCGTAGGTATCCTTGAAACCGGTCAGCAGATCGCGAAGACCATCAGGGTAAACCTCCCAGCCCATCTGCGTGCGCTCGACGCCCTCGAGCGGCACGTCCTTGAAGCCATGCCCGCCGTCGCTCGCCACGTTGGTGCGGAAATAATAGTTGATGCCGAGGAAATCGAGCGGCGTATTGATGGTCTGCATGTCGCCGTCGAGCACCAGCGGCTCGCTGCCCGGCCACAGTTCGAACAGGTCTTGCGGATAGTCGCCCTTGAACAGCGGATCGAGAATCCACGCGTTGTGCTGAACTTCGAACAGCTCGGCCGCGCGACGGTCGGCGGCGCTGTCGCTATCCGGCGTGCCGCGTCCGACGTTCGCGACGATGCCCTTGTGCGAGCGCGGATCGTTCGCGCGCAGCACCGGAATCGCGAGACCGTGCGCGAGCAGCAGATGATGTATGGCCTGCGTGGCGAAACGCACGTTCGACAGTCCCGGCGCGTGACGGCCGTCGCCGTAGCCGAGGTACGCCGAACACCACGGCTCGTTGAGCGTCGCCCATGCATCGACGAGGCCGTGCAGCTCGCGGCTCATCAGGTCCGCGTAATCGACGAATCGGTACGCGGTGTCGCGATTGAGCCAGCCGCCGCGATCCTCGAGATGCTGAGGCAGATCCCAGTGATACAGCGTGACGAAAGTCGTGATGTTCTTCTCTTTGAGCCGCCCCAGCAGACGCTTGTAGAAGTCGAGCCCCTTGCGGTTCGGCGCGCCGTTTTCGTCCATCACGCGCGGCCACGCGGTCGACAGCCGGTACGCTTCGAGGCCGAGGCCCGCGAGCAGGTCGACGTCCTGTTCCCAGCGATGATAGTGATCGCACGCGACCGCGCCGGTGTCGCCGGCCAACACCTTGCCCGGTGTGGCCGAGTACGTGTCCCAGATCGACGGCAGGCGGCCGTCTTCGTTGACCGCGCCTTCGATCTGATACGACGCGGTGGCCGCGCCGAGCAGAAAGTCCTTGCGCCACAGCGACGAATCGGCGGGCGGCGTGAAGGGATCGGTATGCGGGTCGCCGTGAGCGCTTGAATGGGCTGCGTCGATGACTGCCGATGCATCGTTTTCCACGGATTCTCTCCTGCGATGAGGTCGTTGAACCGGGTGTGATGGAAGCTGAGGCGCTCGCGTTCGAGCTTACTGTGAACGCTTGAATGGAAGCGCTTCCACACCGACCAGCGAACGATAGCAGCGGGCGAATCCCAGCAGCAATCCGGGTTTGTCTGGAGCGATTTCTGGCATGCGCGCGACGAGGATGCCGGGCGCATCGACGGCTATTCGACTGGAGCGTAGGGTTGCAGCTTGCGGGGGGAAATGGGGGGCAGCCGTTCAGCGCAAAGTCTCAGATCGTCGGCAATCAGCTTATCCAGGCAAGGCGATCCGGTCCGCGGCGCAACGCAGGAACGCAAGGCACTCCGCGGCGGGCAACGGCCGGCTCAACAGGAAGCCCTGCATTTGATCGCAGGCAAGTTCGCTGAGCGTGCGGAATTGCGACTCCGTCTCGACGCCCTCCGCCACGACATCGATCTGCAACGCGCGCGCTAGCGTCACGACGGCGGACAGCAACGCGCCGCCCCGTTGGCCGTCGGCGTCGAGATCGCGCATGAACGTGCCGTCAATCTTGATCTGGTCGAACCCGAAGCGCTGCAGATAGCAAAGGCTCGAATATCCGGTGCCGAAATCGTCGATGGCGACGGTATAACCGCGCGCCTGCAGCGCTTCGATCGTGCGGCTCGTCTTCTCGATGTTCTGCATCGCTGTCGTTTCCGTAATCTCGAACATCAGGCGACACGGTTCGACGCCGGCTGCCCCGATCAGCGCATCGATGCGGGCCACCAGGTCCGGCACGCTGAACTGGATCGGCGAAAGGTTCACCGCCACGCAAACCGCGGGCAGCCCTTGCGCGTCCCATAGCGCAATGTTGCGGCAGACTTCACGCAGCACCCAATCGCCGATCTCGACGATCAGGCCCGAGCGTTCCGCGATCGGGATGAATTCGAGCGGAGGAATCTCGCCCAGTTCAGGATGACGCCAGCGGATCAGGGCTTCGACGCCAGTCACCGATTGCGATGCAACGCTGAACTTCGGCTGGAAAGACATACTGAGTTCGCCGTCGCTCAACGCACGATGCAGATCGCGCTGCAGGATCAGCGACTTGAGCGCGCTGCATTTCCGGCTCGAACATGCGGAACGTGTTGCGGCCGCTTTGCTTGGCGGCGTACATCGCGGCGTCCGCGCTATGCAGCAGTTCGTCCGCATTGTCGCCATCATGAGGGTAGATCGCTATGCCGATGCTCGCACTCACGCGCAGCGGCAAGCCGTTGACAACGATCTCCTGGCTCAGCCGCCGCAGCACGGCATTGGCGACCGCCGCGGCGGACGACGCATCGACCACGTCGTCGACCACGATCACGAATTCATCTCCGCCCAGCCGCGCGACCATGTCGGTATGGCGCAGGTCGTGGCGCAATCGCTCGGCGCACACTTGCAGCAGATCGTCGCCGACGCGATGGCCGAGCGAATCGTTGATTGACTTGAAGCCGTCGAGGTCGACGAAGAGCACGGCGAACGGCGATTCGCTGCGCGCGGATTCGGCGACCGCCTGTGCGATGCGCAACGAGAGTTGCTGGCGGTTCGGCAGATTCGTCAGCGCGTCGTGCGTGCCGAGATAATGCAGTTGCCGGTTCGCGCGCTTGAGCGAGATGGAGAGGCTGCTCGTAAGAAAGCCGAGCAATGCGAGCGTACCCACTAGCACGGTGAACGAAGTCGCCGTGACCACGAGTCCGTCTCCGTTGAGTTCGCTGTGCGCGTTGGTCGCCGCACAGCCGAACCCGCGCGGCAAATCTGCCATGAGCAGAAATGCCGCAGCTATCAGAAACACCCAGAAACACCCGCATTCCGCTTCTATTTTTTATCGGGCGAATGCGCTCGACTACGGCTTGTCGTCCTCGCGATCGGGGTCGACGGCGGGATCGAGCGGCGGTTCATCCGGGTCCTGCGATGGACCGACGTCAGGCAAATCCGTCTGCACGACGTCGGACTGATCCGGGCGGATCGGGTTCTCGTCTTTGTTCGGTGCGGTGGCCATGGCGCCTTCTCCTCGGTTCGTTGCCATACCTGATTCAAGAGCAAGTTCCGCTCCCGATCGAAAGGCGGCATACCCTTGCCGGTCGCGAATCGAAGCCCATTTGAGAACGGCTATGCCGATAAAGGCGAGAATAGCAACGCGACGACCACCCGCGACTGGTCGACTTCAACACCCGATCTGGAGGCCCTCCATGAACGAAGAAGCGCTACGTGAAGCCTTGAACGCACACTGGCGAGCGTCGGCGGACGGCGATCTCGACGCCGAACACGCTATCTACGATGACGATGCGATCTGCGACTATCCCCAATCAGGCGAGCGCATCCACGGACGAATCAATCTGCAGGCACTGCGCGGTCATCATCCCGGCAAGCCATCGGGTTTCGAGGTCAGGCGAATTCAAGGCAACGGCAATCTGTGGATAACCGAGTACACCATCAACTATCAGGGGCGCATCGCTTACACGGTCAGCATGATGGAGTTCCGCGACGGCAAAGTGGTCCGCGAGACCCAATATTTCGCGGACCCGTTCGAGGCACCGGATTGGCGCAGTCAATGGGTCGATCGGATCGGCTGAAAAGCGTGTTGCGGCCGTGTAGGACCAAGGTCCGATTGATGAGAAACGCGCGCGTGCCACCATGTCTGCCAGGGCCGAAGCCCGAACTGACCGAGGTTCGCGATGCGGCAGGCAAAGATCGTTATCGTCGGCGCCGGGCTTGTGGGGGGATCGGCCGCCCTGTTCGTGGCGTTGGCCATTCCGAGCGCGAAAGTCGTGATCATCGACGTCGCGCGGGTGCGCGCTGAAGGACAGGTTCTCGATCTCGCCCACGCCGCGGCATTCTGGGGGCACAGCCGTTTCCGGGCCGGGGACTACGAAGACGCGCGCGACGCCGACATCGTCGTGATCGCCGCTGGCGCCGGCGTCAAACCCGGGGAAACCCGTCTGCACCTTGCCAGAACCAATGCGGACATCGCGGCCGGAATTGTCGAGCGCATCGCACCGCTCGCGCCGCAAGCCATCTATCTGATCGCGACCAACCCGTGCGACGTGCTGACTGGCGCCGTTTACAGTCAACTGCGTTGCGTGCGCGAGCGCGTCATCAGCACCGGCACCTCGCTCGACACCGGGCGGCTGCGCTCCCTGCTGTCCGAACGGCTCGGCGTGGTGGCATCCGCGATTCACGCTTATGTGCTCGGCGAGCACGGCGAATCGGCCGTGATCCAGTGGTCCGCCGCGACGGTCTGCGGCATGCCCCTCGAAACCTTCCTGACGAGGAACGGCAAGGAACTGGGCCCCGCCAGCAGGGATCTGATGCTGCGCTCCGTACACGAGGCGGCGAAGCTCATCAAGGAAGGCAAAGGCGCCACCCATTACGGCATCGCTAGCGCGATAGGAAGGATCTGCGAGGCCATCGTGCATGACACCGATCTGATCCTCACGGTTGGCATCGTGCAGACCGAAGTGGAAGGCGTACCGGACGTGTGCGTGTCGCTGCCGATGGTCGTCAATGGCGCGGGCGCGCGGTTGATCGCCTATCCGGAACTCGACCCTGGCGAGCGGACAGCCCTGCTAGGCAGCGCGCGCATCGTCAAGGAGGCGACCGAAAACGTTCTCCACGAGCGGTGACGCTTTCGCGCGCACTCCGCAAGCACCCAGCAACGCTGGCAAGCAGAGGTCCATCATGGCTCCATCACCTGCCAAGGTTTCACAGCCCACCAGTTCCCCACCGACCTCGCCGAAGCCGTCGGTCGGACTGCCGGCCGGCGTCTGGAAATATCTCGTGCCGGTCGCGGTCGGCGTCGTGCTGTGGTTCCTGCCCGCGCCCGCCGGCCTTCAGCCCAAGGCGTGGCATATGTTCGCCGTGTTCGTCGCGACCATTGCCGGCATCATGACCGCACCGCTGCCGATGTCGGTGGTTGCCATCATCGGTTCCACCATCGGCGTGCTCGTCGGCGTGCTGTCCTTTGCCGACGTCACCCGATCCACGGGCACTGACCTCGTATGGCTCGTGATGCTCGCGTTTTTCATTTCACGCGGCGTGATCAAGACCGGCCTTGGCCGCCGGATCGCGCTGCTGTTCATGCGATTGTTAGGGAAGCGAACGACGGGCCTCGGCTATGGGCTCGTGTTGACCGAACTGGTGATCTCCCCCGCCATGCCGAGCATCACCGCGCGCGCGGGCGGCGTGATGTTGCCGATCACGCGAGCGATTGCCGAAGTGCTAGGCAGCCACGCCGACGATCCGCAATCACGCGCGAAGGTGGGACGCTATCTGATTCTCTGCGCCTTCCACGCGAACATCATCACGGCGGGCATGTTCATCACGGCAATGGCGGGCAATCCGCTCGCGGTCAAGCTCGCCGCGGACCAGGGCGTCTCGATCAGCTGGCTCGACTGGGCGGTGGCGGCATCCCTCCCCGGCCTGTTGTGCCTCGCCGTCATTCCGATCGCCATGTTATGGATCGCGCCGCCGCAGGTCAGACGCACCCCCGATGCCATCGACCTCGCGCAAAAAGAGCTCGCAACGATGGGCCCGATTTCGGCCAGGGAAATCATCATGGCGGCTATCTTCGTCGGCTTGCTGGTGCTGTGGGTGTTCGGCGACGATCTCGGTGTAGGCGCGACGCTCGCGGCGGCGATCGGCGTTTCGTTGCTGTTCATCAGCGGCGTGCTGACCTGGCAGGACGCGTTGAACGAAAAATCCGCCTGGGACACGATGATCTGGATTGGCCTGCTCATCATGCTGGCCTCCAAGCTCAACGAATATGGCATGGTGAGCTGGTTCGGCAAGGAATTCGGCGCGCACCTCGCGGGCTTCCCGAGGCTAGCCGTTTATATGCTGGTGGCGGCGATCTACGTTTATATTCACTACTTTTTCGCCAGCGCTACCGCGCATATCAGCGCTCTGTTTCCACTTTCCATGGCGCTGATGGTCGCCGCCGGCATCCCGCCCTTCGTCGCCGCGGTCGCCCTCGGGATTCTGAGCAACGTGAACGGTTGCCTGACCCAATACGGCATCGGCTCCGGTCCGGTCATGTTCGGCGCGGGTTATGTGACGCAGGGCGAATGGTGGAAGGCGGGTTTTCTGATGAGCCTCTTTTATATGGTTGCATGGCTGGTTGTCGGGCCGCTCTGGTGGAAGGTGCTCGGGCATATTTGAGCGATTCGCGCCGGGTCAGAAGGCCACGAAACTTTCGCTTGCAGATGCTGTATCGTGAGCGCCTTTGCCCTTGCACGGGTCCACGATCTCCATCTAGATGTCTCAGATGATTCCACTGCACCGCGATCCCGCTTTCTATCAGCTCCTTGCCGACAGCTTCGCCAAACTGCTTGGTCGCCCCCTGGTGCCGCAGGCCATGCCCGTGGACGAAGCTACCGAATGGCTCTATGAGCGTGCCCCGTTCGCGGTACTCGCGCACAACACCGATCCCGACCCGCTCTTTATTTACGGCAACATGGCCGCGCAGCGCCGCTTCGGATACAGCTGGGATGAAATCACCCGACTGCCGTCCCGACTTTCCGCCGAGGCCCCGAATCGCGAGGAGCGGCAGCAATTCCTGGCACGCGTGCAGCGGCTGGGCTACGAGGCGGGCTACAAGGGCGTGCGTGTCACCAAGTCAGGCCAGCGCTTCATCATCGAGGAAGCCACACTGTGGCAACTTCTCGACGCGGACGGCAAATTGCACGGCCAGGCCGTTGTCATCCCGCGGACGCGCGACATCTGATCGCTACGCCGGGCGCACGTCGCCGCGCGTTCCCGTGCTACTCCCCGCTTTTCGCGGCAAACACTTCGTGTGCGGCGAACAATGCATTCAGTGCTGCCGGAAAGCCCGCATAAAGTGCCATCTGCATGAACACCTCAACGATCTCGTCGCGCGTGCAGCCGACGTTCAGTGCCGCCTCGATATGGACCTTCAATTGCGGTTGAGCATTGCCGAGCGCAGCCAAGGCCGCGATCGTCGCTATCTCGCGGGCGCGCAGATCGAGTTGCGGCCGACTATAGATGTCACCGAAGCCAAATTCGATCAACAGGCGGCCGAAGTCTGGAGCGATAGGCGCCAGCGCTGCGACTACCTTCTCGCCGACTTCACCGTCGATCTCCCTCAGCTTTTGCCACCCCTGCGCGTAGCGGTCCTGGTTTGTGTGCGTTGTATTGAATCCGGTATCCATGACGGGTCCTCTTCCTGTTGATGTGGTTGGAAACTGTCGTCATGTCGCGCTGCGTTCCTTGTGGCGGTCTCGTACCAGACGATCTTGTCCATGATTGCAGCAAGATTCGACTGCAGTTCAGCGATATGCACCAGGACCGTGTCTCGATGCTCAGCGAGCATCTCGCGCCGCGTATCGTACGTAGAGTCGCCTTGGGCGCGCAGCTCAGAGAAGACCTTTATCGAGGCTATCGGCATTCCCGTCGCCTTCAGGCGCATAACGAATTGCAGCCAGTCCAGATCGGCCGGCGAATACAGCCGGTGTCCGGCATCGGTTCGCCCGACTGCTCGCAGCAAGCCCGCTTGCTCGTAGTAACGCAAGGTATGCGCGGAAACACCAGTGGCTGCGGCCACCTGACCGATCGTTAGCGATTTCGACATGACGGACTCGAGGTTAGGACTTAGAGTGCACTCTAAGTCAAGCGAAACGCGGTGTCAGCTAGCCATGCGCGAGCGCGGAAAAAAGCGCAGCAGTCGCGGCGAAGAAACTGCGTCGCCCGTTACCGGTAATCTGCCCATCACTCACCGCCAGTCGGGGCGGTACGGGCGAATGACCAAGATTGCGGCTTGTCACCGGTCGGGCGTCGCGGACAGGCCACCACTGCCGCCGCTGCACGATGTTGAAGCAAGCTGAACCGGGCCAAACGGCTCTATGCTTACCGGCATCGAGTTCTTCGGCGACGTCGCCTATGCTCAGTCGTGATGGTGCCGGTTCGTCGCGTGACTTCGCTTTGCATAGCCCCGCCGAAGCGGGGCGATTGAACGATCAACGAACGGCGAATGGCTCGGAACATGGAATTGGGAACCGCCTCGCATCGCGAAGCATGAACTTCCACCCGTCGACGTATGGTCTTCTTTCAGTGCTAGTCTCACTGAAAACGTGTTTGTTGTTGTCACTCCGGTCGGTTTTTGGGGGCGGGAATTGGCACCACCCTAGAATGCGGAAGATGATCCGAATAGGCTTGCTTCGCTCGTCCGGCACCAGCGTCGTATCGGTAAATAATGTAGCGCTCAGGAGACTCGTTCCGCCCGCTATTGGGTATCAGTACGACTAGCCCTTTTGGATCAAGGTAGATGGCGGCGGGGCGTTCGCGCTCGGCGAAATCGACACGCTCCCATCGCCCCGATTTCGTGTTGTAGCGGATCGCAACGCCTTGGAGATAGTTCGATGTGAAGTCGCCGGATATCACGAATACGCGCTCCTTTGAACCGATACATGCCACCTGTATTCCATCGCCCCGCGATTGATCCTCGTCCCCCGCATAAAGGCGCACTGGCGCGGTGCTGTCCTTGCTAAGATAGAAAACCGCCGTGCCATCTATGGGATGATCGCGCAGCAATGCGAGCGTATGACTTTGATCGCTCCCGAGTTCGCAACGCGTGACCATTTCCATACCGATAGCGGATTGCGAATCGGCGACGTAGCCAATACACAGGATCGCAATAAAGGCGGCTATTCTCATTTCACCATATCTCGAAGGGACCGCATTGAATCAGGATCGGCGGTCAGGCGGTCCGCGCACCCCTTGATTTTCTTATAGTAGACGCCGTTAGACAGGCCGCGATAGAGTCTATACGCTGCATCAACTGAATGCGCCTTGTCTAGCCAGTATTGCATGTACTCTGTTCCTAATCCGATATTTGTTGCATCGTCGGTAAGTTGAGAGGAAGCATGTACCGCGGCAGCTTCCGCGAACAGTTGGTGCGTTTGCGCGTCGCTTGGCATATGGACCAACGTCTTTTGTGCCCTATATTTATAGACCTGTTGCACTGCGCCTTTCGTCATCTGCATCAAGCCTTTTGCAGTGCTACCGGCCGGCGAAGCGCTAGAGTCAAAGCGCGATTCCATGTAGATTTGGCAAATTACCAGATTGTCATCGAGAGTCGATTTGTTGTTCGCCCGCACCAACTGCCGAATCTCGCGTAGGCGTGCCGAATCGTCAATCTGCACCGTTACCGGTGTGGTATCCGATTTCGGAGTAAGTTTCGCCTTGTGCTTCTTGATTACCTTGTGCGTCGTGGTCATAGATATTTGTCCCACTTTGGATTAATCGGGACGTGTTCTTCGAAAACGTGGAGCGTCACGGATTCGGATTGTGCACCTGATATCTTAACGGTTCGGCCCTGTGCGTCCGTTCTGTGTTCTGCACTACCTCCATCTTCGCTGACGATTCGATACGGAATACCCTGCAAAGGCGTTCCGGTGTATTGGTCAGTTAACCGGAAATGCTGGTCGAAACGTTTCAGTGAGCGCCCGCGACAATCGCACGCCCATGCGTAACCCAGGGCTTCAGCCATGGCGTAACCGTTTGAATACGACTTCAGCCTATCGAACGGAAACCATTCGCCGGTTTCGGCGTTCAGCGCCATTGCGGACGGCATTAGCGGGAAGTTTGAGTAGACTGAATAGGTGATACGGCAAAGCATGCATTCTTCCTCGCCGCCGGTTTCATCCTGTTTCTGTTGTTCCATTTGACCTCTTTCGATTTTCCAGAACGCACCGGCAAATTAACCATCTAAAGAATCCACGGTCAACAGGTTTAATTTGAGATTAAAAGGTTTTGACAAATATTCACAATGATTCCGAGCATGCCATGTTCAAGCGGAACTTTCCGATGAGCCTCTTTTTCACAGTTGTATGGCTGGTTGTTGGCCCGCTGTGGTGAAAAGTGCCAGGGCATTATTTGAGCGATTCAGCGTCCGCCGTCGAAAGCCCTGAATGCTCGTGCGGAGTTGGATCCGGCCGCCCTCTTCGGGGCAGTAACCGGTCCATAGCCGGAGCTTCGTACGTAGTCGCTGTTTCGTCAGTGGCTGCGGCCACCTGACCTGAAGAGTGCACTCTAAGTCAAGCGAAACGCGGTGTCAGCTACGCATCCGCGAGTGCGGGAACAGGCCCGCGTGCAGGAACGGCAAGCACAACGCCTCCCCGAGCTGGAGGGCGTCAAGCAGACCCATAAGCGAGCGCACGCCGAGCGCACGCCAGATGATCGGAGCGCGGCTTACTGCCGGCGTCGCCCTCGCTTCAATCAAACTGTGGCTGCCCTTTGTCCACGAGGCAGGATCGCATCGAAATTTACGATCACGATTCATTAGTCGAACTTTGACCAAGTCCTTAAAGATCAGTTGACCCCAGCTATTTCCGCGCGCCTGCTCAGAAAGCCCGCGAAGTTTGATCGGCGAGAAACCGAGATTTTCCGCAAGCGCACCAATCTCCGCTGCGGCGCCGTCATCGTCGCTCGCCAGGAACACGACTCTCCTGCCACGATGTACGGCCGGATCCTGGTCAAGGACGGCAGCGACCAAATGGTTGAAGCCCCTAACCAGTCTTCCACCAGTGAAGGCCTGCGCGACGACCTTGGAAGAAGGCTGTCCTCCCAGTTCCTCAGGGGACACGCCGTAGGCACTGGACCCCGCTCGGTCGCAGCCTGGCCGACGCGATCGTCCCGCTGTGCACATGGGGAACCGAGAACATGGCGGAAATGACAAGCATCTTCGCCAAGCGCGACACTTTGCCCTAGCAGGATGCTGAAAACCCGCTGAGACGGACGACCCCCGCAGTCGAAAAAGCGCAGCAGTCACGGCTTAGAAAGTGCGTAGCCCGTTACCGGTGATCTGCCTTCACTCACAGCCAGTCGGAGCAGTACGGGCGAATGACGAAGATTGCGGCTTGTCACCGGTCGGGCTCAGCGGACAAACGCGAGCCATTGCAGGAACCAGCGGCGACCCCCTCAAGTCGCCGCCGCTTGCGCTTACGGCAATGTGATCTGACGGGTGAATTCGGCCGTCACGTTGGGAGCTGTGGCTGTGCCGAATACCGGGTAGATGGTTTTGGGCCCGCTGGCGGTCAGCCCCATGTAATCGCCGAGGAAATGGCCACGCGCCACAGGAGCGTTAAGTATATTGAACGAGGCCGTGGTCAGTCGCCGCTCGTTGCCCCAATTAGCGGAGCTCGTGCACGCGGACGAAGGCGAGATCGGGCAGAACAGCGCGAAATTGTCCGTACCCTCGGCGCCGGCAGACGTGTTCGTGTCGTTGCGAAAGTCGTAGTAGGTCACCACCACGGTCTTGCCGTCGCCCGAGGCCACCACTGCGGGGATGAAGGCCTGCTGACGGCACGGGTTGGCGGCATTCGCCGGCGTCTTGTTGATCATCACCGGCGTCGACCAGGTGGCCCCACCGTCATCCGATTCGCTGAAGACAATCCCGGTGATCGCGATTGACCCGGCACCGGGCGTGGTGCAGGTGGCTGTCGAAAAGCGATTGTCCTCCCACGCGAGATAGATTGCCCCCGTGACCGGGTTCACAGCGATACTGTAAAGAATGGCGGCATCGCGCACCGGCTGGCCGGTGTCCGGCGTGACCACTCCCGCTGCGCGCACCTGAATATCGTTGACGAACGTCGGTGTGCTCCAACTCGCGCCCTTATCCGTGGACTTGATATAGCCGATGCTGAGACCCGACGTTGTGACATTGATTGCAGTGAAGAAATCACGCAGGGTCCCATCAGGCAACACCCGTACGATGTTGTCGATCGTCTGTGCGTTCGTGCCCGGTTGATAGATCGGGGCGGCCGTGCTCCAGGTCACGCCGTTGTCGACGGATCGCGAGAAGAAGCTCGGGCCGGTGAAATTGAACTTGGAGACCGGAGCACCACCCGCTGCACGGTTGCGCAATTGACGCGCGATTTCGACACCGTCGTTTCCCGCGAGCAACTGATCGCCGGCCTGGCTTGGCGGGAAAACGCTCAGTTGATCCCACACCGCATAGACGTAACCGTTCGCCGTCGGATCGGCGGTGAGCGAGTTCTTGTCATTGAGCGCGTGCGGCGAGGTGGTGCGGATCAGCGTCACGGGAGCCTGCCAACTCGCGCCGTGGTCGACTGAGCGGCTGACCAGCAACCCGCTATTGCGCGCCCCGAACGGAGTCGTCGGCTTCATCGGGTCGAACACCAACGAGAAGAAGAACGCGGTGCCGTCTTGTGCGAAGTCTACCCACGGATCGGAGGCGCGACGGAATTTGCCGCCGGTGCAATCGGTAACGCCGGATGGGATCGTATTGGTCCACGTGCTGCCCGCATCGTTGGAGACGACGCCGACGAGTCCGCGTGAGCCACCGTCGTCCCAGCGGTCCTGCTGATGGCCGACGAGAAGGCGGGACGGGTTGGTCGGATCGGCCGCCAGCCATGGCTCGATCGACGTGGCCGGAAACAGGACGCTCCTGAATGCGGACTCCTGTGCGTTAATCTGGTCCGCAGTGCATCCGCTGAATGGATCGCCCGCGGCCACCGTGACGAGCGGGCCGACCACTTGCGCCTCGGCGCCTGGGACGATCGCGCACGTGAGCGCGATGACGCTGCCACCTGCAAAGCCGCGGGAAGCAGAACGGGATAGCCGTCTGAAAATCGATGTCATGTTGTGCCTCGCGAATAAGGTAAGACGCTTGCGCATTGCCGGGCTTTCCGTCACCGGCACCCATCTGAAAACGACTTGTTCTTGCTACCGCCCTTCGAGAGTCGTATCGATGCACGTCCGAAGCCACCTATGGCAACACACTAGGATGTTGCCGCCCGATTTGTCTGGAAAATTCGTCATGTATGCCAATTCGTGACAAGCCATCCTCATGGCTATTGATGTGGTATGGGGTTTGCAGAAGGACGATTGAAGCATGTATGCGCTTCCTGACCTGCGGCCATCCTGAATCCCGCTTCGCCGAGCACCTTCGCGCGCGGCAGACGCTGATAGGACAGGTGACAGATGCCGCGCAGAAACGCGTGCCGCGAATTCGATGCGGGCTCAACCCGGATGCAGCGAACTCACCAGCGCCTTCAGATTGGACGGGCGCACATGGATCATGCCGCCACGCGGGCTGTCGATATCGGCGACGTCGAGATAGTTGACGAGCAGGGCGCGGACCGCGGCCGCATCGGCGGCCGGCAGCAGATCGGCGCGCACGTAGGCGGTACTGATGGCGCTCGCCTCCTCTTCTTCGTAATGGTCGCGAAGGTCGTAGCGGCCGACCGCCATCGAGAACGTAAAGCCGATGATCAGCGCGAGCAGCGTCAGCGTCGCGGCCTGGATCACGCTGAAGTCGTCGTGGGCATCGTCGGCGATTTTTCTGAAGCGCCGCAACATCGTCGCGCCGATGCGCGCCGCCAGCCACATCAATGCGAACGACACGAGGAACACGAGCTCGGCATGATTCAGAACGTTTGGCATGACGCGCGTTTTTCTTTTGCTGAGGGTCTGGGAACGCTGACGGACTGCGGCGATGACGACGATGCATGCATATGCGCCTGCATGATAAGCGTCGCGGGCAGGCCGCGACTAGCATCCCGCCCCACCGAACCTGCGCCGATACGTGCCCGGACTCGTCAACGTGATCCGGCGAAAATGCCGCCGCAACGACTCCTCGGACCCGAACCCCGCCAGCTCGGCGACGCGCGCCATCGGCAGCGGTGTCGCGGCTTCGAGCAATTCACGCGCAATCGCGACGCGCTCCCTGACGAGCCATTCATAAGGCGCCATGCCGGTCGCGTCGCGGAACTGCCGTTGCAGCGTGCGCGGGCTCATCGCCGCGCGCCCGGCGAGCGAGTGCAGCGTATGCGGCTCGGCCGCATGGCTGCGCACCCAGTCCATCAGCTTCGCGATACGTCCGCTTTCGTCGCGCGGTATCGGGCGCGGCACGAACTGCGCCTGACCACCCTCGCGATGCGGCGGCACCACCAGCCGTTGCGCGACGCGATTCGCGACCGCGCTGCCATGATCGCGCCGCACCAGATGCAGCAGCATGTCGAGCCCGGCCGCCGATCCCGCCGACGTGATCACCTGCCCTTCATCGACATACAGCGCATCGGGCTGCACGCGCAGCTGCGGGTAGCGCTGCTGCAACTTGTCCGCGTAACGCCAGTGGGTCGTCACGGTCTTGCCGTCGAGCACGCCGGCCGCCGCGAGGACGAACACGCCCGAGCAGATCGAGCAGAGCCGCGCGCCGCGCTCATAGGCCGCGCGAAGCTTGCGCAGCAGCACGGCAGGCGGCACTTCGTCGGCATCGCGCCAACCCGGAATCACGATCGTGTCGGCGCTCGCGAGCAGCGTCAGCGTGTAGGGCGCGGCCAGCGTGATGCCGCCCGCCGCGCGGATCGGACCAGGTTCGCCCGCGCAGACCGCGAAGCGATACCAGGGCACGCCGAGCTCGGGCCGCTCGAGCGCGAACAGTTCGGTCACGCAGCCGAATTCGAAGGTGCAGAGCCGGTCGTAGGCCAGCGCGACGACGAGATGATTGTGCATGGCGCGATGTTACCGAAGATTGACGATCACGCCACTTATCCGGCGACCCGCCACCCGCCACAATCGACCGTGCCTGAAACGCGCGCGCCAGACCATCCGATCAACTCGACCCTTCCTTGACATGACTGACGACCACCTCACCGCCGTCCCGAACGCCGTCACCGCGATCCCCGCCGCCGACAGCGCCGCCGCGCTCGCGCACTTCCACGCGTCGCTGCGCTTCGAAACCGATTGCGCCGACGTGCACGCCGCCCTCGCGAGCGGCGCACCCGGCTTCGTACTGCTCGATGTGCGCAGTCCCGCGCTATTCGCGCAAGGCCACGTGCCGGGCGCGCTGAATCTGCCGCACGGCAAAATCGTCGCGTCGAAGCTCGCGGCCTATGCGCTGGACACGTTGTTCGTCACCTACTGCGCGGGCCCGCACTGCAACGGCGCGGCGCGCGGCGCACTGCGGCTCGCCCAGCTTGGGCGGCCCGTCAAGCTGATGGCGGGCGGCGTCACCGGCTGGCTCGACGAGGGGTTCCCGCTGAGCCGCTGAGCCGCCGGGACGCCGATCCGCCGTCCGAGCCGTGCTCCGATGCATAGCGTGGCTCGCAATCCGACACGCGTTCCAGCGCGGCATCCGCCGCCGTCCGCGCGCCCGTTTTGCCCCCTGTTCGCAAATCGCAAATAAGTTAAACAAAAGTTCGAAGAGTGCCGATAAGATGTTCAGCCGGACTCCTCCCGGCGGACCCAATATGCAGAGTTCATATAATTTCTGGCTCGTCGCGATTTCGTTCGCGGTTGCGACCCTCGCGTCGTACACCGCGCTCGACCTGACGGGCCGCATCTTCCTGCTCGGCTCGGCGCGCCGGCGGCATGCATGGCGGCTCGGCGGCGCGTTCGCGCTCGGCGTCGGCATCTGGTCGATGCACTTCGTCGCGATGCTCGCGTTCTCGCTGCCTATCCCGCTCGGCTATGACCTCGCGACGACCGCCTGCTCGCTGGCCCTCGCGATCGGCGCTTCGTATCTGGCGCTTTCGATGACGACCCGGCAGCGCCTGACGCCGGGCCGGCTGCTGATGGGCGGCGTGGTGATGGGGCTCGGTATCGCCGGCATGCATTACACCGGGATGGCGGCCCTGCAAATGGCGCCCGCGATCCACTATCAGCCGGCACGGTTCGCGGCCTCGATCGCGATCGCGATCGGCGCGTCGAGCGCCGCGCTGTGGATGGCGCGCGCGCTCAGCAACGAAGACGTGCGCCATGTCGCACGCAAACGTCTCGCCGCGGCGCTGGTGATGGGCGTTGCGATCAGCGGCATGCACTACACGGCCATGGCCGCCGCCGACTTCGCGCCCGGCGCGATCTGCGGCGCGGCCAACGAGATGGACGCGCAATGGCTCGCCACCGCGGTGATCCTGCTCACGTTCGCGGTCCTGATCGTCACGCTGATGCTGTCGCGCTTCGACGTGCGCACCACCTTCCTGCTCGGCGCGGTATCGAGGCTGAACGGCCAGATCGTGCGACTCGCGACGCTCGACGCGCTGACCGGCCTGCCGAACCGCGCGACGCTGACCGAGCGGATCGAACGCGCGATTAGCGGCGCGCGCCGCCAGCGCACGACGTTCGCGGTGCTGTTCATGGATCTCGACGGCTTCAAGACGATCAACGATTCGCTCGGCCACTCCGCCGGCGATGCGGTGCTGTCCGCATTCGCGCAACGCCTGCAGCAATGCGTGCGTTCGAGCGACACCGTCGCGCGGCTCGGCGGCGACGAGTTCGTCGTGCTCGCGGAGGACCTTACGTCCGCCGACGACGCGGCCGCGCTCGCCGACGGCGTGCTCGAGCGGATGCGCCAGGGCACGTGGAGCGACGCGCAACCGCTGCAGGTGATGCCGAGCATCGGCATTGCGCTCTATCCGCGTGATGGCGACAGCGTCGAGACGCTGCTCAAGCACGCGGACGCCGCGATGTACGAGGCGAAGCGCGCGGGCCGCGGCACCTACCGCTTCTTCGAGCGCACGATGAACGAGGCCGCCACGCGCACGTTGAAGATCCAGCAGGTGCTGCACGAAGCCTTCGCGAACGATCGTTTCTCGCTGCTGTTTCAGCCGAAGTTTCATGGCGGCGGCGAGGTGCTCGCGGGCGCCGAGGCGCTGATCCGTCTGCACGATCCCGAACTGGGCGCGCTGACGCCGCTCGAATTCATCCCGGTCGCCGAGCGCTCCGGGCAGATCGTCCAGATCGGCTACTGGGTCGTGCGCGAAACCTGCCGGCGCATTCGCGGCTGGATCGAACAGGGCCTGCCGACGATGAAGGTGGCGATCAACCTGTCACCGCGTCAGCTGCTGCAGCCGGAGCTCGTCGAGACGATACTCGACATCGTCAGGACCGAGGGCGTCGCGTGCGAGCAGATCATGTTCGAGATCACCGAGACCGTCGCGATGCAGGACGCCGCGCGCACCGTCGAAGTGATCCGCGCGTTTCAGCAGAGCGGCTTCGACATCTCGATCGACGACTTCGGCACCGGTTATTCGAGCCTCGCGTATCTGCAGCGCTTCCGGGCGAAGCAGTTGAAGATCGACCGCTTCTTCACCCACGGTCTCGACGCGAACGGCGCCGCGGGCAGCGCGATCGTGTCGGCGATCATCGCGCTGGCGCACTCGCTCGAAATGGACGTGGTCGCCGAGGGCGTCGAAACGCAATCGCAGCTCGACAAGCTGCGCTCGATGATGTGCGACGAAATGCAGGGCTTCCTGCTCGGCAAGCCGATCAGCGCTGACGACTTCGGCGAAATGCTCAGAGGGCGAATGATGGCCGCGTCGGCGAAGCGCGGCCCGGACCGTTTGCCCATGCGCGCATACCCATACGCCGACGCTGGCGGGGCCGATCTGGTCTGATCGGCTCCCGTCCGCCTGCGCTTCGAGTTCACGTCTGCCCTAACGCCGCGAGCCGTTCGACCAACGCCTCGCTCGCGCTCCCGCCGCGACCAGCCTTCGACGCTTGGCGAATCAGGCCGTCGACAAAATCGCTTGACTTCTACGTGGGGGAAACTAATATACGCACCGCGTATATCACCACGTTTTGCTGCCTCACTCCCCCGCCCCCCAAATTTGCGACAGGTGCCCTGATGAGCGTTCCGCAACAAGCCTTCCTACGCGATGCGATGCGTCGCCTGAACATGACGCGCGACACGTTCGCGAACCGCATCGGCGTGTCGCGCCGGGCGCTGGATACGTGGCTGCTGCCGGACGACTCGCAGGAATCGCGGGCGATGCCGGAAATCGTCGAGCGCTTCGTGTCGGAGATCGTTGCGAACACCGAACCCGGTGAAAGATATACGCAAAGCGTAGACTCGCAATCGCTCGCGAGCCAGATGCTGTTCGAAGGCAAACCGCAATTGCTGTCGGTCGATCAGTTTTCGCGCGACGCGGTCGAGGCCCTGTTTCGCGTCGCCGACATCATGCAGCCGATCGCGCGGCGCCGCAAAATCTCGCGCGTGCTCGAAGGCGCGGTGCTCGGCAATCTGTTCTTCGAGGCGAGCACGCGTACCCGTGTGAGCTTTGGCGCGGCGTTCTGCCGGCTCGGCGGCTCGGTGTGCGACACGACCGGCTTCACGTTTTCGTCGATGGCGAAGGGAGAATCTATCTACGACACGAGCCGTGTGATGAGCGGCTATGTCGACGCGCTGGTGATCCGCCACCCGGAGCAAGGCTCGGTGGCCGAATTCGCGCGCGCGACCAACGTGCCGGTGATCAATGGCGGCGATGGTCCCGGCGAGCATCCGAGCCAGGCGCTGCTCGATCTCTACACGATTCAGCGTGAATTTTCGCGGCTCGGCAAGATCGTCGACGGCGCGCACATCGCGCTGGTCGGCGACCTCAAGTACGGACGTACCGTGCATTCGCTGGTGAAGCTGCTGGCGCTGTATCGTGGCATCAAGTTCACGCTGATTTCGCCGCCGATGCTCGAAATGCCGGGCTACATCATCGAGCAGATTTCGCGCAACGGTCACGTGATCGAACAGACGCACGACCTGCCCAGCGGTCTGCGCGGCGCCGACGTGGTGTACGCGACGCGCATCCAGAAGGAGCGCTTCAGCGACGAATCGTTCGAGGGCTACACGCCCGATTTCCAGATCAACCAGGCGCTCGTCGATAGCAGGTGCGGCGCCGACACGCTGATCATGCACCCGCTGCCGCGCGACAGCCGCCCCGGCGCGAACGATCTGAGCACCGACCTCAATCACGACTCGCGACTCGCGATTTTCCGGCAAACGGACAACGGCATCCCGGTGCGGATGGCGATCTTCGCGGTGCTGCTCGGTGTCGACAAACAGGTCCAGCATTCGATGCGCGATGCCGCGTGGCGCCCGCCGGTCTACCTCGGCCCGGACGACGCGGTATTTCACGGCATCGATTGAAGCGGACAGCGCTTCGCCAATCAGGCCGCGGCGCGCGCGTCACGCATTTCGCGCGCCGCCTGCCTGAACCTGCCGGCAAAGAACAGCACCTGATATTTGACCGCGTTCGACCAGTATTTCCATGTATGTCCACCGGACCGCTCGGCGTAATCGTGCGGCACGCCGAGTTCGACGAGCCGCTCGTGCAGCAGCCGGTTCGACCGTACGAGCGAGTCGTTCACGCCGCAATCGATCGTCAGCGCGATATGGTCACGGCCGAAACCCTCCGCACTCGCGACGATCGCTTTGCTGTTCCAGAAGTTCGCATGTTGCATCGGGTCGCCGAACACACGCTCGATGCCGGGCTCGTCATCGCTGCCGCGCGGGTCCACCGCGCCGCTGATGCTGCCCGCCGCGCCGAAAGCGTCGGGCCGGTCGAGCGCAATGCGTAGCGCGCCGAAGCCGCCCATGCTCAAGCCCGTGATAGCGCGCGCCCGCTTCGTCGCGATCGTGCGGAAATGGCTGTCGATATAGGCCACCACTTCGGTGCCCACGTAGGTTTCGTAGCGGCTGCGCGGATCGACGGGGCTATCGATGTACCAGCTGTCGCGGCCGCCGTCGGGCATCACGAGGATCACCTGATATCGGTCGGCGAGCTTGCCGATATGCGAATTCGCGGTCCAGTCCGTGTAATTGCCGCCCGAGCCGTGCAGCACGTAGACGACCGGAAAGCGCGCAGCCTGGTTGCCACGCGCGTATTGATCGGGCAGCACGACTGTTGCGTCGAACGTCCGATGCATCGCCGCGCTCGGAATCGTGACGACGCGCGACTGGAACGCCCACGCCGGCGATGCGATCAGCATCAGAATGAGCCAGAACGTACGGACTGGATTCATGGTGGGTCGCCCTTGCGCTTGCTTGCGGCTGCTTACGTTCGTCAGGCATCCGAAGAAGAGCGCCCCGGCATGCCTCGGCCTATGTCCGTCGACGACTGTAGCAATGGCGACTTACAACCAAATTTCAGCGAAACATCCGATCCAGTCAGGCTTCAGCCGCTTCGTCGGCTTCAGTTGCTGTCTCTGCGCCCGCATCGTCGACGTGCGCGGCAAATCCAACCCGCCCCGGCGCGAGATCGTCCCGCAATGTGAGCGCCGGAATCGCATACGCGCCGCCATTCTGTGACCGGAACGGGATCGGAGCGGTCGTCCACAGAGCGTCGAGCCGTCGCCCTAGCGCCTCGCTAACCTCGGCATACTTCGCCTCGTCGACGCAGCTCGTGCGATAGACGACGAACGGCGGCAATACATCGAAGCCTGGGTAATACAGCACGCCGTGCTGGATCGGGAATAGCACGTCGTCGATCGGACCGTTGATGCCCCGCGCGCTGTAGTGCGACTCCCAGCCGCCCGTCGTGACGACCAGCATCGCGCGTTTGCCCGCGAAACGGCCTTCGCCATAACGCTCGCCCCAGCGCGCATCGGAATGTTCGCCGACGCCATACGCAAGACCGTACGCATAGACGCGCTCGACCCAGCCCTTCATGATCGCCGGCATCGAGAACCACCACAGCGGAAACTGCAGAATCACCGCATCGGCCCACTTCAGCTTGTGCTGCTCGCGCGCGATGTCCTCGCTCTGCAAGCCGTTCTCGAACGCATGCTTCGATTCCAGCGACGGAAAGAAGCGCTCGGCGCCGTGACGCTCGCTGCTATCGTTTGCATCGAGCGACGCTTTCCAGTTCATTGCGTACAGATCGGACACCTGCACCGTATGGCCGGCGCGTTCGAGATGCCGGACCGCGAAGTCCTTCAGCGAACCGTTCAACGATTTCGGTTCGGGATGTGCGTAGATGATCAGAACGTTCATGGTGGGACCTTCGTGGCTGAAAACAGTCACGATAGGCGTCGACGAGGTATATTGGAAATGAATTCCAAATATGTCAGGTATTGCCGTGATTAATCTCAGAAGGCTCGACCTCAACCTGCTGGTCACGCTCGACGTGCTGCTCGAAGAGCACAACGTGACCCGCGCCGCCGAACGGCTGAACTTCTCTCAGCCGTCGGTCAGCGTGCATCTGGCGAAACTGCGTGACGTGTTCGGTGATCCGCTGCTGTTGCCCGGACCGCGCGGCATGCGGCCCACCGCGAAAGCGCAGGCATTGCGTGAGCCGTTGCGCGAAGCGCTCGACGCGCTGCAGCGTGCGGTCGCGCCAACGAGCCCGTTCGACCCAGCCGCAGCAACGCAAACCTGGCGCATCGCCGCAACGGACTACGCGGAGTCGACGATCATCCTGCCGATGCTCGCCGGCCTGCGCGCGGCGGCGCCCGGCACGCGTCTGGCCATCGTCGAGGCGGCGCCGCCGCGGCTCGCGCGCCAGGCCGAACAGGGCGACATCGATATCGGCTTTCATACGAGCGAAGGCGCGCCCGAAGGCTTGCGCCGTCGCGTGCTGTTTGCCGAGCGCTATGCGCTGGTCGGCCGCGCCGGTCATCCGAAGCTGAAGCGCCGGCCCACCCTCGCGCAGTTCTGCAAGCTCGAACACGTGATCGTGTCGCCCGATGGCGGCGGCTTTTTCGGCGTCACCGACGAGACGCTCGCGAAGGTGGGGCTCGCGCGCAAGGTCGTGCTGTCGGTGCCGCACTTTCTGTTCATGCAATCGGTGCTCGCGAGCACGGACCTCGTGGGAATGCTGCCCGCGCGCCTCGTGCGCGGCTCGCACGCGCTGCGGATGGTCGAGCCGCCCGTCGAGGTGCCGGGCTACGAGATGGCAATGCTATGGCATGAGCGCGTGCATCGTGATCCCGCACATCAATGGCTGCGGGAGTTCATTGCGGCATCGATTTGAGCCACGCCGCGATGTCCAAGCCGAACCTCAGCCGTTTTCAGCGCCGATCGCATCCAGTTGATCGAGCACCTCGTCGCTCAGCTTCAACTGCGCCGCCTGCAGGTTTTCGCGCAGATGGCCAACCGAAGACGTGCCCGGAATCAGCAGGATGTTCGGTGCCCGATGCAACAGCCACGCGAGCGCGACCTGCATCGGCGTCGCGCCGAGATCGTGCGCAAGCGCCGACAGTTCCGTCGATTGAATCGGCGTGAAGCCACCCAACGGGAAAAACGGCACGTAGGCAATGCCCTGCTCCGCGAGCGCATCGATCAACGCATCGTCGTCGCGATGCACGAGGTTGTAGTGGTTCTGCACGCACACGACCTTCGTGATGCGCTGCGCCTCGGCAATCTGAGCGGCCGTTACGTTGCTCAGGCCGACATGACGCACGAGCCCGCGCTGTTGCAGCTCGGCGAGCGCCGTGATCTGCTTTTCGATCGAACCCTCGCTCGGCTCGTGCACGTTGCCCATCACGCGCATGTTGACGACGTCGAGTGCGTCCAGCCCGAGATTGCGCAGATTGTCGTGCACCGCGCGCTCGAGGTCGGCGGGCTCCTGCGCCGGCAGCCACGCGCCGGCGCTGTCGCGCACCGCGCCCACCTTCGTGACGATCGTCAGATCGCGCGGATATGGGTGCAGCGCCTCGCGGATCACCTGGTTGGTCACGTGCGGCCCGTAAAAATCGCTGGTATCGATGTGGTCGACACCCGACGCGACCGCTTCGCGCAGCACCGCGAGCGCCGCGCCGCGGTCTTTCGGCGGCCCGAACACGCCGGGGCCGGCCAGTTGCATCGCGCCATAACCCATGCGCCGCACCGGGCGGCCGGCTAGCGCGAAAGTGTCGATGGAACTGAAGTTCGGCATGACGATTTCCTTGTGAAGTGGTGAGCGACAGTATCGCTGGAATTGCGTTGTTGAATAAACCGGTCTAACGTGTACGGGTTGTTCAAAATTCTGCACAATCAATCCGATGGAACTGAACGATCTGGCCGCCTTCGTCTCGGTCGCCCGCGCCGGCGGCTTTCGCGACGCGGCGCGCGGCAGCGGCGTGTCCGCGTCGAGTCTGAGCGTCGCGGTGCGGCGCCTCGAAACGAAGCTCGGGCTGCGCCTGCTGAACCGCACCACGCGCAGCGTCGCGCCGACCGAAGCCGGGCTGCGTCTGATCGAGAAGCTGACGCCGCTGTTCGGCGAAATGGAAGCGGCGCTCGACGTGCTGAACGGCTTTCGCGACAAGCCGACTGGCACGCTGAGGCTCAACGTGCCGTCGAGCGTCGCGCGCATCGTGCTGCCCGACGTGCTCGCGCGCTTTCTGAAGACGTACCCGGATATTCGCGTCGAAGTGGTGGTCGAGGATGGTTTCGTCGATGTGCTGGCGATCGGCTGCGATGCGGGCATTCGCTACGACGAACGCCTCGAGCAGGACATGATCGCGGTGCCGATCGGCGCGCGCGTGCAGCGCTTCGCGACCGCCGCGTCGCCCGCGTATCTGGACGCGCACGGCCGCCCCGGGCATCCCGGCGAACTGCTCGCGCATGCGTGCCTGCGCGGACAATTCGCGAGCGGCGCGATGCCGACGTGGTACTTCGAGCGCGATGGCGAACTGCTGCAAATGAATCCGACCGGACCGCTGCTGGTGCGGCCAGGCGCCGCGATCGACCTCGCGGTCAGCGGCGCGCTCGCGGGCCTCGGCATCATTCATCTGTTCGAAGACATGCTGCGCCCGCATCTGGACAGCGGCGCGCTCGAAGCGATTCTCGAACCGTGGTGGCAGCGCTTTTCAGGGCCTTTTCTGTACTATCCGGGCCATCGTCATGTGCCGGCGCCGCTGCGCGCGTTCGTCGACTTCCTGAAAGCCGACTCAGCAGGGGTCCTCAGCAATGATGTGACACGCAATTGAGGTATAACGACGGCGGCAACGGCGACTCGTGCCACATCAGCATCGTGCTGCGCAGAGTTTCGCGATCGTCGTCAGAAAGAGTTCCGCGCCGATCGGCTTCAGCAAACACGCGTTGCAGTACCGCGCGTCGCTGTTCGAGGGCGGAACAGCGGTATGGACCAGAATCGGTACGTTGACGGATTGAGGCATCGATTTCAATCGGCGGCACAGCTCGGCGCCTCCCATGATCGGCATCATCCAGTCTGTAACAACCAGGTCGGGAACGTGAGCGACGACGTCAGCGAGTGCTTCGGCGCCGTTGCTCGCGCAAGTCACCTCATACCCTTCGCTTTCCAGAATCAGCCGCCATGCAGCTAGAATTTCCGGTTCGTCGTCCACCAGCAATATCGAACACATCATGGTTTGCGGACGAAATTTGCTTCTAGTCTGAGTAGAGTCTCGCAAGCCGTGTTCCACAGACGGCAATTGCGCGGATAATGACGCGGATTGCCGGCGCGCATCGGGTCGCCTGGCCGATTGGCGGCGAAACAGGCCCGCGGCGCCCCCGCAAATCGAGGCGTTCGCAACCGTTCGCGAGCAGGTACGTTGTAGAAACTCCATCCCGGTATCCATCATGACCGACAGACGGGTAGGCCCGCTGCGCAATTTCTCCGACTTCATCCGCGGCGAGCGGGACCGCCTGACGCGGCAATGGATGCAGGCCGTCTCCATCGACGCCAGTCTCGCCGAACCGGACCAGCTCACCTATCAGCAACTGGCGGACCATCTGCCGGAAATTCTCGAAGTGCTGTGCGTCGCGCTCGATGCGGAAGATCTGGGACGCGTTGAAACGTCGATCGAACGCGACGGGAAGAAACACGGCAACGTGCGCTGGCGCCAAGGTTACCGGATCGAAGAGCTGGTGCGTGAACTGGACCTCTTTCAGAAGGTGCTCACCGAAGCGCTCGAACAATTCGTCGAGCGCGACAGCACGTGCACGCGCCGCCACGAGAGCCGCGCACGGCGACTGATCGCCGAGACATTCAGCATGGTCACCTATGCGTCGATCAAGGAAGTGGTCGCCGAACGCGATCGCACGATCGATGAATACACGGAGCGGCTCGAACGCGCGAATCACGAATTGACGCTCAAGCAACGGCTGGTCGGCGATCTGTACGAATCGCGCATGCAGATCACGCGCTGCGTCGCGCACGATCTGCGCAACTTCCTCAACGCGTTTTCGATCGCGCTGCAACTGATCGAGCGGGCGCCGTCGCAAGCCGATACCGCGTTGGCGCTCGCGAACCGCCAGGCCGCCGACATGAAGCAACTGGTGGACCAGATGGTCGAATACTCGGTCATGCTTGGCGACTCGGCGCCGCTCGCGCTCGAAGACGTCGACTTGCGCGAACTCTTCGACGAACTGGTCGCGTCGACGCGGCCGTCGATCGACGCGAAGGGGCTCGCGTTACGCAGCTCGTTCGACGCGGCGCTGCCGGTCGTCACGTCGAACCGGCTGAAGCTCAAGCAGATCTCGCTCAATCTGTTGTCCAACGCGATCAAGTATACGAAGTCGGGACAGGTCGAATTCCGCTTCGCGACGCGTGGCGCCGAACACTGGATCATTCGCGTGTCCGACACCGGCGTCGGCATTGCGCCCACCGATGCGGAGCGCGTGTTCGACGAGTTCGAGCGCGCGGCCGGTGAGGAAATTCCGGGCACGGGGCTCGGGCTCGCGATCGTCAAGGAGCTATGCCGGGTGCTCGAGGGGCAGATCGAATTTGCGTCGCGCGAGGGCGTGGGGACCACGTTCGAAATTCGGTTTCCGCTGCGCGTTCAGTGAGCCGATCCATCGCATGATCCGTTTGCACGTTCAATGCAGTTGCGGTGCAGGCCGGCCCCGGCCCGCGGGTAGGCACTCGCTCATCACGCCGTTCTGCTCGCTCAATGCACGCACGACCACCTCCGACGATTTGCCGTCACGCCGCGCGAGCTCGGCCAGATCGAGCAACGCGGCGTAGCGCGCGGAACAGTCGCTCGCTGCGCTGGTGGCCGGCTTCGCGCGAAACTCGCGGTTGGGCTCGAGGTACGCGTTTAGCCCTAGCAGTGTTGCCATCACGATTGTCGCCAGCGCGGCTGCTTTGTACAGCGCGCACCACGCAGACACGTCGGCTCGCGAGTAGCGCATGGCGCGACGTGAGCGCCACGCTTCGACGCAGGTTCTGATTCGCATCGCCGCGCTCATCGTCAGGCCCAATGCGCCGGCACCCACACACGCCCGAACCAATGGCCCGGCACCCAGACGGCAGCCCGCGGTGCGACATACACAGCACGCGGCGCGATGTAGACGGCCGGCGGAGGCAGCGGCGCCACCACCACCAGCGGCGGAACATAGGCCGGCGGGGGCATCACCACGACGGGCTTCGGCGGCACGTAGACGACCGGCGGAGGCACGACGACCGGAGGCGGCGGCGCGACCACTACCGGCTTGGGCGCGACGACCACGGTCGCGCCGGTCGTCGTCCCGCCCGCAACCACCACACCGCCTGTTACCACCGTACCGCTCGAGCTCACCGTGTTGCCCTGCGTGCCGGTCACGCTCGTCGACGTCGTCACGACGCCGGGCGCGACCCGCGTCGCGGTGCCCGAGTGATAGACGCTGTTGTCCGGGCCCGTCACCGTGCCCGAGCGCGCGCAGGTCGACCCCGCGCAATTCGTCGACGCCGCATGATTGACCGTATTGCCGTTCGACCCCGTGATCGAGCCCGACGACGAATACTGGCCCGGCGCGGTACGCGTCACGTCGCCGGACGTCGTCGCCGTTTTGCCGTCGGGGCCGCTCAACGCGCCGGTATGCGAGCAGGAGCCGCCCGCGCAACTGGTGTCGCCGGAGTGCTGCACCGAGTTACCGTAGCGGCCCGTCGCGGTACCCGAGTTCGAGAACTGGCCGGGCGCCGTACGCGTGAGCGTGCCGGTGTTGCTCGCGAAGCCGCCATACGGGCCGGCCACGCTGCCCGCATGCGAGCAGCTACCGCCACCGCACGAGCCGTAGTGCGCGCCGTTATAGACGCCGCGCGACGTGTACGCGGTGCCGTGACCCGACCACGCGAACGCCGATGCGCTGCCGAGTGCGAGCACGGCGGCGGCCGCGCCGAGCACCGCGTTGCGCAGCGCGGCTCGCGCCAGGCGGGCGCTGACCTTGTCGGAACCTGCGAACGAACGATTTTTCACGGTATGTCCTTGCTGGATTCGGGCCACTTGCGTCACTGCCGCGTGGCGACGAACGGACTATAGAAGGACACACCGCGGAAATCATCACGGAAGATATGTCGAGCTGTTTCACCGCGACGCGGGCCCGCCAGGCAAGGCTTCGCCGCCATCCGGCGGGCGCCGCGACATGTTTCGACATAGTTTGCGAAGCCGACGCGGCCACGGACCGCTCCCGCTAGCTCGCCCCGTCACTGCCCGACAGGCGTCACCTGCATGGCGGCCGCCGACACGAACGCCGCATGCACGGTATCGCCGATCTTCACGTCGCTGAGATCGACATCGGGCGCGGCTTCGAAGGTCTGCGTCTGGGATGCGCCGCGCAGCGTCACCAGGCGCTGTTTGCGATCGATCTTCAGCACGGTGGCGAGCACCTCGGTCTGTCGCGCCGCCTCGTATCCGCCGGACGCCGGTGTATAGCTGTGCCTGTCGGCGCGCTCGCGAATCCCCTTGCTCGCGCTGCTTGCCTTGTCGACCTTGGTGAGCACCGCATTCTTGTACAGCACGTCGACGCGATCGCCGATCTTCAGCTGATCGAAGCCCGCAACCTGCTGGCTGACGAGCACGATCGCGACGTCGCCGTGCGGGCCCTTCAGTGTCAGTGAGCGGTTGCCCGCATCGATGGCGACGATCTCCGCCGTCATATGCACCGGCTGCGCCGCGCTCAGTACCGCTTGCGCGGTGCTCGCCATGTCGTCCTGCGCGCGCACCGGCGGGGCCGCGGCCGCCACCGCGATGGCCAATGCTGCCGCTAGCGTCGCTGTTTTCATCCGCGTTCTCCTCGAAGGTTTCAATAGTGCTTGACGGTCGGTCATGCGGGCGGCGCGCAATCGCTTCGCGCCCCGTACCATTCATGCCCGACGCGTTGAACTCCGCGTCTTCGGAACAACCACGTCAAACAGTATGACGCGAACGATCGGCCGACGTATGCGTCGGCAGGGCCGCCGACAGCCGCCAGAAACGCGATGTCAGTGCGGTGCTATCATCTATACCCATAGGGGGTATGCGTATGTCACATCTGAGTGAACACAAAGACGGCTTATTGAAGCGCGTTCGCCGCATCGCGGGCCAGGTTCAGGCTATCGAGCGTTCACTGGAATCGGACACCGATTGCGAAAAAGTCCTGCATCTGGTGGCCGCGACACGCGGCGCAATGAACGGCCTGCTCGATGAGATCGTCGAGGCGCACGCGCGCGAGCATGTCGCGCATCCCGACCTGACGGCCAGCCAGCGCAAAAAGGGCGTGGATTCATTGATCGAGGCGATCCGCCGCTATTCGAAGTAGGTTTCTATGACTGACAACATGATCCACAAGCACGAGCACTCGTTTCTCGGCAGCTCGCACGACGAAAACGCACGCCGGACCCGTTCCGTCGTCGCACTCACTCTTGCCATGATGATCGGCGAGATCGCGGCCGGTTACATGACCGGCTCGATGGCGCTGCTCGCCGATGGCTTCCACATGGCGACGCACGCTGGCGCGCTCGGGATTGCGGCGCTCGCGTATGCGTTCGCGAGACGCAACTCGGCAAACCACGCTTTCAGCTTCGGAACAGGAAAAGTGGGCGAGCTTGCCGGCTTCGCTTCGGCGTTGATTCTCGCGCTGGTGTCGCTGGGCATCGGCATCGAATCTGCGTTCCGGCTCATCCATCCCACCGGTGTCGCGTTCGGGCAGGCAGCGGTGATCGCGGCGATCGGGCTGGTCGTGAACATCGTCAGCGCGTTGCTGTTGTCGGGCGGCCATGCGCACCATGGGCATCGCGATCACGACCATCATCACCATCATCACGGCCATGCGCACGGGTCCGACAACAACCTGCGCTCCGCCTACCTGCACGTGCTCGCCGATGCGCTGACCTCGGTGCTGGCGATCGTGGCCCTGCTGGCCGGCCGCTATCTCGGGTGGGTGTGGCCGGACCCGCTGATGGGCATCGTCGGTTCCATCGTCATCGCGCGCTGGGCATGGACGCTGATGCGCGACACGGCCGGCGTGCTGCTCGATAAAACCGACGAGCACGTTGCCAGCGAAATCCGCGAAATCCTGGACTCGCACGGCGACGCCGAGATCGCCGACCTGCACGTCTGGCAGATCGGCCCGGAGGCGCGAGCGGCGATCGTCAGTGTGCGCACGCACGGCAGCGTCACCGCGGAGACGATCCGCGCGCGGCTCGCGCCAGTGCATGAGGTCATGCATCTGACAGTCGAAGCGGCGTCATAACGGCCGCGTCCGACGAAGCAACGCGCAATCAAAACAAAGGGCCGGCGTGTCTCGACGACACGCCGGCCCTGCTGCTTTGTGCTATTCAGCTTGCGCCGAAACCCGCAAAGCGCGAGGACGAACCCGCGCGCTAAAACAACTCACCCATCACACGCGTTCGATCGCGATCGCAATGCCCTGGCCGACGCCGATGCACATCGTGCACAGCGCGAAGCGGCCCTGCGTGCGTTGCAACTGATACGTCGCGGTCGTCACCAGACGCGCGCCGCTCATGCCGAGCGGGTGGCCGAGCGCGATCGCACCGCCGTTCGGGTTCACGCGGGGATCGTCGTCGGCGACGCCGAGGGCGCGCAGCACCGCGATGCCTTGCGAGGCGAACGCTTCGTTCAACTCGATCACGTCGAACTGTTCGATCGTCATGCCCAGACGCGCGAGCAGCTTCTGCGCGGCGGGTGCCGGGCCGATGCCCATCACGCGCGGCTCGACGCCGGCCGTCGCCATGCCGAGCACGCGGGCGCGCGGCGTCAGGCCGAAGCGCTTCGCGGTTTCTTCGTTCGCGAGCAGCAACGCGGCCGCGCCGTCGTTCACGCCCGACGCGTTACCGGCCGTGACCGTGCCGTCCGGACGCACGACGCCCTTCAGCTTCGCGAGCGTTTCGAGGCTCGTTTCGCGCGGATGCTCGTCCTGCGTGACCGTGATCGGATCGCCCTTCTTCTGCGCGATCGTCACGCCGACGATTTCCTGCGCGAGCGTGCCGTCGCGTTGCGCGCGCGCGGCCTTCTGCTGGCTGCGCAGCGCGAATGCGTCCTGGTCGGCGCGGCTGATGTTGTAGTCGGTCGCGACGTTTTCGCCGGTTTCCGGCATCGAGTCGACGCCGTACAGCTTTTTCATCAGCGGGTTCACGAAGCGCCAGCCGATCGTCGTGTCGTAAATCTCGGCCTGACGCGAGAACGCGGTCGGCGCCTTGCCCATCACGAACGGTGCGCGGCTCATGCTTTCGACGCCGCCAGCGATCATCAGTGCGGCCTCGCCCGACTTGATCGCGCGCGCGGCGATGCCGACCGCATCCATGCCCGAGCCGCACAGGCGGTTGACCGTCGAGCCCGGCACGTCCTTCGGCAGGCCCGCGAGCAGCAGCGACATGCGCGCGACATTGCGGTTGTCGTCACCGGCCTGGTTCGCGCAGCCGTAGATGACGTCGTCGATCGCGGTCCAGTCGACGTTGTTGTTGCGCTCCATCAGCGCCTTGAGCGGCACCGCGCCCAGGTCGTCGGCGCGCACCGACGACAGCGATCCCGCATAGCGGCCAATGGGGGTGCGAATCGCGTCGCACAGGAATGCTTCGGTCATGGGATGTCTCCAGTTGAAATGCTGCGTGCGCTGTGCCGCGGTCGGCTTTGCGTCATGACGCCGGTTCGATGCGGCGAGGCATCGGCCCAGTGGCCGACGGCCGCCGGCAGGAAGCTGCAAATGAGCGGCGGCGCGCGGCCGTTACATCGGAGCAGCTTAGCGCAGGATCGTGAACGATGGGCTTCGGAGCGACGAGTTGCGGCTCTCGCGTCTTCCTCGCCCGGCCTCATGTTCTCTGTACGAACGTCCGGTCATATATCGAACAAAACAGGCTCGATGATAGGCGTGGGCACGAAAGCGTGTCAAGCACGGCCGCAGCCGTGCCAAGCGATACCAGGGAATACGCGGAAACGGGATCTTCAGCGAACTTCGATTCCTTCATCGGCGATGTAGCCGCGGATCACATCCGCGAAACTGCGCTCGGCCGCGAGCCCGAGCCGTTCTGCGCGCGACGTATCCCACGCACCGGGCCAACTGCCGACGATCTTCTCGATGCGCTCGTCGGGCTGCCGCACGATGCGGCTCGCGACCGCATCGCCCGCGACCTCGCGCAGTGCCGCGATCATTTCGTCGACGCTGACCGACAAGCCCGGCAGGTTCAGCGCGCGCTGCTTGCCGAGCGCGGCGCCGTCGAGTTCGAGGCCGGCGATCAGGCTGTCGATCGCCTTGCGCGGCGACAGCAACCACAGCCGCGTCGAACCGGCGACCGGACACACGGCCTCTTCGCCATTGAGCGGCTCGCGGATGACGCCGCTCGCAAACGACGACGCCGCCGCATTCGGCCGCCCCGGCCGTACGCTGATAGTCGGCAGCCGCAGTACGCGGCCGTCGACGAAACCGCGCCGCGAATAATCGTTCAGCAGCAGTTCCGCGATCGCCTTCTGCGCGCCATACGACGACTGCGGATTCAGCGCGGTGTTGTCCATTACTAGCGCGGGTAGATCGCCACCATAGACGGCGACCGAACTGGTGAACACGACGCGCGGTTGGTGCCCGCGCTGACGGCAGATTTCGAGCAGCAGCCGCGATGCATCGAGATTGATGCGCATGCCGAGATCGAAGTCCGCCTCGGCCTGGCCGCTGACGATCGCAGCCAGATGAAAGATCGCCGACGTTTGATCGTCGATCACACGTTCGAGCACGCTGCGCTCCGCGATATCGCCGACTTCAGTGCGCACGCGCGCATCGCCGAAATCGTGGGCGCGCACGACGTCGAGAAGCACCAGCCCGGTAATCGCTTGCGCTGCGCCGTGCGCATCTTTCAGCGCGCCGCGCGCGAGCAGTTCGCGCGCGAGACGCTGGCCGAGAAAACCCGCGCCGCCGGTAATCAGTACTTTCATGGTTAGGTGTCCACTGTAGTTGTCAGCGATAGCAGCAAAAGCAGCAAAAGCAGCGAGATCAGCAGGGATCAGCGAAAGCCAGCGAAGCTCAGCGCCCCGCGTCGAGATAAGGCTTCAGCCAGCCCAGTCCCGCCGAGGTCCCCGCGCGCGGCCGGTATTCGCAGCCGATATAGCCGTCGTAGCCGAGCGCATCGATCAGATCGAACAGGTACGGATAGTTCAGTTCGCCGATGTCGGGCTCGTGCCGCTCCGGCACGCCGGCAATCTGGATGTGGCCGATGCCGGCCATATCGCGTTTGAGCTTGATCGCGAGATCGCCCTCGACGATCTGGCAGTGATAGCAATCGAACTGCACTTTCAGGTTCGGCGCGCCGACTTCGGCGCAGATCGCCTGCGCGTCGTCCTGTCGATTGAGGAAATAACCGGGAATGTCGCGCGTGTTGATCGGCTCGATGACGATCGTGATCTGATCGGCTTGCGCGGCTCGCGCGGCATAGGCGAGATTGTTCAGGTACACGTCGCGCTGTGTTTTACGCTGCGTTTCGCCCGCCTGATCGCCGCCGATCAACCCCGCCATCACATGCAGCTTGCGATTGCCGAGCACTCGCGCGTACCCGAGCGCCGTGTCGACGCTGCGGCGGAACTCATCCTCGCGGCCGGGCAGCGATGCGATGCCGCGCTCGCCGCCGTGCCAGTCGCCGGGCGGTGCATTGAACAGCGCCTGCGTGAGGCCGTGCGCGTCGAGCCGCGCCTTCAGTTCGTTCGCGCGGTACTCGTAGGGAAACAGGAATTCGACCGCATTAAAACCATCGCGCGCGGCCGCGGCGAAACGATCGAGGAACGCGTGCTCGTGGTACATCATCGACAGATTGGCGGCGAAGCGAGGCATGGTGGCAGCTCCTTTAAGACAGTACGGTGCGGTGCGCGGCCTTCATCGGTCATGCGCCCCGCTACCAGCGCGCGCCGAACGCGGCACAGAGTTCTTCGATCGCGGCGGGGTGGAGCGGCGCGGGTCGCGGATTCGTCATCAGCCACAGGCGCGCGGTCTCCTCGAGCTCTTCGAGCACATACGACGCATGCGCGACCGAGCGGTCCCACACCACCGGCCCCAAACGTTCGAGCAACACCGCGCGCACCCGATCGGCCAGCGCAGCGATCTGCGCGGCCACTTGCGGATCGCCCGGGCGTCGATAGCGAATCAGCGGTACATGTCCTACTTTCATCACGTAGTACGGCGTGATCGGCGGCAACACGTCCGCTTCGCTCCACACGCCCGCGAGCGTCAACGCGACCAGATGGGTCGAATGGGTATGGACGATGCCGCGCGCGTCGCCGTTGCGCGCATAGATGCCGCGATGCAGCGCGAGCGTTTTCGACGGCTTGCCGCCCGACACCGCGTGGCCATCCGCATCGACCTTCGCGATGTCGGCCGGATCGAGGCGGCCGAGGCACGCGTCGGTCGGCGTGATCAGCCAGCCGTCGTCGAGCCGCGCGCTGATGTTGCCGGCGCTGCCGACGGTATAGCCGCGCTGATACAGACTCGCGCCGACCGCGCAGATTTCCTCGCGCACGCGCGCTTCGGTGGATGTATGAAGTGCCGGTGCGTCGCTCATTGCGCGGCTCCGTCGAGATGGCGCAGCGCCTTGTCGAAGAAGTCGGTCGTGCCGAAGTTGCCGGACTTCAGCGCGAGCGCGAGCGGCTCGGCGCCGGTCGTCGCCGTGGCCGGCACGCCCGGATCGATCTGCGCGCCGATGCGCAGCATGCGCACGTCGAGCGCCTGCACGACCGCGCCCGAGGTCTCGCCGCCCGCGACGACGAACTTGCGCACGCCGCGTTCGCGCAGGCCGCGCGCAATCGACGCCAACGTCGTCTCCACCAGATGCCCGGCCTCGTTGACGCCGAGTTCGCGCTGCACGGCCTGCACTTGGTCGGCCGATGCGGTCGCATAGATCAGCACCGGCTCCGCGTGCGCGAAGCGCTGTTGTGCGAACGCGAGCGCCTCGCCGACGACATCCTCGCCACGCGCCGCCGCGAGCGGATCGATGCGAAACGCGGGCCGCGTCGCGCACCATGCGGCGACCTGCGCGTTGGTCGCTTTCGACGCACTGCCCGCGAGCACCGCCGACAAACCTCCGACACGCGGCAATTGCGCGGCATGGGTTTGCTCGCCGAGCAGAGCCGCGCGCCGAAAGTTGGCCGGCAAGCCGAGCGCGACGCCGGAGCCGCCGGTGATCAGCGCGAGATCCGCGCAGGCCGCGCCGAGCGTGTGCAGATCGGCGTCGGACACCGCGTCGGCAATCGCGATGCGCACGCCGTCGGCGCGCAGCGCGGCGAATGCGGCGCGCGCGCCCGCGTCGCCTTGTGCGAGCGCGTCGTAACGCACGAGCCCGACCTTCGATTGAGTTTGGCGCCGCAGCACGCGCACGAGGTTCGCGTCGCGCATCGGCGTCAGCGGATGGTTTTCCATGCCCGACTCGTTGAGCAGCGCATCGCCGACGAACAGATGACCGCGAAAAATCGTGCGGCCGTTCTCGGGAAACGCGGGACACGCGATCGTGAACGACGCGCGCTCGGCGAACTCGGCGGACAGCGCGTTCAGCAACGCATCGGTCACTGGGCCGATGTTGCCTGCATCGGTCGAATCGAAGGTCGAGCAGTATTTGAAGAAGAATTGCCGGCAGCCTTGCGCGCGCAGCCAGGCCAGCGCGGCCAGCGATTGCGCGACCGCGTCGGCGGCGGCGATCGTGCGCGACTTCAGCGCAACGACGAGCGCGTCGGCGTCGAGCGCTTCGTCCGAGGTGGGCACGCCAATCGTCTGCACGGTACGCATGCCACCGCGCACGAGCATGTTGGCGAGATCGGTGGCGCCGGTGAAATCGTCGGCGATGCAGCCGAGCAACGCGGGTTTCGTCTGAGCCGTCATGACCCGCCCCTCGCCTATTGCTTCGCCGGCAATTCGATGCCGGGGAAAATCTTCACCACCGCCGAGTCGTCTTCGCCACCGTGGCCCGCCGTCGACGCCATCATGAACATCTGATGCGCTGCCGCCGACAGCGGCAGCGGAAATTTGGTGCGGCGCGCGGTATCGAGCACGAGGCCCAGGTCCTTCACGAAAATATCGACCGCCGACAGCGGCGTGTAGTCGCCCGCGAGAATATGCGGCACACGATTCTCGAACATCCACGAATTGCCCGCGCTGTGCGTGATCACGTCGTACAGCGCGTCCGGGTCGACGCCTTCGCGAAGGCCGAGCGCGAGCGCCTCGGCGGCCGCCGCGATATGCACGCCGGCCAGCAGCTGATTGATGATCTTCACCTTCGAGCCGACGCCATGCGCGGCGCCGAGCCGATACACGTTGCCGGCGATCGCGGCGAGCACGTCCTCGCACGCGGCGTAAGCGGCCGTGGGACCGGACGTCATCATCGTCATTTCGCCCGACGCGGCGCGCGCCGCGCCACCCGACACCGGCGCATCGAGCATCAGCAGACCGGCCGCCTCGACGCGCTTGCCGAGATCGCTCGCGAATTCCGGCGCGACCGTGGCACACGCGATCACGACACCGCCCGGCTTCATCGCCGCGAGCGCGCCATGCTCGCCGAACAGTACGGCTTCGGTTTGCGCGGCATTCACGACCAGCGTGATCACGACCTCGCAATGCGCGCCGAGATCCGAGGGCGTCGCGCAGCCTAAGCCGCCTTCATCGACGAACGCCTGCAGCACGTCGCGCCGCAAGTCGCACGCGTGAACGCCAAAGCCCGCGCGCAACAGCGAGCGCGCGACGCCGAGCCCCATGGCCCCCAAACCTATGACACCGACATTTCTCGACATGCGTGACCTCTATGGATTGGTGCTGCATTCGTGGATTCACGCGCGTCAGACGATGCCCGCCTCGGCAAGTCGCCGCGCCGCGTTGTACAGATGCGTCTGCGCGGCATTGCGCGCCGCCATCGGATCGCCGGCACGAATCGCGGCGGCGATCGCCGCGTGCTCCTCGCGCACCTGCCGCGAGAAGTCCTCGCGCAGCGCCTCGTTGCGACGCGTAACGACCGTGCCCGCCTGGAGGTACTGATTGACGAACGTCAACGTCTTCAGGAAATAGGGATTGCCCGTCGCCGCCGCGATCGCGCGATGAAACGCGACGTCTTCGGCAACGCCGTCTTCGCCGTCGGCGACCGCCCGTTCGATGCGCGCGAGCGCGGCGTCGATCGCGGCCATGTCGGCATCGCTGCGGCGCATCGCGGCTTCCGACGCGACCTCGGCCTCGATCGCGCGGCGCAGCGCAAGGATGTGCACGACCGAGCCCGGTTCGACGGCTTCCGCATAGTCGATCCGCAGCGGGCGGATCGCGCCGTGCCCGGCGACGAACACGCCACTACCCTGGCGCGGCTCGACCACCCCCTCGTTCTTCAGCCGCGACAGCGCCTCGCGAATCACCGTGCGGCTCACGCCGAACTGTTGCGAGAGCACGGCTTCGGTCGGCAGCCTGGCGCCGCGCGCGAAGGTGCCCTTGTCGATCTGCTTCAGCAGTTGCTGCGCGACGGCGTCGCTCAACGCGCGCGCGGGAATCTTGTCGAACATGGTGGATCGGTGGGATCGGATGCGGTGAAGTGATCTGGTTATCGGGTCATCATACAAATTTGAACCGCGAATCGCATTCACGCAAACCCTGGGTTTTTTGAACGGATCGGCGTTATTTGGCGAAACAGAAGGCTTAAGCTATCGTCTCGCCTTTGCGCCGCCACGCAAAACGCGGCGCCGCATCGAAATCAACGCGCGTCGCACGTCCTTCGTGCGCACTTTTCCGACACCACGATCAAGGTCCATGAGCAAAGCCCTGCCGCCGTCTTCCGTCGCGCCCGCCAACGCCGAACCGCCCCCGGAGAAACCGGGCGACTCGTACGTGCAGTCGTTCGCGCGGGGCCTCGCGGTCATCCGCGCATTCGACGCGACGCGCCCCGAACAGACGCTCACCGACGTCGCCGCGGCGACCGGCCTCACGCGCGCCGGCGCGCGCCGGATCCTGCTCACGCTGCAAACGCTCGGCTACGTGGAAGCCGAGGGGCGCCTGTTCCGTCTGACGCCGAAGATTCTCGACCTCGGCTTCGCGTACCTGACCTCGATGCCGTTCTGGAATCTCGCCGAACCGGTGATGGAGAGCCTGTCGGCGCAGGTGCACGAAAGCTGCTCGGCGGCCGTGCTCGATCGCACCGAGATCGTCTACGTGCTGCGCGTGCCGACCCACAAGATCATGACGATCAACCTGTCGATCGGCAGCCGCCTGCCCGCGTACTGCACGTCGATGGGCCGCGTGCTGCTCGCCTCGCTCGACGACCAGACGCTCGACGCAACGCTGAACTCGTCGCCGCTCTACGCGCACACGCCGCGCACCGTCACCGACAAGGAAGAATTGAAGAGGTTGATCGAGCAGGTGCGACGCCAGGGGTGGGCGATTGTCGATCAGGAGCTCGAGGGCGGCTTGATTTCGCTGTCCGCGCCGATTCGCAATCGCCAGGGCCGTGTGATCGCCGCGATGAACATCAGCGGCAACGCGCAGCGCAATTCGGCCAAACAGATGGTGAAGGCGTTTCTGGAACCGCTGCAGCAAGCCGCGCAGACGGTCTCGGAGATGGTCGCGCGACGGGGCTGATGAAGTCGCGCACTGGCGCGCCCCGCGGCGTTCGTTCCAATCGCTCACCGCGCGAGGTAGCGCTCCACCAGCCGCGCCCAGAACGCCGCGCCGATCGGCAGGTTGCGGTCGTTGAAGTCGTAGTGCGGGTTGTGCACCATGCAGCCGTCCTCGCCGGCGCCATTGCCGATGCGCAGGAACGTGCCCGGCCGCTGCTGCAGCATGAACGCGAAGTCCTCGCTCCCCATCAGGATGTCGGTCTGCTCGACCACCTTGGCGTCGCCGACCAGCTCGCGCGCGACCTGCACCGCGAAATCCGTTTCGGCGTCCGTATTGATGACGACCGGATACCCTTCGATGTACTCGACGTTCGCCGTGCCGCCATAGCTCGCGGCCTGCGATTCGGCAAGCTCGATGATGCGCTTCTTCAGCAACGCGCGTACCTCGGGGCTGAACGAGCGCACGCTCAGTTCGAGCCGCGCGCTGCTCGAAATCACGTTGTTCGCGGTGCCCGCGTGCATCGAGCCGACCGTCACCACGGCCGGCTGCGACGGATCGACGTTGCGCGCGACGATCGTCTGCAGCGCCATCACGATGCTCGCGGCCACCACCACCGGGTCGACGGTCAGATGCGGACGCGCCGCATGACCGCCGATGCCTTCTATCGTGATGATCGCCTTGTCGCCCGCCGACATGAACGGCCCCTTGCGGAACAGCAGCACGCCCGGCTCCGCGCCCGGATGGTTGTGCAGGCCGAACACGGCGTCGCACGGGAAGCGCTCGAACAGGCCGTCGTCGATCATCTTCAGCGCGCCGCTGTCGATGCCGCTCTCCTCGGCCGGCTGGAAATACAGATGCACGGTGCCCGAGAAATTGCGCGTGGCCGCGAGCCGTTGCGCGGCGCCGAGCAGGATCGTCGTATGGCCGTCGTGGCCGCACGCGTGCATCTTGCCGTGGGTGTCGCTCGCGTACGGCAGGCCGGTCTGCTCGATGATCGGCAGCGCGTCCATGTCCGCGCGAATGCCGATGCTGCGCTGACTGTCGCCCACTTTCAGCGTGCCGACCACGCCGGTCTTGCCGACCCCGCGCGTGACCTGCCAGCCCCATCGTTCGAGCTTGTCGGCGACGAGCGCCGCCGTTTGCACTTCTTCGTACGCGAGTTCGGGATGGTGATGAATGTGATGGCGAATCTCGCGCAGGCTCGCGGCGGCGGGCTCCAGATCGGACACTTCGGTCAAACGCGGGGTCTCGTTCATAGTTGGTATGGCTCCAGTGAGTAGCCTCGCACTATAGCCACGCCGTCAGGTTCGAATAAGATGCTATTTTTTTCACCCTGATTAACGCGTCTTATATTGGGGCCTACCCTTATGAAGCTGCAGCAGTTGCAGGCCTTCGTCGTCGCCGCGCGTCAGCGCAGCCTGCGCGCCGCCGCGCGTGAGCTTGGCGTCACACAGCCGGCCGTCACGCATACGATTCGCGAGTTGGAGAGCGCGCTCAACGCGGAACTAATGGTGCGCAGTGTGCGCGGCATCGAGCTGACCGCGTGCGGGCTCGCGCTGTTGCCGCGCGCCGAGCAGTTGCTCGGTGACATACGCCGCACCGTCGAGGCCGTCGAGCAGGTGAAGGGGGAACTGGCCGGCAAGGTCAGCGTCGGCACGATGCCATCGCTCGCGCTGACGGTGCTGCCGCATGCGGTGTCGAGCTTCCGCGAGAAGATGCCGCTAGTCAACCTGCATCTGGAGGAAGTCACGGTGCCCGATGCGCTCGCGCGTTTGCGCAACGGCGCGCTCGATCTCGCGGCGATCCATCACGTGCAGGCATTGGACAGCGACCTGGTGCAGGTGCCGCTGTACTCGACGCAGTTCGTCGTCACGATGCGCGCCGGGCATCCGCTCGCGAACGTCACGCGTCTGTCCGAACTGCTCGACGCCGAGTGGATCGTCACGGTCGGCGCCGATCATTTCCCGCACAGCGTGATGATGGCGATGTTCAGCGCGCACGGCCTGCCGGTGCCGAAGCGGCTGTTGCGCGCGCCGTCGTCGTTTGCGGTGACGCTCGGGCTGGTGTCGCAGACCGACGTGATCAGCTGCTTCACGCGGCCGCTCGCGCAGAAGGTCGCGCCGCTCGGCATTTGTGTCGCGCCGATCGAAGACGCGCTGCCGAACTACGATCTAAGCATCATCTCGCGACGCGATCTGCTGCCGACGCCGGCCGTGCAGCAGTTCGTCGCATGTTTGCGGCAGGTGACGCGGGAACGGATGGAGGCCGTGCAATAAGCCGCTTGCCCGGGTGAGCGTGCGCTTGCGCTATGGGCTCACGCGCTCCTTGAGCACTGTGATCAAAGCGTGACCCGCGTCTTCGAGCGCGCCGGAGTTGTCGATCGTCGTGCAGCGCACGCCGGCGGGCAATGCAAACGGCGCACGCCGCGCGAGTCGCGCCGCGACCTGTTCCGCCGATTCGCGCGCCCGCGCGCCGAGCCGCGCTTCGAGAATATCGGGCGCGGCGCTCACATGCACCACTTCCGCGCGTGGATAGCGCGCGAGCGCATGCTGCACGTACTGCCGCGAGCCGTTGACGACCACCGTGCAGCCGCGCGCGAGCCACGCATCGAGTTCGATACCGATGCCATAGCGCAGCGAATGGCTCGACCATTCGAGCGCGAACAGGCCGAGCAGCGAACGCGCGGCGAACTCCTCGACGCTCAGTGTGACGTGCACTTCCCCATTGCCGCTCGGCCGCGTGATGTAACGATGCGCGAACACGACCGGCTCGCCGGCAAGCCGCTTGCGCGCGAATTGCAGCAGCGAGTCCTTGCCCGCGCCCGACGGCCCCATCACATAGATCAAACGCCCAGTCATTGGCTGCTCACCGCGCGTTGCTGCTTATCGTTGCCATAGCCGCGTTGCGCGCCGTCGCTGAACGGCAGCGCCCGCCACAGAATGAACGGGTCGCCCGGCGCCGGCTCGACGAACAGCGCGGCCTGATCGACCGCGAGCGGCCCAAGCGCGGGCGTGCGCTCACGCCACCAGGCGAGCAGCGTCGCGCGCTCGTCGGCATCGGCGAGCGAACTCGACAACGTCATGTGAAAACGGAACTCGTCGAACACGTACGGATAGCCCCATTGCAGCAGCAACGCACGTTGGCGCTCGCTAAGCGGCGCGGCGAGCCGGCGCTCGAGATCGGCCGCCGACGGATGCGCGCGCAGCCCGTCGAGCGATTGCAGCGCGTTCGACGCGAGTTCGCGAATGCGCGCCTCGCCATCTGCATTCGCGGGACGCATCGCGACGAAGTCGCCCAGCATGGCCGCTTCCACCGGCAACGCGAACGCGTGCTGCGCGAGCGCCCACGCACGCGCGGCCGCGAGCACGTCGTGCTGCGTGACGCCGGCGCCGGGCCGGAACGGCGCGACCAGCGTGCCATGCCAGCCATAGCGGCGCGGCGCGTCGGTCAACGCGGCGAGCGGGCGCGTCAGTCCCGGCGGCTGCGGCTGCGCGCAGCGCTCGCCGCTGTGCGCATCACGGCCGAGCCATGTCGAGCCGGCCCGCCACCAAGCGGATTCACGCGACGGCGCGTAGTACAGCGCAAAGCGCGCTTCGGCACTCCATGCGGGGCCGCTCACAGGTCGTGCTCCACGAGCAGTTGCACGCGGTCGGCCGCGAAATGCGTGAAGCCGTATTTGACCGGCGTGCCTTGCAGATCGACGTCGACGTTCTCGACCCACAGCACCGGCTGCTGACGGTTGATGTTGAGCCGCCGCGCGACCTCCGGCTCAGGCAGCACGCTGCCGATGCGGCTCCACTTGCGCAGATAATCGTCCACGCCGAATTCGGCCAGCGCCTTCGTCGTGCCACCGAGGCGTTGCACCACCTCCGGCAGATCCGGAAAACGCGTGGCCGGATACCAGCTGCGCGCGAACGTGAGCGGCACGCCGTCGGACGCGTTCAGCGATTCGATGCGATACACGGCCGCGCCCGCGCGCAGACCCAACGCCTTCGCGACAGTGGGCTCGGCCTTAACACGCGCCGCCGACAGCATCGTGCCCGCGGGCGAGTGATGCTGCTGACGCAGGTTTTCGGTGAAGCGCGTACGGCGGCCGATCGAATAGTCGATCGCGCCGGGCTGCACGAACGTGCCGCGCCCCTGCTCGACGCTGACCAGGCCGAGCGCGGCGAGGCCGAGCATCGCGCGACGCACCGTGTGGCGGTTGACGTCGAAGCGCTTCGCCAGCTCGCCCTCGCTCGGCAGCCGCCCTTCTTCGCCGAACCCGCTCGCCGCGATCTCGGCGGCCAGGATCTGTTCGATCTGTCTCCAGACGGCCACGCCCGCGCCGCGTTCGAGCGTCGTGGCCGGCGCCGCGCTGTCGTTCGATGTCATGGTGCTGTCATTCCCTTCGGTTCAAATGATCGCCATCACGTGCATTGTAGTGCGCGAGCCGTGATGGAAATATGAAACGTCAGCCTTGTACGACAGTCCAGACTTCTATGCTTATAAACGTCTAGACGTTTAGATGAATAGATGCTCCAATGTACACTCGCTGGATCGACAGGAAATCCGATGAGCCCGAGTTCCGTTCCTCCCTCTTCGCCGCTGCCGGCCGTGTCTTCGGCGGCGCGGCGCGCCTGGATGGCCGTGCTGGCGCGTACGCCGCGCGCCGACCTCGAAGCGGCGCTGCAGCGCGCGCTGCAAGGCCGCCCCACCCCCGCGTACGACTGGCTGCGTCCCCCTGAAATCGGCCTCGCGATGGTGCGAGGGCGGATCGGCGGCAGCGGCGACCCGTTCAATCTCGGTGAGGCAACGCTCACGCGCGCCACGCTGCGTCTGCATGCCAGCGGCGACGCCGAGGCCACCGTCGGCGTCGCCTGCCATCTGGGACGCGACCGCCGTCGCGCCGAACTGGCCGCTCTCGCCGATGCTTTGCTGCAGATGCCCGAGCATCATGACAGCCTGCAGCGTCAATTGATCGAGCCGTTCGCCGCGCAACAACGGACGCGGCGCGCGCAACAGCAACAGGATGCCGCGGCGACGCGCGTCGAATTCTTCACGATGGTGCGAGGCGACTGATGGAACATTCACCGATTGCGTTGTCCGCGCTGACGCCGGGTTTCGCGGACCCGGTCCACGATACCCAGGCCGTGTTTCGCACGCTGCTCGACGCGTTGTCGCGGCCCGGCACGATCGGCGTGATCCATGACGTGCTGCCCGCGTTGCGCAACACACCAGTTGAACCCGCCGCGTTCGCCGCGCTGCTGACGCTGTGCGACTACGCGACGCCGGTCTGGCTCGCGCAGCCCGATACCGCGCTCGCGTCGGCGTTGCGTTTCCATACCGGCGCGCCGCTCGTCGAGGCGCCCGGCGCGGCCGCGTTCGCGTATGTGCACGATGCCGACGCGTGGCCGCCGCTCGAAAGCTTCGCGCCCGGCAGCGACGAGTCGCCCGAACAGTCGGCCACGCTGCTGATCCGCGTCGACGCGCTGAGCGGCGGCACACCGGTCACGCTCAGCGGACCCGGCATTCGCGGTACCGAAACAATTTCGCCGGTCGGTCTTCCCGCGCGGTTCTGGCAAGAACGCGCGATGCTCGCACCGCTGTTTCCGTGCGGCATCGACTGTTATCTGGTTTGCGGCCTGCGCGTGATCGGCCTGCCGCGCACAACTGAAGCGAAGGTGAACTGATGTACGTTGCCGTCAAAGGTGGGGAACGCGCGATCGAGGCGTCGTGGCGCCTGCTCGACAAAGCGCGCCGCGGCGATACGCAGATCGCCGAACTGAGCGTCGCGCAGATTCGCGAGCAGTTGCGGCTCGCGGTCGCGCGGGTGATGACCGAAGGCTCGGTCTACGACGAAGAGCTCGCCGCGCTCGCAATCAAGCAGGCGGCCGGCGATCTGGTCGAAGCGATCTTCCTGCTGCGCGCGTATCGCACCACGTTGCCGCGCTTCGGCTATACGCGTGCGATCGATACCGAAACGATGCAGGTCGAGCGGCGCATCTCGGCGACCTTCAAGGACCTGCCCGGCGGCCAGCTGCTCGGCGCGACCTATGACTACACGCAGCGTCTGCTCGATTTCGCGTTGCTGGCCGATGGTGATGGTGCACAGCAAGGCGTGACGCGAGGCAGCGGGCCGGTTCCGCAAGAGCCGCCCGCGCCGGAATCGATGCCGCGCGTCGTGTCGCTGCTCGACAAGGAAGGCCTGATCGAACAGGAGCGCCCGACACCCGATGGCGCGCAACCCGGCGATCTGTCGCGCGAACCGCTCGCGTTTCCGGCGAGCCGCGCAACGCGTCTGCAAAATCTCGCGCGTGGCGACGAAGGCTTCCTGCTCGCGATGGGCTATGCGACGCAGCGCGGCTACGCGCACTCGCATCCGTTCGCGGGCGAGATCCGCTTCGGCACGATCGCGCTCGAGATGGACCTCGACGAACTCGGCGAAGCAGTCGACATCGGCGATATCGACATCACCGAGTGCCAGATGATCAACCAGTTCGCGGGCAGCGGCGCGGTGCCGCCCGCCTTCACGCAAGGCTACGGTCTCGCGTTCGGCCACTCGGAGCGCAAAGCGATGGCGATGGCGCTGGTCGATCGCGCGTTGCGCGCCGAAGAACTCGGCGAAACGCTCGCGTCGCCGACGCAGGACATCGAATTCATGCTATCGCATAGCGACAACGTCGAGGCGTCGGGTTTCGTGCAGCACCTGAAGCTGCCGCATTACGTCGACTTCCAGGCGGAGCTGGAACTGGTACGGCGTCTGCGCGCGCAGCATCACAGCCACGATGAAACAAGCCGCGAGACCGGCAAGGAGCAGGCAGCATGAACGCGCCCGACACCGCCGTTGCCAACACCTCATACGACAGCGCCGCACACGGCTACAACTTCGCGTATCTCGACGAGCAGACCAAGCGCATGCTGCGCCGCGCGCTGCTGAAGGCAGTCGCCGTGCCGGGCTACCAGGTGCCGTTCGCGTCGCGCGAAATGCCGCTGCCGTATGGCTGGGGCACCGGCGGCATCCAGGTGACGGCCGCGATCATCGGCAAAACGGACACGCTGAAGGTCATCGATCAGGGCTCGGACGAAACCACCAACGCGGTCAACATCCGCCGCTTCTTCGCGCGCACCACGGGCGTGACGACCACGCGGCATACCAGCGAAGCGACGATCATCCAGACGCGGCACCGGATTCCTGAAACGCCGCTGACCGAGCGGCAGATCCTCGTCTATCAGGTGCCGATGCCCGAGCCGCTGTACCGGCTCGAACCGCGCGTCGCAGAATGCAAAAAGCTGCATGCGCTCGCCGATTACGGATTGATCAGCGTGAAGCTGTACGAGGACATCGTGCATCACGGCAGCATCGCGACCACCTACGACTACCCGGTGATCGTCAATCATCGCTATCTGAGCTCACCGTCGCCGATCCCGAAGTTCGACAATCCGAAGATGCATATGAACGCGGCGCTGCAACTATTCGGCGCGGGCCGCGAACGCCGCATCCACGCGATTCCGCCTTATACGCCGGTGCGCAGCCTCGACTTCGACGATCATCCGTTCGAAGTGCAGAAGTGGCAGCACGCGTGCGCGCTGTGTGGATCGAAGGAAAGCTTTCTCGACGAAATGATCGTCGACGATGCGGGCACGCGCATGTTCGTGTGCTCCGATAGCGACTACTGTCACGAGCGGCGCGGCGACGGCGAAATCGAACCGCCAGCAGCGCTGCCGCGCGCCACGCGCGAAGGAGAATCCGCATGACGCCGCTTCTGAGCGCACGCGCGCTCACCAAACAATATGGCGGCCGCAACGGTTGCCGCAACGTGAGCTTCGATCTGTATCCGGGCGAGGTGCTGTGCATCGTCGGCGAATCGGGCTCGGGCAAAACCACGCTGCTCAACACGCTGGCGCTGAAGACCGAGGCCGATAGCGGCTCGCTGCACTACACCGCGTCGCATGGCGACTCGCTCGATCTGCGCGCGCTGTCCGAGCCGCGCCGCCGTCTGCTGATGCGCACCGAGTGGGGCTTCGTGCAGCAGAATCCGCGCGACGGCCTGCGCAGCGGCGTATCGGCCGGGGCCAACATCGGCGAGCCGTTGATGGCGGTCGGCGCGCGCCACTACGGCGAGATTCGCCGCATGGCCACGCAATGGATGGAGCGCGTCGAGCTCGACGCGACGCGCATCGACGAATTCCCCGCCGCGTTTTCGGGCGGCATGCAGCAGCGTCTGCAGATCGCGCGCAATCTCGTCACCGGTCCGCGGCTGGTGTTCATGGACGAACCGACCGCCGGTCTCGACGTATCCGTGCAGGCGCGTCTGCTCGATTTGCTGCGCACGCTGAGCTCGACGCTGCATCTGTCGGTGCTGATCGTCACGCACGATATCGGCGTCGCGCGTCTACTCGCGCATCGGCTCATCGTGATGCAGGCGGGCGAAGTCGTCGAAGCCGGCCTGACCGATCAGGTGCTCGACGATCCGCAGCACCCTTATACGCAAACGCTGGTTTCCTCGGTTCTGCCGGTTTGAGGCTCACAATGCGATCCACTGAGGTAGTCATCGACGCAGACAGCAATGCGCGCCACGGCGAGCGCGCTTTCGCCGACAACGCGGCGCTGATGCTGCGCGCCACCGGCATCGGCAAGACTTTCACGCTGCACGGCCAGGGCGGCGTGCGGATCGACGCGCTCGCGAATGTGTCGCTCGAGGTCGAGCGCGGCGAATGCGTGGTGCTGGTCGGGCCGTCGGGTGCGGGCAAGAGCACGCTGCTGCGCTGTCTGTATGGCAACTATCTGGCGAGCAGCGGCTCGATCGCGATTCGCGACACCAGCGATCACGGCCGGCCTGTCACGATCACCGGTGCCGAACCGCGTGAGGTGCTGCGTCTGCGCCGTGGCGTGGTCGGCTACGTGAGCCAGTTTTTGCGCGTGATTCCGCGCGTGCCGACGCTTGCGCTGGTCGCCGAGCCGTTGGTGTTGCACGGCGTCGCCGAACACGAAGCCAGCGCGCGCGCCGCTGGATTGCTCGCGCGGCTGAACGTGCCCAAGCGTCTGTGGTCGCTCGCGCCCGCGACGTTTTCGGGCGGCGAGCAGCAGCGCGTGAATATCGCGCGCGGTTTGATCGCCGGGCATCCGCTGTTGCTGCTCGACGAGCCGACCGCTTCGCTCGATGCGGAAAACCGCGACGTGGTGGCCGATCTGATCGTCGAGGCGCGCGAGCGCGGCGCGGCGATCGTTGGTATCTTTCACGACGAAGAGACACGCAACAAGGTCGCGACGCGCCGCCTCGAACTGCGGCCGCCGCTGCGGCACCGATCTGAAACCCGCCCCGACTGACTACGGAGCAAGTCGATGTTGATCAGCAACGCTCGCATCGTGACGCGAGACGAAGAATTCATAGGCGCCGTGCGCGTCGAAGACGGCGTGATTCGCGACGTCGAACGCGGCGCGAGTTCGGCGCGCGACGCCGAAGACTGGGACGGCGATTATCTGCTGCCCGGTCTGATCGAACTGCATACGGACAATCTCGAGAAGCACCTGGTGCCGCGTCCCGGCGTCGAATGGAATACCGACGCGGCCTTCGTGATCCACGACGCGCAGGTCGCCGCAGCCGGCATCACGACGGTATTCGACGCGCTCGCGATCGGCTCGCGCTCGAACGTTGGGCTGCGTAACCGCGATGTGCAGACGCAATGCGCCGATTCGCTGCTGCGGCTGTCCACGCGTCGACTGCTGCGCGCCGAGCACTTTCTGCATCTGCGCTGCGAGATCGCGACCGCCGACGTACTAGAGGTATTCGATTCGCTGTGTGCGCATCCGCTGCTGCGGCTCGCGTCGGTGATGGACCATACGCCGGGCCAGCGCCAATGGCACGACCGCGAGCAATGGCGCCGCTACCAGGAACGCAACGGCAAGATGAGCGACGAGCGCGTCGCGACCGCGCTCGCCGAGCTTGCGGTCGAACAGGCGCGTTACGCGGATGCGCACCGCCGCGAGATCGTCGAGCGTTGCGGGCGGCTCGGCATTCCGGTCGCGAGCCACGACGACACGCTGATCGAGCACGTCGAACAGGCGAAGGCCGAGGGCATCGTGCTCGCCGAATTCCCGACCACGCGCATCGCCGCGCAAGCCGCGCGCGAGCACGGCATCGCGACGATCATGGGCGCGCCGAACATCGTGCGCGGCGGCTCGCATTCGGGCAACGTGTCGGCGCTCGAGCTCGCGCGCGCGGACCTGCTCGACATTCTGTCGTCGGATTACGTGCCATCGAGCTTGCTGAGTGCGGTGTTCGATCTCGTCGAAAAAGCGGGCTGGCCGCTGCCGCGCGCGATGGCAACGGTCTCGGCCGAACCGGCGCGCACCGCCGGCCTCACGGATCGCGGCGCGATCGAGCCGGGCCTGCGCGCCGACCTCGTGCGCGTGACGATGCTCGACAGGCTGCCGGTGCCGCGCGCGACTTATCGCGGCGGAGTGCGGATCGTTTGAGTGGGCTATATGAGCGCGCCTGCGTCTCAGCTCGACAACGGCACGCGCTCAGGTTCGTCCGCCTCGAACCAGGCGGGGTTGCGCTCGGCGATCGGGCCGAGCGACACGAGGATTTCGCGCAGATGGCGGCGCATCGCGTCTTCGGCGGCTGTCGGGTCGTGCGCGCGCAGTCCGGCCAGGATCTTCGCGTGCTGGCGGATCAGCAGATCGAGCGGCGACACATCGGGTAGGCTCAGATAGCGCACGCGGTCCATTTGCGCCTTGATGTCCTGGATCGTTTCCCACGCGGCCGTGCAGTCGATTGCCCGGGCGATCGCGTAGTGGAACGCTTCGTCGAGCGCGAGAAACGCGGCCGTGTCGTTCGCTTTCGCCGCGAGTTTCTGCTCGCGCAGATTCTCGGCGAGCGCCTGCAACTGCTCGTCGGTAATCGAAACCGCCGCCTTGCGCACCACCGCGGTTTCGATCGCCTCGCGAATGAAGCGTCCTTCGCGCACCCGACGCGGAGAAATCCGCTTCACGAAGGTGCCGCGCTGCGGCAGCACTTGCAACACGCCCGCCTCGACCAGCTTGATGAATGCTTCACGTACAGGCTGGCGAGACACCTGAAACATGTCCGAGACCTCCTTCTCCGACAGCGGCGTGCCCGGCACCATCTGGCCGACGAAAATCGCCTCGCGCAGCGCGCGGAAAATCTGTTTGCCGATCGGCTCGTGAGAATCGAACGACAGGTGTGCGGTCAGGTCGGGCAGCCCGACGCGCGCGTTAGCCTGCGCGGCGGCGCGGCCACGCTTGCGTGGCGCGCTCGACGCGGCGGCGGAAGAAGACGGGAGCTCGGCGAGATGATTGCTGGTGGGCATTGGCAAAGCAGCGAATAGCGGCGGATCGGAAGCGAATAAAAGCTCCGCACCATACTACCATGCGCGCTCGACCGTCAAAGTGCCCGCGCGCGGCTCACGCACCCATATCAAGGAACAGACGGCGCCGAGCACCGCAATCGCGCCTGCCAGCACGAACGCGCTGCCGTATGCACCATGCGTCGCCTCGACGATAAAGCCGGTCACCGCCGGCCCGATCACGCCGGCCAGGTTCGCCAGCAGATGCACGAAGCCGCCCACGCCGCCGACGTGTTCGCGCGGCACGGTGTCCTGGATCACGGCCCAATAGACGGCGCCCGTCGCATAGAGGAAAAAGATCGACACCGACATCAGCGCGACCGCGCCCTGCATACTGGAGACGCGCCCGGCGAGAGCAACGCACAGCGCCGCCGCGCCGAGGCAAGTGCCGAGCACGAGCTTGCGCGACAACAACGGCTTGCCCGTGATGCGCAGAATCAGGTCCGAAATGAAGCCGCCGGCCGCGAGGCCGATGCTGCCGAGCAGCCACGGAATCACGGTCGCGATGCTCATGTCGTGCAGGCTCAGGTGATGCGCGTCGGTCAGGTAGCTCGGGAACCACGACAGAAAAAAGAACAGCACGTAGTTGTAGGAGAAGAACGCGAACGCGGTCGCGAGAATGATCGGCTTGCGCAGGAAGTGGCCGAGCCCCGGCTTGCCCTGCTCGCTGCCGCCTGCGTGTACAAACGCGGGCTCGTCCGTCTGGCCGGCGCGGATCAGGTCGAGCTCGGCCGGCGTAATGCGCGTCTGCTGATGCGGATGCTCGGTCGTCGTCAGCGACCACAGCACGAGCCACGCGAGGCCGAATAGCATGATCGCGACGAACGCCCAGCGCCAGCCGAACTGCACGGCCATGAAACCGACCACAGGGCCCGCCAGCGCGCCGCCGAGCGGCGTGCCCGAACTGATCACGCCGATCGCGCTCGCCACCTCGCGGCGCGGAAACCAGTTGTTGACCATCTTGCTGGTCGATGAGCTGAACGGCCCTTCCCCCATGCCGAACAGCACGCGCAGCACGATCAGCGAACCGATGCCGCTCGCGAGCGCGGTCGCGCCGCAGAACACCGACCACACGCCCATCGCGGTACCGAACACCCGTTTCGCGCCGACCTTGTCGGACGCCAGACCGCCGACGAAATTGAATAGCGCATAACCGATGAAAAAGCTGCTGAACACGACGCCCATCTGCGCGTGCGAAAAATTGAGGTCCTTCTGGATCAACGGCGCGGCGATCGACAGCGCCGCGCGATCGAGGTAGTTGATGACGCCTGCCAGGAACAGCAGCGCGACGACGAACCAGCGTTGACTCTTGATCATCGGATGTCTCCTTCGGTGGCGCCTCTTGATGGGCGTTCGACGTTGCTTCCGGGTTTGGGTTGGGGTGGCGGACGGCGCGCTTCAATCGAACGTCAGATGGACCTTCATCGACTGCGAGCGGTCCAGCGCAACTTCGAATGCATGATTCGCGTCGTGCATCGCGAACGCGTGCGTCATCAGCGGACGCAGGTCGAGCTTGCCGGCGGCGATTTCATCGGCGGCCACCGCGTATTCGTCGGTAAAGCGAAACGAGCCGCGATAGCAGAGCTCTTTCGCCATCACGAGATTCGCTGCGACCGGCGACTGCCTCGCCGGCAGATTGCCGACCTGGATCACGGTGCCGCCCGCGCGCGCCGAGCGCAACGCCGTGTCGAGCCCCGCCGGACTGCCCGATGCTTCGATGACGACATCGAACGTGCCGCGCCTGTCGGACCACGTCGCGATCGTCGCGGTATCGGCGGCATTCACGGTCTGGTCCGCGCCGAGTTGCCGCGCGAGCGCCAGCGCGCGCTCGGACAGATCGACTGCGACCACGCGATGCGCGCCGGCGCGTCGCGCCACACTGAGCAGCATGCAGCCGATCGGACCGCAGCCGACCAGCAGCACGCGCGCGCCCACCAGCGAGCCCGCCTGCCTCACCGCATGCAATGCGACGGCGAGCGGCTCGGCCATCGACGCCTGCGCGAAATCGACGCCGTCCGGCACCGGCACGCATTGCCGCGCAGTCACGACGATGTACTGGCGGAACATGCCCTGGGTGTGCGGAAACGTCGACGCACTGCCCATGAAGCGCATGTTCAGGCAATGATTGGGCATCCCGGCCGCGCAAAAGCGGCATGTGCCGCACGCCAGACCCGGATTGACGGCGACGCGTTGCCCGCGCGCAAACCCGGGTTGCGCGCTGACGCCCTCGCCGAGCAGGTCGATTTCACCGGCCACTTCGTGGCCGAGCACGAACGGCTCGCGCACCGCGAAGTCGCCGCTTTTTCCTTTGAAGTAGTACGACAGATCCGAGCCGCAGATGCCGCCCGCGCGTACACGTACGCGGACCTCCCCCGGACCGGGTTCGGGTGGCTGCATTTCGTCGATGCGGATCAGTTTCGGTTCGTGAAGTACGGCTGCGAGCATGATGGACTCCAGGGTTAGCGTCGCGGGCGCGTTCAACGGCACGCAAGCGGAGAAGACGGTGACGACGATGCGAACGCGGCGGATGAAGGCTGTCTACGCGATTCTGTTTTCAGTGAGCGGGAACGTTGGGGGTCTGGACGCTCACCAGTTCCACAACGTGCCGTCTTCCAGACGCGCGACCGGCAGGTAAGCGGGATCGTACGGATAACGCGCTGCCGCAACTTCGTCGATATCGACGCCATGGCCCGGCGCTTCGCCGGGATGCATCATGCCCTTGTCGAAGCGCCACGCATGCGGGAAGACGTCGAGCGCTTCGGCCCGAAAGCCCATGTATTCCTGGACACCGAAATTGGGTACCCACAAATCGAAATGCAGCGCGGCACCCATGCAGACCGGCGACAGATCCGACGGACCGTGGCAGCCCGTTCTCACCTGGTATAACGAAGCAAAATCCGCGATCCGCCGCAGATGCGTAATGCCGCCAGCATGCGTGAGCGTCGCGCGGATATAGTCGATCAACTGTTCCTCGATCAACTGCTTGCAGTCCCAGATGCTGTTGAACACCTCACCAACTGCAATCGGCGTGACGGTGTGCTCGCGAATCAGCCTGAAACCGGCCTGGTTTTCCGCGGGCGTCGGGTCCTCCATCCAGAACAATCGATACGGTTCGACGGCTTTGCCGAGCCGCGCCGCTTCGATCGGCGTCAAACGGTGGTGCACGTCGTGCAGCAGATGCGTGTCGAAGCCGAAACGCTCGCGCACGGCCTCGAACAGTTTCGGCACGAAGTCCAGGTATTTTTCCGACGACCAGCTCTGCTCTTCCACCGCACCCTTCGTAGCGGGCTCGTACATGCCGTTGCCCTTCGCGACGCCATACACCGAGCGCATGTTGGGCACGCCGCATTGAATGCGGACGGCCTGATAACCGGCCTCGATATGTTCGGCGTAACGGTCGAGCGCTTCGGGAATATCGCGGCCTGTCGCGTGGCCGTACACCATCACGCCTTCGCGCGACGCGCCGCCGAGCAGCTTGTAAAGCGGCATGCCCGCCACCTTGCCGAGGATGTCCCACAGCGCCACGTCGACCGCGGCGATCGCGGTCATCGTGACGGGACCACGCCGCCAGTACGCGCCTTTGTAGAGGAATTGCCAGGTGTCCTCGATACGCGCCGGATCGCGGCCGATCAGCAGCGGGCAGACGTGGTCCGTCAGATACGAAGCGACCGCCAGTTCGCGGCCGTTCAGCGTGGCATCGCCGATGCCGTGGACGCCTTCGTCGGTGACGATTTTCAGCGTGACGAAATTGCGGCCGGGGCACGTGACGATGACGTCGGCGCGAACGATTTTCATGAGTGCTCCTGGCAGAAAACGGGGAACCGCGATGACGGGCGAACCGGACGTGGCGGCATAAAAATCACTGCATCAGCCTGTCTCAAGCTGTTTGAACGATGCTACCATACAAGTATAGTTACTCGTCAAATCAGGGTTTCCCCGCCCCACCAGGACCACTTCCCATGACCGCCGCGACCGTCGCCTTGCCGCCAAACCGCCTGTCCCGTGATGCGCTGCCCACACTGCAGGCACATCTGCTGTCGCCGCAATGGAGGGAGCCGCGCATCGGCATCGTGCATCTGGGGATCGGCAATTTTCATCGCGCCCATCAGGCGCTTTACACCGAAGAGGCGATGCTGGCCGCCGGCGGCGACTGGGGCATTTGCGGCGTGACGCTGCAAGGCAACGTCGGCAAACGCAACGCGTTGATGGAACAGCAGGGGCTGTACAGTCTCGTCGAACGCGGGCCCGACGGTGCGAAGGTGACGGTCATCCGCGCGCTGCGCGAAGTGCTGGCGATGCCCGCCGACGCGGCCGCGATATTCGCGCGTCTCGCTGACCCGCTGGTTCGGATCGTTTCGCTGACCGTCACGGAAAAAGGCTATTGCCGCGACGCGAAGACCGGCGAAGTCGATCTCGACGATCCCGCCATCGCGCACGATCTCGCTGCTCCGCTCGCGCCGCGCACGGTGCCCGGTATCCTCGTCGCGGCCTTGCGCGCGCGGCGCGACGCCGCGAACGGGCAGCCCTTCACGGTGCTGTCGTGCGACAACCTCGCGCACAACGGCGCCGCGCTGCGCCAGGTGGTGTGCTCGTTCGCACGTCGACTCGACGCCGCGCTCGCCGACTGGATTGCCGCGGAAGTCGCGTTTCCATCAACGATGGTCGATCGGATCGTCCCCGCCACCACCGACGCCGAATGCGTGAGCGCAGCCGAACAGCTCGGCTACCGCGACGCCGTGCCGGTGCCTTGCGAGCCGTTCAGACAATGGGTAATCGAAGATCGATTTCCGCAGGGCCGTCCCGCGTGGGATGCGGTCGGCGCACAGCTCGTCGGCGATGTGATGCCGTTCGAACTCGCGAAGCTGCGTATGCTGAACGGCACGCATTCGACGCTCGCCTACCTGTCGATGCTCGGCGGCTTCGACACGATCGACGCAGCGATCGCCGAGCCCGCGCTGCGCAATCTGATCCACGCGATGATGACCGACGAAATCGCGCCGACGCTGAGCCTGCCTGCATCGTTCGACATTGCCGGCTACCGTGACGCATTGCTCGCGCGTTACGCGAACCCGGCGCTCAAGCACCGTTGCGCGCAGATCGCGATGGACGGCAGCCAGAAGCTGCCGCCGCGATTGCTCGCGACCATCGCGGCCCGCATCGACGCGGGTCGACCTTATCGCCGGCTCGCGCTCGCCGTCGCCGCGTGGATGACATTCCTGCGCGGCCACGCGGACGACGGCACGCGCTACGAAATCAACGACCCGCTCGCGGATAAACTGAAAGCGCTTGCGGCGTCCGCGCAACGCGACACCGTGGCGCTGATGAACGCGCTACTCGGCGTGCGCGAAGTGTTCGATGCGAAGCTCGCGGCTCACGCGGCATTCAGAACGACGCTAGATGACGCGTTGCGTCTGTTGCAGCAACAAGGCGCACGCGGCGCAATCGCGGCGTGGCAATAGAAAACGCTGATCGGCGCGAATAAAACCGCATCACGCGGTGGGCTCCGCCTCGCGCCCCTCGGTCCCATCGCGCGCGGCGTGCGCCCGGGCAAGCTCCCGCGCCTGTTCGTCGAGCCGCGCCGCGAGCAGATCCCGATAGCGCAGATACGCGCAACGTCCGCCCGATTTCGCCGCATACATCGCGGCATCGGCATTCAGCAGCAGTTCCTCGGCATTGCCGCTGTCGTGCGGGAACTCGCTGATGCCGATGCTCGCGCCGACCGTCATGCTATTGCCGTCGACGCTCAGCGTTTCGTTCAGCGCATCCATGATGCACGCGGCGATCGGGGGCGTGACCTCCGCCGCGCGCGGCCCTTCGATCAGCACGATGAACTCGTCGCCGCCGAGCCGGGCGACCACGTCCGTGAGATACAGCACGTCCTTCAGACGGCGCGCGATTGCGACCAGCACCTTGTCGCCAACGGAGTGGCCGAACTGATCGTTGATCTGCTTGAAGCCGTCGAGGTCGACGAACAGCACGGCGAGGCCTTCGCGGCGGAACCTGGCCTCGTCGATCGCGCTTTCGAGCTTCTGCATGAACAGCATGCGGTTCGGCAAGCCGGTCAGCACGTCGTGCGAGGCCAGATGCACGAGCTCGCTCTGCTTGCTGTGAAGCGCATCCATCTGCGCACGAATTTCGCGGCGCAAACGCTCGAAGCAGCGCGCGAGCACGCCGATTTCGTCGGTGCGTTTGAGCGGCAAGGTGTGCATCGCGTGCTCGGCGAACAGGTGGGTCGCCGCATGCGCGAGCAGATGCAGCGGCTTGGTGAGCGCCCTCGCGAACAGAATCGCCAGCAATACCGACAATGCGCTGAACACCAGCACCATGCGAACGATCCGCGAGCCGAGCTGATTGGCGCCGCTCAACACGTCCTCGAGCGGCTTCGCAAGACCGAGCACGATGAAGCGGTTGCCCTCCGAACCGCCGAACGGCCGTCGCACGAACGCGAGCACGCGCCCGGCCGTCTCGCCGGACCCCGCGAGACCGTTGACGAGCACCTCGCTCTGCCGTTGCTCGAACAGCTGCTTCGTGGCCGGGAAGCTGTCCTGCATCAGCACGCGCCGGCCGCGGTCGAAGCCGAAGGTTTGCGACGCGTCGGGATGAACCAGGAAGTCGCCCCACTCGTTCGCCAGATAGACCTGATAGTCGCTCGGCAGATCGCTCTGCAAACGCCGCAGCATGCCGGCCAGATCGATGTCGATCACGACGACGCCGAGCACCGTGCCGCGCGCGTCCGCGATCGGCGTGCCGAGGCGCAGCGTCGGCTTGCCTTGCGCCGCATGCGTGCCGGATTCGTGATTGACCGAAATCGGCGACGTGTAGATGCGGCCCGGCGAAAACGCGAGCGTTTCGAACACGTAGGGGAACTGAGCTTTTTCCTGCAGACCGTCACCCTTGACCCGCACGAGACCGTCGCTGTCCCGATCGAAACGGATCAGCTCCAGCCCGTGATGCTGCCGCGTGATCAGCCGCATCTGCAGATACTCCGGGTGGTGCAGCATGAAGCTCGAATACACCTGCGCGAGCCGCTCGCGGGCAAGGTTCGGGCCGATGCCATCGTCGGTCTGCGCGACGATTACCGACGACGGCATCGTCGCGAGCACGAGCGCGTCCGCCGCGACGTCGTCGATCGATAGCGCAATGCGCTGGCCGAGCAACTCCGTCGAAGTCCGCAGGCTGTGCTCGGCTTCGTTGACGAGCATCGTGCGATTCGCGCGATACGCGTAATAGCCGGTCGCGCCCGACGCCAGCACGCCGATGCACGCGAGCAGCACCGATAGCTTGAAGGTCAGGCCGCGGTGCAGCATCAGAAGCGCTCCGAACGGTCGCCCGACACGATCCGCGTCCACAGTTGCTCGCGGCGCTCGATATCTTCGACCGGACTGATCCACACGATGTGCGCGGTGGCGCTGCCTTCGGCCGGCTCGCTGAGCGTATTCGCGAGCCCCTGGCGCTGCGTGAGCAACGCGCTCACGCTCGGCTCGAGCATATAGTTGATCCACGCGAGCGCGAGCGGCTTGTCGGTCGCCGCGCGCGTCATCGACCAGCAATCGAGCCACGCGAGCGCGCCTTCGTCCGGAATCGCATAGCCGACGTCCGCGCCCGCGCGCCGCAGCAACTGCACCTGCTGCGTGCCGTAGTTGCCGAACATCAGCGCGACCTTGTGCTGGATGAAGAACGCGGTCGCCTCCTCGGGCAGCGTGTAATAGGTCAGCAGGTTGCGGCGCAGCTCGACGAGCTTGTACGCGATGGTGCGCATCTGCGCGGGGTCCAGTTGAAACGGATGCGGATAGCCGAGCGCGAGCGCGGTGAACGAGAAGTTGTGCTGCGCACTATTGAAGTCGAGCACCTTGCCGCGATACCGCGGGTTCCACAGTTCGAGCATCGAATGCGGCGCAACCGGAATCTGCTGGCGATCGTAGATGAGCCCCATCGACGAATACGTGAACGGAATCGCATACACCTTGCCCGCCGACGTCAGGCCGTCGATCGAGCCGAGCGCCTGGAAACGCGGCAACTGCTTCTTCGTGTTCGGCAGACTCGCGAGATCGAGCGGCGCGAGCAGATTCGCCTGCGTATAGCGGCGAATTTCGGCGGTGTTGGCGGCGAGCACGTCGAACGGCGGCGTGCCCTTGCTGTGCATCTGCGCCCACAGCGCCTCGTCGGAATCGACGAGCGTGACCTCGACCTTCGCGCCGTAGCGCGTTTCGAACGACTTCACGACGTCCGGGTCCGCGTAGCCGGGCCACGCCAGCACGTGCAGCACTTTGTCGGCGGCCATGGCGGGCGTCGCCGCGCCGACACCCGCGCACAGGCACGCGGCTATCAGAAAGGGCAAAACGCGGGCTAAAACCCCCGACCAAACGACGCACCAAAATCCGGATGTGCCAATCGATGAAAATCCCGACGCAACGCTCGACGAGAAACCGCCAAAAAACCGGCGCTGCAATAATGCCGCGCGAGATGCCGCGCGAGCCCGCGCGCCGGCGCTCGCGATTTGCCGCTTGAAAGCGTGTTTGCAACAGCCTGTTTGATCCGCCGTGAACATCGTGTGCATGAATAACACCGTTAAGCAGAAAGGCCTTCTGGGCGAGCGCAAACGCGCGGCATTGGAATCTTGACGGCTGTCCGAGGACATACTTCAGAGCGAGCCAGCCCGCGCCGCGGTCGGCATCCAGCGCGCGGAGCATCGATGATAGCGCCAAAGCCTGTGTTTTTTGCATCGATCGAAACGGCGGCCAAAAATGTCGGGCGCTAGTTAATTAACGGCAAATTCAGGCGCGAGCTTTAACGATCCGTCCGCGTTTCAAACTCGCGTTTCAACCCGGTTTTCGGCGAACTCGCGAGAAAACCGTCGCAAATTCCAGTCGATTGCGCTCGCCGCCCACCGTATTACCGCTCGCGCATTACACCCCCGTTACGCAAACCCCGCCAGGCGTGTACGATCCCGGCACACCGGCTTGCGCGCAAGCGTTGCTCTAGAGGGCTTCCTCCCGCGCCATCCGGTGTTCTACTAGCTTCCCAATATTTTTGAACTGATAAGCTTGGCGCGCGTTGCAGGCCACCCCGGCTTGCAGCCTGACCAGAAGCCCGGTCGCGAGTCGCGCCGGGCGTCCCAAGGCGGCACAACCGTCGAGGGCGTAATTGAACTACACCGAGGAGTAAAAACAGTGAAGAAACTGCTAGCGGCTTTGACAGTTGCTCTGCTTGCCACCGTCTCGATTGGCGCACACGCTAAAGATTGGTCGACGATCCGTTTCGGCGTTGATGCCAGCTATCCCCCGTTCGAGTCGAAAGGCGCGGACGGCAAGCTCGTTGGCTTCGACATCGACCTCGGCAACGAAATCTGCAAGCGCGTCGGTGCGAAGTGCGTGTGGGTGGAAAACGACTTCGACGGCATGATCCCGGCGCTCAAGGCGAAGAAGTTCGACGGCGTGCTGTCGTCGATGTCGATGACGCCGCAACGCGCTGAGCAGATCGCCTTCTCGTCGAAGCTGTTCAACACGCCGACGCGTCTCGTCGCGAAGAAGGGCTCGGGCATCATGCCGACCGCTGAATCGCTGAAAGGCAAGACGGTAGGCGTCGAACAGGGCACGATCCAGGAAACCTACGCGAAGACCTACTGGGAACCGAAGGGCGCGAAAGTCGTGCCGTATCAGAACCAGGACCAGGTCTACGCCGACCTGATCTCGGGCCGTCTGGACGCAGCGCTGCAGGACGCGGTGCAGGCCGAGCAGGGCTTCCTGAAGACGCCGCGCGGCGCGGGCTTCGACTTCGTCGGCAAGGACCTCGACGATCCGAAGATCCTCGGCAACGGCGCCGGCATCGGCATGCGCAAGGAAGACACCGATCTGAAGGCGAAGGTCGACAAGGCGATCGCCGACATGATCAAGGACGGCACCTACAAGAAGATCGAGAAGAAGTACTTCGACTTCGACGTGTACGGCAGCTAAACCGCCCGCGCGCGCCGCACGGCGCGCCGGCAGCTTGCCCAAACGGGCTCCGCGACGCGGAGCCCGTTTTGTTTTTGTGGCTCCACATCGAGCCACATCAAGCCACATGCTGTGGCATATCGGCTAAGATCGTGCGACACGCGGCCGCCGTGAGACAGGTTGCCGTAGTCCGCGCACGCGGACCCCGCGCGCAGCCGGCGCGTATCTTTCCCCTTGCAATCAAACACCTAGCGCGGCTGCTCCGAACGGGCCGCGAAGCCAAAACCATGCAAACCCAGACCCATCCGCTGATTGCCCCGTCGCTTGGCACCGCCCGCGAACTGACGAGTTTCCACTACGGTCCCGGCGGCGGGCAAAAGATCTATATCCAGTCGTCGCTGCACGCGGACGAGCTGCCCGGCATGCTGGTGTCGTGGTCGCTGCGCCGCAAGCTGGCCGCGCTCGAAGCCGCGGACAAGCTGCGCGGGGAAGTCGTGGTGGTGCCGGTGCCGAACCCGATCGGTCTGAACCAGCATCTGCTCGGCCAGATGCTCGGCCGCTTCGAAACCGGCAGCGCGCAGAACTTCAACCGCAACTTCTACGACCTCGCCGAGCTCGTGCTGCCGGTCATCGAGTCGCATCTGACCGGCGACATCGACGCGAACCGCGCCGCCATCCGCGCGGCGATGCGCGAAGCGCTCGACGCGCAGCAGCCGACCACCGAACTCGGCTCGCAACGCCTCGCGCTGCAAAAGCTTTCGTACGACGCCGACGTCGTGCTCGATCTGCATTGCGACTGGGAAGCCGCGATGCACCTATACACCAATCCGGAGCTGTGGCCCGACGTCGAGCCGCTCGCGCGCTACCTCGACGCGAAGGCGTCGCTGCTCGCGCTGAACTCGGTCGGCAATCCGTTCGACGAAATCCACAGCTTCTGCTGGTCGGATCTGCGCAGCCGTTTCGGCGAGCGCTTCCCGATCCCGAACGGCGGGATCTCGGTCACGATCGAGCTGCGCGGTCAGCGCGACGTGTCGCACGAGCTGGCGGAAAAAGACGCGCAGGCGATCATCGAGTATCTGACCTCGCGCGGCGTGATCGACGGCGAGCCGGCGCCGCTGCCGCCGCTAGAATTCCCGGCGACGCCGCTCGCGGGCGCCGAGCCGCTCGTCGCGCCGATCAGCGGCGTGCTCGTCTATCGCTGCGCAGTCGGCACGCGGGTGGACGTGGGCCAGGCAATCGCGGATATCGTCGATCCGTTGACGGACCGGGTCGTCACGATCGAAAGCAGCGTGGCGGGCGTGCTGTACGCGCGGCATCTGGCGCGCTTCGCGACGGCCGGCCTCGAGTTCGCGCGCATCGCCGGCGCGACGCCGTTCCGCAGCGGCTCGTTGCTGAGCAACTGACACCAAAGCCGCTGCGACTATCGATGTGTCGCAGCCGGCCATGTAACTGTATTTTCAACGCACGCACCTGAAGCAATCGATCGCCCGCCGCGCGGCGGGCGTTCCGCTGCCACGCGTTGCCCGCCTCCCCTTCAGGGTCGACCGACCCGCCCCGCCTCCGGTACGCCGGCAAAGTGTCGCGCCGACACGACACCGTGAAAAGATTTTTTCACTGTCACATACGTTACTCAGCGCCCCCTTAAATTGCCGGCCATCGCGCGACATTGCCGCAGAGCATCGCGTCGCGATCGCTAAAATTTCCTACCGGAGAAGTATTTTGAACAAAAAAATCCTGACCGCCGCTACGCTCGCCGTCTTCGCCACCGCCGCTCACGCACAAAGCAGCGTCACGCTGTACGGCTTGATCGACGCGGGTATCAGCTACGTGAACAACTCGAAAACGGCCACCGGCCACAGCAGCCTGACCAAGTACGACGACGGCGTCGCGAACGGCAGCCGTTGGGGCCTGCGTGGCACGGAAGACCTCGGTAACGGCCTGAAGGCGCTGTTCGTGCTGGAAAACGGCTTCAGCAGCGCGAACGGCACCGCCGGCCAGGGCGGCGCGATGTTCGGCCGCCAGGCGTACGTTGGTCTGGCGCAGAACAACGTCGGCTCGCTGACGTTCGGTCGCCAGTACTCGTTCTCGACCGACTACCTCGGCTCCAACTACGCGACCGGCGGCCAGACCGTCGCGGGTAACTACGCGTACCACATCAACGACGTCGACCAGCTCACGTCGAGCCGTATCAACAACTCGGTCAAGTACAGCAGCGCGAACTTCGCCGGCCTGACCTTCGGCGCGATGTACGGCTTCTCGAACACGGCTGGCGGCTTTGCCGGCACGCCGGCTACGGGCACGGCGGCTGCCCCGGTCGCGGGTTCGTCGCGCGCTTACAGCTTTGGCGCGAACTACGCTAACGGCCCGTTCGGTATCGGCGCGGCATACACGGACATCCGTTACCCGGGCCAGGCATCGCCGGCCTTCTCGACGTCGCTGGCTAACGTGAGCTTCCCGACGATCGGCACGGGCCAGATCCAGGATCTGCGCACGGTCGGCGTTGGCGGCCGTTACGCGTTCGGCCCGGCAACGCTGTGGGCGCTGTACACGAACACGCGCCTCGCACCGATCTCGGGTCAGTCGACCACCTTCGCCGCCTACGAAGCAGGCGCGAAGTATGCGTTCACGCCGGCGATCACGGCAGGCGCAGGCTACACGTACATGCACCTGAGCGGCGCGAACGTCGGTCACTGGAACCAGGTGAACCTGAGCGGCGACTACGCGCTGTCGAAGCGCACGGACGTGTATGTGCTGGGTATCTATCAGATCGCGTCGGGCCACAACGGTACGCAGAATCTGCAGGCACAGATCGGTTCGAGCACGAGCTACTTCAGCACGTCGGGCGTCGGCGCCGACAACCAGCTCGCGTTCCGTGTCGGTCTGCGTCACAAGTTCTAAGCAGACGGTTCGCGGTGGGGAACACCTGTGCTCCCTGCGTGGCTGCATCGATGGAAAGCGCCCTGCCCAGGGCGCTTTTTCGTTTGCGGCGCGAATTCAGTCGGGCAGCGCGGTGTTCCCCGATCTGGATCATCCCAGTTGTGCTTTGCCTTTTCGGCAACGCTATCTGCCAAATATTGTAATTGTCGATCAATATCGTCCACGCCAAGATCGGGTCACGCTTCGAATCCCGCGCCCGCTCCGCCCTCGAGACACTGCCGGCGCGCCCCCACACGCCGCCACAGGACTTCGTCATGAGCATGGACTCCGTCACCACCGCCGACGCGCTCGCGCCGCACGCCTCGCGTTCGAGCGTATCGCGGCTGATTCTCGCGACCTCGATCGGCAACGCGCTGGAGTTCTACGATCTCGTCGTGTACGGCTACTTCGCGGCCGTGCTGTCGCGTACGTTTTTTCCGGTGCACGACCGCACCGTGTCGCTGCTGCTCACGCTCGGCACCTTCGCGCTGTCGTATCTCGCGCGACCGATCGGCGCGCTCGCGCTCGGCTCGTTCAGCGACCGCAAAGGCCGCAAGGCATCGCTGACTTTATCCATTGCAATGATGACCCTCGGCACCGGCATGATCGCGATAATGCCGTCATACGCGGCGATCGGCGTGCTCGCGCCGATCGGCGTATTCGCGTCGCGGCTGTTGCAGGGATTTTCGGCGGGCGGCGAGTTCGGCAGTTCGACCGCGTTTCTGATCGAACATGCGCCGGCGCGCAAAGGCTTCATGGCGAGCTGGCAGTTCTCGAGCCAAGGCGCGAGCACGCTGCTCGCATCGCTGTTCGGCGCGGTGTTGACGAGCACGCTGACGTCCGCGCAACTCGAGGGCTGGGGCTGGCGCATTCCGTTTCTGTTCGGCATGCTGATCGGTCCGGTCGGGTTCTACATTCGCCACCGCATCGACGAAACGCCAGAGTTCGAGCGCGCGGAAAAATCCGCCGCGCCGGTGCGCGAATTGCTCGCAACGCAAAAGGAACGGGTGTTCGTGTCGATCGGCGCGCTCGTGTTGACCACCACGGCCAACTACATGCTGCTCTACATGCCGACGTACGCGGCGCGGCAGCTTGGGCTGGCGCCGTCGTCGGGCTTCATCGCGACGCTCGTCGCCGGTCTGATCATGATGGTGCTCACGCCGATCGTCGGTCATCTGTCCGACAAGGTGGGGCGCGTGCGCATCATGCTCGGCGCCGGCGTGGTGTTCTTCGCGACCGTCTATCCGGCCTTCGTGCTGATGAACGCGCACCCGTCGCTCGGCTCGTTGCTTGCCGCGGTCACGTGGGTCGCATTGCTGAAGGCGACCTACTTCGCGCCGATTCCGGCCTTGATGTCCGAGCTGTTCCCGACTCGCACCCGCACGACCGGCATGGCGCTCGGCTACAACATCGGCACCACCGTGTTCGGCGGCTTCACGCCGCTCGCCGTTGCCGCGCTGATCGCGGCGACCGGCAATAATCTCGCACCCGGCCTCTATCTGATGCTCGCAGCCTTGCTCAGCCTGTTCACGGTGATGTGGGCACGCGTGCGACTGCACGTACGCTAAGCCTCAGTGTCGCTGGCTTCGTTGAACCGACAGGACCTTATCCATGCAAGACCGTTTGCAGCAAGCCGTGCAATTCGCGGTGGATCATGAATCGCTTTGGGACCGCCATGTGGGTGGCGCATGGGGTGTGCACGTGAACGACCCGCCGCCGTGGAACAAGCTGCTCGGTCCGGTGCATGATCGCGGGCCGGTGTCCGGCGCGATCGCCGTCGACGGCCGCGTGCTGACGAGCTGGGGCGAACCGGATCGCGCTGATCTGACTTTCAGCGTCGCGAAGATGTACCTCGCGCTACTCGCCGGCGTCGCGCACGATCGCGGCCTGTTGCCCGACGTCGACGAACCGGTGTGCGCGCGCGTGCCCAACATCGGCTTCGACGACGAACACAACGCGCCTATCAGCTGGGCGCATCTGCTGCAGCAAACGAGCGAATGGCGCGGCACGTACTTCGGTTTGTCGGATCAGGCGGACCACTACCGCGCGGTCAATTTCGCCGCGCCGCCCGATGGTAAGAAGGGCGACCTACGTCCTCTGCAACGGCCGGGCACCTACTGGGAATACAACGACGTCCGCATCAACCAGTTCTCGCTCGCGCTGCTGCATCTGTTCCGTCAGCCGCTGTCCGAGGTGTTTCGCGAAGCGATCATGCGACCTTCGGGCGCGAGCGAAAACTGGCAATGGGTCGGCTACGACAACGCGTGGGTCGAGATCGACGGGCGACGCATGCAGTCGGTGCCGGGCGGCACGCACTGGGGCGGCGGTATGTCGGTCGGCGCGAACGACCAGTTGAAGATCGCGCAGATGCTGCTCGACGACGGGGTCGCGAACGGCCAGCGCGTGCTGTCGTCCGAATGGATCGCGCGCATGCGCACGCCGTGCGCGATCGCGCCGTTCTATGGGTACCTAGTGTGGCTCAACACCGGGCGCAAGGTGTTTCCGAACGTGCCGGCGTCGAGCTATTTCGGCGTCGGCGCAGGCAGTTCGTTCACGTGGGTCGAACCGGAGCGGCGCATGACGGTGGTCGTGCGCTGGCTGAATCCGGCCGCGGCGAACGAGTTTTTCGGGCTCGTGCTAGACGCGGTCGACAGCCTCGGCCGCTAGCCGTCAGTGCGAATGCCGCGGCACGGTGGAACCTCGACACCCAACGAGGAAGTCGAGATCGCAACCCTCGTCGGCCTGCAGCACATGGTCGATATACAGGCGCCGGTAGCCGCCACCTTCCGGCGGCTGGGGCGGCACATGCTGCGCGAGACGGCGCGCGAGTTCCGCATCGCTGATGTCGAGGTGCAGCGTGCCCGCGTCGCAATCGAGCTCGATCCAGTCGCCGTCCTGCACCGCGGCGAGCGGGCCACCGGCCGCCGCTTCCGGCGTCACGTGCAGCACCACGGTGCCGTACGCGGTACCGCTCATGCGCGCATCGGAAATGCGCACCATGTCCTTCACGCCCTGCTTCAGCAGCTTTGGCGGCAGGCCCATGTTGCCGACTTCGGCCATGCCCGGATAACCCTTCGGCCCGCAGTTCTTCATCACCAGCACCGAATTCGCGTCGACGTCGAGCGTCTCGTCGACGATGCGCGCCTTGTAGTGCTCCAGGTTCTCGAACACGACCGCGCGTCCGCGATGCTTGAGCAATTCGGGCGTCGCCGCCGACGGTTTCAGCACCGCGCCGCGCGGCGCGAGGTTACCGCGCAGCACGCGGATGCCGCCATCGGCTACGAGCGGCTTGTCGAGCGGACGGATCACCTCGTCATTGGTGTTGGGCGCATCCTTCACGTTGTCCCACAGCGACTTGCCGTTGACCGTCAGCGCGCTGGGATGAGGCAGCAGGTTCGCTTCGCCGAGCCGGCGCAGCACGGCCGGCAGGCCGCCCGCGTAATAAAACTCCTCCATCAGGAAACGGCCCGACGGCATCAGGTCGACGATCGTCGGCGTGTCGCGGCCGATGCGTACCCAGTCGTCGAGTTCGAGATCGATACCGATGCGTCCCGCGATCGCCTTCAGATGAATCACCGCATTGGTCGAGCCGCCGATCGCCGCATTGACGCGAATCGCGTTGATGAACGCCTCGCGCGTGAGGATCTTCGATAGCTTCAGGTCTTCGAGCGCCATTTCGACGATCCGGATGCCCGACATATGCGCGAGCACGTAGCGGCGCGAGTCGACCGCGGGAATCGCCGCGTTATGCGGCAGCGACGTGCCGAGCGCCTCGGCCATGCAGGCCATCGTCGACGCGGTGCCCATCGTGTTGCAGGTGCCCGCCGAGCGCGACATGCCCGCCTCGGCCGACAGAAACTGATGCAGATCGATCTCGCCGGCCTTCAGCGATTCGTGCAGTTGCCACACCGCGGTGCCCGAGCCGATGTTCTTGCCGTCGAGCTTGCCGTTCAGCATCGGGCCGCCAGTCACGACGATCGCCGGCACGTCGCAGCTCGCCGCGCCCATCAGCAGCGCGGGGGTCGTCTTGTCACAACCGGTCAGCAGCACGACCGCGTCGATCGGATTGCCGCGGATCGCTTCCTCGACGTCCATCGCCGCGAGATTGCGCGTGAGCATCGCGGTCGGGCGCAGATTCGATTCGCCGTTAGAAAACACCGGGAACTCGACCGGGAAGCCGCCCGCTTCGTAGACGCCGCGCTTCACGTGCTCAGCGAGCTTGCGAAAGTGCGCGTTGCACGGCGTCAGCTCGGACCACGTGTTGCAGATACCGATCACGGGACGCCCGTCGAACTCGTGATCGGGAATGCCCTGATTCTTCATCCAGCTTCGATACATGAAGCCGTTCTTGTCAGCCGTGCCGAACCACTCGGCCGAGCGCAATTTCCGCTTTTTTTCCGACATGCTAGGTCCTTGATGCATGTGCCGGGACCCTCACCGGCCAATTTGACTGAAGCGGCGCACCCCGGCGCTACTGCGCACGGTTGCCGCTCAGTGTCCAGGGATGGTGAAGTGTACGGAGCAGGTTGATATCTTTCCAATTATATTTTGGGTGATATCGATATCAATTCTGGTATCGATCCGCCGGCGCGCGCGGCCATTGGGCGAACGGACTGTGCCGACTTCAGGCCTCGCCGGTATTCGCCTGGCCGGCCGCCTTCTTACTGGAGGCTTTCGGTTGCGCGGAGCGAGCGTTCTTCTTCAGATGGCTCCGGTTGTAGTCGATCGCGGCGCGCACCAGCGCTTCCAGTGCGCGCTCGTCGACCTCGTCGCCCTCGAGGAAGTCGATCGCGCGCCGTGCGTTGCCTTCGAGGCCAGCGTTGAACAGGCCGTCCGGGTCGGCCAGGGCCGCCCCGTGCGCGAAGGTCAGCTTGACCTTGCCCTTGTGCGCGTTGGCGACCGCGATCATGCCGTCGCGTGACCAGACGGGGCTGCCCATCCACTTGAACTCCTCGACGATGTCCGGGTCCGCCGCGAGCACGCATTGACGGATGCGAGCGAAGGTGGCGCCGCGCCAGTCGATGAGGCCTGCGATCAGTTCGTCGATATGTTCGGAAGCGTTCATTGGGGTAAGCTCGAACCAATAGGATGCCGTAGCGATCTGATTATTCTAGTCCCCCTTCGGGTCGCTGGCGCACGTCCGCGGGCGAAGCACCGCGTTTTCCGCCGATCATTCGCCCGCAACCGGGAGGTGACGATGAACGCGATTCACGAGGTCTACCCGTATCTGCGAGTGCGCAATGCCGCGCAGGCTATTGAGTTCTACGCACAGGCATTTGGCGGCATGGAGCAGTTTCGCCTGACCGAGCCAGGCGGGCGCATCGGTCATGCCGAAGTGAAGATCGGTCCCGCGACCGTGATGCTATCCGATGAATATCCCGAGCACGGCATGCTCGGACCGACCGGCGACAACCGGCCGGGTGTGCTGCTGCATATCCACTGCGACGACGTCGACCAGCTCGTCGCACAAGCGGTCAAAGCGGGCGCAACCGTGGTCCGCCCGCTAACCGATCATTTTTATGGCGAACGCTCGGCGACCGTGCGCGATCCGTACGGCCACGAATGGCTGCTCGGCGCGCAGATCGAAGCGCTCACGCCTGAAGAGATGCAGCGCCGTTACACGGCGCTGTTCGACAGATAGTGGCTTGTTATAGTGGGCTCCTCGCGCTTAATCCCCCCGATGCGTGAGGTCTTTTACATTCCACCCAACGGTTTTTGCACGGTCAGCTTGTTGGTCACCGAAGTCACCCCAGCAACGCCTTTCGCGATCTCCGCGACCTGATTGACCTGCGAAGCGTCGGTGACCGTGCCATTGAGCGTCACCGTACCGCCTTTTACGGTGACGCCGATATTGCCGGCGCTGATCTCCTTGTGCTTGCCGATGGCGGCATACACCTGCCGACGCAGCGCGCGATTGGCTTTCCTTTCGCTGACGGGCGATGCGGCGTTAGCTTCAGCCGCGGATGCGCCCGGCATGCTCGAAGGTGCACTGGCCGCCGGCTGCGACCATGCGTTGCCGGACGCGGCCAGAATCAATGTGGCAATCGCCAACGCGCGTGCCTGAATGCTTTTCATCGAATACTCCAGTTGTTATAGATGACGTAATCAGAAGCTATGACGGATGCCGATCATGGCCGCCGTGGTGGACACGCCAGGCGCAACCGGGGCGCCATAGACGATGGTCTGGTTCATGGTCCCCTTGTTGTCGACGTAACCCACTTGCGCGTACGCCCTTGTGCGCTGGGACAGGTTGTATTCCGCGCCCACGGCGACTTCGCTCGAATGGTTCGCCGAGTTGTTCTTGTCTTTCAGGTAGTAGTACCCGGACGTGATCTTGAAACGCGGATTGATCTGGTAGCCGAGGCCCCCCGAGATCATTTCGAAGTCCGCGGTGTTGCTATGGGCCGGGTTCTTGCCGGCGCCGTACGAGGCCGACACCGAAAATCCGGCGATCGTGTACATCGCACCGAAATAGTAGAAACGGTTGTTCGCAAGCCCGGTCGCCGGGATAGCGGGCGCCGCCGGGTAGGTGATCGGGTACGGGTTGGTATCGTGGCCGTTGTAATACAACGCGGACAGATTCAGACCGTAGTTCGAATACTTGAGCACGGCCGACTCGCGCGTGCCGCCCTGGAATTGACCGGCGACGCCGCCCGGCGCGTACTCGAGCGCGAGCGACGCGCCATGGAATTTCGGCGAGTTGTAGACGAGCGCGTTGCTGTCGTACAGCGCGCCGATCGGCGCGTTCGTGCTGGTGCCGGGCCAGCCGGCCGCCTGATTGACGCCCAGCCACGCGGTCAGAATACTACCGAAATACTGCGCGCCGCGGACGTCGGTTTCCGCCATCGCGTAGATCATCGGCACGATCTGCCGGCCAGCGTCGAAGGTACCGAACGGCCCGGATACGCCGACCGTCGCGTACTGGTTGAAGATCGCGGTAACGCCCGGCGTGTCGGACAGCCCGAACTTGCCGTTCGCGGTGTTGAACGCACCCTGCAGCTTGAAGTTGACCTTGTAGCCGCCGCCGATGTCTTCGCTTCCCTTCACACCCCAGAAGCTCGAATAGATGCCGCCGTCCTTCAGCTGATAAATTTTGCCCGTGTTCGGCGCGTGCGGCAGAAAAGTAGCCGCCGATGTGCTCTGATACAGCAGCCCGGTATCGACTACGCCATAAAGCGTCACTGACGACTGCGCATGAGCCGCGGTGGCGAAAATGGCCAACACGATAGCGCTACTTGACTTCAACTTCATTGTGTCTCCTTCGCGTACCGGCGGTGGCGCAAAAGCCGATGCTGCGGTCGCTTCAAGATGGTTGGTGGTTATGTGAGCGCCGGGTTCACCCGGTCGCCTTGTTGCGTGATTCGAACTGCGTTGCTGCGAGAGCCGCGCGTCAGGGCAGGTAGTAGTTGCCGAACTGATCGCGTAACTGGTTCTTCAGGACCTTGCCTGTTGCGCCGATAGGCACCGTGTCGACGAACACCACTGCATCGGGAGTCCACCAGCGCGCGACCCGGCCGTTGAAGAAGGACAGCAGTTCGTCGCTGGTCAGCTCGCTGCCCGGCTTTTTCACGACCAGCAGCAGCGGCCGTTCGTCCCACTTCGGATGCCGTGCGGCGATACACACTGCAGTCGAGACTTCCGGATGCAGATAAGCGACGTTTTCGATCGCAGCCGAACTGATCCATTCGCCGCCCGACTTGATCACGTCCTTGCTGCGATCGGTGATCTGCATGAAGCCGTGCCGGTCGATCGTCGCGATGTCGCCGGTCGGAAACCAGCCGTCGCACAATGGCGACTCGACGTCGGCGCCGAAGTACTGCAGCGTGACCCAGTGACCGCGCACCTGCAGATCGCCAGCGCTCTCGCCGTCCCACGGCAATTCATTACCGTGGGAGTCGACGATCCGCATGTCGATGCCGAACAGCGCGCGTCCCTGCTTCGCCTGAATCTTGTACTGATCGTCCATCGGCAGCGACTGCTGATGCGCCTTGAAGCTGCAGACCGTGCCGATCGGGCTCAATTCGGTCATGCCCCACGCGTGCAGCACCTCGACCCGATGGCGCTTCTGGAACGCCTCGGTCATCGCGGTCGGACACGGCGCGCCGCCGATCACCGTGCGTCGCATCGACGAGAAGGTCCCGCCCATCGCATCGACATGCGTGAGCAGTCCCTGCCACACGGTCGGCACGCCGGCCGACAGCGTCACGTGTTCCGTTTCGATCAGTTCATAGAGCGACTTGCCGTCGAGCGCCGGCCCCGGAAACACCAGCTTCGCGCCGACCATGCAGGCGATGTAGGGCAGTCCCCACGCGTTCACATGGAACATCGGCACGACCGGCAGGATCACGTCGCGCGCGGAACAGTTCAGCGAATCGGGCAGCGCCGCCGCGTAGGTGTGCAGCACGGTCGAACGATGGCTATACAGCACGCCCTTCGGATTGCCGGTGGTGCCCGACGTGTAGCACAGCGACGACGCGCTGTTTTCATCGAGCAGCGGCCATTCGAAAACGTCGTCTTGCAGCTCGAGCAGATCCTCGTAGCACATCAGCATGCCGGTCAGGTCGTTCGCTTGCGGCATGTGCGCGCGATCGGTCATCGCCACGAATACTTTCGGGCTCTTCACCCGGGGCGCGACGCTCTCGATCAGCGGCAGAAAGGTCAGGTCGAAGAACACGACACGATCTTCCGCATGCTCGATGATGTACGCGAGCTGGTCGACGTGCAGTCGCGGGTTAAGCGTATGCAGCACGGACCCGGAGCCCGACACCGCGAAATAGAGCTCCATGTGGCGATAGCCGTTCCACGCGAGCGTCGCGACGCGCTCGCCCTGGCCGACGCCGAGCGTCGACAGCGCGTTGGCCATACGGCGCGCGCGCTGCGCGAGGTGCCGATACGAATAACGATGGATGTCTCCTTCCACGCGTCGCGACACGATTTCCTGTTCGCCGTGATGGCGCTCCGCATGCGTGAGCAGCGCGGAGACCAGCAGCGACTGCTGCATCATCAAGCCTTGCATCTTTCCGTCTCCTGATTGGTTGTGGCGTCTCGTAGGCGGCCTGGCCGTCCTACGTTGTCGCGCTGCCGGCTCGCGCCTGCGAGGGCGTCGCGTTCTGCTCGTCGAGACTCACCACCACCTTTGAATCCACTATTCCGACCGGGAAGGTCGTCACACTCAATCCGCCTGTTCCCGGCATACAGCCTGTGCGCACGTCGAACCGCAAACCGTGCGCCGGGCAGCGCAACATGCAGCCTTCCAGCTTTCCGCTCGCGAGCGAGGCCCCGTTGTGCGGACATGCGTTGTCGATGGCGTGAAGCGTGCCTTCGATGTTGAACAGCACGATGCTGCGGCCTTCGATGAAGGCCAGCTTGCGCTGGCCCGGCGCGAGCTCGCCGGCAACACCCACCACGCTCTGACGCGACATCCCAGACTCCTTCTGATCCGGCGCGGGCCGCGTCACATCAGTACCAGGCGGCGAATCAACGTCTCCGCCATCGGCCATTCGCCAAAGCCCGCAGCGGGGTTGAGGTGCCCCACTTCGCCGAGATCGACGAAGCGGCTGCCCCAGTCCTGAGCCATGTCCTGTACACGCTCGTACCGCGCGAGCGGATCGTTGCGGCTCGCACCGACGATGCTCGGGAACGGCAGCGGCTTGCGCGGAATCGGCAACCAGCCGTTCTGCTCGAGCGCATCCAGCTCCGGATAGCCCGCCGGCATCGGCGTCTCGAGGTCCGCGGGCGCCGCGAGCAGCGCAGCGTGAATCTCGCGCTTGTGCTGCGCCGCCCAATGCACGGTGATCATCACGCCCGCGCTATGCGCGACCAGAATCACCGGGCCGTCGATCCTCGCGAGCGCGGCATCGAGCGCCGCGACGCGTGCCGCGCAACTGAGCTTGTCGTGCTCGAGCGGCGGCACCGACAGCGCTTTCGGCAGCCGTTGCTGCAGCAGGGTTTGCCAATGCTCCGCGACGTGGTCGCGCAGGCCCGGGACCATCAGAATGGTCGGTTTCAATTCGTAATTCATGGGAAGCTACCTGCTAGTTCAGTACGGCTTGTCGCCGATGATGCCGGCGCGTTCCATCTTGCGATGGCACGGCGGGTAGTCCATCACCGCATAGTGCTGCGTGCTGCGGTTGTCCCAGATCGCGATGCTGTTCTTCTGCCAGCGCCAGCGCACCTGGTACTCCGGGATGTACGCCTGGCTGATCAGATAGCGCAGCAGATCGCCCGCGCCCGGATTCGCGTCCTGTCCGAAACGCACGCGTTCGGGCGTGTGATAGTTCGTGAAATGGCTGGTGAAGGCGTTCACGAACAGCACCTTCTCGTCCGTCTCCGGGTGCGTGCGCACGACCGGGTGCTCGGCGTCCGGAAACTGCGCCTTCAACGCGAGCCGCTTTTCGATCGGCATCGCGGCACCGAAGCTCGCCTCGATGCTGTGGCGCGCGCGCAGGTCCGCGATCTGCGTCTTCACGTGCGCCGGCAAATTCTCATAGGCGAGGACCATGTTCGCCCACATCGTGTCGCCGCCGACGGGCGGGCACTCCACGCAGCGCAGCACGGCGCCGAACTGCGGCGCTTCGCGCCACGTGGCGTCGGCATGCCACGCGTTTTCGTAGCGGTCGTTGGGCTGATCCGGGGTCTTGTAGATGCGCACGAGACCCGGATGCTCCGGATCGCTGCCCGCGACCGGATGGTCTTCCAGTTCGCCGAAGCGGCGCGCAAACGCCAGGTGTTCGGCGCGCGTGATGTCCTGGTCGCGCAGGAACAGAACCCGGTGCTTCAGCAGCGCAGAGCGGATCTGGGCAAACAGGCCATCGTCGTTGATCGCATGGGCGAGATTCACCCCGGTCAGTTCGGCGCCGATCGAGTACGTCAATTGTTCGACTCGCATGACTAGCTCCTCAGATCACGAAGACCGACGAACCCGTCGTCTTACGCGATTCCAGATCCCGATGCGCTTGCGCCGCATCTTCGAGCGCATAACGCTGATTGACTTCGATGCTGATGCGTCCCGATGCTATGTGTTCGAAGATTTCGCCGGCAAGCTCGTTCTTCTCGGCGGGGTCGGCGATGTAGTCCGCGAGCGCCGGGCGGGTCAGATAGAGCGAGCCCTTCATCGCCAGCAGTTGCGGATTGAACGGCGGAATCGGGCCGGAAGCCGTACCGACGCAAACCATCAGACCGCGGCGCTTCAACGAATCGAGCGAGGCCTCAAAGGTATCCTTGCCGACGCTGTCGAACACCACGTTCACGCCGACACCATCGGTCAGTTCGCGTACGCGCTTTGCGACGTCTTCGCGGCTGTAGTTGATGGTGTGATCGCAGCCGTGCGCGCGGGCCACCTCGCCCTTGGCCTCGGTCGAAACCGTGCCGATCACGGTCAGACCCAGCAGCTTCGCCCATTGCGAAACGATCAGGCCGACACCGCCGGCGGCGGCATGCAGAAGGATCGTGTCGCCCACCTTGAAGTCGTGAATGCGGCGCATCAGATACGCGGCGGTCAGGCCGCGCATGGTCATGCCGGCCGCCGTTTCGCAGTCGATCGCATCGGGCAGCCGGATCAGCGGCGCAGCCGGAATCAGGCGTTCGGTGCTATACGCGCCGAGCGTGTTGATAAAGCCCGTGTAGGTCACACGATCGCCCACTGCCACGTTCGTCACGTCCGGGCCAACGGCTTCGACCACGCCCGCGGCCTCCACGCCCATCCCTGCGGGCAGCGGGACCGGGTACAGGCCGCTGCGGAAGTAGGTGTCGGCGAAATTGAGGCCCACTGCCTGATGGCGCAGGCGAACCTGTCCGGGGCCGGGGTTGCCCACTTCGACGTCCTCGTAGCGCAGGACGTCGGGACCACCGGTTTCATGAAAGCGAACTGCCTTTGCCATGTTGAATCTCCAATTCTTTACAAGATCTGCAATCTGCAGAGTTCGTTGCGCCCGCGGCGCAGTGACGGGTTCTGTTCACCACGTCGTCCGTGCGGCGCGCTGCGATGTCAGCGTGCGGCCTGCTCACGCAGGGTGTTCAGACGATCCAGGTCGCCCGAGTAGTTCCGTTTGCCGATCATGAATGCGGCAGCCGCGACGAGCGGTGCGAACGGCACCAGTTGCAACGCACCCAGCAGCCCGATCCGATCGGCGACAATGCCGGTGAGGACAGCCGCCGGCGCGAGGCCCAGCAGGTTGTTCGCGAGCGTCAGGGTCGCAAACGCCGAGGCATGAATCGTCGGCGGCGTGAGGTTCGCCACCATCGCGCCCGACGGGCCGCTCGCGCCGGCGCAGAAGAACATGCCGGCACCGATCACGACGAGTTGCCACGGCCCCGCGGGCATCTGGAAGCCAATCGCGAGCAGGACGAAACAGGCGAGGCAGAAAGCGATCGCGGCGACCCATTTGCGTTCCCGGGCGTTCTTGCTGAGCCGGTCAGCGAGGTTTCCGCACACCACCATACCCACCCCGGTTATCAGCACGAACACCGCTGCGCACATCGCGGCCTTGCCGGTGGCCATGCCGTAGTAGCGATTCAGGAAGCTCGGCAACCACGCCCACACAGCGGCGGGAACCAGCAGATGAAGGCCGCTGCCCACATAAGCGCACACCACGGACTTCGTCGAGAACAGTCCCCGCATCAGCGCGCGCAGGCTCATGCACACGCCGCGCGATTGCGCCTGCCTCGTCACGCTCGCCGGCTGCAGCTGCACGAGACGCTTTTCGGTGACGACCAGGCGGTAGATCACGACCAGCACGATCCCCATCGCCGCCATTGCGCCGAATGCCGAACGCCAGCCGAGGTGAGCCGCCACCGCGCCGCCGAGGGCCATGCCCAGCACCGAGCCGAATGCGCCGCCCGCCATGAAGGTGCCGGTCAGCGTGGAGCGCAGCCGCACCGGAAAAATGCTCAGGACAACCGCGATGCCGACACTACCGTAGGCCGCTTCGCCGATACCGACGAAGGCACGCGCAAGCAGCAACTGGCCATAGCTCGTCGCGACCGCGCAGCCCGCCGTCGCGAGACTCCACATCGCCGCCATCAGCACGATGCTCTTCACACGGCCCCAGCGGTCGGCGAGCACCGACAGCGGAAACGTGAGCACACCGACCATCAGCGCGACCACGCTGCTGAGCGAACCCAGCTGCGCGTCGGACAAATGCCATGCGGCCTTGAGCGGCGGAAACACGGCATTCAATACCTGCCGCGACATGTAGTCGGAAAGCAGCAACCCGACCGTCAACGCAAACACCACCCACGCATAAGCGCGCACGCCCGTCTGTGCTGCCGAAACTTCGCCCGTCGTGGGCCCAGCATGCTGAATCAGCATGGTTCTGTCTCCTTCCTGTCTGACGCCCTGGCGGCCGCCTTGCCCGCGAGGGCCAACGACCTGTTATGGATTCCGCTACCGGCTCCCCGCTATGCGCCGGGGAGCGCTATCCGTGAAGCCCGGCCTCGGCTTACGCGTCGGTCCGGGCTCCCGGCGATCACGCCGCGCGCAGCGGCATGTTCCTGACGCCGGCCTGGCGGTTCGGCGCCATACCGTTGGCGACGAGCGTCTCGTCGATCGTCTCGTACTGCACACCAATACGATAGATCTCGCGCGCTTCTTTACCAGTGGCAATCTCGCGCCCCAGTTCACGCGCGACGCGCACGCACTGCTCGATCTGCTGCACCGACGTGAAGCGCTTGCCGTGCTGGTCGATGATCGTGTCCTCGATGCCGCAGCGCGGATGCAGGCCCATCGACATCGCCATCATGTTGAACGGCAGCACGTTCTTCAGCAGCGACTCGGCGGTGAGCGTGCAGCCATCCGGCGCGCGATGCACGAAGTTGAAGAAGTTGAACGGATTCGGGCCGTCGAAGCCGCCACCGATACCGATCCACGTCAGGTTCAGCGGTCCCTTGTACACGCCCTTGCGCACGAGGCGCTCGAGCGTTTCGAGCGCGTGGATGCCGGTGAGCTGGAAGTGCGGCTGGATCCCCGAAGCCTGAAGGCGGCGCAGGTGCTCCTCGACCCATGCGGGGCCAGCCGGAACGGTCATTTCACTATAGGCGGTCATGAACGCGGGGTTGGACAGCGAGGTGCCTTCCAGATACTCCGGATAGAGCAGCTCCATGATGTTCATCTGCGTGGTGTTGATCGCGACCGTCACCTGATCGGGCTTCGGTTCGAGATCGGCCAGCATGTGGCGCGTGTCGTCGGACAGCCACTTCGCGCTCTGTCCTTCATCTTCCGGTGCAAACGAAATCGAGCCACCGACCTGAATGATCATGTCGGGCACCGCGGCACGCACACCCGCGATCAGTTCATTGAACTTCGACAGGCGCTTCGAGCCCTTGCCGTCCAGTTCACGCACATGCAGGTGCAGTACCGTGGCGCCGGCGTTGTAGCAATCGACGGCCTTCTGGATCTGCTCGTCCATGGTGACGGGGATGTCTTCCGGGAAGTCCTCGGGCATCCATTCCGGGCCGTACGGCGCCGTTGTGATGACTACCTTGTCCTGATTCTCAGGGTGCAGCGAATCGTCGAGAAACTGCATTTGTTTGCCTCCGTCCAGTTTGGGGTGACGCTGTTCCGATGTCGCGAAGTCGCTTGAAATTCGCTGGAACATTTCGAACGCCATGTACCCACGATACGGCAATCGCACGCTACACTTTTATGATTGGGCGCCATCCTTTTAGCCATTCGTGCCACTTCGCGTTAACACCAATCTGTGCGCGAAGCAAGCGTTTAATGACAAGAAAATGACCCCGCATGTGAATGCGTCCGGAGAAACCACGATGGAAACAAGGGTGACGTCGGTAGCCATGAGCGGCTATTTCGAAGTGACGCGACGGCTCGGACTGAATCCGGTCGAGCTCGCGAAACAGGCCGGCATCGATGCCGGCGCGCTCGCGAATCCGGACGATCGTGTACCGATCGCCGCCTGCTGCCGGCTGCTGGAAATGACGGCCGAAAAGGCCTCCTGCCCAACTTTCGCGCTGCAAATGGCGGAAACGCGGCAGACCTTCGGCAGCGGCGTGGTCAATGTCCTGCTCGCGCACAAACGCACGCTGCGCGAAGTGCTGCTGGCTGCGGCCCAATACCGTCATCTGCTGAACGAAGCGCTGGCGGTCCATGTCGAGGACGCGGACAAAACGGTCACCATTCGGGAGGAACTCGTCGTCGAACCGGGTACCCCGACAACGCAGGCGATCGAGCTGGCGCTCGGTGTCCTCGCGCGGCACTCCAGCGCGCTGCTCGGCAAGTTCTGGAAACCGCGCGAGGTCCATTTCACGCACCCGGCGCCCGCGGACCTGACGTTTCATCGGCGCTTCTTCGGCTGTCCGCTGGAGTTCGGCAGCGACTTCAACGGGTTCGTTTGCGCGAGCGCCGATCTCGACTACCCGAATCCACTAGCCGACCCTGAACTCGTGCGCTATGCGGAGAGCCTTGCGTCTCCGCTGAACGTGACCGGTGCGGAATCGGCCGCGCTCGAAGTGCGCAAGGCGATCTACCTGCTGCTGCCGCTCGAGCAGGCGAACGCCGAGCTGGTTGCCCGTCATTTGCGTCTGAGCGTGCGCACCATGCAACGCCAGTTGAATTCGGCCGGCACCAGCTTCTCGGATCAGGTGGAGGAAGTCCGCGGAGAACTTGCCGTGCGCTACATGAGCAATCCCAGCTATCCGATCGGACGGGTCTCCGCGCTTCTCGGCTATGCGCAACAGGGATCGTTCACGAACTGGTTCGTGTCTCGCTTCCACATGACGCCGCGCCACTGGCGCGCGAGCCATTCGAAATGATGAGGCGCGGCGCCGCAAGTGAAGACAAAAAAACGGAGGGTGATGCACTGAACATCACCCTCCGTTCACGCGGTACGCGCCATGGCCATCCGGTCATGCGGCACGAAGCTTCACATACCGGCCCGGCGCGCTCTCGATGGTCTTGTACTTTCGATTGCCGAGCTTCGCACGCGCCTCGATCTGTTCGCCGGAATGCTGTTTGACCCAGTCTATCCAGTGATTCCACCAGCTACCGCGCCGCTGAACCGCCGTTGCGCGCCAGTCGTCGGCATTCTCGTCGCAGGTATCGTTGGTCCAGTAGCTGCGTTTGTTCTTCGACGCCGGATTGATCACGCCCGCGATATGGCCGCTTGCCCCCAGCACGAACTCGGTTTGACCGCCCAGTAACTGCGTCGATCGATACGCGGATCGCCACGGCACGATGTGATCTTCGTCGGCCGCCATCAGATAGCTCGGCATATCGATGTTGCCGAGATCGACGGGCGTATCGCAACAGGTCAGTTTGTTCGGCACGCACAGACTGTTTTCGAGGTACATATTGCGCAGATAGTAGCTGTACATCGGGCCGGGCAAATTGGTCGTGTCCGCGTTCCAGTAAAGCAGATCGAACGCAGCCGGGGTTTTGCCTTTCAGGTAGTTGTTCACGACATACGGCCAGATCAGATCGTTGGCACGCAGCGACTGGAATACGAAGCCGAGTTCGCGCCCGGGATAAAGCCCGCCACCACCGATCGTCCGCTCGCGCAGCGACACACCCTGCTCGTCGATGAAGACGCCGAGATCACCCGGGTCGTTGAAGTCGAGCAGCGCCGTCAACAGCGTCAGGCTCGCCACGGGGTCCTCGCCGTTCGCACGCATGATCGCCAGCGCCGACGACAGCATCGTGCCGCCCACGCACCAGCCCAATGCGTTGACCTTGTCGGCCCCACTGATGGCTCGCGCGACGCTGATCGCCTGCATCACGCCATCCTCGAGGTAGGCGTCCCATGTGGTCTGCGCCATGTCCTGCTGCGGATTGCGCCAGGACACGACGAACACGGTCAGCCCCTGCTCGCAAGCGAAGCGCACGAAGGAATTTTCCGGCTGAAGATCCAGAATGTAGAACTTGTTGATACACGGAGGAACGATCACGAGCGGTCTTGCGGCGACCTTCGGCGTCAGCGGTGCGTACTGGATCAGCTGCAACAGATCGTTTTCAAAGACCACCGCGCCGCTCGATGTGGCGACGCTGCGGCCCACTTCGAACGCCCTTTGATCGGTGATCGAAATCGAGCCGTTGCCCAGGTCGTCGAGCAGTTGCGTCAAGCCCGCGAGCAGACTCGATCCGCCCGATTCCACCGCCGCCCGGATGACCTCGGGATTCGTCACGGCGAAATTCGCGGGGCTCGCGAAGTCGATGAATTGACGCGTGAAAAAGCGCAGCTTGTGCTTGTCCTTTTCATCGAGCGTGCTCGCCTCGACGAGTTCCGCGAGCGCCCGGGCATTGATCAGATAGCTCTGTTTCAGAAGGCTGTACCAGCCGTTGCTGGACCAGTCGTCGGCGTGAAACCGCCGGTCTCCGTGCTCGGGCTCGGCGACCGACTTCACTGCCGGCCGCGCGCCGATCAGTCCGGCGACGGCGTCGCCCCACAGTTCCGCCTGCTGTTGCAGGTATTGGGTGCTCGCGTGCGTCATGGTGCCTCGCGCGACAAGCCCGTTGGTGTCGATGTCAGCGCGCTTGGCGTCGAGCACCGTCGTCGCGTGTCCATCCATGACGGGCGAAATGCGCCAGAAATCGAAGCCGGCGTTGACCCAGCCCGTGGAGAACTCGTGTGGCATGCTAAATGGCATTCTCATGGCGAACTCGCTGTCATCCGTTGGCGGCGGCGCAAGCCGCGCTCGCCTCGACACGGTCGGCGCACGACGTCGGCATCACCACGGCGTCGCCTTCGATCACCACCTTGCCGCCGACCGTGCAAACGGTGGACAGCACCACGCGGCGCTTGTCGTGAATCAGTTCCTTGACGGTCACTTCGGCCTGAACGGTGTCGCCGGGTCGAACCGGCGCCTTGAAACGCAGGTTCTGACCGAGGTAGATCGTGCCCGGGCCAGGCAGCCGCCCCGCGATTGCCGCGGAGATGATGCTCGCGGTCAGCATCCCGTGAGCGATGCGCCCCTTGAAGGGTGTCGTTTGCGCAAACTGCTCGTTGATGTGAACCGCGTTGATGTCGCCCGACGCGCCCGCGAACAGCAGAATGTCCGCCTCCGTGATGGTCTTGGCGAAATGGGCGCTCATGCCCGGTCGCAGGTCTTCGAAATCGTATCCGTTAAGCTCATTCATGATTGTTCCACTTGCTGGGCACGTGTTTGCCCTGTGCTGGATGCGTACTACGCATGGGGACCGGATCTCACCGCTGGATGCGGTTAGCCCAGAGCGTGCTCGAGTTCCGGCACGACGGCGAACAGATCGCCAACGAGACCGTAATCGGCGACGCTGAAAATCGGCGCTTCTTCGTCCTTGTTGATCGCGACGATGACCTTCGAGTCCTTCATGCCCGCGAGGTGCTGGATCGCACCCGAGATGCCGACCGCGACGTACAGTTGCGGCGCGACGATCTTGCCCGTCTGGCCGACCTGATAGTCGTTCGGCACGAAGCCCGCGTCGACGGCCGCGCGCGAGGCGC